>JAZKDW010000047.1:0-35204 GCA_040387375.1 Pseudomonadota bacterium
CCTTTTGCTCGACGATGCGGGTAATGTGGCCGTCGTTGCGCACGATGCGGCCATATCCGGCGGGATCGTCAAGATGAACCGTCAAGATCGACAACTTATTCTCGCCGGCACTGTCCACCAGGCCTTGCAAGGAGGGCAGAGTTGTCAGCGGCACATCGCCATACAACACCAGGGTAGGCGCCGACTCATCAAGAAACGGCAGCGCCTGCATCACCGCATGACCGGTGCCAAGCTGCGGTTCCTGTTTTGCGAATGTGATGTCGGGCGCTGCCAGTGTGCGCGGCACGACGTCGCCGCCATGGCCGTAAATCACACAAAGAGCAGATGGTGTTAACGCGCGCGCAGTGTTGATTACATGGGTTAATAAAGGCTCTCCAGCCAGTGGATGCAGCACTTTCGGTAAGGCGGATTGCATCCGCTTTCCCATGCCAGCGGCAAGAATGACTATGTTCATAAGCAATAAGTTGAAATGATGCAAAAGTTTATCACAGCAACTCTGACTTCTTTTTGTGCATCGGGAAGCAAATGGCAATTACTTGTTTGATCTCAATCTTGGGATCAAAAAAGACAAGAGAATTAACACTGAGGGAACAATTAATGAAGTCGATTCAACAACATCAGTCTTATCGAACGGGATTTCCGTAAAAAGATGGCCTAAAGTACGGCACCGCACAGAAGGCAATTCTCATCGTCATTAAGATGGCTTTGCATTTTGAGATGGCTTTGCATTTTGCAATAACAATGGAAGGAACCTATTCATGCAACATACCCATTTCGTACGTAGCAAGAAAATTATTCCTCTGGAGCCGTTTGCAAATTTTGACAGGCTCGAAGCGGGCAGCTCGCAATGCGAATTGCTGGAGCTCACGTTTAATTCCGGCAGTCACCAGGCGGCCGAAGGCGACCTGAAGAGACGGAAATACAAGGAACAGGAAGTGGATGATTTCCTTGCGTCCTTCATGGATACCGATCACTGAAAACGACAAGCTGCGTGCGGGCGTCAGTAATTGATGCCCGCCGGGATGCCGTATCTCCAGCGGTACCACACGAGGCCCATCCACTCATACACTGCATAATGGGACAGGCGCAGGTTCTCAAGACTGGGGATCAGGACACCAGGAATGAGACGTTCCTTGCGGAAGAATATGGTCGGCGCTGCCACCACTTCCAGCCCCTGGCGGATGAATGCCATGCGTGAACGATGCATGTGCATGGCATCCGTTACCAGAAAAACCCTTGTGATTCCCGCCTGCTTTAATATCCGCGCCGAATAAGCTGCGTTTTCGGATGTATTCGCCGACGCATCTTCCCTCCATTTGACAGGTGTGGAAAATTCATTTTCCAGCGCGCTTGCCATTCCAGCCGCCAACGGCGGCTTGCCGCTGGCGGGAGATCCCAGGCCGCCCGACACCAGCACCGGCAAACGGGTTTCCCGATATAGTTTTGCGGCGTACCGAAGCCGCCCGAGCGCTATATAGTCCGGGATATCCTGATTGCCATATTCAGGCGCTTTCATCAAGCGTCCTGCCGCGAGCACGACAATAGCCTGCGCGCCAGTGCCTTGGGATGATGCCAATGGCGGGTTCAACGCTTCCAGCGGATTGACCAGCCTCGATACACCCATGCCGGTGGAAAGCAAATATAAAACAACGATCGCGCCGGCACTCAAAGATTTCCCGAATAGCGGCCAGCGTTTGCGCAGCAAGCGTCCGGCCGCATAAACCAGGACCAGGCTGACAGGCGGGAGGATCAGCGAGCGGATGACGGAAATAGCAATCAGACTGGCGCTCATGCCAGCCAGATTAAAAACGTGACGACGACAAGCGGAACATAAGGAAAAGCAACTGTGGGCCGCAGTGCGTTGGCGGCGTATTGCGCAAACATTCTTGCCATGCCCGGGCGCGTCGCCTCCCATTCCGAATGCAACTGGAACGGGGCCTGTCCTTCCTGGCTGGCGTCCTTGAAAAAATGTTCGATTCGCAGGATCCGCGCGGCTAATCGCGATTGAAAGGTGCAGAAAATGCTTTCCTGAACCCATAACAACAAAATCACCAGGATAATTACCATCCAGTTCGGCCACAAGGCAAGGCCGGCCACCCACAACACGATGCATGTCAGCTTGATCAGCAGCCGGCTGTGCTCATGCTTCTCATGATTTCCCTGCAAGGTGATCCATTCCTGACCAAAGGCTGTTTCTCTCATTATTTCTTGTTCCCATGACTTTTATGGTTGTTGCGGACTATTTTTAATCACGCGAATTCTCTTGATTACATTGTACAGAGTGCAATTATTGGGGCGAATAATTTAATGATGGTAATAGACGCTGGAAATTCACACCTGTTTTAGCGTGCTTCCTTGTGCGAACCATAGACAAAGTCAGGTGTCTGCAGGTATATTTTTTAACCCCGGGTGTAAAGCGCCGCATGGACCGGAAGTAATAAAGCTCTGGCCGGTCGTCGCAACTTATTCTCCGGAATGTTAAAAGGTGAAGAATTCTTTCGATTGTAGTAACCTTGCAAGAAATAAACTATGGAAAGATACGGCCCCCTATCTTGTAGTACCGGCCGTGCCGCAATTAAACCCGCGTTATATTTACCAAATTAAGTTACTAAATTAAGCAGGATTGACCAGCAGCACCTTGCATGATGTTCGCTTCATTGCGTACGCGGCAGGGCGCAGATCAAGCCCGAACCATCCAATGACCAAGTCAATTCAACATGAAGGCGGCAGATAAATATATGTCAAGCAACCGGAAAAAACTCTTCGGCAAAGTTGCGATAATTTCTGAAGTCATTCTTCTTAGCGTGGTTTTAGCGGCATGCAGCAAAACCCAAACCTCCGAAGGATTGATTTCCGAGGCCAAGGCGTATCAGCAAAAGGGTGATACTAAAGCTGCCATCATCCAGTTGAAAAATGCGCTGCAAAAGAATCCGGACGATGCCCAAGCGCGGTTTTTACTTGGCAGTATTTACGCTGAGACCGGTGAGGTCCAGTCGGCCGAAAAGGAATTGCGCAAGGCAATGAGTCTGGGCATCAGCGCTGACCTGACGAAACCTTTGCTGGCCAAGGTGCTGGTGGATATGGGGCAGTTCCAGAAAATCCTTGATGAAATCAAGCCCATGCCGGGATCGCCTTTGAACGCGCAAATTGCAAGCGCACGCGGCAATGCCTATCTGGCCTTGAACCAGCCGCAGGAAGCGAAAGCCGCTTTCGAAGAGGCGCTGAAAGAAAAAGCTGATTACCCAGATGCATTGATTGGTTTGGCCAAACATGCGATCGCGACGAAGGATACTGCCGGTGCCGGGCGTCTGGCAGAGCAGGCGGTCGCCAAAAACCCGTCGCATGTCGATTCCTGGTTTTTCAAGGGCCATTTAGCCCGTGCGGAAGGAAAAAGCGACGCCGCGCTGCTTGCTTATGGCGAGGCGCTCAAGCTGAAGCCGGGCAACGCCGAAGCGCTTATCGCAAAAGCGAACATAGAAATCAGCACCGGAAAATTCGATGCCGCCAAGGCCGACATAGACGCCGCCCGCAAGGCCGCGCCAAACAGCCCGATTATTTCCTATACCCAGGCATTGCTGGAATTCAGCCAGCAGAAACATGCCGCGGCCCTGGAGTCCGTACAGCAGGTGTTAAGGGTAGCGCCAGAACATATGCCCAGCATCTTGCTGGCGGGCGCGATTCAATACGCGCTTGGCGCGACCCAGCAGTCGGAACAGCATTTGAAAAAATACCTGGAGAAGAATCCGAACCATCTGTACGCCAGCAAACTGCTGGCAGCGAGCTTGCTGAAAAACGGACAGACGCAAGGCGCGCTCAATATCGTCATGCCGGCACTCAAGACCGCGCAGCAGGATACACAATTGTTAACGCTCGCCGGCGAATCCTACATGCAGGCCAAGGACTTCCCGAAAGCGAACGATTATTTTGAAAAAGCGAGCGCGCTGGCGCCGCAGACGGCAAACATTCATACCGCTCTGGCCCTGAGCAAACTGGCGCAAGGCGAAAATGCGCGGGCGGTTGCCGAACTGGAACTGGCGACCACCCTGGATCCGAAACCAGCGCAAGCCGGCGTTTTGCTCGTCATGACCCACTTGCGTCTGAAAGAATTCGACAAAGCGATTGCAGCAGCAAACACGCTGGAAAAAACGCATCCGAAAAATCCGGTGGTGCAGAACCTGAAGGGTGGCGCCTATTTAGGCAAGGGCAACGCGGCACAGGCCCGTGCCAGTTTCGAAAAGGCGTTGGCCATGGAGCCAACGTATTTCCCGGCCCTCTCCAATCTGGCGCAACTGGACATGCAGGAGAAAAAGCCTGCAGACGCGAAAAAGCGATTTGAAGCGCTGCTCGCGGTCGACAAGAAAAATGTCAACGCGATGACGGCCCTGGCCAACCTGGCGGCGTCACAAGGCCGCAAGGAAGAAGCCACCACATGGCTTGAGCGCGCCAGCACCGAAAATCCGAACGAACTGCGGCCCGCCTTGCAACTGGCAGCGCATTATCTGTCTCTCGGTGAAAAACAAAAGGGACTGGCGCTGGCGCAAAAACTGCAGACCGCCAATCCTGATAACGTCGATGCGCTCGACTTGCTGGCCCAGGCCAAGCTCGCCAATGACGACAAGACCGGCGCATTGGAAAGCTACAAGAGGCTGGCAGGGCTGTCGCCGACCTCGCCGATTCCGCATTTCCGCATGGCTGCGGTTCACATGACGATGCAGAATGCAGGTGCAGCGGCGGAAGCGCTGAAAACCTCGCTTTCCATCAAGCCGGATTTTATTGATGCGCAAGTTGCGCTCAGCATGCTTGAGGTTCGTAATGGCAATCTCGATCAGGCCATGGTGATCGCCCGCCAGATCCAGAAGCAGAATGCAAAATTGCCGGTCGGTTTTGAAATCGAAGGCAATGTGCTGATGATGCAGAAGAAGCCCGCGCTTGCGGTCAAATCCTATGAACAGGCTTTCGCCGTCAGCAAGACCGCACCGGTCATGATCAAGCTGCACGATGCGCTCCAGCAGTCAGGCAAGGAAAAGGATGCGGACGCCCGTCTGGCGCAATGGATGAAAGAGCAGCCTAAGGACACCACGGTCCGCATGTATCTGGCTACCAAAGCCTTGCTGAAAAAACAAAACAAGATCGCGATTGACCAGTACCTGGCGGTCCTGCAAACCGAGCCCGGCAACGCCGCGGCGATGAACAACCTGGCCCTGGCGCTTCAGGAAGAAAAAGACCCGCGTGCATTGGAGTATGCGGAAAAGGCGCATAAGCTGATGCCGGAAAATGCCGGCATCATGGACACCCTGGGATGGATATTGGTCGAGCAAGGCAATACCTCGCGTGGCCTGCCGTTGCTGCAGAAGGCAACCACTCTGGCGCCAAACTCCGCTGACGTTCGATATCATTTTGCGGCCGGCCTGCTTAAATCCGGCGACAAGGCCAAGGGACGCCAGGAGCTTGAACAATTATTAGCGTCCGGGAAGACATTCCCTAAAATTGAAGAAGCAAAAGCATTGCTCAAGCAGATGCAGTGACCTCGGCATCTGACCGGAACAAGACCAAGTACAAGCACAAGCGCATTTGCACTCTCTTATCGATGGAGCAAGCCACGCCGGCCGGATCGGCATGTTGATCCGGCCCCCCCATGATAAATACGCTTTTGCCCTCCGAGAACCGCCATGATGTCTGAGAAACAAGGAAAACAAATGGTGCTTGAGGCTGCTCCTGCCTTTGACAGGCCAGCAGCCGCGTCGATGGAGGATAAATTATTGTCCTTCATCGAATCGAACGGCAGCGAGACGCTGGATTTCGATATAAATGACCAGACCCTCACCATCTGTCTGGTTGACACGGAAGACGGGCGTCATCGTGCCAGCTCCCTGATCCACAAAATGTATTCATCGCGTGGATACGATGGCACTCATCATCTGCAGGAAGGCGCGAACCGGATCACGCTGACGGCTTCCATCGCTGAATCGGTTGTCGGCACCATTACGCTGGGCATCGACTCGCCGGCCGGCATCCTGGCCGATGAAATCTTCAAGCACGAAGTCGATGAGCACCGGGCCAGGGGTGGCAACGTGTGCGAGTTGACCAAGCTCGCTTTCGACCCCACCGTGCGATCCAAGCTGGTTCTTGCTTCCCTGTTCCATGTTGCGTTCATTTATTTGCAGAGGATTCATCGGTGTACGGATATCTTCATCGAGGTAAATCCGCGCCATCGCCTTTTTTATGAAAGGATGCTCGGGTTCAAGCGGCAAGGCGCCAGGAAAATGAATCCGCGTGTGAATGCGCCGGCGTTTTTATTATGGGCCGATGTCGCTTACATTGATGAACAGATACGGTTATACGGCGGCACCTCGGATGGCGCCAACATCGCCAAATCCCTGTACCCGTATTTTTTCCCGCCGCTGACAGAAGAACAAAACCAATCAGCCATTGACCGTTATCGGGGTGAAGTCCACGACCATCCGATCACCGTCTCTGTCCTGGACGAATTGAGCTGGCCGTTTCAGGGAAGGATGCATTCTGATCTCTCTGGACATGTTGAACAATCTCATTAGCAGCACGCAGAAAGCTGGAGAAACGATGGTAAGGAAGTAACGTATGGGAAAAATGCCAAAAAGGGAAGCGGCTACCGGGTTCGGTAATACCATCGCAGTGATATCGAACGACCGCGAACTCGATATTCCAGAGGACAATCCGTCCTCGAGGATGTTGGTCAGCGACTTCAAGGTCAGTCAGCAAAGCTTCAGGATACGGCTGGCCGATACCGAAGACGGGCGCAATTCGGCCAGCATGCTGATCAACAAGATGTATTCGTGGCGGGGGTACACCGGCGCCCATAAGCTGCAGGGCAGTCCAAACCGCATCACCCTCACAGCGTCTTACAAGGACATGGTGATCGGGACAGCGACGCTGGGCATGGATTCGTCTGTCGGCTTGCTGGCGGATGAGGTCTTCAAGGATGAAATCGATCGTTTTCGCACCAGGGACGGCAAGGTCTGCGAAATCATCAAGCTGGCGTTCGATCCCAACATCCGCTCCAAGATGGTGCTTGCTTCGCTGTTCCACATCATCTTCATCTATGGCCGCCGCATTCATCAATGCACTGATGTTTTCATTGAGGTCAATCCGCGCCACCGTCTTTTCTATGAAAGGATGCTGGGCTTCAAGCGGCAGGGAGAGATGAAAACAAATCCGCGCGTGAATGCACCGGCCTATTTGCTATGGGTCAGCCTCGATTATGTCGAGCAGCAGATCATCAAGTATGGCGGTACCAGCGATTACCCGGATACCACCAGATCCCTCTATCCTTATTTCTTTTCACTGCGGGAAGAAGAAGGTATCGTGCGAAGATTGCTGCCGCTGGATTGATGGGGGCTGGGATTTCGTCCCATGCCAATATAGAGGGTGGAGTCCAGGGCGGCACCGCTATCGGTGTCCCTTGCGTGTTAGCTCACTCTGGGTTCCCGCCTGCGCGGGAACGACGGTAGTAATTGATAAGACATCCACTCTTACCACCGTCATTCCCGCGAAAGGTGAAGCAGGGGTTTCGGGCAGCATGCTGCCTGCCTGCGTAACGGCACAGGCTTACAAGCCTGTGCGCGCCCCTCGGCGGGCCCCCTGCAAGGGGGAATCCAGACTGAACTCGCATCGCGATGCCTTCATACAGTCCGCACCAGGCTTCGATAACCGTATCCACGATAAACCCGACATCATGAACCTTCAAGCCGCACTAGACGAATGGCGCCACCTCCTTGATCCCGCGCTGGTGCTGCAAGGCGAGTCCGCGCACCAGGCCTACAGCGCCGATGCCAGCGGCAATCAGCGCATCATCGCTGGCGCCTTGCGCATTATGGACGCCGCCATCCTGCCAGACGTCATGCGTATCGCGCACCGGCACAAGATCGCCGTCTACCCGATCAGCACCGGACGCAACTGGGGTTACGGCACGGCGCTGCCCGCGCGCGACGATTGTGTGATCCTCGATTTGTCGGGCATGCAAAAGATCATCAAATTCGATGCCGAGCTCGGTGTGATCACGCTTGAACCCGGCGTTACGCAAGGGATGCTGGCGGATTTCCTCGATGCGGGCGGACACCAGTACCTGGTTCCGGTCACCGGCGCGGGACCGCACTGCAGCCTGGTTGGCAATGCACTGGAACGCGGTTACGGCGTAACGCCCCACACCGACCACTTCGGCGCCGTCACCGATCTGGAAGCGGTGCTGGCCGACGGCAGCATGTACCGCACCGCGCTGCGCGAAGCGGGCGGCGAAGACCTGGCCGGGCTCTTCAAATGGGGGATCGGACCGTATTCGGCGGGGCTGTTCACGCAAAGCGGTTTTGGCATCGTCACCCGCATGACCATCATTCTGGCGCGCCGGCCCGCGTGCGTGAAGGTTTGCCTGTTCAGCCTGAAGGACGACGCGCTGCTGGAAGAGGCCGTCGAGCGTGTGCGGGCGATCCTGGGCAAACTGCCGGGCACCGTCGGCGGCCTCAACCTGATGAACCAGCACCGGGTGCTGGCCATGTCCGCGCCTTATCCGGCCGACCGCCTGGGTGCGGACGGCCTGATTCCACAATCGGTCATCGAACAGATGGGACGCCAGTTCCAGATCGGCGCATGGACCGGATTCGGCACACTGTACGGTACGCAGCGCATGGTGGCCGCGGCGCAAAAGGAAATCCGCGCGGAATTGTCGGGCATCGCCAGCCGGTTGATATTCCTCAGCCCGAAGAATGCGTCGGTGCTGTCGAAGGTGGCGACCTGGGTGCCCGGCGCCATCGGCCAGCGTGTGGGCAGCACCGCAAACACCATCGCCAAATCGCTGGAACTCGTCAATGGCCGCCCCAACGAAACTGCGCTGCCGCTGGCCTACTGGCGCAATCCGAACGGACCGCAAGGTCCATCGCGCGATCCATCGCGGGACGGATGTGGCCTGATCTGGTTCGCGCCGCTGGTGCCGATGCGTCCGGCCGGCGTGCGGGCTTACCTGAACCTGGTCAGCGAGGTGACAAAAAAGCATGGACTCGAGCCGCTGATCACCTTCACCTCTATAAGTGACAAATTATTCGACAGTACCGTGCCGCTGATTTTCGACCGCGGCGATCCGCGCCAAGTCGCCGCCGCAAGTGCCTGTTATGACGAATTGCTCTTGAAAGGGCGGCTGCTCGGCGTTTTTCCGTACCGGGTCGGGATTAACGCGATGAAAGCGTTGTCAGGACTGCAAAGCGATTCCAGGATTTTTCATGAACGCCTGCGCCGGAATGTCGATCCGGACAGCCTGATTGCGCCTGGCCGCTATCAATAGTGATGGCTAGACAACTTACTGTCAGGATTTCTTACACTGAGGTATTGAGAAAGTGCCCTGTTAAAATAAAAATCATTAAAAACAATGACTTATAGATTGTGTCGATCCCTGGCATGGTACGTGCTAATAAGGTTGCATGGCAATTGTTAATAAGCGCCAACCGATACAATCTTATAGGAGATCTACCATGAAATTTTTCAAGAAATTGCTCGTAGCAGCAGCAGTAACGGCGGCAATGGCTTCGGCAGCCCAAGCCGCGATAGTCAATGTCGGTGGAGTCACGTGGGATACGAATGCTACCAATATCACTGACAGCGACTTCACTGGCCGCTTTAATTTCAACCAGTTCTTCACTAAGGGCGCCAACGCCGTTGCTGATACCGACAACGCAGCAGCAAATTACGCAAACGCAATCAATCCGACATCAGTAGTTTTAGGCGATGTTCTGCAAGGCGTGGGTGAAGTTAACAGTTTCAACGGTGTGACACTCGACCCATCCTTAACCGGCGGAGGATTTTGTGCGTCATGCGAATTGACCTTCACCTTCGGCGGATTCACTGTGATCGGTGAGGACACGCTGAGTAACGGCTGGCTGCGTCTTTATGTGGACAGCACGCCTGATTTCAAGATCAGCACGAGCCTGGCAGCAGATGCCGCGGACGGTACTTTGTTCCTGGAGTTGAGAGGTGTGGCGAATGACTTTACAACAAGCGGCGGATTCAGTTCTGGTTCGCTGTTTAATTATTTTGAGGTAACGGGTGGAATTGCGGCTGACTACTTCAATACGAATACTCAGTTATTTGGTACTGATTTACTGTCGGGGGCTTCCGCGACTTTTGGCGCCAATCAGGTTATCGCTACCTCGACTGGTCAAATCTTCGGTGACTCAGTAGCAGTTCCAGAGCCAGCATCCCTGGCACTGCTTGGCCTCGGCTTCGCAGGACTGGCAGCATTTCGCCGTCGCAAGGCAGTCAAATAATAACTGACGGTTTTAGTTACAGTTGAAATGGCCTGCGCAAGCAGGCCATTTTTTTATTGGCACACAGCCTCCGCATGCGCTCTTGCGCTCAATTCAATCATGACACTGAAAATCAGGTCATTCTCTGCTGTATGGGATGGGGCGGATTAATGCTTTTTCCAGCCCTATCTGATATATTCAAGCAACTTTAACATTGCCAATTGGGATGCATTTATGAATGTCGTTGCCGTCGTTGGACTCGGATATGTAGGCTTGCCTTTAGCCGTTGAATTTGGAAAAAAACAGCGTACGATCGGATTTGATCTGTCTGCCAGCAAAGTGCAGAGCTACAAGGAATATATAGATCCGACCGGCGAGCTGTCGTCGGAGCAGTTGCGCGCGGCGTCCCAGCTCCATGTCAGCAACGATCCGACAGCCCTCGCCGAAGCCGACTATATCGTGGTCGCCGTGCCTACGCCGGTCGACCTCGCGCATCAGCCTGACTTCACCGCACTGGCCGGCGCCAGCAAGACAGTCGGCGCCAACATGAAACGCGGCGCCATCGTTATTTTCGAATCGACCGTCTATCCGGGCGCCACTGAAGAAGTGTGCATCCCCATCCTGGAAAAAAATTCGGGCATGAAGTGGAAGACCGATTTCCATGTCGGCTTTTCGCCTGAGCGTATCAATCCGGGCGACAAGGAACATACGCTGACGACGATCCTGAAAGTTGTCTCGGGCGACGATGCCGACACGCTGGATAAAGTCGCGAGCTTATATGAAGGAATCATTACGGCCGGCGTGCATCGCGCCTCCAGCATCAAGGTCGCCGAAGCGGCAAAGGTCATCGAGAACACCCAGCGCGACCTGAACATCGCGCTGATGAACGAACTGGCGATCATCTTCGATAAAATCGGCATCGATACGCTGGAAGTATTGCAGGCCGCGGGCACCAAGTGGAATTTCCTGCCATTTCGTCCGGGCCTGGTCGGCGGCCACTGCATCGGCGTCGATCCGTATTACCTGACCTACAAGGCAGAGATGATCGGCTACCATCCGGAGGTGATCCTCGCCGGCCGCCGCATCAATGACGGCATGGCAAAACTGGTTGCTGAAAAAACCGTCAAGGAAATGATCCGCGCCGGTGTCAATGTCAGCGGCGCCCGCGTCAACGTGCTGGGCCTGACCTTCAAGGAAAACTGCCCCGACCTCCGCAATTCAAAAGTCGCCGACGTGATTTCCGAGCTGCAGTCCTACGGCGTATCGGTGCATGTGCATGACCCGGTGGCAGATGCCGCCGAAGCCAAACATGAATACGGCGTTGAACTCGAAAGCTGGGAAAACCTGCCGCGTGCCGATGCCATCATTGCGGCCGTGTCGCATCGTGAACTGGCCGCAAGGCCGCTTTCCGATTACCTGTCCAAAGTCATCAAGAAGGGTTGTTTCATCGATGTGAAATCGCAGTTCGACCAGACCGCGCTGCGTGAGGCCGGTCTGACTGTCTGGAGGCTGTGAATCGACCCCCATAAGAATGACAGCACAGACATGACAAAATACCACGATGTACAAGAGGCGTTACGCGGTCGGCAATCTCACTGGCTGATCACGGGAGTGGCGGGTTTCATCGGCTCCAATTTACTGGAAACGCTGCTCAAGCTGGGGCAGAAAGTCACCGGCCTGGATAACTTTTCCAATGGATTTCGCCACAATCTCGACCAGGTGCAGAAGCTGGTGGGGCCGGACAACTGGCGCAATTTCACCTTCATCGAAGGTGATATCCGCAACCTGGAAGATTGCAGCGCGGCCTGCGCCGGTGTCGATTACGTCTTGCACGAGGCGGCGCTGGGATCGGTGTCACGATCGATCAACGATCCGCTCCTCACCAATGCCAATAACATCACCGGCTTCCTGAACATGCTGGTTGCGGCGCGCGATGCAAAGGTAAAACGGTTTGTCTATGCGGCGTCCAGCTCGACCTATGGCGACCATCCCGACCTGCCGAAAGTGGAAGGTGTGATCGGCAAGCCGCTGTCGCCTTATGCGGTGACAAAACTGGTCAACGAGCTGTACGCCGATGTTTTCGCCCGCACCTATGGCGTCGAAAATATCGGGCTGCGCTATTTTAATGTCTTCGGGCCCAGGCAGGATCCCAACGGCGCGTATGCGGCCGTGATTCCGCAATGGGTTGCCGCCCTGATCAGGGACAAGGAATTGATGATCAATGGCGACGGTGAAACCAGCAGGGATTTCTGTTTCATCGAGAATGTCGTGCAGGCCAATCTGCTGGCGGCGACAACCGTTAATCCGGATGCCGTCAATCAGGTCTACAACGTCGCCCTCGGCGACCGAACAACGCTGAACCAGCTCTACCAGACGATGCGTTCGGTGCTGCTTGATCGTTTTCCGCATCTGCAAAAACATGCGCCGACTTATGGCGCGTTTCGCAGCGGCGATATCCGTCACTCGCAGGCGGACATTTCCAAGGCCCGCACGCTGCTGGGTTATGAGCCTACACATCGGATCGATGCCGGGTTGCAGCAGGCCTTGAACTGGTACATTGCCGATCTGGCGAAAGCCCGTTGAGACTGGCGTGCCCTCTGCGTAGCCGATCATCGCTCGATGATCAGCTACACACATCCCGAATTTCAAAAGCCAGTGGACAATAACCGCCTCAATACAATCGATTTATTGCGATTCGCAGCGGCGGTACTGGTCGTTTTTTATCACTATGCATTCCGGGGCTACGCGGCTGATGGCATGTCGGTCATGCCGTATCCTTTATTGGCTCCGATTGCAAAGTACGGATATCTCGGCGTTGACCTGTTTTTTTTAATCAGCGGTTTTGTCGTGCTGAGATCTGCATCATCCGGTAGCCTGCAAAAATTTGTTGTCTCGAGGGTAGCCCGGCTTTATCCGGCGTTTTGGGTGTGCTGCACGCTGACCTTCCTGTCGATTCTTGCGTTCGGCGGACAACGCTACTCAGCGACGATTCCCCAATATGTCATCAATATGACGATGCTGAGCGGGTTTGCCGGTGTCGTTTCAATCGACGGTGTGTACTGGTCCCTGTTTGTTGAAATCAAATTTTATTTGATGATCGCTTTATTGCTTTTGTTCAGACAGATGCACCGGGCTCCGCTATTTTTCGTCGCCTGGCTGGTGGTGACGATCGCCCTTGACCTGTTCCCAAGCTGGCGCCTGCGCTCGATTTTCATTACCGATCATGCGCCGGCATTCATTGCTGGCGCCATGTTTTACAAAGGCTGGTCAAGCGGCTTTTCACGCGCAACAATTCTGACTATTCTGGCCGCCTGGTTAGTCGGATTACACCATGCTCTGGCTCAGCTTCCGCGTCTGGAACAGCACTACGGCGCGCCATTCAACCTCTACGTTGTCGCAGGCGTCATTACCGTGTTCCATGTCTTGATTTATCTGGTGGCGACGAAACGTACAGGGGTGATCGGAAAAAAAGATTGGGCGGCTATCGGTGCGCTGACTTATCCGCTGTATTTACTTCATCAGAATATCGGCTACATGATATTCAATATCGCCTATCCTTCGATGAACGAGCATGTCGTGCTGTGGGGGACGATGTTCCTGATGTTGGCGCTGGCTTATCTTGTGAACGTGTTGGTTGAACAAAGGTACGCCAACAGTCTGAAGAATTTTTTGAGCCAGGCACTGGATGTGTGGAGTGCGCGAATAAACAGGCGCCTGGCGGCGAGGGGCAATCTTCCGCGTAGTTAGGCGCCTGATGGAATGGGCTTTACGATGGATGGGGGATTTGCGAACTCTGAGCGGTGTAATGCGCTGCGCTTATTACACCCTACGAATGCGGCTCCGGTCATCCGCCGGGACTTTTTATTTCGGGCGGGTACTCGCGTTCAATGGCCGCTGCAGAATAAGCGAGGCCCTGACCAGGCTTTCCTTGTACGGATGGGTATCCTTTTTGTACAGTGACGTAATCTTGCGCACATAGTCCCGGGTTTCCCGGTAGGGCGGTACCCCGCGGTAGTTTTCCACTGCGCCTTCGCCGGCGTTATAGGCTGCCGCAACCAGCGTTACATTCCCTTTGAAAAAAGCCAGCAACCATTGCAGGTAGGCCAGGCCACCCTTGATATTGTCTTCGGCATTGAAGGTATTCTTGACACGGAAACGTTCCGCCGTCCCTGGCATCAGCTGCATCAGCCCCTGCGCATTTTTAGGGGATTGGGCTTTTACGTTAAATCCGGATTCGACTGAAATGACCGCCAGCGCGAGGCGAGGGTCAACGTCATATCGTGGCGCAAGTTTTGCCACCAGATCGTAAATCGGACCTTTGGGAAAAACTGTTTCAGGAACCTCCGCCACCGTTTGTTCCACTTCCTTCACTTTCGGCGCCTGGGCTGTCAGGCAAGCCGGCAAGGTGGCGTTTGCATTCGGTATCATGTGCCACAGCACCGTCTGCGCATGCGCATAACCTTTGTCAGCCGCCATTTTGAACAGGCGCGCTGCAATGCCATCGTCTTTTGCGACACCACGGCTATTGGCGTACATCCAGCCCAGCGAATACAAACCCTCCGCATCGCCTGATTTGGCGGCGGCACAATACAGTTGATGAGCACGTTCGTAATCGCGCGGCACACCTTCGGCATGCTCGTGTTTCTTCGCCTGCGCGACCATCTCGCGCGCGGCTTCCGCGCTGACGGGCACGCTATTGTCGGCGGCGACCGCCGCCAGCGACAATCCTGTCGAGGCCGCCACAATCAAACATTTCAAGTAAGAAGACATGCCGCACCATCTTTATAAAAAGAGGAAAAATTTCCCATGTTGAATCGGAAGGGAAAAGTACCCTGCCCTCAGCAATAACATTGTTTCGCGTAAATGGCGAGGAAAGAATAATTTATAACAATCATCAATGTTTGCGCTGGTAAATTGACAATGATTATCGGAAATAGTTCATGCGTTGGCGACACTTCGTACTTGCCCGGCTTCCTGTGCAACCATATCCAGGAGCAGCGCCAGCTCCCTGGTGCGTGCTTGCCGCGCGTTAGCCAGCACCTTTTCCATGGAGGCGACCGGCGCTTCATTAAGTTTCGCCAGATCCAGGAAGCGCAGCAGCGCGTGTCTGATCGCTTCGGTCGAGTCCAGCGGCGCAATCGTATCGATGCCTGCATCGATCAAGGCCCCGGCCGTATTGCCGATCGGGTCGGTCAATCCGAGCACAGGACGTTGCGCACGCAGGTACTCATACAACTTGGCCGGAATCTGGCTATTGCAGTTTGATGCCTGCAGCAGCAGCAGGCCGTCCGCGGACAACATCTCGGACAAGGCCTCGCGATAGGGCAGCGCCGGCGCCAGCTTCACCAGGCTGGCAACACCATGCCGTGTGATGAGGTTGCCGAGGTGTTCATCATGGCCGCCGGCGCGCAAAACCAGCTGGAATGTAGCGGCCGATATTTTTCCTTCTTGCGCCAGGCTTGCCAGCGCTTCAAAAAGCTGGGTCGGATCGCGCTCGGAAGGATAGACGACGCCGCTGTGCAGCAGCACAAACGGCTTGCCGCCGGACGCCGCGATGCTGGCGCCGGCCGCGGCTGCGGCAAAATTCTCTTCATCGTAACCATTCTCGATCAGGCTGTAACGCGACGCCGGAATGTCCGGATAACGCTCGCGATAAATCCGGATCGTGCCCGGTGTCGTGCACACGGCGCGGGTGCAGTGGGCCAGTGTCTTGCGCTCGATCCACTGATAGGCGCGGCGGGTCAGGGGATGGCTGGGATGGACTTCATCGGTCATCGGGTCGCGCATGTCGGCGACCCACGGAATGCCGGTCAGGCGGTGCAGCGTGAGTGCGATCAGATGTGCGGTCGCGATCGGATAGGTCGACCAGATGATCGCAGGCTGCAGTTTCCGGATCAGCTTGATACCGGCCGGAATAGCGCCAAACCACCATGACACCCACCGATCCGGCAGTGTCAGCAAACGCAGGTAGCGCCCCCTGAACGCCAGGTGCCGCGAGCTATCGAGACAGAATGCGGGATGCACGCTCACCTGTTCCGGGATCTCGGCCAATTGCTCATCGCTGGTGTTTGCATAAGCGCGGACATGCGGCGTCAGCACGATCGGTTGCCAGCCGGATTCAGGCAGGTATCGGGCAAACTTCAGGGTGCGCAAAATGCCGCTGCTGCCGCTGAACGGCGGAAAATGAAACGCGATCATGAGCACACGTTTCACCATGACGTGATCCATTCCCGAGTCCATGACGATACCTGGTCGCGCCAGCCGCGCTGCGAGAAAGTATGGTTCGCCTCCGGCAGGTCACGCCGTTGCACGCGTGACGACCGCAATTGCGTCTGCCAATCTTGCGAACCCTTGACCAGTTCCGCGAATTCCTGCGCGGTCAGGTCATTGCCGCTCAGGATCAGCAGCACCTTGCCCTGGAAACGACGGAAGCCATCGGCCAGTCGTGCGGGCAGCGGCGGCACATTGGCAGCGGCGCTTTCCTTGCGCGGCGCGACAGCCTGTCCGGCCAGCCTGAAAACAGAGCGGACCGCAGCCCGGTAATCAAAACCGCCGCGCAGTATCTTGCGCCACAACTCCCGATCAAACAGACGGGCGGTGTAATAGTGTTTCAGATAAGCCTTCGCCAGGCCTTCATCGGTCCGTGCCCACGGATTGACCAGCACCAGGCCGGATACACGCACGTCGCGGTGGGCATAAAAAAGCGCGGCCGAGGCGCCATCGCACAGTCCCCAGATGACCACTTCCCGGAGCCCGGGCATCAACACGAAGAACTGGTCGAGCGCCTGACGCATGTCTACTTCGATGGTGTCGAACTGCCGCGCCTCGCCTTCACTGTCGCCCATGCCGCGGTAATCGAAGCGCATGACCGGCACACCCTGCGCGGCCAGGTCGCGCGCCAGTAACGTGAACTGGCGGTGGCTTCCGACCCGATATTGCGGGCCTCCCACCACGATCAGCACACCGCGAGGTGAAGCCTGCGCGGGCACGCTGAGTATGCCGTACAGCGATTGGTCATCGCAGTCGAAGCGCAGCGCACGTTCCTCGACGTTCAAGAAACCACCTCGGTAAAAACGCCGATGGTCGCCGTCAACAGCGCAGGCGCTTCCGTGATTTCCTGCGTGGCCCAGAACGGGGCGCCGGCTATCCGGTGCACATGGCAATCGACACCTAGCCGCTGCCAGTCGGCGCTTGCCCGGACAATCGCGGGTGGCAGCGGCCGATCCGGTTCCGCCACCACTTCAAACCAGTGTACCGGCGTGTTGGCGACAAGCAGCCCGGTGATGGCCAGGCCGTCGATGCGTGCGGCCAGCGGCGGCGCCAGTTCGTAGCCTGCAATGTCGAGCGTTGCACCAGCATTCAGAACGTCGCGCATTCCCTGTGTTCCATTGCTTGTTCCCTCTTTGCCGGCCAGCATGTCACTCGCCACACGCGTGCGTAAAAACTGCGTGAGAAAAGCGTTTCCGCTGACCACGGGTTGCCACAGTATTAGCCGGTCGACCGCATGTAACGCATCACGCGCGAAATCCAGGGCAAGCAATGCCCCCAGACGCAAACCCCACAGGCTGATCGGACCGGCGGCACGTTCATCAAGCCATTTCCAGGCCAGGGCCAGGTCTTCTTTCCAGAGTTCCCAGCGCGCATCGCCGAACTCGCCGCTACTGTCGCCACATCCGAACAGATCGATTTGCAGCACGCCAAATCCAGCCGCCGCAAAAGCCCGGGCCTGCAGTGCGGCCATGCGCCGCGACCGGTTCATTTCCTCGCCGAACGGATGAACATAAATGATCGAGCCGCGCGATTGTGTGCCCGCATGCGGGGCATGAAATAGGCAAAACCGCTGCCCCGGGCGCGCGTCCAGAAAGAAAGGCTCGGCGGAAGGTTTGCTCATCCGCCCAGTTTTTGCTGTACGAAGCGGGTCAAGCTGCCGACGGTATCAAAGGTGGCGGCGCTGATTTCATCATCATCGACGCTGATGCCGAAGTGTTCCTCCAGAGCGGTAATGATGCCGATGACGGCCATCGAATCCAGTTCGGGCACGGCGCCCAGCAAGGGGGAGTTTTCCGTCAGTGATTTTTTTCGTTCGCCAAGACCCAGTACGTCGGCGAGTATGTTTGTAATGTCTTCCAGGTGCTGCATGATATCGGTCTGCTCCGGATGTTGGTTATGCGCCCGTCCTGCGCGCGGCAATGTTTTTCCAGGTCTGCCCCGCCGCATGCCTGAGCGCGGCAAACACGCCGTGCACGGTGCGCAAGTTGAAGGCGATGATACCCCGGCGCTCTCGTCTGTGTGACATCCAGTCCTGTTTATAGGGGTCATCTCCGCTCAGGAAATCGACTTCGCGCACAAGATCGGTATCGATGACATGCTGCATCAGGCGCGCGGTCAGGATGGATCCTACCGAAAATTTTGAAAATTGTTCGTCATATGCCAGTTTGTAAATCGACGCCACACCCTGACTGACGATCCATATCTGGGCGGCGGCAGGCTGGCCGTCAATGTAAGCCACCCCCATGCGCAGCCATCCTTGTGCGGCGCAAACATGAATCAGTCCGGGGATGAAGTCCGGGTAAACCTCCGGTATCTTCCAGCTCGACTGGTAAATTTTTTCATAAGCGGCGATGGCCTGCGCAAGATCAGGACCGCCCGCAATCAGGTCGATCTGCAGGCGGCCGCCATCTTCCAGTTGCCTCGACTTGCGCTTGAGGGTGTTTTTCAATTTTGAAGGCAGGCTGTCGAAATACTCACCATAGCTGCGGTGTTTCACCTCCAGATACCAATTGCCGAAGCAGAAGTAGCTATGGGCCGCCATGCCCGCGCGCCGGAATGCATCCAGCGTGCCATCAAACAAGGCAGTGCCTTCTTCCATCGGATGCAGGTCGACCGTATCCCAGCGTGGCCGGTCGGCGGCGATCGCGCCGGCGACAAGATGCAGATTTTGTTGCAGGCCGCGCTCCGGTTCGGCAACGAGCGGACTGAACACCGCTGTATAGAAGTTCGCGATCGCCGTGAGCTTGCGTGCTGCCAAAACACCTTTCGATGGGGTCTCTTCGCACATCGGCAGCACCAGGGCCGGGTGATCGGATTCAACGGTGTAAATGCGGAGCCGCTGGTTCTTGTCAAATACCGTCGCCGCCAGATGCCGGAACCATGGAAGGCTGCAGAAAACGCCCGAGACAGCACTGGTCTTGTCGAACAATGCTACACAAGGTTCGGGAAGATCCTCAAAACGTTCGTAGATGCTGACTTTGCTCATTCAGTGGCAGTGCCTGGTCGGTGTTGAGGAGACAATCTGTTCAGGATTATAAACAGTTCAAGGTTTCTTCCCGCATTGCGCCCGCCGGGAATGCGTCCGGTCTGAATTCTAAGGCATAATCTTTTGCATTCAACAATGCGCTTACCCTGATGACCGATCTTATCCACCAGTTTATCGTCCAGTCTGCCGGACGTTTGCCTGACGCTGAAGCACTGGTCTATCAAACGCAGCGCCTGAGTTACGCTGAGCTGGCAACCACTGTGGAGTTAACCGCGGCTGGCCTGCTGGCGCTGGGCCTGGCGCGTGGCGATCGGGTGGCAGTCTATCTGCCGAAGCAGATTGAAACGGTGTCCGGATTATTCGGCGCCGCAGCCGCGGGCGGGGTATTTGTCCCCGTCAATCCGCTGCTCAAGCCGGAACAGGTGCTGTATATCCTGCGCGACTGTAACGTCAAGATACTGCTGACCTCGATCGAACGGCTGCAATCGCTGGCGGCAATCCTGCCGCAATGCGCCGATTTAAAAACGGTGATCGTGACCGGGCCGGAAGCGGCGCTGCCTGCCATCCCGGGAATCAATGTCATCTCGTGGGCCAGCCTGCAGTCCGGCAGCGGCAAGGCCAACAGGCACCGCAGCATCGATACCGACATGGCTGCCATCCTGTACACCTCCGGCAGTACCGGCAAACCGAAAGGGGTGGTGCTGTCCCACCGCAATCTGGTGGCAGGCGCGGCCAGCGTTGCCGCTTATCTGGGCAATACGCCGCAAGACCGAATCCTGTCAGTGCTGCCGCTCAGTTTCGACTACGGCCTGAGCCAGCTGACCACGGGTTTCCTGGCCGGCGCAACAGTGGTGCTGATGAACCATCTGCTGCCGCGCGATATCGTCAAGGCAGTCGAGGCAGAACACATCACAGGGCTGGCCGCGGTGCCGCCCCTGTGGATGCAACTGGCACAGCTGAAGTGGCCGCAAGACGGGTCGCTGCGTTATCTCACCAACTCGGGCGGCGCGATGCCGCGGGCAACGCTGGACCTGCTGCGCAAGGCCCTGCCGGCAGCCAGCCCCTACCTGATGTACGGTCTGACGGAAGCATTTCGCTCCACCTATCTGCCGCCGGCCGAACTGGACCGGCGCCCCGACTCCATCGGCAAGGCAATCCCCAATGCCGAGGTACTGGTGCTGCGCGAAGACGGTTCCCGCTGCGCGCCAGGTGAACCCGGAGAGCTGGTGCATCGGGGCACGCTGGTGGCCATGGGCTACTGGAACGACCCGGAAAAAACCGCCGAACGTTTCCGGCCGATTCCGTCGCTGCACGACGGATTGCCGCTGCCCGAAATGGCCGTGTGGTCCGGCGATACCGTTCGCATGGATGAAGACGGTTTCCTGTATTTCATCAGCCGCAAGGACGAGATGATCAAGACCTCCGGCTATCGTGTCAGCCCGACCGAGGTGGAAGAGGTCATCCATGCCAATGACAAGGTAGCGGAGGCCGCCGCCGTCGGCGTAGCGCACCCGTTGCTGGGGCAGGCGATTGTGGTGGTGGTGTGCCCGAAGCCAGGTGTGACGCTCGATGCCGCCGCGGTGCTGGCCGCCTGCAAGCCGCACCTGCCCAACTACATGCTGCCCGGGCGGATCGTGGTCCGGGAGGATAGCCTGCCGCGCAATCCGAATGGCAAGATCGACCGCAAGTCGCTGGTCATGCAGTTCGAGAACATCTTCACGGAAGAAAAAAAATGAGCAACCCGCGCCCGAAACATGCCCCGCTGACGTTATTTGCCGTGCACGAGGATTGTCTCCAGATTGGCGCCATGCCGCTTACCCGTCTGGCGCAGCGTGTAGGTTCAACGCCGTTTTATGCCTACGACCGCCAGCACATCACACAGCGGGTGGCCTTGCTGCGCCAGCATTTGCCACCGGATGTGCATCTCCATTACGCGATGAAAGCCAATCCGATGCCGGCGCTCGTGCAGCATATGGCAAGCCTGGTGGATGGCATCGATGTGGCCTCGGGCGGTGAGCTGCGGGTCGCGCTGGATACATCTCTCAAACCCCGCATGATCAGTTTTGCCGGGCCGGCAAAGAGCGATGCCGAACTGTCGTGCGCGGTTGCGGCGGGCATCGTGGTGAACCTGGAGTCGGAGCAGGAGATGGAGCGCATCGCGCGCATCGGCCAGGCGCTGGCGCTGCGGCCAACAGTCGCGGTGCGGGTCAATCCTGATTTCGAACTCAAGTCCTCGGGCATGAAAATGGGCGGCGGACCGAAGCAGTTTGGCGTTGATGCCGAACGGGTGCCGGCGATGCTGAAGCGGCTCGGTGAACTGCAGCTGGACTTCGAGGGTTTCCACATTTATTGCGGATCGCAGAATCTGAAAGCGGCGGCGATACAGGAAGCGCACGAAAAAACGGTGGCGCTCGCTTGCCTGCTGGCGCAGCATGCGCCCGGTCCGGTGCGCATGCTCAATATCGGCGGCGGTTTTGGCGTGCCGTATTTTCCCGGCGAAGCGCCGCTCGACATTGCTGCGGTCGGCGACAATCTGAAGCGTCTGCGGCCGGAGATCCGGCGCCAGCTTCCCGAAGCCCGGATCGTGATCGAGCTGGGCCGCTATCTGGTGGCGGAGGCGGGCATCTATGTGTGCCGTGTGCTGGAGCGCAAAGTCTCCAGAGGGCAGGTGTACCTCGTTACCGATGGCGGTTTGCATCACCATCTGGCGGCGTCTGGAAATTTCGGCCAGGTGATCCGGAAGAACTATCCGGTCGTGATCGGCAATAAGGTGTTGGGCAGTGAGCGCGAAACGGTGTCCGTGATCGGACCGCTGTGCACGCCGCTCGATTTGTTGGCCGATCAGATGGAAATGGCGCGCGCCGATGCCGGTGACCTGGTTGTGGTTTATCAGTCTGGCGCTTATGGACTGACGGCCAGTCCGACGGCATTCCTCAGTCATCCGCCGCCGGTGGAAGTGCTGGTTTGAGCAAACGTGACTTTGCCTATTTTTTGGGCAGCGGTGGAGACTGTTATCGAGGTCAAGTCTGGAGGGGTCTGGATGACGGGATTGTGATGCAGCCCGTAGGGTGTAATAAGCGAAGCGCATTACACCGTCACCGATCACGGTTGGCACTTGCGAACGCCGCAAGGTGTAATGCGCTGACGCTTATTACACCCTACATATCTCTCAATCAGCCGCCGCCGGAAGTACTGGTCTCAGCAAAACGCGAATGCCTGCGCCTGCGTGCACGCGGCTGCAGCAGGACCCATGCAATCAGCAGATAAAAAAGCAGCGCCATGCGGGAATAGTCGAACAGGCTGTTGACCGTAGCTACCGTCAGGAACCCGGTCAGGGCCGCCGCCAGCGCCGGTATCGGCGCCTCGCTTTCACGGTGCCGCTTGACCAGCGCGGCGGCGGTGATCGCCAGCAGCGACACGAACAGCAACAAGCCGATGCCACCCTGTTCGAAATAGACCTGCAGCCATGTATTCTCCAGATGCCATGCATCGTGATTGTCCGTGCTGAAAAACCACTGATCCATTCCTTCTTCGAAGCTGCCGTTGCGCAGCATTTCAACGCCGCCAAGCTCGTTGAGCGATACGTTATCGACGCCGAGCACGGTTCCCCGCTCCAGATTGGTCAGCGAGAGTTTGATCGGACGTTTTGCATACCACGCGCGGTTGCCGAATTTGCCGGTATCAAAATTCAGCGTGAAGTTTTTCCATTCGCCGTTGGTATCCCCGACTGGCGTCCGCAACCAGATGCAGGTCGCCGAATACAACATCCATTTCTCGCACACCGGCAAGGTGAGGATCGCGTCTGGCCTGGTGGCGCGTGCCGAGAAGCGGAGTTGATATTTTTTTTGCGGCTGCAAGTTAATGAGCTGCTCAAGGTAAAGCGGGTCGCCGGCGCCAAGTTCGAGATAGGTATTCGCCGCCTGCATTTTGAACGCGAAAGTTGCCGGTACAAATCCATCCCCATTGCGCCAGAAATGAATTGCCGGATACCGGCCCAGCCCCATGCCCGCCACCTTGGTCAGCAGATCGTCATTCATCATGCGGACCGCATCCCGCCAGTTCGCGATCCGGGCGCGCATATCGCGTTCCGTCGTCGAGAACCGGTTTTGCATGGCGTTCCCCTGCACGAACGGAATGGTCACCGCCGCCAGTGTGGACAGCAGGACCGTGGCCGCGACGACATGCGATATCTTCAGCGATCTTTTCTTGAGCAACACCGCGATGCCAAAGACCACGAGGCTTGCCCCCAGCGCCAGGTAACCGCCGCGTGCGTAAGTGACCATCATTGCATAGGAGCCCAGCATCAGGACCCCAATACCAAACACGCGTGCCAGCCAGTGCGGGCTCTTTTTGGTCCACCACACGACAAATACCAGCGCAGTGGCAAGATACCCTTCGATGAACGCGCCGCCAGTATGCATGCCGGAGAAAGTGCCGACGACCCGATAGTGGGAATGCAGGTCCAATAGTCCGGTGAATGCCTGGCGCTCGGCCAGCACGACGAGGCTCGCGGCCAGTACCCCAAACGTCATGCCGAGGGCAAAGAGCCGATGTGTGCGCGCCGCATCCCGCTCCAGCTCGTCGCGGATCAATGGCAGCAGGAGCAAGACCCAGAGCAAGCCTTTGGCGAGCCGCAGGCCGTTATAGGAGCTGTAGTAATTGTTGAAGGAATTGATATCCAGCGCCGGAAAGGGATAGGCGCCGATCACGATGGCGCTCACGGTCGACAGCGAGAACAGCGTCAGTGCCAACCATGCCGGACCGCTAAGGCGATGCAAGGGCCGCTTGTCCGCCGGCGCCCAGCTGGCGCCCAATGCAAGCGTTGCGACCAGCATGATATCGAGTTCATCGAAATAGAAACGGCCGGTAATGGGCGCCAGGTCCAGCACCGGAAGCGCTGCCGGCAGGATCAGTATCCATGCCTGAGGCCATGCCCACAGGAGCCCGGCATACATGATTAGCGCACCTGTAAGCCAATAGATATTCAGCGGATATTGGCTGACCGCCCATGCCAGGATGGCTATGCCCAGCACGCTCAGCAACGAGAAGCGTTTTTTCCTTTCGTCCCTGGCAGGCGGCAACGCACGCAGGGAGCGGGCCTCGAACTGCACCGGGACGGACACGGAAGCAAGGTCGTTATTAACGGGTTCGGCAGGCAAATGCAGCTTGCTCAGCCACTGCATGAACAAATATCCGGCGCACGCTGCCGACGCAGCGAGCAGCACATTGGTCGGGTCGGGCCGCAGGCCGCTCTGAAACAGCTTTGCAAATTCAAGCAGGGCGGCACTCAGCCCGCCCACGATAATTGACAGCAGCATGCCGCTCTTTCGAGCGGAGCCGAAAAACCAGATCACCAGTCCGCCGATGGGCGCGTACATGACGATTGTCGCGACCAGACTGCGCAGCGCCGCTGTTTCGGTAGTGTAGTAATGATAATAGAACGGTACAAAACGTATCTGCTCCAGCCGCGCGAGGCCTTCATGCCAATCCAGCCAGCCGGTGGTTTTCCAGTTTGCCAGTACGACCAGCGTGATCAGGTAAACAGGCGCCGCGAACATCGCCAGCAAGCGCACTCTGCGGCGTGAGTTGAAAAACTTCGCGGTCCGGAAAACCAGCAGATCCTTGTTGAGAAAGGTGAGGGCGCCCAATCCGACACCGGCAGTCCGGGTCAGAATCGACAAGCCGCGGGTCGTGCCGGAATACAGGAAGAATTGAATCGCCTCGTTGGCTATTCCTAATGCAGCGCCCGTCAGCAGGGCGATGCCGATCGTTGCCGCCCTTGAAAACTTTGTGGCCTTCGCCACCAGCAATCCTATCGGGAATACCGCGAACAACTCGAGCAACATGCTGGCGGCACAGCGGACGTCGTTTTCACAGACCATGGGTGAAAACATCGCGCTGCTTTGACCAAGCGCGACCTGGTAAGACAACTCGCCACGCGGCACCACAAAACCAAACGGCAGCAGGCTGAACGCCAGCAGCCCCACGATATAAAAACACACCGCCGCAAAAAAGGCGGCGTCGACACCTTTGCTCACGTTCGCATACCAACGCCTGAAATCGCGGGCGACCAGGCACCACAGCAGTAATCCAATTACACTGCCGATGGTTTCCGCAATCAGGTCGTTCAACGATACCGTTCTCGGCGGGAAGAACACCTGGGCAACCTCAATCCCGAGACTGAGCGCCATCGTGAGTCCCAGCACCAGTATCGCCGCGCCAATATTGGCCACCAGACGGTCCGACCACGACAGGATGCTGAGCCAGATAAAACTTAGGGGAATGTACAGCAGGATATTGGCTACCCAATAAGCGCGTGAACCAAAATCAAATTGCAGATTCTCAATGTATCTGAATGCCTGCCATACATCACCCACGCCATGGCTTTGGAAATTCAGCGGAACGAGACTGGCATAAATGACGAAAGTCAGATAAACAAAACCTGCGGAGATTTGAGCGATTCTCGCTGCGATTGGGACTGGTGTCATATAGTTTATTGGTGTGCCAGTTTTATTTCCCTTGGGAATTGTTTTTTTAAAGCATGTACATTATGGCCGTCAAATGGACGAGCAGACATGAAAATCTTACGCATATCAAGCAATACTACTGACGCATATCGGCCCATAGTGTCCACGCCGAAACGTCGCATCCCGGCGTCAGAATGCACTGAATTAGTTTGTTTTCATGTCGGGCAGTGTTACATTTTTCTGGCGAACCAGCACTACCCGGTAACAAGTAGCGCGGCTTCAGGCATGCTAAAACGTGTCGTCAGGATCAGCCGCAATGTCAATAAAAACAGGGCGCCAACAAAAAATATGAGTCTATTACTGTCTTTTTGCAGTCTTTTTCTGGGCGCCTGCGGTACTCCCGCCCCCAATATTTCAGCGGCTTCCGCCTCATCCTCTCAACCGGTTCCAGCTTCAGCGTCGCGGTTGACAATGCAGTCGTACTCGACCTTGTTTGTACAAGCGGTCCCTCCTGCCTCGGTGTTTTCCGCAATTCAGAAAGCTGCAAAAACGCAAAGCCAGGCTGGAACGGCTGCCGCCCCATCCATCAGCAACGCCATTACCAATGTAAGGATTGAAAATGCAGGCAGCGCCGCACAAGCCAATGTGCCGCTGACATTCGGGCAGGTATTTGCGCAAGGCGGCTTGGGAAGTACAGAAACGGTGGCCGGGCAACTGGAGGACGGCACTGTTGTGCCGCTTCAGGTAGATGTCAAGGCAAGGCATGCTGACGGGTCACTTCGCCATGTCGTGATTTCCGCGATTTTGCCGAAGCTTGCATCAGGCCAGACACAAACGCTCCATCTGGTCAGGAAAAACCAGGATGTCGTCGACAAACATACTCAGAATCCGGTAAAGCTGCCGGCCACATTTTCCGCGAGGGTCAACGTTAATCTGGGCGGTCAAATTTATAGCGCGTCACCAGAAGCGTTTATCAAAGGCGGGCAATTTACGTCATGGCTTGCGGGCCCCATTGCCAATGAATGGCAGGTGTCGGCGCCTTTGAGGACAGCCGCCGGTGTGGCCCACCCCCACCTGACCGCGCGTTTTGCGATCAGGGCATATTCAGGATCCGCTACTCCCCGCGTCGATGTCACCGTTGAGAATGCATGGGCGTATGAGCCTGGACCGCAGAATTTTACTTATGACGCCGAAGTGCTGGTCAATGGCAAGGCCGTTTATTCGCAGCCGGCGCTGACCCACTATCATCATGCCCGCTGGCGCAAGATATTCTGGGCGGGTGCGCCGGCAGTCAATATCAAGCACAACATTGCCTATTTGCTGGCGACTAAAGCAGTGCCGAATTATGACACCGGCATAACGATATCGCCGACGGCGCTGAGCGCGATCAAAACGCGCTGGAGTAGCGGCAAAACCGAGCCGATGCAGCCAGGCATCGTCAATCCCGCCATGCCGATGGCAGGCGGCCGCCCGGATATCGGTCCTCTGCCGCAATGGGCCGCGATGTACCTGCTCAGCATGGATGGCTACGTAAAAAATATCATGCTCGGCACCGGCGATCTGGCTGGCAGCTGGCCCATCCACTACCGCGACAAGAATACTGGCCATCCTGTGTCGTTGAATGACTATCCGTACATGACTTTGCTGGGTAATCCTGGCGACACCGTGAATCCGGCCACCAAGAAAAGCGAATCCTTTCCGGCTTGTGGGGGAACTTGCAGCACCGCGCCGTACAACTACAATCCGGATGGCAACCATCAACCCTCGCTTGCCTATCTGCCTTACCTGGTCACAGGCGATTACTACTACCTGGAAGAACTGCTGTTCTGGGCTAACTGGAACATGGTGCAGGCCAATCCTTACTATCGCGATTTTACAAAGGGTCTTCTGAAGTGGAATGAGGTACGCGGGCAAGCATGGTCACTGCGCACATTGGGACAGGCGGCCTACATCACACCTGATCGTCATCCGATGAAACAATATTTTGTCGAACGTATCAACCAGAACCTGAATTGGTACAACACGACTTATACCACCGGAAATCCCAATCAGCTGGGGGCCTATGACGGCACAGGAAAATGGGCTTATCAAGGCGCCATCTATTCGACGTCGGCAGGACCGAGAACCGGGCTGGCGCCGTGGCAGGACGACTTTTTCACCTGGAGTATCGGGCACCTGGTTGAGCTGGGATTCACAAACGCGCAGCCACTCCTGGCATGGAAGGCAAAATTCCCTGTAGGACGGATGACCGCCCCCGGCTTTTGCTGGATTGATGGAGCGTCATACACGCTTACCGTCCGTGCCAGCGAAACGTCACCGCTCTCTTCCTCGTTTGCTGAGGCCTATCAAGCCACCATGGTTAATAAAGATGGAACGGCCATGATCAATAGCACCGGCGCCGCCTATCTGGCCCAGGCTTGTGGCAGCCAGGCGCAGGCTGACTGGCGTACACAATACGACAAGGATAACCGGGTCACCCGCAAGCCCTGGCAGGCAGGTGAAATGACTGGGGCTGCGGATAGTGTGGCTGGCTATCCGTCCAACATGCAGCCAGCACTCGCGGTAGCGGCGACATCCGGCATTCCAAACGCACAAGCAGCCTGGGCTGTTTTCATTAACCGTAGCGTGAAACCAAACTATGCCGAGCAACCGCAATGGGCGATCGTACCGAGGAATCCGTGATTCTCGCTCATCCCAGCAACCGTATGGCGGAAGGCGTTCCGTCTTTTCGCCCGACTTGCTGCTTAATGAAGTAGATTCATAAACCGCGAGAAATTAAGAGTAAACAACAATCGTGAGCGGCAAATTTGATTTGCTCAGGCAGCGCTTTGAGCTTTCACATGGAAGCGATGCGGGCCGAATGCAAGCGATGGAGGGGGTGCGCGGCTTCGCAGTCTTCCTGGTTTTCCTCGTCCACTATGTGACCACGCTCATTCCGTTTCTTTCACGGGAAGGTGCGACCTATACGCTTGCGACCTCCCTGCACACAATCGGAAATGTCGGCGTCGACTTGTTTTTCGTGCTGAGCGGATACCTGATTTATGGTTCGCTGATCGAGCGCCCGCAACCCTTCATCCAGTTCTTCAAGCGGCGAATCGCCCGGATCTATCCCGCGTTCATCACCGTCTTCCTGATCTACGCGGTACTGTCGATTGCGATGCCGGCACGAAGCAAGATCCCGGCAGACTTGAGTGAGGCAGCATTCTATTTCGCACTCAATTTTTTGCTCCTCCCAGGTTTATTCCCCATCGAGCCGTTGATCACAGTCGCGTGGTCCCTGAGTTATGAGCTGTTCTACTATTTGCTTATCCCCGCCATCATCGCCATTTTCAGCATGCGGCATCGAAGCAGGCAGTCGCGCATCCTTTTCTTCGCCGCAATAGCGGTGGCGATCCTTGTCTATTGCGGCGTCTTCGGTGGTCCCATTCGTCTTGTCATGTTCGTGTGTGGAATTCTTCTTCACGAGCTTATCCAGACCAGGCTCGTATCGGCGCCAGGTAGCAGGGTCGCATTTATCGCACTATTAACCGGACTGTTTGCCATGCTTCTGCCTGTGACTGCGGAGTCGGGTGTCGCCATCAAAATGGCGATCCTCTTCGTGTCGTTTTTTACAGTCTGCCTTTCGTGTTTTCTACACCCGACCGGTTGGTTGCCGCGCGCATTTTCCTGGACGCCGGCAAGATGGCTTGGGAACATGAGCTATTCCTATTACCTGCTGCATGGCCTGGTCTTGAACGCTGCGTTCATGGGGTTAAACATGCTTCACCCTGGAACCGGCCATGGTTTTCTATTCTTTGCCCTGTTGCTGCCGCCGCTATTTTTATTGACACTGGTCCCAACCGCGATTCTGTTCCTGTTAATCGAGAGGCCGTTCTCGCTCGAACCAACGCGCGCATCTGGTCATGATCAAAGGCGGAAGATTCAACAAGGAGAATACTGACTTGCTCTGTGCTTGCATCACGATGCCATCATGCCGATTCCACCAAGCTTGACCTCGATAACAGCGCGGTGGCGGCGAAAAATTGCAGAAAAGCGTAGGATGGAAAAGCGCAGCGCCTTCCACCATGCAGCATTCGCCATTGCCAATAGTGATCGATCATGGTGGAAGGCGCTGCGCTTTTACACCCTACGAAATACACCCAACAATCCTCACACGGTTCTTTCCAATGCAGGCGCTACAGCGATGGGACATGCGTTGCAAAGATAGGGGTACAGAATAGCGTTTGCCGGAAATTGATGGTGGCGAGAGTGGAGATCGTCTCAATTACTACCGTCATTCCCGCGAAAGGTGTAGCAGGGGTTTCAGGGAGCCCGCCTAGGGCAGCATGCTGCCTGCCTGCGTAACGGCACAGGCTTACAAGCCTGTGTGCGCCCTGCAAGCGGGAATCCAGACTGAACTTGCATCACGATGGCATCATGCCGACCCCACCAGACATGACCTCGATAACTGTCCTAAGTGGAGTATGCAGGATCATCTCCGAACATTCCTGATCCCGAGTGCGAGCCTGCTATCCCCGATATTGTGCAATACCCCGAGAACGATTCAAGCGCTTGACCGATACGCTCAGCTACGCCGCATGAGTGGATGAAGTCGAGCCAAGGGGGAAAAATCATGAGTCTTTCAAGAACTGAATTAATGCGAGCCACTTTACGGACACAGGCTTTCCATCAGTTCAAATGTACGCAACGCTGATTTCTCATTGTTGAGCATCGACACGTTTATTTGATCTTTGTAAGCAGGCAAATCCTGCAGGCATTTCTCAGCAGCAGAGATGAGATTTTCTTCAAAGTTGCCATCCACTTCAATCAAATATTCCGGTGCCCCGACTGAGGCAAATACATTGGCAACCTTCGGTTCGTAATTGACCGCAACTACCGGCGTGCGTAAGCCGAGCGAAAAAATCATTGCATGCAGGCGCACCGTGATATTAAAAAGGGTTTGTCCTGTAACCCATTTCAATTCGAGTGGGGTCAGGCGCTTTTCATAAATTTCCATTGCCTCCGGATATTTCATCGCCGCCTTGATCGCGTGCGAAAATTTTACGTCATCCACTCCGGTTTCAGCTATCTGCATCGGCAACGCCACGAATTGCAACCCGGTTTTTTCAAACAGGCTGTCAAATGCCCTGGCCAATTTAATCGCATGAGAAGAACCATGCTCGCCATGAATCGGGTTTGACGTCGGGAAGACGCCAACCTTACCACCGCCGGACAATAGCTTCACCAGATCCTGGTCTTGAGGAGCTGCCGATCCCAACAGAAACGCAGGATCAGCCACCACATGGATGCGTTTGGCCGGTATGCCAATGTCCATAAGCAGCTTCGCGCTTTTCGCGTCCCGCACGGTAATAAGATCACACATTCTTACACTCATGCCAATTACCAGCTTTCCCAGCCGGGATTTGAATGGCCCCACGCCTATGGCATAGAGCATGACCTTGCGTCCCAATAGTTTGCTGATCCATATTTCATCAAGTACCGAAACAAGATTTCGCCAGTTGGTGTTGTCGCGCAGGATGCCGCCGCCGCCAAGAACAAAGATGTCGCTCTCAAGAAGATTTCGGGCATGCCGGAAAAAATCGCCATTTAATAATGAACCCAGCGTACCCGTGTAAGTCGGAAACAGATGGAACCTGCCTTCCACGTTATTGGTGCGTTCGATGTTTTCGGGCTGCTCCGACAGAACGACGATTTTGCAATTCCATCTTTTGCATGCCTGATCTATAAAGACCTGCAGGATTGCATCATCGCCTGCGTTGAAATTGCCATACCATCCACTAATGGTAAATTTTTTTAATGATTTGGAATTCATTTTTTTATCTGGATCGGCAGGACACAGCGCAAGCGATTAATACTGCGTAGACGGGGGTACTTTTCAATTGAAATTTCTCGAATTCAGATTCACCGTGTGCCGGTCGCGTATTGTTTTCTTCCTGACCCATGCGATTAACTCCATGCAGAACGCTCGTGGAATATAGGTGAGGCTTTTGACTGGTCGAACACCATAAAATGAGGATTTCAGAAAAGAAGGAATAGAGGAAAAATATTTCCCTGAAAAGAAAACATCACATCCGAGGTGAAATGATTGATAACCACGTATATGCCGAATCTCTGAATCGGAGAGATTTTTTCGCTCTTCAGTCAAATGCCTTTCAAGCATGGGCGCGACAATGGTGCGTGAATTGTCGCAATGCCGTTTCATCAGGCTTCCCGGCGTATCGTAGTAATGGACGAGGAGTTTTTTCAAAACTCTCACCTTGCCGCGGCGGGCCAGCTTGATCCATAAATCCAGATCTTCGCCAACCGAAAGTGACTCGTCGAAGCCGCCCGCGTCTTGAACCAGTCGTCGATAGGTGAGAACAGTAGGGGTTGGAATGAAGTTATATTTGAGCAGTGTTTTCCACGCATGGAAACCTTCAACCGCCGCCCGTTTTTGATGGCCTTCTTTCAGCGGCACACCTGATTCGGAGACGAGGCTGCTGCCGCACGAAACCAGGGTAATGGCGGGATCCTTCTCCAATGCCTCAATCTGGCGCGCGACTTTTTCCGGCAGCCAGACATCATCTGCGTCGAGAAAACCTAAATATTTTCCTTTCGCAGCGCGAATGCCGGCATTGCGGGCAGCGGAAACACCGCTGTTTTTTTTCAACTCAATAAGATGAATTTGTTCGCCTGGGCGGATATTATTCCGCGTCACATCGACTGTGTCATCGGAACTGCCGTCATCGATGATTATGATTTCAACTGATCGGAGATTTTGAGCGCGTACAGAGTCAATTGCTCGAATAATAGTATTAGCCGCATTAAACGCCGGGATGATAACACTAAGGACACATTCCAAATCTGTGTAACCGTCTGTATTAAAACTTTCGGTTTTTGCTGATATGCGATTGCCTTGTAGTTGAATCATTTTGCACACATTTCACCCACACGCTGATTAGCCGAAGCAAATCGCGCGGAATAAAATCTCCCTGAAAAAATTTCGTATTGATTATTGCGACGCCAAATAATTTTGGAACGCCTTACTCAACTTCGAGCTGTTTAATTCGGCTGAGTTCAAAAATTTTTGGTTGCTACTGAAAGTACAATTGCCTTAAGCAAGGCACCATGCCGTAGTAGGCTTATTGAAAGTAATGAGGGAAAAAGGGTATCGCTATTAAGAAAGCCCGGCGGTCCCGATATGGTCATCAGCGTTTGTTCCAGCGCTCTCGTTAACGTGCGTTGTGCGAAGGTAGCGTGAATTCATCGGCCAATTTCTGCAAGCTCTGTTCCTGCCTAAATCGAGACACCTCCTGAGCTCGCATTTGAGCTTTGCATGTCTTTGATAGAACACCATTGCCTGCGCCAACTCTTGCGATGTCTTGTAAGTAGGCCCGTTTCACAGAAGAAATGTGAGCGTGATTTCCTGCCCGGCTCTTACAGCAAAAACTGGCCAGTTACTTAAGTTCGTAACTGTATGTTAGCATCACGAAACATTTCTTCCTGGAATCCCATGGCCTTCACTGAGCGCTGCACCAAATGAACAATCGTGTATTGATGATTGCATTTCATTTTCCCCCACAAGCCACAAGCAGCGGAATTCAGCGCACGTTAAGCTTCTCCAGACATCTGGGTTCGAATAACTGGGAACCCTTGATACTTTCGGCCAATGCGGCCGCTTATGAGGAAAAAAATTCGTCGCAATTGGCAACGCTGCCTGCCGACCTTGTCGTCAAGCGTGCTTACGCGTTGGATTCCAAAAGGCATTTGGGCTTGTTCGGCCGCTACCCGGAAGTCATCGCGTTGCCTGACCGATGGGTTACCTGGTGGCTTTCCGCAGTGCCCACGGGTTTGTCGATGATACGCCGCAACAAGGCGACTGCAATCTGGTCAACCTTTCCGCTTGCAAGCGCCCATCTCATCGGGTTGACGCTACAAAAGATGACCGGGTTACCCTGGATCGCCGATTTTCGGGATCCGATGGTGCAAAAAGAATTTCCCACGTCTACCCGGCAGCGCGATGTTTATCAATGGATCGAACAACGCGCCATCAACCAATGCACCAAGGCAGTATTTACCACGCATAGTGCACTGGACAATTACAAGAATCGGTACCCCAGTTCCCTTCATCACAAGTTTGTTGTAATTGAAAACGGTTACGATGAAGATGTCTTCACGGGTGTAAATTCAGACGTGCCGGATGAGGCGGTCAAATCCAGCAAGCCGATCACCTTATTGCATAGCGGTGTGCTTTATACAGAAGGGCGTGATCCATCGGGCTTTTTTGAGGCAATCCGGGAACTGAAAACCCGCAACAGTATTGATAGCCAGTCTGTGCGCATCGTACTGCGGGCACCTGGCGATATTCCTTACTTTCAATCGCTTACTGAGAAGTATCAGATCGCCGATATCGTCAAGGTGGAGCCACCGGTCAACTATCGGGCAGCCGTGGCTGAAATGATGGCGGCTGACGGTCTGCTTGTATTCCAAGGCACACCATTCAACACGCAGATCCCGGCGAAGATCTATGAGTATTTCCGCGCGCGCAAACCTATTCTAGGGTTGGTTGATCTGGCAGGGGAAACGGCTCGAGTACTGGGCGCTGCCGGCTTCCATGATCTGGCGACGATGGCATCGGCTACGGACATTACGCCTAAACTCGGCACCTTCATTTCTAAAATCCGCGAGGGTACAGCGTATATCGCAAGCGATGAGCTCATCGCGGCTTCGTCACGAAAGCATCGGGCTAGCGAGCTGGCTCTTGTGCTGAATGAAGTGCAGGCTGCGTCGATGAAGAGTTAGCTGCCCATTTCCTGTTCAAATAAACGCGCGCTGGTTTTTCGAGCAAGTAGAACGAAGCTATTCCAAAAACGAGGGCTAAACTTAGCCCAAGCCAACTTGGCATCCCCTCTCGGTGAACATAGAGGTAAAAAGGCTGCTGCCATAGGTATATGGAAAATGACCAGACGCCAAGCTGACGTAGTGGCCGCAATGAGAGAGCTGATTGGATCAGCTGTGGCGCTGCGATTAATAGATTGACGGCGAGCGCGAATGCGCCAACGCCGATGATTGTGCGTATTGGCGCGGGAACTGACCACTAATGCATCGCAAATCCAAGCGCAACCAACGCAGGGTATGCTAATAACGGCAATGAGGGAACACCCCGATCGCGGAAATACAGCGTAAGCACCCGGTGATCCCGTCTTGAATCATCAGGCTTAAGCGGCGAGTATCGTG
>JAZKDW010000048.1:0-46711 GCA_040387375.1 Pseudomonadota bacterium
AGGTCCTGACGCCAGCAATGGTGTGGGGGTTCGAGTCCCCCTCCTCGCACCACAGAATTCTTAATTTTTTGGACGATTCACATGGCAACTGCAGTCGAAACTTTGGACAAACTTGAGCGCCGTATCACGATCACGCTGCCGTTGGCAGATGTGCAGGCGGAAGTTGAAAAGCGTTTGAAAATTCGCGCCCGTACCGCAAAAGCACCTGGCTTCCGTCCAGGCAAGCTTCCGATGAAAATGGTCGCCGCGCAATTCGGCTACCAGGTCGAGAGCGATGTGTTGAACGACAAGGTGGGGCAAGCCTTCAGCGAAGCGGCAAATGAAAACAACCTGCGGGTCGCCGGCTATCCTAAAATCGAACCGAAAACCGGTGACGAAGTAGCCGAAGGCACGATTGCTTTCGATGCCACCTTCGAGATTTATCCCGAAGTGAAAATCGGCGACCTGGCGGCAGCAGAAGTCGAGAAGACCACGACTGAGGTCAGCGAAGCCGAGATCGACAAGACGATCGAGATCCTGCGCAAGCAACGTGTGCACTACCATGTCAAGGGTGAGCAAGGACCGCATGGCGATGGCGGCGCTGACCTGACTGCACAGAATGGCGATCGTGTGACGATTGACTTCGTGGGCAAGATTGACGGCGTCGAATTCCCGGGCGGCAAAGCGGACGACTACGCATTCGTGCTCGGCGAAGGCCGCATGTTGCCAGAGTTCGAAGCCGCCACGATCGGCCTCAAGGTCGGCGAATCCAAAACCTTTCCATTGGCCTTCCCTGAGGATTATCACGGCAAGGACGTCGCGGGCAAGACTGCCGAATTTACCATCACGCTGAAGAAGCTCGAGTGGGCGCATCTGCCTGCGGTTGATGCCGAGTTCGCAAAGTCGCTTGGCGTTGCCGATGGCGACATGGCAAAAATGCGCGACGATATCAAGAAGAACCTGGAACGTGAAGTCGGCACCCGCGTCAAATCGAAAACCAAAGATAGCGTGATGAATGCGCTGATCAAGATTTCGGAGTTGGACGTGCCTAAAGCGCTGGTCAACCAGGATGTCGAACGTCTGGTCGAAATGACGCGTCAGGACATGGCCCAGCGCGGCATGAACGTCAAGGAGATGCCGTTCCCTCCCGAGCTTTTCACTGCGCAGGCTGAACGCCGCGTACGCTTGGGCCTGATCCTGGCCGAGGTGGTGAAGGCCAACAAGCTGCAGGCGACACCGGAGCAGGTCAAGGCGCAAGTCGAAGATTTCGCACAGAGTTACGAAGATCCGCAACAGGTACTGAAGTATTATTTTGGCGACCGCCAGCGTTTAGCAGAGGTGGAAGCTCTTGTTTTGGAAGAAAACGTCGTCAATTACGTGTTGAGCAAATCAAAAGTGACCGACAAGCCGGTTGCATTCGACGAATTGATGGTTGATAACGCGCAGGCGTAACCCGCTTGTGTGTTGTCCATAAGGAAAGCACATGACAAGAATGAATCAATATTCCGCACTTGATACCCAGATGCTCGGCATGGTGCCGATGGTCATCGAGCAAAGCGGTCGTGGCGAGCGTGCATACGATATCTATTCACGCTTGCTGAAAGAGCGTGTCATCTTCCTGGTGGGGCCTGTCAACGACCACACCGCGAACCTGATTGTGGCGCAGATGCTCTTTCTGGAGAGCGAGAATCCTGACAAGGATATTTCGCTCTACATCAATTCCCCTGGCGGCTCGGTTTCCGCCGGCATGGCGATTTACGACACGATGCAGTTCATCAAGCCGAACGTGTCGACGCTGTGTACCGGTCTGGCGGCATCCATGGGTGCATTCCTGCTGGCTGCAGGCGAAAAAGGCAAACGTTTTTCCTTGCCCAATTCGCGCATCATGATTCACCAGCCGCTGGGCGGAGCGCAAGGTCAGGCTGCCGATATTGAAATCCAGGCGCGTGAGATTCTGTATTTGCGTGAACGCCTGAACGCGATCCTGGCGGAAAAAACTGGCAGGTCAGTCGAGCAGATCAGCAGGGACACCGATCGTGACAACTTCATGTCAGCCGAGCAGGCTGCTGACTACGGCATGATCGACAAGGTGCTGACGAACCGGAACTAAGGAATAAAAATTCTCATGCGGAGCACGCCCGGACGCAGGTTTGTTCGGGCGTTTCGCTTTTTGCGGCTTGAATTCCAACGCAATCTCTGATGACGAATTTCTGCCGGCTTGCCCAATTTCTTGCGCAGCTTCGTGACGAATTCGGAATTCGCAGGTAAGATCAAACTACATTTACCATTACTTTTCCCCATGTCCGATAAAAAGTCTTCCTCAGGCGAAAAATTGCTTTATTGCTCATTTTGTGGCAAGAGCCAGCATGAGGTAAAAAAACTCATTGCAGGTCCGTCGGTATTCATTTGTGACGAGTGCATCGACCTCTGCAACGACATCATTCGTGATGAAGCGTCCAGTGTCGAGTCGGTCGCCGGTCCCAAGTCGGACCTGCCGACACCGCAGGAAATCTGCGAATTGCTCGGCCAGTACGTAATCGGTCAGGAAACGGCGAAGCGAATCTTGTCCGTCGCCGTGTATAACCATTACAAGCGCCTGAAGCATCTTGGCAAAAAGGATGAGGTTGAACTGGCCAAGAGCAATATCCTGCTGGTCGGCCCGACTGGCTCGGGAAAAACGCTGCTGGCGCAAACGCTGGCCCGCATGCTGAATGTGCCGTTCGTGATCGCCGATGCGACGACGCTGACTGAAGCAGGTTATGTCGGTGAAGACGTCGAAAACATCATCCAGAAACTTTTGCAGAACTGTAATTACGAAGTCGAAAAAGCCCAGAAGGGTATTGTCTACATCGATGAAATCGACAAGATTTCACGCAAGTCGGACAATCCGTCGATCACCCGCGACGTCTCGGGCGAGGGTGTGCAGCAGGCACTGCTCAAGCTGATCGAAGGCACGATGGCATCGGTGCCGCCGCAGGGCGGGCGCAAACATCCTAACCAGGATTTTGTGCAGATCGATACCACCAACATCATGTTCATCTGCGGCGGCGCGTTTGACGGTCTGGCAAAGATCATTTCGAATCGCTCCGAAAAGAGCGGCATCGGATTTTCGGCGAGCGTCAAGAGTCAGAAAGAGCGCACCGCCAGTGAAGTGCTGCTCGAAGCGGAGCCGGAAGACCTGATCAAGTTCGGCTTGATTCCCGAACTGGTCGGCCGCCTGCCTGTGGTAGCGACCTTGAGCGAATTGAACGAAGCCGCGCTGATCGAGATTCTGCTGGAGCCGAAGAATGCGCTCATCAAGCAGTATTCGAAGCTGTTGCAGATGGAAGGCGCCGAACTGGAAGTCAGGCCGGCAGCCTTGCACGCGATTGCACGCAAGGCGCTGGCACGCAAGACGGGTGCGCGCGGTTTGCGGTCGATACTTGAACATGCCTTGCTGGAGGTGATGTATGAGCTGCCAAGCCAGCAAAACGTGGCCAAGGTGGTCATCGATGAAGGCACCATCACCAACGGCGCCAAACCTTTGCTGATTTATCACGAGCCGCAAAAAGTATCGGGCGCCAAATAATTGTGGTTTCCTGAATTGACAGCTGAACCAACTAGCTGTCAAATCGATAAAAACATCCAAAAAGTAGGGTTTTAGAACCGGTTTTTGAACAAACGCAGTACAATCAAATTAATCGGATCAATCAGAAATCAGACAGGCTTCCATCGTAAAGCCACTCGCGGGTAACATCGTGTGTGGCTTTTTTTATTGTTCTTTTGTATGAAGTAAAAGCGATTATTGTTGGCCGGGGGCTTGTGTTTCGGCTACTCGCGCCAACATCATTAACAGGTTTTTTGATAAGGCTCGCCATGACGACTACTTCTACACTTACTGAACACACTCAATTGCCGCTATTGCCATTGCGCGATGTGGTTGTCTTTCCGCATATGGTCATACCGCTTTTTGTCGGCCGGCCTAAATCGATCAAGGCCCTTGAGGCCGCGATGGAGCAAGGAAAGAGCATCATGCTCGCTGCCCAGAAGGCAGCGGCCAAGGATGAACCGTCGCCTGACGATATCTATGAGATCGGCTGCGTCGCCAATATCCTGCAGATGCTGAAACTCCCCGACGGCACGGTCAAGGTGCTTGTTGAAGGCGCGCAGCGTGCACGCATACACCGCATCTCCGAACTGGACACCCACTTTGTGGCTGACCTCACCCCGGTCGAATCCGAGGCGGGTGATGAATCCGAAGTCGAGGCAATGCGGCGCGCGATTGTGCAGCAGTTTGACCAATACGTAAAACTGAACAAGAAGATCCCGCCAGAGATCCTGACCTCGCTTGCGGGCATTGACGATGCCGGCCGCCTGGCAGACACGATCGCCGCGCACCTGCCCCTGAAGCTCGAGCAAAAGCAGGTCATTCTCGAAATTTTCAATGTCGCAAAGCGGCATGAACACCTGCTCGGTCAACTCGAAGGTGAACTCGATATTCTCCAGGTCGAGAAGCGTATCCGCGGACGTGTAAAACGTCAGATGGAAAAATCGCAGCGCGAGTATTACCTCAACGAGCAAGTCAAGGCGATCCAGAAGGAACTGGGCGAAGGTGAAGAGGGCGCCGATCTCGAAGAGCTCGAGAAAAAGATCGTGCTCGCCAAAATGCCGAAGGACGCACGCGAAAAAGCGCAGAGCGAACTGAAAAAGCTCAAGCTGATGTCACCGATGTCGGCCGAAGCCACTGTGGTGCGCAACTATATCGACACGCTGGTCGGACTGCCATGGAAGAAAAAATCCAAGGTCAATAACGACCTGTCGAATGCTGAAAAGGTGCTTGAGGACGACCACTACGGCCTCGACAAGGTAAAAGAACGCATCCTGGAATACCTTGCCGTGCAACAGCGCGTTGACAAGCTCAAGGCGCCGATCCTGTGTTTCGTCGGTCCTCCGGGCGTCGGCAAGACCTCGCTTGGGCAGTCGATTGCACGTGCGACAAACCGCAAGTTTGTTCGGATGGCATTGGGCGGCGTGCGTGATGAAGCGGAAATCCGTGGCCATCGCCGTACCTATATCGGCTCCATGCCCGGAAAAATCCTGCAGAGCCTGTCGAAGTCCGGCGTTCGCAATCCATTGTTCCTGCTGGACGAGATCGACAAGCTGGGCATGGACTTCCGTGGCGATCCCTCATCGGCCTTGCTTGAAGTGCTGGATCCGGAACAGAACCACACCTTTTCCGATCATTATGTCGAAGTCGATTTTGATCTGTCGGATGTGATGTTCGTCGCGACGTCGAATTCCTATAACATCCCGCCGGCATTGCTCGACCGGATGGAAGTGATTCGTTTGTCCGGCTACACCGAGGATGAGAAGACCAGCATCGCGCAGCGTTACCTGCTGCCGAAGCAGATCAAGAACAACGGGCTGAAGGAAGATGAAATCAGCGTAGCGGAAGGCGCCATCCGCGACATCATCCGTTATTACACGCGGGAAGCAGGCGTGCGGTCGCTGGAACGGGAAATCTCCAAGATCTGCCGCAAGGTAGTGAAGATGCTGCTGCTCAAGAAGCAGGACAAGAAAGTCACGGTCACGTCGAAGAATATCGACAAGTTCCTCGGCGTGCGCCGATTTGATTTCGGCATGGCGGAGAAAGATAACCAGGTTGGCCAGGTTGTCGGACTTGCGTGGACTGAAGTGGGCGGCGACCTGCTGACGATCGAGGCGATCACGATGCCGGGTAAAGGCGGCATCATCCGCACCGGAACGCTGGGTGATGTAATGAAGGAGTCGATCGAAGCAGCGCGCACAGTTGTCCGCAGCCGTGCGAAGGCACTCGGCATCAAGAGTGACATTTTCGAGAAGAGCGACATCCACATACACGTGCCGGAAGGTGCAACGCCGAAGGATGGTCCGTCCGCCGGCATTGCGATGACAACGGCGCTGGTGTCGATTTTCACCGGCATTCCAGTGCGTGCGGATGTGGCGATGACCGGAGAAATCACCTTGCGCGGCGAAGTGTTGCCTATCGGTGGCTTGAAAGAAAAACTGCTTGCGGCGCATCGCGGCGGCATCAAGACCGTCCTGATTCCCGAGCAAAACGTGAAAGATCTTGCGGAGATTCCGGACAACGTCAAAAACAAGCTGGAAATTGTGCCGGTCCGATGGATCGACAAGGTACTTGAAGTTGCTCTCGAGCGACACCCTGTGCCGCTGACCGAGGAAGAAGTGCCTGCAGCAGCGGTCACCAAGCCTGCCGGTCAACCTGATCCCAACGTGGTCAAGCATTGATCAATTCAAGGCATCCATGAAAAACGCTCTTCGGAGCGTTTTTTTTCGTCCATGGACACAAGGCAAAGCGCTTGACTTAAGGGCACGCCGCTTGTTTAATGGTTGCTGCGGATTTTTTCTGTATCGCATGTTGGACGCAAGACAATAAAAAAATAATTCAGGGGGGACAAGTGAATAAAACAGATCTGGTCGATCATATTTCCGCATCCGCGGATATTTCCAAAATCACGGCAACACGCGCGCTTGAGGCGATGGTGTCTGCGGTTAAAACGACCTTGAAAAAAGATGGCACGGTGACGCTGGTTGGTTTTGGCACGTTTTCAGTAAGCAAGCGCGCGGCACGTACCGGCCGTAATCCCCGTACCGGCGGTGAGATTGACATCGTTGCAGCCAAAGTGCCTAAATTTAAGCCTGGCAAAGCATTGAAAGATGCTGTAAACTAGCGTTCTTTTGGCGTGGTGACAAACGCCAGAAATTCGGCTGGCTAAGATGAAGATTCGGGTGCTTAGCTCAGTTGGTAGAGCGGCGCCCTTACAAGGCGTAGGTCGGGAGTTCGAGCCTCTCAGCACCCACCAATCAGCCGAAATGGCGCTTTGCAAAGCGCAGCTTTAAAGTTCATGTAATTAGGAGTGGTAGTTCAGCTGGTTAGAATACCGGCCTGTCACGCCGGGGGTCGCGGGTTCGAGTCCCGTCCACTCCGCCAAAATCAAAAAGGCGAACTTATGTTCGCCTTTTTTCATATGCGATAAAATTATCGTACTCTGTCTGTGAATGGCTGACCATGTTTGAATTTATTCGTACTCACAAGCGGCTGATGCAATTTGCCTTGCTGCTAGTCATATTTCCTTCTTTCGCGCTGGTCGGACTCGAAAGCTACAAGAGTCTGGATGGCGGTGGCGGCACGGTCGCCAAGGTGGCGGGACAATCGATCACGCAGCAGGAGTGGGATGCCGCGCAACGCCAGCAAATGGAACGTTTTCGCCAGATGTTTGGCCAGCAATTCGATCCGAAGATGATCGATACGCCTGAAGCCAAACAAAGCATTCTGGAAAACCTGATCGCCCAGAAATCGCTTGCCGCGGAAGCAGCGCGCAACAACCTGTCGGTTTCCGATCAGTCATTGCAGCAATCGATCCTGGCAATTCCCGATCTTGCTACACCCGATGGCAAATTCGACGTTGAGCGTTACAAGGCATTGCTCGGAGCGCAAGGCATGACTCCAGCGATGTACGAAGACCGGCTGCGGCGCGATCTTGCGTTACAGCAGCTCAACGCCGCAATCCAGTCAACCTCCTTCGTACCAAAGTCGGTATCGACCCGCCTGTCCGACATCAATGACCAGGAGCGTGAAGTTCAGGAGCTGCAATTCAAGGCGGCGGATTATGTCTCGCAGGTGAAAGTTACCGATGACATGCTCAAGGACTATTACAACAAGAACGGCAAGCAGTTTGAACTGCCTGAACTGATCAAGGCCGAGTATGTGGTCTTGAATGCTGACGCCATTGCCGCGCAAACGACGGTCACCGATGCCGACGTCAAATCGTATTATGAGCAGAACGCAAAACGCTACTCGGTCGACGAGCAGCGCCGCGCGAGCCATATTCTGATTACGGCGAATAAAGGCGCCAGCGCCGCTGAAAAAACCGCCGCCAGGGAAAAAGCAGAAAAGCTGCTTGCGCAAGTGCGCGCGAATCCAGCCGATTTTGCCCGGCTCGCAAAAGAGAATTCGCAGGATCCCGGCTCTGCCGAGCGTGGTGGCGATCTTGATTTCTTTGGCAAGGGCATGATGGTCAAGGAATTCGAAGACACGGCGTACAAGCTCAAGCAGGGTGAGATCAGTGGTGTTGTGCAATCCGATTTCGGGTATCACATCATTCAGTTGACCGCGATCAAGCCGGCAGCCGTAAAAACGCTGGATGAAGTGAAGGGTGAAATCGCAGCCGAAATCAAAAAGCAACTGGCCGCGAAAAAATACACGGAACTGAGCGAATCCTTTTCAAGCACGGTCTATGAGCAGGCTGATAGCCTGAAGCCGGTCGCTGACAAGCTGAAGTTGAAGATCGAGACAGCAGCGAATCTTGCGCGTGTACCGAATCCCGCCGCTGCGCCGACCGCGCCTTTCAACCATCCGAAATTCCTGGCCGCGTTGTTCGCGGATGAGGCGATCAAGAACAAGCACAACACGGAAGTAGTGGAAGTGGCGCCGAATACACTGGTCGCTGGCCGTGTCGTTGAATACAAGCCCGTGACCAAACGTCCGTTTGAAGAAGTGAAAGCGCAGGTACTGCAGCAGGTCACGCAAGCGGAAGCAACCCGTCTTGCCAAAGCAGCCGGAGAAGCCAAGCTGGCCGAGGTGAAAACGAAGGGTGATGCAGCCAGTTTTGCTTCACCCAAATTGCTGTCGCGCACCAAGAATGAAGGTCTGGATGAACAGTCGTTCCTGGCGGTGATGAAGGCCAGTGCGATCAAGCTGCCGGCCTATGTCGGCGTCGAATTGCCGGGCCAGGGGTATCACATCTACCGCATCAACAAGGTGGCGCAGGCAGCGACGACGGACAATGCCCGTCGTCAGGCGGAGCAGCAGCAAATTCTGAATGCGCAGGCGCAGCAGGAAATGGTTGCGTATATCGACGTGCTGAAGAAGAAGGCAAAAGTCGAGATACTGAAACCAGCGGTGGCTCCGGTCGCGAAATAACCTGGCGCACTATAAAAAACCGCTCGGATCGAGCGGTTTTTTTTCGGCTTGGGACCGCGTGCTTTGGTTTGCTTCCATGCTCGCCTTTATCCATTCACTGGTGAAGACATCGTGATGCGAGCTCAGTCTGGATTCCCGCATTCGCGGGAAAGACGGTGGTGAGAGTGGAGATAGTCTCAATTACTACCGTCATTCCCGCGCAGGCGGGAATCCATAACCCGCTAGCACGGGAATGAGACGCCGATATCCCCAAGCCCGACTTTATCCGAATTGAGAGATAGATGTGGCCCTGACCGGCCCCGCTCAGAGCCGCAGGCACTCACAAACTATTCTGGGCGGATATTTGTGCTGTCGCTCACCCGCCGCCCTGTAACAAACTTCGCGCGCAAGCCTGGAAAGCCTCATCCGAAATATCATTCAGCTCCACTTGCCGAGCATGTGAAAACTGCGTGAAATTGCGATCGATCGAACGGTGATAAGCCGGGTCGTAATGATCGACCAATAATTCTTCCACCAGACCTTCCATCTCGCCTGACATGGCCATATTCTGCCAGCGCGAAATCTTCTCGCGCCCATGCAAGGTCACCAGGCAGTCAAGCTGGGTATTCAATACCAGGGGATCCGTGACGAAGTGCGCATAATCCTGCATCAGCAATCCGACCCGGTTGGTTCTCGACAAGGCCAGCGATACACAGGGCGATGCGCGCATTTTGTCCATCAGCGCATCCGGCACGCGGACATTACCTACCTTCTTGCTCTCGGATTCGACGAACACAATTTTTGCGGGATCGAAGTGGCGCAACGTCTGCCAGATGCGGCTCTCGAATTGTTTCTGCGATGGCTGGGCCTCGCTCGGGAGATTGCCCAGCACCGAGCCGCGATGTGCGGCCAATTGTTCAAGATCGAGCACCTGCGCGCCAGCCGCCGCAAGCGTCTGCAACAGCCGGCTCTTGCCGCTGCCGGTGGTGCCGCAGACGACCTGGAAGGCATAGCGCGACGGCAGCTCCGCCAGCGCGACGTTGACATGGCGGCGGAACTCCTTGTAGCCGCCGTCGAGTTGCACGGCGGGCCAGCCGATCTTTGCCAGGATCAGCGTCATCGAGCCGCTGCGATTGCCCCCGCGCCAGCAGTACACCATCGGCTTCCAGTCCCGAGGCTTGTCGATGAAAAGTGCATCGATATGATTGGCGATATTGCGCGCCACCAGCGCGGCGCCGATTTTTTTTGCCGCGAAAGGGCTTTCCTGTTTGTACAGGGTGCCGACGCGGATGCGCTGCTCGTCGTTCAGCACCGGGCAGTTGATCGCGCCGGGTATATGGTCTTCGGCAAACTCCGATTCGCTGCGGACATCGATAATGCTGTCGAATTGCTCCAGTTGCGGCAGGAGTTCGGAAAAAGGGAGCAAGGCGGGATACTTCATGTGCTCACTTTGGTAAAAGAGGTTTCAGTTGCGGCCACACGTTGTCGAGCATGATGGATTGCGCTTCGGCGGCAGGATGTATTCGGTCACCCTGGAATAATTTTGAATTCTCCTCCAGGCCATCCAGCAGGAATGGCACCAGCGCTACCTTCATTTCTTTTGCGAGTTTGGGAAAAATTCCCGAGAAGCGCCGGGTGTAATCGGCGCCGTAGTTCGGTGGAATCTGCATGCCAGTCAATAACACCTTGGCCTTTGCGTTTTGCGCATCCTTGATAATGGCGCGCAAATTCGCCTCGGTTGCCCCCAGCGACAGTCCGCGCAGGCCATCGTTGCCGCCCAGTTCGACGATTACCACAGCGGGCCGGTGTTTTTGGAGCAGTGCCGGCAACCGTGCTTTGCCGCCGCTCGTGGTTTCGCCGCTGATGCTGGCATTGACAATCACGGCATCGATTTTTTCCGACTTCAGGCGATTTTGCAATAACGGTACCCAGCCTGTGCCGCGCACCAGTCCATATTCGGCGGACAGGCTGTCGCCAAGCACAAGTACTGTTTTTGATGCAGAATAAGCCACCGATGCATACAAGGTGAACCCGACCAGCATCGCGGTCTGTATGATCCGCATCATCCTTCCAAATCCTTTGAGATCATCTTGCATGCCAGAACCTTCCATTCTTACCCCTGCCATTGAGGTTATTCATCTCACAAAACGTGTCGCGGATGCGACCGGCGAACTTACCATTCTTCAGGGCGTCAATTTTACAGTGCAAGCAGGGGGGACGCTCGCGATTGTCGGCGCGTCGGGTTCCGGCAAATCCACGCTGCTGGGCTTGCTGGCCGGGCTTGACACCCCATCCGAAGGCACGGTCGAGCTGAATGGCATCGATATCTTTGCGCTGGATGAAGATGGCCGGGCCGGGCTGCGCAAGAATGAACTCGGTTTTGTGTTCCAGTCGTTCCAGTTGCTGTCGCATCTGAACGCGCTGGAAAATGTCATGCTGCCGCTCGAACTGCGCGGCGACGGCGCGGCAAAGGAAAAGTCGGAAGCGATGCTGGCGCGTGTGGGCTTGTCCAGCCGCTTGAAACATTATCCGAAATATCTGTCTGGCGGCGAACAGCAGCGGGTGGCGCTGGCGCGTGCATTTGTCAGTGAACCGCCGCTGCTGTTTGCCGATGAACCGACCGGCAGCCTCGATGCGGCGACCGGTGAATCGGTCATCCGGCTGATGTTCGAATTGAACCGGGAACGCAATTCAACCCTGGTGCTGGTGACCCATGATCCGTCGATCGCGGCGCTGTGCGAGCGCATCATCACCATTACGGCGGGGCGGCTCCTGCCTTGACCTTGTCTGGATGCAGGCGGCGGTGTTCGATATACGCAATGCCGATGCCGCTGGCACAGATGATGGCGATGCCGAGCGCCGTCAGGCTGTCCGGAAGCTGACTGAACACCAGCCATCCCATCGTCGTCGCCGGAATCACCTGCAGGTAGACGAAAGGCGACAGCACCGACGCCTCTGCATGCTTGTAAGCGCTGAGCAGCAAAAAATGACCGATGGTGCTGGTCACGCCCATCGACCCCAGCAGCAGCCACTCCTGTAATGGGGGTGTGTGGGTTGACCAGAAAAACGGCACCAGCAGGGTGCTGGCGCACATGCCGACCATGCCGCTGTACAGAAGCGTGATCAGCGGATCGTCCACCTGATTGAGCTTGCGGTTCAGAATCGCGATGGCCGCGGCGGCGCTGGCCGACAGGATGCCGAACACGACACCCAGCGGCGCGATGCTGCCCCCCGGCCGCACCACGATCAGCATGCCGGTAAATCCGACGATGACGGCAATCCAGCGCGACGTATAGGATTTTTCCCCGAGCAGCCAGGGAGCCACCGCAAGCACCATCAGCGGCGCGCAAAAATTCATTGCCGTGCCTTCCGCCAGCGGAACCAGCTTCAATACGGAAAAGAATGCCAAGGTCGAAATCAGCAGCAGGGTGGCGCGGATGATTTGCAGCCGCGGCAGCGCCGAGCGCAGGATGCTCTTGCCGGTCCGGCGCCGGTACAGCGGCGCTACAGTGACCGCCATGACCAGCGTGTTGAGCGTGTAGCGCATCCAGGTGATCATCACCACGTGATAACCCGCCAGCGTCAGCAGCTTGCTGGTCGCATCCAGTAACGAGAGTGTACAAAGTCCGGAGACGAGGAATGCAATGCCCAGAAAAAGTTTAGCGCGCGGGGTGGAGTGGGGCATGTTCTGCTGTCAGGCGGTTGAGTATGGCGCGCACGCAAGGGATCAGTTCGCCGGCTGTCAGGCCGATCGGACCGATGCCCTGTTCCACCATTTCATCGGCAGCGCGGCCGTGCATCCAGACTGCCGCCAGCGCGGCTTCCCAGGCGGTCCACTGCTGCGCCAGCAGCGCACCGCATATGCCGGCCAGCACGTCACCGGTTCCGGCCGTTGCCAGCGCCGGATTGCCGGTAGGGTTGATGACGGCTTCGCCGTCGGGACGGGCGATCACGGTACCGGAACCCTTCAGAACCACAACGGCGTTGAATTGGCGCGCCATGGCGCGGGCTGCGGAGAGCCGATCGGCTTGCACTTCCGCGACCTGCAGGCCGAGCAGGCGTGCCGCCTCCAGCGGATGTGGGGTCAGCACCGCCTGGATGGTGCGCTGGACAAGTTTTTGCCTGAGCCCGGGTTCCGCTGCAAGCAGGTTGAGCGCATCGGCATCGAGCACCAGTGGTGTAGCCGCATCCAGTGCCTTTGCCAGCAAATCATGCGCGGTGAGGGAGTTTCCGAGTCCGGGTCCAGCGACCAGCGTGGCGGCGGAGAAATCCAGGTCGCGCGCCAGCCGGCACATCAGTTCCGGATGTGTGCTGTCGTACGCCGGCGGTTCTTCCACAAAACCGGCGAAGACCCGGCCTGCGCCGCATTTTGCGGCGGCATGCGCCGCCAGTATCGGTGCACCGCCCATGCCATGCGCGCCGCCGATCACCGCGACGTCGCCAAAGCTGCCTTTGTGAGAGTTGTGCCGGCGGCGCCGCAGCAGGTGCGAAAACAAGCCGGTATGGCCGAGTTGCGCCTGCGGCCTCACGAAGCATTTTTCATCCACGCCCAGCGCCGCAACCGACACCTTGCCGGCAAAGTCGCGGCCGTAGCCGGTGTGCAGGCCCGGCTTGTTGCCGATGAAGGTAATGGTGTGACTGGCACGTAATGCGACGCCCTCGGTGCCGACGATCGCACCGGTATCCGCCATCAGTCCGCTGGGAACGTCGAGCGCCAGCACCAGGCAGTCAAGCCGGTTGATGTTTTTAATCAGCGCTACCTGCACCGCGCCGATCGGCCGGTTCAGGCCGATGCCGAACAGGCCATCGACTACCAGGCTCCAGGGAGCCGACAGAAAGTCTGGCGCCAGGACCGGATCGGCGAAATGTACCGGACTGCTTTTGGCCCTGCCCAGCGCCTGTTGCGCATCCGCCGGGTAGTGCGCCGGATTCGTCTGCAGCAGCACCGTTACCTGGAGCCCGGCTTGCGCCAGATTAAACGCAGTCTCCAGCGCATCGCCGCCGTTATTGCCTGGACCTGCAAGCACCAGTACTCTTGCTTCACTGCGCGGCGAAGGCAACAAGGCCAGCGCCGCCGCGGCTGCCGCCTGGCCGGCGCGCCGCATCAGGGTGCCGGGAGACAGTCCGCTCATTGCGGCTTGCTCAATGGTGCGAATTTCAGCGACGGTGTAGAGGGCTGCTTCGTGGTTCATGGCGGTAAGGAATGCGTGATGGCGGGCGGCAGCGGCAATGGCATCGCGCTTTGATTTTATCCCATTAGCCGTAGCGCGAGAGGGTCAGCCCATCCATGTCGATTTCCGCTGGCCGCCCGGAGATGATATCGGCCAATGCCTTGCCCGAACCGGCCGCCATGGTCCAGCCGGCCGATCCGTGACCGATATTGATGAAGACGTTTTTTATAGGGGTAGCACCGATCAGCGGCGCGCCGTCCGGCAGCATCGGCCGGAATCCGGACCAGAACGTCGCCGTATTGTAATTGGCCGCATCCGGCAACCAGTCCTCTCCGACCTTCACCAGCGTGCGCAGCACCGACTCGCGAAGTTCGGTTGAGCGCGCGCCCAGTTCCGCGATCCCCGCAATGCGGATGCGGCTACCCATGCGTGTGATGGCGGCACGGTAGGTTTCGTCGATCAGTGCGGCTTGCGGCGCCTGCTCGAAATTCTTGATCACCGCCGTCGCGGAATAACTTTTGACCGGACACAGCGGCAGTCGAATTCCCAGAGGCGCAAGCAGGCGCGCACTGTCTATTCCGGCCGCGACGACAACCGCATCCGCACTGAAGCTTTTTTCGCCTATGCGCATCGTGATCCGGTTCTCTTCGCGGGAGATACCGTCCACGGGGCTATTGAAGTGGAATTCGACGCCGATCGATTGCACCACCGCTTTCAATTGCCGGGTGAATAGCGCGCAGTTTCCGGATTCGTCTTGCGGCAGATAGAGCGCCGCCGCCATCGGTGTATGGCCGGAGAGGGCCGGCTCGATCAGGCGGGCGGCATCGGCATCCAGCAGGCGATGTTCAACACCGCTCCGGGCGAGCACGTCGAGGGCAGGTTGTGAAAGCTGCAGTTCGCGCTGATTGCGAAACAGCTGCAGCACACCCCTGGTCTGCTCGTAATCGAGCGCGTAATGCTCGCTCATTTGCTGCTGGATTGCATGGCTGTAGAAAGCGACACGCTGCATGCGTTCCTTGTTGACGTTATAACGCGCCAGAGTGCATTCCGACATCCACATGCGGATCCAGCGCCAGAGGGCCGGATCGAGGCTGGGTTTCAATAATACGGGAGCGGCATGCCTGAGCAGGAAGGACAACAGGTACTTCGGCATGTCGGGCGCCGCCCACGGGCCTGCATAGGCGGGCGCGATGAGACCCGCGTTGCCGAAACTGGATTCTTGCGCGACATTGCCATATCGTTCAATGACCACAACTTCATGGCCGGCCTGAGCCAGAAAATACGCAGTGCAGACGCCGACCACGCCACCACCGATAACCGCTACTTGCATGTAAATCCAACCATTCATTGATCCAGGCAGCCAGCTTACCAAAACTGGAATAACTTAGAGCGACATTAGCGTTGCGGACACCAAATAAACTGCATGGTGCGCGATCACCTGCGGCGCACTGCACAAATTACAAGGATACGGGCGGCTTCCCAGTGTCCTCTGAGCCGTCGATTGGCTCCGGCGCGTCTTTCGGCGGCAGGAAAAAATCCACGGGCTTGCGCAGGAGACGCATCAGCAGCGCCTTGAACAAGGTCCAGCCCTGCCTGAAACGCACCTGGCGTGAGCGCAGGGCGACAAACAGCGCGAGGCCGAAGCTCACCAGTAGATTCACCATGCCGACCAGAACGATGCCCAGTGCTGAAATGGCCAGCAACTGGGTGCTCACGACATTGTCCAGTCCGGCCAGTGCAATTGCCAGATAGGTGGATGACAGGGTGACATGGCGTACATCCAGTGGCAAACCAGTCATGTAGCCGATGGTGCCCGCCGAGGCAAGCAGAATGCCCAAGGTGAAGTTGCCCATCAGGCCACCGAGATTGTTTTCGAGGTAATGCGCAAACCGCTCCAGACGCGCCGCCCCCAGCAATCGCCGCAGCCAGTTCAGTTGCACTACACGCTGCGACATTTGTGTGTAGAGCGCCTTGTTGTCGTAATAACCGGAAACCAGTCCCGCCAAAAACAGGCAGACGCCGGCGATGGCGGCATGGAATAGCGCCAGGCTGGTGAAGGGGTCGATCTCGTGCAACAGGCGGTGCGCTTTTTCGGGTGACACCAGGTGTTGGCCTCGCAGGTAGAAATACCCCCACGCGATCAGGAAGGCGGTGGGAATCGCGGTGGCCAGGTTGCCGAGCACGGCGACGAACTGGGTGCGAAATACTTTTACAATCATCTCGACCAGGCTGTCGATGTCGATATTGCGGCCATCGCGGCTGTGGATATCGGTGGCAATGCGCGATGCCGTCATCGCCGGCTGTTTGGTCGCGACCGTGAAGTGCAAAACATGGATCAGCATGAAACCAAGCGAATAATTCAGGCTGAACAGGAAAGTTTCGACCAGCGGCGCAGCACGCAGGGCCGAGGTCAGAATCTTGAAAAGTCCCATGAAGCCAACGATCACACCCGCGCCTGCGGATGAGCGGAACATGGCGGCAAACTGGCTGCGGTTCTCCGCGATGTAATGTTCGCCGGTGCGGCTGGCGTTTTCCGTCACGTTGCGGGCCAGCAGGTTGACGTTGTGGGCAATCAGTTCGCGCACTGCGTATTTGCTGTTATGCGCTTCGACCAGTTCCAGGGCGAGCGCCAGCGCGGCGCTGCGACGCGCATTCTTTTCACTGCCGGCATCGTCTGCCGGCGCGGACTGATGGCTTATGTCCACTACCGAGAGCAGCTTGCGCAGCCGGTCTATATTCTGGCTCAGCCGCACCAGCAGGTAGGTCAGCGCGACGCTCGTACCCTGGCGCAGCGCGTTCTTGCGAATCTTTGAGATGACGGTATCGCACTGGTCCAGCATGACCAGCAAATGTTTTGCGTCCTCCACCGGAACAGGGCCGCCGTTGAGATGGCGCACATAGTCTTCGAGGTAGAGGTGAACTTCGACGTTTTGCATCAGGAAGGGCGAAGCGAAAGTCTCGATGTCCGGATGGATGCGGATCAGTGCCGGCTCCAGCCCCATCGCACTGATCCGGTAGGATAGTGTCTGTATCGCCTCCAGCAACTCCGTCAGCGTATTCTGGCCATGCGTCGCATCCGTGACCGCAGGCTGGCCCACTGCGGGGTCGGGGGGAGAAAGAACCCCGGCATCGGCCAGACCATCAAACAGCGCCAGCCAGCTTGCAGCCGGCACGCCGCTGATCCACACATGATCGGTGTCGACGCACAGGATACGGTCCAGGCAATCGCGCAAATAGACATCGTTCACGGCCGGCGGCAGCAGGCGATAGGACAGACGCCTGAACAGTTCGCTGAAAAAGCCATCGCTGGAGAGGATGCCGGTATCGGTATACAGACTGGTGTGGCGGCGCTCGGCCAGGACGCACATCAGATAGGCGCGAAGGGCGGCGGCAAGATCCGGACGGTCCAGCAGAGTTTGTTTCAGCGCCTCGGTATTGGCAATCGCCCGCTCAATGTTTTCCGGGTTCGCAGGTCGCAAAGTCCGGACGAGTTGCACCAGGTTGTCGATATCGCTGGTAGCGGGATGCGCGGCGATGCGTTCGAGTATGACAAGCATGCGGGGAGTCGGGATGATCCGTTCGTGGAGAAAGTGGGAGTGTAAAGCTTGCCGGCGCTGCGGCAGGATTAATTTTTACGATCAGGGCGTGGCAGCGTGCAAATATCCACTGCAGTCAAAACGTGGAAAGCCCCGCTGAAGGCGGGGCTTTCCAGGTAATGCAAGGCCAATTGAGCAAAACCGGCTCAGGCCGCACCAAACCGGAGCAGCGCCGGCCCGATGCCTGTTGATTACCGCTGCTGTTGTTCAGCGACGTAGATTTCGACGCGGCGGTTACGTGCGCGACCTGAATCATTATCGTTGGATGCAATCGGCTCACGCTCGCCACGGCCATCGACATTGATGCGACGGGATGCAACGCCGCGGCTGCCGAGATAATCACGCGTGCGTGCTGCCCGGTCGAGTGACAACTCGTTGTTGCTGGCGTCACTGCCGACACTGTCGGTATGGCCAACGATGGTCACAAGCGTCGTCGGATTCTCCACCAGTCCGGCGGCAAACCTGTCCAGGATAGAGCGGAAATTGGGCCTGATGTCCGAACGGCCGGTATCGAAAGAGATATCGCTGGGGATGTCCAGCTTGAGACGGTTATCGGCGGTCTGGCTCACCTGCACGCCGGTGCCTTGTGTTGCCTGTTCCATTGCGCGCTTCTGGTTTTCCATACGGTTTGACCAGATGTTGCCGATGACGGCACCGGCGGCGCCGCCGATCGCAGCGCCAGTCGCCGTGCGGCGTCCGCCGCCATCCGACGTTGTCGCACCGAGAATGGCGCCAATACCGGCGCCTACACCGGCGCCTGTCGCCGTGCCGCGTTGAGTGGGCGACATGTCGGCGCAACCTGCGATGGCCAATGTGGCGGCCAGTGAACCAATGATCATTGTTTTGCGCATCTGTTATTTCCTATTGAATGGTAAAGCTGCTCCCGGTACTGCGGAGCCGGTTGAAGCGGGATTACAGGGGTTTGCGTCCGCTGATGATTCTGAGCAGGACAACCACAATGGCGATCACGAGAAGAATATGGATCAATCCGCCTGCGGTGAATGAAGTAACCAGGCCCAGGAGCCAGAGAATTAAAAGAACGACAGCAATCGTATATAACATGATGTTTCTCCCTTTTGGTTTTTGAATTCGGCGCTTCACATGGTGAAGTTCCGCAATGTGGTGACAATTGTGCCCTTCATCTCCGGGCTATTCTGTACGGCAGCGTACATACGACGAAATATTCCTTCTGTAGTCTTGGCGCCATGCCAGTCGCACTTTTTATTTGATCGTGATGTCTTCTGACAGCACAGGCGATCCCGCCCGGGCAGGGTCACACGAGCGCATGGAGATCCTGGTTGAAAAAACGTGCGGAAAAATCAGAAGAGTACGATGAACCTTACACACCCACTACCGATTATCAATCGCCTGCTTGCCGGCATGCCTGCGGAGGAGTATCAGCGTTTCCTGTCCGGCCTTGAGCTGGTGCAGATGACCTTCGGCGATGTCTTGCATGAAGCCGGCGATGCGATTCAATATCTTTATTTTCCTAACGACAGCGTCATTTCCTTGCTGGCTGTCGCCGACGACCGCATGACGCTGGAAGTAGGCTTGGTCGGTAGCGAGGGACTGATCGGCATTGCGGTAGCGATGGGCATTGATGTTTCACCGGTGCGCGCGCTGGTCCAGAAAACCGGCACCGGCATGCGCATCAGATCCGACTCCTTTCGCGACCAGCTCAGTCACAGCCCGGGATTGCAGCAGGAACTGAATCACTATAGCCATGGCTTGCTGGCACAAGCTACGCAGACCGCTTTCTGCGGGCATTTCCATCTGTTGGAAGCGCGTCTGGCGCGGTCGTTGCTGATGACCCGCGAGCGCGTCAAGGCCGACGAATTTCATCTGACGCATGAGTTCCTGGCACAGACTCTCGGCGTGCGGCGTGTCGGCGTAACCAAGGCGGCCAGCGCTTTGCAGAACAGAAAGCTGATCACCTACGCACGAGGCAATATAAAAATCATCGACCTCGAGGGTCTTGAAGCAGCGTCCTGCTCCTGTCATCAAATCATGAAGGCGATTGGCGCCGAGCCCAGCCACCATTAACGCAAGTTACTCGTTGGGTTCGCTAGCGTACAGAAGACACCTTATGCCTCGCGTATAACATCTTTAATGAGCGGAAGCCAAACGTTTTCCGAACAGCCTCGCAATGTATAAAGGAGCAAAAATTGAAAAAAATATTCGCAACGATTCTGATGGCCACGGCCGCCCTGGGTTTTACCGCGGCGTCGTCCGCAGCGACCAAGGAAGCGAAGGCGGACTATAACGCCGCCAGGGATGCGGCTACCGCTCAATACAAGGAAGCTCGCGCAAAGTGCAATTCGCTCAATCGCAACCTGAAAGACGTCTGTATCGAAGAAGCCAAGGCGAACCAGATACGGGTGAAGGCAGAAGCGGAAGCGAAATACAAGAACACACCGAAAGCGCGGACAAAGGCGCGCCAGGCAATCGCCGATGCCGAGTTCGCGTTAGCCAAAACCAGATGCGGCAACCTGGTCGATAACGCGCGCGACGTTTGCATCAAGGAAGCCAAGGCGGCGCATATTGCGGCGATCGCCGATGCCAAGGCCGATGGCAAAGTGACTGCGGCACGGTCGGAAGCGCGCGATGAAAAACGCGACGCGGACTACAAGGTGGAACTGGAGAAGTGCGAAGCATTGGCCGGTGCCGCCAAGGACGCTTGTGTATCCGGCGCAAAAGCCCGGTTCGGACGTTAAACATGCGCGTAAGGTAATAACGCCTGTTTGCTGTTGATTTCGGCTGGAAAGGATGCGTCAGTTTCTGTCAAATCCCTCCGGCCGAATTTTTTGATAGACAGGTCCCGGCCTTTGTTGCTGACGACAGATATCGGGATATGGGACAATGAATTCGTTTCATGCCGCAATGCTGTGAAAAAAACAATTACTACACCGGATCCTTTTTCAAGACAGCCATGCGATGAATCCAGAAATGTCCAATACCTTGCCGCCTGAGCTGGCGCCTTTGCCACCGAGCGCTGCGCAAGAGAACGTTACCGCAGAAGCGGCGCCAGATAGTCCCTCTGTACCGGTTCCGGTTCCACGCATCGGCGTTAATGCGCGCGGCTTTGCGCTTGCTGTTATTGCCACGCTCGCTTTCCTCGTCGCGCTGCAATGGGCGCAAAAATTCCTGATCCCGCTGACTTTCAGCATCCTGATTTCCTATACGCTTAATCCCGTCGTGGTCTGGCTTGAGAAGAGAAAAATTCCACGGGCGTTCGGCACCACGCTCGTCATGCTGACGCTGCTGGTCGGCGCAGGCTTGGCGGCGAATAACCTGCATTCCCAGTTCCAGTCGATTGTGGAGCGTTTGCCGACCACGGCGCAAAAATTGTCGCGCGCACTGACGCAGGCATCCGACGGCCAGCCGACGACCATGCAGCAGATGCAGGCCGCCGCCGCCGAGATTGAAAAAGCAACCAGTCAGGCAACCGGCAGCAAACCGTCGCCGAGGAGGGCGGTGACGGCTGAACCGTCCACGTTCAAGATCAGTGACTGGGTATGGGCCGGGTCGCTGTCGGCGGTCGGTTTCATCGGTCAGGCGACCATGGTGCTGTTCCTGGTGTTCTTCCTGCTGCTGGCGGGCGATACGTTCAAGCGCAAGCTGGTTAAAATAACCGGACCGTCCTTATCCAAGAAAAAAATCACGGTCCATATCATGGACGACATCAACGTATCGATCCAGAATTACATGTTCATGCTGCTGGTCACCAATCTGATGCTGGCCGTGATGATGTGGATCGCGTTACGCTGGATCGGGCTGGAAAATGCCGGGGCATGGGCGGTGGCGGCCGGTCTGCTGCACATCATTCCTTACTTCGGTCCTCTGATCATCACGATCACCACGGGCCTGACGGCATTCATGCAGTTCGGCGAGGTATCGACGGCATTGCTGGTCGCCGGCACGTCGCTCGCGATCGCGACCCTGATCGGCACTTTTGTCACCACCTGGATGACAGGACGGATCGCAAAGATGAATCCTGCCGCCGTGTTCATCGGTTTGCTGTTCTGGGGATGGTTATGGGGTATATGGGGTTTGCTGCTCGGTATCCCGATTATCGTGGCGATAAAGGTCGTCTCCGAGAATGTTGAAAGCCTGCATAATATTGCGGAATTGCTGGGGGAATAGGTTCCAGGCGTCGTCAGCGAGGGCATTGCCCTGATTTCCATGAATATTCGTGATGTTACCGGAAGCGTCCCCACCACCGCCGATTCCCATCATGCGCGGCGACGTGGTGGAATTGAGACGATCATGCTGTTTCCCGCTCCGATAATGGTGTCTTGATTATGGCAATTCATCATAGGTAGCCTTGCCATGCTTTAGGATAGGCGATGGTTCGTCTACCGCGTGATTTCGGGGAAGGCTCGGATGCGGCAGAATCTGGTCGATGTGCACGGAAATCATGGCACTCTGCTCCTATGATAAATACCCGACGTACGTTCCTGGTCAAGGCCCTGGCGGGCGCCGGACTTTTCACGCTCGCCCCTGCCTTCGCCGTTGCTGCCACGGACCTTTTGATTCAAAACGTCACGAGTCTGTATGCCGTCAAGGTCGCGAAGGTGGCCGTGCCAGTAACGACGTCCGACGTGGTCAAGGAAGTGCGTCTCTGGCCCGGAAAAGTCGCCATCGGTGGCGGGCGGTACAGCATGGGCGGGCAGGTAGCCATCGCAGGCGGCCTGCATCTGGACATGCGGGGCATGAACAAGCTCGTCAGCCTGTCGGCCGCGGCCAAGGTGGTTCGCGTCCAGGCCGGAATGCGTTGGCGGGACCTCCAGGATATCCTGGACCCTCTTGATTTGGCCGTCATGACGATGCAAAGTTATTCCAATTTCACCGTCGGCGGGGCCGTCTCGGTCAACGCCCACGGACGTTATGTCGGCACAGGGCCTGTAGGCAATTCCGTGCGAGCCCTCCAGCTTGTCCTGGCCGACGGCACCATCAAGGAAGTGTCGCGCACTCAAAACCCGGACTTGTTCCGCGCGGCCATAGGGGGGTACGGTGCCATTGGGGTGATCACCGAGGTCGAGCTCAACCTGGCGGAAAACGCCCGGATGGAGAGGATAGTCGAATTTCTTTCTCTGGAGGGATACCCTGATTACTTTGCGAAGACAATCAGGGACGATAACAACTGTATTCTCCATAACGCCGACCTACTTCCACCCATGTTCGATGCGCCCGTGGCCGTGTCGTGGCGACGAACGGAAAAACCAGTCACGGAAGCGACAAAGCTGAAGCCTCGCGGACAATCGTACGGCTTGAACCAGAATGTGTTGTTTGCAATGACGGAATTGCCTGGAGGAGAGATGCTGCGCAGCAAGCTTGTTCATCCTCTGCTGCTGGCAAAGCCGGCAGTTGTCTGGCGGAATTACGAAGCGAGCCTGGACGTTGCGGAGCTTGAACCCAGAACCAGAGTGATGTCCACGTATGTGCTGCAGGAATACTTCATCCCCGTACGGCATTTCGCGGCGTATGTTCGCGAAATGGCCGGCGTAATTCGTAAAGCGGGGGCGGAGGTCCTGAATGTGTCAGTAAGACACTCGCCCGCCGATAAGGAAGCGTTGCTGCCGTGGGCGAAGGAGGAAGTGTTTTCTTTTGTCCTGTATTACAAGCAGCGTAAGTATTCGTCGGCGCAAAAGACGGTTGGGGTCTGGACCCGGTCACTTATTGATATTGCGCTTAAATATGATGGGCGCTATTACTTGCCGTATCAATTGCATGCCACAAAAGAACAGTTTTCTCGCGCTTACCCGGAAGCAGAACAGCTGCGCCTGCTTAAACGTGGGGTGGACCCTTCCGGGAAGTTTTCAAATGAGCTGTGGGAAAAATATCTGGGAGCCAAAGCAGTAATAGGGAGTAATAGGGGACAAGTAATAGAAGTAATAGTAAGTAATAGGGGACAGACCACGTTTTGAGTAATAATGAGTAATAGAGTAATAGGGGACAGACCACGTTTTGTAGAGTAATAGTGGAGTAATAGGGGACAGACCACGTTTTGTAGGGAAATGGGGAAATTGAGAGTAATAGGGGACAGACCACGTTTTGTAGGGAAATGGGGAAATTGTGGTCTGTCCCCTATTGTTATAGGAGTAATAGGAGTAATAGGGGACAGACCACGTTTTGTAGGGAAATGGGGAAATTGAGAGTAATAGGGGACAGACCACGTTTTGTAGGGAAATGGGGAAATTGTGGTCTGTCCCCTATTGTTGGTGGTCTGTCCCCTATTGTTCGCTTAAACGTGGGGTGATGGGGAAATTGTGGTCTGTCCCCTATTGTTCCTGTCCCCTATTGTTCCTATTGTTCGTGTCCCCCTATTGTTCGACCTACCTTCCATGGCAATGCCATCGCTTACGAAAGCATGTCGAGTACGACCTTATTACCGGTTACCTTGTGCTGAAAAAGCATATACAATTACATCATTCTGTACATCGAGAGTTTTCATGAAACAGGTGACTTTTACCGAAGTTCGCAATCACGCCAAAGAATATTTCGATATCGTCGAATCTGGCGAGACTGTGCGTGTCTTGCGCAATGGCAAGCCAATCGCCGACATCGTGCCTGTTGCAACAGACCTTCCATCCTGGAAACGACGTGCAGTGCATCCCCTCGTAATAAATGGCGTTTCAATCAGCAAGTTAATCCTCGAAGACCGCGAAGCCGGACTCTGATGCGGGTTTTTTTCGACTCTTCGGCTTTCGTTAAAAGGTATGTCCGGGAATCGGGGACTGAGGTCGTAATGGACTGGTGCGAGCGCGCGACCGAAATCGGCATGTCGGGCATCGCGTTACCCGAGATCGTCTCCGCTCTTTGCCGCTTGCGCCGGGAAGAACGAATCTCGGTTCAGCAATACCGTCAATGCAAGTCTTTGTTGCTTGCGGACATCGAAGATATCGCCGTATGCGATCTAACAGCGGAAGTATTGCGACTCGCGGTAGCGACCTTGGAAAATAATGTCTTGCGCGGTATGGATGCAATTCACATCGGAAGTGCGCTTGCACTCAAAGCCGATGTTTTTGTTTCGGGGGATAAACGCCAATGCGAAGCCGCCAGCCGCGCTGGCTTGCGCGTCGACATGGCGTAATGTGAGTAGTTGGGATAGTTAGTGTATCCACCTGCCCACCGGGCGAAAAGGCTCTAGCTCCTATTCCAGCGCCGCTACCGGCAACGCAGTCTTGTATTTCACCTGCTTGAGCGCAAAGCTCGATTTGATATTCTTGATGCCAGGAATCTGGGTAAGGTGGTCGAGGATAAAACGCTCCAGCGCCTGAATGTCGGGCACCATGATGCGCAGCAGATAATCCTCATCGCCGGTCATCAGATACACTTCCATTACCTGCTCGAAATGGCTCACCGCCTGCTCGAAACGTTCAAGCGCCGCCGCTTCCTGTTTCTCCAGACTGACGCGGATGAACACATTCATCTTCAGTCCCAGCGCATGCGGGTCGACCAGCGCGACATAATGTGAAATGACACCCGAAGTTTCCAGGTTCTTCACCCGTGCCAGCGTCGGCGAAGCCGACAGGTTGATTTTGCCAGCCAGCTCGATATTGCTCATGCTGGAATCTTCCTGGAGCGCGCGTAAAATACGCAGATCGGTCGTGTCGAGTTCCATGGGCGGAATAAAATTTCATAAAACTGTTCAAGAACGCATTTTATGCTGTTTTATTGCAATCAGCCGGGTTATTTCAGTTCCCTATGCCGTGTCTTTTTCGTTACCTTATGCAGTATCAATCGCACAGGAACGCAGCCATGGACATCCCTTCAGCCAAACAGCTTCTCAATCAACTCGATATCGATGCACAGGAGACCAGCGAGTGGCTGGATGCGCTGCAGTCGGTGGTGCAGGCCGTCGGTCCCGAACGCGCGCGCTTCCTGCTGTCGCGCCTGAGCGCGGCAGCGCAGGAATGGGGTGTCAACTGGCGCGATGCACGCAATACACCGTATATCAATACCATTCGTGCCGAACACGAGCCGCCTTTTCCGGGCGGATCGGATGCATTGGCGATCGAGCAGCAAATGGCCAGCATCATGCGCTGGAATGCGCTGGCGATGGTGGTGCGCGCCAACCGCGCGTATGGTGAACTGGGCGGGCACATTGCCAGCTATGCGTCGGCCGCCGACCTGTTCGAGGTCGGGTTTAATCATTTCTTCCGTGCCCGCACCGGTGAATTCGGTGGTGATCTGGTGTATTTCCAGGCCCATTCTGCGCCCGGCATTTACGCCCGCGCGTTCCTCGAGGGTGCGCTGACGGAAAACGACCTGGCGTTCTATCGCCAGGAAATCGAGGCCAGGAAGCAGGGCGCGCAAGGCCTGTCGTCTTATCCGCATCCGTGGCTGATGCCGGATTTCTGGCAGTTTCCGACCGGTTCGATGGGCATCGGTCCGATCAATGCGATTTACCAGGCGCGCTTCATGCGTTACATGGAACATCGCAGCCTGCTGCAGGCGCAGGACCGCAAGGTCTGGGGTGTGTTCGGCGACGGCGAGATGGATGAGCCGGAATCGCTGGCCGCGCTGAGCCTCGCCGCACGCGAAAAACTCGACAACCTGGTGTTTGTCGTCAACTGCAACCTGCAGCGCCTCGACGGCCCGGTGCGCGGCAACGGCCATATCGTCGATGAACTCGAAACACTGTTTGCCGGCGCCGGCTGGAATGTCATCAAATTATTGTGGGGCACGGACTGGGATCCCTTGTTCGCACGCGACAAGAGCGGTGAACTGGTGCATGCGCTGAACACTACGGTCGACGGACAATTGCAAACCTTCGCCGCCAATGACGGAAAATTCAACCGCGATCATTTTTTCGGGCAGACGCCGGGCATGCAGGCGATCGCCGCTGGACTGACCGATGAAGAAATCAATCGCCTGCATCGCGGCGGTCACGACATCAAGAAAATCCATGCCGCCTACGACGCCGCCGCACGGCACAAGGGCCAGCCGACCGTGATCCTGGCGCAAACCAAGAAGGGTTTTGGCATGGGCTCGGCGGGCGAGGGCAAGATGACCACACACCAGCAGAAAAAGCTCGATGCGCAGGACCTGATCGACTTCCGCAACCGCTTCAAGCTGCCGATTTCCGATGAAGACTGCGAAAATCTGGCGCTGTACAAGCCGGCAGCCGACAGCGCGATAATGCGGCATCTGCAGGACCGCCGCACGGCGCTGGGCGGTTACATGCCGCGCCGGGTCGATCCGAAAAAAGCGCTCGCCATTCCAAGCATCGAGTCGCATGCGAAGTTTGCGCTGGAAGCGAACGGCAAGGAAATGTCGACCACGATGGCCGTGGTCAGGATGATGGGCAATATGCTCAAGGATGCGGAGTTCGGCAAGCATGTGGTGCCGATCGTCGCTGACGAAGCACGTACCTTCGGCATGGCGAACCTGTTCCGCCAGGTCGGTATTTATTCGTCGCAAGGACAATTGTACGAACCGGAGGACATCGGTTCGATTCTGTATTACCGCGAAGCGAAGGACGGGCAGATCCTGGAGGAGGGGATTACCGAAGCCGGCGCGATTTCATCATGGACGGCGGCTGCGACCAGTTATTCGGTGCATGGTTTGCCGATGCTGCCGTTCTATATCTACTATTCGATGTTCGGTTTTCAGAGAGTAGGAGATCTGATTTGGGCCGCCGCCGACCAACGGGCGCGCGGATTTCTGGTAGGAGCGACGTCCGGGCGTACCACGCTCGGCGGCGAGGGGCTGCAGCATCAAGACGGCACGAGCCATCTCATCGCTTCGACTATCCCGAATTGTGTTGCCTATGACCCTGCGTACGCTTATGAACTGGCCGTCATCGTGCAGGACGGCATGCGCCGCATGCTGGAGGACAAGGAAGACGTTTTCTATTATGTGACGGCCACCAACGAGAATGAGGCGCAACCGAGCATGCCGGCGGGATCGCAGGAAGGAATCCTGCGTGGCCTGTACCGTGTGCATGCGGTGGATGCGCCCCAGGTCCGTCTGCTGGGAGCCGGACCGCTGCTGAAGGAGGCGATTGCCGCCGCTGCAATATTGAAGGAGCGGTTTGATGTGGCGGCCGAGGTGTGGAGTGTCACCAGCTTCTCGGAACTGGCGCGTGACGGTCATGCTGCCGAGCGTGCGGGACGCCTCGGCAATGCCGGCGCCGAGGCGTATGTGACGCAACAGCTGAAGGAGAATGCAACACCTGTCATCGCCGTCAGCGATTATGTGAAGAGTTTGTCCGAAAGCATCCGCGCTTATGTGCCGGCAGCGTATGTCACACTGGGAACCGATGGTTTCGGACGCAGCGATACGCGGGCGAATTTGCGGGATTTCTTTGAAGTGGATGCGCGATGGATTGCGTTTACCGCCTTGTGCGAGCTTGATGTCAGCACGGAAGGCCGGGCAAAATTCGCAGCGGCCCTCGGCCTGGATACATCAAAACCGCAGCCGATAAAAGTCTAGTCGATATAAAGGCATTCTTCGATTGCGGCGGCAATCGATAATATCCGTGCATCCGACATTGCCGGCCCGGCAATCATCAAACCGGCCGGCAGCGAACCCGCGGCATGACACGGCACCGACACAGCACACCCGTCTAGCAGATTGATCACGGACGGGTTGCGCAGCAGCAGGCCGTTGGCCTTGAAAAAGGCTTCCTCCGATGCGACGAGGTCGGCAATCGGCGGCGCCACGATCGGCACGGTCGGCATGATCAGCGCATCGAAAGCGGCGATGCCGGCTTCCATCCGCATGATCCAGTCGCGCCGTTTTGCATGCAGCTCGATGTAATCCGCGGCGCTCGGCGCGGCGCCCATCTTGATGCGTTTGGCGACACGCGGGTCGTATTGGTCCTCATGCGCGGCCAATAATTTCTGATGCCACGCAAACGCCTCGATTCCGGAAAATTTATTCAGCGGCAGCGCTTCGCTGATCAGCGCCAGCGGCGTCTCGATGATAGTCGCGCCGGCAGCCGACAGGCGTGACAGTGCATTGCCAAAAGTTGCCGCAACGTGGCCATCCATCCCATCCAGCACCATCGTGCCGGGCACCGCCAGACGCAGGCCAGCTAGCGGCAGGCGATGCACCAGCAATGCCGTATCGGCAATGATGCTGTCGATCAGGATGCAATCCCGCACCGAGCGTGTCATCGCGCAAATCGTATCGAGTGTGGTCGACAGCGGCAGCGCGCCGGCAGTGGGCACGCGGCGGGCGGTCGGCTTGAATCCGACCAGTCCGCACAAGGCCGCCGGGATGCGAATCGAGCCGCCGGTATCGGAACCGATGCCGGCCACACAGATGCCGGCCGCAACCGAAACCGCGGCGCCTGACGAGGAGCCGCCGGGAATGCGGGCGACTTCGCGGTCGGCGGGATTGACGGGCGTGCCGTAATGCGAATTGATGCCTATGCCCGAGAAAGCAAATTCCGTCATGTTGGTTTTGCCGACGATGGCCGCGCCGGCCGCCCGCAAGCGCTGCACGACGGGCGCATCGGCCGTGGCCGGGGCAGCCTCTTTCAAAACCACCGATCCCGCCATCGTCGTCTCACCCGCGACATCGAGCAAATCCTTGATCGACACCGGCAAGCCGGCCAGCGGCGACAGCGACACCCTGGCGGCGCGCATCGCATCGGCATGATCGGCTGCCGCGCGTGCCGCCGCGGGGTACAGTGTCGTGAAGATCGAAGCGGAATCCTGCGCGGCGCCGAGGCACTGGTCTACAAGAGCGCGGCGGGAGGAGGGGGCAAGACTGGAGATCGGTGCGGAAATCGGAGTGTTCATGCGAAAATACGTTTCCTGGGCAGGATTGATCGAAAAAAAATAATACCACCATACCGAATGAATCCGCATGAAAGACTGGCAATTCTGGATAGATCGCGGCGGCACCTTCACTGACATCGTCGGCAGGCGGCCCGATGGTGCACTCGTCACCCATAAACTGTTATCTGAAAATCCCGGGCAATACAAGGATGCGGCGGTCGCCGGCATTCGCCATTTGCTTGCCACGCCTGCCGGCACGCCGATTGCCGTCGAGCGGATCGATGCGGTAAAAATGGGGACCACGGTTGCCACCAATGCCTTGCTCGAGCGCCAGGGTGAACCAACCGTGCTGGCCATCACACGCGGCTTCCGCGATGCCTTGCGCATCGGTTACCAGAACCGGCCACGCCTGTTCGATCGCCACATCGTGTTGCCGGAACTGCTTTACCGCGACGTAATTGAAATCGATGAACGCATCGGTGCGCATGGCGACATCGTCACCGCGCTGGATGTGGCAACAACACGGGCCGCGCTGCAGCGTGCGTTCGACCTCGGGTTTCGTTCGATTGCCATCGTGCTGATGCACGCCTACCGCCACGCGCAACATGAGATCGCGGTGGCAGCGCTGGCGCGCGCGATCGGCTTCACGCAGGTATCGGTGTCGCACCAGGTCAGTCCGATGATGAAGCTGGTCTCGCGCGGCGACACCACCGTGGTGGATGCCTATCTGTCGCCGGTGCTGCGGCGCTACATCGATCAGGTGCAGGCGGAACTGCCGCGGGTGGACCTGCAATTCATGCAATCGAATGGCGGCCTCGCCGCAGCACACGCGTTCCAGGGCAAGGACAGCATCCTGAGCGGCCCGGCGGGCGGTGTGGTCGGCATGGCCCGATGCAGCAAGCTGGCCGGATTCGACAAGGTGATCGGTTTCGACATGGGGGGCACCTCGACCGATGTCTCGCATTTCACCGGCGAGTTCGAGCGTGCATTCGACACCCAGGTAGCAGGCGTCAGGATGCGGGCGCCGATGATGGACATTCACACCGTTGCCGCCGGCGGCGGCTCGATCCTGCATTTTGATGGCGCGCGTTATCGTGTCGGTCCTGACAGCGCGGGGGCCAACCCGGGTCCGGCCAGTTACCGCCGCGGCGGGCCGCTGACCGTGACCGACTGCAATGTGATGCTGGGAAAAATCCAGCCTGCGCATTTCCCCGCGATTTTCGGCGCTGATGCGAAGGCGCGGCTGAATCGGGACACGGTGGTCGATGCATTCATGGCGTTGGCGGCGGAAGTGGCGCAAGCCACAGGCATCCGGCCCGCCCCGGAACAGATCGCGGAAGGTTTCATCGAGATCGCGGTCGGCAATATGGCCAACGCAATCAAGAAGATATCGGTGCAGCGTGGTCATGATGTGACCGAGTATGTATTGACAACCTTCGGCGGCGCGGGTGGGCAGCATGCCTGCCTGGTGGCCGACGCGCTGGGCATGACAAAAATCCTGGCGCATCCGCTGGCCGGGGTGTTGTCTGCATACGGCATGGCCCTGGCGGACCAGACCGCAATGCGCGAGACTGCGGTGGACGCGGTGCTGGATGTTGCTGACACCCTGCAGGCGAAGCTGGAACAACTGGCCTCGCAGGCACGGCACGACCTGGAAGCGCAGGGCGTCGACCTGCAACACATCAGCATCATCCGGCGTGTCCATCTTCGTTATGAGGGCACCGACTCGGCGCTGCCTGTGCTGTTCGGCACGGTCGACGACATGGTCGGACAATTCGAAGCGGCGTATCAACAGCGCTTTTCCTTCCTGATGCCGGGCAAACGGCTGATCGTCGAAGCGCTGGCGGTGGAGGCAATCGGCGCCTCGGACGCGCCGGCTGAAAGCGTGCCGCTCCTGCCGCCGCGAGCCGGTCTGCTGCAGCCAGCCGAAATCGTGCGCATGTGCAGCGGCGGAAAATGGCTGGATACCGCGTTGTACCGGCGCGGCGACACCCGTCCCGGCGATCGCATCCAGGGGCCCGCCATCATCGCCGAAGAAAATTCGACCACCGTAGTCGAGCCTGGCTGGCAAGCTGAAGTCACGGCGCTGAACCATCTGGTACTGACCCGCATCGCCGCCCGCCCGGGTCAGCGCACGATCGGCACCGAAGCCGATCCGGTGATGCTGGAAATCTTCAACAATCTGTTCATGTCGGTCGCCGAACAGATGGGCCTGCGGCTGCAGAACACGGCGTATTCAGTCAACATCAAGGAGCGCCTCGATTTCAGTTGCGCGGTGTTCGACCAGGACGGCAATCTGATTGCGAATGCGCCGCACATGCCGGTGCATCTGGGTTCGATGGGCGAAAGCATCCGCACCGTCATTCGCGACAACGCGGGGCAGATGAAGGCAGGTGATGTGTTCATGCTCAACGATCCCTATCACGGCGGCACACATTTGCCTGACGTGACGGTGATCACGCCGGTGTTCGACGTCGCCGGCACGGAGATTCTTTTCTACGTCGGCTCGCGCGCTCACCATGCCGATATCGGCGGCAGCACGCCGGGATCGATTCCACCCGATTCGACGGTGGTCGAACAGGAAGGGGTGCTGATTGATAATTTCAGGCTGGTTGCCGCGGGCAGCATGCGCGAGACTGAAACACGGGCAATGCTGGGCGCGGCCAGATACCCGGCGCGCAATCCGGACCAGAACATGGGCGACCTGCGGGCGCAGGTCGCCGCCAATCAGAAAGGCGTCGACGAGTTGCGCAACATGGCCGATCATTTCGGCCTCGATGTGGTGCGCGCCTACATGACGCATGTGCAGGACAATGCGGAAGAGGCCGTGCGGCGCGTGATTACCGCGCTCGAGGACGGCGCGTATGAAGTGCGGCTGGATAACGAAGCGCTGATCAGGGTGGCGATCCGCGTGAATAAAGCGGAACGCAGCGCCGAAATCGATTTCACCGGCACCTCGCCGCAACTGGACAACAACTTCAACGCACCCTCAGCGATCTGCACGGCGGCCGTGCTGTATGTGTTCCGCACACTGGTCAACGATGACATTCCGCTCAATGCCGGCTGCCTGAAACCCTTGAAGATCATCATTCCGCAAGCGTCGATGCTGAGTCCGGAATATCCGGCGGCGGTTGTCGCCGGCAATGTCGAAACGTCCACCTGCATCACCAATGCACTGTACGGCGCGCTCGGCGTGATGGCGGCCTCACAGGGCACGATGAACAATTTCACTTTCGGCAATGAGCGGCTGCAGTACTACGAAACCATTTCAGGCGGCTCAGGCGCCGGCAGCGGTTTTGACGGCACCGACGTGGTGCAGACCAATATGACCAATTCAAGGCTGACCGACCCGGAAGTGCTGGAATTCCGTTTCCCGGTGCGGCTGGAAAGTTATGAAATCCGGCATGGTTCCGGCGGCAAGGGTAAAACGCGGGGCGGCAGCGGCGGTGTTCGCAAGATCCGCTTCCTGGAATCGATGACGGCGTCGATCCTGTCCAACAACCGGCTTTATCCGCCGTTCGGGATGGCCGGAGGTGAACCGGGTGCGCTCGGCCGCAATATCGTTTTGCGCGCCGATGGCCGGGTCGAGGAGCTGGCGCACGTGGCATCGACGCGGATGGAGGCTGGTGATGTGTTTGTGATCGAAACGCCTGGCGGCGGCGGATATGGAAAGCCGGCCGACGGTAGCTGAGGTCCTCCCTGGGGAACGACGTATCGGCGAGACAAGCACTTCGGAGCTGCCCGTCGCGGTATAATCGCGCTTTCTGATTTAACCCGCGGTGACGCTGCCTGTCGGCGGTCCCACTGCCTCAACTTCCTTCTCGCCATGTTGATTCTCCCGGGCTCCAACGCTCTGTCTGCTTTTCGTACCCAACGCTTATTGTCACAACTGCAAGAGGCCGATCCTGCCATCGCCGGTGTAACGGCGCGCTTTTTGCACTTCATCGATTCGGCCGCGCCGCTGGGCGACGAGGAAACAGGCCGTCTCGATGCATTGCTGACCTATGGCGAGCCATTTGAAGGCAAGGCTGAAGGCGCCGAATTTGTCGTCATTCCGCGTTTCGGCACGATTTCACCCTGGGCCAGCAAAGCGACCGACATTGCGCACAATTGCGGCATGGCGCTGATAAAACGCATCGAACGCGGCGTGTCGTACCACGTGCAGATGAAAACCGGCCTGCTGGGCGGCGCCAAGAAGCTCGAGGACAGCAGCGTCGGCGCGGTTGCCATGCTGTTGCATGACCGCATGACCGAGATGGTGTTGCGCAGTGCCGCCGACGCCGCCGGGCTGTTCCGGGAGCTTGACGCCAAGCCGCTGGCCTTCGTCGATCTTCTGGGCGGCGGCAAGAACGCGCTGGTGCAGGCGAATACCGAACTGGGCCTGGCCCTGTCGGATGACGAGATCGATTACCTTGTCGATGCGTTCACCCGTGCGGCGCGCAATCCGACGGACGTTGAGCTGATGATGTTCGCGCAGGCCAATAGCGAACACTGCCGCCACAAGATCTTCAACGCCGACTGGACCATCGACGGTGTGGCGCAGGATAAATCGCTGTTCGCGATGATCAAGAACACGCATGAGCTGGCGCCACGCGGCACGGTGGTTGCCTATAGCGACAATTCATCGATCATCGAAGGCGCCACGGTGTCGCGCTTTTATCCGCGCGGCGCGGCCGAGGGCAATGTCTATGCCGCCTCGGAAGAGCTGACCCACATCCTGATGAAGGTCGAGACCCACAACCACCCGACCGCGATTTCGCCATTCCCCGGCGCCTCCACCGGCGCCGGCGGCGAGATTCGCGATGAGGGCGCCACCGGACGCGGCGCCAAGCCCAAGGCCGGCCTGACCGGCTTCACCGTGTCCAACCTGCATCTGCCGGACGCAGTGCAGCCGTGGGAAAACGCCGCCGACGTCACCGCGCCGCTAGCCGGCAGCGCTGGCGCCTATGGCAAGCCGGACCGCATCGCCTCCGCATTGCAGATCATGATCGACGGTCCGCTGGGCGGCGCGGCGTTCAACAATGAATTCGGGCGGCCCAACCTGGGCGGTTATTTCCGCACCTACGAGCAGAATGTGGCGGGCTCGGTGCAGGGTTATCACAAGCCGATCATGATTGCCGGCGGTATCGGCAATATCGCCGCCGGCCACACCCACAAGAACGATCTGCCGGTCGGCAGCCTGCTGATCCAGCTGGGCGGCCCGGGCATGCGCATCGGCATGGGCGGCAGCGCCGCTTCATCGATGGCAACCGGCACCAATACCGCGGATCTCGACTTCGACTCCGTACAGCGCGGCAATCCGGAAATGGAACGGCGGGCGCAGGAAGTCATCAACGCCTGCTGGGCGATGGGCGACCAGAACCCGATCCTGTCGATCCATGACGTCGGCGCGGGCGGACTGTCGAATGCGTTCCCCGAAATCACCAACGATGCCAGGCGCGGCGCGATTTTCGACCTGCGCAAGGTGCCGCTGGAAGAAAGCGGCATGGCGCCGAAGGAAATCTGGAGCAATGAATCGCAGGAGCGTTATGTGCTGGGCATCGCACCGGACAGCCTGGCTTTATTCCAGTACCTGTGCGAACGCGAGCGCTGCCTGTTCGCGGTGGTCGGCACCGCCACCGAAGAACGCCAGCTCAAGGTCATCGACCCGGAGCACGGCAACGATCCGGTCGACATGCCGATGGATGTACTGCTGGGCAAACCGCCCAGGATGCATCGCGATGTGACCCATGTGGACACCAGTTTCCCGCCACTCGACCTGACCGGCATGGATCTGGCCGAGGCCGCGCAACGTGTGTTGCGGCTACCGACCGTTGCCGATAAATCGTTCCTGATCACCATCGGCGACCGCACCGTGGGGGCAACCACGGTACGCGACCAGATGGTCGGGCCGTGGCAGGTTCCGGTGGCGGATTGCGCGGTGACGACGATGAGCTTCGAGGGTTATCTCGGCGAAGCGATGGCGATGGGCGAACGCACGCCGCTGGCCGTCATCAACGCCGCCGCCTCGGGCCGCATGGCCGTCGGTGAAGCCATCACCAATATCGCCGCCGCGCCGATTGCCGATCTGTCCGACATCAAGCTGTCCGCCAACTGGATGGCAGCCTGCGGCCAGCCTGGCCAGGACGCGGCGCTGTTCGACACGGTCAGGGCGATCGGCATGGAACTGTGCCCGGCACTGGGCATCAGCATCCCGGTCGGCAAGGATTCGCTGTCGATGCGCACCACCTGGCAAGAGGCCGGCGACAGCAAGTCGGTGACTTCGCCGGTGTCGCTGATCGTGTCGGCGTTCGCGCCGGTGACTGACGTCCGCCTGTCGCTGACACCGCAGATTCGTACGGATGCCGGCGACACAGTATTGATCGCCATCGATCTGGGACGCGGCAAGAACCGCATGGGCGCGTCAGCTCTGGCGCAGGTGACGCAGCAACTGGGCGACGAGACGCCGGACGTCGACAGCGCGGCCGACCTGAAGGCATTTTTTGCAGCGATCCAGCAGCTCAATCAGGAGAAAAAGCTGCTGGCCTACCATGACCGTTCCGACGGCGGTTTGTTCGCTACCTTGTGCGAGATGGGGTTTGCCGGCCGCAGCGGTTTGTCGGTCAATCTCGATATCCTGACCATGGAAGCCGGGCATGCAGCCGACTGGGGCGATTCGAAGAACTGGACCAGCCAGGTTGGCGAGCGGCGCAACGAGATGACATTGCGCGCCTTGTTCAATGAGGAGCTGGGCGCCGTACTCCAGGTGCGCGCCGAGCAGAAGTCCGACGTGATGAATGTATTGCGCACGCACGGACTCGGCGCCGACAGTCACATCATCGGCAAGCCGAATGAGCGCGATGTGATCGAGTTCACGCGCGATGCAAAAGTGATCTACAAACAGCCGCGCGCCGAGTTGCAGCGCCTGTGGAGCGAGACCAGCTGGCGCATAACCCGGCTGCGCGACAATCCGGCTTGCGCGGATGCGGAATACGACCGCATTCTCGACCAGTCGGATCCGGGCATGACGCCGGTGCTGCGCTTCGATCCGCAAGAGGACATCGCGGCGCCGTTCATCAACACCGGGGCCAGGCCACGGGTGGCGATCCTGCGCGAGCAGGGTGTCAACTCCCACGTCGAGACTGCCTATGTGATGCATAAATCCGGCTTTACGGCGGTCGACGTCCACATGAGCGACCTGATTGCCGGGCGCGCGCGGCTGGACGATGTCAGCGGCGTCATCGCCGTCGGCGGTTTTTCGTATGGCGATGTGCTGGGCGCAGGCGAGGGCTGGGCCAAGACCATCCTGTTCAACGCCAGGCTGGCGGAACAGTTCGCGCTCTTTTTCAATCGCCCGGACACGTTCGCATTAGGCATCTGCAATGGCTGCCAGATGATGAGCAATCTGAAATCGATCATCCCCGGCGCGCATGCCTGGCCGAAATTCACGCGCAACAAGTCCGAGCAGTTCCAGGCGCGGTTTTCGATGGTTGAAGTGGCTGAGTCGCCGTCGATCTTTTTTCAGGGGATGGCGGGAACACAAAGCCCGATCGCCGTGGCCCATGGTGAAGGTTATGCCGACTTTTCGCAGACCGGCGATATCAGCCAGGCGCTGGTGGCGATGCGTTTCGTCGATAACAAGGGACAGCATACCGAAGCGTATCCCTACAATCCGAACGGCTCGCCGCAGGGAATCACCTCGGTAACCACGCCGGATGGACGTTTTACGGTGCTGATGCCGCACGCGGAGCGTGTGTTCCGCACCGTGCAGCAGTCGTGGCATCCGGACGCATGGGGCGAGGATTCGCCGTGGATGCGCATGTTCCGCAATGCCCGCAAGTGGGTGGGCTGACCGGGGCGCGATCCGGATTGACATCATCAACAAACAGGAATCAAACCATCAAATAAGCCCGGCTTGATCAACCCATGGTATTTGCCTATAGTACGTGAGAACCCACTCACCGCAGAGGCTGCCATGAACACTGCTAACGTTTTACCTACCTATTTCATCCCCCACGGAGGCGGTCCATGTTTTTTCATGGACTGGCCGGGCGACCCGCACATGTGGGACAAGATGGCAGCTTTCCTCCGCAATCTCGGGGACGCCGCCGGCGAGCGCCCGAAAGCGGTGCTGGTCATTTCCGGCCACTGGATCGAAGACGAATTTACGGTCGGCGCCAATCCGCAGCCGCCGCTCATCTACGATTATTTCGGTTTTCCTCCGCACACGTATGAACTCAAGTATCCGGCGCCAGGCGCTCCGGAACTGGCGCAGCGTGTGCAGGACCTGCTTGGCCAGTCCGGCATCACGTCGAAGTCCGATCCGCAGCGTGGCTACGACCACGGCGTGTTCATCCCGTTCAAGCTGATCTATCCGGATGCCGACATCCCGGTCATTCAGCTGTCGATGAAAACCGGGCTCGACCCGGCCGAACATCTGCGCGTCGGCGAAGCGCTGCAGGCCTTGCGCAAGGAAGGTGTGCTGATCGTGGGCAGCGGCATGAGTTTCCATAACATGCGCGGTTTTACACCGGCATTCAGGGATGCATCGGCACGGTTTGACGACTGGCTGACCAGCACCATATCCGAGCCGGATCCAGCGCAGCGCAGGCAGCTGTTGGAAGAGTGGGAAAAAGCGCCTGACGCACGGGTCAGCCAGCCGCATCCGGACCACTTGCTGCCGCTGATGGTCGCGGCCGGTGCGGCGGGCGCCGATACCGGGCGCAAGATTTTTGAAGACCAGGTGATGAACGTTGTTGTATCCGGATTTTCCTTCGGCTGAATTTTTCTTGTTAACTCCTTTTTGAAAGTAATAAAAAATGCAAACAACCACCAGCTTTACCACCGTCTGGACACCGCGCCTGCTGGGCGTGCTGCGTATCGTTACCGGACTTCTGTTCCTTCAACATGGCTCGGCAAAACTTTTAGGCATGCCGCACGTCGCCATGTTTGACGGCCTGCAGCTGTTTTCGCTGATGGGGCTGGCCGGCGTTCTGGAATTGGTGGGCGGATTGCTGATCGTGATCGGTCTCTTCACCCGCCCGGTTGCCTTCGTGTTGTCCGGCATGATGGCGGTTGCGTATTTCATGGCGCATGCATCGCAGGGCTTTTTGCCTTTGCTTAACCAGGGTGAGCTGGCCGTGCTGTATTGCTTCGTGTTCCTGTATCTGTCTGTTGCCGGCGCCGGCGCATTCAGTATCGACGCCGCCCGCAACAAGGCGTAAACCTCGATGGACACGCTGGTCAGCATGCGTGTTTTCCGGCAGGTGGTCGAGCGCGGCAGTTTCATCGGCGCTGCCGGACAATTGGGCATCTCGACGGCGATGGCGAGCAAACATGTCGCCCACCTGGAACAGCATCTCGGTTCCCGCCTGCTGAACCGCACCAGCCGCCATGTCAGCCTGACGGAAGCGGGTGCCGTGTACTACGAACAGTGCAGGGATGCGCTCGATACACTGGAGTTGGCGGCAGCGTCATTGAGCGGCAGCGTCGCCGAACCGAGTGGTGTGCTCAAGGTCACCGCGCCGGTGTGGTGCGCCAACGCGGCATTCGCCGCAACGCTTGCCGGCTACAAGGAAAAATATCCGAAGGTGGTATTGGATCTGCGCCTGACCAACTGGCGCGTGGATCTTGCGGAAGGCGGTTTTGATCTTGCGCTGCGGGCATCGGTTTCTGAAGTGCCGACAATGATCGTGCGGCCCATCTGTCCGATCCGCTTTCTGTTTGTCGCTACACCTGCCTACCTGAAAAAACATGGACCGCTGAACGAATTCAGCCAAATGGGAAGTCATGGGGCGGTGCTGCCATCCTATATCAAGACATTGCAGCAGGTCGCGGTTGAGGGGCCCGCTGGCAAGGCAGTCATCAACCTGCCGGTCGCGATGAAGTCCGACGACTCGACCTTATCCCATCAGAGTATTCTGGCGGGCATCGGGTTCGGTTATCTGCCCGAGTGGCTGGTTGCGGACGATCTTGCCACGGGCCGGCTGCAGCGGGTGCTGACCGAATTCAGCATTACACCCGGCACGCTGTATGCGACCTACACCAGCCGCAAATACCTGACGCCGAAGGTGCGCACCTTCATTGATTTTCTGACCGAGTCGCTGGCCGGCGCCTGACCGGCAAATAAAAAGCGCCTGCAAGTCATGGACTTGCAGGCGCTTTGCCGGAGATGACGTAGATACTGTATCGAAGTCAAGCCGGCAGGGATAGGAATGAAGACATCATGATGCTAGCTCAGTCTGGGTTCCCGCCGACGCGGGAACGACGGTGGTAATTGAGACGATCTCCACTCTCACTACCGTCATTCCCGCGACGGCGGGAATCCATAACCCGCTAGCACGCGAAGAACGTCGATATCCCCCAAGTTCCGCTTTATCGATTCGCTTTGTCATGCGAGCTGAATGGATAAAGTCGAGCTTACCTCCCAACCATTACTGGATCTTCGCTTTCTTGCGCAGTTCCTGCTGATACGCCTGCAGCTTTTGCTGCTGCAGCGATTCGGCGATTTGCGGCTTCACTTCTTCGTAGGTGGGCACTTTGGCTGCACGCACGTCTTCAAGCTTGATGATGTGATAACCGAACTGGGTCTTGACCGGTGTCTCGGTCATCTGGCCCTTTTGCAGTGCGACCAGCGCGTCGGAGAACGGCTTGACGAATGAACCAGGCGCAGCCCAGTCCAGATCACCGCCGTTAGGCGCGGAGCCCGGGTCCTTAGATTGTTTTGCCAGTTCTTCGAATTTGGCGCCGCCTTTCAGCTTGGCGATGATTGCCTTCGCTTCATCTTCCTTCTCGACCAGGATGTGACGCGCGTGATATTCCTTGTCGCCGGCCTGGGATTTGAACCTGTCATATTCAGCTTTCATGTCCGCTTCCTTGACCGGATTCTTGGCGATGTAATCCGTCACCAGGGCGCGGATTACGATCGACTGGCGGGCCAGGTCGATCTGGCTCTTGACTTCCGGCTTGGTGGCCAGGCCGAGCTTGTCGGCTTCCTGAATCAGGATTTCACGGTTGATCAGCTCTTCCTTGACCATCGCGCGCAACTGAGGTGTGTCTTGCTGGCCTTGCGTTGCCATCTGTTTGACCATGACGTCGGCACGTGAAGACGGTACTGGTTTGCCGTTCACGACAGCAAGGTTTTGCGCTAAAACGGGTAATGCGGCGGATGCAAGGAGAAGCACCAGCAGGCGGGCAGGTTTTAAGGTCATTATCTGTTCCTGAAAAATGGGGAGATGTTGATAAAAATGAAAATTAAATTGCTTGCGTCCAGTCGGATGATTCAGTGACTTCGGACGGCGCCAAAGCAATGATGGCGAGAGCATGTATATCGGTGCGCATCATGTCATGCAGGCAATCATACACCAGGCGGTGCCGAACCAATCGTTTCTGCCCTTCGAATTGGGCGGAAATCAGACGCAATCGGTAATGACCGCCACCGGATGCAGCACCGGCGTGTCCGGCATGCAGCGCAGACTCGTCTTCAAGCTGACACTGCAGGGGAGAAAAATTTTCCACCAGGCGTGTGCGGATCCGGTCGAGCCGGTCGTTCATTCAGCTTCCTCCTTGATGTATTTGGAAAGGATCATGGTTTGGCCGATGACAAACAGAACCATCAGTCCCGTGAACCCGAATAATTTGAAATTGACCCAGGTCGCCGTATCAAAGCTGAAGGCAACATACAGGTTAAGCACACCCAACACCACGAAGAAAGCGCTCCAGGCCAGATTCAGCCGATCCCAGACGGGATCGGGCAGGGTGATCTGTTTTCCCATCATGGTCTTGATGAAATTCTTCTTGAACAGGGTCTGGCTCGCCAGCAGGATGACGCCGAAACACCAGTACAACACGGTCGGCTTCCATTTGATGAAGGTCTCGTTGTGGAAATAGATCGTCGCGCCGCCAAAGACGCCGATGATGGCCAGCGAAATCCATAACATGGGTTCGATTTTTTTCCGCCGCACCAGAAGGTAGACGATCTGGGCCAGCGTAGCAACGATGACCACCGCGGTGGCGAGCAGGATGGGCGCCTGCGCGGCAGTGACCACACCGCCGGAGACAAAACCCGACAGGTACTGGCTGGCGAGCGCCTGTGCCGATTCAGTGTGGCCTTCGCCCCACTTGAACATGACAAAAAAAAGTATTACCGGGAAAAGATCGAACAGGAACTTCATATTTATGTGGACTCCGGTTGTGGATCGAAACGCAAGGACGCCGAATTGATGCAATAGCGCAGTCCGGTCGGCGGCGGGCCGTCGGGAAAGACATGGCCCAGATGCGCATCGCAGACCCGGCACACGATTTCGGTACGCACCATACCATGAGTGCGATCAACATGTTCGGTCACGTTGTCCGGATCGAGCGGTCTGAAATAACTTGGCCAGCCGCAGCCGGATTCGAATTTTGCATCCGACTCGAACAGCGGTGTGTTGCAACAGACGCAAGTATAAATGCCATGCTCGTGATGGTCCCAATAACGGCCGGTAAAGGCCCGTTCCGTACCCGCGTGGCGGGTCACCTGGTATTCAAGCGGATCAAGCTGGGCGCGCCATTCGGCATCGGTCTTCGTGATTTTTTCCGTCGTCATGTGCTCGCCTTTCAAGATGAACAACTTACTTCAAGATGGCTTGCCCAATCCGGCGGCAACGCTGCATATCGGGCATTCTCCGGCTGCTCGTCGAATGGTTTTTCCAATACGGCGAGCAGCTTTTCAATTTCTGAGAAATCTTTTTTCTCGGCTTTTTCTATCGCGACCTGCGCCAGATAGTTGCGTAATACATATCTGGGGTTCACGGCGTGCATTGCAAGGCGGCGGCGCTGATCGTCGCTATGCTCCCGCTTCAGACGAGCCCGATATTGTACCGCCCAGGCATCAAAGGCGGCACGATCGATGAACAGGTCGCGCAAGGGCGCATCCGCTGCCGGGTCGTCCACACGCAATTCCCCCAGGCTGCGAAAGAATAAGGTGAAATCGACATGGCTGGCTTGCATTATCGTAAAGAGGGCGTCGAACAAGAGAGTGTCGTCGGTTTCTTTCGCCTGCAGCCCCAGCTTGCCATGCAGTAGTTCCTCATGCCTGGCTGTGAACGTAGGCTGGTACACCTGCAGCGCGGCATGCACGTCGTCCACTTCGCCGATCAGCGGCAGCATTGCCTGTCCCAGCGCGTAACAATTCCAGTGCCCGATCTGCGGTTGCATTGCGTAGGAATAACGGCCCTGCTGGTCGGTATGGTTGCAGATATGCCCGCTATCGAAGGCCTCCATGAATCCGAACGGACCATAGTCCAGCGTCAGGCCCAGGATCGACATGTTGTCAGTGTTCATCACGCCGTGCATGAAGCCGACCGCCTGCCATTGCGCCATCAGTGCCGCGGTGCGGCGCGTCACCTCCGTCAGCATGGCCTGGTAGGGATTTGTGTTATCCCGCAGTTCCGGATAACAGCGATCGATGACATGGTCGGCAAGAATTTTCAGCTCGGCTTGCCGGTCTTTGTAAAACCAGTGTTCGAAGGAACCGAAACGCACAAAACTGGGCGCCATGCGTGTCACCACCGCGGTGGTTTCGGGCGCTTCGCGCATCACCCGCATGTCGGAACCGGTCACTGCCAGCGCCCGCGAGGTCGGAATGCCAAGTGCCGCCATCGCCTCCGAACACAGGAATTCCCGTATCGACGAACGTAACACCGCACGGCCGTCGCCCATGCGCGAGTAAGGCGTCAGGCCGGCCCCTTTCAATTGCAGTTCCAGCGTCCCGGATGGGCTGGCGTCCGTCGTCGCCGCCTCGCCCAGCAGGATCGCGCGGCCATCACCCAGCTGGCCCGCCCATACACCGAACTGATGGCCCGAATACACCGCCGACAGCGGAATCGAACCAGGCAGCGTGCGGTTGCCGGTGAATGCCTCGACAAATTCGCGTGTCCCGAATTCCGACGGATCGAGCTTGATCAAACCGGCGGCTGCGGCGCTGGCGCTCACCAGATAGGGATCCGGCAGCGGCGTCGGCATCAGGCGTGTATAAAACGCCGGCGGCAGCGCGGCAAACGAATTACTGATTGGCAAAGTCTGCGTCCTGTACACAGTTTGCGGGGGAAATCCGGGAGCGTTCATGCTGGTTCCTTGCTGCGATAAGTCATGGTCCCCTATTTTGACAGAGATGTGCTCTTTCCATTCGAGACGGCCCCGAAAGCGGCGTTGCCGGATGTCGTTGTGCATCGCGCCATCGAAAGTCGTTGACGGTTTACCCGGGTGCAACCCAGAATCGGCTCAAAAGAATGTAAACATCAGGAGACAAGATAGTGCACTATCCACAAAGTCCGCTGATGGGGCAGATGATGAGCCAGCCTTTGCTCATCTCCAGCATCATCGAGCATGCCGACCGTTACTACGGCGGCAATGAAATCGTATCACGCCGGGTCGAAGGGGATATCCACCGGTACACCTATCGCGATTGCCACCGCCGCGCCAGGCAGCTGGCCAATGCACTGGACGGACTCGGCATCAGGATGGGCGACCGGGTCGCCACACTGGCATGGAACGGTTACCGGCATCTGGAAACGTATTACGCCGTCTCCGGATCCGGCGCCGTCCTGCACACGCTCAATCCCCGTTTGTTTCCCGAACAGATCGTCTATATCGTCAACCATGCCGAAGATCAGTTACTGCTGTTCGACATGAATTTCCTGCCGTTGGTCGAAGCACTCGCGCCACATTGCAAGACGGTCAGGGGTTTTGTGATGATGTGCGGCCGCGATCGGATGCCGCAGGATAGCACGCTCAAAAACCTGCTTTGTTACGAAGACCTGCTCGATGCCAGCACGGACAAGTATGTCTGGCCGGTGTTCGATGAAAACTCGGCATCCAGCCTTTGTTATACCTCCGGCACGACTGGCAATCCGAAGGGCGCGCTGTACTCACACCGCTCGACGCTGCTGCATTCCTATACCTCGCTCATGCCCGATGCGCTGTGTGTGTCTGCGCGGGACTGTGTGTTGCCGGTGGTGCCCATGTTCCACGTCAATGCCTGGGGCCTGCCGTACTCCGTGCCGATGACGGGCGCCAAAATGGTATTCCCTGGCCCTGCGCTGGATGGCAAATCGCTGTACGAGCTGTTCGAACAGGAGCAAGTCACGTTTTCGGCCGGTGTCCCCACTGTCTGGCTCGGATTGCTTACCTATGTGCAGCAGAACAATCTGCTCTTCTCGTCATTCAAGCGCACCGTCATCGGCGGCTCGGCGTGTCCGCCGGCGATGATGCGGACCCTGCAAGAGCAGTTCGGCATCGAGGTGATCCATGCCTGGGGCATGACCGAAATGTCGCCGGTCGGGACCGTCGCCACCCTGCACACAAAACACCTGTCCTTGCCGCGCGAGTCGCAGCAGGCCCTGCTCGAGAAACAGGGCCATGTGGTGTCGTGCGTGGACATGAAGATCGTCGATGACGCCGGCAGCGAGCTGCCCTGGGATGGCAAGACCTACGGCAACCTGCTGGTCAAGGGACCCGCGGTCATCAGCAGTTATTACAGGGAAGAGGGGGGCGACGTCCTGCAGGACGGCTGGTTCCCGACCGGGGACGTCGCCACCATCGACGCCGACGGTTACATGCAGATCACGGACCGCAGCAAGGATGTGATCAAATCCGGCGGCGAGTGGATCGGCACGATCGAGCTGGAGAATATTGCAATGGCCCATCCGGCCGTGCTGCAGGCGGCATGCATCGGCATCGTGCATCCGAAGTGGGACGAACGTCCGTTACTGGTGGTGGTGAAAAAGCCCGGCATGGAAGTAAGCAAAAAGGAACTGATCCAGTTTTTCGACGGCAAAATTGCGAAGTGGTGGACACCGGATGACGTCAGTTTTGTCGATGTCTTGCCGCTTGGCGGCACCGGCAAGATTCTCAAGAATAAATTACGTGAAAGCTATAAAAACTATCAATTTGCAACAGAGTGAAGGGGACGTGGGCGGTGCAGGCTTGACATGAGCAAGCGTTGTGTTTTACAAAATCTCCAGCGGTGCTTCTGCACCGGCTGGCCATAACACTAAAAGGGAAAAAAAATGACAATCAACTCTCGCCGCCTTGTCCTAGCCATGTTAGTCAGCACCGCTTTCGCCGCCCCGGTTGTGTCGGCGGAAACTGTCCGGGTCGCCCTGATCGAAACGATGTCCGGCGCATTCGCGCCTATCGGCCAGAATCAGTTGAGAAGTTATCAGATGTTTGCCGAGACGGCGAAGCAGCAGAAATGGGCGGGCGATAATACGCTGGAATTTGTCGCCTTCGATAACAAGGGCAGTCCGCAAGAGTCGCTGACACATCTGAAAGCGGCGATCGACCAGGGTTTCCGCTACGTCGCGCAAGGCAATGGATCGTCGGTGTCGCTGGCGCTGATCGATGCGATCAACAAGCACAATGAACGCAATCCGGGCAAGGAGGTGGTGTTCCTCAACCACTCGGCAATGGATCCGGATCTGACCAACAGCAAATGCAGCTTCTGGCATTTCCGTTTTGACGCCAACTCCGACATGAAGATGGAAGCACTGACAAGCTTCATGGCAAAAGATGCCGGCATCAAGAAAGTGTATCTGATTGGCCAGAATTATTCGCACGGTCACCAGGTCGCACGCGCAGCCAAGGAATTATTAAAACGCAAGCTGCCCAATGCGCAGCTGGTCGGCGAGGATCTGCATCCGATCGCGCAGGTAAAGGACTTCTCGCCGTATGTGGCGAAGATCAAGGCATCCGGCGCCGACACGGTGGTCACCGGGAACTGGGGAGCCGACCTGGCCTTGCTGATCAAGGCCGCCAAGGATGCGGACCTGAAGGTCAATTTTTATACCTATTACGGTTCCACCAGCGGCGTTCCGACCGCAATGGGCGCCGCGGGGGCGGACAAGGTCAAATACGTCGGCTTGTGGACACCCAATAACGAGAATTACACCGGCAAGGAAATTGTCGAAGCCTACAAGAAAAAATACAATGACGATTTTTATATCATGCAGACCTACACCGTCGTCGCGATGTTGTCGAAGGCAATCAAGGAGGCAAAATCGACCGATCCGGTGAAAGTGGCTTTTGCCATGGAAGGCAGCAAGGTGAAGAGCCTCAACGGCGAGGTCGAGATGCGCAAGGGCGATCATCAGGCCCAGCAACCGCTGTACATCGCCACCTGGGTGAAAGCCAACGGCAAGGATGTAAAATACGACCAGGAAAATACGGGCTATGGCTGGAAGACCAACCAGAAAGTCGACACCTATGTCGCGACACAACCAACCTCGTGCGACATGAAGCGTCCTGCGCGATAAAAAAGAACCGCGTCGG
>JAZKDW010000048.1:46721-80713 GCA_040387375.1 Pseudomonadota bacterium
CCCGACGCGCTAAAATGCCCACCCGCCGCCGTTCGCATGCCTGTTTAAAAGGACCCCGTGGAATTCACGCTTATCACCTTGCTCAACGGCTTGAGCTACGGACTCCTGTTGTTCATGCTGTCGTCCGGGCTGACACTTATTTTCAGCATGATGGGCGTATTGAATTTTGCACATGCAAGTTTCTACATGCTTGGCGCTTACATTGCGTATACCATCAGTACCCAGCTCGGCTACTGGCCGGCGCTGGTCGTCGCTCCCCTGGTGGTCGGTGTGGTCGGCGCCGCGGTCGAACGTTATGGCTTGCGGCCAGTGCACAAGTTCGGCCACATACCCGAACTGCTGTTCACTTTCGGCCTGTCCTTCGTCATGGTCGAACTGGTGCAACTGATGTGGGGCCGGGCAGCGGTGCCTTACCAGATTCCCGCGCAGCTCGACCGGCCCTTGTTTACCCTTTTCACGACCACCTTCCCGATGTACCGGGCCTTCATGATGCTGATCGCGCTGCTGATGCTGCTGTCGACCTGGCTGGTCCTGACCCGCACCCGGATCGGACTGGTGATCCAGGCCGCGCTGACGCATCCGGAGGCAGTCGAGGCGCTGGGCCATAATGTGCCGCGCGTGCGCATGCTGGTGTTCGGCGGCGGTTGCGCACTGGCAGGGCTGGCGGGTGTCATTGGCGGCAATGCCTTTGTCACCGAACCGGCCATGGCGGCGACGGTCGGCAGCATCATCTTTGTGGTGGTAGTGGTCGGCGGGCTGGGGTCGCTGGCCGGTGCGCTGCTGGCCTCGCTGCTGATCGGCTTGCTGCAGACTTATGCGGTGGCGCTGGATTATTCGCTGCTCAGCCTGCTCACCGCGACCGGCGTCGCCGTCACCCCGGAGACCCCGGGATATTCGGTCCTCTCGCTGACAATCTCCCAAACCGCACCGATCATGCCTTACATGCTGCTAGTCCTGATTCTTGTTTTCCGACCCAAGGGACTGATGGGAACGCGCGAATGAATTACAAGCCCATCAATCTTGGCCGCCGGCTGATCTGGAGTACCTTCGCCCTCATGCTGCTGGTGGCGCCGCTGATATTCAACAAGGGGGCGTCCCTGTCCGTGCTGTCGCAGATGTGCACGGTGATGATCTTTGCGTTGTCCTTCAACATGCTGCTGGGGCAGGGCGGCATGCTGTCCTTCGGGCATGCCGTGTATTCCGGCCTGGGCGCCTTCTTCGCCGTCCACGCGATGAACATGGCGACCCGCGGCGCCTTGCCCGTGCCGGTGACGCTGATTCCGCTGGTCGGGGGTGTGGCCGGCATGATGTTCGGTGTCCTGTTCGGTTATGTCACCACCAAAAAATCCGGCACCACGTTTGCCATGATCACGCTTGGTGTCGGCGAACTGGTCTTCGCCTGCTCGCTGATGTTCCCGGGCTTTTTTGGCGGCGAAGGCGGCGTCTCCACCAACCGCGTGATCGGCAAGCCCTTCCTGGGCCTCAGCTACGGGCCGCAGATCCAGGTGTATTACCTAATCGCATTCTGGCTGTTCATCAGCACGGTCAGCATGTATGCGTTTACGCAGACGCCGCTGGGGCGGATCATCAACGCGGTGCGCGACAATCCGGAGCGCGCCGAATTCATCGGCTACAACACGCAGCGGGTGCGTTATCTGACACTGATCCTTTCCGCTTTTTTTGCCGGCATCTCGGGCGGTCTGGCGGCGATCAACTTCGAGATCGTCAGCGCGGAAAACGTCAGTGCGATCCGGTCCGGCGGGGTGCTGCTGTTTACCTTCATCGGCGGCATAGGCTTTTTCTTCGGTCCGATGATCGGCGCCATCATCGGCGTTTTCCTGACCGTATTGCTGTCCAATTTCACCAAGGCCTGGCAACTCTATCTTGGTGCGTTTTTCATCATCATCGTAATGTATGCGCCCGGCGGTATTGCCAGCCTGATCATGCTCAACTTGCGGGTGATCACAAGCGGCAAATTCGGACGGGTCTGGCGCAGCATGGCGGCGGTATGCGGCGCGGCACTGATGATGATGCTGGGAATGGTGATCGGGGTCGAAATGTTGTATCACCTGACGCTGGAATCGGCGAATGGCAGTGAGATGAAGCTGTTCGGTCTGATCGTCGATACCGCCAGACCCACGGGTTGGCTGATTGCCGCTTTTCTCGTGGCGGCTGGCGCGATCGGATTCTGGCGCGCGAAAAAACCTTTCCAACAGGCGTGGAGTGAAGTGAATACCGAGATCGAAGAGTCAATACGGAAGGCGCAAGCATGAGCGCCTGGTCCCTGGAACTGAAAGACGTGCACAAGAGCTTCGGCAAATCCGACATCATTCGCGGCGCCTCGCTGCAGGTGCCGAAAGGCGAACGCTACGCCATCATCGGTCCCAACGGCGCCGGCAAATCGACCTTGTTCAACCTGATTTCCGGCAGTTTCGGCGTCAGCGCCGGCGACATCCTGCTGAATGGGCAAAGCATCGCCGGACTCAAGCCTTTTGAAGTCAACCGGCTTGGTTTGTCCCGCAGCTTCCAGATTACCAATATCTTTCATCGACTGAGTGTCTATGAGAACCTGCGCTGCGCAGTGTTGTGGTCGCTGGGTTATAAATATTCGTTCTGGCAGCGCCTCAACGGCTTGAAGGATGCGCATGAACATGCGGAAGCCGTGCTGGAGCAGATCGGCCTGAAACGGCGCCGCGCGACGGCAGCCGGCTTGTTGACCTACGCCGAACAGCGCGCGCTCGAGATCGGCATCACCATTGCCGGCGGCGCGGACGTTATCCTGCTGGATGAACCGACCGCCGGCATGAGCCGCTCGGAATCCGATGCCGCAGTCGAGCTGATTCGCAAAGTCACCGCCGGCAAGACCTTGCTGATGGTGGAGCACGATATGAGCGTGGTGTTCGGCCTGGCCGACAAGATTGCCGTGCTGGTGTACGGTGAAGTGATTGCGTGCGACACACCAGCCAATATCCGCGCCAACGCCCGGGTCCAGGAAGCCTACCTGGGTGGCCATGCACCCGTTGAAAGTTGACCATGCCGGCAATGCTTGAAATCAGGAATCTCCATGCGTTTTACGGCAAAAGCCACGTGTTGCATGGGGTCGAGTTGATGGTGAATGCAGGTGAAATCGTCAGCCTGCTCGGCCGCAATGGCGTTGGGCGGTCTACCACGGTGAAGGCGGCGATGGGCCAGGTGGATGCGACCGGCTCGATCCGTTTCAAGGGAGAAGAACTGATTGGCCTGAAGGCATTCGAGGTTGCCCATAAAGGCCTCGGCTACGTGCCTGAAAATCGCGATATCTTTCCGACGCTGACTGTGGAACAAAACCTGATCCTGGGCGAAAAGAAAGGCAAGGCATCTCGCTGGTCGCTGGACGACATGTACCGACTGTTCCCGGTTCTGAAGGAGCGGCGTTTTACCCATGCCGGCGTACTGTCCGGCGGCGAGCAGCAAATGCTGACGCTGTGCCGCACACTGATGGGCGACCCCGACCTGATCATGATCGACGAACCTACAGAAGGCCTGGCGCCAAAAATCGTCGAGCTGGTTGGGGAGTATTTGAAAGAGCTGAAAAACCGCGGCATCTCCGTGCTGCTGGTCGAGCAGAAACTCGCGATTGCACTGGAAATTTCACAGCGGGTTTATGTCATGGGTCACGGCGCCATCGTTTTCGAAGGAAGTCCGCTTGATTTGCTCGCCAATGCAGCCGTTCGCAAGGAATGGCTGGAAGTTTAGTGGTCCGTCACGCAGATAACGGGGAAGATCCCGATGTAAGTATTGGTATCCGTCCCGTTCGACCTCCCTCTATTTCTCCGTGACAAATTTATCCTGATTCTTTCCTTGTTGAAATACTGGTATTGCTTGAGATATGGCAAAAATGCCGCATAATTCACCTTTAAAATGGCTCAAAACAACAATTTCCGGATAAAAATCCTTCTTGCTGGCAAATGTGTAGACAAATTAATTTGCGCGCCTAGAATAAGTTTTGGTTACAAAATAAGGAGGCCAACATGTCGCGTACCCGTATTTTTCCATTTCTGCTTTTTTCTGCACTAGTCCTTGCTGCACAGCCCGCCATTTCCCAGAGTCAGTTCGGAGAGACCATCAAGATCGGTGTTTCAGGCCCGTTCACTGGCGGCTCCAGCCCCATGGGCGAAAGCATGCGGAATGGAATACGCCTTGCCGTCAGTGAAATCAATATGATCGGCGGTGTCCACGGCAGGAAAATCGAGTTGATCGAACGCGACGACCAGGCAAAGAACGATGTTGGCGGAAAAATTGCCGAAGAATTGACCAATATGAAAGTGGTAGCGACGATCGGCATCGTCAATACCGGCGTCGGCCTGGCCTCGATCGATGTCTACCAGAAAGCCAAGATTCCACTGGTCATCGCGGTTTCCACCGGCACCAGCCTGACCAGGAAATACGCTCCTCCGGCAGCAGAAGAAAATTACATCTTCCGGGTCTCCCCAACCATTGATCTCGAAGCGAAGATGCTGAGCGCGGACATGAAACGCAAGGGCCTGACAAAAGTGTCGATCCTGGCAGATGCCACGGCCTTCGGTGAAGCCGGATTGAACGCGTTTCGCACTGAAAGCAAAGCTGCAGGACTGGAGCTGACTTCAGAAGGGCGCTTTAATATCGGCGATCTGGACATGACACCTCAGGTCACCCTGGCGAAAGCAAGCGGTGCGCAGGCACTGGTCATTTGGGGCATCGGGCCGGAGATGGCAGTGATTGCCAAGAACAAGGTGGCTCTGGGCTGGAAAGTGCCACTGATGGGCAGCTGGACGTTTTCAATGGGGAATTTCATCCAGGGAGCAGGCAAGGCGGGCGAAGGTTCGGTGATGCCGCAAACCTTCATCCAGGATTTCGGATCGTCCAACAAGAACAGCTTCCAGCTGGATTACAAGCGCACCTTCAAGACCGATATCATTCCATCGCCAATGAGCGCAGCGCAAGGGTATGACGGCATGCACCTGTTGTATCTGGCCATACGGCAAGCCAACACGCTCGAAGGCTCGAAGATCAAGGATGCGCTCGAGAACCTGAAGAGGCGTTATCAAGGTGTGATCACCAGCTATGACAAACCCTATTCCAAAAAGGATCACGAGGCGATTACGCCTAACATGGTGATCATGGGCAGGGTTAATCAGGGCCGGGTCGATTACGCTTATGCCGAAGACCAGAAGCGCGGCGCCGTGTTGCGCTTCAAGGAAAAAGCACGATAACGGGATCAAGGTCCACGTCCCAGCCGACAGCTTGCTGTCGGTTTTTTTTATCCAAGAGAATAATACGATCGTTCTTTTCTACGGTATAGTGGCGGACTACCGATTGCTCAATGTAAAGGAAGATCCATGACTGCCGAATATCAAGTGAATGGCGCCGTCGCCGTCATCACCCTCGCCAATCCCCCTGTCAATGGATTGGGCTTCGCCACCCGTACGGCAATTGTGGAAGGTGTCAGGAAAGCGCTGGATGACGCAGCAGTCAAGGCGGTGGTGATTACCGGCGCGGGCAAGGCGTTTTCAGGCGGCGCCGACATCAAGGAATTCAATTCACCCAAGGCGCTCGCCGAACCATCCTTGCATACGGTAATCCGGGTAGTCGAAAACGCCACCAAGCCAGTGATCGCCGCCATCCATTCCGTATGCATGGGCGGCGGACTGGAACTGGCCCTCGGATGTCACTATCGGATCGCGTCTCCTGGCGCGCAAATCGCGCTGCCGGAAGTCAAGCTGGGCATCCTGCCGGGCGCCGGGGGCACCCAAAGGCTGCCGCGTGTGGTCGGTCTTGAAATGGCGCTGAACATGATCGTGTCCGGCACGCCGGTGCTCTCGGAGAAGCTGGCCGCGACGGCGCTGTTCAGCGAGATCATCACCGGCGACCTGTTGCAGGGCGCCCTGGCATTCGCCGCCAAAGTGGCCGATGTGCGCCCGCTGCCGAAAGTGCGCGACCTGTCGATCGATTACCCGAATCACGAAGCCTTCCTGCAGTTCTCGCGCAATACCGTGAAGGCAATGGCAGGCCCGTTCCCGGCGCCGCTGAAATGTGTCGACGCTGTTGCCGCCGCCGTGACAATGAAATTCGACGATGGCCTCAAATTCGAACGTGAGCTGTTTGTCGAGCTGGTACAGACCACCGAATCGAAAGCGCTGCGCCATGCTTTTTTTGCCGAACGCGCCGCCAGCAAGATTCCCGACGTACCCGAAGGCACGGCGCTGCGCCCGATCAAATCGGTGGCGGTCATCGGCGCCGGCACCATGGGCGGCGGCATTGCGATGAATTTTGCCAATGCCGGCCTGCCGGTCAAGATACTTGAAATGAAACAGGAAGCGCTGGACAAAGGCCTGGCGACGATACGCAAGAATTACGAAAACACGATGAAGAAGGGCAAGCTGACGCCGCAAAAATTCGAAGAGCGCGTCGGCCTCATCAGCGGCACCTTGTCTTATGACGACATAGCACAGGCCGACATCGTGATCGAAGCCGTGTTTGAAGAGATGGGTGTCAAGGAAATCGTGTTCAGGAAACTGGATCAGGTGATGAAGCCCGGCGCTATCCTGGCGTCCAATACCTCGACCCTGGACGTCGACAGGATCGCCAGCTTCACCAGCCGTCCGCAGGATGTGATCGGCACACATTTCTTCAGTCCCGCCAACGTGATGAAGCTGCTGGAACTTGTGCGCGGTGCGAAGACCGCACACGACGTGCTGGCAACGACCATGGCGCTGTCGAAAAAAATCAGGAAAACAGGTGTTGTCTCCGGCGTATGCGACGGTTTCATCGGCAACCGAATGATCGAACAATACAGCCGCCAGGCGGGTTTCCTGCTCGAGGAGGGATGTCTGCCCGAGCAGGTCGACAAGGCCATCGAGAAATTCGGCTTTGCGATGGGACCGTTCCGCATGATCGATATGGCCGGCAACGATATCGGTTGGGCGATCCGCAAGCGGCGTTATGTCGAATCACCGGAAATCACGTATTCGAAAACCGCTGATCTATTGTGTGAACTCGGGCGTTTCGGCCAGAAGACCGGCGCCGGCTGGTATGACTACAAGGCCGGCGACCGCAAGGCGTATCCATCGGCGGCCGTGAACGACATGATCGTCAGGCATTCGGCCGATATTGGCGTCGAGCGGCGCAAGATCAGCGATCAGGAAATCGTCGAGCGGCTGGTGTATTCGCTGGTGAACGAGGGGGCCAGTATCCTGGAAGAGGGCATCGCGATGCGGGCCTCGGATATCGATATGGTGTACCTGAGCGGTTATGGCTTTCCTCTGTTCCGCGGTGGACCGATGTTTTATGCGGATACGGTGGGCTTGCCGAATGTGCTGATGGCGATCGAGCAGTATGCGAAGGCGCGGCATGGCGATGCCTGGAAGCCGGCGCCGTTGCTGGTGAAGCTGGCGGGGGAAGGGAAGACGTTTAACTGAGAGCTTCGTTCAGGCTTGCATCCACGAAGGTAAAAAGGTATTGCGGTTAACGAAGGGTAAACCGTAGGTTGTAATAAGCTGCGCTTATTACAACCTACGAGACTGTGGCAATTTATCTCTTCTTGCCTCCAAACCCGGCCGGATCGCACCTCGATCCCCGGTTCGCACTACAATCATGCCCATTCAATTCATTCCACAGGAGATCGTGTGCAGTCGATCATCTCAGTACGGGGCCTGACCAAGACTTATGCATCGGGCCACCACGCGCTCGAGAACATCGACCTCGATATCCGGCGCGGGGAAATCTTTGCGCTGCTCGGGCCCAACGGGGCGGGCAAGACGACGCTGATCAACATCATTTGCGGCATCGTCAATCCGAGTCAGGGCAGCATCCTGGCGGATGGGCATGATGTCGTATCGGATTTCCGCGCGGCGCGTTCGCGGATCGGCCTTGTGCCGCAGGAGCTGTCGACCAATTCCTTCGAAAGCGTCTGGACCACGGTGAGCTTCAGCCGCGGCCTGTTCGGCAAAGCGCCGAATCCGGCTCATATCGAGAAGGTGCTGCGAGCGCTCTCGCTGTGGGACAAGAAAGACGCCAGGATCATGGCCTTGTCGGGCGGCATGAAGCGCCGGGTGATGATCGCCAAGGCGCTTTCGCACGAACCGCAGATCCTGTTCCTCGACGAACCCACCGCCGGTGTCGACGTCGAACTGCGCCGCGACATGTGGGCAATGGTGCGCGGCCTGCGGGAAAGCGGCGTGACCATCATCCTCACCACGCACTATATCGAGGAAGCAGAAGAGATGGCCGACCGCATCGGCGTGATCAGGAAAGGCGAAATCATCCTGGTCGAGGACAAGGCGGCGCTTATGCACAAGCTTGGCAAGAAGCAGTTGCGCCTGCACCTGCAGCATCCCCTGTCGCACATCCCGGAAGAACTCGCCGCACTGCCGCTGGCGCTGGTGGATGATGGCAACGAGCTGATGTACACCTTCGATGCGCAGAGCGAACAGACCGGCATCGCGGAGCTGCTGCGGCGGCTCGGTGACCATGGCATCGACTTCAAGGATTTGCAATCCAGCCAAAGCTCGCTGGAAGAAATCTTCGTCAACCTGGTGAGGGAACTCTGATGAATTTCCATGCTATCCGCGCCATCTACGGCTTCGAGCTGGCACGCACCTGGCGCACGCTGATGCAAAGCATCGCGTCGCCGGTGATCTCGACCTCGCTTTACTTCGTCGTGTTCGGCGCCGCAATCGGCTCGCGCATGGTCGAAGTGGAGGGCATCCGCTACGGCGCCTTCATCGTCCCCGGCCTGATCATGATGTCGCTGATGACCGAAAGCATCTCCAATGCCTCGTTCGGCATCTACATGCCAAAATACTCAGGCACCATTTACGAGATATTGTCCGCGCCGATCTCGGCGGTAGAGATCGTCATCGGTTACGTCGGCGCGGCGGCGACCAAGTCGGTGATACTGGGCTTGCTGATCCTCGCCACCGCGCGGCTCTTTGTGCCGTTCAGCATCGAACATCCGTTCTGGATGGTGACCTTCCTGCTGCTCACCGCGATTACCTTCAGCCTGTTCGGTTTTATCATCGGCGTCTGGGCCGATGGTTTCGAGAAGCTGCAGATCATTCCGATGATGATCGTCACGCCGCTGGCCTTCCTGGGCGGCAGTTTTTATTCGATCAGCATGCTGCCGCCGGTGTGGCAGAAAATCGCGCTGTTCAATCCGGTGGTTTATCTGATCAGCGGCTTCCGCTGGAGCTTTTACGGCGTGTCCGATGTCAGTGTGGGTGTCAGCGTCGGGATGACGCTGGTATTCATGCTGGCGTGCCTGGCGGCGATCTGGTGGATATTCAGGTCGGGATACCGGCTCAAGGTGTGATGAATAGGGTGGATGGCATCAAGCCATCCACCGTTGGCTTGCGTGTTACTTGTACAGCACGCTGGGCAGCCACAATCCGATCGCCGGGAACATGTACAGCAGCACCAGTGCGAAAACCTGGATCGCCATGAATGGCATCATGCCGAGGAAAATCTGGTTCAGCGTCACATGGGGCGGCGATACGCCTTTCAGGTAGAACGCCGCCATCGCGACCGGCGGCGACAGGAAGGCAGTTTGCAGGTTGAGCGCAACCAGCAGCCCGAAAAACAGAGGGTCGACATTGAAGTGCGCCAGCAGCGGAATGAAGATCGGCATGAAAATCACGATGATCTCGGTCCATTCCAGCGGCCAGCCGAGCAGGAAGATGATCGCTTGCGCCAGGATCATGAATTGTAGCGGGGTCAGATTCATCGACAGCACCCAGGTATTGATGATTTCCTGCCCCCCGAGCAACGCAAACGCGGCGGAGAAGATGCTTGATCCGACAAACAGCCAGCACACCATCGCGCTGGTCTTCGCGGTCAGCAGCACCGATTCCTTGAGCATGCCGAAATTAAGCCGGCGGTAGGCCGCCGCCAGCAGCAAGCCGCCGAGGGAACCCATTGCCGCCGCCTCGGTCGGTGTCGCCAGTCCGAACACGATGGTGCCAAGCACCGCAATGATCAACATCGCCAGCGGAAAGAACGATCCGAGCAGCATCTTGAAAATTTCCAGCCTTGCAAAGCTGAAGATCGCGTAAAAAACCACCAGCGCGGCGAGGCCGATTGCGAAAGCGATCCAGTAGGCTGCCGACGCCGGTTTTGCTGCCGGTGTTGCCGCTGGCGTTGCGGCTTTCACCGCTGGCGCTGCCTGCGGCACTGTCTGCTGCAGCGGCTCTTTGACGGCGCCGGCCTCCGGCGGTGGTTCCTGCAGTCCGCCTTCGGCCGGCGGCTCAGCCAGGCCTCCTTCGGCCACCGGCTCGGCAAGCCCGCCTTCGATTGCCGGTGCGGCACCAGCGCTCTCATTCGCACCCATCTCGACCATTTCCGTAGGGGCGGCGTCGGGCGCCGTCGCGATGCGATAGGTGATGCCCATCGCCAGCGCAAAGGCCAGTGCCGGCAGCAGCGCAATGAACAGTTGCGACAACAGCGTGCGGGTCGGAATCTGCGCATTGCGCCTGCCCTTGAGCGCACTCATGAGGCCGCCGATCACATTGGTCCTGCCGCTGTCGACGATCGCCTGCGACACCGGCGGCAGGGGGACGATGCGGTCCGCCGCGGCCAGCGGCGGCGCATAGTGCGGCTTGAGCTTGGCAACCACGATGACATAAATCACATACAGCCCGGCCAGCATCAGTCCGGGGAAAAAAGCCCCCGCATACAGCTTGACCACCGATACGCCGGCGGTAGCGCCATACACAATCAGCATGACCGATGGCGGGATCAGGATGCCCAGGCAGCCGCCGGCGGTAATCGCTCCGGCCGAGAGCCGGATGTTATAACCAGCCTTGAGCATGGCTGGCAGCGCCAGCAGGCCCATCAGGGTCACGACAGCGCCGACGATGCCCGTCGCGGTGGCGAATACCGCGCTGGTCACGATCGTCGCGACCGCGAGCGACCCCGGCACCCGCGCCATCGCAAGCTGCAGGCTGCGAAACAGCTTTTCAATCAGGTTGGCGCGCTCCACCAGATAGCCCATGAACACGAACAGCGGTATCGAGATCAGCACATCGTTGGCCATTACCGCGTAGGCGCGCTGCACCATCAGGTCGAGGGTCTGCTGTACCGCCAGTTCCGGACTCTGGCTGCGGTAGGCCAGCCATGCGAACAGCACGCCCATCCCCATCAGGGTGAATGCGGTCGGAAAACCGAGCATGATCGCCACCACGATCAGGCCCAGCATCAGCAGGCCAAGATGACCGTTGGACATGTCTGCCGGCGACGGCATCAGGATAAACATGCCAATCACGACCATCGCCATGATGGATAGCCCGAACCATACTTCTTTCCTCATGCAGGTCTCCCGTTTGCGTCGATGCCTGACTGTGCCGGTGTGGCGCTGTCGTCTTGCACATGTACCATTTTCTTAAGTTGTTCGACATCGACTTCCTGCACATCTTCGCCGCGCGAAGGCCATTCACCCTGCTTCAGGCAGACGATGCAGCGCACGATTTCGACCAGTCCCTGGGCCAGCAGCATCGTGCCAGCGATGGGGATAATGGTCTTGAACGGGTAGATCGGCGGGCCGTCGGCGGTGATGCTGGAATGTTCATTGATGGCCCACGATTCAGCGGCATAGATGTAGCCGGCCCATACCAGCGCTGCCACGCCCGGCAGGAAAAAGAGGAAATACAGCGTGAGGTCCAGGCCGGCCTGCAGCCGCGGCGGGAAAAAACCATACAGGACGTCGCCGCGAACATGGCCATTCTTGGAGAGCGTGTACGCGCCGGCCATCATGAACAACGTGCCGTACATCATGATCATCGCGTCGAAGGCCCAGGCGTGCGGTTTGCCCAGCACGTAGCGCGAGAAGACTTCCCAGGAAATCATGAACGTGAGAGCGACGATCAGCCAGGAAAAAAGATGCCCGACTACCGTGCTCACCTTGTCGATAAACAGCAAAATGCTTTGCATCGCTGCACCCCTTGTTATGACACGAGCCGGCATGCGGAGATGATTCACCACGACTCGCATTTGCAGCATTGGGAAAGACACCATCCAGCGGAGCCGGATGGTGCGGGTTACGGCCGTACGTGCATCAGGCTTTTGGCGGCGCCTTCCTGCCAAAGTAATGGTTGTACGCCATGCGCCGGTTGGCATTGGTATCCATGTCCCACTGCAAGGCGCGCTCGGCGAATTTTCTCTGCGACTCGAGAATTTCCTTGAACAACGGACTTTCGCCTGCTTTCTTGTCGGCCACCTTGTCATACACTTCGAGCTGCTGTTGCAGCACGGCGTCCGGCGTTTTATAAAATTTCACCTTGTCGACGCTCTTCATTTCGGCATAGTCCTTCGAGTAGCGGTCGATCGCTTTCCAGGACATGTCGGACGATGCGGCCTCCGTTGCATTCTCGATGATGGCGCGCATTTTGGGTGGCAGTGCGTCGAACTTGGTCTTGTTGAACATGACTTCGAACTGTTCGGCATTCTGGTGAAAGCTTTGCAGCATGCAGACCTTGGACACATCGGTAAAACCAAGTACACGGTCGGAGCTGGCATTGTTGAATTCCGCTGCATCGAGCAGGCCCCTGTCCATGGCCGGCACGATCTCGCCGCCTGGAAGCGCGTTGACCGCGGCGCCCATTGCCTGGAAGACGTCAATCGAAATGCCGACGGTGCGGAACTTCAAGCCCTTCAGGTCAGCCGTCTTGGTGACAGGCTTCTTGAACCAGCCCAGCGGTTGGGTCGGCATCGGTCCGTAAGGGAACGACATGACATTGGCGCCGATCGACTTGTACAACTTGGCCAGCAGTTCCTTGCCGCCGCCGTATTTGTGCCAGGCCAGCAGCATGTTGGCATCCATGCCGTAGCCTGGACCTGATCCCCATAGCGCCAGCGCATTGTTCTTCCCATAGTGATAGGCCAGCACGCCGTGACCGCCGTCGAGAGTGCCTTTTGAAACGGCGTCGAGCAGTCCGAAAGCGGGCACGACAGCGCCGGCCGGCAGCACTTCGATTTTCAGTTCGCCGCCGGTCATGTCATTGACCTTCTTGGCGAAGTCCAGCGCAAACTCGTGAAAAATATCCTTGCTCGGCCAGGTGCTCTGGAAGCGCATCTGCGTCGGCGTCTGCGCATTGGCGATCATCGGGAAGGCGAGTGCTGCTGCGGCGGAGCCGGCAGCTGCATTGCCGATGAATTTGCGTCGTGAGGGCGTGGCGTTTTCTGTCGGCTTTACTTCTTTTTTCATCGTTGTCTCCGATTTGGTTTGTTATAGATGATTCCGATAATGTCGCCCGCTGGAAAACTGAATAGGACGAGTACGCAGATAATGCTCTCGGATATGAATAAGTCAAGGAACGCTGCAACAACGAAAGTCAGGCGCAGTAAGGTGGGCGTAAGGAAGATTTGTTTGCTAATTCGGGAGCGCGGAAGTCCGGGAGGATGTGACGGGCCACGCTTCGCCTGCGTCACTGCCTGCACCCCGAGTCATCAAGAGGTCACAGTGCTGCTCTACCATCCATCACTGCTTCACCCGGCGGCGGGACTAGTGACTTCCCTGCACGCCATAAATAAAAAATGTACGGCTACTTCTGGAGTGTAATTCAATGAAAAAATCGTTTATCGCTTGCGCCGTGCTCGGCGCAATCGCTGGCGCTGCGCATGCTCAATCAAGTGTCACGGTCTACGGTGTCGCTGACATCGGCTACAAGCTCAACAAAGACAACGGCACTGACGCAAACGCCACCTCTCAAAAAACGTCCGGCATTTCCGACGGCGCGCTTTCCAGCAGCCGCATCGGCTTCCGTGGTACCGAAGACCTGGGCGGCGGCCTGAAAGCCAACTTCGTCATCGAGCAAGGCATTTCACCCACCAATGACGAACTGTTTGGCGTTCGCGCTTCAGGCGGCGGCCATCAGATCGACGGCCTGTCCACCTCATCCAACGGCGGTTATTCGAATGGCACCAACCGCCAATCGTGGGTAGGCTTGTCGGGCAATTTCGGCGATGTGCGCCTGGGTTATCAATACACCAACCTGTACGCGGTTGCCGCTCAGGCCGGCCATAACCCGACCTCGGACAGCCTGCGCGGCGCCGAGATTTATCACCAGCACGGTCAATCGGTGGTTGGCGGCACCCGTGCCAATGGCATCACCTATATCTCGCCGCGCTTCTCCGGCTTCCAGGCAACCGTGCAGTACGGTGCAGGCAGCGCCGGCCGCGAAACATCGGAAATGGGCGGCGTCATCAACAACAACAAGCGCGTGGGTCTGCGCTTGAACTACGCCGCAGGTCCGTTCAGCGCAGACGTGGCGCACACCCAGGCAAAATTCACGACCAACACCTCGGGCCTGGCTACAACGTCAGCATTCGGCGTGGTCGCCGCAGGCGCCCAGAACGTTAACACCGGCGAACGCTCCGGCGACCTTACACAGGTAGCTGCCAGCTATAACCTGGGTGTTGCGAAGCTGAGCGCTTCGTACAATACCGGCAAGGATGGCGGCACGGCATCCAGCCGGAACAGCTCGAAATACACGTCGTACCAGGTGGGCGCACGCGTACCAGTCGGTGCATTTGCGCTGGTCGCCAGCTACGGTCAGGCGAAGATCAAGCGTGAAGATACCGGTGCTGAAACGCTGGCCGACAAGGGTTACCAGCTCGGCCTCCAATACGCGTTGAGCAAGCGTACCACGGCATATGCCTACTACGGCCGCAGCAAGGACAGCGGTACGTCGCGTTCCAACGCGTTTGCCGAAAGGGAATCGACAGTGGTAGGCCTGGCTCACACGTTCTGACTCTGGTTGGTTTTGCCGTAGAAAATCTCCCATCCGGAGAAAAGTCGCTCGCGCAAGCTGAGCGGCTTTTTTTGTGCGGTAACGATCCTCAATCCTGTCACCAGGTCCCTCCGTGATCGTGCATGAAATCATCGGCCTGATCGTGCGCTGGAGAGCATTCCCGGCAGCGCAGGCATCCTGACGCTGCAGGAGGTAGGAGTGCCGCGAAGGTCGATCTCGATGAAATGTATTAACACATGTATTTTGTAAAATCTCGAAGAAAAATGTTGACTTCGATATTTCTTAAAACTATAGTGGAACCCAGTTGTTGTTCATAAATATTGTGTTGAGACGTAACAGATAAGAGGCTCCATCAAAAATGCTCGCGTCCAGATTTGCAAACAAGGTGGCAGTGGTGACCGGTGCAGCCCAAGGAATTGGCCGCGCGACGGCGATGCGGCTGGCGGAGGAGGGCGCCACCGTAGTGGTAGTCGACCGCGCGGACGAAGCATGCCTGGCATTGCAGAAAGAACTGGAAGCGCTTGATCGCAGGGCTCTGGCCATCGTCGCTGATCTCGAAACGCATGAAGGCGCCCGGCGAGTGATCAGGACGGTGGTCGAACGGTTTGGTGCGATCGATGTGGCGGTCCATAACGTCGGTGGGACGATCTGGAACCGGCCGTTCTGGGAATATAGCGACGAGCAGATTGAAAAGGAAATCAATCGCTCGCTATGGCCGACGATATGGTGCTGCCGTGAGGTGATCCCGGTCATGATGTCGCAAAAATCGGGCGCCATCGTCAATGTCGGATCGGTCGCTACGCGCGGCATCCATCGTGTTCCTTATTCAGCGGCGAAGGGCGGCGTGCATGCGATGACTGTGTGCATGGCGATGGAACTCGCCGAGCACAATATCCGGGTCAACTGCGTCGCTCCTGGCGGCGTCAATATTCCCAGCCGTGTCACGCCAAGAAATGCGGAGCCGCTCGATCCGCAGGAACTAGCCTGGCTGAAAGGCACACTGGATCAGACGGTGCGGGATACACCGCAGCAGCGTTTCGGCGAAGTCGATGAAATCGCCGCCGCCATCTGCTTTCTGGCCGCCGATGAGGCGTCCTACATTACCGGCCAGATACTCACTGTTGCAGGCGGAGGCATCAGCTGATATTTCCTGATTTTTCGTAGCACGCGTTAAACATAAACCCAATTTCATCGGGTAATAAAAAGGGCAATCCCATGGAGACTCAACAAAATGGCTGGCAGCCTATTTCCTGGCCTGCCAGGTTCAATCATGTTCCCAAAGAAGTGTTCGTGCGGTCTGATGTCTACGACGAAGAAATCAAACGCATATTTTATGGCCCGGCCTGGCATGTAATCGGTCACGGCGGCGAAATTCCGAACAACGGCGATTTCAAGACTTTCTCGATGGCCGGTACGCCGTTGATCATGTCGCGTGATGAGAATGGCCAGATCCAGGTGTTCTACAACTCCTGTTCGCACCGCGGCAATCAGCTCGAGACCGCCACCTGCGGCAACAAGCTTGAATTCGAGTGCCCGTATCACCGCTGGCTGTTCGACTCCAAGGGTGAGCTGATCGGTTGTCCATCGAAGGACGAGGATTACGAACCCGGATTTTCACGCAGCCAATATCCATTGCAAAAGCCGCGCCTGGAAGTATTTCACGGCCTGGTATTTGTCAGCTTCAATCCCGATACGGTGCCGCTGGATGACTACCTGGGCGAGGCCGGTCCACGCCTGGCCAACATGCTCGGCGATGGCCGCATCCGTCTGCTGGGGTATCAGAAAGTGGTCTACAAGACCAACTGGAAGGCGTTCAACGACAACGATGCCTACCATGCGCCTCTGCTGCATACCGCCTTCCGCATGATGAACTGGCAGGGCGGCAAAGGCAGTTCGTTCGCGACGCCGAAGTTTGGCCATTGGGGGATGACCGCCGAGCTGGCGCTGCCGAAAAGCAAAGGCACGCTGAAGGATCCGTCGATCATTGAATTCAAGGGCGGCGACCTGAAGCAGGGTTCGCGCCTGATCAACATCTTCCCGACCTTTTCGGCGACGCGGCACATCGACACCATCAATCTGCGTTTCGCAAGCCCGCGCGGGGTCGATCGAACCGAAGTCCATTACGCGTATTTCTATCATGAAGATGACTCGGAAGAGATGGTACGTCATCGTCTGCGCCAGTCATCCAATCTGCTCGGCCCATCGGGAATGATCAGCGCCGAGGATGCGTCGGTATTCCATCGCATTCATATCGGCAGCAATACGCCGGGCACGGCGGTGTTCCAGAAAGGCGTGAGGGATTTGAACGGCCTGACTTTCGAGTTCAACCAGAATGATGAGTCCTTCAATTTGCCGCGCTGGGAATATTACCGTGAACTGATGGGTTACAAGAGGGAGGCGAAATGAGCGGGGTAGCCGGTGAAGTGCTGAGCCAGATCGAGGAATTGCAACTGCGTTACATATCAGCGCTGGACAAAAAAGACATGAAAGGCTGGCTGGGCACATTCAGCGAAGCCGCCGAAGCTTCCTACCTGTGCGTGACAGCCGACAGCGTGGATGCAAAGCTGCCGCTGGCGCTGATCATGGACGACTGCCGCGGACGTCTCGAGGACCGCGTCATGTTCATCACAAAAATGTGGGCCGGGACTTTCCAGGACTACCGTACCCGGCATTTCGTGCAGCGTATCGCTTGCATCGAGGCCGGTCCTGACCTGTATGAAGTCGAGAGCAATTTCATGATTGCGATTACGCCGTCCGACACCGGACATGCCGAGCTTTTTTCAACCGGCGTGTATGTCGACCAGGTAAAAATCGATGGCAGCGGCGCGCGTTATCTGTCGAAAAAAGTAATTACCGATGTATCCGTGCTGCCGCGATACATGGTGTACCCGCTCTGACAAGCAGCCCGCTGCGGCAGGGTCGCTCAGTCAACCAAAAAAGCACAATAAATTCACACAGGAGATCACAATGAAAAAACTCACCCTCGCATCCGCCATCGCCGCAATCGGCTTCAGCATGTTGGCCGGCGCCGCATCGGCCGAAATCAAGATCGGATTCAGCGGCGTTCTGTCTGGCCCGCAAGCCTTGCTGGGGCAGGACCAGATCGACGGCTTCATGCTCGGGCTTGAAATGCGCGGCGGGAAATTCGCCGGCCAGCCGGTCACCGTGCTGAAGGAAGACGATCAGACCAAGGCGGAACTCGGATTGCAAATCATCCGCAAATTCATTGAGCGCGACAAGGTTGATGCACTGATCGGACTGGGCTTTACCCATGTGATGCTAGCCAATGCAAAGCAGATCGGCGAGTCCGGCGTGGTTGCGATTTCCACCCAGGGCGGGCCGACCAAGATGGCCGGTGACGGCTGCCTGGCAAATATCTTCTATGTGACGCAGCCGAATGCAATGAGCGCCGAGGCGATGGGCAAATTCATGATGAGCAAGGGCCACCGCAAAGCCTATGTGATGACCTCCAACTATCAGGGCGGAAAAGACGCGATTGCCGACTTCAAGCGCGGCTACACGGTCCCGGTCAACGAAGTTTATACAACGCTGAACCAGTCCGATTTTTCGGCCGAGATCGCGCAGTTGCAGGCAGCCAATCCTGATTCGATCTTCGTGTTCTACTCGGGCGGCATGGGCATCAACTTCATCAAGCAATTGAGCCAGGCGGGATTGATGGGCAAGCTGCCGTTGTACACCTACGCGACGGTCGATGGCACTTCGCTGCCGGCGTTGCGCAGCGCGGCGGAAGGTGTTTACGCATCGACGATCTGGGATGCGTCCAGCAATACTCCGGAAAACAAGAAATTCGTCGCCGCATTCGAAGCGAAATACAAACGTACGCCGAGCTTCTTCTCGGCCTTCGGTTACGACGCCGCGAACCTGCTGGATGAGGCGCTGAAGAAAGTCAACGGCAAGACCAGCGACAAGAAGGCCTTCGTCGCCGCGGTCAAGGCCGCCGGCAAGGATTTCAAGTCGGTGCGCGGTAACTTCCGCTTCGGTAACAACAACATGCCCATCCAGGATTACCACGTGTACCAAGTCGTCAAGAAAGGCGACGGCCAGGAATTCAAGCTGGCGGCGACACCTCTGGCAAGCTATCAGGATCCGTTCGCGGCTTCCTGCCCATTGAAATAAAAAGCGCCGGCCATGACCCTCGCTCTCGCTTTGGTGTTGAACGGACTCCAGTACGGCGTATTGCTGTTCCTGCTGGCTTCCGGTCTGACGCTGGTTTTCGGCATCATGCGTTTCGTCAATCTGGCGCATGGGTCCTTTTACATGATCGGGGCATATGCCGGCGCCGCCACCTACAACCATACCGGTTCATTCGCTCTTGGCGTATTGGCCGGTACGGCGGCGGGAGCGCTGCTTGCGCTGCTGCTGGAACGAACAATGATCTCCAAGCTGTACCAGCGCGACCACCTCGACCATGTGCTGGTCACGTTCGGCATGGTGATGTTCTTCAATGAGGCGGTGCAACTTGTGTGGGGGCCGCAATCGTATTTTGTCTCGGTGCCGCAATTCCTGGCCGGATCGGTCACCATCTGGGGTTTCAGTTATGCCACGTACCGGTTTGCGATCATCGGCGTCGGCTTGCTGGTCGCGCTCGGCTGTTACCTGCTGATGCACAAGACCCGCTTCGGCATGCAGATACGGGCGGGAGCAAGCAATCCGGCCATCGTCAGCGTCATGGGCGTCAATATCGGCTTTCTGAATGCGTTCCTCTTCGCGGTTGGCGCGGCGCTGGCCGGCCTCGCCGGCGCTGTCGCAGGTCCCATCCTGTCGGTTGAATCCGGAATGGGGGACCCGGTGCTAATCATTACCCTTGTGGTGATCGTCATTGGCGGCATCGGTTCGGTGCGGGGCGCCTTTTTCGCGGCGCTGCTGGTTGGCATGGTAGATACGCTGGGCCGCGCCTATTTCCCGGTTTTGCTGCGCGAATTCGCGAACAACGACGTGGCCGGCGCCGCGGGTCCGGCATTGGCATCCATGTCGGTTTATATCCTGATGGCCGTGGTTCTCATCCTGCGCCCACAAGGTCTGTTTGTACGAAAGTAGGGAATGATGCCTAAAATCTCCGACTTGCGGGTCAGCACGATCGTCGCGCTTGCGTTATTTACAGCGCTGGCCGTTTTGCCGCTCTTCGCCGTATCGTTCGACCAGGGGTATCTGATACCGCTGGTCGCGCGCATGATCATTTTTGCGATTGCAACCAGCGCGCTCAATTTGGCGCTGGGATTCGGCGGCATGCTCAGTTTTGGCCATGCCTTGTTTTTCGGTCTTGGCGCCTACTCTGTCGGCCTGCCCGCCCATTTCGGCATCGAAAACGGTTTGCTGCAACTTGCCATCTGCATCGGGGTGACTGCAACCGCGGGGTTTCTTACGGGTGCGCTTAGCCTGCGTACCAGCGGCTTTGCTTTCATCATGATCACGCTGGCCTTTGCGCAAATGGGCTATTTCCTGTTCGTCAGCCTCAAGCAATTCGGAGGCGATGACGGACTGGTTATCCAGAACACCAGCCGCTTTGGGTCACTCGACCTGGGCAAACCGATTACTGCCTACTTCACGGCGCTGCTGGTGCTGATAATGATGACCTGGTGGATCAGCAAGTTGCGCGTTGCGCCGTTCGGTATGGCACTGCGCGCATCGCAGCAGAACAGCCGGCGCGTCAATGCGCTGGGCCTGAAGGCAAGTTCTTACCAGCTGGCCGCGTACGTGATTTCAGCGGCGATCACCGGAGTCGCGGGCTTCCTGAGCGCGAACCTGAATGCCTTTGCGACGCCGCGGATTTTTTCATGGCATATATCCGGCGAAATGGTTCTAATGCTGGTGCTCGGTGGCATGGGCACGGTTTTCGGGCCGGTGCTCGGCGCGATTGCCTATCTTGGCCTGGAAGAGATCCTGCGCGCGTACATGCAACACTGGATGATGGTTTTTGCGCCGATCATCGTGCTGGTTGCCTTCATCAGCAAGGGCGGTTTTGTGGCGCTGCTGGAGCGCCTCGATCAGCCGCGAAAGAAGAGGGACATTGCCGCAACGCCGCTGAAGCCGGGATCTGCTGGAGAACTGCCATGACATCCCTGCTGCGCACCGAAAACCTGGTAAAACGCTACGGCGGACTGACCGTCACCGATGGTGTGTCCCTCGATATACGCAAAGGCGAGCTGCACGCGATCATCGGTCCGAATGGCGCGGGCAAGACTACGCTAATCAACCAGCTATCCGGCGAGCTGTCGCCCGACTCCGGCGCAATCTGGTTTGGCGATCGCGAAGTCACTGCCATACCGATCAGCGGCCGCGCCCGCAACGGTCTGCTGCGGTCTTACCAGATCACCTCGATTTTCGATGCGTTTACCGTGCTCGAAAATGCCGTTGTTGCGGCGATGGGCACGCAGGAACATGCATTCCATTTCTGGAAGCCGATGCTGAAACGGACCGGCATCGTAAACGCCGCGCAAGAGGCGCTCGCCGCCACCGGCATGAGCAGCCTGGGCGGCACGATTGCGGGCGACCTCGGTTATGGCGAACGCCGGCAGCTCGAACTGGCGATGGCGCTGGCGGCGAAACCCGAGGTATTGCTGCTCGATGAGCCGATGGCGGGAATGAGTCCGCAGGAGTCCGCGGTTGTGGTGAAGTTGCTGCAGTCGCTGAAAGGACGCTATACGATCGTGCTGATCGAGCATGACATGGACGCGGTCTTCTCGCTCGCCGATCGCATCAGCGTGCTGGTCTACGGACGCCTGATCGCCACCGGCACGCCAGACGAATTGCGCAACGATGCCGAGGTGCGCGCAAGCTATCTTGGCGACGAGGCGATCTGATGGGCGGGAAAAAATCATGAATCCAATTCTTTCAATTCGGGGCTTGCAGGCTTCATATGGACGTGCGCAGGCACTGTTCGATATTTCAATGGACGTGCATCGCGGAGAAGTCGTCACACTGTTGGGACGCAACGGGATGGGACGTTCGACCACGATCAAATGCATGTTCGGCATGCTGCCGCTTGGTGGCGGCACCATCCATGCGTCCGGAAAATCAATAGGCATGCTTCCTTCGCACGTGATTGCGCGCCACGGACTGGCGCTGGTGCCGGAAGGGCGGCAGGTTTTCCCGACGCTATCGGTGGAGGAAAACCTGATTGCGACCGCGCGCTGCGCGCCGGGCGTAAATACGCCGTGGACCCTGAAGCGTATCTACGATTTTTTTCCGGCGCTGCAGGAGCGCCGCAACAATCTTGGTTCCGAGCTTTCCGGCGGCGAACAGCAGATGCTGGCGATCGGCCGCGCATTGATGACAAATCCGCAGCTGCTGGTGCTGGACGAGGCGACCGAAGGATTGGCGCCGCTGATACGCGCCGAGATCTGGCGCGTGCTGGCAGTCCTGAAATCCGAGGGGTTGTCGCTGATCGTGGTCGACAAGAATATCAAGGCCCTGCTCGAACTCGCCGACCGTCATTATGTGCTGGAAAAGGGACGCGTTGTGTGGGATGGAACCTCGACCGACTTGAGATCCGAGCAGGGCATCATTCACCAGTATCTGGGCATCTGATGCTGGACCAGCTCGCGCAAACATTTTCAGAACGAACCGATGGCAGGATTACGTTGACTACTCTAGTAAAACTTTGCAGGACATCCGAAGTGGAAGAGGGAGCGCCGGTAGCCGTGTATCCGGACGAGTTTCCGCCGCTCGCCGTCTACAGGATAGGGCAGGATTTTTTCGTGACGAACAATACCTGTACGCATGGCGAGGCGACGCTGACCGATGGCTATCAGGAAGGCAATGTGATCGCCTGTCCTCTGCATGGCGGTTCATTCGATATTATTACCGGCAGGCCGGTCTCGTTACCGTGCCGGCTTGCTCTGCAATGCCATCAGGTGACGGTTGAGGACAACTCCATATGCATCGCGCTGCCAAACGCATGATCGGCGCCCGCGAGCGTCAGGCGGGCGGATGGCGCGATGAGTAAAACCGTCGTGATAGTTGGCGCCAATTTGGCCGGCGGCCGGGCTGCGGGAGCGCTGCGCGATGAAGGCTACGATGGCCGGATCGTGCTGGTCGGCGAGGAACCTTCGCTTCCATACGAACGTCCGCCGCTGTCGAAGGAAATGTTGTGGAACGCCGGGGCCAGGCCGGATTCCTTCTACCTGAATGATGAGAGATTTTATGACGATCAAAAAATAGAATTGCGACTGGCAAGCCGCGTCGACAAGCTTGATCTCTCGCGTCAGCGTGTTGTGCTGGCATCCGCGGAGGAAATCCATGCCGACAATATCCTGCTGTGCACCGGCACCGGCGCGCGCCGGCTGACGGTGGAGGGCAGCGATCTGGCCGGCGTGCATTACTTGCGCAATGTCGCCGATTCGGTGGCGCTGGCAGCGCGTCTGGTGCCCGGCGCTCGGGTGGCCATCGTCGGCATGGGCGTGATCGGATCGGAAGTGGCCGCCAGTGCGGTCAGGCTGGGTTGCGAAGTTACATGCATCGAACCGTTGCCGGTGCCGATGGCGCGCATCCTCGGTTCGCAATGCGGCCAGTGGCTGGCCGCCGAACACGCCCGCCACGGTGTCAGTGTGCATCTGGGCACCGTCATCGCGCGCTTTTCCGGCAGCGGCGGCCGGCTCGAGGCGGTCATCACCGGCGCCGGCGACAGGATCCCCGCTGATGTAGCGGTGGTCGGCATCGGCGCCATTCCCGCGGTGGGACTGGCAGAGCGCGCCGGAATAAGGACCGATAACGGCATCGTTGTCGATCGCTTCTGCCGCACCTCAGTGCCCGAAGTTTATGCGGCCGGTGATGTGGCCAACCAGCCGGGCTTTTTCGGCGGCAGGGCCCGCCTTGAGACGTTTCAGAATGCGCAGAACCACGCACTGGCGGCGGCGGCAAACATCGCCGGCCGCGCCGTCGAATACCAATGCGTGCCATGGGCATGGTCCGATCAGTACGACCTGAATATCCAGGTGGCCGGCCAGATCAGCGACAGCGACGAGAAGGTGATGCGGGGCGACCAGGCGCAGCGCAACTTCTCGATGTTCTTTCTGCATGAGGGCGTGGTGCATGGCCTGGTGACGGTCAATCGCGGACAGGATATGGCGGCCGGCAAGAGAATGATTGAACGGCGGCTGGCGCCTGATAAATACCGACTCGGTGAGGGCCAGGTCAACTTGCGCACCTTGCTGGCAGCGTAAGCGGCGGTAACCCGTTGGGCATATTTTAAGGTGGAATGTCACCCATGAAAATCGCGTTTGAACAGAGCGGCGAGACCTTTGCCTGCAAACCGTCGATGAGCGTACTGCAGGCGATGGCCAGCCTGGGACGTAAAGGCATACCCGTGGGGTGTCTGAATGGCGGCTGCGGCGTGTGCAAGATAAAGGTGGTAACGGGGCAGTATCGCTGCGGGCCGATGAGCAGGGCACATGTATCGGAGCAGGAGGAAGCCGACGCGATGGCTCTGGCCTGCCGGACTTTTCCGAGGTCCGACCTCATTGTGAGAGTGGTAGGGAAAATGGGCAAGACGGTATTTCGCCATGCGGCGGGCGCCGGATCATAACGTCAACTATAAGGAGGAGCGCCATGGGAGTCATGAGAATCGGTCATCTGAGCATGCGGGTGATGGATATGGATGCAGCACTGAAACATTACGAAAGCGCGGTCGGAATGAAGATCACGCACAGAGATAACGACGGCAACGTCTATCTGAAGTGCTGGGACGAGTGGGACAGATACTCGTTAATGTTGACGCAGTCGGACCGGGCAGGCATGAACCATGTGGCCTACAAGGTCGAAAAGGATGCGGACCTGGATCTCTTCAGGAAAAGGATCGAGGAGTACGGCATTTCGACCGAGATGCTGGCGGAGGGCGCTACGCCGCTGTGCGGCCGGGCGCTCCGGTTCATGATGCCGAGCGGGCATGAGATGCGGCTTTATGCAAAGAAGGAATTTGTCGGCAAGGATGTCGGCAGCACCAATCCCGATCCCTGGCCGGATGACATCAGAGGCGCCGGCTCGCACTGGCTTGATCACTGCGGCCTGGTGTGCGAACTCGATCCTGAAAAAGGGATTAACAAGGTCGCCGAGAACACGAAATTTTTCATGGAGGTCCTCGATTTCTATCTGTCGGAACAGGTGATGGTCGGGCCCAACGCGGATATCCAGGCCGTGTCGTTCCTGTTCCGCACCAGTACGCCGCACGATATTGCCTTTTCCGGCGGACCGGAGGCCGGCTTTCACCACATGTCGTTCTTCCTCGATAGCTGGCATGACATCCTCAAGTCGGCGGACATCATGTCAAAAACCCGGACTCGGGTCGATGTTCCTCCGACGCGGCATGGCATTACGCGCGGCGAAACGATTTATTTTTTCGACCCTTCCGGGAACCGCAACGAAACCTTCGCGGGGCTCGGTTATCTCGCGCAGCCGGATATGCCGGTCATCACCTGGAAGGAAGAGGAAATCGGACGAGGGATCTTCTTCCATACGGGTGAGGTAATGGAATCGTTCAACAGCTATACCTGAAGCGGCCATGACGCCGGGAACGTCGCGTCGATTTTCCCCGGCGCCGATGTGCCCGCTGGTTCCGGCTGCGGCCGGCGCCTTCATTGAATTCAAACACTCATCTCCTGACTCAGAGGGACCCATGCAAGAGCAAAAAAATCCGGAAATCGGTAAAAGTATCCTCGCCAATGGCATCGCCACCAATTACCACGACGTCGGCCAGGGCAGTCCGCTGTTGATGATTCATGGCTCGGGACCCGGCGTCACCGCCTGGGCCAACTGGCGCCTGGCCATGCCCGAATTGTCAGCGAACCGGCGTGTGATTGCGCCGGATGTGGTGGGCTTTGGTTTCACCGAGCGCCCGGTGGGAATCCAGTATAACGTCGATACCTGGGTCGGCCAGATGGTCGGTTTCCTCGACGCGCTGGACCTGTCGCGCGTTGATATCGTTGGCAATTCCTTTGGCGGCGCCATCGCCCTGAAACTCGCGATCCGCTATCCAGATCGTGTCGGTCGAATCGTCCTTATGGGCAGCGGCGGCGCGTCTTACCCAATGAGCGCAGCACTCGATGCGGTCTGGGGCTACCAGCCCTCCATCGAAAACATGCGCGGCATGCTCGACATCTTCGCGTATGACCGCAGCCTGGTGACCGACGAACTGGCGGAACTGCGGTACAAGGCCAGCATACAGCCGGGCTTCCAGGAAGCGTATTCGAGCATGTTCCCGGCGCCGCGCCAGCGCTGGCTCGATTCGCTGGCCAATACGGAAGCGGAAATCCGTGCGATTCCGCATGAAACGCTGATCGTGCATGGGCGTGAAGACAAGGTAATCCCTCTCTCCTCGTCGCTGATGCTGGCCGACTGGCTGCTTAACTCGCAGCTGCATGTATACGGCCGTTGCGGGCACTGGACGCAAATCGAGCATGCGTCCCGGTTCACCCGGCTGGTGGAAGACTTCCTTTCCGAAAAGCGTTGACCATGAAAAAAATCAAATGCGCGGTGATCGGGCCCGGCAATATCGGCACCGACTTGCTGGCCAAGCTGCAAAGAAGCACGGTGCTCGAGCCGGTGTGGATGGTCGGCATCGACCCCGAATCGGACGGTCTCAAACGCGCGCGCGAACTCGGCATCAAGACCACCTCCGCCGGCGTCGACGGCTTGCTGCCGCATGTGCTGGCCGACGGCGTGCAAATCGCCTTCGATGCGACCAGCGCCCACATCCATGCCGAGAATTCGCGCAAGCTCAGTGCGCTGGGCGTGATGATGATCGACCTCACGCCGGCGGCCATCGGCCCCTACTGTATCCCCCCGGTCAACCTCAAGGAACACATTGGCCGCGGCGAGATGAATGTCAACATGGTCACCTGCGGCGGCCAGGCTACCATCCCCATGGTCGCCGCGATTGCCCGCGTGCAGCCGGTGGCCTATGGCGAAATCATCGCCACCGCCTCGTCGCGCTCGGCCGGTCCCGGCACCCGCAAGAACATCGACGAATTCACCCGCACTACCGCCGACGCCATCCGCAAGGTCGGCGGCGCCAGGAAGAGCAAGGCCATCATCATCCTCAATCCCGCCGAGCCGCCGATCATCATGCGCGACACCGTGCATTGCCTGACCGAGGACGAGCCCGACCAGGACAAGATCACCGCCTCGATCCACGCGATGATCCTGGAAGTGCAGAAATATGTGCCCGGTTACAAGCTGGTCAATGGCCCGGTGTTCGACTGCAAGCGCGTGTCGGTATTTCTCGAAGTCGAAGGGCTGGGCGACTACCTGCCCAAATATGCCGGCAACCTCGACATCATGACTGCCGCGGCGGCCCGCACCGCCGACATGTTTGCAGAGGAAATCCTCAACGGCACCCTCAAACTCGCGCGTGTGGCTGCGTAATATAGAAAGAACCAGGGAGATTACGAATGGACCTCAAGGGCAGCAAGATTATCGTGCATGACAATACGCTGCGCGACGGCATGCACCCGAAACGCCACCAGATCACGCTTGAGCAGATGATTGCGGTCGCCAAAGGGCTGGACGAAGCCGGTGTACCTCTGCTGGAAGTCACGCACGGCGACGGCCTGGGTGGGGGATCGGTCAATTACGGCTTTCCGCTGCACAGCGATATCGAGTACCTGAGCGCGGTGATTTCGCATCTCAAGCGCGCCAGGGTATCGGCGCTACTGGTGCCGGGCATTGGCACCGTCGACGATTTGCGCGCCGCGCACGAATGCGGCCTGCACACGGTGCGGGTGGCGACCCACTGCACCGAAGCCGACGTCTCGGAGCAGCACATCATCGCCGCGCGCAAGATGGGGCTCGACACGGTGGGTTTCCTGATGATGGCGCACATGGCTAGCCCGGAAAAGCTTGCAGAGCAGGGCAAGCTGATGGAATCCTACGGCGCCGAGTGTGTATACGTGACCGACTCGGCCGGATACCTGCTGCCCGACGGCGTGAGCGCGCGGGTGGCGGCGCTGCGCGCGGTGCTCAGGCCGGAGACGCAGATCGGTTTCCACGCCCACCACAACCTGGGCATGAGCATTGCGAACTCGCTGGCGGCAATCGAGGCCGGCGCCATCCGCATCGACGGCTCGACCAACGGCCTGGGCGCGGGGGCGGGCAATACGCCGCTGGAAGTGCTGGTGGCGGTATGCAAGCGGATGGAAATCGAGACCGGCATCGACCTGTACCAGATCATGGATGTGGCCGAAGATATCGTGCTGCCAATGATGGACCACATGGTGCGCATCGACCGCGATGCGCTCACGCTGGGCTATGCGGGGGTGTATTCGACTTTCCTGCTGTTTGCCAAGCGGGCAGCGGCGAAATACAAGGTGCCGGCGCGTGACATCCTGGTGGAGCTGGGGCGGCGCGGCATGGTGGCGGGACAGGAAGACATGATCGAGGATGCGGCGCTGACAATGGCAAAGGAGCGGGGGATTGCAGCTTGAATCCAGGGCGGGCCGCGGCCCGGCTTGCGCATTCGATAGTGGATCGGCGGCGACGGATTTGATCCTGTCGGCGCTGGCAATCGTTGCTGCGTGGCGAGGAGGTGTAAACTCCCCCATGCAGCATGCCCTTGCTACTAGAACAGGCTCTTACAACAGGATAGTGCAATGAGCGTTAACCAAAGCTTTTTCAAGGATGAGCCCAAGACCCTGGTCGAAGCTGCGTATCGCCAGATTTACGTCGATATCATGGAAGGCCGCCTCCTTCCCGGGCAACGGCTTCGGGTCGAGCATCTCAAGGGTCACTACCGCGTAGGCGCCGCGACTCTGCGTGAAGCGCTGGTGTTGCTGGTGGCCGACGCGCTGGTCATCGGCGTCGGTCAACGTGGATTCCGGGTCAAGCCGATGTCCCTCCATGACATCAAGGACATTACCGAAACGCGGGTCATGCTGGAAACCGAGGCCCTGCGGCAGTCCATACTTGAGGGCGACGGGCAGTGGGAGGAAGGCCTGATCACCGCGTATTACCGCTTGTCGCACGTGCACGATAAACTGGCCGCCGGCAGCTGCGACATCAATGAATGGGAAGAGCGCAACCGGGCTTTTCATGAAGCGCTGATTGCCGCTAGTCCGTCCAACTGGGTCCGCCATTTTCTGGTCATCCTGTTCCGGCAGTCTGAACGATATCGCAGACTGTCCGTGTTAACCAAGCCGATAGAACGCGATGGCAAGGTAGAGCACGAGGCGATTTTCAAGGCTGCCTTGGCGCGGGATGTCGAGCAGGCAGTCAAGCTGCTCTCGCATCATATCCGCATCACTTATGAAGGACTCAACAGCCTGCCGCCGGAGTTTTTCGAGGAATCGGCCGTGAAGCGGCCGGTACCCCGAAGCGTCTCCTGATCAGGGATGTAGATCCCGGCGGCTAACCAACCAGGTCAATGTCGTGGCACAGGCTGATTCCCTTCGGACTGCGGGACAGCGGATCAATGTCCTGACGGTGATCGTTTCGTCCCGCTGCGGCGGACCGAGCTGCTCAAGCACCTGGCTCCTGTCAGTTTTCCCAAACCAAATCGCTGAATCATGTCCGATGGGAAGTCTTCCGAAGGTGATCACACAAGCACTCAGGATGGCCATGCATGCGCAGAGCAGCAATACATCAAATCTGAGCAATTTCAAGATATCTCCATTAATGATTTTCCGGCGGCCATCTATCGGGAAATGCGGCAAAAGCACTTGCAGGCCACGGTAGCCTGATCCGGGGTTCCTTCCGCCGGCCGAAAAATTTTTTGCATGAGCTTATGCAATAATTGTTCACGCGTAAATCGCACGGCCACAGCCGCGCGTCATTATCAATCTGGCACCGGGTTTTGAAAAGGCTCTCAACATGGAAAGAAGCGCTCCCATCCGATCGATCTGCCGCAGCATTGCGGTGCTCCAGTCCATCAATCGCGCGGGCTCCCTGAACCTGCAGGAAATTTCGCGCAAGGCCGATATCCCGTATCCCACGGCCTTCCGCATCATCCAGACGCTGGTCCACGAAGGCCTGATCGAATGTGAACCGCACCGCAAACGGTATCGTGCCACGGCATTGACACAGTCGCTGTCGCTGGGATTCCGGGACAGCGGAAAACTGGTGGAGCATGCGCATGCGCCTATCGTGGCACTCACCAAAAGGATAGGCTGGCCCATATCGCTGACGACACGCGCCGGGCAGACGATGATGGTGCGCGATTCTACCCATCTGCTGACGTCGCTGACTTTCAATAATTATTTTCCGGGCTACACGCTGCCGATCCTGGAATGTGCATCGGGCCATACTTACCTGTCGTATTGTTCTGATGAAGAACGCGGCAGCATTCTCAAGGGGATCAAGACCCTGGGAGAGAATTCGCCCATGCTGGCGATGTTCGAAGCGGGCAAGCTGGTAGAGAGAGTGCGCGAAGACGGATACGCGACCATGGATCGCAACCGGCATACCGCCAATCCGGGCAAGACATCGTCGATTGCGGTGCCGCTGTTCGAGAACGGTCACATCGCCGGCGCGCTGACGCTGATTTTCTTTTCATCGGCGATGTCCTCCAAGGAGGCAATAGAGCGTTTCATGCCTGACCTGAAGGAAGTCGCCAGGACGGTCAGCGAGGCCATCAGCGATCCCGACGGGCATGCCGGGGAGATGGGTCCGGCGCACACGCAAGCAACACCTACGTAATGGGGGCGCCGCTTGATCCTTGCCGAAGGAAGTGAAGCCCGGCCTTATTTCAGCTGGCCGGGAATATGGCTTTCATGATTGTCGAGGTACCACACCGCCAGTTCTTCGCGAGTGGGCCACCAGACTCCCGGCACTGACTTCACATGTTCAATGAACTCGCGCAAGGCACGGATGCGATGCGCGCGGCCCGCCACGTGCGGATGCAAACCCACGTTCATCAGGCGGCCGGTCTTTGCGCCTTCCGCATGCAGCACATCGAACTCTTCGATCAGCGCATCGCGGAACTGGTCGGTGGTGAAATTCTTGCGTGTGATGAAGGTGAAATCGTTGATCTCGTTCGAGTACGGCGTCGAGACGATCGGGCCATGCGGCGTTTTCAGCAGGTAGGGCTGGTCGTCGTTCATGATGTCGCAATAAAACGTGCAACCGTATTCAGCCAGGATGTCGGCGGTCTGCATGGTGCCGCGCAGGCTCGAGGACAGCCATCCCTTTGACTTGCGGCCGGTATATTTTTCAAACTGCTCCAGCGAGCGCAGCACGATTTCCCGTTCCCGCGCCGGGTCCTTGGCAAAATCGGTGAGCAGTTCACCCTGTTCCCAGTTGTGGCACAACAGTTCCCAGCCGCGCTCCAGCACGGCGTCGGTCATCGCTTGCCGGCGCTCGAAGGTGACCGCATTGGTGGTGCACGATGCGGCCACGCCGAGTTCGTCGAACAATTCCAGCAGACGCCAGATGCCGACCCGCTGGCCATATTCGCGCCAGCTGTAATTGGGGAAGTCAGGCGTGTCGCCGGGCAGCGAATCGGGCAGGATGGCCGGACCGCCGGCGTAGTAGGGCTTGGTGGTCGGCTTGGTGAGGTCCCAGGTCTCGAGGTTGAAGGTCAGGATCAGCGCGATCTGGGCGCCATTCGGGAACTTCAGCGGCTGGCGTTGCGAGATCGGGATGTAATCGTATTCCATGATCGTCCTTTGTTCAGTGGTCCAGAAGCAGTGAGCCGAAGCCGTCGATCTTATCTTCAAATCCCATCGACCGCAGCGCATGCCAATAGGTGGCGGTATTGATGGCGATGACCGGTTTCTCGAGCCAGAATTCGGCGATGCCGGCGATCTTGGCGAAGGCGAGGTTAGTGCCGCACTGGACCACCGCGTCGGCGCCTTCGCTCAGTTCCTCGCATGCGCGCTTGAGCGTGCGCGGTGATTCATGCGCAATCTGCATCGGGGACGGGGATTTCAGGCCCTTGAGCTGCACTACCTCATAACCGAGGTCCTCGAAAAACTTGCGGACCTGCACATCGCCGACCGGCATGTAAGGCGTCAGTATGCCGATCTTGCGGATATTTCCGTACGCCTTGAGCGCCGCATCGACCGCGGTCGACCCCATCACCACTGGAACGCCGCCGGTGCGCTCGAGCATGGTACGGTGCAGGCGGTCGGCGCCATCGGCGCCATCCCAGAATGTCTCCGCCGACATGCCCATGATCACGCAGCCGGGCGACATGGTCATCGCGACATCGACCGAGTCCAGCGTCGACGCCCTGATATTGTTGAGCATCGTCATGAAGGATGCATCGTCCGTCACCCGGGTATCCGGAATCGCGATCCGGCAAAAATGGTTGGTCACGCCGCGCGGCCGCATGTCGTCATATTCCGGCTGCACGCTGGTATTGGTCGAGGGCGCAATCACCGCGTACTTCATGCGCCATCCTAATGAGTCGGCCATCGAGTTCTCCTTTTAACTGCAGCCATGATGATGCGCGCCCGCCCTGCGGCTCAATCCCGATTTTCAAAGTATCCGAAGGGTGAACAAATTTGCCGCTCGGGGCCGAAGCTCTCGCACCGCGAATAGTGTCGCTTTTCGACGGGACTGCCGGTCGGGCAAAGGTTTACTGTGTGGTCTGACACGACACCCATCCTCCGAGGAACATCATGGCCGCTTACCTGATTGCAACCGTACATATCACCGATCCTGAAGTCTTTGCGCTGTATGCAAAGGGCATCGCCGGCGTCAGCGAAAAATTTCAGGGCACATCGATCGTCAAGGGCCCTGTGGCCGAGTTCCTGGAGGGCGATGGGCCCGCGGGCGAACGTGTGGTGGTGTCGCGCTTCCCGGATGCAGCGGCCGCGAAGGCTTATCTGGCATCGCCCGAATACCAGGCTGCCCGCGTGTACCGGATGCAGTCGGCTGATTGCACCATGAGGTTGCTGGTCGATTGAAAAGATTTGGCAATACAAGCTCCGCATCCAACGAAGGGTGCACAGAGATAGCAAACGGAGAGGTCACATCAGTATGGAACATTATCAAGTCATCATCGCCGGCGGCGGTCCGGTCGGCACCGTCGCCGCGTACCGCCTGGCGCAACAGGGAATCAAGGTCCTGGTCCTGGAGACCGATCCCACCACCCGCGAGGACATGCGCGCATCGACCTTTCACCCAGTCACGCTGGACATGATGGAAGAGCTGGGCATACTCGGCGACCTGGAAGAGCAAGGGCTGAAGGCGCCGGTGTATCAATACCTGAACCGGCAGACCGGCAAGGCGCTCACCTTCGACCTCGGCGAAGCCGCCGACGTGCTGAAACATCCGTACCGCCTGCAGTGCGAACAGTACAAGCTGTCCCGGTTGCTGGCCAAAAAGCTGGGCGAACATCCCAACGCAACCATGCATTTTTCGCGCCGCGTCGTCTACTTCGAACAGGATGAGACGGGCGTGACCGTGCATGCGGAAAGCCCGATGGAAATCGAAAGCTTCCGTGGTGATTACCTGATCGCAGCCGATGGCGCCAGTTCGCTGGTCCGCAAATGGCTGGGAGTGACTTTCGAGGGTTTCACCTATCCCGAGAAATTCCTGACCCTGTCGACCGAATGGCCGCTGGAAAAACATTTCGACAAGCTCGCCTGCGTCAATTACATCGCCGATCCGCATGAATGGTGTGTGCTGTTGCGTGTGCCGACCTTATGGCGCGTGCTGGTGCCGGCGACGGAAAACCAGAGTGACGCCTACCTGATGTCGGATGCGAAGAAGAATGAAGTGTTCAATGGCCTGATCGGTCGCGGTGATGAAGTCGAAACCAGGCACCGCACCATCTATCGGGTACACCAGCGTGTGGCCACCACCTTCCGCGTCAAGCGGGTGCTGATGGCGGGTGATGCGGCGCATCTGAATAATCCGCTTGGCGGCTTCGGCATGAATTCAGGCATACACGATGTGTGGAACCTGACTGAAAAGCTGCTGGAAATTTTCTTGCGCGGCGCCGACGCTGACGCACTGCTGGACCGCTACGATCGTCAACGGCGCACCATCATGAATGAGTTTGTGCAGGCGCAGACGATCAAGAACAAGATGGCGCTGGAGAGCAAGGCGGAGGATGCGCAGGCGCAGTTCCAGGCTGAAATGGAACGCATACTCGCGGATGACAGGTTGCGCCGTAATTATCTGCTGAACCAGTCGATGTACAACAGTTTGAAGCAGGCTGAAACGATTGCTTGAGCTTGTTCGCCCGTTCCGGGTGATGTGCCGGGACGAGTGAATTTTCTTCGGAGCGTATCGGAAATTTTGTGTGTAAGGCATAACATGTTGAACCCAGAAAGGAGC
>JAZKDW010000049.1:0-96271 GCA_040387375.1 Pseudomonadota bacterium
GTCAGGCTGTTATTAGAAAACCCTCCAGTGAAAACTGGAGGGTTTTTGCTTTGGGGGGAGCGGTTTGCATCCCTTCCGCAGCCCCCGTCCGGCGCCCTTCCGGACACGGGCCTCGCCAAGGATTTTCCGAAGGTCTGAGGCCGGTGAGATTTCAGTCGAAGTCGAACAAATCGCCCAGGAATCCTTCCCGCTTCTTTTTCCGGTGATGGCCGCCATGTTGAGGATAACGGTTGTCGTAAGGCTGGCTGGGTTGGTCGGAATAGGCGACCGGCTGAGGGGGAGCCGACCTCTGCGGGGGCGATGCAGCGATCGAACGATCAATCAGCTTGTCAAGCTCTCCACGATCGAGCCAGACACCGCGGCACTGCGGACAATAATCGATTTCAATGCCTTGCCGGTCGGTCATGACAAGATTGACGTTGTTACATACGGGACAATTCATTAGTCTGCTCCAAAATACATGCTGATCAAAAAAATCTCCAGCTCATCCTGACGGAGGGGCATGCACCACTCCGCGTCAGGTGCGGAAACACCAGTCCCGAGATTGTAAACCATCGTGGCAGGGACCGTTTCGCCGGGCTAAAAGCGGGAATGTCCATTCAGGGGGTGGTGCGCTTGGAAGCGCGCATCCGCGACCATTGCCAGATTCTTCCGAGCACCACGCCTGCAAGGAAAACCATGATCAGAATTAGCACATTCGTCATCTGGGTAAGCCCATCCGGGCTGTCCGATGGCATCTTCGGGATTACTACCGCGGCGAGTTCCTGCATTTTAATTTGTGTCATCTGCGGTATTTCGTCGATGCCATAAATGCACATCTCGCCCGTCGGAAGCGAGCAGAAGCGCTGCGGCGGGCATTGCACAAGGATATTCTGTGGCGCGCCCTCACCGCACACGGCGCCCGCGCCTTTGAGCACGTTTATCGTTACCTCGGGATACTTCGAAATCTGCTCCGGCATTGGCAAGGCTCCTCTGATCCAGTGTGCCGCGTGAGTAACCGCAGCCTTTGATTCGCCGCAACCCGGCCTGATCCTTCCCGACATTTTTTTGTATCCGCCAGAGATCCCTTTTTCCTTGAAACATGGGTTTTGCGCCCCATTTATGTTTCTATCGTGCGCCTGACCGCTGCACTTCAATTTTCAGAGGTTAACGTAATCCTTCCGCTCATATCCCTTCTGCTCCATGTCTATGTCGGCGCCCGCCTGCTGCCCCCCTTGGCCTCGTGGCCTGTCGTATGCGCATTGCTGTTGCTGTCCCTGATGGTGTCGGCCTGGCTCATGCCGATGGGGATCGGCTTTGGCATGCGCCGCGCCAGTGCCCTCAAACAAATGCGGACCGGGTCGCTGATCCTGCTTGGTTGGGTGGGCATGGGCCTGTTCTCGTCGCTGCTGGTGCTGACAGTGGCGCGCGAGCTTGTGCTGCTGGCCGCCATGGCATTGAATGGCATGGAAGTGATGGCGATTGCGGTCGAGCCGTTGCGCCGCTGGAGCGCGCTTGTCGTCAGTTTGCTAGGTGGCGGCGCGACCTTATGGGGTTTTGTTAACGCCCGCCGGACTGCGTCCGTGGTGACTGTCGATGTCCCCGTGGCCGACCTGCCTGCGGCGTTGCACGGCTTTCGCATCGCGCAAATCAGCGACATCCATGTCGGACCGACCATCAGGCATGAGTATGTGCGTAGTATCGTCAACGCGGTCAACCAGCTCGACGCCGACATGGTGGCCATCACTGGCGATCTGGTCGATGGTAGCGTGCGGGAACTGGCTTCGCACGTGGCGCCGCTGGCGGACCTGCGCTCGCGTCACGGGACTTATTTCGTGACCGGCAATCACGAATATTATTCTGGCGCCCATGCCTGGATCAGCGAGTTGCAGCGGCTCGGTGTGCATGTGCTGCTCAACAGGCATGTAGTACTGCGGCATGGCGACGAACAGGACGGTAACGAGGCGCTGGCAGTGGTGGCCGGCGTCACGGATTACAATGCCGGCCATTTCGATCCTGCACATCGCAGCGACCCGCATCTGGCCATCGCCGGGGCACCGTCCGATGCCGGGGTACGTCTCCTGCTCGCTCACCAGCCTCGCAGCGCCATGGCGGCGGCCGAGGCGGGATTCGACCTCCAGCTGTCCGGCCATACCCATGGCGGCCAGTTCTTGCCGTGGAATTTCCTGGTGCCGCTGCAGCAGCCATTCGTCGCCGGGCTGGACCGGCTGCAGGGGCTCTGGGTTTACACCAGTCGCGGCACCGGTTACTGGGGGCCGCCAAAACGCTTTGGGGCGCCTTCGGAAATCACCTTGCTGCGGCTGCTGCGGAAAAAATAAATCAGCTATCGCGCTTGATGACGCTGATTTCCCCATCTGCCTCGAGGTACATCAGTTTGACGTCGGCCAAGCTTTCAAGACCTTCCTCGCGCAACTTCGCTTTCAATTCTTCGCTGGTGATCAGTTCACGGCGCATGTTACGCCGAATCAGTTTGCCGTCTCGTACAAGGCAGAGCTTTTTCAGAGCGGCGAAACGTTCGAGTGCGGGAAAGCGGTATGTAACGTAATCAATCCCGTAGTTCCAGAAAACGAGTGTGGCAATCAGCACCATGCCATCGCTGGTTGAACTACCTTCGCCGATCATCGCATTTTGCGCCGCGTCTCCGAGGATCACCACAAAGAGAAAATCGGAGACACCCATGGACCCTACATCGCGCCGCAGGATGAACCTGAAGATGAAAAAGAGAAACCAGAACATCAGCGTCCCTCTCAGCATCAATTCCAGCGGCGAGACTGTCAATTTCAATATCTCGCCATATTCAATGTTGAACCAGTCCATTTGCTCATGCCTCCGGGAAAAAATCGGGAGTTCATACTAGCAGACGCGGGCGTGGCCGGCTGGCAAGGCCAATGAATCCGAATGCACGCAAGGCTCCGGAAAAAGGCCAGGAAAAAGCCGCTTAATGAATGGACACATTCACCGGTTCATCTCGACGCTGAATCGATTATCTTTTGATTTTACTAATGGTTACGGTCTGCTTGTAATCGGCGTTGCTGATCGAAATTCATTGCAGCAGGGTGCTGGTCTGCAATAATGCGCTTGCCAAAAAGCATGTATTCTTGCTGTGCCTGATAATTGCTCGCTCAGGAATCTGGGCCAGGCATCCGGGATATTGGTACAAGACGACAATCATAAAAAGCCGCATGAACAAGCATTTTTCCCTGTATCTCGACCTGATGCGTTTTTCAGCTGCTGTGCTGGTGCTTGTGTTGCACTATATTCAGAATGGCATCGTGAATGCGCACATGGCGGCATTTCTGCCGGAGCTGGGGCGCGAAGCTGTCATGGTTTTTTTTGTTTTGTCCGGCTTTGTGATTGCCTATTCAACGGAAGTAAACAGGCAGTCAGTCAAACAGTATGCCGTTGCCCGGGCCGCCCGAATTTATTCCGTGGCATTGCCTCTGTTACTGGCTGCGTTTCTGATTGTGTTTGTGGTGAAGAGCATCACACCGGAAGCACTGCCAGATGTGTATCAGCTTGACCGGGCCTATCTGTATCTCCCATTCCATCTGTTGTTCATGGGGGAGCTGTGGCAGCTTGCCGAGCTGCCGCCCTGGCTGGAGCAATATTGGTCGCTCAGTTATGAGGTCTGGTATTACATTCTTTTTGCCGCCGTTTATTATTCGAGCGGCGTGCGTCGGATTTTTTTTGGCGGCATCGTTTTCCTGATCATCGGTTACAAACTTTGGCTCTTGTTGCCGGTGTGGCTGAGCGGCGTGTGCCTTTATCACTGGCAAAAAAAATTCGAGATGCCGGTAGTGCTGGCAAGATTCGGATGGCTGCTCACAGTGGGTGTCCTGATTGTTTACAAGGTCTTTGACCTTGACATCCTTCTTCGCGCGGCCGGCACTGAAATCTGGCCGTTCGAAAGCTTGAAGCTGGGTAGTGCCGACCGTTATCTTGCCGACTATGTCATTTGTGTGCTGGTGTGTTGCAATTTCATGTTCGCCTTGCATGCGAAATTCGCCGTCCTGCAGAATGCCGGCGGCACTATCAGGGCGCTCTCGTCCCATACCTTCACCCTGTACCTGGTCCATTGGCTGGTAATCGCATTGTGGCTGCAGGTTTACCCGCACGATGCCTCCAGTGTCCTGGATATAACCGCGTTGACCGTGACGATCGTGCTGGTCACTTATGCGACAGGCTTCATTACCGAGCGTCAGAGCGCTTTCTTCAAAACGCTTTTTGAAAAGCTTTATGATGCCGTCGCGAGCAGCCTCAGTCGAATGACATTGATGCTGAAAGATTTGATGAAGAGGGTGCGGCCCTCGTGAAATAGCGCTGCCGCCGCAGCTTTCTCAGCCTGCACATTCCAGCTCGTATTTTTCATTGACCGCACGCGCAATCCGCCTGGTTTTGTGTTCGGTTTCCTGGTATCCGGCAAACCCGCTTGCAAGCTGGGCTTCCTCATCAGCCCATCTTTTACGCAGCGCAAGCGCGACGCATTTTTTCGTAAAAATATAATCGTCGAACGCCAGCCGTTGCCGCTGTGCCAGCTCCATTGCTTCTTGCATGTGTCGCTGCTCTTGCAGTCGGCTTGCTTCCTGTTTCGCCCGCGCTGTTTCTGCCTTGACCGCCGTCACCGACAGCGGTGGATTGTTCCTTACGCGCTCACGGAGGTCAGGCAGTTTTCCGCCGGGGCAGCGAGCGTCGGTATAGAGTGTTTCGCCATTCGATTCACATTTGTAGATTGCAATCGCATGCGTAGGTGACGCGATCAACAGAGCCAACAGCAGGATCCTGAACATGGCATCTCGATAATGCGGAATGCATCATCCCTTTACGATTTGTTCAAATTCAGTATAGGCGGCCGATCGGCCTGATCCTTGATTGGGCGCATGGGATCGTTTGCGACCAGGATTACCAGAATCGCCAAAAGGCAGGATGCAATCCAAGGCCGCCTACTGAACCAATTTCTGCAAATACACGCGCATTGTTTCAAGGCTCAGCATGTAATGTTCGTTATGCGGTTTTGCACATTGCAGCGCATATTCCTCATCCAGCCTATCCGACACTGCTTTTGCCACTTGCGGATTGCCTCTCGATGCCAGAAGCAAACCTTCCAATGCCGCCGCCAGCGCGTCAGTCCTGGCTGCTTCAACGGAAATCGCCTTTTGCAGCAATTCGATCTCGTGCCGGGTATCCATAAAAAGCCTCTTCATCAAGTCAGCATGCAGGGAAGCTAGCATGATCGATGCCATGCCAGCGATTGCTCTCGCTTCAACGATTCCTACGTGATATTAAGTATTTGTCCTATCGTAAAAAAACATCTTTCCCTTTACTCTGGCCGATCAGGAATGATGTGTTTGTTTCGATTTGCGGAGAGGCACATGCAAAGATCGCTATGGAAAGGCGCCATCAGTTTCGGGCTCGTGCATATTCCGGTGCAGATGTTTTCTGCCAGTGACCAGAAGGATCTGGACCTGACCATGGTCGACAAGCGTGACTTTGCGCCGATCGGCTACAAGCGGATCAACAAGGAAACCGGCAAGGAAGTCGAGTGGGACAATATTGTCAAAGCCTATGAATACGAAGCCGACACCTATGTCGTGTTGTCGCCGGAAGATTTGAAGCGTGCCAATGTCAAGGCAACCCAGACCATCGATATCCTGGCGTTTGTCGACGCTGCCGAGGTGCCGTTGATTTATTACGAACAACCCTATTTTCTGGCGCCCGGCAAAGGTGGCGCCAAGGTCTATGCATTGCTGCGTGAAACACTGAGCCGCTCCGGAAAGATCGGCATCGCGCAAGTGGTCATTCGCACCAAACAGCATCTGGTGGCGCTGATTCCGATGGAGGACATGATCGTGCTGAACACCTTGCGTTATCCGGATGAAATCCGCGCATCTGGCGAACTCGACCTTCCCCACGGGGACTTGAAAAAGGCCGGCATCAGCAACAAGGAAGTCGATATGGCGATGGCACTGGTCAAGGGCATGACCGAGAAATGGAATCCGCAGCAATATCACGACACCTATCGGGAAGACGTGCTCGCCCTGGTAAAAAAGAAAATCAAGGCAAAGCAGACCAGGACCATCACCGCGCCAGAACCGGAAAAGGCAGAGCCGAAAAGCGCAAAGATCATCGATCTGATGGCTTTGCTCAGGCAAAGCGTCAGTGAAAAAGGCGAGCGTGGCGCATCGAAGGACGAACCCGCGAAGAAGTCCAGGCCACGCAGCGTGGCGGCCGCATCCAAGGCCCCCAAAAAGCCGGCAGCCCCGCGCAGGGCGCGTGCATGAGCCTGGATAAATACTGGGCCAAACGCGACTTCGGGAAAACTCCGGAGCCACGCGGCAAGGCGGTCAAGGCCGGCAAGCAGCTGGCCTATTTCATTCAAAAGCACGACGCGCGCAATTTGCATTACGACTTTCGTCTCGAGCTGGACGGAACATTAAAAAGCTGGGCCATTCCCAAGGGGCCGAGCCTGGATCCGGCCGACAAGCGTCTCGCCGTCCACGTTGAGGATCATCCGCTGGAATACGGCCTGTTCGAAGGCGAGATTCCCGCGCGTGAGTATGGCGCCGGCAAGGTGCAGGTGTGGGACAAGGGTGTCTGGGAAGCGGATGGCGACCCGGCCGACGGATATCGCCGGGGCCACCTCAAATTGACCTTGAACGGCGTCAAACTTTCTGGACGCTGGGCGCTGGTACGCATGGGTGCGCCGAAACAGGAAAAGGAAAACTGGCTGCTGATCAAGGAAAAAGATAGCGCCGCCAGGACCGGCAAGGACGCGGATATCACACGCTTGCAACCGGACAGCGTCCTTGCGAAGCCGGCAAAAAAAAATGCGCCGAAGCGCACGCCGGAAGTGGAGAGCCCCGAGGCCGCCGGCGCCCTCGAGACTGCCATGCCGGAGATGATCAGGCCGCAACTGGCCACGCTTGCCGACCGCGCGCCGCATGGCGATGCCTGGCTGTCCGAAATTAAGTTCGACGGTTATCGCGCGGTGTGCCGCATCGAAAACAAAACCGCCGCCTTGTTCACGCGCACCGGCAATGACTGGAGCAAAAAATGGAAAACGATTGCCGACGCGGCGGCGCAATTGCCGGTGACGCAGGCATGGCTGGACGGAGAAGTCGTCGCCATCGACGAACACGGTGCGATCAGCTTCCAGTTGCTGCAAAATATTGCGCGCAACGCGGCGCCGGGCAGGCTTGCCTATTATGTGTTCGACCTGCTTTATCTCAATGGCTACGATCTGCGGCCGCTGCCACTGGCCGAGCGCAAGGCCTTGCTGGAGGCCCTGCTTGAAAAAGCGGATCCGGAAGGGCCACTCCTGTACAGCCAGCATGTCGACGGCAATCCGGCGGACGTCTTTTCCCATGCCTGCATGCACGCACTCGAAGGCATAATCGCCAAGCGCGCTGACGCGCCCTACGAATCGGCCCGCAACAATAACTGGCTCAAGGTGAAATGCCAGTTGCGGCAGGAATTTGTGATCGGAGGTTATACCGATCCGGCCGGCAGCCGCGAGAAATTTGGCGCCTTGCTGCTGGGTGTGCATGACGATGCCGGACAGCTGCATTATGCCGGCCGTGTCGGCACCGGCTTTGCGGATGCCACGCTCAAGGCTCTGCACAAGGATTTCAGAAAGCTTGCGGCCACGGCCTCGCCTTTCGTGAAGGCGCCACCCCGGAGCGGCGCCCCGGCGCTGCACTGGCTGAAACCGGCGCTGATTGCGGAAGTGAAGTTTGCACAGTGGACTGACGGCGGCCTGGTCCGGCATGCGTCTTTTGTGGGCCTGCGCAAGGACAAACCGGCGCGCGAGATCCGGCGGGAAAAACCGGTGCCCGTGGAAGAAGCGGCCGCGCCGGCGCAACCGCGCCGCCCGACAGGCGCGGCCGCTGACGCGAAGGGCCCGACAGTGGCAGGCGTGCGGCTCACGCACCCGTCACGTGCGCTGTTTCCCGAGACGGGGATCACCAAGCTGAAGCTCGCGCGCTATTACGAAGACATCGCCGAATGGGTGCTGCCGCACCTGGCGCAACGGCCGCTCACGCTGGTGCGATGCCCGAATGGCGGCGGACAGCAATGTTTTTTTCAGAAGCACGCAAATGACACCATCGGCCCCGGCATCGAAAAAATCGAGGTCCCTGGCGGCGATGCCGCCACCTACATGATGGTCAATTCAATCCCGTCACTGATCGGCATGGTGCAGATGTCCGTGCTCGAACTGCATACCTGGGGCGCCCGCAACGGCCATCTGGACCAGCCGGACCGGATCATCTTCGATCTTGATCCTGCGCCCGGCCTGGACTGGATGCGAGTGGTCGAAGCAGCGCAACTGATCCGCGGGCTGCTGGATGAAATCGGGCTGGCCAGCTTCGTCAAGACGACCGGCGGCAAAGGGCTGCATGTCGTCGTTCCGATAAAGCCTGAGAAATCATGGGCAGAGATCAAGGCCTTCTCGCGCGCCATCGCGGAACATCTCGAGAAAATGCTGCCCGACCGGTTCACGGCGAGCATGTCGAAGGCCAAACGAGGCGGCAGAATATTCGTCGATTATTTGCGGAATGCGCTGGAAGCGACGGCCGTGGCGGCGTATTCGACGCGCGCCAGGCTAGGCGCCCCGGTGTCTACGCCGCTGGCGTGGGAAGAACTGGGCGAGGAGATACGATCGGACACGTTTACCGTGCTGAACCTGCGCGCGCGGCTGGACAGCCTGAAGCAAGACCCGTGGGCCGATTATTTCTTGCTGAAGCAGCGCGTCACCGCGAAAATGCAAAGAACATTCGGGGCTAACTAAGGGCGTGGATTCACCATCCGGCACCTTGGGTATAATCATTGAGGTGAATAACCCTGGTCCATGTGGCAATCCAGCCCGGCCCTTCATTGGAAAAATATCAACCCCATGGCTTCATCCTCCGACAACATCAGCATGGCGCTGTTCTGCGATTTCGAAAACGTCGCGCTCGGCGTGCGTGACGCGAAATATGAAAAATTCGACATCAAGCCGGTACTCGAGCGGCTCCTGCTCAAGGGTAGCATCGTCGTCAAGAAAGCCTACTGCGACTGGGACCGTTACAAGGACTTCAAGAAAGCCATGCATGAAGCCAATTTCGAACTGATCGAAATTCCGCATGTACGGCAGTCGGGCAAGAACTCGGCCGACATCCGCCTGGTGGTGGACGCACTCGATCTTTGTTATACAAAATCACACGTCAATACCTTTGTCATCATCAGTGGCGACTCCGATTTTTCGCCGCTGGTGTCCAAGTTGCGCGAGAACGACAAGCAGGTCATCGGCGTCGGCGTCAAGCAATCGACCTCGGATCTGCTGGTCGCCAATTGCGACGAATTCATTTTTTACGACGACCTGGTGCGTGAAAGCCGGCGCGCGGCAGCCAAGCGCGATACCCGCGAGGCGCCGCCTGCGCCAAGGCGCACGCCTGATGAGGAATCGCGCCGCAAAGTCGAGCTTGAAACACGCAAGAGCCAGGCGATCGAGATGGCGGTCGAGACCTTCGACGCGCTGATACTGGAGCGCGGCGACAGCGGCAAGATCTGGGCATCGGTGCTGAAACAGGCGATCAAGCGCCGCAAGCCTGATTTCAGCGAGACTTACTACGGCTTCCGCACCTTCGGCAACTTGCTGGAAGAGGCGCAGGCACGCGGGCTGCTCGAAGTCGGGCGTGATGAAAAATCCGGTGCTTTCGTTTTCCGCAGCAACGGCGCTGCGGCGGCTAGCCGGCCAGTGGCAGAGATCGAGGCAGTGGCGCCGGTGATGCTCGCCGGGGTGCTTGAACCGGAACCGGTTGCCGAGACTGGCGCCAGGACTGACACGCGCCGCAAAGGGCGGGGAGGGCGCAAGCCGGCGGAGAAGAAAGCGGAGCCGGCTTTGCCGCCAGTGGCTGAATCGGCGCTGGAAGCACTTCCGCCTGCCGCGCCGACGGCGTCGGCAGAAGCTGAAGAGCCAGCAGCCAAGGCCGCACGCAAACCCGCCGCGCGCAGCCGCCGTCCGCGCAAGACAGAAACGAAGCCGGTCAGCGAATAAACGGAAGTTTGCCGCGAAGTTTGCTGTCATCGCGGCGGGATCAGGTGTTCAAAAAATAAAAGCCGGTTACGTCCGGCTTTTATTTTGAGTCGACGATCTCACGATACCTTACTTCGCCCTGTACCAGGCGACGTCATCGGCGTCGACTTCCATCACCGCCTCATCACGATGCAGCAGGTAATTCAGGTGCGCCACACTCTCGCCGGTGGCCATGCCCAGCAAGTTGGGTTCCGATCCGATCGGACGACCGAACAACTGGGCAAATACATCCACCGCACGCTTGGGTTCGGCCAGCGCATCACGCAAGCGATCGAGCGCCTGATGCTGGCTGCTCTCCAGGTAATCCAGCCGCGCATGCAAGCCACGGAATGGCTCATTGTGAGAGGGCAGCACCAGCACATCGTCCGGCACCTCGCGCCGCATCTTGCCGAGGGAAGCCAGCCAGTCGCCCATCGGGTCGGCATCGGGTTCAGTCGGAAAGACCGAGACATTGGATGAAATCCGCGGCAGCACCTGGTCACCCGAGATCAGCAGCTTCAACGCCGGGCTGTAAAAGCAGGCATGCTCCGGTGAGTGGCCGTTGCCGACAACAACGCGCCAGTCGTGATCGCCGATGCGCAACTGTTCGTTGTCGCGCAACCGGCGGTAGCTATCCGGCAGCGCATGGGTGAATTTTCCGAAGCCGCCAAAACGCGCGCGGTAAGCTTCGATCGCTTCTTCATTCCATCCAGCCCTTTGATAGAAACGCACGGCGTCGGTGGGCGCTTCGCGGCCGGTGTCGGCCACCAGGACCCGGCAGGTCAGGTATTCAAGCCGTGTCATCCACAACCGGCAGTTAAATTTGCGCGTCAGCCAACCGGCCATGCCGACATGGTCCGGATGCATGTGTGTGACAAACACGCGCGTCAGGCCGCCCTGCGCCAGCGCACCGTCCTTTGCGAACAAGGTGCGCCAGGCCGCTGCGGCTTCGCTGGTCTGTGCGGCAGTGTCGAATCCGGCCCAGCCGGCGCCATCGCGCACCGCCCACAGATTGATGTGGGTCAGTGCGAAGGGCAGGGGCATGCGCAGCCACAGGACGCCGGGCGCAACCTCGCGCGCCGTTCCCGCCGCGGGCGGCTCGCCGCAAGGGTAGTCGAGCACCGGCTTGGAGGCGGGATGATTGATGAGGGTGTCGTCGCTCATGGTTTTGAATGTACAGCACAAAAAACAGGCAGAGAGAGACCTTGGATGTTGCCGAGCTTGTTCGCGGCAAAGGAGAAATCGGTTGTCTTCATGGGCTGGTGTGGATTGCGAACGGAGATTTCAGCATAGCAGCTATGCACCCGACATGCATCAGAAATGCCTGGCCGTATCGGGCCTCGCCACGATTTCTCCTCATTGATGAGTGATAATAGCCAGTAGTGGTCCGTCAAGCTCCAATTTCCGAAAAAATGAAACAAGGAAGACAAGCCAATGAATTCTGCAGATAACTTTTTGCGGGCGAGGAATTTCCTCGTCGCGCACCGCACCGATTATCAAACCGCCTATCGTGAGTTCCAGTGGCCTGTTCTCGATCGTTTTAACTGGGCGCTGGATTATTTCGATGCCCTGGCCAGGAACAATGCCAATACGGCGCTGTGGGTCGTCAATGAAAACGGCGCCGACGAGCGTTATTCGTTCGAGCAGATGTCGCAGCGCTCGAATCAGGTCGCCAATTTCCTGCGGGGTCTTGGCGTCGCGCGTGGCGACCGCATCCTGGTGATGATGCCCAACCACGTGGCCCTGTGGGATGTGATGCTCGCCACGATCAAGCTGGGCGCTGTCATCATCCCGACCTCGACATTGCTGGTGCCGGCCGACTTGCAGGACCGGATCGACGATGGCGCTGCGAAGTTCGTTGTATGCGCCGGGCAGGAGGTAGACAAGTTCAGCGCCATCGGCAGCGCGATCACACGCATCAGCATCGATGCGCAGCGGGATGGATGGCATCGTCTGGAAGAGGCGTACGCATTGCCGGCCGAGTTCAGTCCGCAGGGAGAAACCCTGGCATCGGATCCGCTGCTGCTGTACTTCACGTCGGGCACGACTTCCAAACCGAAACTGGTTGTTCATACCCATCAGAGTTATCCGGTCGGCCATCTGTCGACCATGTACTGGATTGGCCTGCGGGCAGGCGACGTGCACTGGAACATCAGCTCGCCTGGGTGGGCAAAACATGCATGGTCCTGCTTCTTCGCGCCATGGAATGCCGGCGCCGCAGTGTTCATTTATAACTATGCACGCTTTGACAGCAAGGCGGTGCTCGATGTGCTGTGCCGTTATCCGGTGACCTCCCTGTGTGCGCCGCCGACTGTCTGGCGCATGCTGGTGCAGGAAGATCTCAAGGCATATAAAACAAGTTTACGCGAACTGGTCGGCGCCGGCGAGCCGCTGAATTCGGAAATCATTTCGCAGTTCCAGGCAGGCTGGGACCTGACGATACGCGACGGCTTCGGACAAAGCGAAACCACCTGCCAGGTCGGCAATTCGCCAGGGCAGCCTGTGAAATCGGGCTCGATGGGACGTCCTTTGCCGGGCTATAAGGTAAGCCTGCTCGACCTCGATGGCCAGCCGGCCGACGAAGGTGAAATCTCGCTTGATCTCGCCAGCCGGCCCACCGGCCTGATGGTCGGATATGACAATAATGCGGAGCAGACCGCGCACGCGATGCGCGACGGTTTTTACCGGACATCCGACATTGCATCGATCGATGCGGACGGCTATCTGACCTACGTCGGACGCACCGACGATGTATTCAAATCGGCCGACTATCGCCTGAGTCCATTCGACCTTGAAAGCATCTTGATCGAACACGCTGCAGTGGCCGAAGCGGCGGTGGTGCCAAGTCCTGACCCACTGCGCCTCGCAGTACCGAAGGCATTCGTCACGCTGGTTGCCGGCTACGCGCCTTCACGTGAACTTGCACTTGATATCCTGACGTTTTGCCAGACCAGGCTTGCGCCTTACAAACGCATCCGGCGCATCGAGTTTTGCGAACTGCCAAAAACAATTTCCGGAAAAATCAGGCGCGTCGACTTGCGCAAGCAGGAACATCAGCGCTCCGATATGCATGCACGGAAATCATCCGAATTCTGGGAAGAGGATTTTTCCGATTCGCAGCAGAGCTGAATTTAATGGCGCCTGTTCTTGTTCAAAAATCGCGCCAGGGCGCGCTGGAACAGGCTTATAAATTAACGCGTAAATTTGCCCCGCTTTTTCCTTCATCATCTTGAATTTCGAGTCTCGCGTGCCATACTAAAAACGCACGTTCAACACTTAGGAGTCTTATGATGAAACACTTACTTTTTACAATAGCCGCACTTGCGGTGCCACTTCATTTTGCCTCGGCACAGACACCACCGCCGACGTCCCCAGGGACAAACGGAACGAGTACTTCAAGTTTTCCTTTTGTCCCACTTCATTCGACACAGAATAATGCTACATGGCTGGTCGACGAGCCGAATTCGCGGGTAATTTATTGCGCCACATCCGGATCGCCTACTGCACCCAACGTCATGTGTACTGCGGGCGCGATACCGCCTGCCACTGGCACGGGTGGTGCGCCTAGTACGCCAAGTACGCCTAGTATGCCTAGTATGCCTGGTACGCCTAGTGCGCCTGGTGCGCCTAGTGCGCCTGCTGCCGGAGGCGCCCCCGCTGCTTCTTAATGCCACGCCGCGGAACGAGAGCGCGCCGGGAAGAGGACATACACGTCTGTCAAAGGCTTGATGTTCCTCTTCTGTCTGACAGGTAGGTCCGTCAGCGCGCTCTCTTGAATTTTGGTGTCAATCCTTGCCCGCTTCAAGCCGCAGTGCACTTGAACCGGCGTACCTGAGCAGAATCCCATTCAAATCCGGATATAAACCGTAACCGCCATTCAGATACAGCATACAATCAGAGCCCTAGCGAGTAAAAATAACGAAGGGTTGCCACTTTGATCAGATCTGAAGAGGCACTGCAATGAGGCTGTATCGTTTTCTCAATGAGCATATCGACGAAATTCTCGCCGAGTGGGAAGCCTTTGCAAAAACGCAGGGCCCGGCCGCAGAGCTAATGTCTTCGACCGCGCTGCGCGATCATGCAAAGGGAATTTTGCAGGCAATTTCGCTTGACATTGAAACGCACCAGAATTCAGAGCAGCAGGCCGAAAAATCAAAAGGCCACGCGCCGGACGCCGACGCTGAAAATAGTGCCGCGTCCATCCACGGCGCGCTGCGCCAGGCCAGCAATTTTTCCCTCCTTCAGTTAAGCGCCGAGTTTCGCGCATTGAGGGCATCTGTCTTGCGGTTATGGCTGCCGCACGTGGATCAGATGTCTGCCGATACGATTTACGAGATGGTCCGCTTCAATGAAGCCATAGACCAGGCATTGGCCGAATCCGTCATCACCTATTCCGCCCGCGCCGAACATACGCGGGACTTGTTCCTGGCGATTCTCGGGCATGACCTGAGGGCGCCGCTTTCCAGCATGGCGATGGCAGGCGAGTTGCTCACGCACCCCGAGGTGACGCACGACCAGATCGCAAAGAATGGCGCCCGGGTAAAACGGAGTGCCCGCCTGATGAGCAGCATGGTGGAGGACTTGCTTGGGTATACCAGGACGCAGCTCGGAAGCGGCATGCCGGTGACCCTGGCGCGGACCGACATCAAGGATATTTGCCAGTCGGCCGTCGAGGATGCAAGTGCAGTCCATCTCGGCCGCAAGTTTCAACTGGACGCCGCGGGTGACCTGGTTGGATACTTCGACAGCGTCCGGCTGCATCAGCTGTTTGCCAACCTGTTCGTCAATGCGGCACAGTATGGCGCAAAGGAACACCCGGTGGTCATCACCGCGCGCGGTGATGCGGACGCGGTAACGATCGAGGTAACCAATCAGGGACCGGTGATTCCCGAAGCGTCGTTGCAATCAATTTTTACGCCCCTGGTCCAGCTGCCGAGGGAGGATGAGAAAGACACCCGTCCAAGGACAAGTCTGGGGCTCGGCCTTTTCGTGGCGCGGGAAATCGCGATGGCGCATGGTGGCGCCATCGCGGTGAAATCGGATTCGATTGCAGGCACCACATTCACTGTCCGCCTTCCACGAACGGCTACGGCCTGACAAGACACTGTCGAACTACTGCCGGTCATTGCCGTCCAAGCAGTAATCCTGTTCTGCTGGAGGTGTCATGAAACGACTGCTTCTGCTGTTCGGCTTCGCTGCCTTGACTGGCGGCTGTGCCTCCCCGATGCCCGATGGCGGCCGTCATGCCGCAGGCGGCATCACACAGGATGGTGTTCCCCTTGACTCTACCTATCCAGGCGCCGGCGCCCGGATAGGCGCAGGTGTGGGGCGCTGGGGTGGACGCAGTGGCGGAGGTGTCGGATTGGGCATTGGCTTTTGACGCACTGGCGCTAACCTTGCTCAAGCTGCCTCGCAAAAAATCAGCTATCCTGAGTGCTCAAAAATTTTACACGAATCCCATCAATGTCAGACGCTGCAAAATCACCCACCCGACCTCCCGCTTATGCAGTACGAAATTCCAATGTTCATGGCAACGGCGTTTTTGCACGGCGAAAAATTCCGGCCGGCTCCCGCATTATTGAATACAAGGGCGAACGGATCACATGGGACGAAGCGCTGACGCGTGCCGAGGCGAAGGGTGGTCCGCTGAACCATACGTTTTTTTTCACCCTCGCCGATGGGCGAATGATTGACGGCGGCAGCCGCGGTAACGAGGCCCGCTGGATCAATCATGCATGCGAACCGAACTGCGAAGCATACGAAGACAAGGGCCGTGTTTTTATCCACGCCCTGCATGACATCGATCGCGGCGAAGAGCTGTGTTACAACTATGCGTTGATCCTGGACGCCCGCCACACGCCAGCCGTCAAGCGCGCTTTTGTGTGCCGGTGCGGCACTCCGGGCTGCACGGGCTCGATGCTGGCGCCCAAGGGCAGGGCGAAAAAGAAGGCGTGAGTTTTTGTCAAGGACCTGCCTTCCTGTCTCGTTTCACCGCATCTGCCGCGAAGGTGCATGATGCTCGATCACCGCGTTGATCTCCGCGCCAAACAGCAATGCCGCTGCCGATATGTACAGGTAGAGCAGCAGCACGATGACCGCGCCGATGCTGCCGTACATCACACTGTAGTTGGCGAAATTTTTCACATAGTAGCCAAAGGCAAGCGAGGCGCCGATCCAGGTAACGATCGCCAGCACCGAACCGGCGGTAATCAGTTGAAACCGATGCGGTACGTTCGGCAATAGATAGTAGACGATGGCGACGGCCAGGCTGGCCAGCAACAGCGCGGTCGGCAAACGCAGCCAGGTCCAGAGCATGACGAAGATTGTTTCCAGGCCGATCTGGTGCGCGAGCCATTGCATCGCCCGCGGGCCGACGATCATCAGTGCGGCGGCGGCGATCAGCATCGCGGCAATGCCTAGCGTGTAGAAAATGGAAAGCGGGTAACGCTTCCATGCCGGTCTCGATTCCCTGGCGGCATAGGCCACATTCAAAGCCACCATCAGGGCGCGAACGCCACTCGACGCCAGCCATAACGCCGTCGCCGCCCCGGTCGACAACAGGCCTTTTTGCGGTAGCTGAAGTTCGAGGATGACCATGTCGACTTGTTTCATCGCCGGTTCAGGAAGGAAAGCGAGTGCCTGTTGCTTGAGCCAATCGAAAAAGCCCGGCAGCTCGAAAAAGCTCAGCAGCGCAAGAAGGAAGAGCGCGAACGGGAACAGTGAGATAAGAACGTGGTAGGCAAGTGCGGCTGCATGGACCGCCATGTCATGCCGGGAATATGCCCGGACTGCCTGCCTGAGCAGGGAAAAAATCCCGATGCCGTTCACGTGCAGAAATTGCAGCATGTCGTTCTTCGTGATCTTGTGTGCCTGTCGTTTTCCATCCGTGGCGCGGCACCGGTTTTTTTTCAGGTTGCTGGCATGGACAGGGGATTTGAAGGAATGACCTATCCTGCGGCGCAATGCGCTGCGCTTATTGACGCCCTACTGAATGCCGATTCAGGCCATTAAGCCGGACATCCGCGGAGCAATCCGCAAACGTGCCTGCGCCGTCATGCTCCCTGTCCCTGGAACAGCATCAGGGCGCCATCGACAAAAATGGTCGTGCCATGGATATAACGTGCCTGTTCGGAGGCAAGAAATACGGCGGCGTATGCGATTTCCGCTGGCTGTGCCGCGCGTTTCATCGGTATTGATTGCACCTGTTGCCGGTAGACGTCAGGGTCGTCGATCGCCGACTGGTTCATTGGCGTCAATACCATGCCCGGCGCGATATTGTTGACATTGATGTTTTTTTCCGCGACTTCCAGTGCGAGCGTCGTTGTCAGGTTGCGCAACCCGCCTTTGGAGGCGTCGTAGGCGGAGGCGCCGGCGCGCGGAATTTCCTGGTGCACGCTGGTGATATTGATGATGCTGCCATGACGGCCGCTGCCGTCGATCGTGCGGATGAACTCGCGGCAGCAATAGAAAGGCCCATGCAGATTGGTCCGTATCGTCTCGTCCCAATCGTCATCCGTCATGTCCTTGACCACCTTTCCCAATGCATCGATGCCGGCATTGTTCACCAGGATGGTCGGCACGCCGGCGGCGCTCTTCACATCCTGGAACAACTGCCGCACATTCCCGGAATCGCGCTGGTCCAGCGCAAATACCGACGCCTTGCGGCCGACGGCTTCGATCTCGCGTGCAGTGTTTTCCGCACCCTGGCGGTCGTGTCGGTAGGTAACGATGATGTCCGCCCCTTCCTCGGCAAACGCAATCGCCGTCGCCCGTCCGATACCTGAATCGGAACCGGTGACGATGGCTAGTTCACCGCCTAATCGTTGTTCGCTCATGCCGGTTCTCCGTTCGTCCAGACGACCGCGAACGCTTTGCGGGGTTAACGGTTCCGTTCACGCATCGTTTTTTTAATGCAGACTATGCTTCAGTTCGGAAAGCGCGCCGTGGGCCTGCTGAACCGCCTGCCGCATTTGATCATCGATATTGCCAGCCTGCTTGCAGGCTTGCATCGCGCGGTCTCCCAATTCCTCCAGATGGTCGACGCAATCGACAATACGGTCATCGTTCTGCTCTTGCGCCAGGATTGATTTTGCCTGGTCGGCTTCCCGCTCAAGTTCGCTTAGAGAACTGCGTAATTCGTCCGGAACATTGCTGCTGCTCTTGCTTAGCTGAGCAGCCTTGTCGATGTACTGCTCTATCCGCGGAAATTCTTCTTTCACTTGTCTGGCTTGCATATCTTTCTCCTTTGTTTTTGACAGATGGAAACGAGCCGCCGCAAAGATATTCGCGGAACAGGTCCTGTCGGAACACTAAATAATTAGACTTTTAAATCAAAGGATAGTTTTCGAACACGCTGCATGCAATGCCAAAGGCAAGGGCGGATGATCTCGGAAACAAAAATTCGGCAACTGCGTTGTCGCAACAGCATCGCCGCTGTGCATGCTTTTGATGATGCCAGTGGCAACTTGCCTTGCACTACTTCGCCAAAGCCTGTTCGTTGATCCTCGCGGCAGCCGTTTTCACGATATCGGCGTAGCGATCCATGGCTTCTTTCATTGGCATGGCGGATGCAAAGAAAATCAGCGTGATCGTCCCAAGGACTCTTCCGTTGTCAAAAATAGGCGCCGAGATGGAGGAGGTCTTTCCGGGGTTTGCGGTGTAGCGGTTGCGTTCCATCGTGGCGAATCCGGCTTCCCGGATCCGCCTGACCAGTTTGCCGGATTCAAACATAGACAGCGTTTCGGAGGATGTTTCAAGTGTCCTCAATCCTTTCAGCAGGGTCGACCTTTCGTCATCGGCCGCATGCGCCAGATACGCATGCCCGGAAGAGCATTCGAGAATCGGCTGGGTATGGCCGGGATAATAATTGTTGAAGGTGAGGGAGGTGTGAAAGTGGGTGGAATCGCGGATCATCATTTGGGTGCCGACGCGCGTCGTGATGGCAGCCGGCCACAGGGCTTCCTCGGTCAGCGCCAGCAGATGAGGATGCGCCAGGGTCACCATCCGGTCGTGGTTCTGGAATCCATGTGACAGGGTCTGGACCAGCGCAGTTGCCCGGTACAGCTTGCGATACGGTTCGCACTCGATCAATCCTTCAATCATCAGCGTTTGCACGATCCGGAACGCAGTCGGATAGGGAAGGCTGGCGCTGAGGGCGATTTCCTGCAAGGAGAGCGATTTGCCGCGATTGATCGCCTGCAGCACGGCGATGCTTCTGCTGATCGCCCGTATCGGAAGGCCGCGATCCAGCGGCGAATGTTCTTTTGGCAAAATGATGTTCCTGTGGCTGAAAGCGGAGCCGGTACCAAGGCTTGACCGGCGCCGAATGTCGGAATGATGGTAGCAGAAGTGCCTGCCGCTTGTCGGTGCATCAGCATGCACGACAAGAGGACACGGCTGCCCTGAAAAACACCTGAAATTCGCACTGCGAATATTTTGCTTTGTTCTTAACCGCTGAAAAACGGCATGCCTTAGTATCAGTTTCACCGATGCACGATTGCTGCGCCCGCATTGCGTTCCTGTCAGATCAGGGTCATGAGGATTGTTCGAATCAACCAGAAGGAGTTCGAAATGAAATTGTCTTTGCAACCGGGAGGCAGGCTGCTGTCCCGTTTTACCGGAACGCTGATGCTGGGTCTCGCCGTGAGCGCGCCCGTCACCGCTGAAGTGATCGCGATCGGCACCACACAGGCGGGCGCCACCAACAGCATGTCGACCGCGATGGCCAAAGTCATCGCCGACAAAACCGATCTGCAAGTCCGGCCGCAGCCGATGGCGGGCGTGGTGCAATACGCGTCGCTGGTGAATTCTGGCGAAGTCGAATTCGGTGTAGCCAACCTGGTCGAATATCGTTATCTGATCGCCGGCAAGGAACTGGTCCAGAAGCCGCATCCCGATCTGCGGCTGGTGGCCCGCATGGTGCCGTGGCTGAACGGCCTGATGGTCAAGGCGGACAGCCCGATCAAGAGCATCAAGGATCTGAAGGGGACTGCGGTGCCGCATGGCTTCACCGGCAATCCGCTGGGACGGGTGTTGATGGATGGTTATCTCGCCAACGGCGGCCTGACGGCCAGCGACACGCGTCAGGTGCTGGTGCCCAGTTTTCCGCGCATGTTCGACATGTTCAAATCCCAGCAGCTGAGCACATCGATTGCCACCATCGGCTCGCCGGTGGTGAGGGAGTTCGAGGTATCGCTGGGACCGGTGCGTTTCCTCGGTTTTGACGACTCGCCGGCGGCGATGGCTGCCTTGCAAAAATTTATTCCCGGCGCGGTAGTGGTGGAAGTCAAGCCGGAGACCGGCATGCTCGGCGTGCCAGCCCCGCTCAAGATCCTGAGCTACGACTACGTGCTGTTTGCCCATGTGAAGGTGAAGGACGAGGTCATCAATAAAGTTCTCACCGCGCTTTACAACAATCCGGCAGACCTGAAAGCGGCTTCGGCGACGATGAAGGAATTCGATCCGCAGGCCATGTCCAGGGATATGGGCGCGGCCTACCACCCCGGCGCGATCAAGTTTTTCCAGTCCAAAGGAATCTGGCCAGGCAAGAAATAAGCGGCTGCAAGCGCACCCGGTGTCGATGGGACCGTCCCGCTTGCGGGGCGTGACCGGGACGCATCATCGCCCGTCGCATCTACCACGCACCAAAGGAAAGCCCATTCCATGAGTTCCGAAATCAAACCAGGCAGTGAACGACTCTCCTATTCGGTGGGAATCCTGATCACGGTGCTTGCACTTTTCTGGTGCCTCGATCTGCCGATCAGGCTGTCGATTCCCGTCTACACCGAACAGTTCCTGGCGGTCATGATCGGCCTCAGTCTTTTCCTCGCGTATAGCCGGCCCGCTGTGATTCAAAAGGATGGCGTGTTCGGATGGCTGCGGGCGCTGGCTGGCCTGGGTGTCGGCATCTGGCTGGCGATCCGCTTCCCCGTACTGCAAGCAGACATGCTGTCGCGTCCGGTCGAGGCGATGACGCTTGCGTCACTGCTGCTGCTGTTGCTGCTGGACGCCTGCCGCCGCTCCGCCGGGATTGCGCTGGTGTTTGTGTTTGGGTTTTTCCTGGCGTACGGACTGGCCGGCCATCAATTTTCCGGCGTGTGGCAAACCAAAAATCTGTCATTCAGCCGCTTGTTCACCTATACCGCGCTGGACGGCTCGGCCACGCTCGGCATCTCGCTGCTCATCGCCAGCTCCACGGTGCTCGCGTTCATGTTTTTCGGACGTGTGCTGCAGGCCTGCGGCGGCGGTGAATTTTTTACCGATATTTCGACCGCGCTCTTTGGCCGTTACCGGGGCGGTTCGGGAAAAGTGGAGGTGGTCGCGTCGCTCTTGTTCGGCTCGATTTCCGGCAGCGCCGTGGCGAACGTCATGTCGACCGGCGTCATCACGATACCCAACATGAAAAGGGCCGGGTACCGTGCCGAGACCACCGCCGCCATCGAAGCGGTATCGTCGACCGGCGGGCAGATCATGCCGCCGGTGCTCGGCGCCGCGGCGTTCCTGATGGCCGAAAACCTGCAGGTCAGCTACATGGACGTGGCGCTGGCGGCGCTGATTCCGGCGCTGCTTTTCTACGTCTCGATTTTCATCCAGGTCGACTTCGAGGCCGTGCGGCGCAAGATCGGCGGCCTGGATCCGGCGACGCTGCCGAAGCCGCGTGAGGTGATGCGGCAGGGCTGGTTTTTCCTGCTGCCTTTCTTTCTCCTGTTCTGGTTGATGTTCCAGTTCAACCTGTCGCCGGAAGAGGCGCTGCTGTTGGGGATCGTCGTGCTGGTGCCATTTGCCGTGATCAAGGGTTATGGCGGCCAAAAACTGAGCCTGCGGGGCTTCTTCGATGCGGTGGCCGGCACCGGCAAGGATGCGGTCGACATCATCATCATCTGCGCCGTGGCCGGCGGCATCATCGGCCTGATCAATATCACCAGCCTCTCGCTGGGATTGGGGCTGTCGATGGTCCAGCTCACGCAAGGAAACCTGCTCTTGCTGCTGGTGGCGATCGCGGTCATCTGCGTGATCCTCGGCATGGGATTGCCGACCACTGGCGTCTATCTGCTGGTCGCGGTGCTGGCCGCGCCGCCGCTGATCCAGCTTGGCGTCAATCCGATGGCGGCGCATATGTTCGTGTTCTATTTCGGCTGCCTGTCGATGATCACGCCGCCGGTGGCGATGGCGGCCTATGCGGCGGCGCATATCGCCAAGGCGGGACCGATGCAGGTCGGCTGGATTGCCTGCATGCTGGGCTGGCCGGCGTTTGTGCTGCCGTTCGTCTTCGCCTATACCCCCGAGCTATTGATGATCGGAAAACCGCTGCCAATCGTGATGGCCGTGGTCACTGTCGGCATCGCCGTGTGGCTCGGGTGCGCCGCATTTTCAGGCTACCTGTATTCCGAATTATCGCTGATTAAAAGATTGTTTCTGGTGGGGTTAGCGCTCGTGCTGCTTTTGCCTGCCAGTGTGTATCCGCAGTTTGCGCTGCTGATCAAGGGAGGCGCCTTATTGATCGCCGTGCTGTTCATCGCGTTCGAGATGAAACGTCCGCGGGCGGCGCAGGTGCCATCGGCTTCGCTCTGAACAGGAAGAGGAAATCATGTCATCGAATGGAAAACACGTTCTGATAGCCGGGGGCGGCCCGGTCGGACTCATATCAGCCTTGTTGCTGGCGCGCGCGGGCATCAGCGTCACGCTGGTGGAGCGTTCCCGTACACTGGTCGAAGATCTCCGGGCCTCGACTTTTCATCCGCCCACACTGGAGATGCTGGCCCGTATCGGCATCGCCGACACGCTCATCGAGCAGGGACTGATCGCCCGCTATTCGCAGCAGCGCGATCGCCACGAAGGACTGGTGGCGCAGTTTGACATGGCGCTGCTGGGCGATGTCACCGCTTATCCGTTCCGGCTCCAGTGCGAACAGGTCAAGCTGGCGCGCGCGCTGACGGCGCGCCTGGAAGAATTCCCCAATTGCCGCGTCCTGTACGGCGCCAAAGTGGTCGGTGTCGTCCAGGCTGCAGAGTCGGTCACGCTCGAGATCGAACAGGACGGCGCCACCGCAACCTTCAGTGGCGACTATCTGATCGGCGCCGACGGCGCCAGCAGCACCGTGAGGCAGAAAGCCGGCATCGCGTTTCCCGGTCTTACCTACCCGGAGCGCTTCTTGTCGGTATCGACCGGATACGACTTCCAGCAGATGTTTCCGGACCTGTCTTACGTGAACTACGCGTCGGATCCGGAAACCTGGTACGTGTTGCTGCGCACGCCTTCGCTCTGGCGCGTGCTGGTACCGACTCTGCCGGAGCAGAGCGACGCGCAGGCGCTGGACGACGATGAAATCGAGGCGCGCCTGCAGCATATCTTCCCGAAGGAAGGCCGTTATGCGCTGGCCCACAAGACGCTGTACAACGTGCACCAGCGGGTTGCCGAGACTTACCGCAAGGAGCGTGTCTTCCTGGCCGGCGACGCCGCGCATATCAACAATCCGATCGGCGGGATGGGCCTCAACGGCGGGGTCCACGACGCCTTCTGCCTGGCCGACAAGCTGATCCGGGTGCTGGCGCGCGGCGAGCCGGATGTTTTGCTGGACAGTTATGAACGCGAGCGGCGCGATATTGCGATTTCGTTCATCAACGAGAGCACGGCGCGCAACAAGCGCAATCTCGAGGAGCAGGATCCGGCGGTACGCAAACAGCGCCAGCTTGAACTCAGGCGCATTGCCGATACGCCGGCCGAAGCAAAAGCCTATCTGCTCAAGACCTCGATGTTCACATCGCTGGGCGGCGAGGCAAAAACCTGGGCGCAATGAGTACAACGCCGGCGCCGCATGCGGATGTGCTGCGGGTGCCGGTCATTCAAGATGGAGACAAGGTGTGATGACTGATTCAAGCGGACAGACCGTGAGTGAACCCTCGGCCGGCAAGCCGGTCCATGTCAGGCTGGGGGTCATTGTTCCCACCACCAATACCGTCAATGAAGCGGAGTGGCGTACCATCGCCGCCCGGCTTGGCGGCATGTCGCTCCACGTCAGCCGTATTCTCCTGACCGAGGCCCTGCACGACGCCGCAAACGGCCTGCCGGACGATCTGCGCGCCGCGATGCGCCCGCTGGAACAGGCGGAGGTCGATTTGATCGCCTACGGCTGCACCGCCGGTTCGCTGGTGCTGCCGCTTGATGCGCTGACCGGCGCGATGCAGCGTGCCAGCGCCAGACCGTGCGTCGCCACGGCGCCCGCATTGATCGCCGCCTGCCGCACGCTCGGCGTGTCCCGGGTCTCGATCGGCACACCGTACGCGGAACTGCTCAATTCCCACGAACGCAGCTTCTTCGAGGACGCGGGGCTGCGCGTGGACCGCATCGTGGGCCTGGGCATCGGCGCCGGCGGCATGCATGAATACACCCGCATCGCCAAACTCACGCCGGACGAGGTCGAGGCGCTGGCGGTGAGCGCGCTGGCCGAAGGCTCGGAAGCGCTGGTCCTGTCATGCACCGATCTGCCGACGCTGGCGCTGATACCGCGGTTCGAGGCCCGGTTCGGCATTCCCGTCATGTCGAGCAACCTCGCAACCTTGTGGAATGCGTTGCGGACCGCGGGGATCGATACGCCGGTTACCGGGTTTGGCTCCCTGCTCGAACTGCGGTAACGACCGGCCTCACTCCGGCGCGCGTTTTTGGTAAAACATGGGAGCACGCGTAAACGAGATGCCAGCCAATGCCGTTGCCGCTGGCGGGCATTTGCCGGCTATCGTAGAATGATCCGGCCGCCCAACGCATGATGTGTCATTTTCCGGCCGGCTTTCCGAATTGGAGGATACACGATGAAACGTTTTGCCCTGCTGACCCTGCTGGTCGCGACCCAGGCTTTCGCTCACCACGGATGGAGCGAGTATGACGCCACCCAGCCCCTGCAACTGAGCGGCACGATCGAGGATTCCGGCTATGTCCATCCGCACGGATTTGTGCGCCTGAAAACCGCCGACAAGGTCTGGACCGTAGTCCTCGCGCCGCCAAGCCGCATGGAAAACCGCGGACTGGGCAAGGACCTGCTCAAGCCCGGCAATCGGGCATCCGTTGCCGGCTATCCCAACCGGAACAATCCTGAAGAGCTGCGCGCCGAACGCATCACGATCGGCGACAAGACCGTGGAGCTGCGCTGATGCATGAGACAGCCGGTTTTCTCGGCTGGCTCGAAGCAAGCCCGTTGTCGCTGGCCATGCGCGGCAGCATGTGGCTGTACCCGATCGTTGAAATCTTCCACATCGTCGGCTTTGTGATCCTGGTCGGGTCGGTTTTCCTGTTCGACCTGCGGGTGCTGGGCTGGTCCCGCTCGTTGCCGGTCGATGCTCTGGGCAGGCATTTGCTCCCCTGGTCCATCGGCAGTCTCCTGCTGATTGTCCCGGCGGGCCTGATGATGTTTTCCGCGCATCCCGGCGACTTCATTGGCAACCCTGTTTTCCTGCTCAAGCTGGCGCTGATTGCGGCCGCCGGGATCAATGCCTTCCTGTTCCACATCGGGGTCTACCGTTCTGTCACGAAATGGAATACCAACGTCCCGGCGCCAGTCCCGGCCAGGGCACATGCCCTGGTCTCGCTGGCAATCTGGGTGGCGGTGATCAGTTGCGGCCGGCTTCTGGCCTACACGTGACATCGATGACAAATTCATGAAGGAGTCCGCGCTAATGTTCCGGCGTCTGTTTGTCCTGATGTTTGCGGCGCTGGCAGCAACTGCGGCGGCCGCTGCCGGCGCGGCGAGTGAAGAGGCTTTCTGGTCCACTCTGAAATCCGGCGGGCATGTCGTCCTGATCCGCCATGCAGTGACCGACCCCGGTATCGGCGACCCGCCGGGTTTCACTATCGGCAATTGCAGCACCCAGCGCAACCTGTCGGCAAAAGGCCGCGCAGATGCAAAACGATTGGGCGAAGCATTCCGCAGCCGCAATATCCCGATCGCCGACGTGCTCTCGAGCCGGTGGTGCAGATGCATCGACACCGCGCAGCTTGCATTTGGCCGGGTGACACCTGCGCCCATGCTGGATTCGATGTTCAGGGATGGTGAAGGGGCAGGGGGCGAAAAAGTGCGTGAGGTACTCGCCGCCGCTGGCCGCCGCACGGGGTCGGGCAATCTGATCCTGGTGACGCACGCGCAGAATATTCAGGCGCTTGCCGGCGTTTCACCGTCTTCCGGGGAGATGGTTGTGGTTACGCTGGACGGGGCCGGCAAGTTCAAGGTCGTCGGGCGGCTTGAGGTGCCGGGCGGCTAGCGTTGTCTTTGTTGTAATGATGATCTGCTGAGATTTTGATCGACCGATCATTTCAATTTGAATTCAAGTTCTTTCGCTTGCTTCTGGATGGCGTCTTGATCTGCCTTTGGGTGTAAATGGGTGTGTTATTGGAATGAGGTAGTAGCCCGGATCGTGGTCGTCACGTGCGTTGATACGGATCGCGTCGAATAGTGAGACTATGGAGCGCCCGATCAACCTCATTTCCCATCACACATGAAAAAATTATTTTGTATCGCTGCCTTAATCCTGAGCATCAGCCCATTCGCCCAGGCGCAAGTCAATTTCGACTCCGGCAGCGCACGCCCGAATAATCCGGGGGCGGCAAAACGTGAGCTCGATCGTTCGGCAAAGGCCCGGCCTCAGGTCAAGGCAAAGCGCGGTCGTGTCCTCTGCCGCGATGGATCGAGGCATCTTGCCCGCGTGTGCCAGCGTCACGGGGGTATCGCCAGGAAGTAGGGCGGAGATGCAAGATGGCGGATTGTATTAACCAGAACTTCATCGCGATTACATGTCCGCTGTTACATTTTCAAGTGAAGCTTTTTCCTGAGAATGGTATGGTAGTGCCCCCCGAAACAGAAATTGACCCTGGCGCATGGCGTCACCTGCCATCGTGGCCGGTATTCCTACACTGACTGAGCGTTCTCAAAATGAAAGAAGTCCAATCCATCGAACATCCCGCGATCACCTCACCAGCGGTCCTGCAGGTCAGCGACCTCTGCTTCCACTATCCGCAGCGTGAACTGTTCACCGGCTGGTCCACGCGCATACTGCCCGGCGTCACGCTGGTGCGTGGCGGCGATGGCAGTGGCAAGACCACTCTGCTGCGCTTGCTGGCGGGAGAGTTGCCGGCCCATGCCGGTCAGCTTCAGGTCAACACGATCCGGCTGGACGACCAGCCGAACGTCTATCGGCAGCAGGTGTTCTGGGCCGACCCGCGGTCGGATGCCTTTGACCAGATGACGGCGGTCGATTACTTCAAGTCACTGCACCGAAGCTATCCCGGATTTGATGAACGGTTGTTGCCCGGCCTGATAGACGGCCTGTCACTTGAGCCGCATCTGGACAAGTTTCTTTACATGCTGTCGACAGGGTCCAAGCGCAAAGTCTGGCTGGCTGCCGCCTTCGCCTCGGGTGCCGCGGTGACGCTGCTGGACGAGCCTTTTTCCGCGCTTGACAAGGTGTCGATCCGCTTTGTGATCGAACTGCTGGAAGAGGCAGCGAAGGACCCTGCACGCGCATGCGTGATCGCCGGTTACGAGGCGCCGGGCGATGTGCCGCTAGCGGGGGTGATCGACCTGGGAAGTTGAAACAGGTCAGGCCAAGGTATTTGATGACTTATGGTTTTTACTGGCTATAGTTCTCCGTGTAGCGGAGACTTTCGTGGGAGTCGGTCACGTCAGAAACGTGATCGCGCGGGATTAACTTTTCGAATTCGTCAGCCGGCACGGGCCTGGAGTACAGGTAACCCTGTGCATAATCGCAGCCGATGGCGCCGAGAATGTCGCGTTGCCCTTCCGATTCCACGCCTTCTGCAATCACTTTCAAGCCGAGTTTATGCGCCATCATGACGATTGCTTCACATAACACCAGATCGTCTGAACTGCTTTCCAGATTTGACACGAATGAACGATCGATCTTGATGAAGTCAATGTCGAATTTTTTCAGATAAGACAGCGCCGAATACCCGGTGCCAAAGTCATCGAGAGAAAGCTGGATACCCGCAGCATCAAGATCACGTAATTTGGCTTTGACCGTGTCACTTGCATCCAGCAATAATCCTTCGGTAATTTCGACTGTGATGCTATTTCCCGGCAAGCCAAGCGAGTTCAGGTAATCTCCCCAATCTTCATGGCTACCGATGTGCTTGAATTGAACCGGGGATTTGTTGACGCTGATCTGGAATTCAGGATGAATCGATTCACGCCATCGCGCTACCTGAAGTGCCGCTTCACGAAACACCCAGTTGCCGATATCAATGATCAGTCCCATCTCTTCAAGAATCGGAATAAACTCAACCGGGCCAACGAGGCCCCGCGTCGGATGTTGCCATCGGATCAGTGCTTCTGCTTTAATGATGTCGCCCGTATGCAGATCGACGATCGGCTGGTAGTACACCCGGAATTGATTTCCGGCGAGCGCAATGCGGAGCTCGTCGCGCATGCGCTTTCGATTTTGGGCAACTACCTGCATCGACTGGGTGAAGTATTTCCACCGATTCCTGCCCTCGTCCTTGGCGGCATACATGGCCTGGTCGGCATTCTTGATCAGGTCTTCGATGCCGATGGCATCCTGCGGATAAAGAGTGATGCCGATGCTGGCCGATATATAAACAATCTCGCCATTCAGCGTGAACGGCTCGGCAAGACTTTCCAGAATAGACTGGGCAACACGTTCTCCACTATAAATGTCGGTCAAATCACAAAGAATCACCGTAAATTCATCGCCACCCATGCGTGCTATGGTATCTGACGCTCGTATGCAACTGTGCAAACGATGCGCCGCCTCGATCAGCAGCCTGTCGCCCATGCCATGTCCAAGCGTGTCATTGATTTCCTTGAAAAGATCAAGGTCGATAAAAAGGACCGCTAACGATCGCGCGGAGCGATCCGTTTTTTTGATTTCATGTTCGAGACTTTCGTGAAAGCTGCGGCGGTTCGGCAAACCTGTCAGAAAATCGCGTTGCGCCTGATCTTCAACTTCGGTACGCGTCTTTGCCAAAGCGGTAAGCAGAAAGGTCAGGCGGCGTGCACCGATCACGGTCAGCAGGCTTAACATCAGACCAGTGAGCAAGCCGCCGTAAAGCCACCTGTGCCAGGTGACCAGAACATCGTCCAGGCTGGACGAGGCGATCACCACCAACGGAAAATCCGGCAAGGCGGAATAGGCAGCGAGCCTGGTCTGGCCATCACCTATGGCCGGTTCCGGCAGAATGGCAAATCCTTGCGGACTTTGAGGCAAAAATTCTTGCCATATTTTTCCATTTGCTATGGATTTTCCAACGGATTTTTCGCCAGCGGGCGCTCTTGCCAACACGGTGCCGTTGCGCAGGACAAGAGCAATCGATCCCTGTGGTTTTGTGCGCGCTTGCTCATATAATGTTTCCAGGTTGCGAATGTCAATCGAAGCCAGAACCATTGAAATGCCATGCGGTTGGCTCGACAGAGGATAAGAAATAGGAATACTCCATCGCTTGTCTGTGCGGTTTTGCACAGGCTTCCCGACATGGAAGCCGTGCAAGGATGGAACTGACTGTGCTAAAAAATAATCGCGATCGGCAACGTTGGCAATCGGCTTGCGGTCTGGCGATGGGATTGGATAGACATCACCGTTTGTAGCAGCGAGCCGGATATTGAGCAGACCAGTCGAGTGCTGGTAAAACGCCTTCAACAGGTTTAAAAACTCTGGATCGGTGCGGGGATCGGCATGCGGATTTTGGGTTGAAATCCTGTCTGCATTAGTCAAAAAAAACCGAATCGACGAAAAACGATTGTGGATCTCTTCTTCAACTACAGTAGACATTCGTTTTAATACCCGCTGTTCCGCATCGATAGCGGACTGCCGGCTGACAATCAACGTACCGGCAATGGCCGACCAAAGTACGATCAATGCGAGTATTGCGCCCGCAATGACCATCCTGATGGCAACCCATTCGCGCGGTCTTCCTGCATTCCACCAATCAGGCCAGTGCCTGGTATTCGATTGCATGAATTGATGCCAGGCCCTTTCTGCAAAGATTGTCCCGTAAAGGTCGTCTGCGTGTTCTTATTGGAATTCTTATTATAATTTTAATTGTATTGCTCTGAATATACATTTCTTCTGGTAAATAGTTAAATGATTTTCGCAGCACCATGGATGGACAATGTATTAGGCAGGAAGCCAAATTGAGACAATTCGAAAAGCAGCCCTGGGCCAGAAATTGCCTGCGGTGGATTTTTACCGCGCCCGCTCAGAACGGCACGCCTTCCAGCCGGCCCATCTTGCCGCTGGCGAAATCATCCCTGGCCTGGGATAAGCGTGCCGGCGTATCCATCACAAAAGGACCGCCGAACAGGACCGGATAGTCAATCGGCGCGCCGCCGAGCAATGCCACGTGCGTTAGCTGGCCGGCTGCGGCGGTCAGCGTCAGCTGCGTCCCCGACCCCAGCACCGCCAGCGCGCCCGGGCCCAGCATGGCGCCGGTTTCCAGTTCCAGTGCGCCCTCCAGCACATACAGTCCGAGTTCCTGCGCCGCGTCGAGCGACAGCGTAATGCACGCGCCTGGATCAAGCCGCACATGCGCAAAAAGGCCCGGGCTGGCGAGCTTCATCGGGCCTTCGATCTCATCCACCCGGCCGGCAATCACCCGTACCCGCGCGCCGTCGCGCGTAATCTCGGGCATGTCGGCGGCGCGGTATGCCGCATACGCCGGCTCGGCGAGCTTGTCCGCCGGCGGCAGGCTGGTCCACAATTGCAGGCCATGCCTGGCGCTGGTTGGCTGTTCGGCATGCAGCATGCCGCGTCCGGCACGGATCCACTGGGCATCGCCGGGGCCAAGCCGGTCCCGGAAACCCAGGCTGTCCCGATGCTCGACCCCGCCTTCAAGCAGGTAGCTGATCACTTCAATCCCCGCATGCGGATGCGGACTGTCGCCGATGCCGCGCGGGGTGCGGGTGTGGTAATGGTCGATAAAAACGAACGGGCCGAGGGAGCGCCGGGCGCCCAGCGGCAGCGCGCGCCACAGGCGCATGTCGCCATCGTCAATCACGCGTTGCGAAGGCAGCACCATATCAATGTCGCGTTGTTTCATCAGTATTCTCTCAATTCGTCATCAGGCTCGGCAGACTGGGCCGATACTTTCCATCACATCTGCCCCCTTAGCGCAAATAGACGTACAGCCCTTCAACAGCTTGCGCCTGATCGTATCGTATTGGCGCGCGAAAAATCTCATCCACGGTGAAGCCGCTGGCGTTCGCCAGGCGGCGGATATAGCGTTCCGAATGTGCATAGCGCAGACTCGGCAACAATTGCAAGTCCTCGTCGCCAGCCGGTGCTTCCACGGTAAAAGCGAAGCGGCCGTCAGGTGCCAGAACACGGCGTATCGATTGGAAAATGGCCGCCAGATCGCCTACATAAATAAAGACGTCAGCAGCAACGACAAGATCGGCGCCCCCTTCCGCGGTCTCCAGAAAAGAACCGATATCGGCGTGTGTCAATGCACGATAAATCCCGAGTTGCCGAGCCTGTTCCAGCATTCCCTGCGAAATATCGATACCGTCGAGAACGTCGACCAGCGGATGTATGAGTTGAGCGCACAGCCCCGTGCCGCATCCAAGATCCAGTGCCCGGTGAAACCGGCGACCGGCGCTGATCAGCGGCCGCAGCAAGCTTTCATGTCCCTGGTAACCCAGCTGACCGACTACGTGGTTTTGGAATTCCGCCGCATAATCGTCAAATAACGACTCCACATACCGGCGCGGTGGAGGCGGCACAGCAGTCGCTCCTGTTACGCAAGCCAGATAGTAGCCGTTCAGTTCCGGATCCCCGCCAAAAGCCAGCGCTTTCTCGAAGCAGTTGGCCGCTTCGCCAAGCTGATGCAATTCACGCATCAAGCCGCCCCGTGCGCTCCAGGCATCAGCAAAGTCGGGAGCGAGCGCCAAAGCGCGGTCATATGCCTGCAAAGCCTCCTGGACACGCCCCAGCCGTAAAAGACATTGCCCTTTCCTGAACCACAGTGCCGCATGTCCGGGGGCCAGTTCGCCGGCTCTCTCGAGCGCATCAACCGCTGGCTGCCATTGCGCCAGCGATTCATGTGCAAGCGCAAGATAATTCCACGCGCCCGCATAGGGAATAGCGGCGGCGCTTGCCTGTTGCAGCAACGGCACTGCTTGTTCCGGATGACCGAGATGGAATAGGGTAATGCCCAGATTTCCAAGCACGGATGGCCGTCCCGGCGCCAATGCCAACGCCGCCTCGAAAGTGGAGCGGGCCTGTTCCAGACGGCCGCCCTCGAAATGTTCGACGCCTTGGAAAAATAATGTACGCGACTGGTCCAGTGTGGGGTCCATGTGGCAGCTTTCTGGCAGAGTGTGTTTTCAACACGGAAATGAGCGATCAATGGATCTGCGGAGCCAACATTGTAGTTGCACATCTGCTCGTATGGGGGAGAGCAGGGTCATGTTGATGAATTGCTTATTCACCGCATTTTTTTGCCGGCAGATCCCTTGTTGTGCCGAACGAAAATTTTTTGGAATGCAAGGCACTTTGCGAAACTGCCCGTGTCTGTACTGCGTGGTTGCGAAGATGGGCGACATCTCCAATGGCAAAATCAATCAAGCCGGCCGCCGGCGCGCGCGCCACTGTCTGCGCGGAAAGCATGAAATTCTCTCAAAACCCCAGATAACGCAAAACTTATTCAATTACCAATCCATGCGGGAAGTGGCGCGAGTATAACGTTCTAGTGGTTCGTGACGGACCACTAGTACACCGCTCAATCTCAGGCAGGGGATGGTCGTGAATCTGGAAAAAGTCATCTTTGCGTTTTTCATCGTTTTCGCCGCAACACTTAACTTTGGTTTTTTCATCGGCGACATTGAACGTCCGGAGTTGCACAACATCTATGAGCTGTTTGCCGCGATCGTGGTCAACATGATTGCGACGGTGCTCAAGTTCGGCGACCGCACGCAGATCGGCGCAGTGCTGCTATCCACCAGCTTCGTTGCCGATATCCAGCTGATTGCCGCTGCGGTTCTCTGGGTTGTTGCTGTGCATGTCACGGGAGCCGGCATGACGCCGGAGAATACGGCCAGCGTGGTGTCGTTGTCCGGCGGCGCATTGTTAGCCAATGTGGTTTCCCTCGTCATGCTGATCGTAGAAACTGTCATGATGCGACGTTAAGCGTGAACAGCGTATTTTTTCTGGTCCTGCGGCGGATGAGGGCGCCGCTCATTGTCCTGATCGTCTTTTACGCGGTTGCGATGCTGGGACTGACTCTGGTGCCGGGTGTCAATGCGGATGGTACGCCGGCGCCGCCCCTGAGTTTTTTCCATTCGTTTTACTTCATCAGCTATACCGCCACCACTATTGGTTTTGGCGAGATACCGCAAGCGTTTTCCGACGCGCAGCGGCTGTGGGTCACCGCATGTATCTACATGACTGTCCTCGCCTGGTCTTACTCCATCCTGACCTTGCTGGCGCTGCTGCAGGACAAGGCGTTCCGGCACACCCTGGTCGCGACCCGTTTCGCCCGGCGCGTGGCACGGATACATATGCCTTTTTATCTTGTTTGCGGATGTGGCGAGACCGGCAGCCTGGTGTGCCGTGCGCTGGACCTCCTTGGGCACGACTTTGTCATTCTGGAGAAAAGCGAGGAGCGGGTTGAAGAACTGCATCTCGAGGATTACATCACCAATGACCCGTTCCTGGCGGCCGATGCGAGGCTGTCCGGCAATCTCATGATGGCGGGCTTATGCCACCCGAAATGCCGCGGTGTACTGGCAGTGACCAACGAGGAGGAGGGTAACCTCGCCATAGCCATCAATGTACGCCTGCTGAACCCGAAGATACCTGTCCTCGCTCGAGTCCGCAGCCCGGTGGTAGCCGCCAATATGGCGTCGTTTGGCACTCACCACATCGTTAATGCCTATGAGCGGTTTGCCGAATATCTGGCGCTGGCGGTGTCTTCCCCGGAGCGCTTCCGGCTGATCGATATCCTCACCGGCCTGCCAGGGACACCGCTACCGGAGGTACACCGTCCGCCGCGCGGGAAGTGGATCATCTGCGGCTACGGACACTTCGGCAAGGCCATTGCCCGTTACCTGGCATTGCCCGGCACTGACCTGGCCGTCGTCGATCCCGAAGGAGAGAGCCCGGAGGGCGCCCGCACTGTGCGTGGTATCGGCACCGAGGCCAGCGTATTGAAAGAAGCCGGCATCACCGAAGCCAGCGGTATCGTGGCAGGCAGCGACAATGACATCAATAACCTGGCCATCGCGATGATGGCCAAGAAACTGAATCCGAAAATATTTGTTGTGGCGCGCCAAAACCAGGCCGCCCACGATGTGCTGTTCGGCACCTTCCGTGCAGACTTCAGCATGGTGCATACCCGCGTCGTGGCGCAGGAATGCATTTCGATCCTGACCACACCGTTGTTGGCCCGCTTTCTCGGGGTCCTGCGAAATACCGATGAAAGCTGGAGCAAGCAACTTGTTGCACGCCTGGAAGGCATCTGTGAAGGTGTGGTGCCGGAAGTGTGGGACATCCGGATCGATAAAGGCAGCACACCGGCAGTATACGAGGCCCTGATGGACAACCGGCCAATCAGTGTCGGTCAGCTAATGCGGGACAATGCGAATCGGGACGCGGTTTTGCCAGCCGTGGTTCTGATGATTGAGCGGGAGGGAAAATCTTATCTGCTTCCGGAAAATGAATTCATGTTGAAGCCTGGAGATGCCATCCTGCTTGCGGGCCAGCGTGGCGTCCACGTGGCGCTGGATTTGACGCTGAAAAATGCCAATGCCCTGGATTACATTCTTACCGGCCAGGACAAGCGGGGCGGGTGGTTGTGGCGGTTCTTGTTTTCCAAACTGTAAAGGCACGCAGGGTCCAGGGTGTTATACCTGCAAACCGCCGCCTCCCTGCTTCTTGCGAGGATCGTCAGCTGGATTTATGTAAGTGATTGCCCAAGGGCCGACGCCGTGAAGCTGAACTACGGTTTCCTCCTTTGTCATGGCGAAGCGGGTCGTTTTGGGCGGCATGATTGCCACACTTCAGGCGTCACGATAATGTGCTCTCCTGATTCCGGCGCAATTACTGATATGCCGAAAGCGCCGGCAAAGGATGTCACGGCAAGAAGAATAGCCAGATTTTTTCACATGATAAATCTTCTTTCAGTAAGCACATGCCACAGGCCCACTTGCTGAGACCGGAAAATTCTACTAAACAGGCGGCGGCACCGGCAGGTACACCACACCACTACTTTCGTACCCCGCCGTGTACCAGGTCGCACCACATTGGTAGTACGACACGCCTCCCACCGAAGTCGGAGCGACGTTGCATGGAGGGGCGGCTGGCGGGGGCGGCAATGCGGGCACTGGGACCGTATAGGCGACGACCGGGCTGGTTGCTGCGGTAGCCACCCCGGTCACCATGGCGCCGGCGACAAATCCGGCCGCCGCCGAGCCGCTGTCCCAATCATTACAGTCATGGCAGCCGCCGTAGTAGTTCGAATTGTAGCTGGACTGCCGATTCGCCTGCGCCTGGCTTGCGCTCTGTTGCCGGCTGCTCTGCGCCTGGCTTGCGCTTTGCTGCCGGCTGCTTTGAGCCTGGCTTGCACTTTGCTGCCGGCTGCTTTGAGCCTGGCTTGCACTTTGTTGCCGTTGGCTCGCAGCAGCCTGCCGCTGTTGCCCGCCGCCCGACGGCATGCTGCCGCGCGCCGCGGCACCGCCACCCGACGACAGGCTCCCACGCGCAGCAGCGCCGCCGCGTGAATACCCTCCTCGGGCAGCATCCGCCTGGTCCGCCGCGCACATCATCAACATGCCCGCTGCCATGACAAAAGCGGCACCATTCCAGGAAGTCGTCTTCATTTCTTTGCTCCGTTATTCGAACCGGGCTTGCGTGTTGCCCGGGATGCCGCCGCAAGCTGAGCCGCGAAGGCGATCTTCTTTGCTCCGTCAGGGATCTGGGGCGTGAAGGTCGCATCGGTAATTGCGGGTGCAAAATTCCAGTCTATAAACATTGCCCGGAACGCCGGCTGGCCTGGATCGTTCCGGTAGGTCACGACGGCGCGCAGCGGCACAGGTTGGGCGCCATCGGCGACCCAGATCTGAAAGTCGACCGTATCGGTACGAGCGGCAAGGTGATGCGACGGCGTGCCGTACAGGTTAGTCTTCTCCACATAATCGATCGAGCGTACCCGCTTCTCCAATTCCTCCGGCAGCCGGCTCATCAGCAATACCGCAAGCGGAAACCGCATCCCGAGGTCGCTGACGAAGTGCACGATGCTTTCGTCGAGGCCACCCGGTTGCGGCTCCGTCGCATAGACCTTGTTGGTGAGATCGACCAAAACGATCTCCTTGCCGGTGAACACGACATCCGTCCGCGAACCGTCGCTGCGTTCGGCTTCGATACGCAACCGGTCCGGCCGGCTCAGGACTACTTTGCGGCGTTCGCCAAACTCGATTTTCTGCCCGGATTCTTGTACCGCGTCGTAACTGCTCGTCAGGCTGACATTGAAGGCAGGCGCCTTGGCAAGGAACTGCGCCATGCGCATCAGGATTTCGCGCGCTTGTTTTTGCGAATCGGTAGCGGTTGCCGGCTGCGCTTCTGTGTTGGTTGGCTGCTGCGCATAGACTGAACCCGCAGCCGCGGCTACAAGTACCGATGCCCATAAAGTCTGCACGGCCCAACGTCCAATCATGATGATGAGTTCCATGAATTTCCTCCCTATCATGATGTTCGATCCAGCGGCAATTACATGCATCGGGAGCAGGCATCAGAACGGTGCGATGCCAAAAGCGTGTTTCTCGGCGATCGTCTTTTAGGCGAGACAAGGTTGACTGCCAAACTGCATCAGCGCCAATTCAGATACAGGCGAGCAACGCAGATATTTCCATTTAATGCCAGTTGCGCCCGCTTTCCGGCAGATTGTTTCCAGAATAGTGTGTGGCTGGTGAAGTGCAATTGGACCTTGGTCCCATGTTCCCTTCTTCGGTGATGGACTGGTGGCATTCCATCGACACGGCATGGTCAGTTCCATGTCGGTCGCCAGACGCGATTGACTGGCGCCAGGCTTTTAATTCAGAGCACCATCCGGTAGATGGAAACTCGCTTTATGTTCTCAATTAATACAAAACGTTTTGGATCGCTCAGCAATTTTTTCAGAACAGGGTTGTAGTAGACAATGTAGCGATTCTTCGACGTACGAGCGGACGCTCTTATATTCTTCAGCACATTGGACATGATCTCTTCGTTAAAGGGATTGCCGAAGAAGATGACCGCATCCTCATCCGGAAATTCGTAATGGGCCGCATCCATGCAGACTATTTCAATTTTTGTTTCAAGGCCATTTTTGAATTGAGGACGTTGAACGTTATCTTCTGCAATCTTCGCCAGATGTGGGCAAAACTCGACGCCGACTACACGTTTGAATGAGCAGTCCGCGGCCACGATAAGTGCGCGTCCTTTACCGCACCCCATGTCGAAAAAAGCGAATTGAGAAGGTCCGATACCGGCCATCGACCGCATTATCTGGTGCAGGGTTTTTAGTGGTGTCGCTTCATAAGGTTCTGCGGAAAGGTGCAATGGATTTGCACTATCTTGCGGATGTGTTACCCGCTCGATGGTTTCGACTCCCCATTTACGATCGAATCGCGACTCGGTAAAACTGACCACGGTTCTTCTGTAAATGAAATCCACAGTATGTTTTGCGGCAGGGATGAAACCCTTCGTACGCAGTTCGGACAAGAAGCGGGAAAAACGTATCGCGGGATATTGCATCACACCTCCGCCAGACAACGTGCTATTTATTTTTGATAAAACCGCACTGGAAACCGTATTGGCGCCAACGCGAATTATCCCGGCATGTATCGCTTGAGGCTGCGCAAGGAATTTAAAAAATGATAGGCGAGCCGTGATGTGGCGTTAACACTTTCCTTTTCCCGCGCCTTATCGAGCAGCCAGTGCTTTGCCAGGTGGGTGTACCCGTTATATGCGGTCCGCACGGCTAGGCGACTGTTTAAAACAAGATGTATTAATGAACGGTATATCATCAGGTCGTCAAGATGGTGCCGAATGCCTGAAAGCTGGTACTTGTATTCGTACTGCCCCCACATAAAGTGGAATTCCTTGCCGCCGCGTTCAATGCATCCGCAAATGGCTCGATAAAAACAAAGGGTTCCGAGCCGGTAGTTGTCGTACTGGGCATCATGGCCGCTCACGACTGAAAAATAATTTTTCCCTACTTGAAAGCAGATTGCACCGGCACACGTGCGGCCGTCGATTCTCAGGATGGCCAGCACGCCACGCAGTTTGACCAGCTTGATGATCCGTTCGGTTTCTTCCTCATCGATGTACGAGGCCTTGTTCTTTACAGCCATCCTTGCCCTGTTTAATTCAATGATGTCGCGAACATGCTGCTCGCTTATTTCTTCCATCTGATAGATGTCGAAGCGCAGTAACGGAAAACTGCGCGTCAACCTGCTCATGTGGCGCCTGATGTTCTTGCGTGTTGAATTCCCCAGACTTGCCAGGTATTTTTCCGGTGTGTCAGGTAGTGTCAGGACAATGTCATGTGAGGTATTAAAGCGTTGATACTGATGCGAATTGTGCTGCATGTTCGTTTGAACTGCACGGAACGAAATGACATTGACCGCAGAATACGTGGCGAAGATATATCGAACGAAAAGGTCGATTTCCCTTGCGTCGACGTAAATCTGCTCATTAATTACCTGTGCCTGGTTTTGTTTAAGCCGGAACAAAAAGACAGCGGTTATTGTGCCGTCTACTTCTGCGACATAGGTATGCGTATTCTCGCCAATGTCGCCATAGATTTTCAGGTAGGCGAGTGTTGAGTAAATATGGCGATACAATCTTTCCATTTCTGCCCCGGCAAAAGACGGAATAAAATTTTCGTAAAGAGAAATGAAAATTTTTTTCGAGCTCATAAGGTATTGGAGGGGCAATCAATGACATGGAGCTGCTCTCGGGCATGCGCCGAAAGGAGGGCATGCAGAACTCATCGTAGACTAGCGAGACAAGTCGCGGTTGAGCGATCACAAATGCAGGGCCTGATCTGAAATCGTGATGTTAACTCTGGCGCAGGCACCGAAATGGAATGATCCGGTTGGGTTCTCTTTATGCGTGTGATGGGAGTCAGGCTTTTAGTATTTTCTTTCCGCGCTGTGCAAGTTATTGAACTGCGACCTTGCTATGTCAAGCAATCTCGCAGTTCTCTAACTTGGTTGATAAGATATTAAAAGTCTGATCGCCTCATTTCCTCATCATGCAGGCGAATTAAAACCTTTCGTTTCCCGCAATGGCAATGTTTGAAATTCATTGCCAGTCTCTGATCGAGTCTGGCTAACAGCCGACATCAACCGCGCCACAAGCCCCAATAGGTGCAATCGCGAAGAAAATGATCTTTGCGGCGCCACTTCAGAAAATCCATCATAGATATCGTTTAGTGCTGATTAATCAGATATCTATGACAAAAAAATAGCTGATATATTGGTATAGATATCTGATTACTTGCTACAATCCGATATCTATGATGGAGATTAAGGTATGCCGAAGAAACTTCTCAAGCCGGAGGCTGCACCTTCGCTGGTGCTGGAAAGGCTTAAGGTCTGGGGCAGGTGCATACGCACTCAACGGGTTGCACAGCAAATCCTGGCCAGCGACCTCTGCGCACGAATGGGCATATCGGATGCCACGTTGCGCCGCCTTGAGAGAGGGGACCCAGGCGCGAGTGCGGCGACGTATCTTGGAGCCCTCATGATTCTGGGAATTCTGGACTTTGTTGCACCCATGCCTGACCAGCATTTTTGGTCTGACCATGCCTTTGCCCGCGCCCGTCCGGCTTCCGCTGGTGAAGAATATGAAAATTTCTAAGCGCCTGTATGTTTACCTTCAGCGACCCGACACAGGGGAGTGGGTCACTGTGGGCCGGTATGCGCTTCATGAAGATGGATTGACTGGCGTGTTTCGATACGCCCCAAGCTACGCAGACGCCGGGCTGACCTGGTCCATCGATCCCGTCAATTTGCCATTTTTGCCGGATATCGAACATCTGGCCCCCCGGTACCGCGGACTTCATGATGTGCTGCGCGACGCTTGTCCAGATTCGTGGGGAAAGATGCTCATGCAACGGGAGCACAACTTGCCGCAAAATGCGCATGATTCCGACTATTTGATCCATGCGAGGAATGGCGACCGTTGGGGCGCCCTGGCTATTGGGACTTCCCCACGTCCGTCCATTTCCGTATTGGCAAGTCCGAAGCTGCCGCAACTGGAAATCTTGTCTCAGGAACTGGTCGCCATGTACGAACGGCGGCCTCCAATTGATGCGCGAATACGGAAGCAACTGATGGCGACGCCCAGCATGGGAGGCGCCCGGCCCAAAGGCACCTTGCAGGAAAAAGATGCGTATTGGCTGGTAAAGCCAATTTTGCCTTCGGATACGCTGGACATACCTCTGCTCGAACACGTCACCCAGCAATGGGGAACAGCGGCTGGCTTGAATTTCGCACGATCAATTCACCAGCAAGTCAAAGACGGGTTAAGCGTCTTGCGAGTACGACGATTCGATCGCGTCGGCGAGCGCAGGTCCATGGCAGTGAGTGCCGCCTCCCTGCTTGGAACGGAATATCCCGGCGGTCTGGAAACATCTCGCTGGAGTTATCCTCGACTGGCAGAGGAACTGAAAAGGATAGGCGCGCCACTGGAAGACCGGTTCGAACTGTTTGACCGCATGGTGTTTAACGCGATAGTCGGGAATGATGACGACCATCCGCGCAACCATGCCGTCATCTATCACGCAGCGGAAAAACGGTGGCGTCTATCCCCTGCATTTGATGTGGTGCCTCATCCAGACGGGCACCCGAGAGCACTAGCCATGCAACTGTCGCTGGGACGGTTCGACATTGGGCGCGACGCCGTCCTGGCAGATGCAATACGTTTTGGTTTTGACAGTCGGGAAATGGCAGCGACCCATCTGGATGTTTTGCTGGTGCGGATTACCGATGCTTTTGAGTTGGTGCTGCCCATGCTTTCCGCGGATTTGCAGCACCTGATGAAGAGGCGCCTGGAAAGCGGCCTGCCTCTTTTGGGAAAGCCGCGCTTAAGTTAAGTACCCGGCCGGAATAAATTGGGAGATGGATGCGGTCCTGGCCGGATGTGATGCAAGGCGCCCGGGCCGCCGCAGTGCGAGCACTGCAAGGGCCGGGCAACGCGGCAGCGCGCCGGTCAGGGCCGCAGACACTCACAATTTATTCCGGCCGGGTACTTAAGTACCCGCCTCTCAAATCTCCTTGATCACGACATCCAGCAGCTTGATGAAATTGCGCTTTTGTTTGTGCTGAGCCCGCAGGCCTGCAAGATAAACCTCAAGTGCGTCGTCCCGACCCAGACCTTGCATCAGTTTGCTTGCCTTGCGAATGAGTCTGATGGCTTCGTCATAGGCGGCGTTGTTGGTTCGCCCAACAATCTCCGGAATCACTTTGCGATAGAGCGTCAGTGCATCGGCGGCACGCGTTTCTTCAAGTTTTCCTGCCAGTGATATCAGCAGATTTTGCCCGCATGTGCCACGATGAAGCGCGTCCCATGCTGCGTCGAGATCGTTTTCCCACAACGCGACTTCCACCCGCAGTGATTGGTCGGGCGTTGAAGGTTTTGGATTCCAGCGGCTTGTCGTCTTTACTCTTCGCGCGATGTCGGCATCGATTTGTTCCAGTGCACGCTGGCGTTGCTGCGGCCAGATGTTCAACTTATGCGCGATGGCGGAAAGCTTCTTGTAGTGCTTCAGACTCGGATATTCTTCAAATTGAATCCATGTCAGCTGCAGCGCTTCGTCAGTGCGCCCGCAGTCAAGGTAGATCCCGAGCAGGAAATCGCGCAGTTGATTATCGACTCGCAGTGGAAAAGCCTTTAATCCGCGCTTGGCCCAATCAATCGCCTTGTCCTGTTGTCCTGCCTTCTGATAAATCTCCGCAATCTCCATGAAGTGATGAGACCGGGACAGGTCCCTGCATTTGATTGCCACCAGTTCTTCGATATCGCCGGACATCTCGGCAAAGGTCTTCATGATGTGCGTGATCCGCCAGCGGCCAGTCTCGACAGTCGTGTCGCGGTTCGGGTCGGCCTCAAGCGGCTTGATCTGGCTCCATGCCGCTTCCGCCATGTTACGGAAGTGTTGCCAACCGCTGTCGCCCAAAACGTTGCGATAAATGTTCGCGCTGCCGGAAAATGATCCAAACGGTAAAGTGGTCTCATAGCGGAACAGGCGCTCCGCAAGGGCGATCGGCTCGGGTTTTGCCAGTTCGCATGCTTCCAGGTGAAGGTCGCTCAGTCGTAGCAAAACATCGCCCACCTCGCCCTCGGAGTCGTCGACCTGTTCGAGCGTTTGTTCGATCCGCACGATCGCATATTCGCTCAGTTCAGTCAAGGTGGCAGCGCGTTCCGGTGCGAGCATTTCTTCCAATGAATCTATTACCTGGCCCAGGCCGAATGCGAAAGAGTGGGTTTCCTCCCAGTCGAGGAAATCGGGAATATGCGTGGCGTCATCGATTGCCTTGCGAAATGCATTGTCGGCGTTGATCGGATCCGCTTTGCATTCTGCATTCAGCAGAAGAGAACGGTAGAGCACATCGTCTCGCACAGCCACTTCCAAAAGCAGTTCGATCAGCGTTTCGGGTTGTTGCACCGACAGATATTCGCGGATCTGTTGCCACGGATCGTGCTTCTGTTTTGTGGGTGTGGAACCCGGCGCCAATTGTTCCTGGTTTTGCTCAATCCAGGCGAGTCCTGCGGCGACACAATGCTTGCAGAAATAACCTTCGGCGGCGTGCGGGCAGGTGCAGTGGTAGCCGAGGTCGCCATTCTTATCCCACAGTAGGACCAGATAAATTTCGGTGCCGGCGACGCGCGCGGTCAGCTTGTGGCCATCGTCGAGCAGGCGGCTGACGGCGCGACCGGAAAAATAATCTTCGCCACGATTGAATGTGGTGTTTCCGGCGAGAGTTTTCAGCGATTCCCGCGAGATGAGTTCTTCAAGATTGGACATGATGCAATGATGGAGGTCAGGTCGGAATTTGGATTGGAAGCGGGTGGATTCAACGCCGGTATTGTAAATGCTCCATGGCCGACATGGCACGGCAAGCGCTCCGGGCGGCCTCGTAAAGCAACACGAACGCTGACGCAAGACTTGTTTTGAAAGGAATCATGACAGGCGAGCTTTTCTCGATGCCCTGGCCAGTCTGCCATCCGCGCCAACTGGCGGCGTGTAAATGATCTCGCCAGCCTCATTTTTTTGAGGATAGCCTCGGCTTTGACGGTCCAAGCGGTTTTCATTCAATTAAAATTGAAAAAGGCCAGCACGATGGCTGGCCTAAGTCTTTGATTCAATTGGTCGGGGCGAGAGGATTCGAACCTCCGACCCCGTGCACCCCATGCACGTACGCTACCAGGCTGCGCTACGCCCCGACAAGCTGGGAATTATAGCAGACCGCCAACCAATACAAGTATCTCGTTGACATCGCTTTGACGATTTCGACCCGGCCCCGCAACTGCTTTGCGAAAATCCATTCACCCCGCACAATAGAGCCACCTCAATCACCATTTCCGTATTTCCTTTGCGCGCAAGCAGTGGACGCTAACGCCGCAACGGATACCCTGACCCCCATGCCAATCAAAATCAGCCAACTTTTCGACGCCGGCGCCATTGATGTCCTGCGCGCCGATTCTCCCCAGACGATTGAAGTCAACATCCGCAAGGATTCGCACGCAGACCTTGCGCAGTGGTTCTATTTCCGCGTCCAGGGCGCGCGTGGGGAAGCGTGCACGATACGCTTCATGAACGCCGGGCAGGCGATTTACCCCGGCGGCTGGGAAAACTATCAGGCGGTGGCGAGCTACGATCGCGAGACCTGGTTTCGGGTGCCGACCGCCTATGACGGCCGGGTGATGACGGTGACACACACGCCGCTGCACGACAGCGTGTATTACGCCTATTTCGAACCGTACTCATGGGAGCGCCATCTGCGCTTGCTGGGCCGGGCGGCGGTCTCGCCGCTGGCGCGTGTGCTGGATCTTGGCAACACGGTCGATGGCCGCGACCTGAACTTGGTCGTGGCCGGCGATCCTTCCGCGCAAAAGAAAATCTGGATCATCGCCCGCCAGCATCCCGGCGAGACCATGGCGGAGTGGTTCGTCGAGGGTTTGCTCGAGGCGCTGCTGGACCCGGCCAATCCGATTGCGCGCCGGCTCTTGCAGCGCGCGGTGTTTTACATCGTGCCGAACATGAATCCGGACGGCTCGGTGCGCGGCAACCTGCGCACCAACGCGGCCGGCGCCAACCTCAATCGTGAATGGATGACACCATCGATGGAAATCAGTCCCGAGGTTTTTCTCGTGAAGAAAAAAATCCATGAGGTGGGATGCGATTTTTTCCTGGATGTTCACGGCGATGAAGCCTTGCCTTATGTATTTGTGGCGGGCAGTGAAATGCTGGAAGGTTTCAGTGAACAACAGGCGGCGGAGCAGGCGGCTTTCATCGCGCAGTTCAAGCAGGCCAGTCCGGACTTCCAGTCGCAGTATGGGTATGGGTCGGGCAAGTACCGGGAAGAGATGCTGAAGCTGGCGTCGAAATATGTCGGCCACACTTTCAAATGCCTGTCGCTGACGCTGGAATTGCCATTCAAGGATAATGCGGCGCTGCCTGATGCGGCGGTGGGCTGGAGCGGGGAGCGTAGCGCGAAGCTGGGGGCGGCTGTGTTGCAGCCGATTCTGGGCGCGCTGGAAAGTGTAGGGGCGGGCTGAGGGTTACGTTTTTAAGGTGTCAGCCTGGATTGCGGTTCGCACGGGAAGGACTCCCCGTAGGGTGGAAAAGCGGAGCGCTTGCAGGGCGCATATTCGCTTGCAAGCGAATATCGTTTCGCAGGCGTGAGGCAATGCCTCACGAAACCCCTGCTACACCCTTCCACCGTGCAGCGTTCGCAAATGCCATCCATGATCGAACATGGTGGAAGGCGCTCCGCTTTTCCACCCTACAAAACCTTTCGGTGCCTTGCCAGGTCAGTGCAGATGCCCGGATGTCTGCGGCATGTCGTCCGGCATCTCCGCATGCACCAGTTCGGCTTCGGCATCGCTGAACAGCGGCGCGCCGCAGTCGTCGCAAAATTCCATCGGGAAGTGTTCATCGTGATGTGTGATATCGGTGACGCCGCATTCCTTCAGCAGCGCCATGATTTCATTGATCGGGTCGGTGCCTGGCATCTCGTCGATCGCCGTATCTTCTTCGGCGGTTTCAGGTCCGTACAGCGGCCAGACAATGCCGTAGATGACTTCGGATTTCTTGAGCAGCGTGAAGCTGATGCGGTACTCGTCTACCCGGTCGTTGTTGAGCTCCTCGCCAAAATTGCCGATGATGACGGACAGCCTGGTGGCCTCGATGCCCAGCGAATGTGTCAGGTAATGCACGGCTGCATGGATGGAAACAGGGCGGACCTTGCGGTCGGCTTCGCGGCACGCAACGTAATACGCTTCCGGCGCCAGCAATTCAACACCGCAGCCGGGCAGCAAGCGTTCCACGCTCGGGATGGACTGGGTGCGCCATTGCGTCAGCGCCTCTTCCCGTTCGGCCATCACATTGAGCTGCGTCGGCGACGTCTGCCAGCGGAAAAACGGGGCGTCGGCCGCCGCAACGACAACCGCCAGCAGGTAGCGGGTATCGGCAAGAAACGGGGCGGTATCCGCAGGATTCACCAGCGGGCCAAGCGCGGCGCCGGCCAGCGCGGCTTGTGCCATGCGCTGGGTCATCGTGTAGGTTTCGGCGTGGGTGCGCGGCAACTGGTCGATCGAAAACAGGGTCGGCGCCATCGCCAGCCGCGTGTCTTCCGCCAGCACGTGGCCGTACAGGTGCGCGCTCAGCGTCATCACATGGTCCGCCGCAATCGGGCCGGAGGCGATCACAAAACGGGTCCAGGCAAGCACCGGCACCGCGATCAGCAAGGCATCGTAATGCTTGTCGTCACGCTCGATCCGGGCCGATGAGCTGACCGCTTCGACCGATTCCATCAACACATCGTAGGTGCTGACGTCGGCCACGAACAGGAAGTCGAGCGCGGCGTCGATGGTGTTCTGGTGATCGGTCTTCAGCAGCTTTTGCAGAAGGGCATCCAGGCTGCGCTCCCAGCTGCGCTCTTCGAGGCGGCTGCTGGCTTGCAGGATGGCATGGGCTAATGAGGCGAGCCGCTGGCTGTCCGCAGAGAGTTTAAGGGAGGAACCTTTGGTAGAACGACGCATGATGGGATGACTGTGACGAGAGACTGAGGGAAGGTATTGTAGTGCATTCGGCGTGCATGAATGTAAATACCATTCCGGCAAGGGAAGTACCTTGGACAAAAAAAAGCCGCGAGGAAAAATCCTCGCGGCTTTCAGAGACGGACAACAGGGCTCAGGCTGCGAGCAGTTGACGCAGCACAAACGGCAAGATGCCGCCGTGCTTGTAGTAGTCGACTTCGATCGGTGTATCGATGCGCAGCAGGACCGTGACATTCTGGCTTTCACCATTGCTGCGGTTGATGACCAGCGTGACCAGTTGTTGCGGCTTGATGTCGTCTTCAATGCCTTTCAGGTCAAAGGTTTCATCGCCGCGGATGCCCAGGGTGGCGACACTGTCGTCACCGATGAACTGCAGTGGCAACACGCCCATGCCGACCAGATTGGAACGGTGGATGCGCTCGAACGAACGGGCAATCACGGCCTTGACGCCGAGCAGTTGGGTGCCCTTGGCTGCCCAGTCGCGCGACGAACCCGTGCCGTACTCTTCACCGGCGAACACCATGGTTGGCACGCCATCACCGACGTATTTCATGGCGGCGTCGTAGATCGACATTTCTTCGCCGCTTGGCTGATGGACCGTCAGGCCGCCTTCAACACGCGAGCCGTCCGGTTGCGCCGGAATCATCAGGTTCTTGATACGCACGTTGGCGAAGGTGCCGCGCATCATGATCTCGTGATTGCCGCGGCGTGAGCCGTAAGAGTTGAAGTCGGCCTTCTGGACGCCATGCTCGATCAGCCATTTGCCGGCCGGGCTGGATTCCTTGATCGAACCTGCGGGGGAGATATGGTCGGTGGTGATCGAGTCGCCGAACACACCCAGCGCGCGCGCACCCTGGATACCGGTGGCAGCCGCTTTCGGCTCCATCGTGAAGTCCTGGAAGAACGGCGGCTCGGCGATGTAGGTCGACGTCGGCCAATTGTAGACCTGGCCCTGGGCCACGCCCTTGATGCCTTCCCACAGTTTTCCGGGGGCGCCTTTGACGTCGGCGTAGTTTTCCTTGAAGGTTTTGGCGTTCAGGGCAAACTTCATCAGCTTGGCGATTTCGCCACTGGTTGGCCAGATGTCGCCGAGGAAAATATCCTTGCCCTTGACGCGGCCGACCGGTTCGGTCATCAGGTCGCGCGTCATGTTGCCGGCAATCGCGTAAGCGACGACCAACGGTGGCGAGGCCAGGAAGTTGGAGCGGATGTTCGGATGGATCCGTGCTTCGAAGTTGCGGTTGCCGGACAGCACGGCGGATGCCACGATGTCGTTCTTGGCGATCGCTTCGTTCATTGCCGGTGTCAGGTCGCCGGCGTTGCCGATACAGGTGGTGCAGCCGTAGGCGGTGACGCCGAAGCCGAGTTTTTCCATGTACGGCAGCAGGCCCGCCGCTTCCAGGTACTTGGTGACGACGCGCGAGCCGGGAGCCAGCGAGGTCTTGATGTGCGGCGAGACTTTCAGGCCGGCTTCGACTGCTTTCTTGCACAGCAGGCCGGCTGCGATCATCACGCTCGGATTGGAGGTGTTGGTGCAGGAGGTGATTGCCGCGATCAGCACGTCGCCGTTCATGACCTTCTGGCCATCGCTGGTCTGGTACACGGCGTCCAGGTCTTCCGGATTCTTGTTGAAGCCGTTTTCCGCGGTCGACTTGGCGAACAGCTCGGCGAAGTTGGCCTTGACGTGGCCGATTTCGATGCGGTCTTGCGGACGTTTCGGGCCCGCCAGCGACGGTGCGACGGTGCCGAGGTCGAGCGCGACCACATGGGTGTAGTCGATTTCGCCGGATTTCGGAATGCCGAACAGCTTTTGCGCCTTGAAATAACCCGCGAAGGAATCGATCTCCGCCTTGCTGCGGCCGGTGCCCTGGAAATATTCGATGGTAGCTTCGTCAACCGGGAAGAAGCCCATCGTTGCGCCGTATTCCGGCGCCATGTTGGCGATGGTTGCGCGGTCGGTCAGCGACAGCGACTCGGTGCCTTCGCCGAAGAACTCGACAAACTTGCCGACGACTTTTTCCTTGCGCAGCATTTCGGTAATGGTCAGCACCAGATCGGTGGCGGTCACGCCTTCGCGCAACTGGCCGGTCAGGTTGACGCCGACCACGTCAGGGGTCAGGAAGTAGACCGGCTGGCCGAGCATGCCGGCTTCGGCTTCGATGCCGCCCACGCCCCAGCCGACGACGCCGATGCCGTTGATCATGGTGGTGTGGGAGTCGGTGCCGACCAGGGTGTCCGGATAATAAACGTCGTCTTTCTTGTGGACGCCGCGCGCCAGGTACTCGAGGTTAACCTGATGCACGATGCCGAAGCCCGGAGGCACGACGCCGAAGGTATCGAATGCCTGCATGCCCCATTTCATGAACTGGTAGCGCTCGTTGTTGCGCTGGAATTCCAGTCTCATGTTGAGATCAAGCGCTTTTTTCTCGCGGAAATGATCGATCTGGATGGAATGGTCGACCACCAGGTCGACGGGCACCAGCGGCTCGATGTTTTTCGGGTCGATGTCCATCTTGCGGGCGACACCACGCATGGCGGCGAGGTCAGCCAGCAGCGGTACGCCGGTGAAGTCCTGCAACACGACGCGCGAGACGACAAACGGAATCTCATCGGTACGGGGGCCGGTCGGCGCCCAGTTCGCGAGTTGCCGCACATGTTCTTCGGTCACTTTCTTGCCATCGCAATTGCGCAGCACGGATTCGAGAACGATGCGGATCGATACCGGCAGGCGTGAAATATTGATGCCGAGCTTTTTCTCCAGCGCTGGAAGCGAGTAGAACTTGCCCTTTTTGGAATCCGAAATCTTGAATTCCTTGAGCGTGTTCAAGGTATTGCGGGACATGACCTCTCCTTATTTTTTCAGATCGAACGATAAAAAATTACTGCAAACCCTGATGTTCCTTGAACACGCTACCGGCGTATCTTGTTTTCCAGGGCAATTCATTTTGCCGGTACTTCCGGTGTGGTTTCAGGCGCCGATGGTGCAATCAGGGCCGGCGTGGCCAAGGCGGTATCCACCACCTTCGGCTTCATCTGCTCTGCATTCTTGCACTCATTGGCGAGCTGCTGGCCTTTTTTGGAGTCGAGCAGCATGCCCTTGGCCGGGATGCCGATCCATATCAGGCCGTAATGCCGGTTTTCAAAGCGGTTGGCGCCGGTGGAGGTATCTACGCGGCGCAGGCGATGCACGCGCTTGTTCCAGCGCAGGGCAATATGTTTTTCGTCGGCGTTGTTCTCGTACACGGTCAGCTTGTTGCCCAGCTCGCATTGAAAATCGACGCTGTTGGCGCCGGCGGTATCCGGCTCTTTTATGTCGTCATCGACGCTTGGCGTTTCTTTAACGGCGACCGCTTCCTTCTTTTTTGCAGGGGCTTTTTTGGCCGTTTTCTTTACTGCTTTTTTAGGGGCGGCCGGCTTGTCTTGCGCCGACGCTTGCGGAATCGCCATGCTCATGCAGGCGCCTAGCAGAAGCAGGGCGGACAGGGTTTTTTTCATCAGTAAGTCTCCATGGACGTAACGAGGGTTTTATTTGACACCCTTTGTATTTCTTTTATTGACACCCTTTGTAATTTTTTCATAGCAGGGCAGCTGCCGATTCAGGCAGGGTCATGCCGCTCAGTTTTGCGCGCTGCAGAATCGTCCAGTAATAACGATAGCTGGCGCGGTCATGCAGCTTGCCATTCTGTTGAATCGGTCCCCACTGGCAGGCGTGCGCCGCTGTCAGGATCTGCACTGCTTCATTCACTTCCGAGCCGCGCGGGGCAAAGGCATTGAGGACCGGCTTGATCTGGTCCGGATGGATGCTCCACATGCGGGTATAACCGAATTCCGACCGGGCGCGGTTGGCATCGTTCGCGACGATCGCCGTATCCTTGATTTCGGTCGTGACGTTGTGCGACGGGACCTTGCCGAATGCATGGCAGGCGGCGGCAATCTCGATCTTGGCGCGCGCCACGATCGGATGTGTGAACTGGCCGGGCGTGCGCATGGCGCCGGCCGGTATCGCGCCGTAGTGCGCCGAGACAAAATCCATGATGCCGAAGGACAGGCATTCAACCTGCGGCAGCGCGGCGATTTGATGGACGGCGGCGAGTGCGCCGTGGGTTTCGATCAGCACATGCACCGGCGGCTTTTCGCGGCCGGCTTTCTGCGCATGATGGTTAATGGTGTTGATCGCGCGCGTGACGTCGTCCAGGCTGTCGGCCTTGGGAATGACCAGGTAGGCCAGGCGTGCCGCCGCGCCCTGGCAGATGAGGGCGATATCCTGTTCGAAAAAATCGCTGGTGACGTCGTGAACCCGGGCGCCGATGCGTCCGAAACGGTTGTCTTCGTTATTGATCAGGGAGGCGACCAGGCTGGCGTGCGCCTGTTCGTTGCCGGCAGCGGCGCCATCTTCACAATCGAGGGTAATGTCAAAAACAGGTCCAAGTTCTTGTTGCAGAAGAATCGACTTGCGCATCAGCTTTTCGGAGCCGGCGTAATGGTCGCAGACCGGAATGGAAACCGGTTGCCGTTTGCCCTGGAATAAGACCTCGGAGGGGTGCATGTGCTACTTGACTTCAGATGTGCTGCGGTGGTTCGGTGGCATGACGGGCAAGCGACGCAACGATGGCATGTTGGTCGTTTGCCCGGCCGCGGTTCAGTTTAATCCTAGCCGACGAGGTGCTTTACGCCTTCGCGTTCTTCCAGCAATTCGTTGAGCGTGACATTGATGCGCTCTTGCGAGAACGCGTCGACCTCGAGGCCCTGGACGATCTTGTATTCGCCGTTCTCGGTGGTGACCGGGAAACCGAACATCGTGTCCTTCGGAATGCCGTACGATCCATCCGACGGAATGCCCATCGTGGTCCATTTGCCGTTGGTGCCGAGTGCCCAGTCGCGCATGTGGTCGATGGCCGCATTGGCTGCCGATGCCGCCGACGACAGGCCGCGTGCTTCAATGATCGCGGCGCCGCGCTTGCCGACGGTTGGCAGGAACACGTCCTTGTTCCAGACGTCGTCGTTGATCATGGCCTTGACTGGCTGGCCGTCAGCGGTCGCGTAGCGGTAATCCGCGTACATGGTTGGCGAGTGGTTGCCCCAGACGAACAGCTTTTCGATCGAGGTGACTGGCCTGCCGGTCTTGGCCGCGATTTGCGACAGCGCGCGGTTGTGGTCCAGGCGCAGCATGGCGGTGAAGTTCTTGGCCGGCAGGCTCGGCGCGGAGCGCATGGCGATGTAGGCGTTGGTGTTGGCCGGGTTGCCGACCACAAGCACCTTGACATTGCGCGAGGCGACGGCGTCGAGCGCCTTGCCCTGGACCGTGAAGATCTGCGCGTTGGCTTCCAGCAGATCCTTGCGTTCCATGCCGGGGCCGCGCGGACGGGCGCCGACCAGCAATGCGTAATCGATATCCTTGAATGCGGTCATCGGATCGCTGTGAGCGGTCATGCCGGCCAGCAGCGGGAATGCGCAGTCGTCCAGTTCCATCATCACGCCCTTGAGCGCTTTCTGGGCTTTCTCGTCAGGGATTTCCAGTAATTGCAAAATGACCGGCTGGTCTTTGCCGAGCATGTCGCCATTGGCAATACGGAACAGCAATGAGTAGCCGATCTGGCCGGCGGCGCCGGTTACGGCAACACGCAGGGGAGTTTTAGCCATGTTGAATCTCCAAGAGGGTAAGAAATCGATGTCGTGCGTCAGAGTCCGAAGCTTGCAATAATACCGGTGAAAACAAGCGGCGTCAGCCTGATTGCGCTGCCACTGCATGCCTCCCGGAACCGGTCGGCATATCGCTTGCAGGCGCCGGTGACTATTGCGGGCGATGGTGCCTGTGATGCATAATTTGTTGCCCGCGAGTGTAGGCCGACATGACTACTCTGTCAATGGCCATCATCTATCTTATATAAGACATATCACCGGCCACTTTTTGCTAGACGGCAATGGCCCTTTCGTGGTGAAATTGCGGGTTATGAGTTCTACCACTTCCCAACTGACGAACAACAATGCGCCGGGCGCGGGAAGCAGTGTCTCTGCCGCCGGAACATCGCCGACCTTCAGTCCGCTGTATCAGCAGATCAAGACGCTGCTCACGCAAAGCCTGCAATCAGGTGAATGGAAGCCGGGCGAGCTGATCCCAAGTGAAGTAGAATTGGCCGGTCGTTTCAAGGTCAGTCAAGGTACTGTCCGCAAGGCGATTGATGAATTGTCTGCGGAAAACCTGGTGGTGCGGCGTCAAGGGAAGGGTACCTTTGTCGCGACCCATCATGAAGCGCGTTCGCAGTTTCGCTTTCTGCGCTTGATGCCGGATGCGGGCGATGCGCATTCCCCCGACAACAGGATCATTGAAGTCAAAAGGCAGCGTGCGCCTGCGGATGTGGCGCGGATCCTCGACCTCAAGTCGGGCGATTCCGTCATATTCATCAAGCGCGTGCAGTCGTTTGAAGGTTTGCCGACGATCCTGGAAGAGCTTTGGCTGCCGGGCATGATCTTCAAGGGCCTGACGGCGGAACGCCTGGTGGAGTACAAGGGGCCGATGTATGGCTTGTTCGAGACTGAATTCGGCACCCACATGATCCGTGCCAGCGAGCGCATACGCGCGGTCAGTGCCGATGCGGAAGCCGCGCAGTTGCTGGCGGTGAGCGTCGGCGTGCCGCTGCTGAGTGTCGAGAGGGTCTCGTACACTTACGGCGACAAGGCGGTTGAGGTAAGGCGTGGTTTGTATCTTACCGATCGCCATCATTATCAGAATGAATTGAGCTAGTTGTGTGATTCGATGGCGGGATGCGAATTACCGGGTTCACAGAAAATAGTTTGTCCATAACCAAAAACGCCTATTGGTGTGCTGCACAAAATAGGCGAAAATTACAGGATTATTATGCAACGAGGGGTCTTGTATGTCTGAAGCCGCGAAGAAAAATCGGCCGCAATTCAAAAATATCGGCATTGTGGACATTCTCCGCTACCGCATGCCGCTGGCGGGTCTGGTATCAATCCTGCACCGCATCAGCGGCGCAATGATGTTCCTGCTCCTGCCTTTCATCCTGTATCTGCTGGAAAAAAGCCTCACCTCCGAAATATCCTTTGAATATTTCAAAGGCATCACCAGCCACTGGTTCGTGAAGCTGGTGATCCTGGCGCTGGCATGGGGCTACCTGCATCATTTTTGCGCCGGTATCCGGCACCTGGTCATGGACGCTCATATCGGCCTGGACAAGGACAGCGCGCGTGTTTCGGCCGCCACCGTCCTCGTTGTCAGCCTGGTGTTGACGCTGCTGGTTGCACTGAAATTGCTTGGAGTGTTTTAAATGAAAAACAATATCGGACCCAAACGTCTGGTGGTAGGCGCGCATTACGGCATGAAAGACTGGCTGGCGCAACGCGTCACGGCCATCGTGATGGCGGTGTACACGGTGATCCTGCTGGTCCTGTTCCTGTCGGGGCAGAATTTCAGTTATGAGGGCTGGGCGGGCATGTTTGCGCGCCAGTGGTTCAAGATCGCCACCTTCATTACCTTCCTCGCCTTGTTCTATCACGTCTGGGTCGGCATGCGCGACATCTGGATGGATTATGTGAAGCCAGTGTCGATCCGCCTCGCATTGCAAGTTGCCACAGTACTGTGGCTTGTCGGTTGTGCCGGATGGGCGGCGCAGATTCTTTGGAGCGTGTAAACGTGTCAGCAATCAAATCAAAAATTCCTTCACGCCGCTTCGATGCAGTGATCATTGGCGCCGGCGGTTCCGGCATGCGCGCGTCGCTGCAACTGGCCGAAGCCGGCCTGAATGTGGCCGTATTGTCAAAAGTATTTCCAACCCGTTCGCATACGGTTGCCGCGCAGGGCGGCATCGGCGCTTCGCTCGGCAACATGTCGGAAGACAGCTGGTACTGGCACATGTTCGACACCGTCAAGGGTGGCGATTACCTGGGCGACCAGGATGCAATTGAATACATGTGCCGCGAAGCGCCCAAGGTCGTCTACGAGCTCGAGCATTTCGGCATGCCGTTCGACCGCAATCCGGACGGCACGATTTACCAGCGTCCGTTCGGCGGCCACACCGCCAACTTCGGCGAGAAGCCGGTGCAGCGCGCCTGCGCCGCCGCCGACCGTACCGGCCACGCGATGCTGCATACGCTGTACCAGCGCAACGTCCGCGCGAAGACGCATTTCTTCGTCGAGTGGATGGCGATCGACATCATCCGCGATGCGGATGGCGATGTGATCGGCGTGGTGGCGCTGGAGATGGAAACCGGCGAGGTCATGATCCTCGAAGCCAAGACAACGATTTTCGCGACCGGCGGCGCCGGACGCATCTGGGCCGCTTCCACCAATGCCTTCATCAATACCGGCGACGGCATGGGCATGGCGGCACGTGCCGGCCTGCCCCTGGAAGACATGGAGTTCTGGCAGTTCCATCCGACCGGCGTTGCCGGCGCCGGCGTGCTGATTACCGAGGGTGTGCGCGGTGAGGGCGGTATCCTCATCAACGCCAACGGCGAACGTTTCATGGAGCGTTATGCGCCGACGCTGAAGGATCTGGCGCCGCGCGATTTTGTGTCGCGTTCGATGGACCAGGAAATCAAGGAAGGCCGCGGCTGCGGTCCGAACAAGGACCACGTGCTGCTGGATCTGCGCCATATCGGCGCCGAAACCATCCAGAAGCGCCTGCCGTCGATCCTGGAAATCGGCCACAAGTTTGCCAACGTCGACGCCACCAAGGAACCGATTCCGGTGGTCCCGACCATCCATTACCAGATGGGCGGCATTCCAACCAATATCCACGGCCAGGTCGTCGCGCCCAAGGATGGCGATCCGAATTCGGTCGTCAACGGCCTGTACGCCATCGGCGAATGCGCCTGCGTGTCGGTGCACGGCGCCAACCGACTCGGCACCAACTCGCTGCTGGATCTGCTGGTGTTCGGCCGCGCGGCCGGCAACCATGTGGTCGACAGCAACCTCAAGGCCCGCAGCCACAAGCCCTTGCCCGCGGATGCGGCCGACTTTGCGCTGGAGCGCCTGGCCCGGCTGGAGAACAGCACCGGGTCCGAGCGTGTGCAGGATGTCGCCAACGATATCCGGGCGGCGATGCAACATTATTGTGGCGTTTTCCGCACCGATGAGTTGCTCAACGCCGGTTACAAGGCGATCATGGAACTCGATGAGCGGCGCAAGAATGTGTCGTTCAAGGACAAGTCCAAGGTATTCAATACGGCCCGTGTCGAAGCGCTGGAACTCGATAACCTGATCGAAACCGCGAAAGCCACGATTACCTCCGCTGTCGCCCGCAAGGAATCGCGCGGCGCCCATGCGCACCGTGACTATGAGCAGCGCGACGACGTCAACTGGATGAAACACACGCTGTGGTTCTCGGAGGGCAATCGCCTTGAATACAAGCCGGTGAAAACGAAGCCATTGACAGTGGATCCCTTCCCGCCCAAAGCACGCACATTCTAACGAGAACACACTATGGCACGTACTCTGAAATTTCAAATCTACCGTTACGATCCGGACAAGGACGTCAAGCCCTATATGCAGGACCTGACGGTGGAACTGCAGGATACCGACAAGATGCTGCTGGATGCGCTGCAACGGATCAAGGCCGATGTCGATGATTCGCTGGCGCTGCGCCGCTCATGCCGCGAAGGCGTGTGCGGCTCGGATGCAATGAACATCAATGGCAAGAACGGACTGGCGTGCACCACCAATCTGAACGAGCTGACCGAACCGATCGTGTTGCGTCCGTTGCCCGGCTTGCCGGTGATCCGCGACCTGATCGTCGACATGACAAACTTCTTCAAGCAATATCATTCGATCAAGCCGTTCCTGATCAATAATGAAATTCCGCCGGAAAAAGAACGCTTGCAGATGCCGCTCGAACGCGAAGAGCTCGATGGCCTGTACGAATGTATCCTGTGCGCGTGCTGCTCGACTTCCTGCCCGTCGTTCTGGTGGAATCCGGACAAGTTCGTCGGTCCTGCCGGCCTGCTGCAAGCGTACCGCTTCATCGCCGACAGCCGCGACGAGGCAACCGCCGAGCGCCTGGACAACCTGGAAGATCCGTATCGGCTGTTCCGTTGCCATTCGATCATGAATTGTGTGGACGTCTGTCCGAAGGGATTGAATCCGAACAAGGCGATCGGCAAGATCAAGGAATTGCTGGTACGCCGCGCGGTATAAATATTATTGCCGGCACGGTATAAGTACTGGGTGAAGGTGAAACCGCCTTCGCCTTATTCCCTGCGGCTTCCAAATCGCTTATTCTTCGGAAGCCGAATGGAATAAAGGAAAACGAGAACTCATGTCAATTACACATCAGGCTGATCCCGCAAAGCGCGCGCGCTTGCGCTGGCGTAGCCGCCGCGGTCTGCTTGAGAACGATCTGATATTGACTCGCTTTCTGGATGCAAACGAAGAAACCCTGACCGATGAAGAAGTCGACGCCTTTTCGCGTTTGATTGAATTGCCGGATAATGAGTTGATGAGTTTGCTGCTGGCGCAAAAAGAACCGGAAGGTGAGGCCGATTTGCCGCACGTTCATGCGATTCTGACGCGCCTGCGTAGTGCTTGATTCGCCTGATTCGCCTGATTCCGCCGAGTCGGCCGAGTCAAGCCCTTGAAGAGTTTAGTTTCCGCGTTTTTATTTATCGACTCCCTGCTCCATAGAAGGAAGAGCCATGACCAACTCTGATACAAAAGCCACGCTGTCGTTTTCTGACGGTACTCCCTCGATCGACTTCCCGATTTACAAGGGCACGATCGGACCGGATGTCATCGATATCCGCAAGCTGTATGGCGCCACTGGCGATTTCACCTACGATCCTGGATTCCTGTCGACTGCTGCATGCAATTCGGCGATTACCTATATCGATGGCGACAAGGGTGAGCTGCTTTACCGCGGTTACCCGATCGAGCAGCTGGCAGTCAATTGCGACTTCCTGGAAACCTGCTTCCTGCTGTTGAACGGCGATGTGCCGAACAAGGCTGCGAAAGACAAGTTTGTCCAGACCGTCACCAATCACACGATGGTGCACGAGCAGATGCAGTTCTTCTTCCGTGGTTTCCGCCGCGATGCGCATCCGATGTCGGTACTGGTTGGGACGGTCGGTGCGCTGGCATCCTTCTATCACGACTCGCTTGACATCAATGATCCGCATCATCGGGAAGTGTCGGCGATCCGCCTGATCGCCAAGATGCCGACCCTGGTGGCGATGACCTACAAATATTCGATCGGCCAGCCCTTCGTTTATCCGCGCAACGACTTGTCGTACAGCGCGAACTTCATGCGCATGATGTTCTCCAATCCTTGCGAAGAATACAAGATCAATGACGTGCTGGTGCGCGCGCTGGATCGCATCCTGATCCTGCATGCCGATCACGAGCAGAATGCATCGACGTCGACGGTACGGCTGGCCGGCTCCAGCGGCGCCAACCCGTTTGCGTGTATCGCTGCCGGCATCGCCTGTCTGTGGGGCCCGGCGCACGGCGGCGCCAACGAAGCGGCGCTCAACATGCTCAAGGAAATCGGATCGGTCGACAAGATTCCTGAATTCGTCAAGCAGGTCAAGGACAAGAATTCCGGCGTCAAGCTGATGGGATTTGGCCATCGCGTCTACAAGAATTACGATCCGCGCGCCAAGCTGATGCGTGAAACCTGCTATGAAGTGCTGAATGAACTGGGTCTGGAAAACGATCCGCTGTTCAAGCTGGCGATGGCGCTGGAAAAAGTCGCCCTGGAAGACGAATACTTCGTGTCGCGCAAGCTGTATCCGAACGTCGATTTCTACTCCGGCATCGTGCAGTCCGCGCTCGGCATCCCGGTGTCGCTGTTCACCGGCATCTTCGCCATGGCCCGTACGGTGGGCTGGATCGCACAATGGAACGAGATGATTTCCGATCCTGAACAAAAAATCGGCCGTCCGCGCCAGTTGTACATTGGTTCACCGGCACGCGATGTGCCACCGATGGAAAAACGGGCCTGATCAGTCCGAGACGAAGGTAGTACAAAAAAGCGAGTCCTTGTGACTCGCTTTTTTGCTTAGTCGGTCAACTCAAATATGATATCCTTTGAGGATTGAACGACATTCAGGTCAACGTAGCCCTTCCCCACAACTTGATGTGCAATCCGCTAACCGGTCAGGCCGTGTCGCGGAAGGTTAAATTAACCCGCTAACTTCGCGAAACGCGAGGAAAGGTGAGCAAGATGATGCAGCAATACCTGTCCAACTCCTATTTGTTTGGAGGCAACGCACCGTACGTGGAAGAATTGTACGAGGCGTACCTGAACAATCCCGGTTCCGTCCCCGATAACTGGCGCGCGTATTTCGACGCCATGCAGCACATGCCCGCGGTTGATGGTTCCAACAAGCCAGACGTAGCCCATGCACCCGTCGTAGCGTCGTTCGCCGAACGCGCCAAGCAGGGTCCGATCCGCACTGTCACCGCGTCCGCCGATGCGGAAATGGGCCGCAAGCGCGTCGCCGCGACACAGTTGATCGCCGCCTACCGATACCTCGGTTCCCAATGGGCCAACCTCGATCCGCTGCAGCGCCAGGAGCGCCCGAACATTCCCGAACTGGAGCCGAGCTTCTATGGCTTCACCGATGCCGACATGGACATCGTGTTCAACATCAGCAATACCTATTTCGGTGCTGAAACAGCCACCTTACGCGACCTGATCAACGCACTGCGCGATACCTACTGCCGTTCAGTCGGCAGCGAATTCATGTACATGAGCGATCCGACGCAAAAGCGCTGGATGCAGGAACGCCTCGAATCCTCGCGCTCGGCGCCGAATTTCAGTCCTGAAAAGAAAAAGCACATCCTCGACCGCCTGACCGCGGCCGAAGGCCTGGAGCGTTACCTCCATACCAAATACGTAGGCCAGAAGCGCTTCTCGCTCGAGGGCGGTGAAAGTTTCATCGCTTCGCTCGACGAAACGATCCAGCGTGCCGGCGAAAAAGGCGTGCAGGAAATCGTGATCGGCATGGCCCATCGCGGTCGCCTGAACGTGCTGGTCAATACCCTCGGCAAGATGCCGCAGGAACTGTTTGCCGAATTCGAAGGCAAGCATGGCGACGACCTGCCGGCCGGCGACGTCAAGTATCACCAGGGCTTTTCTTCCGATATCACGACCCCGGGCGGCCCGGTTCACCTGTCGCTGGCGTTCAATCCGTCGCACCTTGAAATCGTCAACCCGGTGGTCGAAGGTTCGGTCAAGGCCCGCATGGAGCGCCGCGGCGACAAGGATGGATCGCAAGTGCTGCCGATCCTGGTGCACGGCGATGCCGCGTTTGCAGGGCAGGGCGTGGTAATGGAAACGCTTAACCTGGCGCAGACCCGCGGCTATGGCACCGGTGGCACCGTGCATATCGTCATCAACAACCAGATCGGTTTCACCACCTCCGATCCGCGCGATTCACGCTCGACGCTGTATTGCTCCGACGTCGTCAAGATGATCGAAGCGCCTGTGCTGCACGTCAATGGCGATGATCCTGAAGCGGTGGTGTTTGCCACCCAGATCGCGCTCGATTACCGCGTGGAATTCAAGAAGGATATCGTGGTCGATATCATCTGCTTCCGCAAGCTCGGCCACAACGAGCAGGACACACCGGCGCTGACGCAACCGCTGATGTACAAGAAAATCAGCCAGCATCCGGGCACCCGCAAGCTGTATGCCGACAAACTCGTCGCGCAAGGCACGATCGCTGCCGACGGCGGCGATGTGATGGTCAAGGCCTATCGCGATGCGATGGATGCGGGCAAGCACACGGTCGATCCGGTCATCTCCAACTTCAAGAGCAAGTACGCGGTTGACTGGATGCCCTTCCTCAACCGCAAGTGGACCGACGCCGCCGATACCGCCGTGCCTCTGGCTGAACTGAAGCGTCTGGCCACCCGCATCACGACTGTTCCCGAACAATTCAAGGTGCATTCGCTGGTGGAAAAAGTGCTGGCCGATCGCGCAGCGATGGGACGCGGCGAACTGAATCTCGACTGGGGCATGGGTGAACATCTGGCCTATGCATCGCTGGTCGCTTCCGGCTACGCGGTCCGTCTGACCGGCCAGGACGCCGGCCGCGGTACATTCGTGCATCGCCATGCGGTATTGCACGACCAGAATCGCGAACGCTGGGATGCCGGCAGCTACATTCCGCTGCAAAACGTGTCTGAACAGCAGGCGCCGTTTGCCGTGATCGACTCGGTATTGTCGGAAGAAGCGGTGCTTGGTTTCGAATACGGTTATTCGACCGCCGAGCCGAACACCCTGACGATCTGGGAAGCGCAGTTCGGCGATTTCGCCAATGGCGCGCAGGTCGTGATCGACCAGTTCATCAGCTCCGGCGAAGTCAAGTGGGGCCGCGCCTCCGGCCTGGTCATGATGCTGCCGCACGGTTATGAAGGCCAGGGCCCGGAACACTCGTCGGCACGTCCGGAGCGTTTTCTGCAACTGTGCGCCGACAACAACATGCAAGTGGTGCAGCCGACCACCGCAGCGCAGATTTTCCATCTGCTGCGGCGCCAGATGATCCGCCTGTTCCGCAAGCCTCTGGTCATCATGACGCCCAAGTCGCTGCTGCGTAACAAGGATGCCGGTTCGCCGCTGTCGGAACTGGCCAAGGGCTCGTTCCAGACCGTGATCGGCGAAGTGGACGAGAAGATCGATGTCAGGAAAGTCAAACGTGTGATCGCCTGCTCGGGCAAGGTCTATTACGACCTGGTCAATGCGCGCAAGGAACGCGGACAGACCGATACCGCCATCATTCGTATCGAACAGCTTTATCCGTTCCCGCACAAGGCCTTTGCTGCTGAACTGAAGCGTTTCCCGAACTATACGGAACTGGTGTGGACGCAGGATGAGCCGCAAAACCAGGGACCATGGTTCCAGATCCAGCACAACATCTTTGAAAACCTGGACGATGGCCGCAAGCTTGCGTACGCAGGCCGCCCAGCCAGCGCCTCGCCGGCGGTCGGTTACTACGACAAGCACTACGCGCAGCAGAAGGTGCTGATCGATACGGCATTTTCGAAGCTGAAAGGCTTTGTCCTGACCAAATAAAGACCCTGCGGCGCGCCGGAAGCCGGTGCGCCGTACGCACAACCCGAAACGGAGAGTTACATGGCAATTCTTGAAGTCAAAGTTCCGCAGCTGTCGGAATCAGTCGCGGAAGCGACGCTGTTGCAATGGCATAAAAAAGTAGGCGAAGCGGTGACCCGCGATGAAAACCTGATCGATATCGAAACCGACAAGGTGGTGCTGGAATTGCCCGCTCCCGATAGCGGTGTGATTACCGAAATCGTCCGGCCAGATGGCAGCACCGTGGTCGCCGGTGAAGTGATCGCGCGTATCGATACCGAAGCCAAGGCTGGCGCCGTGCCGGCGGCAGCCGCCGCCGCTCCTGCCGCCGCCGCGGCGCAACCAGTCGCCGCTGCCGCAGCCTCAGCCGCAGCCGGTTCGGCCGGCATTGCGATGCCCGCCGCCGCCAAGATGCTGTCTGAAAACAATCTCTCGGCAGGCCAGGTTGAAGGCACCGGCAAGGACGGGCGTGTCACCAAGGGCGACGTGATCAGCCTGCTCGACAAGAAACCGGCAGCCGCGCCTGCTCCAGTCGCCGCGGCGCCAGTTGCAAAAGCGCCCCTGCAGCAAGTGGCAGCGCCGAAAATGGATCTCGGCGAGCGTCCTGAAGAACGTGTGCCGATGAGCCGCCTGCGCGCCCGCATCGCCGAGCGCCTGCTGCAATCGCAAGCCACCAACGCAATCCTGACGACCTTCAATGAAGTCAACATGCAGCCGGTCATGGACCTGCGCTCCAAGTACAAGGACAAGTTCGAGAAAGAGCACGGCGTCAAGCTGGGCTTCATGTCCTTCTTCGTCAAGGCCGCGGTCGCCGCGCTGAAAAAATACCCGGTGATCAATGCCTCGGTGGACGGCAACGACATCGTGTATCACGGTTACTTCGACATCGGCATCGCGGTCGGTTCGCCACGCGGCCTGGTGGTGCCGATCCTGCGCAACGCCGATCAGATGTCGATCGCGGATATCGAGCGGAAAATCGCCGAATTCGGCAAGAAAGCGCAAGACGGCAAACTGACGCTCGACGACCTGACCGGCGGCACCTTCTCGATCTCGAATGGCGGCGTCTTCGGTTCGATGCTGTCGACCCCGATCATCAATCCGCCGCAAGCGGCAATCCTCGGCGTGCATGCCACCAAAGACCGCGCGGTGGTGGAAAACGGCCAGATCGTGATTCGTCCGATGAACTATCTTGCCATGTCCTACGATCACCGCATCATCGACGGCCGCGAAGCCGTCCTTGGCCTGGTCGCCATGAAGGAAGCGCTGGAAGATCCGGCTCGCCTGTTGCTCGATCTGTAATATCTGATAGGGTGCGGCCGGAACACCGGACGCGCCCTGCCGCGCTTTTTAAGGGAAAATAATGTCAAAAAATTTTGATGTGGTAGTCATTGGCGGCGGACCCGGCGGTTACATCGCAGCGATTCGCGCGGCGCAACTGGGTTTGTCCACCGCATGCATAGACGAATGGAAAAATGAAAAAGGCGGCCCGGCGCCGGGCGGCACCTGCACCAATGTCGGCTGCATTCCATCGAAAGCCTTGCTGCAATCGTCCGAGCATTATGAACATGCGGGCCACAAGTTCGCCGAGCATGGCATTGATGTCACCGGCCTGAGCCTCAACCTCGGCCAGATGCTGGCGCGCAAGGACACGGTCGTCAAGCAAAACAACGACGGCATTCTGTATCTGCTGAAAAAAAATAAAGTCACCTTCTTCCACGGCCGCGGTTCCTTCGTGAAGTCGGACGCCAGCGGTTATGAAATCAAGGTCGCCGGCGCTGCCACGGAATCGATCACCGGCAAACACATCATCATCGCCACCGGTTCCAATGCGCGTGCATTGCCGGGCGCCGAGTTCGATGAAAAACTGATCCTGTCGAATACCGGCGCGCTGGCGATCGAAGGTGTGCCGAAAAAGCTGGGTGTCATCGGCGCCGGCGTCATCGGCCTCGAGATGGGCAGTGTCTGGCGTCGCCTCGGGTCCGAAGTGACCGTGCTGGAAGCGCTGCCGGCCTTCCTCGGCGCAGTCGACGAGCAGATCGCGAAAGAAGCGCACAAGATGTTCACCAAGCAGGGCCTGGCGATCAGCCTGGGCGTCAAGATCGGTGCGATCAAGGCCAACAAGAAGGATGTCTCGGTCGAGTACGTCGACGACAAGGGCACGGCGCAGAAAGCCGTGTTCGACAAGCTGATCGTGTCGATCGGCCGGGTGCCCAATACCATCGGCCTGGATGCTGAAAAAGTCGGCCTCAAGCTCGACGAGCGCGGTTTTGTCGCGGTCGATGGCGATTGCAAGGCCAGCCTGCCGAACGTATGGGCAGTGGGCGACGTCGTGCGCGGCCCGATGCTGGCGCACAAGGCGGAAGAAGAGGGTGTTGCGGTAGCCGAACGTATCGCCGGCCAGCATGGCCATGTCAACTTCAATACCATTCCCTGGGTGATTTACACCTCGCCGGAAATTGCGTGGGTCGGCAAGACCGAGCAGCAACTGAAGGCGGAAGGCATCGCCTACAAGGCAGGCACGTTCCCGTTTCTCGCGAACGGCCGCGCACGCGCGCTGGGCGATACCTCAGGCATGGTGAAATTCCTGGCCGATGCAAAAAGCGATGAGATTCTGGGTGTGCATATCATCGGTCCTATGGCGTCCGAGCTGATTGCGGAAGCCGTGGTCGCAATGGAATTCCGTGCCTCCGCGGAAGATATTGCACGCATCTGCCATGCTCATCCATCCTTGTCCGAGGCAACCAAGGAAGCGGCGCTGGCGGTTGACAAACGGGCGCTTAATTTTTAAGTAGGGAAGCACGCGGGAGGCGAAAGCAAGCGATGAATTTATGTGGCAGACTTGTCAATTCATGTCGGGCTGCAGAAATACGGAGTTTGCAATGCGTAATCTCGTTCTGTTGTTGTCGTTAGTGTTGTCTGCCTGTGTGACGTCCGGGCCGCGTGACACGCATGTTGCTGTCAGCACGGTGTCGCGCGGCCAGCCACTGGCCGGTGCCGACTGTTCGATTACCAACAGCGCCGGAAGTTGGCGTGTGACAACGCCGGCCACCGCGCCATTGGGCACGCCGGCCGGCGACCTGCGCGTCATTTGTAACAAGGATGGATACCGCACGTCGGAATTTATTTATCGACCCTACACTTCCGGCAACTCCAGTGTCGGCCTCGGATTTGGGGGCGGCAATGGAAATGTGGGTGTCGGCCTGGGATTTGGATTTCCGATAGGGGGGAGCGACAGTGCTTATCCCGCGAGCATTGTGATGGAGATGACGCCGTTGTAATGCTGGGTGAGTCTTTGCAGAGGACGCATGTCATCCCGTCGCAACGACTTTACCTGCCGGGATAGGCCCGGGATTCAGAATCAACCGTGATGGGCGAGCGACGACTCGCCCATTTTTCTGCACTGCCACCGAACAAAAAGCCAGACTCTGGCTTCAGGGTAAGTACGATTTGAACACGATGAATGTCCAGCAATATTATGAGCATGCACTCGCCGAGCGCGGTTTTACCGCCGACGAGGCGCAATACCGGGCGGTGGAGCGTCTGCAGCAGGCTTACGACGAATGGGTGGAATTCAAATCCCGGCGTTCCACCAAGATCAAGCGGCTGATCAACCGCCCTGACGTACCGCGCGGTGTCTACATGTGGGGTGGTGTTGGCCGCGGCAAGTCGTTTTTGATGGACAGCTTTTATCTGGTGGTGCCGGTGGTGCGCAAGACGCGGGTGCATTTTCACGAATTCATGCGTGGTGTTCATCGCGAACTCGACGACCTGAAGGGCATTGCCGATCCGCTGGATGAAGTTGCGCGCCGCATCGCCAGGAAATACCGGCTGATCTGCTTTGACGAATTTCATGTGTCCGATATCGCCGATGCAATGATCCTCTACAATTTGCTGACGGCCCTGTTCAATAATGGCGTATCGTTTGTAATGACCTCGAATTACGCACCCGATACCTTGTACCCTGACGGATTGCACCGTGACAGGATGTTGCCGACCATTGCGCTGCTCAAGGACAAGCTCGACATCGTGAATGTGGATGCCGGCATCGATTACCGCAAAAGAACCTTGCAGCAGGTCGAGGTTTACCATACCCCGCCAGGCGCCGAAGCCGACCGTGCGCTGCGTAGCGCGTATTCCAGGCTGGCCGAAGCAGCTGACGAAGATCCGCGCGTGCGCATCGAAGAACGCGAGATCAAGTGCCTGCGGCGCGCCGGGGGTGTGATCTGGTTTGACTTCGCGACCTTGTGCGGCGGACCCCGCTCACAGAATGATTATCTTGAAATCGCCAGCCGGTTTCATACGGTTATCCTGTCCGGCATTCCGCGCATGTCGGCGGCCATGTCCTCCGAAGCGCGGCGCTTTACCTGGCTGATCGACGTGTTTTACGATCACAGGGTGAAGCTGCTGATGTCCGCTGAAGTGCCGCCCGAGGTGTTATATACCGAAGGCACGCTGGCCAATGAATTCCACCGCACCGTATCGCGTATCATCGAAATGCAGTCGCTTGAGTACATGGAATCCGAGCGGCGCGATGTGACCGATGCCATTGCCTGAAAGCTATTGAACATGGAACCGACCAAGTGAAACCAGGCACCGATCTTTCTCCCGCACTCCAGTGGCCGCGTCCGATCGTGCGCCCGCTTCTTCTCGCCCTCGTGTTCGTGTTAGCCGGATGTTCGCAGATTCCGCTCCATGTACAGCAGTCATTCCAGGCGTCGCCGGCAGCATTCCTGGTCGAGCGTTATCCGCCAGGGTCGATCAAATCGGTGGATGCCGCAGACCGGGCATTGTCGGAAATCAGCAAAGAGCAAGAGCGCATCGAAGCACAGCATGCCGCCGAGGAGCTTGCGTGTTATCCAAAGTTTTTCACCACATCCTGCATGGATGAAGCGAAGGAGCGGCGCCGCTACGCGCTGGCGCAACTACGTCCGATCGAAATCCAGGCGGAAAGATTCAAACGGCGCGATGTGGTGGAAAAACGCGACAAGGCCCTGGCCGAAAAGCGGGAAGAAGAAATAGCGGAGGCGCCGCAGCGGGAGAAAGAAGCAAAGGCGCGGGAAATCGCCAACGCAAAACGAGAAGCCGACAGTGCCAGGCGAGTGGAAGAGGCTAAACAGACGGCGGAAGCGGCGGAGGCCGCTCCTGTTTCGAGCAGGAAGGAAACCGCCGCCCCTGCCGCGCGGCCGCAATCGAGCCCAAGGCAGGTAAAGCCACGCAAAGAACTCAGCGAGGAACAGCGCGCCGCAAATGTCGCCGCTTTTGAAAAGAAGGAACGTGTTGCAAAGGCGCGGCAGGAAAAAGTAGCGGCGGACAAAGCAAAAAAAGAAGCCGAGATTGCCCGGAAAAAAGCTGAGGCCAAGGCTCCCTGAAGATGATTAACGGGTGTCCGGAACAGACTTCCGGCCATGGCCGATGTTATATTTTTTTGCCTCTTTCGGGACCGCAACCAGTTTGACGATCGCCAGCGAACAGTTGTCTGCTTCGCTCCCTGCCGCACGCTCCCGTGCTTTCCTGATCAGCATTTCGGATGCTTCGCGCGGCGTATTCATCGCGATGGCGGCGCCCAGTTCGGTGTCGTCGAAGTATTCCCAGAAACCCGGTGAACACAAAATAAAGGCATCACCTTCTTTGAGTTCATCATTCCGATTGACCGTGACGAACAAGTCGTTGCTGCCGGTTCCGATGACATTGAGCAGAATGCCGGAGCGGCGCTGCGGTTTTTCATCGAGGCGCCGGAACGAGATACTGACGTTTGCCGCGCCGTCGTCTTCCGAATGATCATGTGTTCGTTCGGCGAAGTTGGGGCCGATAAATCGATACAGGCGGGCATCGCCGACATGGGCCCAGATTGCGCTTTGCTGCGGTGTGATCACTAACACGACCATGCTGCATTGCGGATGTTTTTTGGATGAAAAACTGCTGAGCTGCAGGACTTGTTGTGCTTCATGCCCGATTGCCTGCAACATCGATTCAATATTGTCCACGCCCGGCGAGAAGTGCTCGAAGAGTTGCTTTGCGGTATGGATGACTTGCTCAGCGGCCAGCGCACCGTCGGCGCCTCCGCCCAGTCCATGGGCCAGGACCGTCATCATGTAACCAGGCGCTTTGGGTGTGGCAAATATGGCGATGCGGTCCTGCTGTGTTGTGCGGTCACCGGCATGCTGGCCGGTTGCTGCTATGACTTTGTATTGACTCATAAGGCTAGTGGGTCACTTGGTAACGAACTGCGCAAATAAAAGCGATGGGTTTTTTGGGGCAGGCCAGGCGCCAACCGCAGCGATACCGATGCTATCGGGAAGATTGGTAACGATGCATGGCGCAAATAGATGCGCATTTATGCGCAGGCTGTTGCCAAGTGACCCACCATGTAGATTAAACTTCGTGTTGGCAACAGCTTATACCAATCCCAACGCTTTACATGAAGTTAAATGTCATCTTTTTTCGTCTGGCATGACGCGTGTTGATCACGTTGCAACTGGGGATTGTTTTCCCCCGCGCGCCGCTCTTGCCAAGAAGAAAATATAGTCCGGGGCTGGTATTATTTGCGTAAATTAACACATGCGCCAACTCTGTCCAGACAGGTTTGGCTTTTTAGTCGTGGATGTTACAAAATAAATATGAATCCTCCGGAAGACATACAACGACGTATCATCGAACTCGAAGTCGAGCATCGCGATCTGGACGCCGTGATCGAGACGATCACGCATGATGTGCGGCATGAAGAGTTACAATTGCGGCGCCTGAAAAAACGCAAGCTGCAGCTGAAGGACCATATCACGCTGTTGCGAATGCAGCTCGTGCCTGATATTCCTGCATAGGTTCCGCGGCATGAAGCCGGCATCTAAGTACCCGTCCAAAATAAATTGTGAGTGTCTGCGGCCCTGACCGGCGCGCTGCAGCGTTGCCCGGCCCTTGCAGTGCTCGCACTGCTGCGGCCCGGGCGCCTTGCATCACATCCCCCTAGGCGGGCCCAGCCAGATCCACATCCATCTCTCAATTTATTCCGGCCGGGTACTTAGTATTGGTAAAATCAGCATTCGTCAGGTTCTCGCCTGATCGAGCCTCTCGCTCCCGTGTGGTACGGCGTAATTCATTATTGATAGCCATTTTGACTGAAGACAATTCCGCAGTAGGCGCAGCCGGCGCGCATGATGCCGACATCGACCAGCTTTTCGGCGTCAGCGGGCCGCTGGGCCAGGCGATCGGTGGATTTCATCCTCGCAAGTCGCAGACCGAAATGGCGAAAGCGATTGCGCAGGCAATTTCCGGACAGCAAACACTGATTGCGGAAGCGGGCACCGGCACCGGCAAGACCTTCGCTTACCTGGTCCCGGCGTTGTTGTGGGGCGGCAAGGTCATTGTGTCTACCGGTACCAAAAACCTGCAGGATCAGCTTTTCCTGCGCGATATCCCGACGGTGCGCAAGGCGCTCAAGGCCCCGGTCTCCGTGGCGCTGCTGAAGGGACGCTCCAACTACGTCTGTCATTTCCATCTCGAACGCACCTTGCAGAACGGCCGGCTGACATCGCGCGACGATGTCGGACACCTGCGCGAGATTTCGCGCTTCATGAAAACCACCAACAGCGGCGACAAGGCAGAATTGTCCAAAGTGCCGGAAACCGCGCTGATCTGGAACCTCGTCACCTCCACCCGCGATACCTGCCTGGGCGCGGAGTGCCAGTATTATTCCGACTGCTTCGTGATGAAAGCGCGCAAGGAAGCGCAGCAGGCCGACGTGGTGGTGGTCAATCATCATCTGTTTTTTGCCGATGTCGCGCTCAAGGACACCGGTGTGGCCGAACTGCTGCCATCGGCGAACACGATCATTTTCGATGAAGCGCATCAGTTGCCGGAAACGGCGACGCTTTTTTTCGGCGATACGGTATCGACCTCGCAAGTGCTGGAGCTGTGCCGCGACGTGCTGGCGGAAGGGCTGTCGCATGCGCGCGATGGCGCCGACTGGGCCGGCGTGGTGACCCCCGTGGAGCGCGCCGCGCGTGAATTGCGCCTGGTCTTTCCGCAGGACGTGATACGGCTGGCGGTGCACCAGATCGCGCCGTCCAGCACTTTTTTCCCGGCGCTGGAAAAGCTGAAGGAAGACCTGCAGGGCATGATCGCCACGCTGGAGAAGCAGGCCGAGCGCGCCGAAACGCTGGAGCAATGCCGGGGCCGTGCAATCGAACTGGCGGCACGGCTGGCGGCATGGAACTTCCCGGGCGGCGCGAACGGCGGCGACGCGGAGGAGCGTGTGTTGTGGGTGGAAGCATTTTCTTCGTCATTGCAGCTGCATCAGACACCGCTGTCGATCGCGCCGATTTTCAGCAAGCAGCGCGAGGGTTCGGCACGCGCATGGATCTTTACCTCGGCCACGCTGGCGGTTAAAAACGATTTTAATCATTACACCGCGCAGATGGGCCTTGCCGATGAACTGGCCGCGTCCTGGCCGAGCCCGTTCGATTATGGCCAGCAGGGCCTGCTGTATGTGCCGAACGGCCTGCCGCAGCCGAATGCGCCCGATTACACCGATGCGGTAATCGATGCCGCCTTGCCGGTAATTCAAGCGGCGGCCGGCCGCGCCTTTTTATTGTGCACCACGAACCGTGCCGTCAAACGGGCAGCGGAACGTTTGCGCGCCGAATTCGAAATCCGCAAGCTGCCGTTCCCGCTGATGGTCCAAGGCGAAGCGGGCCGCACCGAATTGCTCGACCGTTTCCGGGCCGCCGGAAATGCGGTGCTGATCGGCAGCCAGAGTTTCTGGGAAGGCGTTGACGTGCGCGGCGAAGCGCTGTCGGTCGTGATCATCGACAAGCTGCCTTTCTCGCCGCCCGACGATCCGGTGCTGGCTGCGCGCATTGCCGCGCTCGAGAAAAAAGGCATGAACGGTTTTGTGCATCATCAGCTGCCCGAAGCGATCATCAATCTGAAGCAGGGCGCCGGTCGGCTGATCCGGGATGAAACCGATCGCGGGGTCTTGATGATCTGCGATCCGCGGCTCATTTCCAAACCCTATGGAAAGCGAATCTGGCAAAGCCTGCCGCCGTTCAAACGCACCAGGGAGCTGGCCGAGGTGGTGGCGTTCTTTGGGGCGCCCTGATTAGAAACGCGTAGGGTGAAATATAGGCAGGGTGGAAAAGCTGCGCTTTTCCACCCTGCGAACTGCCACCCCCCATTTGTTTTCAATTTCACAAGTCCATTCCCGCTTGCCGGTCCGATTTGTGGTTATCTCGAAAAATGCAAGACTTCTTCATCTGCTCAAGGTAGTGCTTCGGGTAAAATCAGCCCATGAGAATTTTGATCAGCAACGACGATGGTTATCTGGCGCCCGGCCTCATCGCCCTGGCCAAGGCACTGGCACCGATAGCCGAAATAGTGGTCGTTGCGCCTGACAGCAATCGATCCGGATCATCCAATTCCCTTACGCTCAATCAGCCGCTGTCGGTCCATCAGGCTGAAAACGGTTTCTACTTTGTAAATGGCACACCCTCCGACTGCGTGCATGTGGCCCTGACCGGCATCCTGCCTTTTCGTCCCGATCTGGTGGTCTCCGGCATCAACCAGGGGCAGAACATGGGCGACGACACGCTGTATTCCGGCACCGTGGCGGCGGCAACCGAAGGGTTTTTATTCGGCATCCCATCCATTGCGTTTTCCCAGGTAGAGCACGGCTGGGCCAATCTGGAAGCTGCCGCCAGGATCGCGCGCGAGATCGTGGAGCGCCGCTTTGACATGCTTGAAAAACCATATTTATTAAACGTCAATATCCCGAACCTGCCTTACGAGAATCTCGATCGCATCGTTGCCACCCGATTGGGCAAACGGCACCAGTCGGAGCCGGTGATCAAGGCGCGCGATCCGCATGGCCGCGAAATATTCTGGATCGGGCCGGCCGGCTCCGCGCTGGATGGCGGTGAGGGCACGGATTTTCATGCCACCGCACAAGGCTGCATATCGATCACGCCATTGCGCATCGATCTGACCCATGTGGCGCAACTGGAGACACTCAAGAAAGGTCTGGCATGACCGGCAAGACAAAGAGTTTTCCGCTATCGCTGTCATCGGTCGCCGACAATCCTTCCCGCACCGCGCATACCCGATCCTTGAAATCTTTATCCTCAGCCAGGACGGCGACACCGCAGACCGCAACGCAGAATGCGGCGCGGGACAGTATCCGCAACAATACCCGGCCGGTAACGCACACTGCGCCGCCGGCGCCCGCCGCAAAACCGCCGCTTGCGCCCAAAACGGATCGGCCCGTGCCCATGGTGTCGGAATCGGTTCGCAAGGCCATGGTTGCCCGGGTTGCCAAACAAGGTGTCCGGGATAACAAGGTATTGGCCGCACTGGAAGCGGTGCCGCGCCATCTGTTTCTGCAGCCGGCACTGGCCAGCCAGGCGTACATCGATGCGTCGTTGCCGATTGGTTATCACCAGACGATTTCACAACCTTACATCGTGGCACGGATGATTGAAGTCCTGCGCAACAACCGCAGCGGCACACTGGAAAAGGTGCTGGAGATCGGCACCGGCTGCGGTTACCAGGCGGCGGTGCTGGCGATGGTTGCGAAAGAAGTGTATTCGGTGGAGCGCATCAAGCCGCTGCATGAACTGGCCAAGGCCAATCTGCGCACCTTGCGGATTGCCAATCTGCGCTTGCATTACGGAGATGGTATGCTTGGCTTCCCGCAAGTAGCCCCCTTTGATGGCATCATCCTGGCTGCCGCGGGTCTGGAAGTGCCGCAGGCACTGCTGGAACAATTGGCCATTGGCGGCCGGCTTGTGGCGCCTGTCGGCTCCCATCACCAGGTGTTGCAACTGGTTGAGCGCGTGAGTAAATACGAATGGACGACTGAAACCCTCGAAGATTGCCACTTCGTACCACTGCGTCCCGGTACGGTCTGACGACTTTACGCTGGACAGCAGATAAATTGACATTAATGAGAATGAAAAAAATACGCCTGATATTCCTGGGATTGATTGCGACCGCAATTGCCGGCTGCAGCACCACGCGCAACGCCGCGCCGGTGATTGACCGGGCGCCAGGCGCCAGGGCCGCTCCCGTCGCAACGAGCAAGCCGGCAAGCGCCGAGGGGCGCGGATTCTACACGGTCAAGAGGGGCGATACCCTGTATCGCATCGCAAGCGAATTCCGTCAGAATTTCCGTGACATCGTTGAGTGGAACAATCTCCCCAGCGCCAATAACATTGAAGTCGGCCAGGTCTTGCGGGTGTTACCGCCTGAAAACGGGCAGCAGCCCCTGAGCGGCGCGCAGACCGCAAGTGTTGCTACCACGTCCGGCGTCGAAACCCGTCCGCTCAATACGGCGGTTACCTCCTCGGCGCCGTCCGCTGCAGCGTCGTCCGGCAACAAGACCGGGCCGCGTGGCGATAAACGTCCTTATTCCGACGCCGCGCTGGCCGAGATGCAACGGCCGGATGGTGCCGCTCCGGTCGTTGCCAGCAGAGCGGAACCCGCCAGGAGCGTAGCGCCGAAGGCCGAAGAAAAAGTCAGCGATTCCCCGGCCGAAACATCCGCCGCGGATTCCAGCATTGCGTGGATATGGCCAGCCGAGGGCAAGGTAATCGGTACCTTCGATGGCGGCAAAAAGGGCATTGATATCGCAGGCAGGATGGGACAGCCAATTATTGCCGCAGGCTCGGGCACGGTTCTATATGCAAGCAGCGTGCGCGGTTATGGCAATCTTGTTATCGTCAAGCACACCAACAACTTGTTGTCAGCCTACGCGCACAATAAAACCATCTTGGTAAAAGAAGGTCAAACCGTCAGCAAAGGCCAGAAAATCGCGGAGATGGGTAATTCCGATACCGACACGGTAAAGCTTCACTTCGAGATTCGTCAGCAAGGCAAACCAGTCGACCCTTCGAAATTCCTGCCCAACCGTTAAATGAATTCCACCCCCAACGACTTTTCGGATGATGATGCAGCGCCGGATGAGTTGCCCGATACGCCGCTTGACGGCGAGGGGGAGGGGAGTGGCGGGCTCGATCCGGCGGCGTCCGGTGTGGGACACGCCGACGGCATGGCGCCTCCCGTGGTGTCCGCTATCGAAGGCGTCGATGAACTGAAGTCCGTTCTGGCGGCGGAACTTTCCACCGATACTACCCAGCATTACCTGAATCAGATTGGTCTGCGCCCGCTGTTGTCGGTGCCGGAAGAAGTACATTTTGCGACGCTGGCAAAGCAGGGTGATTTTGATGCCCGTCAAAAAATGATCGAGCACAATCTGCGGCTGGTGGTGTCGATTGCGAAGCATTACATCAATCGCGGTGTGGTGCTGCTCGACCTGATCGAAGAAGGCAACCTCGGCCTGATGCGGGCGATCGACAAGTTCGAGCCGGAACGCGGATTCCGTTTTTCAACCTATGCAACCTGGTGGATACGCCAGAGCATCGAGCGCGCGATCATGAACCAGGCGCGCACGGTGCGGCTGCCGGTGCACATGGTGCGTGAACTCAATCAGATCCTGCGCGCAAAATATCATCTGGAAGCGCAGCATCACGACGGCAAGGACGCCACCGCGGAAGACATCGCGCACCTGGTCGAGCGGCCGGTCGAGGATGTGCAGGATATCCTCGCGCTATCCGAACATGCCACCTCGCTCGACGCGCCGCTCGACAACGATCCGCAGGCCAGCCTGATGGACATGCTGCCGGGCAGCAGCGAAGAAGGCCCGGATTCCCGCGCCGAGCATCATGAGATGACGATGCTGGTGCGCGACTGGCTGAAAAAAATGCCTGACAAGCAGCGCATCGTGATCATCCGCCGCTTCGGGCTCGACAATGACGATCCGGCGACGCTGGAAGAACTGGCGGCCGAGATGGGCGTGACACGCGAGCGCGTGCGGCAGATCCAGCAAGAGGCGCTGATCAAACTCAAGCGTGCGCTGACCGCGCGCGGAGTAGGCAAGGATGCGTTGTTGTGATTCCGGTGCTGGTGTTCGACATCGAGACGATTCCCGATGTGAAGGGCCTGCGTGCTCTGCACGGACATTCCGCCAGCCTGACTGACACTGAAGTCGCCGCCGCCGCGTTTTCAGCGCGGCGCGAGAAGACCGGTTCCGATTTCATGCCACATCACCTGCATCGTGTCGCCGCGATATCCTGCGCGTTCCGCGATGACGACGGCTTCCGGGTCCGTTCGCTCGGCACCCTTGAGGATGCCGAGCCGAAGCTGGTGCATGATTTTTTCCGCATCATCGACAAATACACACCACAACTGGTGTCCTGGAATGGTGGCGGATTCGACTTGCCGGTGCTGCACTATCGCGCCATGATCAGCGGCGTCGCCGCATCGCGCTACTGGGAAATCGGCAACGAGGATCGCGATTTCAAGTGGAACAACTACCTCAGCCGCTACCACACCCGGCATCTCGACCTGATGGATTTCCTGGCGCTTTATACGGGCCGCGCGAATGCGCCGCTGGATGATCTCGCCAAACTGTGCGGCTTCCCCGGCAAGCTCGGCGTCGATGGCGGACAGGTCTGGAATCTTTTCCAGCAAGGGCGGTTGCAGGAAATTCGCGACTATTGCGAGACCGATGTCGTCAACACCTACCTGGTCTATTGCCGCTTCCAGCTGATGCGCGGCGAGATGGCGCAAGTTACCTACGACGCCGAAATGGCGCTGATTCGGTCCTCGCTTGCCGCAATCGATGCCCCACATTGGACGGAATTTCTGGCAGCATGGCCGACCTGAACCCACTTTCCGTTTTTGAACGATTACACAGCTCCCTATGACCAACAACATCATCGATATCAAATCCCTGGACATGGAAGCGCGCGGCGTCGGCCATTTGAAAAATGAAGACGGCACGCAGGGGAAGGTCATTTTTGTGGAAGGCGCGCTGCCGGGTGAGCGTGTCAGTTTCCTGTCGTTTCGCCGCAAGTCGAAGTGGGAGGCCGCCAACATGACTGCGCTGCATCATGAATCCGCGTTGCGTGTCACACCCAAGTGTCCGTACTTCGGCGTCTGCGGCGGCTGCGCGATGCAGCATCTGGAGCCGACCGCGCAAGTCGCCACCAAACAGCGGGTGCTGGAGGACAATCTCAAGCACATCGGCAAGGTCAAGGTAGAAACCATGCTGCGGCCGATTCACGGCCCGACCTGGGGCTATCGTTACCGGGCCCGCATGTCGGTGCGCAATGTGCCGAAAAAAGGCGGTGTGCTGATCGGTTTCCATGAAAAAAAATCGTCCTTCATCACCGACATGAAAACCTGCGATGTGCTGCCCGCCAATGTGTCGGCAATGCTGGTGCCGCTGCGGCAGTTGATCGCATCGCTCACGATCATCGACCATGTGCCGCAGATCGAGCTGGCGGTGGGTGAGGGCGAGGGTGTGAAGATCACCGCGATGGTGTTGCGGATCATGGCGCCGCTGGCGGGCGATGACGAGCAAAAACTGCGTGACTTCGCCGACCGCTACCAGGTCCAGTGGTGGCTGCAGACGGCCGGGCCAGACAGCGCGGTCCAGTTCTATCCGACCGACACGCAGCTGCATTATTCGCTGCCTGAATTCGGCATCACGATGCCGTTCAAGCCGACCGATTTCACGCAGGTCAATCACCAGATCAATCGAGTGCTGGTGGCGCGCGCGCTGCGATTGCTGGATGCGCAAGCGGGTGACCGCATCGCGGACCTGTTTTGCGGCATGGGCAATTTCACGCTGCCGATCGCCACCCAGGCACGCGAGGTGATGGGGATAGAAGGCAGCGCATCGCTGACCGCACGGGCGATGGAAAATGCGCGCATCAATCAGCTCGACGGCAAGACATCCTTTGCGGTGCGCAACCTGTTTGAGGTGACGGCGGAGGATTTCATGGCGCTGGGTAAATTCGACCGGATGCTGATCGACCCGCCGCGCGATGGCGCGATGGCGGTGTGCGAAGCGCTGGCCGGCTTGAAAGCCATTGCGCCCGACATGCGGCCCGCGCGCATCGTTTATGTCTCATGCAGCCCGTCGACGCTGGCGCGCGATGCGGGTTTGCTGGTGCATCAGGCGGGATACGTGCTGAAGCAGGCTGGTGTGGTGAACATGTTCCCGCATACGGCGCATGTGGAATCGATTGCGGTGTTTGACCGGGTTGACTAGCGCGATGGCGGCCATGCCCATGAAGCAGCTTAACGTTTCATGGTCGCCGCCAGCCGCAAGCTGCTGACCAGCGCGCCGGTTGCCGCGATTCCTGCCGCGAGCATTAATCCGCTGACCGCACCCTGTGCATTGAACAGGGTGAACATCAGCGCCGCCAGTGCCGCCCCGCAGGAAAATCCAAGCAAACGTGTAGTGCCCAGCATGCCGCTGGCGCCGCTGATGCGCCCCTGCGGCGCGGAGGCCATCATCGCGCGATTGTTCGGCGTCTGAAAAAAGCCGATGCCAATGCCGCACACCGCCATGCGCCAGCAGATGTCGAGATTGGTCGACGCCGGTTCCAGCGCCGCCAGCAACGCCATGCCACAAGCCGTCAGCGCCAGGCCGAGGGCGCACAGGATGCCGGCCGGGTAGCGGTCCGACAGTACGCCGGCGAACGGCGCGGTAATTGCCACCATGAGCGCCCACGGCGTCATCATGAAGCCAATCTCGATCAAGGGCCGGTGCAGCGTCTCGCCCAGAAAAAACGGCAGCGAAATCAGCGCGATCATTTGCGCGCAAGAAGAGCAAAACGACGTCCCTACCGACAATGCGAACATTGGAATGCGCAACAGGTCAACCGGCAGCAGCGGCGCCGGCCGGGATAACTGACGCCTGACGAACACCGTGCCGAATACCGCCGCGATGAACAGTTCAGCCGCGCTGACGGACCATGGCTGGCTATTGGCCATGCCGCCAAAAGCCAGCAGCAAGGCGCCGAAGGTGATGGCATTCAACAGGGCGCTGGCGGTGTCGTACGGGCGCGATGCGCGCGCGGAGTCCGGCAGTGCCTTCCAAGAGATCAGCAGCGCCAGCAGCCCGAGCGGCAGATTGACTGCAAACAGCCAGGGCCAGCTTGCGCCGGAAAGAATTAGCGATGCGATCGTCGGACCGGCGGCGCTCGCAATCGCGGCCACTGATGCATTCAGGCTGATGCCGCGTCCCAGCAAACGGGTTGGATAGACCAGATGCACGAGCGTCATGTTGACGCTCATGACACCGGCGCCGCCCAGGGCTTGCAGCATGCGAAAGGCGACGAGCATGGGCAGCGAGGTGGCAAGCGCGCATGCTGCCGACGCCAGCGTAAAGAGCAGAAGTCCGCCGAGATAGACGCGCCGGAATCCGAACTTGTCGCCCAGCGCGGCGAGGGGCAGGAGCGCCATCGCGACCACCATCTGATAAGCGCTGACGATCCAGATCGATGTGGCAGCCGTCACCGCAAATTCGCGGGCAATGACCGGCAGGGCGACGTTGACGATGGCGCTCTCGAGTATCACCAGCGCCACGCTGAGCGCCATCGCCAGCGAGGCCCAGTTGCGGCGGGGGAGGGGCAAACCATCGGACATTATGGCCGGTGCCTGCGGGTGTATCTGTCGATGATCCTGCGCATATCTTCTCCCAGCCAATGCATCATCCTGATTCGGCGCCGCAATTCACGGAGCGGTCGAAACCGTCAGGACGCTACTTGACTGCCGGGCGAGTATAGCAAAACCGTGCTACGTTTATTCGATAAGGTCCGCCTGCAGCTACAAGCTGCCGGCTTCCAGGCCGGATCGAAATGCCAGCAAGGCAGCGGCGACATCTTCGATTGCGGGAGCGGCGCCGTCAAAAGTCAATCCGATCAGTCTTGGACTGTTGCCGCTGCCGGTCAACCTGTGCCACCCATGCGCGGCGCGCAGGGCGAGTTTGGAATCCGTGGAAAAGCCGCCGATATCGTAGGTGTAAAAAACATGGCGCAGTTCCTGGCCTTTGTTTCGCCAGGTGCTATGTGTCAGAGTCAGGCAGCGGGACGCGATGCAGGCTGACTGTTTCTGGATTCGTCCTTCCCGCCATGTTTTCCTGTCCTCGGGCGCAAGCCAGGATTCGGATAATTTCGCGTTTGGCGACATGGTCTCTACGGTCAGTACATGCATGTCCTTGCCATCACGGCGGTATGCCAGGTTTCGGGATTCGGTCTGGCTGCGCGGCTCCACGGTCCAGTTCAGGGCGGTGGAGGCAAGCGTCCAACCTGCAATCTGTTGCGGCGCCGCCGTTGCAGCTGTTGCCGAGCGCGGCGTTCGAGGCGCATTGATCGGCAAGGCCATGAGGCTGCCGATGATGACCAGGACTGCGAGGCCGGCAATCACCGGGGCAAACCGGCGTGCCGTCATTGTCTGTTCTTGCGATACCGCTGCCGGCGCGACCTCGGGTTCATCCGCTTGCAGGCGGCTCAAAACAAAAAACAGCAGGCCAAGGGTCATGAACAACGCGATCCACTGGAAGCTGGCATGCGCGGTCAGCTCCATTTGCGTGCCCTGGATCCAGTCAATCAGCACGATTGCATTGACGCGCAGCGCATTGGAAAAAATGCCCAGAAAAGCGCCGAACAAGGTCAACGCCATGATCTTGAAGATTGACCGATATAACAGCAAGCCGAAGCTGTAACTGAGGAAAATTGCCAGCGTCACGAAGGGCAGTCCCGAACATTCATCGACCACGACATAGCGATGATTGCCGATGTAGACGACAAAACCTTCGATACTGTGGGGCAGATTGGCCAGCATGGCAAACAGCGCGATGACCTTGACGGTCAGCATGCGCAGAAATGGCTGCAGCAGGTCGCCCGAGGGAATGATCAGAAACAGCAAGGCCAGGATCGGAAACAGCCGCCAGTAAAAGCGCCAACCCAGCATGGCCATCACGATGCCCTGCAAGGCGATGACCAGCGCAATATGACGTCCGACATCGAGGTTCATTAAAGTAGCGATACTCCAGAACGCAGCTGCGCCCGCCGCCACCGCGACGCCCGTGAAGCCGGGTTGCGGATTGATGGCCAGCGTCTGCGCCCGATACTCCCATGCCAGCAGATACACCATCATCGGCACCACCAGCCATGCGTATTGATAGGCTTCGTTATTGGCCCAGAATGCCGTCAGCTGTAGCAGTGTCGGCCACAACACCAGGGACGCCAGGATGCAGCCTGCCGTTCCCAGCAGCAGTGCGTTTTTCCAGCCCGGAGTCAGAGGAAGACCCGGTGTCGCTGGCAACGCGGCCGCCAACAGGCCTGTGTCATCGCGTTCGGGATAGGCCATGCCGCTGCGGAGCAGGAACGGCTGCTGCAAGACGCGTACCAGGCCGGTGTCTTTCGCCTGATGAAAATACTCCAGTCCGATATGGGGAATTTTTGCCTTGTCGGGATCGGCATAACTGCCGAACAGGCGGTCCCATAACGTCAACACCGTTCCAAAATTGCTGTCAGTTTCCGATCGCAGGTCGGAATGATGGACGGCATGGGTACCCGGCGTCACGATGATCCGGCGCAAAACACGATCAAGGGATGCAGGAAGGCGCAGATTTGCATGCGCACAGAAGGAGACCACCGTCGCGACCAGGAGATAGAACGCAATCCCGGCGGCCGGCAAGCCAAATGCAAATACCAGCGCCATCAGGATCACCGTGCCGACCAGGGTTTCCAGTGGATGATGGCGTTCCGATGTCGTGACATCGAGCTGGGTATCGCTGTGATGAACCAGATGCAGCCGCCACAACCAAGGGGCGCGATGAAATAATCGGTGCTCCCAATAACGCCATAAGTCCAGCAACAGAAAGGTCAGCAGGATCTGTATCGCCAAAGGCGTGTTCAGCCGCGCCAGCAGACCCGGCGCCTGCGCTTGTGCGAATTGAACCAGGCTGATCGGGATGAGAATGGAAACAATGACGCCGGCAATGAGCAGCAGACCGATGTTGCTGGTCCAGCGCCTGGCGATCTGCACGGATGCGCGCTGAAAAGGGCGCACCCGTTCCAGCACAACAAGCACCCCGATCGTAATGAAGAATACAAGCTGATAAAGACTATTAAATTCGTCAGCCATTGGATGCGGCTCCCCCTGGAAAGTCACGGCGTAGTGAAGGGAAGCGCGGCATTCGAACCCAAGCGCACTGTTTGCCTGCGATGATGTGCGCAAATCCGGAATCCGGATTTGCGGGGGTGTGGCTGCTTAGCGATTCCGTTTGCGGCGGATGATGCTGATGCCAGTCACCAGACTCACGGCGGCGACGCTCAGCAAAATGCCGCTTGCAATCGGCAGAGCCGTTCCAAGGTTCTGACCCAGTACTGTGCCCAGGGTCTGCCCCAAAGTTTGACCCAGAGTCTGGCCCAGAGTCTGGCCCAAAGTCTGACCCAGATTTGTTCCCAGATTTGTGCCCGCGGCCGCGATGTTTGTTAATAGGTATGTCGAGAGAGCGACTGTCAGATGAGCTGTTTTCATTATTATTCCCTTGATTGGTTTCCATGCCTTGTAAGGTTGCCAAGTCCGCATCGTGATCGCTTTTAATGCCATCCCGATTAAATTGGTAAATAGCAATTTTTGAGCCAGCCTGCTAAAAATTAATGTCCTGTCATAGCGCAAGAGCCGCTGAAACGCGCATTGCTCACGGCCTGTATGCGCACTGATTGTAAAAAATCCCGACATGCAAACGGTGCAGGCGAGGGGCGGTTATGGTCAGTGGCCGTTGCATGATTCAGGCTCAAATGCAAAGCCAGCTTCTCCCGGAATGCGGAACAGAATTTTTTCTGATTTGAATATTTTCATTGCTGAATATATTTATATTAATTATTATTATATGGAGCCTGATAGGGTAGATATTGATTGAATATTTAAATATTGTTATTTGCTAAGCATAGTAAGCATTCCCGCTCGATTCTCAGAATCCCCGCCTTACCCATTTCTTTAAGGAGAAAACGCATGAAGATGTTATCGAAAGCTTGCGCAGCAATTGTTCTCGGAGGCTTCATGCAGGCGGCATCCGCGCTTGCGCCGCAGCCGGCGCCGTTGGCGAAAACGGAAACCTTGACGGTCGCTTATGCCAAGGTCGGTCATCTGTCGCCATTGATCCTGATGGCCGATGACCTGAAGAAGATGAATGTCGAAGTCAAGCTGGCCGAATTTGGCCGTTATGCCGACGCTCGTACCGCCTTGCTTTCCGGTTCGGTGGATATGGCAACAGTTGGCCCCGGCGATCTGCCGATCGCACTGGCGCAGGGAAACAAGACCATGGTGGCGCTGGGTGGCGTTGCCAGTTCGATGAAATACCTGGTAGTGCGCAAGGGCGTGACGATCAATGACTGGAAAGACATCGCCGGCAAGAAGATCGGTATTGCACCTGGTTCGGCCGTATGGTTCCAGTGGGCAGCGACGCTGGCGGAAAAAAATATTCCGTACAACAGCTTCACTGCGGTCAACATCCAGGGCGGCGGCACCGCGTTCGTGCAGGCGCTTAAACGCGGCGACGTCGATGCCTACGTGTCGTGGGAGCCGTTTGAATCGCAAGTGGTCAACGACGGCACTGCGTATTTTGCCAAGAACCTGGAATACAGCCAGTCCAAGGCCTCCGGTGCGGAGCTGGGCATGATCGCTGCGACCAAGGATGCGATGACCACCAAGCGGGAAGCGGTCAAGCGTTTTATATGGGCCTACCTGAACGCGGAGCAGAAGCTCGCCAAGGACCCTGTTCTGTATGCCCAGACCTTTGCGAAATTTACCGGCCTGCCTATCGATGCGTCGACCGAGTCTACCAAGATCATCAAGCTGGGCGGCGTGCTGAACGCTGATCAGATCAAGCGTCTGGCTGCGGCGTTCTTCAAGTTCGGCGTGATCCAGAAAGATGTGAGCGCCGAGATCGGCAGCTATTACGATGACTCGCTGTTCAAGGAGCTGAGCAAATAATCGTGGCGGCGGGGCGGTCAGCTCGCGCAATTCGCAGACCCTGCGCGGGGTCTGCGCTCTTCTCCGTTATCCCTTTCAATTGTCGAGGTTGTCATTTTGATTGAAAAAAGCACTTCACGGCCCGGTACGGCTGCAACCAGGCGAATGGTCCGGGGGTTGGCCTCATTCGCTGTTCCGGTGTTCATCCTCCTGATCTGGCAACTGCTGGGCAACTCGCCCTGGTTAAGCGGCATCCTGCCGGCGCCGTGGAAGGTTTTGCAGTCATGGTATGACTGGATTTTCGCCGACAAGGGCATGGGTCTCAATCCTTATCTTGGTACCTGGCTGGCGAACGTGCAGTTCTCCACCTTGCGTGTGGCGCAGGGTTTTGCGCTGGCAGTGCTGGTCGGCGTGCCGGTCGGCCTGATGATAGGCTGGAGCAAACTGGTGGCGCTGCTGGTCGATCCGATGATCCAGGGCTTGCGTCCGATCCCGATCACCGCATGGCTGCCATTCTCGATCGCCATTTTCGGCATCAACAACATGGGTTCGATATTCCTGATTTTTCTCGGTGGCTTTTATGCCATCGTGGTCAACACCACGCAGGGCGCGCGCGATGTCGAACGCAACCTGGTGCGGGCGGCGCAGATGATCGGCGCGACCCGCTGGCAGATGCTGCGCCATGTGGTGCTGCCGAGCGCGCTGCCGTCGATCTTCACCGGCTTGCGCATCGGGCTTGGCATTGCGTGGACCGCCGTCATCGTCGCCGAAATGGTCGCCGTCAAATCCGGTCTCGGCTACGTGCTGTGGGATGCGTATTACGTCGGCCGCATGGACATCGTCCTTGCCGATATGGCTTCCATTGGACTGATGGGTTATATCAGCGACCGTATCATCGTTTTTTGCGAACGCCGACTGCTGGTCTGGCGTCTGCTGCAAAGTCATTGAGGAGCAACATGTCAGCTATTTCCATCAACAACCTGCAGAAGGTATACCCGGGCGACAAGCCGGTGCAGGCGCTGCAGCAAATCGACCTGCAGGTACGCGATGGCGAGTTCATCGCGCTGCTTGGACCATCCGGCTGCGGCAAGTCGACGCTGCTCAACCTGATCGCGGCATTCGAGGCGCCCAGCGGAGGTGAACTGCTGGTCGGTGGCAGCACACCGACCAAACCGGGGCCGGATCGTGGTGTGGTGTTTCAGGAAGCGGCGCTGTTCCCGTGGCTGAATGTCTGGGACAACGTGGTGCTGGGGCCGAAATTGCAAGGTGTGTCGCCAGCGATCTATGAGAAGCGTGCGCGCGAGATGCTGGAGATCACCGGCCTGATTGAATTCACCAAACACCTGCCGGTGCAGCTGTCTGGCGGCATGCGGCAGCGGGTCGGCATCGCGCGCGTACTGACCATGGGATCGAAAGTGCTGCTGATGGATGAACCCTTCGGCGCGCTCGATGCACAGACGCGCATGGAGATGCAGGAGCTGTTGCTGTCGGTATGGCAGCAGTTGCGCACCACGGTCGTGTTTGTCACGCATGATATCGATGAGGCGATCCTGCTGGCCGATACCATCTACGTGATGTCGGCGCGTCCGGGCCGGATACAAACCCGGATCGAAGTCCCGATCGACCGGCCGCGCACGATCGAGGACACGACCTCGGATGTGTTCAACAAACTCAAGCGCGAGATATTGCAGCAGATCCGGCATTAAGCGGTTCGCATGATGGAGAGTGCATGCGTGGATACTGTTATTGAAGTCAGGCGTGTCGGGATCTGAATGACAGCATCGTGATGTCGGCTCACTCTGGATTCCCGCGGACGCGGCAATCCATAACCCGCTGGCACGCTAAGGACGCCGATAATCGGTGCTGCCCCCGACCGCATCATTCCGCAGGTTGTAATAAGCGAAGCGCATTACACCGTCACCGATCACGGTTAGCATTTGCAAACGCTACCTGGCGGAAGGGTCTAGCCCCTATGGCTTTATTAAGCGCAGCGCATTTCAACGCATGCGACTTAACACATCCAGATGTCTAAAAAAACCAGTGCTTCCCTTATCCCGGATGCGCTGGTTTTTTTATGCGCGCAGCCCATGAAGCCGATGCAGGGATCAGCAATGGCCCGAATCGCGTCCTGCTATCCTTGTCATTCGACTTTACGAAGCTCCAGCCTTCAGACCTTTTGTCAGCACGTCGGCAACCACTTCGTTGAGATCAACGCCGCGCTCTTTCGCCAGCGCTTGCAGTTGCTGCACCAGATCGCTGTTGAGCTTGACAGCAAACGGAACCAGACCCAAAGCCTGATCGCGTTTGCGCTGCTCCCGTCTATGCAATACAGTGGCTTCACCTTTGCCAAAACCGGCCGCGCCTGGCGCGTCCATTTTTCCCATCAGCTTCTTGGCGTCACTTTTTGCCATTCCGGTTTTTTTCACGATCATATCCTTGTTGATTCAAAATACGCATTTTACGCAGTATAGGGTGTGACGAACCTTTTCGGATGTTTCCAAAGATGGATAGCGGGGGAACGGCTACCGCGCCGGTGCCGCTACCGTTCTCCGATTCGACATGCTGGCTGCAAGCAGGGATACGGCCATCGCAAGCGCCAGCGGTACCGCACCGAAGAATGACAGGGCGCCAGCGCCATGCGATGAAATAATCAGGCCGCCGGCAAATGCGCCGAGCGCCTGGCCCAGATAAATCGCCGATGAATTCAGGGCGACCGATGCCGATGCCAGCTGCGGCGCCATCGCTACCAGCCGCGCCTGCTGCGCGCTGTTGACCGCAAAGCAGCCGAAGCCCCAGATCAAGGTCAGCAAAACCGCGATCGGAAGCGAGCCGCGGCTCAGCGGCCACAACACGGTCGCCGTCAACATGCATCCCATTGCTGCCATCGCCACCCGGGCTGTACCGACCCGGTCCATCATGCGTGCGCCGATGATATTTCCGATGACACCTGTGACGCCAAAAAAGAAGAACATCATGCTGATGGTGGTTGGAGAGGCGCCGAGGAAATCCTTCAGCACCAGCGCCATGTAGGAAAACACGGTGAACATGCCGGCAGCCTGGAGAGCGGTGACGGAAACGACCAGCAGCAACGGCGTATTGCCAAACAACGCGTTCCATGCGGCGCGGTCCATCGGGGCGACATGCAGCTTGCCTGGAATCTGCAGCCACACACCCGCCGCAAACAACGCCGACACCACACCGACCAGCGCCAGGGTCGGACGCCAGCCGATGTGCGCGCCGAGATAACTGCCGAGAGGTGTGCCGACCACCGCGGCAATCGACCAGCCGAGGAATACCAGCCCGATCGCCTTGCCGCGTGTCTCGGGCGGCACCAGCAGGCCGGCTGTCGCGGCTGCCTGCGCGGTGAACAATGCGGCGCCGATCGCTGTCACCATCCGCACGGCAAGCAATGTTCCGTAGCCGGGTGCAAGCGCCGCGACAAGATGCATGACCGCATACAGGACCAGGGCAGCGGTCAGCAACTTGCGGCGTTCGATGGCACTGGTCCAGCTCGCGAGAAACGGCCCGCCTAAACATACCGTCAGCGCGAACGCTGAGATCAGCATGCCGATCGCGGCAGGCGAGACGGCCAGGCCGGCGCCAAGTTCATTCAACATGCCGGGCATGATCATCATGCCGGTGCCAATGGCAAAATTGCCCAAGGTGAGGGACCACAGTTTGGATTGCATGGGTTTGCTTCTATAAAAGGAGAATCTAAGGATTACCAGTGCGAATGATGTCTGGAATACCGTCGTGGACGGACTTTTCTGTTGCCAGGCGCCGGCCATGACGGGGTGGTTCGGCGCTTATCGAAGAAGAGCGAGCGGGTTCGTGCTCCGCAAGGAAAGCATTAAAATCTTCGTTCCGGCTCGGAATCTGGCGCAGCAGCGTGGTGAGGGGGCGGTAAGCCAGAACACAGATGACAGCGCCAGAAATCAATAACAGGGTAAACATGATGAACTCCTTTTCGCACAACTGTGCGAATTTAGTGTAAAAAAATTCCATTCCAGGCATGCCGCTTAACCGTGGTAGTGGAAGCTCCGATAAGTGGATATGAGGCGAGCGTACGCATTACGCATGCGTTCCTCGGTCTTTGCTTCATTGAGAAAGCGCGTATCGTGCGTCGCGCCGACTATAAAACTGTAAATCTCGAATATCAGCTGCTCCGGATCCGTGTCCTGGCGCAAATGACCTGCATCGATAGCTTGCATGATCGTCCGCCGCAAGGCCGTGCGCGAACGGAGGACACCTTGCCGCAACCGGTCCCGCAACGGAATGTCAACATCGTCATATTCGAACGAACCGGCTACATAGAGGCAAGAGCTGGCCGTACCGCTATTGCACGCACGTCTGATCCAGTTCTCGACGATCGAATTCAAACGCGGCAACCCCTTGGGCAGCGCCATCGCAGGTTGAAACACGTCGGCTATGAAACGCCGGTCGAACTCATCCAGTACCTCCTGCTGGAGTGCCTCGAGCGAGCCGACCCGCGAAAATACGCCGCTCTTGCTGATGTCAAGATGTTTGGCCACCTCACCCAGTGACAGTTTTCCGATGCCCTGGGTGGACGCCATCTTCAAAGCCGCGTCAACGATCGCGGCAAAAGTGTGTTCGCTTTTTTTTGCAGGGCTATCCATGCCCGTAATTTAGCACACTCGTGCGAATAAACAAGCGTTTTATTTAAGAAAGGCAAAAGGAACCAAGGAATCCGTGTTTCGCCTGCAAGCTTGGTCTCCCGGCAGGATACATGGTTGTACTTTTGTTGCTAATTGGCCAGACATCTCGATTGTCATATGGTGCTCACCTGCTTTGTTGACCAAAGCTGGCGCAAGCGCGCTTTCAGCCAACTATACTCATCTGTCAATCAGACGATCACGCATGTTGCCGGTCCGCTGGTTGACATGATTTTTTTGCTTGAAAGATCTACTAGTGCTTCAAACAGAAAACCGCCGTTTACCCGTTCAGCCAGTCATGGAATGGCTTTTTTTCCTGTATCCCGCATCGCTGGCAGTAAACGGTACTGCGCATAATATAGTGTCCGCATTGATCTTTATCACCGCCTGTTATTGCCTCGCACTCCATGCGGGTAATCTGAAGACTGCTCTGGCCGGTACCCGGCGCCTGTGGATTGCCGCGCTGTGCTTGCCGATGCTGCTGGCCGCCACGCAGTATGCCAGCCTTGCGCCACCGCTGAAGTTGCGCCACTTCGATGATCTCTTCCGCTTCTTTTTGTGCATTCCGGTGTACCTGGCACTGTTGATCGTCAGGCCGAATATCCGTCACTTTCTGTGGGGCTGCGCATTTTTTACGGTGTACAGCGCGGTGCTGATGTCCTGGCACATGCATGTGCTGGGAATGGATCGCGGCATTGCGCCCAATGGTGTGCTGGGCATTATTCCGCATACCTCGCTGTCGATCATCCTGGGCATGCTGGCGATGCGTTTATGGGTTGCCGCCGACGGCTCGTTCCGGCAACGCCTGTGGCCGATGCTGCTGCTGTGCAGCGCCTTCAGCGTACCGCTGCTGACCCAGACCAGAAGTGGTCTGGCGCTGGCGTTATTGCTCGGCATCCTGATCTGGATTTTGCTGCCAAACAAAAACATCCGGATATTGTTGGCTGGAGGCGGAGCCGCGCTTGTCGTCATGGCCTTGGTGCTATTCAATAGCAACCTCTGGTCCAGAAGTGATCACACCTTCAAGGAAATCGGGGGCTACATGACGGGCGACCGGTCTGTCATCACGTCGACGACGGCGCGCATTGAACTTTGGCGTGTCGCCGGAAAAATGTTTGCCGATCATCCCTTGATCGGGGTGGGAAACCACCGCTATCGCGCAGCCCTGTCCAGCTACCAGGCACTGGGAAAAGCGCCACCCGAACTGGATTTGTTTACGCATCCGCATAATGAATTCCTCAAGCTCGCGGCGGAAGGCGGATTGTTCGGCATAGTCACGCTGGCGCTTCTCTATTTCGTGCCGCTGGGCAGCGCGATGCGCCGCTATCTGCGGTGGCCATCGGCCGCCAATCCGGCGCTGATGGTCATCATTGTTTCCAGCGGATTCCTGATGGCCGGCGTGGTGGATGTCATGCTCGCCTGGCGGCAGACCATCATGTTCTACGGTGTGGCGGTGAGTCTGCTGCTGGTGGAAATGGACAGCAGCGATAGCGTGAAGCCGACATGATCACGGTGCACTGCATATCCCTCGCGGATCAGCATGACAGGCGCGACTACATGCGGCGGCAGCTGGACGCCTGCGGCCTGCCTTACCGTTTCTTCGACGCGCTACGGGTAAATCTCGCCGACGGCTGGCCCGCCATCTATCAACGGCAGCGGCGCATGAATCACAGCGGTGTCGACATGCGCGCTGGCGAAATGGGTTGCTATCTGAGCCATCGCCAGGTCTGGAGTGACTTCCTTGCCGGCGATGATGAGGTCTGCCTGGTGATGGAAGACGATGTCGAGATCCATCCCGGTTTTGCCGAAGTGGTGAAATCGCTGGTCGAGGCCAGGCAGCACTGGGAGTTCGTGCGTTTGTTCGGCGTTTTCAGGAGGGAGGTGTTTCCCGTGCGCCGCCTGGCGGGTGGTCATTGCCTGGTCGATTACCTTGAACAGCCGAACGGGACGCAGGGTTATCTGATCAACCGGCAAGCGGCGCAGCGGCTGATGGTCCATACCGGGTCGATGTGGCATGCGATCGACATGGCAATCGACCGCGACTGGGAACACGGCGTGCGCATCATGGGCATCGAGCCCAGCGTCATTTCGCACCAGGAAGCGTTCGAGACCACGCTGGGCACTTGGCACAAGCTGCGCTTACCTCTGCACAAGAAGATTCTGCGCGAGTACCATCGTGCCGGCTCCAACCTGCGGAAACGAGTTTGGTTGCTGCAGAAGCGGATGCGGCTGCGCGTGCATCAGGCGACCGGTTTTGCAACGGACGAATAGTGCGCCAGGGTTTCTGCGATCGCATCGGTCACTTGCGCGGCAGGCAGATCATCGATAATGCCTGTTGACTGCAATGCGACATAACGGTTGGCCGAGGTCATCCGCATGTCGGGCACGATCTTGCTGTCGAACAGCGCCAACGTCGGCAGGCCGGCCGAATTCGCCAGATGCAGCAGCCCGCCGTCGCAGCAAACCGCGAGGCTGCATCGTTTCATGATTTCCAAGGTCTCGAGCAGGCTGTACTGCGCAACGCAGTTCACGATGCGGCCAGCCCTTGGGCCGTTGATGACGACACGCTCCGCGATGGCGGTCGCATTATCCGATCCCACCAGCACTGCCTGCTGCAGCTTGCCGTGTGCAAGCAGATCTGCAATCACCGTGTCCCATTTCTCATAAGCGCGGTTGGCCACCGCACCGCCGATGGCAAACGCCACCGCGCCGGGGGCGATCGGCAATTGTGCAGCCCTGGCCCGGTCTTGCGGGGCGCTGAGCAAATGCGGCTTCAGCAGCGCCGGATCGGCTTCACGGTCCGCGTCCAGCAGCTGCTTCATCCGGTAAAAGCTGAACAGGGTGCGGTTGAACTCCGGCCCTGAAAAATAACCGCGCATGGTCACGAAAGGCAGGCGCGGAAAATGGTTCTGTTTCTCTTGCAGGCAGCGCGCCTTGAAGGAGTCCAGGATGATCAGGTCATAGTCCGTGGCGTGCAGCTGCGCGCCGTCAGCATGTACCGCGGCAAACACATCGTCGGCGGCAAACAGGTGCGCCAGATTGGCATCGGTGAGCAGTTCGAGCTGGATCGGCAAGCCGCGCAGCAGCACCCTCGACGACAGGTCCATCAGCGCATCGCCGACTTGCGGTGTGCCCTTGTAGATCCAGAGGATGCGCTGCGGCCGTTGCGGAATCCGTTCCCGCTGCAGTTCGAGTTGCCGCGACAGGCCCAGCATCAGCCATGGCCGCAGCCGCCGCCACAGCAGGCTGATGCCGGGCTTGTGTGCGATGGGCCGCAGGTCCAGCGGTATCTGCTGCGGAAAAGGCGGCATGTACAGTGCCCTCAGCGGCCGCGCCAGCTGCCACTGCGATTGGTTTTGCACGATGCCATGATTGTCCTGCGTATAACTTGTCATCGATGTCCCTGACTGTTGACCTGAAGTCAGGGTAATGGCGGTCGGCGTCTTGCAAATTGACCTTGCTCAAGGACACGCGCAAGGGGGAGTGTGTAAACCTTGCATGCGTTCCCGAGTTAACACGCATGGGGATTGTCGGCGATGTCTATTTTCAGGCAACCTGTGAATTAGGCACCCGATCAATCACATAAGAAAATAATTTCTTCAAGCTCATATCGATATTTTCCGCTGCCGTGTCGACTACCAATTCCGGATGTATCGGCAGTTCATACGGTGCGCTGACGCCGGTAAATTCGGCCAGCTTTCCGGACCGGGCTTTTTTATACAGTCCCTTGGGGTCGCGCGATTCGCATGTCGCCAGGTCGGCTGCGATATGGATTTCGTGAAACGCGGCGCCACAAGATTGGCGGGCGCGTTCGCGGTCGGCACGGTACGGTGAAATGAACGCGGTGATGCAGATCAGTCCCGCATCGCAGAACAAGGCTGCAACTTCGCCGACGCGGCGGATGTTTTCCGTGCGGTCGGCTGGCCCGAAGCCGAGATCGCCGTTCAGGCCCTTGCGCAGATTGTCGCCGTCCAGCACGTAACAGGAATAACCCAGTCTGGTCAGTGCGGCCTCGAGCGCCATCGACAAGGTTGACTTGCCTGAACCGGACAGGCCAGTCAGCCACAATACCGCGCCATGGTGGCCATGATGCGCGGCACGTTCAGATGCCGTCAGCGCATGCGGCACGGTCGTCAGGTTTCCAGGCATAGTTGCGTTTACCCTTTGTGCTGTTGTCGCGCATGCCGTTGGATGCACGATGAGGAATCGCCAGTGTAGGCGCATCTCGCACATCCATCGACAGGAGCTGAAACTGTTGCAGAAAGTGTACGCGGGCAGCGAAGGTCTGAATGTCAGCCTAGTGGTCCATCACCATCAGAAAAACAGTGGTGCAAGGAAATTCCATCGCCCCGCTAAACAATTGTGAAAAAGCCTGGATAGATTGGGTAACAGTCTCGCCCGCATCGGGTAAGGACATTGATCGATGGCCGGGTTCTTGACGCAAGGGGTGGGGAATGGTTGGAATTGTCAGCGGCAACGAGTTGGGTTTGTTGGCCGGATCGCCCGGCACCGGCGGCCAGTCCAGTCTAGGCCGCGCCGGCGAACAGGTTTTCGTCAACGTGGCGACCGGCAACCTGATCGTGCAGCGCCAGGACGACGTGCTGCTGGGGCAGGGGCTGGACATCAGCCTGGTGCGCACCTACAACAGCCAGGGCCGTTTGACCGACGACAATGGCGACAACTGGCGCCTCGGCATCCACCGCCGCATCGACAACCTGACCGGCATGACCAACACCGCCGGCAGCACCGTGCGCCGCACCGATGCCGATGGCGCCGAACTGATCTACGTGTATGACATCGTTCGCGGCCTGTACCTCAATCACGATGGCGCCGGCAGCACCGACACGCTCGCTTACGACGGCGGTTCTGGACACTGGACCTGGACCGACGGCGACAGCCGCCTGTGCGAAACCTATGACTGGAACGGCAGCGCTGGCAAACTCCTCACGCTGACGGATACAGATGGCAATACGCTGGCCTATCGGTACACCGGGAACTTGCTCACCTCGGTTGCCGATGCCTCCGGTGAAATCACTTACCTCGATTACGCCGGGACCAACCTGGTGGCGATGCGCACCGTCACGGCCGACGGCGCGGCCCATACGCGGGTGCGTTACGGCTACGACGCCCAACAGCGCATGACCAGCGTCACGCTCGACCTCACCCCCGACGACAATAGCATTGCCGACGGCCAGGTCTACACCACCACCTACACCTACGACGGCGCCAGCACACGTCTGGCCGGCATGGTCCAGAGCGATGGCAGCCGGCTCGATTTTGCGTACACGCAGCTGGCCGACGGCAGCACGCGGCTGAGCGAAATCCGCCAGGACATGGGTGAGGGCAGCCGCATCACCCGCATAAGCTATGACCTCGCCAGCCACAGCACCAGCGTCACCGATCCGCTCGGCAAGCGCACCGTGCATGGCCATGATGCGCAAGGGCGCCTGACCAGCCTGACGGGACCGGCCATTGCGGGCGTCAGCCAGCACATCGCTTACAGCTACGATGAGCGCGGCAATATCGTCACCAGCACCGATGCGCTGGGCCACACGACGTTTTATGAATACGACGCCAGCAACAACCTGACGCTGCAGCGCGATGCGGGCGGCAATACGGTCAGGCGCACCTATGGCGGCCGCAATGAACTGCTCACGCAAACCGTGTATCCGGCGGCGGGCCAGCCGCAGACGATGCGTTATGCCTACGACAGCCGGCAGCACCTGCGTTTTGCGGTCAGCGCCGAAGGGCGGGTCACCGAGTACCGTTACAACGCGCTCGGACAAAGAACATCGAGCATTGTCCACGCAGGCAATGCCTATGCCATCGATGGTTTGACAGTTGCCATGGCCATCACCGAGAGTGATCTGGAAGCCTGGGCGGCCAGTGCCGATTTAAGCCAGACGCTGCGTACCGACACCGCTTATGATTTTCGCGGCCAGGTCATGTCGGTTATCCGCTTCAATGCGGTCGACAGTCATGGCAATGGTGTGGCAGATGGTGCCCAGTCCGTGTCGCGCCATGTGTACGACCAGTCCGGTCAGTTGCTACAATCCTTAAGCGCCAATGACGCCGTCACCAGTTTCACTTACGACGGCCTGGGCCGGCTTCTGGCAGCGACCGACACGCTGGGACGGACTACCGTTTACCAGTACGATGATGCCCGCAACACCACCAGGATTACCCTGGTCAATGGGCTTGCAACAACCTCCGCGTATAACCAGGCGGGCGAGCTGATCAGCGTGATGCAGGCCGATGGCGCCACTGCCCTGGGAGTAACCCGGTACTGGTATGACAGCTCCGGCCGTTTGCGCATGACGCAAGACCCGACCGGTGTCAGACAACACAGCCTGTACGACGATGCGGGCAGGAAAGTGGCCGATATCGATGGCAATGGCAGCCTGACCGAATACCGCTACAACGCCAATAACCAGCTGATCCGGACGATTCGCCATGCTACTGCGGTGCAAGGGCTGCTTGATGCCAATGGCAATCCCGCCGAGATCGTGCTTGCGGCAATCCGCCCCGATGCCACAGGGGACGAACGCAGCAACTGGAATCTGTATGACCACGGGAACCGGCTGGTCAAGAGCATCGACGAACTGGGCCATGTAACGGAATGGCAGTACGACGGCGCTTCTCGCGTGATCGCCACGATCCGCCATGCGACAGCGATCGATGTCACTGTCCTTACCGAGGCCACGCAGGCAACGGATGTGATAGTCACGCCCAATCCTGACGATGCCAACGACCGCCGCACCCGCACGCTGTACGACCTCGATGGCAATGTGCTGGCGGTGCTCGATGCCGATGGCTATCTCACCGAAAACGAATACGATGCGGCAGGGCGGCTGGTGCACAACATTGCGTGGGCAACCCAAACGGATGGCGCCCATTGGGCAACCGGCGCGCTCTTCGATCTGCGCCCGGCAGAAAACGCGCAGGATATCCACCGCCGGACCCGCTACGACGGGCAGGGCCGGGTGATCGGCAGCATCGACGGTGAAGGCTATTTCACCGAAACGATTTACGACAGCAACGGCAACCGCACCCGACAAATCCGTTATGCCAATCAAGTTGAACATGGCGCAATGCGTCCTGTTTCGAGTAGTCAGGATCAGGCCACCAGCTGGACTTATACCGCGTTAAACCAGGTTGCGACGCAAACCAATGCCGAAGGAACGGTTACCCGTTACACCTATGACCAGGTTGGCAATGTGATCCAGACCGACAGGGCAGCGGGTACGGCAGAGGTGCGCACCCTGCAGGCAAGATACGACAGGCAGGGCCGATTGACCGCGGAGCTGAGCGCGCAAGGCAGCGCCGCACTGGCTGAGCTTGTCTCGCCCACACAAGAGCAGATCGATGTGCTGTGGGCACAGCATGGCGTCAGCTACGCCCATGATGCGTCCGGCAGGCGGATCAGCAGCACGAATGAGGAGGGCCACAGGACACTGTTTTACTACGATGCCGACAACCAGCTGACCCATACCATCAATGCTCTGGGCGAAGTCACGCACAATGTCTACAACGCTTTGCATCAGCTCACCCGCACGATCCGGTACGGTACACGTATTGCCGCGGACAGCCTGGCTTTATTGACTGGCGGCCTGGTCACCTCTGACATCGCGGCAGCAGTCGACCGGATTGCCAACACCGCAATCGACAGCGCCACCGGCCAGACCCATGACTTGCGCGGCCAGCTGATCGCCAGCACCGATGAGCTGGGCCATGTCAGTACCCTTCGCTACAACGCCTTTGGCGACATTGTCGGCGCCACCAGCCCGATCGATGCGGATACCCGCATAACGAATGGCTACACGGTCGACAGGCGGGGCTTGCGCATCCGCAGCACCGAAGATATCGGCGGATTGAACCGGATCACCGAAGCAGTTCATGACGCCTTCGGGCGCACTATTCAAACCACCGATGCCACAGGCCAGACCAGCAGCCGGCAATACGACCGTCTCGGCCGCATCGTGCAAGGCACGGATGCGCTCGATGTCCGGCGCACCAGCAGCTACGATGCCTTCGACCGCGTGCTCACGCAGACCGATGGCAACGGCAACACCACCACCACACATTACGATGCTGCGAGTCGCAGCATCACCGTCACCAGCCCCGAAGGCATCACCGTCACCTCCAGCCGCAACCGGCATGGCGAAATGGTGCAACTTACCGATGGCAACGGCAACATCACCCACTACACCTACGACCGCAACGGCAGGCTCACGCGCACCAGCCAGGAAGCGCTGGCGATCGCCAGCGGCAGCCAGTACGACCATGCCGGCCGCCTGATCGAATCGACGGACGCCAATGGCATCAAGACGGTCTGCCAGTATGACACCGTGAACCGGCTGATGAGCCGCACGGTCGATCCGACCGGGCTGAATCTTCAGACGATCTACCGCTACGATGCGAAGGGGCAGGTTGTCACCGTCACCGCAGCCGATGGTGCGGTCACGCAGACTGCGTACGACAGGAAAGGGCAGGTGGCAACGGTCACGGTGGACCCGGCCGGCCTGCATCTGCAAACGAGCTACCGCTACGATGCGCGCGGCAAGACCTTGACCGTGACCGAGGGTGCGGGCAGCGCGGCGCAGCGCGTAACGGAATACGGCTATGACAAGCTGGGCCGGCGCGTCCGCGAAGCGCTCGATCCGGCCGGTTTGAACATCGTCACTCAATACGAATACGATGCCAGCGACAATTTGGTCGGAAAGACCGATGCCAACGGCAATGTTACCCGTTACGCATACGATGCGGATAGCCGGCTGGTCTATACGGTCGATGCGCTGGGCGGCGTCACGCAACATGGCCATGATGCGCAAGGCCGCATCGTCAAGGTCATTGAATATGCCAATCCATCAGCAGGATTAAGCAGCAAGCCGACGCTTGCCGAGATTGCCGACAAGATTGTTCCTGCCGCCATGGACCGTGTCGCGCACACAGTATTCGACAGGGATGGGCGCGCCATCTTTGGCATCGATGCATTGGGCGGTGTGACGCAAAAGCGGTACGACGCCAATGGCAATGTCATTAAAACGCTTGACCATGCCAATCCGATTCCTCCTGGCACAGCATCGACAGCGGAAGCCGTTAACGCAGCAATCGTGCCCAATGCGAATGCAGACCGGCAGCTTCAGATCGTCCTTGATGCGGCCAACCGTCCCGTCTATACGATCGATGTGCTGGGCGCTGTCACCCAACATGTCCATGACAGCAATGGCAATGTGATTCGCTCAATCCAGTATGCCAATGCGGTCCATATTCCAGGCACAGCCACGACCGCCACCGTCGCCGCCGCCCTGCAACCGGATACCGGACTGGACCGAATCACACGCACCGTGTTCGATGCGGCGGGGCGCCCCGTGTACCGGATCGATGGCG
>JAZKDW010000050.1:0-127646 GCA_040387375.1 Pseudomonadota bacterium
AGCAGAGGATTGAAAATCCTTGTGTCGGTGGTTCGATTCCGCCCCGGGCCACCAAGAAATATCAAGGGCTTAGCTTCGGCTAAGCCCTTTTTGTTTTCTACAATTAGAGTCTCTTTTCTACAGATTATTTCCCTGGCCTTGGGTAAGCTTAGTCCTTGAAGTTGGGAATCCATTATATGAAAAGGCACTTTTGCATTGATCGCACGCCGGATTTTAATGTTCAAATTGCGGAATGGATTGACGCATTCACCATGGACTCCTTTGCCGGTAGCTGTGGCGGCACACTGATTGCGGCGGTTCGTCAGACCATCCTACAGCGGCAGACCCCGTCCTGAACGGCGAGGTTTGCCGCGCAACCGATCAAGCAGAAGAAATCATCTAGCGGTAGACATGTTCTCCGCGATTTTCTTTCCATGTTCTTTCGAAGTGTTCGGCATCCTCATTCGAGCGTGGTCGCACCCCCATCAAAATGCCCCCCTCCTTGATGCCGCTTTCATAGTGCTTTACGCGCTCCTCCGGGATGCCCCAACCAATCAAGGCACCTAGCAAGCCCCCGGTAGCCGCGCCTGCGCCGCCGCCTGCCAGCGCTGCCACCAGCGGCCCGGCAATGACCACACCTGCACCCGGCAAAACAATCGAGGTTCCGACTGCGGCAATGGCGCCCGCGATTGCGCCTAACGTGCCACCAATCGCACCACCCACGCCGGCACCTTCGGCGGCCTTATTGCCCAGTTCGGTGTTTTTCGCGTCGGCACCGGAAAAATGCTTCTTCCGGGTCTCCTCCGACATCACCAGATTCACGTCATTTTGTGAATAGCCACGGTCAAAAAGCGATTGGTAGGCGCGCTCAGCGCTGTCCCGGTCGCGGAACAGGCCCGTGACCATCGGAGATCTGTTATTTGTGGTGTTCGTGTCAACCATCATTTTTCCTTTCAAGTAAGAAATTAAAACTGAAGGAATGTGTGCATTTTCTGCGCAGTGCCAGAAAAGACTTGCGCAGGACGCCACTGTTCACTTTGATGTGGCTTCAGAATTGGTCTGGTCCTTGCCTGATTGATCCTTCGTTTTGTTTGCTACTTCTTTGGCATCCTTGACCACTACTGCCGTGTCTTTGTCAGACGATTTGCCAGAAGAGGATTTTCGCCAGATGCAGTGAAAGCAGTCACGGCGTACAAACTTGCCAAGACGAAGAAAAATAGTTTTTTCAGGAGAGCCTTTCGTATTTAGAAAAGAACGATCAGAAGCAATATATGAATCACCTTATATAGAGGCATTTTTGGCAAAAAAGATTCAGTAGATGTGGCGTAATAGAGAAGAGATTGGAATAGGTCAAGCATGATGACCCTGGCCAGAACTAGGCGCCTTCGGTGTTCTCGATTCAGATGCCCAGGATGTCGCGGGTGCCGTCGGGCAGCACGGCCAAGGCAAATTAGACCGCCTTGTTACGCACGACGGCATCCTCTCGGATATTCATGCGCAGCGCGTCAAAGAACACCACCGGGTACTAATGGGCGCGGTGCAAACATCAGAGCCACGCAGCAGTTTTTCGGCAATTCCGCCCCGGAACCACAAAGAAAATTCCCATACAAAAAAACGCCAACCGGTACAGGTCGGCGTTTCTCCAGACTCGCGAGCATTCCACTGCTCCAAAATACGGCGGGCACCTTGCTCGATCGCCGCCTTAAATGTGTCGACATTCTTTACATTAAATAAACTCGACCCGCGAATTCCGCAAACTATTTGCAAGTTAGTTCGCTAAGCCCTTGATTACAATCAAAGTAACACTTGGTTAAATTATTGGCACAACTTTTGCTCATATTGTTTTGGAAAGGTCAAACCCGATCGCCGGATTCATGCCGACGCCGAGCCAAGCTTTTCCGAAGGGACTCATCCAGCCAAATCCAGAAACAAAAATCAAAAGGCATAAAATAATATGAAAGTTCGACATCTCGTCCTCGCAGCCCTGGCAGCCAGCTCATTCAGCGCCCACGCCGCACTTGTTAACTACGCGCCATGGGATACAACCTATCCAAATATCGCCGGTGTGCAATTCAACGTCAATACCAGCAACGGCGTCACTGTAGCAATGGGAGCCCACGCGTTCAAAAACGGTGTAAGTCTCCCCAACGACGGCATCAGCACCTATTACGCAAAATCTGGCTTGTACGAGCCGCTCCGTGCGAACTGGAGTTTTGACTTTGCCTGGAATCTGGAGAACTGCAGCACATGCACAGTTCAACTTTTAGTCGATAAAGATCCGACGATTGGCGTCGATTTCGTCACCCTGTTAAGTACAGCCGCTGGTGCGGCGCCACTTTACGAGTCCTGGAACATGGAAATGAATTTCATGGACAGCGATGTTTACAACTTCGACCCCTACTCGGCAAGCAGCACGGCGTTCCGCCTGCAAGTTAGCGATGCTAATGGGGTGCTAGTCGCGTCTGACATCACTGTCAACGTTCCGGAACCAGGCAGCATCGCTTTGCTTGGCGCCGGCTTGCTCGGTGTGGGCGCGATGCTTCGCCGCCGCAAGAAGGCGTGATGTAGGCTGGGGCCAGTGGCAACACCGGCCGGACTGGAGCAGTGTGTTGATGATCTCTGTACCGGCGATTAGATTCAGCTCCTGCCCACAAAAAATCAAGGGGGGGGGTTACAAGTTTGACTTGTAACCCCCCCTTCATTTTTGAAACTCGTGCAGCTGTCCTGCACGATTAATCGTCAGTCCGCCATGGACATGCATGGCGTTCAGCGACCGGCAGACGCCTCATGACGGAGCAGCAGTTTCCTCTTCAGCAATTTGCCACTTGTGACCGCACCTCATTTTTATTTAGATGCAGATGCCTCGGAACCCGCATTAGACCCAAATTTTGACGATTTCAAGGTGCTGGCAAACAGCGTTCAAGGCAGTTCAACAATAGGATGCGCTTCCAACCCCTTGGCACACTTCACGAAAGTCTTGTCGAACGACTTGAACCCGGTTTCTTTTGCGCTCATGGCCAAGTGCAGCGCGTCACCAAAATCCATCCCGCCTTCATACCAATGAAGTGCATATGCGAGCGCATCAAGGTTCTGCGGTTTAAAATTTTCGATCCCGCACAATAAGCGAATTGATTTAGCGATTTCCATCCGCTCACAATCGCAGGACTCCAGAACCCAAACCAATTCAAGAAATACAGTAATGGGCGCGGTGCAAACATCAGAGCCACGCAGCAGTTTTTCGGCAATATCGGCCTGAGCTGGCGAATCGTTCAGCAGATAACGCGCGAGGATGTTGGTATCAAGTGCAATCATCGTGACGGCGCCTCACTTGCTTGCGTCGTCTTGTGCCTTGAGCCGAGCCTTGATGCTGGCTTTGATATCGGCATCATCGGGGAGTTGCCTGCCTCGTTTAGAGAGAAAACCCCGCACCTCTCTCGCTGCGACCTTTGGGAATAGCGTTGTAGGGGTAAGTGTCAGGCCCGTGGCCGTCATGCTGATGACGAATTCCGTGCCTGGTGGCAAGTGAAGGTCATCCCGAATATTTTTCGGAATAACAATTTGGCCTTTGCTGGATAGTTTGACGGTTTCCATGTCACATCCTGTCTGAGGTAAGACTCAACATCTTACCGTAGTTCGGGATGCGTACCAAGCGGGCGCGTTTCTAAGCAACCCGCCCTTCATAAAGACAGCTTGCTGGCCCCCGCCAGCAATACCATCACTTTTTCTGATGGTCGGAAGAGCTATTTCCTAGTAAACAAATAAATGTGCTGGCCGTAAATTGATTACATTAACGACTCTATTGCCAAGCGAGCCTTTCAAATAACCCTTCGTTCGACAGGGTTGGTAATTCCTTAAAAGAATTTTAAAATCGTAATCATAAATATAAAAAAGCAACATAAAGGAGACAATACATGAACTTCAAACCAAGCCCAATTTCCACCTTGCGCCGTGCAGCGCTGCTGATATCGCTAGCCGCGGCGTCCGGCGCATTTGCGCAGGCCGGTGGAAATTTCAAGATCGGCATGACCACCGATATGTCGTCCGCCTACAGTGACATCACTGGCAAAGGTTCAGCCATCGCGACGCAAATGGCCATCGACGATTTCGGTGGATCGGTACTGGGGAAGAAAATCGAACTCCTGGTCGCAGATCACCAGATGAAGCCCAGCGTTGGCTCAGCGTTGATTACTCAGTGGTTTGACCGCGATGGTGTGTCCGTCGTTGTGGGGTTGGCGGGATCTTCCGTGGCGTTGGCCGCTCAGGTGATCGCCAAGGATCGCCCGAATCGCACGCTTCTTCACACGATTCCCTTAAGCTCTGAGCTGAATGGCAAAAGCTGCATTCCCAATGCCATTCACTGGGCGCCAGACTCTTATGCTCTTGCCGCATCGGTAACGCGCAATGTAACGGAAAAAGGTTCCAAAAACTGGTTCCTGATGGTTCAGGATACGGCTGCCGGACCGCCAGCACGCGCCGCGGCACTATCTGGCATAACTGCCGCTGGCGGCCGCTTGCTCGGCGATCTGCGCGTGCCATTCAATGCGGGCGATGTGTCCTCCTTTGTGCTTCAGGCACAAGCCTCCAAGGCACAGGTTGTGGGTATCGGATTTGGCGGTGGTGACCTGGTCAACATTGTCAAGGCCAGCCGCCAATTTGGCCTGCAGCAATCCGGTGTCAATATTGCGGCGCTCGTATTCTTCGGCACTGACCTTGAGGCAATTGGACAAGACACCGCCAAGGGCATCACCTTTGTCATGCCTGCCTACAACGACATGAATGAGCAATCCAAAGCGTGGACCAAGCGCTTCCAGCAGGTCGCCGGAAAACTGCCGAGCTGGGGACATATGGCGGACTATGAAGGCACTTTGCACTATCTGCGCGCTGTCAAGGCCGCTGGCACTGACGATGCCCGCCAGGTGATACCGATGATGCGCAAAATGCCGATCGACGTGTTCTCCGTGGAAAAAGGCGTTATTCGTGATGACAATCAGCTCGTGCGTCCCATGTACCTCACGCGTGTAAAAGGCAGCGACCAATCCAAGTACCCAGGTGATTACTACGAAATCATCGGCAAGGTGAGCGCGGAAAATGCCTATGCACCTCCTAATTCTGCTTGTCCAATGGTCAAAAAGTAAATGCAACTTTGAAATAATTTGGCCACGAGCACTATGTCAATCATTCTTGAAGCGCGGGGGCTAAGGCGGGAGTTTTCCGGCTTTGTCGCCGTCGATGGTGTCGACTTGCAAGTTGAAGCCGGCACTGTCCATGCGCTGATCGGTCCCAACGGCGCCGGCAAAACAACGACCTTCAATCTCCTGACCAAGTTCATCCCGCTAAGCTCGGGATCGATCATTCTGAAAGGGCAGGATATTACCGACATGAAGCCTGCCAAGGTGGCCAGACTGGGGCTGGTCAGGTCGTTTCAGATTTCGGCGATTTTCCCGAGCCTGACTTTGCGGGAAAACCTGCAGGTGGCGCTGCAGCTGCATGACGGCAATTCGATTTGCTTCTGGAAAAAAGCAAACATTGACAAGTCCAGGTCTCGTATCGATCAACTGCTCTCCAAGGTCGGCCTCATTGACGATGGGGATGAGATTGCGAGTGATCTCCCGTACGGCAAGCGCCGTGCGCTGGAGATCGCCACTACGCTGGCACTCGATCCTGACGTTCTGCTGCTTGATGAACCGATGTCAGGTTTAGGAACAGAAGATATTTCCAGGATCATGAAAATTATTGAGTCGTTCAAAGGAGAGAAAACGGTGCTCATGGTTGAACACAACCTCAAGGTGGTGGCATCGATTTGCGACAAGATCACTGTGCTGGCCCGCGGCCGAAAAATTGCCGAGGGCTCCTACCTCGAGGTATCGAATCACCCTGAAGTCATGTCGGCTTATATCGGATCCGCATCGCATGGCTGAAAAATTTTTGTGCGTTGAAAACCTCTGCGCATGGTATGGCGAATCCCAGAGCTTGCACGGCGTATCAATCGAGGTAGGCGAAGGTGAAATTGTATCTTTGCTCGGGCGCAATGGCGCTGGCAAGACCACGACTCTGCGTTGCATCATGGGTTTGCTGGCAAAGAAGCAAGGACGCATTGCATTCAAGGCACAAGAGATCGGAAGGCTTGCACCGGAAAATATTGCCCGTTTGGGGATTGCGTATTGCCCTGAAGAGCGCGGAATCTATGCCAGCCTGAGTGTTCACGAAAACCTCATGCTCCCCCCTGTGGTGGCGCCTGGTGGTTTTTCGCCCGACATGATCTACGACATGTTCCCCAATCTGCGCGAACGCAAGAACAACCAGGGTACAAAATTGTCGGGCGGCGAACAGCAGATGCTTGCCATCGGGCGCATCCTCCGCACGGGCGCCAAGGTGCTGCTGCTGGATGAGCCCACCGAAGGCCTGGCGCCGGTGATCGTCCAGAAGATTGGCGAAGTGATCCGTCTTCTCAAGAACAAGGGATATACCATCTTGCTTGTCGAGCAAAACTTCCGCTTCGTAGCTGATTTGGTTGATCGCAGCTATATCGTGGAAAGCGGCAAGGTCGTCGATCATTTCGATCGACTTGAACTCAATTCGGAAATAAAAAAAATTGAGTCTTACCTAGGTATTTAAAGATCCAAGCATGAATGAGATATTAAGTTTCCTACCGCCTCTGCCGGCCTTGTTCGGGCAACTCCTGATTGGTTTGATCAACGGCAGTTTTTACGCCCTGCTCAGCCTGGGGCTGGCCCTGATTTTCGGCCTTCTCAACGTGGTGAATTTCGCGCATGGCGCGCAGTACATGCTGGGCGCCTTGTGTACCTATTTACTTCTCGCACACCTCGGCCTGAATTATTGGTATGCGCTGATCATTACTCCCGTCGTGGTTGGTTTTACCGGCTTTGTGATTGAGCGCCTGCTCCTGCGGCATCTCTACCGCCTGAATCACCTCTACGGAATGCTCATGACCTTCGGCCTTACGCTGATCATCGAGGGCGTTGTGCGCAATCTTTACGGATCCTCCGGCAATAGTTACGCCACGCCGTCCGCGTTGTCCGGGTTCTGGAATGTCGGTTTCATGTTACTGCCCCATTACCGCGTCTGGGTAATCCTGGTCTCGCTGGTGATTTGCATTGCCACCTGGCTGGTCATCGAGAAGACCAAGATCGGCTCTTATATCAGAGCGGCCACCGAAAACTCCAGCCTGACACGGGCCTTTGGCATCAAGGTGCCTCTGATCCTGATGTTGACCTACTCTTTTGGCGTGGGCCTGGCCGGTCTTGCCGGCGTGATGGCCGCGCCTCTTTACCAGGTTAATTCCAGCATGGGCTCGGAGCTCATCATTATTGTGTTTGCCGTGGTGGTCATCGGCGGCATGGGTTCCATCCTTGGATCTATCCTCAGTGGTTTTGCATTAGGTTTGCTTGAGGGTCTGACCAAGGTGTTTTACCCGGAGGCGTCCACGACCGTGGTATTCGTGGTGATGGTCTTGATATTGCTGGTTCGTCCCACAGGATTATTTGGCTCGCTAATCGAGCATAAAACGGACGATAGCGCTGCTTTCAAGTCTGTTCGCAATGTCATTGATGAGTCGAAGTTCGCCTTGCCCATCATCATCGCGCTATCGGTCATAGCACCTTTCTTCATCTACCCGCCTTTTCTGATGAAGGTACTGTCTTTTGCGCTTTTTGCCTGTTCATTCAATTTGCTTCTGGGTTATGGCGGAATGCTGTCCTTCGGGCATGCAGCGTTTTATGGTGGTGGCAGCTATTTGCTGGCCGTGGCCATGAAATTCTGGGGCATTGATCCCTTCACTGCAGTGATTCTGGCGGCGCTGTTTGCTGCCTTGCTAGGGATTATTTTTGGCTACATCTCGATAAAGCGTAAGGGCATCTATTTCTCGATGATCACCCTGGCATTGGCCCAGATGTTTTATTTTTTTATCGTACAGTCGGAGTTCAGCGGCAACGACGAAGGCATACAGGCGGTGCCAAGAGGGAGCTTCCTGGGGATCAGCCTGACCAACCAGCTTCACATGTATTATTTTGTGCTGGTCTTTTTCCTGTTGAGCTATATGGCCATCAACCGGATCATCAAATCCCCTTTCGGCTATGCACTGAAGTCCATTCGCGACAACGAGCCACGCGCCTTATCCCTCGGCTATTCCACTGACGGATACCGGATGCTTGCTTTTGTGCTTTCTGCTTTTTTTGCGGGGATCGCCGGTGCTCTGGATGCCATGACTTTCCAGATCGCTTCGCTGACCAATGTGCATTGGAGCATGTCAGGACATGCGATCCTGATGACGATTATCGGGGGCGTGGCGACGATGACTGGTCCGCTTGTCGGCGCCCTTGTGGTGGCGGCCCTGGAAAACTACCTTGCCCACCTGGGTAGCTGGGTCATGGTGGTTCAGGGTGCCGTATTTATCTTTTGCGTACTTCTCTTCCGTAAAGGAATTGTGGGGGCCTTAAGTGATTATCTTTCCAAGAGTAAAAAATAACGAGTTGCCTGGCTCTGTTTCGGGATACGACAAATTGCCTGGCTATCGAATTCATGTACTTGTGTTGATTCCTTTATCCAGGAGGCGTTATGAAACAACTATCTGACATTACCCAATCATTTGCCGTTAGCAAGTTTAATGGGCAGGAGGATTTCAAAGCGGATGGGCTGCGTCCTTATGCGCTTTATCGAGATCTGGGCTTTGCGAAGGCGACCGAAGGCATGGTTCACGCACATGTCATCCAGTTGATCGGTCCTTGTACCGATGCGGTACGCAAACGTCATATGCATGGATTGCAACTCCAGCTCGTCTACTGCCTGCAAGGCTGGATGACGATCGAGCACGAAGGGCAAGGAGTGATGACATTAAAGGCGGGCGATGCGTGGTTGATGCCACCGAATATCAAACACACGGTGCTCGACTACTCGGATGACTGCCATAACCTGGAAATTACGGTTCCGGCGGAGTTTCCAACAACGGATTGCCCCCCGGCGTGAAGTTCCTGTCGTATAAAAATGGGGAACTTGCAAGCCATGCGGTGTTGTATTCGGAAAGTAGCGAGACGCTTGAAATTATCGACCTGAAGGAGCACGCGCAAGTGCTGCCTGGCTATGGTGCGCCAGCCGAGGCAGTGCGGCATCTGGCCGATCGCGATCTCGTGGCATTGATCGAGGTTTATGGAGATTTGAAGGCTGCATTGGACGAGTTGGTCCGCCACAGCCGGCAGCGAGGCCTCATCAAGACCATCAAACCCCGTTCGTTGCTGGCCCCGATTCCTCGTCCGGCACGCAATATTTTTTGTGTCGGAAGGAATTATCTTGACCACATCAGGGAAGGTGATCTCACTCGCGGCATCACGACACCGATTCCCAGGCATCCACAATTCTTCACCAAGCCGCCCAGTACCGTCATTGGTCATGAAGCCGCGATCGAGATTGAACTTGAAGTGTCCGACCAGATTGATTATGAAGTAGAGCTTGCAGTGGTGATCGGCAAGGCAGCCCGCAATCTGACGGCCGCCAATGCGATGGATTGTGTTTGGGGGTACACCGTCTTTAACGATGTGACGGCACGCGATATTCAGCGCAGGCATGACCAGTGGTTCAAGGGCAAGGGTCTCGATACCTTCGGACCGATGGGGCCTTTTATTGTCACGGCCGATGAACTCCCGGATCCGCATGCCTGCGATATCGAGCTACGCGTGAATGGTCAGGTCCGCCAGCAAGACAACACCAGCCACATGCATTTTCGCATTCCCGACATCCTTGCTGCCCTTTCGCAAGGCATGACGCTACAGCCCGGTGATGTGATCGCTACAGGCACCCCACCAGGCGTGGGTTATGCGATGGACCCACCCGGGCTACTTCAGCCCGGCGATGTTGTGGATTGTAAAATCAAGGGCATTGGCGTCCTCAGAAATCATGTCAGGCTGCGCGCTTGACCTTGGATAATCAAAAAAGAGCAGGATCTGATGAGTGAAACCGTCATGAGTGAGCTTATTTGCTCACAAGTTTTTTCCCGGCTTTTTGCCAGGCTGGACCGCTTCGATCTGGAGGGCGTGACGAAGTGTTTTGCACGTAATGGTGTGTGGCATCGTCAGGGCGCGGCACTTGACAGCCACCCGGTAATGCTCAAAGCCTTGCAGGCCAGGCCGGCGCATTTGTTTGTGCAACACATACTCCATCAAGTCGCATGTGAGCATGTCGATGAGACACACATCAAGGCAGTGGCGTACATGACGGTTTATCGTAAAGATCCACCAGAAAAAATCACGCCCCCACTGCCGACTCAAGTGCCCGACATGGTCATCAACTGGGACGTCGAGTTTGTCCTTGAAGAAGGCGCATGGCTGATCAGCCGCCTTGGCAATGTTCCGCTCTATCGTTGACCAGCGCAGCGCTCGTGGATTTTTCCACGAGCGCTGCGCTGGTCTTCACCACCAGTTGTGACGACGGCTAAAACCACCATCGATACTAACGATCGTTCCCGAGGTATAGCTCGATCGTGGCGACGCCAGAAAGGCGGCCGTCGCTGCAATCTCTTCCACATTCGCAGCCCGCTGGAAGGGATGTGTTGCTGTCAGTTCCAGCCAGCGGGATTCGTCACCCAGTTTTTGCTTGGCTCTGCCCATCAAGATACCTTTGAGCCTTTCGGTCAGTACCAAGCCTGGACTAATGCCAACCACTCGCACGCCGTGGTCTGAAGACGAACTGCCCAGGCTTAAAGTCAGGGCCTCGAGTGCAGCGTTGCCGGTGCTGCCTGCGATGTATCGATGATCAAGGCCAGTGGCTGAAGCGCCTATCACATTGATGATTACACCATGGCCGCGTTGGCACATGCTGGAGTAGAACTCGCGCGTCACGCCAATAAAGCCGAAGACCTTTAGATCCCAGCCCTCGCGCCATTTGGCCTGAGATAGGCTAGTCAGCTCACCGCCGGGAATGGCACCGGCATTGTTGACCAGGATGTCGATGTCCGAATAGGTCGCGCCCAGGTAGGCCGCATTGGCATCAACGGCAAGGTCGAGCGCTTCGGTGGTAACGTCAACCCCGTACCTGACCCTTATCTGTTCGGCAGCGTTTGTCAAACCCGCCTGGCCTCGGGATACCAGGATGAGATTGCATCCTTCTTCGGCCAGCGCGTTCGCTATGGCTAGTCCGATGCCTGCGGAACCGCCAGTGATGAGTGCTTTCTTTCCACTTAAATTCAATTCCACGCCAGACTCCTGTTAGAGGGGGTAAATCGCAAAAGCTCAAGTTATGATGGATGACACAAGCGAGATTCGTAATGCCTAATAGTTCACGTATTGCCTTGTTATGGTATGCCCCTGGTTTGAATTTGTCCGCGAGCTCTACCTGAGAAGTACCCGGCCTCACCGTTTGGCGAGTTTGGCTAATCGATTAGCCAGTTCGGACGAACGCAGTGAGGCTTGATATTCATGCTGCCCGAGTGCTTCGTTCGTGTCACCATCAGCCAAGCGGTCGATGTGCTTCTTCATGGAAGCAAGCACGCCTTGTTCCGCTTCAGTCAATGCCTGCACGTAGGTGTCTACGGTTGAAGAAAGTTGATCCACACCGACCAGTTCAGTCAGAAAACCAATTCGTAACATTTCTTCGTCGCCGAGTGGAAGACATGTCAGAAAGATCTTCTTTGCCGCACCTGGTCCCAATCGAGTCGTGAAGCGCCGTATGCCGCCGGGATAATAATGCAAGCCAAACCGCGCTGCCGGGACAAACATTCTCATCCCCTTGACGCCGATTCGGAAATCACAACAAATCGCCAAGTCAGTTCCCCCTCCGTAGACACTTCCATTCAATGCGCAAACGGTTGGCAATGAAAAATTCTCCAGCCGATTGAGCAAATCTTCAAAGCCGCGGTTCAAGTCAGTCAAGATTGCCGTGATTGTGTAACCCGAAGAAAAAGTGCGTGCGCCCGATCCTGTCAGGACTAGTACACGAACCTCCGGATTTGTTTCAACTTGATCGAGCAAGCGCATTAAATGAGGAATGTCCGAGGGATCAATCCGATTGTGTTCCTCTAGTCTGGCAAGCTTGATCGTTGCTCTTGATCCAGCAATGTCGAGTTGGGGAAAGCGAGATTCTTGAACGATCATTCGGGCTTGTTTCCTTGTTCCTTCAGACCTTGCGTGCATTGCCGGATTTCGCAAGATACAAGTGCATCAGGTGGGCAGCGCTAATCTGCTTGCATTACGATACGACGATCCAAAAGGTCTGCGATCTCGGGCGCACTCCATCCCATTTCCGTCAGGATTTCATGCGTATGTTCTCCTAATACCGGAGGCGCGCGTCTGATGCTTTGGCCTTGCAGCTTGTCCATCCTTATTGGCGTTCCAACTTGCTTGATTACGCCTAAGGTGCTGTGTTGAACTTCTTCAACAAGATGTAAATGTTGTACCTGGGGATCCGCAAAAACATCGCCGATGTTGTTAATCGGGCCAGCTGGAATTCCTGCTGCCAAAAGTAATCCTGTCCAATGACTTCTTGGGTGATGGATCAACTTCTTCTCCAATAATTCTTTTAGCTCGTGCCGGTGTTCCATTCTTGCTTCGTTGTTAATAAATCTAAGATCTGTCGTCAAATCTTTTGCGTCGAGCAAACCACAGAGCTTCAACCACATGTCACTGGTCGCTGGAGCAATATTCAAAGGTCCATCAGAGGTTTGAAAGACGCCGTAAGGAGAGATCACTGGATGGGAGTTTCCAGCCAAGCCCGGTACCTCGCCCAAACTCAGATATCGTTGGCCCTGAACGCTAAGAAGTCCGACCAGACTTGCAAGTAGTGAAGTGTCAACCCGTTGTCCTGAGCCGGATGAATTCCTTTGCATTAAGGCCGCGAGCGTTCCTATTGCGGCCCACATGCCAGAGGTCTGATCGCCAATTGCCACGCCTACACGCGTTGGCCCTGACTCCTGGGAGCCGGTTACACTCATAAGCCCGGCGTAGCCCTGTGCAATTTGATCGAAGCCGGGCTGGCCGCCAGCAGGACCATCTTTACCAAATCCTGTGACGCTTACGTAAATCAATTCAGGCAAAAGTTCAGCCAATTTTTCGTAACCCAGACCCAGGGCCTCCATCACGCCTGGCTTGAAATTTTCAACTACCACATCACATTGCTTCGCCATCTCCAGCAACAAGGCAGGCGCTTCTGGATGACGAAAATCCAGGGACATGCCACGCTTGTTTCGATTCCCGCTCAAGTAGTACGCACTTGTTCCACGATCGAAGGGACCCCAAAGACGAATCATGTCGCCATCGAGGGGTTCGACCTTGATTACGTCGGCACCTAAATCGCCCAGGATCATGGTGCAAAAAGGGCCTGCCAACGCCCGTGTCAGATCAAGAACCTTGATGCCGGCCAGTGGTAAGGATGTGTGAGGAGGATGTCGCATGTGCCAGGTTGAAATTGATTTCAACTGGATGCTATGACCCACAGGCTTATTTGAATACTAGTAAGCAACTCTGCCGGCCATCAGAAAAACCGATGGCTCGCATCAATAATTAATCTTTATAAAGTTGCGCACCGCGCCAGACGCCTCGCTCCACAAGGTCCGTTGCGACTTCCGTTATCGCATCTCTTACACAGTCCGCTGCATGACCAATGGTTCCCGAGCGCGACCAGGCAATCGATAAAGGTCTCAAAATCGTCGGTGTCAATGTCGACAGGCGAAGCGCAAGCGTTGTGGGATGCCACGACAGCGCGGAATACGGAACGAGTGTGGCAAGCGCTCCCTCGGCTACTACGGTCAACAGGGTTTGGATAGAGCTTGCCTCAGCTTGCACCTTGAGCTGAATTTTTGACTGCTCACAAGCGCCGTCCACCAATTGCCGAAGCGTTGTCGCGCGTGTGGTCAAAATCATTGGCGTCGCGGTCAAATCACTCAAATCGACGGCTTGCTGTTCGGTCGGATGCGTGCTGCTGTTCGCCTGAACGAAGAAAACATCCTCATATAAAATTGGACGAACAATCAAACCCGGCAACTGAACCTTGCTTTCTACAAGCAGGCTCAAGTCCACACGCTCTTCAAACAATTGCGCTGCCAGATACCCGCTGGGATTCTCATACAACTCAAGCAAAATATCCGGGAATTTTTTACTCAGGTGTGCGACCAACGGTGCGGCAAGAATCATGGCGATACTCGACGGCAGACCAAGGCGCACACGTCCTGATACCTTGCTGGCAGCACCTTTTGCGATATCTGCTGTTTGCTCCCGCAGGTGAAGTATTACCTGCGCGTGCCTGTATATCGCGTGACCAGCCACAGTAGGCGTTACACCTTTAACGCTACGGTTTAGCAAAAGGACCCCAACTGAAGCCTCCAGATCGGCCATCTGTTGGCTCAATGCGGGCTGAGCTATATGCAATAGCGCAGAAGCTCGAGTCAAAGATCCTGCATCCACGATCGCGACGAAGTAGCGGAGCTGTCTGAATTCAATCAAATCGATAGTCTCTTTTTATTGATAACTGAACTTTGAGAGGTCTGGCACGCTGTGGCTTTGCGCGCAAGACGCGCCTGTCCTGAATCAAGATGCGTAACAGACCAGCTCACGTCTCTGGCTAGCCAACCGAAAGCCAGATCTTTTGTAATGCATGGTATCAGCTACATCAATTTCAAAGCAAAATTGCCAAAAGCTCAATGCCATTTCCTCCTCCGGATTCATTCGGGCGCATGGCATATCGATCACCAGGAGTGATTCACTTTAACAGGGGTGACGACTTTGGCGTGGGGCCGGTCTTCACGATCCTGCGCGATTCCTTGTCCAGTCGAGCCACCTGAGCGGGCGATGATGACGATCGGGATTGCTCCACCGGCGCCGCATCTGCCGGACGCCGCAGCACCCGCGCCAGGATCCGCTCCTCCAGCTGCGCAAACAATGGATTGCCGCGTACCCGCGGACGCGGCAAGGCGATGCGTTCATCCAGCGTGATGCGGCCATCCTCGATCAGCACCACACGATCGGCCAGCGCCAGCGCTTCCTGCACGTCATGCGTCACCAGCAAGGCAGTGAAGCCGCGCCTCTGCCACAGCGATTCGATCAATTGCTGCATCTCGATGCGGGTCAGCGCATCGAGCGCGCCCAGCGGTTCATCCAGCAACAGCAACTCCGGATCGTGCACCAGTGCGCGCGCCAGCGCGACGCGCTGACGCTGGCCGCCGGACAGCACCGCCGGCCATTCGCCACGGCGATCTTCCAGACCGACCTGACGCAATACGTTGGCGGCCGCCACGGAGGCCCGCGGCAATCCGAGTGCGACGTTTTCCAGCACCCGCTTCCACGGCAGCAGCCTGGCGTCCTGGAACATGATCCGGGTCTCGGGCGCCGCGCCGCTTTCCCCGAAGCGGATGCGGCCGCCTGCCGCCGGCTCCAAGCCGGCGATCAGGCGCAACAAGGTACTTTTTCCGCAGCCGCTGCGGCCGACCACGGCGACAAATTCGCCGGCTTCGATCTGCAGATCGATCGCATGCAGCACCTTGCGGTCGCCGTAGGATTTTGACAGCGCTTGCACGGCGACGTGTATACCGCGCCGCGCCGTCGGGACCGCGGCCTCGACCTTCGCCTGTTCAACTTGATTGCTTTGCATGTTCCTGCCCCTTCGAGGTTAGTGTCATTGATAGCCGGGATGCCAGCGCAGCCAGTACCGCTCCAGCGTGCGCGACAACACATCGGCCAGTTTTCCCAGCAATGCGTACAGCAGGATGCCGACCAGTACCACATCGGTTTGCAGGAATTCGCGCGCATTCATTGTCATGTAGCCAATGCCGGACTGCGCGGAGATCGTCTCGGCGACAATCAGCAGCACCCACACCAAGCCGAGCGAAAAACGCACGCCCACCAGAATCGACGGCAATGCTCCGGGCAAAATGACATCGCGGTACAGCGGCCAGCCTGACAGGCCGTAGCTCTTCGCCATTTCAATCAAGCCCTTGTCGACCGAACGGATGCCATGGAAGGTGTTCAGATAGATCGGGAAAAATACACCGATCGATACCAGGAACAGCTTGGACATTTCATCGATGCCAAACCACAGGATCACCAGCGGGATCAGCGCCAGCGCCGGGATGTTGCGTATCATCTGCAACGTTGTGTCGAGCAGCGTTTCCGCGGTCTTGAAACTCCCCGTCAGCAGGCCCAGCAGCAGACCGAGGCCGCCACCGATGGCGAAGCTGTAGATTGCGCGGCCCAGGCTTTTCTGCACATGGGTCCACAGCTCGCCGGACGCCGCCAGCGTCCAGAACGCCTTGCCCACCGCCAGCGGCTCAGGCAGGATCCGGCTCGACAGCCATCCGGCTTGCGCGGCAAGCTGCCACGCCAGCACCAGTACCACCGGCACTACCCACTGCGCCAGCTTGCTTCTCCACGCCCAGCCTGGTCCGGCCTTGGCAGGCGGAACGATGCCGGCATCGGCGCTTGCGGTAAATGCAGTCATGATTTTCTCCTCAACTCTGTGACACTTTTGGATAGATCCCGTTGGCGACGACTTCGCCAAATGGTCCAGTCAGCGTTTGCTCCGCTGATGTCGCCCGGCCTTTTCCCAATAGCGGAAATACCAGTTCGGCGAAGCGGTAAGATTCTTCCAGGTGCGGATATCCCGACAGGATGAAAGTATCGATGCCGAGGTCGGCATATTCCTGCATGCGCGCGGCCACCGTTTCCGCATCGCCAACGAGCGCCGTGCCCGCGCCGCCACGCACCAGGCCGACGCCGGCCCACAGGTTGGGCGACACTTCGAGCTTGTCGCGCTTGCCGCCGTGCAGCGCGGCCATGCGCCGCTGGCCTTCCGAATCCATCTTGCCGAAGGCGGCCTGCGCGCGGGCAATCACATCGTCGTCGACATGGCTGATCAGTTCATCGGCCGCCATCCATGCCGCTGCGGTGGTTTCGCGCACGATCACATGCAGGCGGATGCCGAAACGCAGCGTGCGTCCATGCTTTGCGGCGCGGGCGCGGATGTCGGCAATCTTTTCCGCCACCGCGGCCGGCGGTTCGCCCCAGGTCAGGTAGACATCGACCTGCTCGGCCGCCAGTTCATGCGCCGACTCGGACGAGCCGCCGAAGTACAGCGGCGGATACGGCCTTTGTACCGGTGGATACAAGGTTTTGGCCCCCTTGACCTGCAAATGCTTGCCGTCGAAATCGAAGCCGGCCTCGCCGCCCTCGCCGGCCAGCGAGGCCCGCCAGATGCGCAGGAATTCATCGGTGATTTCATAACGCTCCGCGTGATCGGCATGCAAGCCATCGGCATCCAGTTCGGCCTGGTCGCCGCCGGTGACGACATTGATCAGCAGCCGGCCTTTGGACAGGCGGTCAAAGGTGGCCGCCATCCGCACCGCCAGCCCCGGCGTGCTGAGGCCTGGACGTATCGCCACCAGAAACTTCAATTGTTTCGTTTCACCGATCAGGCTGGATGCGGCGACCCAGGCGTCTTCGCAGGAGCGGCCGGTGGGCAACAGCACGCCGTCGTAGCCGAGCGTGTCTGCTGCGACCGCGACCTGTTTCAGATAGTCGTAATCGACCGGACGCGCGCCGCGTGTGGTGCCGAGGTAGCGGCTGTCGCCGTGTGTCGGCAAGAACCAGAATACGTTGAGACTCATGATGTTTTCCTTATCTATTTCGATTGCGCACTAGCGCAGCAAGGCGTCCCGCACGCTGATTTTTTTCGGGATCAGCTTCAGGTTGGCGAACACGTCGGCAATCTTTTGCTGCTCCTCGATCACCGACGCGCTGATGGGCTTGATGCCATACGCATGGCGGCTGGCAGCCAGTTCCACTACCGCCGGTGCCAGTCCGATCTCCGCCGACAGGATGGCGGCCACGCCCTTGTGATTCTGACGCCCCCAGTCGTCGACCCGCGCCAGCTCCTCGATCAGGATGCGGATGATGTCGGCATTCTTTTCGGCATAGGGACGCGAGGCGAGGAAGAACTGGTGATTCGAGACGATGCCGGTACCGTCGGCGAGAACGCGTGCGCCGATCTGCTTTTCGGCTGCGGCAAGGAACGGATCCCAGATTGCCCATGCATCAACGCTGCCGCGCTCGAAGGCAGCGCGCGCATCGGCAGGCGGTAGGAATACGGTTTCGATATCCTTGTATTGCAGACCTGCTTTTTCAAGCGCCTTCACCAGCAGGTAATGCACGTTCGAACCCTTGTTGAGCGCAACCTTTCTGCCCTTCAGATCCGCCACGGTTTTCAGGCTCGACCCTTTGGGAACGATGATGGCTTCGGCCAGCGGCGCCGGCGGCTCGTTGGCGACATACACCAGGTCGGCGCCCGCGGCTTGCGCAAAAATCGGCGGCGCTTCACCCACCGTGCCGAAGTCGATGCTTCCCACGTTCAGCCCTTCCAGCAATACCGGGCCGGCCGGGAATTCAGTCCACTTCACATTGATGCCCTGCGCGTTCAGGCGTTTATCCAGCGTTCCGCGTCCCTTGAGCAAGGTCAGCGTGCCGTACTTCTGATAACCGATGCGCAGTACGCCTTTTGCCTGCGCACCTGCCAGCGCCGGCAGCCCGGCGGCAAAAACACCAAGCGTTGCGGCCGACAGCAAACCCAGCGTGCGCCGTTTTGCCTGGCGCTTGTAATTTGAATTAGTCATATTGGTTTCCTTGTGCAGACCATAAAATTTTTGGAAAAAGTTTCCCCCGCCGCTCGGGCTGAGCGGCGTATCGAACGGGTGAAATGCGGGATTGCTGCTGTTCGTCGTCAGACGCTACATCGCACCTGCGCTGAATGGACCGAGGCGGCGTCGTTGGCGGATGCCTGTCGTGAGGTCCACAGGTTTGCCGACAAGTTGTCGACGCCTTGCGCGATACGCAGCGCGATGCCCGGATCGAGCGTCAGTCCGTTTTCGCCGGACCATGACACCTGCGCATCGGTGGCATAAATGCTGGGCAGAACATGGCTTGCGCCGAGCGAGGCCAGTACCGGACGCAGCGCGTAATCGAGCGCCAGCATGTGCGATTGGCTGCCGCCTGTCGCCAGTGGCAGCACCAGCTTGCCCGCCAGTCCGTCTTGCGGCAGCAGATCGAGAAAGGCTTTCAGGATGCCGCTGTAGGCAGCCTTGTAGACCGGCGTTGCAATCACGATCGCACCGGCTTGTGCGACCTGCGCATTTGCGCTCCTGAGATCGGCATTGCCGAATTCGGCATGCAGCAGCGCCTGCGCCGGCAGATCGCGCACGTGCAGCCGCTGCACCCGGTGTCCGAGCAATGCCAGCTTTTCACCAGTGTGTTGCAGCAGGCGCGTTGAACGCGACGGCGCCGATGGACTGCCTGCGAGCAGGAGGATATTCATTTGCGCTCCTTCATGGCAACGAAAGTTTATGAAGGTGCCAGAGTAACGGTAAAGAAGTTGGCCGCGAACGAATCGTTTTGCGTTTTCTTATGCGGTTTTCGATCGCTGACCCACCGGATAAACATTAATCATGTCGAACGCGCTGCGCGCGTGCCGGAGATGCCGCAATCTGCCGCACCCGGCGCTGCAGAAGCGATTGACCATACTCCCAATCGCCCAGATCCGACTCCGCATTAATGTGGCCGAGCGCGCTCGCGCTGACAAACTCGCTGCCCCACTGCCGGGCACGATCAGCACCCGGAAATCCGTGATGTCTCGAGTGACCATATCAAGCGCCGCAGTGATGCTTGTCACATGGCGGACCGGCAAGCGCTTCCGAATGGAGCCGGCGCCGGATCATGCCGCTGGATTGAGTTCGCATGGTGATGTCCCTGGATTGCCTTGGCGCTGCCTTCATCCAAGTGATGCAGGCATTCACGCCACGCTGAAGCAGTGTAGGAAGCGGGACGCGCATTCTCAAACGAATAATTTCGCACTTGCTAATGTGGAGAATTCATGGACACGCCGGGCAGCGGGCAGGCGCCTGATCGTGAAACTCTGATGAAGCTGGGAAAAGTGCGTCACCGAGCACCACCGCTGCAGCATGGAATCCGGATTGCCGATAGAATTGCCCGCAGCGGTAACCCCCTTCCCTGTGCGTGAGCCGACGCCGTGAATGCGTTATTGTGTCGAGCTTCAATCGATCAACTGGATTTCATAATGACTTCAATCGACCAACGTTATCTCGTCCGTCAACGGAAAATCAACGCGACTGACAAAGACGTGCCCGTGTATGCAAAAGCAATGCGGAGCAAGACGGGCGAGTTTGAAGGCGTCTCGTTCATTCGGAACAAAGATAAGGCGTCCGTGATGACGCTGGAGGAGGCGCAGCAGGTGGTTGCATGGGCGGCGGCAAAAAAAGTCGAGGCGCAGTCCTACATCACTACGATCATCTGCCAGGGTCAGTAAGGGCCCGAGGATAAAAAAAGCCCGCTATCTTTAACGATGCGGGCCCTTTTCGGTCTCCTCACCTCATATGAGATGGATTTTTTGTAGCTGCGGGTGCATTCTGCGCCTAAAACAAAAAAATTCCAACAAGAAAAAAAAGCCCGCCAGGCCTTTCGGCGGCGGGCTAAATCCATCCTTTGACGGTTGGAGGAGACGGGTTAACTATAACCAATATTATGCGGCAGTGCAACATAGTATAAATACGGTGAGGCAACGTGGCAACACACTACACATTCCACCGAATTCCTTGGAAATACTTTCTTTTTCACAATTTTTTAAAGTGAATTTCCATCCATGGATGCGGCGGCGTCAGGCGATGACGTTCCGGGATAACAGCAACACATCGAACTCTTCGGCCGGTATCGGCCGCGCAAACAGGTATCCCTGCGCATAATCGCAGCCGGCCGCAGTCAGCAGACGGCATTCCTCGCTGGTCTCCACCCCTTCCGCAATCACCTTGAGGCCCAGCTTGTGCGCCATCAGGATGATCGCTTCCGACAGCGCCATGTCGACTGAGCCGGGGCTCAGATTACTCGTGAACGAGCGGTCGATTTTCAAATAATCGATATCGAATTTTTTAAGATAAGACAAAGAAGAAAATCCGGTGCCAAAATCGTCCAGCGCGACCTGAATGCCTGCATCGCGGAATTCGAGCAGTTTATCCCTGACCGTGGCGCTCGCATCCAGCAGCAGTCCCTCGGTAATTTCCACCACGATGGAATCACCCGGCAGTCCGATTTTTTGCAGGTAAGTGACCCAATCTGCGCGGCGCTGAAACTCAAGCGGAGATTGATTGACACTGACCTGGAACGCGCTGTCATGCAAGCCTCTCCAGCGCTGCACCCAGCGCGCCGCTTCCTTGAAAACCCAGTCGCCGATATCGAAGATGAGACCGGATGCTTCCGCCAGCGGAATGAAGTCACCGGGCCCGATCAGGCCACGCTGCGGGTGTTGCCAGCGAATCAGCGCTTCGGCCTTATGAATATGACCCGTGCCCAGATGCACGATAGGCTGAAAATAAATGCGGAACTGTTCCTCCTTTATCGCAGCCCGCAGGTCATTGGTCAGGCGCATGCGGGTTTGGGCGGCGACTTGCAATGCTGGCGTGAAATAGCTGAAGCGATTGCGCCCGGAGTCCTTGGCGACATACAAGGCCTGGTCCGCATGTTTTAGCAAATCGTCAATTTCGGTCGCATCATCCGGATACAGCGTAATGCCGATACTGGCAGAGACGAATGCCTGTTCATCGTCCAGCTGAAAAGGCGCCGCCAGCACCGAGATGATGTTCTGGGCGATCGATTCAATCCGGTCCGGCGTGTTCAGTTCCGACAGCGTAACCGTGAATTCATCGCCGCCCCAGCGCGCCACCGTGTCAGTTTCACGAACGCAGCTGCGGATGCGGCGCGCCGCTTCAATCAACAGGATGTCGCCCATATTGTGGCCGAGGGTGTCATTGACTTCCTTGAAGCGGTCCAGATCAATGAACAGAATCGCCAGCAATAACGCTTCACGCTTGCTTTTCTTGATATCCCGCTGCAACCGGTCACGAAACATGCGGCGGTTGGGCAAGCCCGTGAGGGAGTCAAAATTGGCCTGTTGCCAGATCAGTGCTTCCGTCTTTTTCTTTTCAGTGATATCGGAGAACAGCGCTACATACCGATGCACCGATCCATCGTCCCTGCGGATCGTGTTGATCGTGAGTGACTCGGCAAACATTTCACCATTTTTACGCTTGTTCCATATTTCACCCCGCCACTGGCCAGTGCTATTGATGGACAGCCACATCGATTGGTGGAATGCGAGGTCGTGGCTGCCTGAGCTCAGCATGCTTGGATTCTTGCCCAGCACCTCATGTGCCGTATAACCGGTCAGCAGCGTAAACGCGGGATTGATGGCAATAATGCGGTTGTCTGGATCGCAGACCATCATCGCTTCGCTGCTGTGCTCATACACCATCGCGGAAAGGCGGAGCGAGTCTTCCGCCTGCTTGCGCAGGGTGATGTCCTGCATCGCACCAATGAATTGCCCCGGCCGCTCCCCGGCCGGGCTTGTCTTGACCTGCACCCATTTGCTGCGGCCGGTCGCACTGATGAGCGCCAGCTCCATATCCCAAACAGCACCACCCTCACGGGCACGCTGCAGCGCGTCTTTGAACAAGGCGCGCGACTCGGCTGAATAAAATTCGAGCGCCGTTGCGATCGACGGTGTGAAGCTTTCGGGCTCGGTATCGTGAATGCGGTACATTTCGTACGACCACAACATGGTGCCATTGACCAGGTCCAGCTCGAAGCCGCCGACCCGGGCCATGGTCTGCGAAGTCGTCAGCAACCGGCCTGTGCGGTGCAACGCTGCCTCGGCCTGCTTGCGTTCGGTGATGTCTTGGTTGATACCGTAAAGTTTGACCACGGTACCGTGATTGTCTTTGACCGCATGTCCGATCGCATGATGGAATACTTCCCTGCCGCCGGGCAGGAGCAAATGCAAATCCAGGTCAAAACTTTGTCCCGACTCGATGGCACGGCGAACCACTTCACGATGGCGCACCGCGTCGTCCGGGAAATAATATGCCTGCAATTCGTTCAATGTCGGCGCGCCCAATGCCGGATCACGGTCAAACAAGCCAAACAGCGCCTCGGACCATGTGTTTTTCCCAGTCCGGACGTCGAATTGCCAGTCGCCCAGCCCGCTGACCAACTGCGCCTCCTTGAGGCGCCTTTCACTGTCCGTCAGCGAGGCTTCGGCAATTTTTCGCTCTGTGATGTCGCGCCCCTGGACAATGAAAAAATCGACCTCCCCTTTCGCATCTTTCACGGCCGTGATCGCCGAATCGGCGATGCGGAGTTCGCCGGCCTGGTTATTGAACCGGTCCTCGCTGATCAGCGCGCCGTCATGGCTTGCCGCGAGCCGCAGGCGCGCCGGCCAGGCTGCCCTCTCGTCGGGCAGATTAAGCCACCAGGCGGTATCCCACAAGAAGCGGCCCAATACCTCTTCGCGCGGAATAATTCCTTCCACCGGCGCCAGTTCATCCAGCTCGAACATGTCATTCAATTCCAGCACCCGCCCTTCGGGCGACAGAATGACCATGAACTGGAACTGCTGCTGGAAAACATTGCGAAATAATACTTCGCTGCGGGCAAGCTTTTTTTCCACCCGCCTGCGTTCGGTGAAGTCGGTGACGCTGCCAAGGAAGCTGGCAGGTAAATTTTGATCCAAAAAAATTGGCCGCGCGCGCGCAGAAATGTAGCGCACTTCACCACTTGGTCGCACTATGCGGTAATCCAGGGAGAAGTCAGTGCCGGACCGGCAGCTTTTCCGCCATGCCGACAGGACGCTAGCGCGATCATCAGGATGAACCGATGCCAGCCAGCCGTCGCCGACGCTTTGCTCCGCCCGGATCCCGGCGATTTCCTCCCAGCGCGGATTTACATAGAGGTAGGCGCCGCTGCTGTCGGCCTGGAAAATGCCGATGGGCACCTGCTCGGACAGCAAGCGCAAGGGAATGTCGGCGTCGGACAATGTGGCTTGACTCGTTTCTTCGATGGGGTGCTGCGAGAGGGGGAGGGCGTGCGGACTTTCCAGATCGTCGTTCAAAAGCTGCTTGCCTGTATCGTTGGCGTTCTTCACAATCTTGGCGCGCTCATATTCCGTAAGCCTGTCTGGCTGTTAAAACGGACATTTTCCTGGTCTCTTGATACCGGAATGCTAGCCGCAAGAGCAACATCCATCAAAAATATCCACGCAATTTCTATCGAGCAATAATAAATGACATTCCTGCTCAGGTCTAGCGACAGTGTTTTGCATGCATTCCCGGCGATTCGGCTGTCATATCAGTTCAGCGTTCAACCTTCCACCAACTCGGCAACAGGCGCAAAACCTCAGTCCGTCCAAAGCGGTCATCAATCAAGTATACGACGCCTTGATCCGATTGCGTGCGAATCACCCGCCCTGCTGCCTGCACCACTTTTTGTATGCCGGGATAAAGATAAGTATAGTCATAGCCGGCACCGAAAGCCGACCCCATGCGCTGTTTGATCTGCTCGTTCACTGGATTGATTTGCGGCAGTCCCAGCGTCGCGATAAACGCCCCGATCAGGCGCGCGCCCGGTAAGTCGATGCCTTCGGCAAACGCCCCGCCCAACACGGCGAATCCGATGCCTTTTCCGCCCGCCGTGAAGCGCGCCAGGAAAGCCTCCCGTTCATTTTCTTCCATGCGGCGCGACTGTTCCCACACCGGAATGTGCGCATGGCGCTCCCTGAATAACATGCTCACCTGTTGCAGATAGTCGAAGCTGCTGAAAAACGCCAGATAATTCCCCGGCTGTGCTTCGTATTGCGTGGCCATCAGATCGACGATCGGCGACAGGGAATCAGTGCGATGCTGATAGCGGGTCGAGATCTTGCTGACGATCCGTACCGACAATTGCTCGGGCTTGAACGGCGATTCGACGTCCACCCATGCCGTATTTTCCGGCAAGCCCAATGTGTCGCTGTAAAAATGCCAGGGACTCAAGGTGGCCGAAAACAGTACGGTGGAACGCGTGGCGGCAAAACGCTGCTGCAGAAACGGGGCGGGAACGATGTTGCGAAGGCAGAGCAATGCGCCTGCCTCATCCTTCGTGATATCGAACAGAGAATGCGCGCCGAACAATTCAGCGACACGCGAAAAATGCAGCGCATCGAAATAAAAGCGCTGCAGCTTGCCATCGACGAAGGTCGGATTTTCGGCCATGAAGTCAGTGATTGCCGTAATCGCCTGCTGCAAGGCAGTCATGAATTTTTCCGGCAACGTGGCATAAACCTGATAGCCGGCGGCCTGCTCCTTGTGCAGTTCATTGCATTTTCGGTGCACGCGATCCAAGGATTTTTTCAGCACTGCCGGCGCGGACTGGCGCAGGTACCTGAGCTCACCCTGATCCAGCGCCGCCGAATACATCTTGCGAGCGCGCTCAATCATATTGTGCGCTTCGTCGACCAGAATGCTGACACGCCATTGATTGGCGACCGTCAGTCCATACAGCATCGCGCTCAGGTCGAAATAATAGTTGTAGTCGCCGATGACGACATCGCTCCAGCGCGCCAGATCCTGACTTAAATAATAGGGACAAACCTGGTGTTCCAGCGCGACCGTGCGCAGCGAATTCCGGTCGAGCAGACCGCCGGCCAACGCGGCGCTGCGCGCCTGCGGCAGGCGGTCGTAAAATCCCCTGGCCAGCGGACATGACTCGCCGTGGCAGGCATTGTCAGGATATTCGCAGGCCTTGTCGCGCGCGACGAGTTCGAGCACGCGCAAAGGCAAGGCTGGCGCGTGCTCCCGAATCAGCGTCAACGCATCGAGCGCCAGCCTGCGGCCGGAGGTCTTCGCAGTCAGGAAAAAAATCTTGTCCAGCCCCTGACCGGGGCTGGCTTTCAGAAGTGGAAACAAGGTACCTATCGTCTTGCCGATCCCGGTCGGCGCCTGCGCCATCACGCAGCGGCCGAGACTGGCCGACTTGTACACGGCCGCAGCCAGATCGCGCTGGCCGGGCCGAAAAGATGGGTGCGGAAAACGCAAGGCCGTCAATGCCTCGTCACGCGTTGCACGATGCGCCAGCTCCTGCCCGGCCCATGCCAGAAAACGCGCGCACTGCTGTTCGAAGTATTGCTGCAGTGTCTCGGCGGAGACCAGTTCGGTCAGCAGCGTTTCCCGCTGGCTGCCGATGTCGTAATACACCAGCGCCAGGCGCACCTCGGACAAACCCAGCTTCTGGCACAACAGCCATCCATAGATCTTCACCTGCGCCCAATGCAAATGCCGATGATTGGCGGGCATGGTCTCGAGGTCGCCCCTGAAGGTCTTGACTTCCTCCAGCTGGTTTTGCACCGGATCGTAACCGTCGGCCCGTCCGCGCACCAGCAGGTGCTGATATTCGCCGGCAAGGCTCACTTCCGACTGGTATTCGGGGCCGCGACGCGATGCGACCAGCACATGGCCGGCGATGCCTTCCTGCGCGGTCGGCGATGGTGTGAAGCGCAGATCGAGATCACCTTGCCTGGCAGTGAATTCACACAATGCGCGTACCGCTACGGTGTATTTCACGCGGCGCTTTCCGCCCACTGGACATAACAGACAGTCACGGGCATTCCGTTCGCCGCACAGTAGTCGAGCCAGCGAATCTGGTTGTCCTGCAAACGGTCCCCCGGCCCTTTTACTTCGATCATCTGGTAACGTTTTTCCCGCGGCCAGAACAGGATCAGGTCAGGAAAGCCCGTGCGATTGGACTTGATGTCGAGCAGCATGCGTTCAAACCATTTCTTCAGATGGGCGGCGGGCAGACAATCCAGCGCCAGGGCCAGCAGCTGCTCGCTCAGGCTGCCCCAGAATACGAACGGCGACTGGATGCCCATCTTTTCACCGAAGTTTTTCATGATGGTTGTTTTGTACTGCTGCGAATCGAGCTGCGCCAGGCAGTCCGCAAACAACTGCGAGCGGCGCCGATGGAAATCCGGGCTGAGCAAGTCTGCGGGCGCCCTGTGAAAGGGATGGAAAAATGCACCCGGCACCGCGCTGAAAACAGCTTCCCAGCATAGCAAGCCAAACAGGGAATTGATCAGCGCATTCTCGACATAATGGACATGCGCATCCGTCTGCTGCAGGCTCAGGTGGTCGCGGACTAGACCCTCGACAAAATACGCTGTTTCAGGCTGGCACAACGTCAGGTCAAGCCGCATCGGCGGCACGCTTGCACGCGCCGGAATTTTCGGTTTGCCCAACTTGCGATGCAGCCTCGGCATGATGCGCAGCAGCTGCTGCTTTTCTGCTTCGCTTTCCGGCATTTGCTGCGCTGCCTGCGCCAGTGTGAAAGCCGCTTCGAACTGCGCGCAACGTTCCCGCACGCGTATGGCACGGATTCGGGCTCCCGGATAGGCGCATTCATCGTAAATGGCTAACGCGTCCTGCAAGGCGTCGATCTGCTCATAATGCTGCCCGACCTGGAACACAAACTTCGCGCGCCTGCTTTCCAGCCAGTCGTTTTCCAGGACGCTGGCAGGCAGTTCTTTCAAAATCTCTTGCGGCGCGTCCCCCTCGTAGAACCGTTCGCGGCAGCGGTGAAGTTGCAGATAATCGTCGACATCCTGGCGCGTGCGAAAACCACGGGAGGCATTTGAAAAAGCCACTTTTTCATATTTGAATATGCCCAAGTCCGACAGCACGAACTCGGACCAGTCCTGGCTGAAGTTCCCGAAGAACATCAGCCGGAGGCGATCGCACAGGTCTGTGATGCCCACCTGGAAAACGCAGTCGCCGGAGTGTGGATACCAATCGGAAAAAACGCGGGCGCGGCCGAGTTGCGCGTTCAACAGCTCGAACTGTTCGGACTTGCGTAAGCTCGTCTTTGGCAGCAACGGGCCAAACACCTCCGCAATCTCGTTTTTTTTCAGCAGAGCGAACAACTGTTCCAGCGTGAGCAAGGGCTGCTCATCGATCCAGCCGTTGTCGATCAGCGCACGCGCCGCTTCCCGCGTGTCGCCTATTTCGGCATAGTTCAGTTTGCTGGCCCGGAAAAAATCCCCTTTGCGCATGACCATCCTGACCATCAGCGCCCGGGATGCCTGGGGCAGCGCTGTAAAGCGCGCGATAAATTCCAGCTCGCCGGGCGTCAGCAGATCGCTGTAGCGCTCCCTGATCCAGGCCAGCACCGTATGAAAGTTCTCGAGATAATAGAACGGGTTTTCGAGCGGGCCGGCCATCTTGACGTCAGCGCGGCTTGCGAAAATCGTCCTCGATCCACGCGGTGGCGCTTTGCATGCTCAGTTTGAAGTTCGGTGCGACGCGCACTTGCGCGAGCTGTTCGCCGCTGTCGTCATGGGCCGTCAGCAGCGCGTATGGATCGTCTTCATCGGGAACGATGTCCAGCGCCACGGCAATCCTGGCCGACGTGGTGTTGACCGTAATCTCCTTGTGCAGGATCGCGTGCAACTGCTGCTCGTGCCGGCGCAGGACTTCGGAGGCGGTCTTGACCAGCGTGTTGAACGCGGAAGTGTCCAGCGGCTTCGGGTTCTTCTTGTCGCGCCCCATGGTCCACGGCCCGACCAGCGCCGGCTCGGGCTCACCGTCCTTGATCATTTCCACCGCCCAGCCTTCATCATCTTCATTCTTGATGACACGTGCGGTCCAGCCGTCGTCACACCATAGTCTCGGCTCGTGGGTTTTTATCTCACGGCCGGATTCGGCCTCATCGGTTGGTGGAACAGCTTGTTCAGTCATTACATTCATCACTTGTATCGAGGGGCTTGGGCAGATAAGAGTCGGTTGGGAGCTTATAGTTGCATTGCGTCTCCAACAGGCGCATTACACTTTTGGCACTTCCATGCCGCGCTGTACCGCCGGACGATCCCCGACCTGCCTGAGCCAACGCTGGATCGACGTTTTCTGCGCCAGACTTTCACCCAGAACATCCTTGAGTCGGGTTGTCGCCGAAAATATCCAGGGATAGGCGGCGATATCTGCAATCGAATAATTGTCACCCGCCAGATAAGTTGCTTCCGACAGGCGCTTGTCCATCACGCCCAGCAGGCGTTCGGCCTCGGTGGTGAAACGTGTACTGGCGAGCGCCGATTTTTCTTTTGAAGACACTTCAAAAAAGCCGAGCTGGCCCAGCATCGGCCCCAGGCCACCGATTTGCCAGTGTAGCCATTCCAGTGTTTTATAACGCGCCGGTCCTGACGCATCAAGAAAACGCCCATGCTTTTCCGCCAGGTAGGTCAGGATTGCGCCGCTTTCGAACACCGATAAGGGGCCGCCGTCAGCCTCGTCGTCGACGATGGCCGGAATCTTGTTGTTGGGGGAGATCGCCAGGAATTCGGGCGTGAATTGCTGATCTTGGCCGATATTGATCGGTCGCACTTCATAAGAAATGCCGAGTTCTTCCAGCATGATGGAAATCTTGCGGCCATTAGGTGTCGTCCATGTATGGAGCGTAATCATTTTTTTCCCGTTCCTTGAATGGTAAAACGTGAACAAGCTGTGGATTATCCGCTTCTGGCAGGATTCGGTACGAGCGTACAGGATGGAAGATGGATTTTAACAAAGGATGCGCTGCGTGGCAGGGAGTGAAGGGTCCGCTGCCTGCTGGCTGAGCGCACGTTCACCACGCATGCTGGCAACAAAATAGCGGGTAAAAAAAATCCACCTCGCGTCGATGCGAGGTGGACCATGTAGAGTGCGCGAGACGATTATGACTTGCGTTTGCGGCGTGCGGCGAGTCCAAACAGACCCAGACCCATTAACGCAAGAGTGGCTGGCTCAGGCACATCGGCGGCGATTTGCACTGCGCGTCCCACCGTGGTGTTATAAGCGACCGTGCCAATTGTCACGTCCAGCGGATTGGGACCTTCAAGATCGTTGACGGTCACTTCGATGTAACCATATTGGAAATCTCCGTTGACGTCTTCGTTAAAACGAACGCCCACATAGCCGGTTTCGCCGGCAAAATTGCCAGTGATCGGCGGCGTCCCGGCGGCGTAAGCAAGATTCCCTTGGTCACCCAGGCTACCGAACACGCTCGCGTCAGATACTGTGGCACCTGCCGTCAGCAGCGAAGTGGTCGGAAAGCCGTCAAGTGTTGACGCATCGATGACGATCGAGTTGGTGGATCCAAAAGAAACGCTCACGGTATCGGAAACGATCAGGGTCGACGGATCCTGGAAAAACAAGGCATTGAATATGAAGTCGACCTTTCCATCGCCATCGATATCCAGACTATAGCCATCAAAGTTGGAGGCATTTAGCGTGGTGCTGACATTGCGCGTGATTAATGCGGCATTGGCAGCGAGTGACGCTGTCATCAGTGCCGCACCGACAAGCAGTGCAGTAATTTTTTTCATGGGAACTCCCGATTGGTTGAGAAAGTACAACAACCAATGCAAGAAACGAACCAATGTAACAAATTTTTTCAAGCCATTGATTTAATGCTGTTTTTTTTCATATGTGCGCTACCTTACATAAGAAAATGTAAAATGACTCGACAGAAATGGTTGCCACCGGGTCAACGTTTTTTCTGCATTGACATGACAAATACCGACTGATATCGTATTTTCATCGGGATACCAAGTTTTCTCAGAAGAACAAAATATCAAGATGCCGTTACCGGCGTATTGACGATTTCAACCAGAAGGAACAAAGCCTTTATGCGATCCATCTTTCGGCAAAAACTCATCACACGGCATGTCCTCGGCGGTACTTTTTTAAAAACCCCAAGTTATGTGAACGTTGAAATTCTCGATTCGTCCGGACTGGACTTCATCGTCATCGATACCGAACATGCGGTGTTTGGCCCGATGGAGCTGGATCAGTGCATCCTGGCGGCGCGCGGGGGCAAGCTTGCGTCACTGGTGCGACTTCCCGACGCGCGCCCGGAAACCATCCTGCGCGTGCTCGATATGGGCGCCAGCGGCGTTGTCATTCCGCATATTGTCGATGCCGCCGGTGCCCGTGCGGTGATCGCGAGTACACGATATGAAAATGGCACACGCGGGTTCAGCAACTCGCCGCGTGCCGGCGGCTTCGGTGCCGCCACAATCCGCGAACATGTACACCAGAGCGATGTCACCGTCAGTGTTGTCTGTCAGATTGAAGACCGTGCGGGTGTCGAGAATATCGAGGAAATCGTTACCGTGCCCGGCATCGATTGCCTGCTGATCGGCCGTGCCGATCTGGCATTGTCCTACGGTGTGTTCGAACTGGACGATCCAATGCTCGAGGAAGCGATCGACCGGATCATGGCTGCCGCTGCCCGTGCCGAGGTTGCGGTTGGCATTTTCCTGGGCGACGCAAGCCAGGTCGACAAGTTCCTTGCCAAAGGCGTCACGCTATTCCTGATCGGTTCAGACCAGGCGCTTCTTCGTGTCGGCAGTCAATCGATCGGGAAGGTTTTCCAAAACATTCATGCGCAGAATGTGCAGGAACTCATCAATCTTGAAAGCTGACGACAGATAGCGCCCAATCCGGCCCGCCTGCGCGACACCGGATTGATGGATATGGTTGATGGATATGGTACAGACAGCCTTCTGGCTGCCTGTCAAAATCCCATTCTCGCGCCCGCCCCCAATAGAGTGGCGACGCCAAGAACAGCGAAAATTGCCGCAGCGATAGCGTGCACCAGCCGGACAGGCAAGCGGTGCGCAATGCGCGCCCCAAGCAAAACGGCCGGCGCGTTGGCAATCATCATGCCCAAGGTGGTGCCGGCAACAACGGCAATCATCGCGTTATATTGCGCCGCCAATGCAATCGTCGCAATTTGCGTCTTGTCGCCCATTTCAGCCAGGAAAAACGCGACCAGCGTCGTGCCGAACACACCAAAATTCGCAAGCCGGGCATCTTCTTCGTCGAGCTTGTCGGGAATCAAGGTCCAGATCGCCATGCCGATAAACGAAATGCCAAGCACCCAGCGTAATGTCTGCGGCGCCATGAGCGAAGTGAGCCATGATCCAAGGGCGCCAGCCAGTGCGTGGTTCGCCAGCGTAGCGATCAGGATGCCCAAAATGATAGGCAAAGGCTTACGGAATTTGGCTGCGAGAATGAAAGCGAGCAGTTGTGTCTTGTCGCCGATTTCGGCCAGGGCGACGATCCCTGTAGAGATGAGAAATGCTTCCAACAAAAACTCCAGAACGGGACAACATGTGTCCCGGGGGTCAAACAGCGGCTTGTGCCAATAGGCTTATTCGGATTTCGACATTAACGTGAAATGTTCAACTGCCGGCGGTGCGGCAAAAAAGGAGCCGACAATGCCACGCCACTCTTGATACGCGGGCGATCCACGAAAATCGACAGTATGGTTTTCCAGCGTATCCCAGTAGATCATCACAGCGTAGCGCTCGGGCGATTCAATTCCCTTGTTGACCTGATATCCGCGAAAACCTTTTGCCTTGGCAATCACCTGCGTGACACCACGCGCCAGTGCATCATCAAATTCGGGTTGTTTGCCCGCGTGGATACGGATATCGACAAGTTCGAGAATCATTTTTTTCGCCCATTGGTTGATTGAATAAAGATTGGATTATTGCATCTCTACTCTGTGGCGTGTTGAAGCACGCAAGGTCGAGAGGAGTTGCGACGGGTTCATCGGCACGGCGGGATACGAGGGAGAAAAGACCAATCTTTACATTCGTCATTGGCGGGCGCCACCGGCGCGCGTCATTTCTGTTTGAAAATACAGCAATAACGGCAGCCCCGGCGATTGCAAGAGCGCGGCACTATTCAATCAGATTATCGGATCTGATTTACTTCAGATCAGACCCTGTCGGTTCCTGTTTTAGCCTGCTTGAACGAATCAGGATGCGGACCAGTTCACGTGCGATTTGCCGATGGTGTTCGTCCAGCAGCTGCAAATCCGCAATCAGTTTCAAATCCACCGGCTTCAGATTGCCGGGCGTGCCGGAAGTCTCAGACTGTCTTTCATCACCGCCGAACCGTAACCACTCGATCGGGACGAGTAACCACTCGGAAAGCGTACGCATCTTGTCCTGGGTCGGGATGGCTTCGGCCACGAGCCACTTGCGCGCTGCGTGTACGGTAATCGGGCGCCCTGCAAACCGCCGGTTGAAGTCTCGCGCCAATTCAGTCGGGCTGTCAGGCGAATGCTGGGCGTTTCTCAGCGCCTGCTGAAGGCGATGACTGAAACGCTCCCTTTCATTTGAAAATTTAGCCACTACTTGTTATCTCCTGAATCGCGTGATTGTTGACCATTAACGTAATCGGGTGTAACCAGATGAATGAATCGCATGCCCCTGAAGACACCGGGTAAAACTCACGCTTCCACATGCGAACCTTATATTTCGCACTTCGATGCTTGCCGCGCTATTGTATTTTTCTTGGCAAATCTAAATATATATGATACCAATATTTCTCTTTTTTCAAAGGGCGTTTCTGGGCGGAAAGGGTAACAGAGACCGCGGCACTTCGGTTTGGACTATGGGTTTTTATTTACCATTAACAAATGGTAATAACTTAACATTTTAAAACCGACAGTTGCAGCCGGTGACATTGGATATCATCTCAAAAATCCGAAAAAAGACCCTCCTTTAAGTCTGGAATCAGCTATGCCAAGATAACATTTCGTCCAGATTAATCCTCCCTGACCATGGCATGGACAAGCTTCAACAAAAGTGTAAATTAAACAAAGATCATGCATACTGACAATTAATTTCACTTTATTAACAAATAATTTGACATTCTTTAACGGGTATGTAAAACATTGTTAATTGAAAATAACTTTTTCCGCATTTATTTCGAGATATTTTTACATTGGCAGCGTAACTTAACCTTGCGCCAACCCGGCGTCCTACTTATGAGAATTGCAGTCCTTGATGGTGACCGCAGCCAGACAGATCTGGTGCGCCAGGTACTTACCACTGCGAAGCATGCCTGCCAGTTTTTTGACGACGTCAAGGAAATGCTCACTCAATTGCGCAGGGATAACTATGACATGCTGATCATTCACTGGCAAACACCGGATATCGGGGGGGCGGAAGTATTGCGCTGGGCAAGGGAACGATTACCGGCCAATCTGCCGGTGCTGCTTATAACCAGTCGCTCTGGGGAAGACGATATTGTTGCCGGGTTAACTGCTGGCGCCGATGATTACATGATCAAGCCACTCCGCCGCCGCGAACTGGTGGCGCGTGTACAGGCACTGTTACGACGCGCCTATCCGACCGAAACCGCAGTCGAACATATTAGTTTTGGAAACTATATCTTTGAAACGCGTACCGGACGACTGACAATGAAAAGCGTGCCCGTCGAACTCACGCAAAAGGAATTTGATCTGGCGCTGCTGTTTTTCCGCAATATAGGCCAGCCCCTGTCGCGCGCCTATATTCTGGAAGCAGTCTGGGCACGCGATGTCGAGATTCCCTCCCGCACCATGGATACGCATGTGTCACGCGTGCGAAGCAAACTGCAATTGCGGCCAGAGCATGGCTACCGGCTGGCGCCGGTTTACAGCTATGGTTACCGGCTCGAACAGCTCGCGAAATAACGCCAGACGATCCTGCCGGCGAACGTTGGCCGGCGCATCCCTCGGTTACCCTTCCGGCGCTTCGCAGCCTGGCACCGTTATGCGGCATGGCAAGGCGTTATAATAGGCGCACTTCACCCCTTTACAAATTCAACGCCCGGAATGCATCTCCTCGCCGTCGGCCTCAATCACAATACCGCGCCAGTCTCATTGCGCGAAAAGGTAGCCTTTCCGGCTGACCAGATCGGTCATGCCGTGACATCGGCTCGCACCTGGTTCGGGCGCAGCGCGCAATACGGCAATTCCGAAGAAGCAGCGATTCTTTCCACCTGCAATCGCACCGAGCTGTATGCGGCAAGCAAAGTGCAAAATGGCGTTGATGAAGCGGTCGATGCAGCCGCACATTTCCTGGCTGACTACCACAGACTGCCGTACGGCGATCTGCGCCCCTATCTGTACACACTTCCACAAGATGGCGCCGTGCGTCATGCATTTCGTGTGGCCTCAGGCCTTGACTCAATGGTGCTGGGCGAACCGCAGATCCTCGGACAAATGAAAGACGCAGTGCGTCAGGCTGATGCGGCGGGCGGCCTGGGCACCTATCTGCACCAGATGTTCCAGCGCACCTTCGCGGTTGCGAAGGAAGTGCGCAGCACTACCGAAATCGGGGCGCACAGTGTCTCGATGGCAGCGGCGGCCGTCCGGCTGTCGCAACGCATCTTCGACACCATTTCGGATCAGCATGTGCTCTTCATCGGCGCCGGTGAAATGATCGAATTGTGCGCGACGCATTTCTCTGCGCAGAAGCCGAAAAGCCTGACCATCGCCAATCGCACGCTCGAGCGCGGCGAATTGCTGGCGCACCGTTTTAACGGCCGTGCGATCCGCCTCGCCGATTTGCCCGAGCAATTGCCAAAATTCGACATCGTGATTTCATGCACGGCGTCGTCGCTGCCGATTATCGGCCTCGGCATGGTGGAGCGCGCAATCAAGGCTCGCCGTCACAAGCCGATGTTCATGGTCGACCTGGCCGTGCCGCGCGATATCGAATCCGAAGTCGCTCGCATGGATGACGTGTTCCTGTACACGGTGGACGATCTGGGCGCCGCAGTCCAGGCCGGGATGGAAAACCGGCAGGCGGCAGTGGCCCAGGCGGAAGCCATTATTGAAACCCGGGTGCAATCCTTCATGCACTGGATTGATAGCCGCGCGATGGTGCCGCTGATCCTGGACCTGCAGGAGTCGAGCGAAATCATGCGCATGGCAGAACTGGAACGCGCGAGAAAATTGCTGGCCAAAGGTGAAGATATCGATGCCGTACTCGAAGCATTATCGAAAGGGCTCACGGCGAAATTCCTGCACGGCCCCCAGCAGGCCTTGCACAGTGCGCAAGGCGATGAACGTGCGCGCCTGGCCGCATTATTGCCGCAATTATTCCGCGCCAAGCGCTAGCTACCCCGCTTCATTCCGCATCCTGCGCCGTGGGCACGGGATCGCCAGCCAATACCAGAGCGCCGCGGCGCCCCCGAGACAAATTCCATACTGAAGAAATACGATGAAGCCATCAATGCTCGCCAAGCTCGACCAGCTGGCCAACCGGCTGGAAGAGATCAACAACCTGCTGATGCAGGAAGACGCCACGTCCAGCATGGAAAACTACCGCAAGCTGACGCGTGAACATGCCGAACTCGATCCCCTGGTGGCGCTCTACGCCGCTTATACGCAAGCCGGCAATGATGTCAAAACCGCGCAGGACATGTTGACCGATCCGGACATGAAGGACTTCGCGCAGGAAGAAATCGGCACAGCAAAAGCGCGCATGGAACAGCTGGAAGCGGACCTGCAAAAAATGCTGCTGCCGAAAGATGCCAACGATGAGCGCAATATTTTCCTCGAGATCCGGGCCGGCACCGGTGGCGATGAATCGGCCTTGTTTGCCGGCGACCTGCTGCGCATGTACATGCGTTTTGCCGAGCGCAATCGCTGGCAGGTCGAGATGGTGTCGGAATCAGCGTCGGAAGTCGGTGGCTACAAGGAAGCGATCGTGCGCATCGTCGGCTTCGGCGCGTATTCAAAACTGAAATTCGAGTCTGGCGGACACCGCGTGCAACGTGTGCCGACAACCGAGACCCAGGGCCGCATCCATACTTCGGCATGCACGGTTGCCATCATGCCGGAAGCCGATGAAGTCGAAGACGTCAACATCAACCCGGCCGATTTGCGCATTGACACGTACCGCGCGTCGGGTGCCGGCGGCCAGCACATCAACAAGACCGATTCAGCCGTGCGCATCACGCATCTGCCGACCGGCATCGTGGTCGAATGCCAGGACGACCGCAGCCAGCACAAGAACAAGGCATCGGCATTAAAAGTGCTCGCCGCGCGCATCAAGGACGTGCAATTGCGTGAACAACAATCAAAGGAAGCCGCCACCCGCAAATCGCTGATCGGCTCAGGCGACCGCAGCGAACGCATCCGAACTTATAATTTCCCCCAAGGTCGGATGACTGACCATCGGATCAACCTTACCTTGTACAAACTTGATTTCATCATGGATGGCGATCTGTTCGAGCTGACCAATGCACTGGTGGCCGAACATCAGGCTGAATTGCTGGCCGCGCTCGGTGACGACGTCTAGTGGATCACTGGTATTACTTGAAGCAGTAGTAAAGAATAAATAGATGACACTGGGACAAGCGCGCATTATTTTTATCGAAGTCTTTTTTAACGTCTGAAAATATGAAAACATCAAAACCCGTTTTACTGATTGTTGCCTTCCTGTCCTTGGCATTGCTCGGGGTTGGGCTGTACTTGCAGCATGTCAAACAAATGCAGCCATGCCCGCTGTGCGTCATCCAGCGTTACGCCTTTGCCGCAGTGGCCATCATTTGTCTTGTGTTTGCCTTCCTGCCGCGTAGCGCAACGAGGATCGGCGCCGGTGTTGGCGCGCTTGCCGCACTGGCCGGCGCCGGCGTCGCCGGCTGGCATTTGTGGATCAAGGCAAATCCGACAGTCTCATGCGGGATTGATCCGCTGGAGACCTCGCTCAACACCATTCCGACCGCGAAATTAATGCCCTTCCTGTTCCAGGCCGACGGCCTGTGCACCACCGAGTACGCGCCGATCCTGGGTTTGTCGATTCCCCAATGGTCGATAATCTGGTTTGTCCTGTTCCTCATCGTGCTGGGCTGGGCTGCATTCAGGCGCGTCAACAGTGACACCGGTTTCGGAAGGTAGGCTGTCGATATGGCGGCGGATGATTCCCGCGTGAAGATTGAGACCGGCGCGCCGGCGCTGTCGGGGATGTCGATCGCCAGCATTGTCAAACAACCGCCCATCGATCCACTGGACGCCCGCATCCTGTTGAGCGCGGCGCTCAAGCTGTCACGGGTTCAGCTCATTACGCGATCGGAACACACACTCACCGCTGACGAAGCGCGCCGCCTGTCGGCACTCTTCGAGCGTCGCGTCAACGGCGAACCAATCGCCTATATCGTCGGCGAGCGTGAATTTTACGGGCTCGCATTTCATGTGACGCCCGCTGTCCTGATCCCGCGCCCGGAGACTGAATTGCTGGTGGAACTGGCGCTCGAGCGTTTGCCGCAAAATGGCCGCGTGCTGGACATGGGCACCGGTTCCGGCGCCATTGCGGTGGCGCTTGCCCACAGTCGGCCGGATGCCTCCGTCACTGCACTCGATGTCAGCCCGGCAGCACTGGCAATTGCCCGGCAAAACGCCACCGCGCATGGCGCCCGTGTCGTTTTCATGCAAAGCGACTGGTACGGCGCACTACATGAACAGCGATTCGATCTCATCCTCTCCAATCCACCCTATATCGTGGCCGGCGACCGCCATCTGTCGCAAGGCGATCTGCGTTTTGAACCGGTCGGCGCGCTGACTGACCATGCCGATGGCCTGTCAGCGCTGCGCACGATCATTGCCGGCGCATCGCGCCATCTGGCGCCCGGCGGATGGCTGTTGATGGAACATGGTTTTGACCAGGCGGCAGCGGTACGCCGCCTGCTGGAAGCACACGCATTTTGCGAGATGCAAAGCTGGCGCGATCTGGCTGGCATCGAACGCGCCAGCGGTGGTGCGACAGGACGCAGGAATTGAACCAGCAACAATTGTGTGCACCGATTTGCCCAACTCCCCTGCCAAACGCTTTTTCTGTGCTGTCAAGACTGGCGCATTCTTTTAAATTGCGTATCATTCATCGCTTGTTTTCCTCACTCTGACTCCCCCCATGTTGCCTTCAATCGAACAACGTCTTGCCCTCGAACTCGTTGCAAAACCCGTGCAGGTCGCGGCCGCCATCGCCTTGCTGGACGAAGGCGCCACGGTGCCCTTCATCGCACGCTATCGCAAGGAGGCAACAGGCGGCCTCGACGATATCCAGCTGCGCCTGCTGGAAGAGCGTTTGCGTTATCTGCGTGAGCTGGAAAGCCGCCGCGATGCCATCACGGCATCGATCGAAGAGCAAGGCAAGATGACGCCGGAATTACGCGATCTGATCATGCATGCGGAGGACAAGACACGGCTGGAAGACCTTTACCTGCCGTACAAGCAGAAACGCCGCACCAAGGCGCAAATCGCGCTGGAAGCCGGTCTCAAGCCGCTGGCCGATGCGCTGCTGGCCGATCCGTCACTGAACCCGGAACAGGAAGCCGAACAATATCTGAAGCCCGCCTTTACCACCGACAGCGGCGATAACCCGGGCGTGGCCGATAGCAAGGCGGCGCTGGATGGCGCACGGCAGATTCTGATGGAACGCTTTGCCGAGGACGCAACACTGCTGCAGGCATTGCGCGAGTACCTGACCGAGCATGGCGTGGTGGAATCCAAGGTGATCGACGGCAAACAGGATGCGGGCGAAAAATTCGCGGATTATTTCGATTATTCCGAAACCATCGGCACCATCCCGTCGCACCGCGCGCTGGCCTTGTTCCGCGGCCGCCGCGAAGAAATGCTCAATGTCGTGCTGCGCCTTGATACCGAGGAAGAAAAGCCGAAATGGGACGCCCCGCATAATCCTTGCGAAGGCCGCATCGCCGCGCGTTTCGGCATCAGCAACCAGGGCCGCCCGGCGGATAAATGGCTGGCCGACACGGTACGCTGGACCTGGCGCGTGAAGGTGTTCATGCATCTGGAAACCGAATTGATGACCGGGCTGCGCGAAAAAGCCGAAGTCGAGGCAATCAATGTATTTGCGCTCAACCTGAAAGCGCTGCTGCTGGCTGCGCCGGCCGGACCGCGCGCCACCATGGGACTGGATCCCGGCCTGCGCACCGGCGTCAAGGTTGCCGTCGTGGATGCGACCGGCAAAGTGCTGGACACCACCGCCATCTATCCGCACCAGCCGCGCAATGACTGGGACGGCTCGCTGCATGTGCTGGCGCAACTGGCGGCAAAACACAATGTAGCGCTGATTTCGATCGGCAACGGCACCGCATCGCGGGAAACCGACAAGCTGGCGCTGGACCTGATCAAGCTGCGTCCTGAATTGAAGTTGACCAAGATCGTCGTCTCCGAAGCAGGCGCATCGGTGTATTCCGCATCCGAATTTGCCTCGCGCGAATTGCCTGACATGGACGTATCGCTGCGCGGCGCGGTATCGATTGCACGCCGCCTGCAGGATCCGCTGGCGGAGCTGGTCAAGATCGATCCGAAATCGATCGGCGTCGGCCAGTATCAGCACGACGTCGGTCAGACCCAGCTGGCGCGCTCGCTCGACGCTGTGGTCGAGGATTGCGTGAATGCCGTTGGTGTCGATGTCAATACCGCCTCGGCGCCGCTGCTGGCGCGGGTGTCCGGCCTCAATACGAGTGTCGCGCAAAGCATCGTCACCTACCGCGATCAGAAAGGCATGTTCACGTCGCGCGCGGCCTTGCGCGCGGTGCCGCGACTGGGCGACAAGACGTTCGAGCAGGCGGCCGGCTTCCTGCGCGTGATGGTCAGCGACAATCCGCTCGACGCCTCGGCGGTGCATCCGGAATCGTATCCCCTGGTCGAAAAAATCCTGGCCGACATCAGGAAGGATGTCAAAAGCATCATCGGCGACAGCAGGCTGCTGCAATCGCTGAACCCGGCCAAATATGCCGATGACAAGTTCGGCGTGCCGACCATCACCGACATCCTGAAAGAGCTGGAAAAGCCGGGGCGTGATCCGCGCCCTGAATTTACGACAGCCACCTTCAAGGAAGGCATCGAGGAAATCAGGGATTTGCGGCCGGACATGATCCTCGAAGGTGTGGTGACCAATGTCGCCGCATTTGGCGCATTTGTCGATATCGGCGTGCATCAGGATGGCCTGGTGCATATTTCGGCCCTGTCCAACACCTTCGTGAAAGATCCGCACACGGTCGTCAAGGCTGGCCAGGTGGTCAAGGTAAAAGTGCTGGAAGTCGATGAAAAACGCAAGCGCATCGCCCTGACCATGCGTTTGTCCGATACCGCGCCCGTGGCCGGCGCCAAACCCGAGCAACGGGGCGACCGCAACGACGCGAAGCGGCTTTCCCAGCACCAGCAGCAGCCCCGCCAGCCCGCGACAAATAGTGCAATGGCAGCGGCATTTGCGAAGCTGAAGTCTTAGTTAAGCGGCTCGGCCCCGTTTTTCCTATAATGGGGATGTTAATTACAGTGAGGCAGCCATGAGCGATGTACAAAATTGGATCAAAGAGACCGTGACACAAAATCAGGTCGTGTTGTTTATGAAGGGAACGGCCCAGTTTCCGCAATGCGGCTTTTCCGGGCGTGCGGTGCAATTGCTGAAAGCCAGCGGCGTCGACAACATCGTTACCGTCAATGTGCTGGATGATCCTGACGTCCGTCAGGGCATCAAGGACTTCTCGAACTGGCCCACCATTCCGCAGCTTTATGTCAAAGGCGAATTTGTCGGCGGATCGGATATCCTGAATGAGATGTACGAATCGGGCGAGTTACAAGCCTTGCTGAAAGCGTAAGTTCCGGGCGTCCGCTGGCGCTTCGCCAGACCCGGACGCCATTGCCAGACACCTGATCGTCGCCATCTCCGGCGCGACTGGTGCCATTCCGGGCGTGCGCCACTGCAGGTGCGCGACATGCAAGGCATGCAAACATCTGAACCCATGCCCTGCACCGTTTGCAGGCGTGAGGCAATGCCTCACAAAACCCCCTGCCATACCCTCCCAGCATGCAGCATTTGCCATTGCCGCTCGTGATCGAACACGGTGGAAGGCGCTGCGCTTTTCCCCCCTACAATTTCTGCCCCAGCGCTAACTACTGCGCAATCATTGAGACTTCCATTTATCTTACATACCAAAAAGTATTTGTCCGACATCGGATAGATTGGTTTTTGGTGCAAAGTGAGCCTTTCGAGTCCAAGTCTCGAGAAGAATTAACAGCTATGTTTTTTCACAAATTCAAAACGGTTTACTTTCAAGATCAGCCAGTCACTTGCCAAGAAACTGCCAAAAACCGGCAATGATTTTTGCAAATGTGCAGCTTACCCAATCATCAATTTATCAAGGAGCATCGAATGGGATTTTTTGACTTCGTACGTAACGCTGGTGAGAAATTATTCAATCCGCAAGCCTCTGCGGGCGCAGCACCAACTGCTGCTGCCGCAGCACCCTCGCAAGCGGATGTCGCAGCATTAAATAACAAAGCCAGTACGGCCATTTTGAATTATATAAAACAGCAAAATTTAAAATCAGACAAGGTATCGGTCTCATTTGACGGCGCGACCTCAACGGTCACCGTAAGCGGAGAAGTCCCGGATCAGACGACCCGCGAAAAGATTGTGCTCTGCTGCGGTAACGTGGGTTCAGTAGAGAGAGTGAACGACCAGATGACAGTTGCCGTGCAAGGTGAGGAGGCCGCGTTCTACACCGTAAAAAGTGGCGATAACCTGTCGAAAATTTCGAAGCAGTTTTATGGCGATGCCAATCAGTACAACAAGATTTTTGAAGCGAATAAGCCCATGCTCACCGACCCGGACAAGATATATCCTGGCCAGACATTGCGTATCCCTCCCGCGCCCTGACCTCTGGAGAAAAGCGGCGGCATTGTGATCTATGTTATGTTGAGCGGACTGCGATGCTGTCTTTTCAAGATGTAATTTAAGAGGGGGAAATAAAATGGCAGGATTTCTTGGGATTTTTGGCTCTGCACAAAAAAAGCCGCCACTTTCTGCACCCCTGAATAAAATCACTGCCCCATTCACCTTGATCAATCAAACGCCGCACTTTGCGACGATCAGGCTGAACAAGGATTTTATTTTCAAAGGACAGCCGGTTCGCTTGCTCGACTCTCAAAGCGAAGCCCTCTGGTACGAATATCTCTATGAAAATCATCATTTGATGCTGATCAAGGGAAGACTTCGTGATGAGTATGTCGTTTGCCAAAAACTTTGCGAAACCATAATTTGCGCGACTGAAGCCGCGCTTTCAGGAGACGCAAGCCATCCGTTCCCCGAGACAAAATTCCGCTGACAAGCCTGATGCAAACGGCCTGGGTGAGCCCTTACCTGATACGCTTCACCTCGTTCATTGCACGGGCAAATGCGGCTTTTGCTTCGGCATACTCACCTTCTGCGGTGGCATATTCGACTTCAAATGCTTCTGCGCTTGCTGCGTCGGCCAAGTCCAGATTTACCTGACTAGCCTGTAACAGCCGCTGTCTTTTGTGAAACAGGTCATTAGCCAGGAGCGCTAGTATTTCTTCTTGCGGATGGATCATCATGTTGTAAATCGTAAGTAATGCATCTACGACACTCCACACTCCCTCATGTTCAATAAATAAAAATTTTCTTTGCGTCACGCAGGACGTTTCACTAACAGTGCGTCGTCAAAAATAAATGACTGCTGAGGAAGCGTGATGATGAAAAGAATAGTAGAAGTCTGCACCGCGGATCGCAATGCAGGAAAAATCAGTCATCTCTGGCATGACGCTGTTTTTGCGTGGATGTTGACTGCTTGCGTCGGCGGCTCAGCACGACTGCCATAAGGCCAAGAGCAAGCAAACCTGTTGTCTCCGGCTCCGGTATGGCATTTACGGCGACGACGGAGATGTCGTCCAGACCAAGAAAACCAAGCGTGTTAAAAAAGCCGAATTGCAGCATCGTTGAAGTTGAAGAGGCGATGAAATCAAACGTGTATTCCGTGTAAGTCTGAAATGGGATACCCGACTGATCAAAAAATACACTTCCACCGACAGTTGTCGAAAAATGACTTGCCGCCTTGCCGTCACTGTATAACCAATAAGTCAATTCGTACTTCTGCCCTATCAAGGTTGGCAAAGCTTGCGATAAAAACCCGTCTTGATCGATGGCGCCAAGCATGGCGCCGAGGCTGCCATCATGCTTGTGAGCCGGACGAACTTCGGTATGATCAAGATTGCCGGAATGTGTCCAGCCTGTGAAGTCACCCTCCTCGAATCCGCCATTCTGGATGAGATTGGCATGAGCGGTCACTGCGCTGACACTTAACAATAATAGTGCTGTAGTGACAATATTTTTAAGAATGCTCATGATTTGTATCCAATATTATTAGTCTGGGTGCGCAGTGTTTCAAAAACTGGATTGGCCTTTAGCCTCTGTAATCTCTTTAATTCATCGCCGTTCGCAGGGACAGTAGAGCAAACATTCCTGTTCTGAAAACACGGAATTACTCCTCATTAAGCGGATACGATACGGCCGTATAAGCCGGCGGTCCTTGCAAAGAATCAAACTATCGCAACTGCAACCAGCTGAATTAATGGCAATAATGACAATTAAGTATACCCGGCTAAAGAAATGAAATATAGCTTTATTAACAACAAGTCAGGATTATTAGTGCGGCCAAGTATTTTCCGCTGAAGTGTACTAACGACCAGGCGAGTGGGATTTTTCCCATGACAATAGGCGGAGGCAGCCTGCCTGTCCCAACACTCGGCCGCCGCTGCGGAACTGTTACCCAATGCGAAAGTTCACGAGTTGCCGCAGCTTGTTGGTAGGACAGATAGAGCTCATGCCATCCGCCGTGTCCGTCGTCGCGTCACGGATCAAGAATGGATCGCTCCGCACCCTGGCGGTCACCAGTGAAACCCGCTCGCCGCTGCTGCCCGACGTGCCAACCATGGCCGAAGCAGGCTGACTTTGTCGTCGGCGGCTGGTTCGGGATTCTGGGGCCGGCCGGCACACCCGCCGCGATCATCAAGCGGCATGAAACGGAAATCGCGGCCATCGGCTCATCCCCGGAGTTCAAAGAACGCATAGCCTTTATCGGCGTTGAAGGCGACGTCGTGACAGGAGCAAAATTTGCCAGTTTTATCGCCGCGGAGACCGCGCTGGCGCACGGTTGTGAAAGCGGCTGGCATCAAACCGGAGTAAATGCGCGAGCCCGGAGTTTGTCGGACTCAGCTGTTTGAGTCCAGGCAAATTCAAATATGTTCGTCAACGTATGTCTTAGTCGAGAATATTTACACGATACAATTTCATTGAGCCAATACTTACAGTAAGTAAATGTTTTTTATGAGAATTTTTTATTGGCATAAATATTGCTACTAATAAATTTCAATAATTTAAGGGGGGTTATAATGAAAAAAATTCTTGTCAGCCTTTTTGCCATACTGATTGCGATGGTTTTGCCAGCGCACGCGGCCGTAGAACAATTCGATAGTGCAGCCACTGCAGCTGCCAATGGGTTTCAGTTAAGCGATAATATTTTGTATCACGATAGTGGGCGACCGTATTTAGAATATTACGATCAGTCACATACCATCACGGCAGCCACCCCATTTACTTTCAATAGCCTTGATCTTAATTACCTGCCCTGGGCTGGCTATGGCTTTGGCGGTTCTGGTGATGTTTTGAACATGGTATTACGTGATGCCGACAATAATGATTTGCTACAAGCTCTGATTTCGCTCCCGACCGATGGTGAATGGCTGACCTATTCCAATAATATTGCCAACGTAAGCAGTATCTATTTCGAAGCTACCAATGGCTTTTGGCCAAGCTTTGATAACCTTGTCTACAATGAAGCAAGTGTCCAGGTTCCAGAGCCTGGGTCTTTAGCACTTCTTGGTCTTGGCCTTTTCGGCTTCGCAGCCTCACGCCGCAAGTCAGCGAAGAGGTAAAAGCGGAAAATTACCGGCGTACTTCAGCCCGCCCCGTGCGGGCTTTTTTACGTTCCTGCTGATGGCACCATTTGTCCTGGATGCGCACATCAATGATGATCAGCCTGGCGCCTGATCCAATCTGGGATTTGACCATCTACGATAGAATAGGCGCCATCCAAATTTAGCTAATTACCACTATCCAGTAAAAGAACAGGCGTTATTTAACGAAATGGGTAATATGAGCACGCATGAGACAGGCGTCGATTTGCGGCACCTGAGAATCTTCCTGGAGCTTTATCTACGTCGCAGCGTGTCGCGTACTGCTGAAGCTTTAGACATGACTCAGTCTGGCGTCAGTATTGCGCTCGCGCGCATGCGTGTGCATTTCAACGATCCGCTGTTTGTCAGAAGCGGACAAACGATGCAACCTACGACCAGAGCCACTCTCATGGTGCAACCGATTACGGATGCCATGCAATTGATCGATCAGGCCACTACCGATGTGCCCGAGTTCGTTCCCGCGAAATCAACACGCCTCTTTCATATTGCCTTACCTGATGTCGGAAAAGTCGTTGTGTTGCCGATCATCGCCTGCTTCCTGCGTGAGCATGCACCGACGGTAAAAATTGAAGTGCATGGGATATCGTCAACGACTCCAGAGGAACTGGAAGCTGGATCGCTCGACCTGGCGTTCGGGTTCATGGAGTTACGCAAGAGCGGACTATTTAGTCAAACTCTTTTCAAGGACAAGTTTGCCTGCATTGTCCGTTGCGGCCATCCATTGGTCAAAGGCAGGATAACGCTGGCGCAGTTCAAATCGATCCCGCATGTCATGGTGGGCAGCAGTGGAAATTCGGCGACTCTTGCGCAACGTGCAATCGTTGGCGCAGGCGTGAAGATAAATCCCAGTATTGTGCTTGAGACCTATCATGGCGTTGCGGAAGTCGTCAGCGGAAGTGATCTCATCGCAGTAATGTCCCATCGTCTGGCGACGACTCTTGCGAAACACTATGCTGTAGACGTCTTGCCGGTGCCCGCCAAAATGCCTGCTTACGATGTAAAGCAGCATTGGCATCGTCGCTCGCATAATGATCCTGGCCACCAGTGGCTCAGACAGAGCATATACAACTTGTTTCATTCTGCGTGATGTATGGGCGTGATGGAGTTCAGCAAATACATCGCATACCGCCGCCTTGATCGGACTGGACGAACTTAGAGCCTATCCCAGTAGGCCGAGTCAGTTGTGGCGGAGGTGATTTGCGTTCGGAACAAGGCGTGGCGTGGCGACGCGACATCCCCCAAGGGGACTTCCTGCGGGGCGTGGCCACCATGGCAAGGAGGCCTCGGCGGCCCCCCGCAACGCAGTGCCGGACGCAAAGCGCCCTGCCACGACGACTCGGCCTACTGGGATAGGCTCTTAAATGCTTCACTCAGGTGATCCATAGGGTTCACCGGGGCAGCAATGATTTTCCGGGGATTGTCGACTGGGCTCAGCAGCGTCACAGCCGACCGATGCGGCCCCGTTAAACCGGCGAATTTTTAATTTCTGTTCCTTCTTGATATTCCATCTACCCCGGAAAAGCCTGCTTCTCGTACACCCAGGACAGGCTTTCCATGGCGTCTTCCGGCGAGCGCTTGAGCATTTGCTTGCGCAGGTCTGCATAGGCGCCGGCGGCATGGTAGATTTCCCAGTAAAACCGCGACTGGTACTGCATGCGTACTGCACGCATTTGCCGGTGGTCCTGGTAGGCCACAAAGGCCGATGCGTAATCACCCGCGCATTGCGCGATGTACTCGGCGATCCACACTCCGTCTTCGATCGCCTGGCATGCACCCTGCGCCATGGCCTGCAACATCGCATGGGCGGCATCGCCGAGTAAGGCAACGCGGCCGCTGCGCCAGACCGGCACTGGCTCCATCACGGCGATATCCCAGTGCTTGTCGGTCTGGACCAGCTCGAGCAGGCGCCGCACATGGCTGCACGCACCGCTGAAAACTTCCTGCAGCTCGTCCGGCCCGCTGTGGTTCGCTTCGCCCCTGGCGAAACGGCGGCTGCGAAACACGGCAACGATGTTGAACAGCTGGTCCGACTGCAGCGGATAATGCATCATGTGGTAGCCGGGACCGGACCACAGGGAAACATTGTTTTCGAATAGCTCAGGCGGAATTTCCGCACGCGTCCTGAGACCCCGATAGGCGACATAGCCCAGACTTTGCGGTTGCACAATCGAAGCATCCATCTGGCTTCGAATGGCAGACCAGACGCCGTCGGCGCCAATCAGCGCCGCACCCAAATGCGTCTTGCCGTCGGCCGTCGTCACGATCACATGCTGTCCGCAGTCTTCAAACTTTTCTACCTTTGAAGAAGTCAGAAGCTCGACTCCGGGCAGCGCGGCACAAGCTTGCAGAAGCGCCTCATGCAGGTCGCCGCGATGAATCACGGCATAGGGCCGGCCATAACGTTGCGCAAGTGCGCTACCCATGGGCAGCCGGGTGATTTCTTCCCCCGACATGATGTCGCGCATGATGCCCGCCTGCGGCAGGGTGCATGAACGCAATACCGACTGCGTGATGCCCAGCCGGTCAAACATGTGAAAGGCATTGGGTCCAAGCTGGATCCCGTAGCCTATGGGCTGAAACTCGGCTGACTGCTCGAGCAGCTTGACCTTGAAACCCTTTTTACCGAGGGCGATCGCCGCCGTCATTCCGCCTATGCCGCCGCCAGCGATGATGATGGGGTGTGTCTGTTGTGTTGGCATGTGTTTTCCGGGCTCTTGTTATTGCATGGCTTCATGGCGGTAGTACCGCGTCCAGCGCATCAGCTGCTCATCGCTGATGCAGCACAGCACGCTGTTTTCACCGGCATGATGCGCGATTCGGTTCCACCCTGGTGCGGCAATCACGTCGCCAAATTGCCAGTCAAAGGTGCGCTCGCCAATGGTGGAGCTGCCGCTACCTTGCATGACCACGTAGACCATGTTGGCCGTGTGCCGGTAGGGGCGGCTGGACCACCCTTTTTCCCAGCCGCAGACCCTGAGCGTGAGTGTCGGCATGCACGACGTGGTATCAAGCAGCATGGTCTTGCCGAAGTGCCCGGTGTTGTCCGCTGGCGCATGCTTGAGACCGGCCACCGTATCGGCCCAGGCAAACCGCATGGGTGACCTTGGCTCTTCGTTGAGCACAGGCTCCCAGCGCTGCGGATGCGGTTCGTAAAACATTGGCTCGAGCAGGTGGGTCAGCGGCACATCCAGGCCGTCAACCCAGAACGCCTGTTCCATGCCCTCGTGGCCGTGGCCATGCCAGGAGCCGCCCGGCGTCAACACGATGTCACCGCTGTCCATGGGATGCTTGTGGCCATTGACAATGGAATACGCGCCGTTCGATTCGAGCATCACCCGCATGGCGTGCGGTGCATGCCGGTGCGACATCGCTGTTTCGCCGGGCAGAATGGTCTGATAGGCACAGATTATGGTGCGCAAAATGGCGATATCGTTGTCAGGAATCGGGTTGCGCATCACGAAGTTACGCCGCTCGGCAAGCTCGGTTCCCAGCGCTTTTGCTGCATGCTGCATGAGCTCGCGCGCCTGGACATATTTCCATTGCGCGGGGACGAACTGTGACTGCATTTCCTTCCACAGCAGCGGCACCTCGCGCTTAATCCAGCCGGGAGTCATGCTGAGCGATGCAATCTTTGCTTCGAGTTCCGGCAACGTCCCGCTCGCCAGTTCCCTGACCATGCCTTCTTTCATCTTCACCTCCCGTAATGCGTTGATGCCGATTCGGCAGAAATCATGCTGTCCGGGCTCATGAGGCCCGCCGGCCCGGTCAGCACCGAGTCCTCATCACAATAGACATGGACGTCGCGGTCGAAGCGGACGCCGCCAAACAAGACGGCCTCGCCTTTCTGGCTCGGCTGTGCTTTACGGCCGCGCAGCGCAGTCACGCCGAGCGCCTTGACGCCGATGTCCATCTGGCTGATGGCGGCGCTGTCGCGTATTGCGCCATGGATGACCACACCTGCCCACCCGTTGGCAGCGGCAATGCCTGCAAGCCGGTCGCCAAACACGCCGATGCGAAGGGAAGCGGCGGCATCCACCACCAGTACCTGGCCTTCGCCGGGCTGGCTGAGTACTTCGTCGACCGGGCGATGGTCTTCATGAACGCGTAAGGGGTAACAGCGGCCTTGGAAACGCAAACGCTTGCCGAAGTTTCTGAATTGCAGCTCACACACTTGCGTGGAGTCCTCATTGGCGTCGGATATATCCGCATTTGAACGCATTTCATTTCCAGTATTTTTGGGATGCGTAAATAATAGAGTCGGCCACCTACCGTGGCAATGCCATAAACTTAACTCAGGTTATTCCGATTTGAGAATAGTCAGGCAAATTTTTGCCGTCAAGATAGTTGAAAATCGGGTCGATTTTGTTTACCGCAGGAACTCGATAGGCTGGCAAGGCGGCCTCCCGCGATCAATCGATTCTGCGACAAGAGTGAGTGGGTGGGTGGCGGCCAGAACGTGTACCAAGCAATAGAACAAGCCAAGGAAGGGATTGGCAACGCGTTGAAGTTGCCCTCGCGTTACCCCAAACAAAAAAGGTTAGCGACCACTATGGCGCTAACCTTTTATATTTGAATATTGGTGCCGGCTGCAGGACTTGAACCCGCCACCCCATGATTACAAATCATGTGCTCTACCAGATGAGCTAAGCCGGCGAAACTGAAGACCGAAATTATACTTTATTTAATCCGGGTCAGTGTGGGGCGCCCGCCCTTTTTTGGCGGATCCGGATGATCGTTTGAATCACTTTGCGATGAATCATCCGCTGTATTGTTAGTTGGCGCGGGCACGGAGGTCAATGTCGGTGCGGCGGGTGGTGCATCAGCTGGATTTACATCAGGCAGATCCGCTATTGGCGTCACCGTTGTGGTGTCCTCGGCGGGCTTTTTTGTGACTTCGAACGCCATCCCCTGGCCATTCTCGCGCGCATAAATTGCCACAACGTTATCTACCGGAACTGAAATTTCGCGCGATACTCCCCCAAACCGGGCATTAAAATTGACAAAGTCATTGTCCATCTTCAAATTGCTCGTCGCGCTAAAGCTAATGTTGAGAACAATTTCATTGTTCTTTACAAACTCGCGTGGCACACGCGTTTGTCCATCGACCATCGCAGCAAGGTATGGTGTATATCCGTTGTCGGTGCACCATTCGTAAATGGCGCGCAAAAGGTAGGGTTTGGTGGAGGATTCTGACATGAAGGTCTGATGCTATCGCAAGACTATGACGAGCGGACGCCGCATGCATCGTATTTTGAAAAAACCATCAAAATAACGATGCAACGGCGCATTCATTCTAGCGGCGCATTACTTTCTCGGAAGGCGTCAATGCTTCTATATAAGCGGGGCGTGAAAAAATGCGCTCGGCATATTTCATCAGCGGAGCGGCAGTCTTCGACAGTTCAACCCCATAATGATCCAGGCGCCACAACAGCGGGGCCACCGCGACGTCAAGCATGGAGAACTCATCGCCAAGCATGTATTTATTTTTCAGAAATAACGGCGCCAGCGTGGTGAGACGATCGCGGATTTCAGCACGCGCTTTCTCGTGGTTCTTTTCCGCAGACTTTACCTTCTCATTTTCAAGCGTATGAACGTGAACGAATAGTTCTTTTTCAAAGTTGAACAGCATCAGGCGCGCACGTGCACGCATTAACGGATCCGCAGGCATCAGTTGCGGATGCGGGAATCGTTCATCAATGTATTCGTTAATGATATTGGACTCGTACAAAACCAGATCACGCTCAACCAGGATGGGCACTTGGCCGTACGGATTCATCGTCGAAATATCTTCTGGCTTGTTGAACAGATCGACGTCACGTACTTCGAAGTCCATGCCTTTTTCAAACAGCACCAAACGGCATCGCTGGGAAAATGGGCAGGTAGTGCCGGAATATAGAACCATCATTTTTGTAGTTCCTTAAAAACAGAGAAGGTGGAACGAGATACTACTCACATTGAAACGCATGCCACCCTCAGCATGTCGCCAGGCTGCTCCCTCTACCCTCGTTGCCAGAGGGCAGCAGGGTGCAGAGGGGCAGGAAGACACGCATGAATCTTACTTGACTTCTTTCCAGTAGGAGGCGTTCAGGCGCCAGGCGATGAACGAGAACAAGCCTAGAAACAACAATACCCAAACGCCCAGCTGTTTGCGCTTGTTCTGCACAGGCTCACTCATCCAGTTCAGGTAAGACACAAGATCGGCGACCGCATTGTCGTATTCGAGCGCCGACAACTTGCCTGGTTTGACTTGGTCGAAGCCCGCAAGTTTATGCACCGTCTTGGTTTTATCATGCGGATCTTTTTCGTCGACAAACCTGGCAGTTCGCACACCCTGCAATTCCCACAACGCATGGGGCATGCCGACATTTGGATATACCAGGTTGTTCCAACCGGTCGAACGTGTATCGTCCTTATAGTAAGTCCGCAGATACGTGTAGATCCAGTCTGGACCGGAACCCGCTCCCGAGGCCTTGGCGCGCGCGATCACCGATAAATCCGGTGGCACGGCGCCAAACCAATCCTTGGCATCCTTGGGTGCCATGGAAATCGTCATCAGATCGCCTACCTTGTCTGAAGTAAAAAGCAGGTTGTTCTTGATCTGCTCTTCAGTCAGCCCGATATCCTTGAGCCGGTTGTACCGCATCGCTGACGCTGCATGACAGTTCAGGCAATAGTTGACGAAGAGCCTGGCGCCATTCTGCAATGAAGACAACTCTTTGGTTTTGTCTGGAGCACTATCGAGCGGATATTCTCCTCCGGCAGCCAATGCAAGAGCCGGCAACAATGTCAGGGCCGCAATCAGTTTTTTAAGCAATTTCATTCTTTTAGTCCTTTTGCGGCTTAGTGCGGGTGAAACGTGACGCGGTTTGGCACGGGCTTGAACTTGCCCATTGCACTCCACCATGGCATCAGCAGGAAGAAGCCAAAATAAATGAATGTGCAAATTTGCGCGATCAAGGTAAGCGTATCGGTCGGCGCCTTGATACCCAGGTAACCGAGGACCACAAAAACAATACCAAACAGGATATAGACATATTTATGCCAGTCCGGACGGTAGCGTATTGATTTGACCGGCGACTGGTCGAGCCATGGCAGCGCAGCCAGGATGACTACTGACAAACCCATCAGAACCACACCCCAGAACTTGGCATCAAAAACGAACATGCCGGCAATCGCGGCCACGCCAATGACAACAGCAATCGTCTTCAGGAAACCGCTCAGCCTTGTCTTCAGGACGATCAAGGCAACATACGCTGTCACGCCCACCATCAGCGCGTACATGAATTGCGACGTGGTTGCGCGCAGAATCGAGTAATACGGCGTGAAGTACCAGACCGGTGCAATGTGCGGCGGCGTCTTCAGCGAATCGGCTGGAATGAAGTTGTTGTACTCGAGGAAGTAACCACCCATTTCCGGCGCAAAAAACACAATCGCGCTGAAGACGGTCAGGAACACGGTAACACCGAACAGGTCGTGCACCGTGTAGTAAGGATGGGAAGGAATCGAATCAACAGGATGCCCGTCCGGACCCAGGTTTTCTTTTACTTCAATGCCATCAGGATTGTTTGAGCCAACTTCATGCAGTGCGATCAGATGCGCGACAACCAGGCCAAGCAATACCAGCGGCAATGCAATCACGTGGAACGCAAAGAAGCGGTTCAGCGTGGCATCGGACACCACATAGTCACCGCGAATCCACAGCGACAGGTCAGGACCAATGAATGGAATTGCACCGAACAGGTTGACGATTACCTGTGCGCCCCAGTAAGACATCTGTCCCCATGGCAGCAGGTAGCCAAAAAACGCCTCGCCCATCAGAACCAGAAATATGCCGACGCCGAACAGCCAGATCAATTCACGCGGCTTGCGGTAGGAGCCGTACAGCAAGCCCCGGGTCATATGCAGATAGACGATGATGAAAAACGCCGATGCTCCGGTCGAATGCATGTAACGCACCAGCCAGCCCCACGGCACATCACGCATGATGTACTCAACCGATGCAAATGCCAGATTGGCGTCCGGCTTGTAGTGCATGACCAGGAAAATACCGGTGACAATCTGAATCACCAGGACCAGCATTGCCAGTGAACCGAAGATGTACCAGAAATTGAAGTTTTTTGGAGCGTAGTACTTGCCCCACTGATCGTTCCACAGCTTGCTCAGCGGAAAACGGGAATCGACCCAGTTCAGCGCTTTTGCAGCGACGGGCGCATCAGCTGGAAGTTTTTTCTCGACAAACGCCATGATCAAGCCTCGCCTTTCTCGTCTTTGCCGATGACAAGCATGCTGTCGCCGACAAACATGTGCGGTGGCACTTGCAGGTTATCCGGCGCAGGCTTGTTTTTGTATACGCGGCCAGCCAGATCGAAGGTTGATCCATGGCATGGGCACAGGAATCCGCCCGCCCAGTCATCCGGCAGCGAAGGCTGCGCGCCTGTCTGCAGCTTGGTGATGGGCGAACAACCCAGGTGCGAGCAAATGCCGACTGCCACCAGAAGGTCCGGATTTCTGGAGCGATATTCATTGCGCGCGTATTCCGGCGTCAAATCGCCTGGACTGCGCTCGGATTGCGGATCAGCAAGCTGACCGTCAATCTTCTTGGACTTGAGGGACTCAACCATCTCAGGCGAGCGCTTCAAGATCCAGACTGGCTTGCCGCGCCATTCGACAGTCTTCAACTCGCCCGGCGCCATGCCGGCAATATCGACTTCAACCGGCGCACCGGCAGCTTTCGCCCGTTCGGACGGCTGAAAAGTCGACACAAAGGCCCCCGCCGTAGCTAATCCAGCTACTCCACCCGCCGCACACGTAGCGACGAGTAAGCCACGTCGACCGGAATCGACCTGCTTTTCGTTACTCATACCAACCCCAATCAGTCAAAATGCGAAATCTGTACGAAACTGCTAGCAACCTTAGATTATAGCGGAGGCGTGTCCTGATTTAAAGCAAATAGATGACACGACGCTCAACTTTCAAGAAGCAAGCATGGATAGCGGCGCACGGCCGCGGCTTATCTCAGGCAGGGCATCTGCTGGAATAGCCATTCCGGCCGGCCAGACCAGCCATGATTTACATTGCTTGAGAACAGTTTAAAATCCTTGCATTATTTTTATAAATAAATTGAGGAGTGTGCCATGACGATGATGCAGGAATTCAAGGAATTCGCGACCAAAGGCAATGTGATCGATCTGGCGGTAGGCGTGATCATCGGCGCTGCATTTGGAAAAATTGTGGATTCACTGGTGCAGGACATCATCATGCCGGTGGTCGGCCGGATTTTTGGCGGCTTGGATTTTTCGAATTACTACTTGCCCCTGAATGGACAAGGCACCAATCTGGTACTGCTCGAAGCAAAAAAGGCCGGTGCGGTGCTTGCATACGGCAATTTCATCACGATACTTCTCAATTTCCTGATACTCGCCTTCATCATTTTTCAGATGATACGGCTGGTTAACAAGGCACGGAAAGCCGAGCCAGTGGTCGCTGCGCAACCCGCACCAGCACCAGAAGACGTCTTGCTGTTGCGCGAGATACGCGACTCGCTGAGAAAATAAATTTTCCGGCGCTCAGGGTCGGCCTGCGAAGAGTTCCTCTTGTAATAACCGCAGACACTCAGACAGGATTGGCAATATCAATGAACTGATGCTGAATGCCAAATTGTTCCGCAAGATGATTACCCAGGGCCTGCACGCCATAACGCTCAGTCGCATGATGGCCGCATGCCATGTAAGTGGTGCCTGTCTCCCGCGCCAGGTGAACGGTAGGCTCGGAAATTTCTCCGCTCAGATAGGTGGTGGCGCCTGCTGCGATCGCGTCTGCCAGATAATTTTGCGCGGCACCGGTGCACCATCCGATCCGGCCCAGCAATTGCGCAGGATCACCGATCACCAATGGCGCCCGGCCAAGCCGGACTTCAATCAGTTGCGCCAGGTCGCCCACGGTCTTGACTGCGGGATCTGCAACGGCGCCTGACCAGCCCAATCCATTTTCCGCAAAGCGGGCATCGGCGACCAGACCAAGGCGTTTCGCCAATTGGGCGTTATTGCCCAGGTCGGGATGCATATCAAGCGGCAAGTGATAGGCATACAAATTGAGGTCATGCGCGAGCAGTAACTTCAGGCGCTTGTGTTTAGGCCCGACAATTCGCGCATCCTCGCCGCGCCAGAAATAACCATGGTGCACCAGCACGGCGTCTGCGCCGGCGGCCACTGCCGCTTCCAACAGGGCGAGGCTGGCGGTCACGCCCGACACCAGCTTTTTAATGCGGATTCGCCCTTCAACTTGCAGTCCATTCGGGCAGAAATCGGGAAAACGGGTAATATCTAGCGTCAGGGCTAGATATTTTGCAAGATCATCCCTATCTACTGTCCGGTCATCCATTTTTCATATCCATCCTCATTTATTTCTATGCGACGTCTCTGGCTTTTATTTGCGCAAACCGTAACAGTCGGTTTAGCGATCTGGTTCATTGTAGCGACCTTGAAGCCCGATTGGGCTTCCGGCATGCTCGGGAGCGTACAGAGTGTGCGTGTCACCTCAACCACCGTTCCGATGCAAGAGGCAGCCATTGCTACCAGCCCTACCCAAGGCTCATATCGTGATGCGTCCAAACGTGCAATGCCATCGGTGGTCAATATCTTCACGACCAAGGAAGCCAGGCAGCCGAAAAATCCTTTCATGGATGACCCGTTTTTCCGCAGGTTTTTCGGCGACCGTCAAGGCGAGCAGGAGGAAAAGCAGTTCAGCCTGGGGTCTGGTGTTGTGGTCAGTCCGCTGGGCTACATCCTGACCAACAACCACGTGGTAGAAGCAGCAGACGAAATTGAAATTGCGCTTGCCGATGGCCGCAAGGCATCCGCAAAACTGGTGGGCACCGACCCTGAAACCGATCTTGCCGTGATCAAGGTCGACATGAAAGACCTGCCGGCCATTACGCTTGGCCGTATTGAACAGGCCAGAGTCGGCGATGTGGTGCTGGCGATTGGCAACCCGTTTGGTGTCGGCCAGACCGTCACGATGGGAATTGTTTCTGCTCTGGGACGCAATCAGCTGGGCATCAATACCTTTGAAAATTTCATTCAGACCGATGCGGCTATCAATCCCGGCAACTCCGGCGGCGCATTGATCGACACCAACGGCAATCTTCTCGGCATTAATACGGCAATTTATTCGCGCAGCGGCGGCTCGCTTGGCATCGGGTTCGCCATCCCGGTTACCACCGTGAAAATGGTGATGGAATCAATCATCAGCACAGGCCAGGTTGTACGAGGCTGGATCGGCGTCGAACCGCAAGACATCACGCCCGAACTGGCCGACAGTTTCGGGCTGACCAAAAAATCCGGCACTATCATAGCGGGCGTGCTGAAAGGCGGACCGGCCGACAAGGCAGGCATGAAACCTGGCGACATCCTGGTATCAGTAGAAGGCAAATCCGTGGCAAGCACCACCGACATGCTGAACCTCATCGCCCAACTCACGCCCGGCAACAAGGCAAAAATGACGGTGGTCCGCAAGAACCAGGAAGCAACGCTGGATGTCACGGTCGGCACACGGCCGAAGATCAAACGGGATACGGTGGAATGATCCGCATGTTTCATAAATCCTTGCGCACAATGCTGCCTTACGATTCCCATGCATATCCGTGACCTGACCCAATTCCTCGCTGAACTGTCTGAAAATAATAATCGTGCGTGGTTTGTGATGAACAAGCCGCGCTACGATATTTTGCGAGCGGAATTCCTCGAACTGGTGATCACTCTCATTGCCGACATCAGCAAATTCGATCCGGCAGTCGCCGGATGCAATCCGAAAAAAGCATTGTTCCGCATTAACCGCGACATGCGTTTTTCGCGCGATAAAAGCCCGTACAAGACAACTTTCTCAGCCGCGATTACCGCCAGCGGCTTGAAAAAGCCCAGCCAGGGCGGTGGCCCGGCATATTATTTCCATATCGATGCGAATGCCACGCTGCTGGTGGCTGGCGGAGAATACATGCCGCCCGCCCCGCGCCTGCTGGAGATTCGGCGGCATGTGATTGCCGATGCCGCCGCTTTCAGCAAGGTCTTGAAGAACAGGAAGTTGAATGACACTTTTGGCGGCTTGCAGCAAGAAGGTAAACTGCTGCGTCCGCCCAAGGGTTTTGATGCCGGCGAACCGCATGTCGAATCCCTCAAGCTGAAGAACTTCATCGTCTGGAAAGAGAGCAGCGTGAAAAAGAAGCTGTCGGAAGACTTGCGGAAAGAGCTGACCGCAGGCTTCAAGGATTCTTATCCATTGATCAATTGGCTGCGGCAAGCGAAATAATCAGCCCGATCAGCCAACACTCGATCAGGTTGTGGTTTCTTCCGGCGCCTGCGTTGCCCTGGCAAACAAGGGCGCAACGATCAGGCCAAGCTCATATAACAGACACAAGGGTATTGCCAGGAACAACTGGCTGACGACATCCGGTGGCGTGACAATGGCGGCAATGACAAATGCGCCGACGATCACATACGGGCGAATGGCCCTCAGCTTTTCCACGGACACCAAACCCATGCGCACCAGCACCACAACCACGATCGGCACTTCGAAGGTGATGCCAAACGCCAGACACATGGTCATCACGAAGTCAAAATAATTTTCAATATCCGGCATGACCGAAATCGACTGCGGCGCAAATTCGCTGATGAATTTGAAGACGGTGCCGAACACGAAGAAATAACAAAACGCGACACCAAACATGAACAGCAGGGACGACGAAATTACCAGCGGCGCAACCAGTTTTTTTTCATGGGCATACAGGCCTGGAGCAACAAATGCCCACACCTGGTAAAGAACCCAGGGCAAGGACAAAATGAACGCCACCAGCAGCGTTACCTTCATCGGCACCAGGAACGGCGAGATGACGCCAGTGGCGATCATCTTTGCGCCAACCGGCAATGAAGCGATCATCGGGCGCGCCAGATAATCGTAGATCGCAGCGGGACCGGGCCACAGCATGAACAAGACGCCAAAGATGACCACGACCGCGATCGATGCCTTGACGAGCCGGCTGCGCAACTCGACCAGATGGGAGACAAAAGTGTCCTGTGTACCAGGTTCTGACTGCTGTTCTTCGGACATTTAATGGAAGGAATGTGTGGACTTGCGGATGCTGGCCGGACGGTATTTGGCCACGCGCGCGGCACCGGATATTACGCGCGATTTACGACCGCTCTGCCGTTTGTACCATGATGGAATGGCCGAGGTCCGAGCCAGCTTCTTTTTACGGAAATCCCTGGATTTTACGGCCGACTGGTCGGGCGACGGTGTCGACAGCAGGGAATCGTCCCGGCCCTCATCACCAGCCCAGGCGCCAGTAAGGGCGCTTTCGGTTTCGGCCAGGTTTTCCGCGATGCTCTTCTCAACACTGCTGGCGGCTTCCTGCACTTCCTTGTGCATGTTGCGCAACTCATCCAGCTCGATCTCGCGGCTGACTTCGGACTTGACCTGACGGATGTAACGCTGCGCGCGGCCATACAGAGTGCCAGCCATGCGAGCGACTTTAGGCAGTTTCTCCGGGCCAATGACTACAAGCGCGACTACCCCGATAAGTGCAATTTTGGTAAGGCCGAGATCAATCATACAATGGGCGACGAGAGTTGGACGTTGTGCGCCTGGCCGCGCGTAAGCTCACGCACAACAGCTGGGCGAACGACATCAGCTCTTTGTCTTCTCTTTCGCTTCGACGTCAATCGTGCCTTTGTCGGCAACTTGGGCCGACGCGGTGTCCGCTGCCGCCGGCTTGTCATCCTCGCCCTTGATGCCGTCCTTGAAACCCTTGACTGCCTTGCCCATGTCGGAACCCATGTTGCTGAGTTTTTTGGTGCCGAATACCAGCATCACGATGACCAGCACGATCACCCAATGCCAAATGCTGAATGAACCCATTACATTCTCCTACAGGACGCTGTTGTCCTGAATATCAGTGTAGTTTATACGTTTATCAAGCGGCGCGAACGATTACCGCTGCCCGCGCCATGGGTGCGATCCGCCCATGACATGCAGATGAAGATGGTACACCTCCTGACCGCCGTTCGGGCCAGTATTGAAGAGGGTTTTGTAGCCGCCTGAGGCACGGCCATTGCCGTCGATTGTATAACCGCAGCCGTGCTGTTGCGCCAGTTTTGCCGCCACGAGCATTATTTTACCCAACAATTCCGCATGCGTTTCATTGCAATCCGCGAGGGTCGCTATATGTTCCTTGGGCACAATCAGGAGATGTACCGGTGCGGCCGGGTTGATATCATGAAATGCAACCAGATCGTCATCTTCATAAATCATCGTTGACGGAATTTGCCTGGCAACGATCTTGCAGAAAATGCAGTTATCCAATGTGTTCTCCAGTGTGCCGGGCCATGTTCAATCTTTAGTTTCAGAACGCTCGCGCTGCTCAAGTTTGCGGTTTGCCTTTTCCTCGATACCGGACATGCCTTCGCGCCGTGCCAGCTCATCCAGCACATCCTGCGGCGTCAAATCGAATTGCGCCAGCATGATCAGCGAGTGGAACCACAGATCGGCGCACTCGTAAACTACCTTCGATGCGTCGCCGTCGACACGCGCGTCCTTCGCCGCCATCACGGTTTCGGTCGCTTCTTCGCCGATTTTTTTCAGGATGGCGTCATCACCTTTGACAAACAAGCGGGCGACATACGACTTGTCCGGATCGCCGCCGTTGGCGGGTTTGCGCGACTCGATGGCCGCGGCCAGGCGTTTCAGGGTATCGCTCATGTTATTTGTACATGCTTTCCGGATCCTTCAGCACAGGCTCGACCGCTTGCCATTCGCCCTCCGCGGCGGAACCCTCGAATTTTTGAAAAAAGCACGAATGCCGCCCGGTGTGGCAGGCGATCCCACTTACTTGCTCGACCTTGAGCAGCACCACGTCTTCGTCGCAATCCAGGCGCAACTCGTGGACTTTCTGAATATGACCGGATTCTTCGCCTTTATGCCACAACTTCTTGCGTGAGCGGCTCCAGTAGACAGCTTCACCCGACTCGACCGTCCTGGCAAGCGCTTCGCGCGTCATCCACGCAAACATCAGGACATCGTTCGAGCCGACTTCCTGCGCGATCACCGGCACCAGGCCGTTTTCATCCCACTTGACTTTATTTAACCATTTGGCTTTGACACTCATGCGAGCCTCATCGGAATATTCTGTGCTGCCATGAAGCGTTTTGCCTCCTGCACGGTATGTTGACCGTAATGAAAAATGCTGGCCGCGAGAACCGCATCAGCCTTGCCGATCTTGATGCCGTCGGCCAGATCCTGCAATCCTCCCACCCCGCCGGACGCAATCACCGGGATTGTCACGGCATTGGATACCGCAGCCGTCAGCGGCAGGTCAAAACCAACCTTGGTGCCGTCGCGATCCATGCTGGTCAGCAGGATTTCACCGGCGCCCAGTTGCTGCATCTTCTGCGCCCACTCGACGACATCCAGTCCGGTTGCCTTGCGTCCGCCGTGGGTAAACACTTCCCATGTATTGTCGCCGCTTTTCTTGGCATCGATCGCCACCACGATGCACTGTGAGCCATATTTTTGCGCCGCATCGAATACCAGTTGCGGATTGGTGACGGCAGACGTATTGATGCCGACCTTGTCCGCACCCGCATTCAACAAACGACGCACATCCTCGACTGCGCGCACACCGCCGCCCACCGTGAGCGGAATGAAGACTTGTGATGCGACCGCTTCGATAATGTGCAGGATGAGGTCGCGCTCGTCCGACGTCGCGGTAATGTCAAGAAAGGTAATTTCGTCCGCGCCCTGCTCATCGTAGCGGCGCGCGATCTCCACCGGGTCGCCGGCGTCACGCAGCTCGAGAAAATTAATACCCTTGACCACGCGCCCGGCAGTCACATCCAGGCACGGGATGATGCGTTTTGCGAGCGTCATGACTCGTCTGTTTCAGGCGCTTCTTCCGACTCGCTCAATTCATCGGCCCGATCCTGCGCAGTGCGCAGATCCAGCGTTCCTTCATAGATCGAGCGGCCGCAAATCACACCTTCGATGCCTTCATCCTGCACGGCGCAAAGCGCTTCCACATCCTTGATATTGTGCACGCCACCGGAGGCAATGACGGGTATCGTCATGCTTTGCGCCAGCTTGACCGTCGCTTCGATATTGATGCCGCCCATCATGCCGTCGCGGCCGATGTCGGTGTACACGATCGCTTCGCAACCGTAGTCCTCGAATTTCCGGGCGAGGTCAATCACTTCGTGACCCGACAGCTTGCTCCAGCCATCCGTCGCTACCTTGCCATCCCGGGCATCGAGGCCGACAATGATCTGGCCCGGAAAAGCACTGCACGCATCGTGCAGGAAACCGGGATTCTTGACCGCGGCGGTGCCGATGATGATGTAGCTCAGGCCTCCGTCCAGGTAACGCTCGATGGTATCCAGGTCGCGGATGCCGCCACCCAGCTGAATCGGAATTTCGTCGGTATCGTTGGCAATCGCAAATTCGCGCACCGCCATAATGATCGATTTCACCGCCGACTCATTTTTTGGTTTTCCCGCAAACGCGCCGTTCAGGTCGACCAGATGCAAGCGTCGTGCGCCTTGCGCCAGCCAGTGCCGGGCCATTTCGCCGGGGTCTTCGGAAAACACGGTGGCTTGATCCATATCGCCCTGTTTAAGGCGTACGCAATGACCGTCTTTAAGATCGATAGCAGGTATAAGCAGCATGGCTACAGTGGGAACGTAATGGGGTTAGTAAAAATAAATCTACAACAACTGCTCGACTGGGACTACGGATTCCAGTCCACGAAATTTTTATAGAGCTGCAAACCCGCTGCAGCGCTTTTCTCCGGATGAAACTGTGTCGCGAAAATGTTATCACGTCCGACCGCACTGCTGAATGGAGAGCCGTAGGGTGTCTCGCCGAGTGTATGCGCCGCATTGTCCGGAGCCGCATAATAACTATGCACGAAATAAAAATAACTGTCGTCGGCAATACCCTTCCATAGCGGATGGGACACTGTCTGCCTGACTCGGTTCCAGCCCATCTGCGGCACCTTGAAGCGCGAACCGTCGTCTTGAAGCTGGGTACCGAAATTGAATTTTACAACCTTGCCGGGCAACAATCCAAGACCGTGCGTGTTTCCTTCTTCGCTCCAGTCAAACAGCATTTGCTCACCAACACAAACGCCGAACATGGGTTTGGAGCGCGAGGCGGCCAGCACCGCTTCCTGCAAGCCCGATTCGCGCAGACAGCGCATGCAATCCGGCATCGCGCCCTGCCCCGGCAGCACGATCCTGTCGGCCGCCTGGATATCGGCGACTTCGCCGGAGATGCGCACATCGGCATCCGGTGCGACATGGCGTAACGCCTGCGCGACCGAGCGCAAATTCCCCATGCCGTAATCAACTACTACAATTTTGTTCATGTTAACAATCAAACCTCAAGGACGTCACACTTTGTGCGGTGTTCTATCCATTGCGGTTACAGGCTACCTTTAGTCGAGGGAATCGTGCCGGCTGCGCGCGCGTCGAGTTCGGTCGCCATGCGCAGTGCGCGGCCAAATGCCTTGAACACGGTCTCGCACTGGTGATGGGCGTTGTCGCCGCGCAGATTATCGATATGCAGGGACACCAGCGCATGATTGACAAAGCCCTGGAAAAATTCGTGCGTCAGATCAACGTCGAAAGTGCCGATCATCGAGCGTTTGAATGGCACGTGGAATTCAAGTCCCGGCCGGCCCGAAAAATCGATGACCACACGGGACAGCGCCTCATCCAGCGGCACATAGGCATGGCCATAACGGCGGATGCCTTTCTTGTCGCCGATCGCTTTTGCGAAGGCCTGGCCGAGCGTGATGCCGACGTCTTCAACCGTGTGATGGGCATCGATATGCAAATCGCCTTTGGCATCGATATCGAGATCGATCAGGCCATGGCGCGCGATCTGATCCAGCATGTGATCCAGAAACGGCACACCCGTGTTCAGTTTTTGCTGACCGGTACCGTCGATATTGATCGCGACGCGAATTTGCGTCTCGTTGGTGTTGCGGGTAATTTCTGCGGTTCGTGGCGTAGGCATATTCAGGGGGATTACCAAAATTACGATGCAAGCGATGCGCTCAGCGCATCCAGGAACAACTTGTTTTCTTCAGGTGTGCTGACAGTCACACGCAAGCAATTGTTCAGCAGTGCATGCATTTTACCGACATTTTTGATCAAAACCTTGTGTTCCAATAATCGGTTGAACACATTGTTGCCGTTACGCTCAGCGCCATGTACCCGGATCAGCAAAAAATTCGCGGCCGACGGGAACACTTCGATCCCCGGCAACGCCGCCAGCGCCGCCGACAGACGGCTGCGCTCCCGGCATAAATCTGCTGCCTGGGCGTCCAGTATCGCGGTGTGCTCCAGCACGAATTCGGCGGCGGCCTGCGTCAGCACATTGATATTATAAGGCGGACGGACCTTGTCGAACTCGGCCAGCAATGCCGGCGCGCCCGCCATGTAACCTAGCCGTATGCCGGCCAGGCCAAGCTTGGAGACGGTGCGCATCACGATCAGGTTGCCGAATTCCGCCAGCCGCGGCATGAAGCTGGCGTGCGCAAAGGGCTGGTAGGCCTCGTCCACGATCACAATACCGCTGTCGCCCACCGCGCGCAGGATGGCGGCCATGTCATCGGCATCGAACAGGGTGCCGGTCGGATTGTTCGGATACGCCAGATACGTGACGGCAGGTTTATGTAAAACAATCGCCGCCAGCATCGCCGCCTTGTCCAGCGTGAAATCGGATTTGAGCGGCACGCCGACAAATTCCATGCCTGCGAAAAGGGAGGACATTTCCACCATCACAAATCCGGGCACCGGCGCCAGCACCGTCGCGCCCGGCCGCGCGCACGCAAGCGCAACGATCGAAATCAGCTCATCCGATCCATTGCCGAGAACGACGTCAAAACCGGCCGGCACGCCGAGTTTCTCGCAGATGGCCGCTTTCAGGCTCGTATAGGAGGGAACCGGATAGCGGTTCAGCGCAACGCCGGCCAGCCGGCGGCCCAACTCGATGCGCAGGTGTTCCGGCAGCGTGTAGGGGTTTTCCATGGCATCGAGCTTGAGGAAACCCGCCGGGTCGGCGACCGGATACGCCGCAAGTGCGCGGATTTCGGGACGGATGATGGTGTCGATCAGGGACATGTCATTCCAGTGGTAACCAGGCCTGAATTGGCAACGCCGCCTGATCAGCCGCGGATGGCGCGGCTTCGACCGGCGGCACCGCCGCCAATCGGTCTTCAATCAGCTTGCAGTAATCGGGATTCAGCTCAAACCCGACAAAATTGCGTCCGCACCGTTTGGCGGCAACCGCCGTCGTGCCGCTTCCCATGAAGGGGTCGAACACCACACCGCCTGGCGGACAGGAAGCCTTGAGCATGCGCTCGACGATTTCCAGCGGCTTCTGTGTCGGATGATCGGCCCGTTCGCGATGTTCGCGGTGCAGGCGTGACACGCTCCACACATCTTTCGGGTTGTAGCCCACTTCCAGCCATTTGGCGCCGACAAAAATCGACCGCGAGCGGGCTTTCTTGGTTACTGCATCATACGGAATACGTACCGCATCAAGGTCGAAGTGGTAATCCTTCGACTTTGCGAAAAACCCGATCGTGTCATGCACCGATGAAAACCGGCGCGTGCTGCCGCCCATCGATGGCACCCTGCGATCCCAGACGATCTCGTTGAGCATCGTCATGCGCTGTTTCAGCATCACGAATACCTCCGGCGAATAACGCCAGGTCAGGAAAATGTACAGGCTGCCGTTCGGTTTCAGTTTTGGCAAAACCGCATCGATCCAGTCTTCCATCCAGAGCAGGTAAGCACTCGCATCGCGCTTGTCCGAATCGTTGCCGTAATCCTTGCCTAGCCCGTAAGGCGGATCGGCGATGATCAGGTCGAGGGCGCCGTCCGGAATGCGGGCGATGCCGGCAACCGCATCCTCGCAGAAAACCTGGTTCAGCCAGCTATCCAACGCGGGGCCCGGCGCTCATTTGAACCGGTACTCCGCCGAGCGGGCATGCGCCTGCAAACCTTCGCCATAGGCAAGTTCGGCGGCAATCCGGCCGAGGGTTTGCGCGCCTGCCTCACTCACATGAAGAATGCTCGATCTTTTCTGGAAATCATAAACGCCTAATGGCGATGAAAAGCGGGCGGTGCGCGAGGTCGGCAGAACATGGTTGGGTCCCGCACAATAATCGCCCAGCGACTCCGATGAAAAGCGCCCGAGGAACATGGCGCCGGCGTGGCGCACCTGGTCGGCCCACTGTTGCGGATTTTCCGCCGAGATCTCGAGATGTTCGGCCGCGATCAGGTTGGCGATGTCGCAGGCTTCCGCCATATCGCGCACCTTGATCATCGCGCCGCGATTGGTCAGCGAGGTCCGGATCACGTCCTTGCGCGGCATGCCGTCAAGCTGCCGGTTGATGCTGGCCTCCACCTGGTCAATGTAGCCGGCGTCGGGACAGATCAGGATCGATTGCGCCAGTTCGTCGTGTTCCGCCTGAGAAAACAGGTCCATGGCAACCCAGTCCGGATCGGTCGTGCCATCGCAGATGACCAGGATTTCCGAAGGGCCGGCAATCATGTCGATGCCGACGGTGCCGAATACACGGCGCTTGGCGGCCGCGACATACGCATTGCCGGGGCCGACGATCTTGTCGACCTGCGGAATCGTGGCCGTGCCATAAGCCAGCGCGCCAACAGCCTGGGCGCCGCCGATGGTGAAGACACGATCGACGCCGGCGATTGCCGCCGCGGCCAGCACCAGCGCATTCCTGACGCCGGCTGGGGTGGGCACGACCATGATGATTTCCTGCACACCCGCCACCTTGGCGGGAATCGCGTTCATCAGGACCGACGACGGATAAGCTGCCTTGCCGCCGGGGACATAGATGCCGACGCGGTCCAGCGGCGTGACTTTCTGGCCGAGGATGGTGCCGTCGGCTTCGGTGTAGGTAAAACCGCTGGAACCGCATTCCTGCTTCTGCCGCTCGTGGAAAGCGCGCACGCGGTCGGCCGCGGTTTGCAGCGCGGCACGGCGTACTGGCGGCAAGCTGCTCAATGCCGCCTGCAATTCTTCCTGCCCGATCTCCAGAACACCAACGCTCTGTGCGCCGAGATGGTCGAATTGATTCGTGTATTCCAGCACGGCGGCATCGCCACGCAGCTTGACATCAGCCAGGATGCGGGCCGCGGCGCCATCAATGGCATCGTCCTCCCCCGCCTCGAAAGCGAGCACGGTGCGGAGTTGCGCCTGGAAATCAGGACTGCCTGAATCAAGTTTGCGGATTTGAATTGCCATTATTTTCTCATTCGGGCCAGGAACAGGCCGCCTTCAACGTTTCGACGCTCTTTCGAACGCTTCCAGAATCGGCTGCAGGCGCTCGCGCTTCAATTTCAGCGCCGCCTGGTTCACCACCAGCCGGGATGAAATATCCATGATGTGCTCGACCTCCACCAGATTGTTTGCGCGCAGCGTGCTGCCGGTGCTGACCAGGTCGACGATGGCATCGGACAAGCCGACCAGCGGCGCCAGTTCCATCGAGCCATACAGCTTGATCAGATCGACGTGTACCCCTTTGGCGGCAAAATGCTCGCGCGCACTCTGCGTGTACTTGGTTGCGACCCGCAGACGCGCGCCTTGCCGCACCGCGCTGGCGTAATCAAAACCGGCGGACACCGCGACCGACATGCGGCACTTGGCGATATTCAGATCGATCGGCTGGTACAAGCCCTCGCCTCCGTGCTCAAGCAAGACATCCTTGCCGGCCACACCGAAGTCCGCCGCGCCATATTGCACATAGGTGGGCACGTCCGATGCACGCACAATGATCACCTGCACGTTGACATCGTTGGTTTGCAGGATCAGCTTGCGCGAGGTCTCCGGATCTTCGGTGACGATCAGACCGGCCGCCTCCAGCAGCGGCAGCGTTTCGTCGAAGATGCGGCCCTTCGATAATGCCAGTGTCAGTTTCTGATCCATCATTTGACTCGCTTGATATTGGCGCCGACGGCGGACAGCTTGGCTTCCATCCGGTCGTAGCCGCGATCCAGATGATAGATGCGGTCGATCAGCGTCTCGCCCCGTGCGGCCAGCGCAGCGATCACCAGCGATGCCGATGCGCGCAGGTCGGTTGCCATTACCGGCGCACCGATCAGATGGTCGACACCGCTGACGCTGGCGGTATGGCCGGCGATGGTGATTGCCGCACCCAGGCGATTCATTTCCTGCACATGCATGAAACGGTTTTCGAAAATCGTTTCGGATACGCGGCTGCTGCCGTCGGCGATGCAGTTCATGGCCATGAATTGGGCCTGCATGTCGGTCGGAAATCCCGGATATTCCGTGGTGCTGAAACTCACCGCTTTCGGCCGCGCCGCCATTTGCACGCGTATCCAGTCGTCTCCCGACGTGAGCGTCACGCCGGCTTCACGCAGCTTGTCGAGGGCGGCATCGAGAATATCGGTGCGGGTGTTCTTCAGCATCACGTCGCCGCCGGCGGCTGCCACGGCGCACAGGAACGTGCCGGTCTCGATCCGGTCCGCAATGATCGCGTGCGAGGCGCCATGCAATTGTTCGACGCCTTGAATGACGAGCCGATCGCTGCCGATGCCGTCGATCTTCGCGCCCATGGCCACCAGCAGATTGGCAAGGTCGGTCACTTCCGGTTCACGCGCGGCGTTTTCCAGTACGGTCTCGCCCTCGGCCAGGGTGGCGGCCATCAACAGGTTTTCAGTGCCGGTGACGGTGATCATCTCGGTGCGGATGCGTGCGCCTTTCAGCTTTTTGGCGGTGGCGTGGATATAACCCGCTTCAATGGTGATCTCGGCGCCCATTGCCTGCAATCCCTTGATGTGCTGATCGACTGGCCGTGACCCGATCGCGCAGCCGCCGGGCAGCGAGACCCTGGCTTCGCCGAAGCGGGCAACCAGCGGACCCAGCACCAGGATCGATGCGCGCATGGTTTTCACCATTTCATAAGGTGCTTCGAGCTTGTCGATGGCGCGCCCGCTGAGGGCGACCTGACCGTCGTGCTGCTCGATGCGCAGTCCCATATTGCGCAGCAGCTTCAGCATGGTCGCCACGTCCTGCAGATGCGGCACATTGGACAGCTGCACGGTGTCGGCGGTCAGCAGGCCGGCGCACAGAATTGGCAGCGCGGCATTCTTGGCGCCGGAGATGGTGATGTCGCCGGCGAGGCGGTTGCCGCCAGTGATGAGCAGTTTGTCCATTATTGCTGGAATTCTTCTGGAGTGAGGGTTTTCATCGACAGTGCATGTATCTCTTCGCGCATGCGGTCGCCCAGCGCGGCGTACACCAGTTGATGGCGCTGGATCAGGCGTTTGCCGGCAAAGGCGCTGGAGACGATGACGGCATTAAAATGCTGGCCGTCGCCTTCGACTTCGACATGGGTACAGTCGAGGCCGGCAGCAATATAATTTTTTACGAGTTCAGGGGTGGGCAACACGATTTGCGCCTTTATAGTATCTGTGGTCCGGAGAAGCGTATTCAGTGGCGTAACTTGAAGCCACTTTTCAACAAATAAATGGCGATGCTGGCCAAGGCCGCAAAAAATATCGCCACAAACGAAAAGCTCAGCATCGGGTCGACATCGGACTGTCCGAAAAAGCCGTAGCGAAAGCCATCAATCATATAAAAAAACGGATTCATGTGCGACACAGCCTGCCAGAAAGGGGGCAGAGAATGTATCGAATAAAACACGCCGGATAAAAAGGTCGCCGGCATGATCAGAAAATTCTGGAAGGCGGCAAGCTGGTCGAATTTTTCCGCCCAGATGCCGGCAATCAGTCCCATCGTACCTAAAATCGACGCGCCCAGCAGCGCAAAAATGACAATCCACCACGGCGCGACGAAAGTAAGCTTTGCAAACCAGGCGGTGATCACAAGTACACCTGCGCCGACCATCAGGCCGCGCACCACTGCCGCCAGCACATAAGCGGAAAACAACTCCCAGTGCGATAGCGGCGGCAGGAGAACGAATACCAGGTTCCCGGTAATTTTGGACTGGATCAGCGACGACGAGGTATTGGCAAACGCATTTTGCAATACACTCATCATCACCAGCCCGGGAATCAGAAACGCGGTGTATGTCACACCCGGGAATACCTGCACGTGCGCTTCCAGCACATGGCCGAAAATCAGCAGGTATAACATCGCCGTCACGATGGGCGCGGTGACGGTCTGGGTCGCGACTTTCCAGAAGCGCAGCACTTCCTTGTAAAAGAGGGTCTGGAAACCGATCATTTTTCACCTTCCATGATCTGGATGAACACATCTTCCAGATCGGCCTGATGCAATTGCATGTCTTCGATGACAACGCCGGATTCGCGCAGCTTCACCAGAATCGGCTCAACTTCGGCATATTCCGTCACACGCAGCGTGTATTTGTTGCCGGACACCAGTTCATCCGGATGCGAGACCAGCGGTTTGAGCACCTCGGGCAACGAACCATGCGCCAGCCGCACCACCAGTTGCGAGCCGGAGATGCGTTTGATCAGGGCGGAAGTGGAGTCGAGCGCAACAACACTGCCGCCTTTAAGCATGGCAATGCGATTGCACAGCGCCTGCGCCTCTTCCAGGTAATGTGTCGTCAGCACCACCGTATGTCCCTCGCGATTCAAACGCGAAACGAACTTCCACAGTGTCTGGCGCAGCTCGACGTCGACACCGGCGGTCGGTTCATCGAGCACGATCACGGGCGGTTTGTGCACCAGCGCCTGCGCCACCAGCACGCGGCGTTTCATGCCACCGGACAGGGAACGCATGTTGACGTCGGCCTTGTTGGTCAGATCGAGGTAATGCATCACCTCGTCTATCCACTTGTCATTGTTCTTGAGGCCGTAATAGCCGGATTGCATGCGCAAGGTTTCACGCACGGTAAAAAACGGGTCGAACACCAGTTCTTGCGGCACCACACCGAGACGCTTGCGCGCTTCACGATAATCGGTGACGACATCGTGGCCGTGAATGGCGACGCTGCCGGCGTCGGCGCGGTTCAGCCCTGCCACAATCGAAATCAGCGAGGTCTTGCCGGCGCCATTCGGGCCCAGCAAGCCAAAAAATTCGCCTTCTTCAATCGACAGGGAGACTTTGTCCAGAGCCTGTAGCGCTCCGTAACGTTTTTCGACATTGGTGATCTGGATTGCTGCCATGCTGGCTTATTGCACACTTTTATACGGAAATTAGCCGTGGGAGGCCGTGGATCCGGCACTGCCCTGCTGGCGAAAGGTCTTGATTATATTGGATTTCCCGCCTTGAGACCGGACTAAGGAAAGAGCTGGTGGGAGGACTGGCCGAACAGTCAGTGATGCAGCCAGTCCGCCACGCCGTACAACTCGGCCAGACTCTGCAGATTGGGCGGCAGATTGAGAAAGGTCAGTGTGGCGCCCCGTTCTTGCGCGGCACGCTGCCAGGACACGAGGGTAGCAACGGCGGCGGAATCAACCACCGTCAATTGTCCGAGATCGATTTCCGTTTGTCCTTCCGCGATCGCGCGCAAGCCCGCCTCAAACGCGGTTTTTGCATTATTGACGGTCAGGTTGAGAGCGGGACGGAACATAAGGGCCTGGCGATCAGGATGCTTTTACTTTTCTGGCAGCGCTTGCAGCCAGCTTCTTGTTGCGATCCGATAGTGCCTTGATCAAGCCGTCAATGCCACCCTTGCTGATTTCAGCGGCAAAGTTACCCTTGTAAGTCTCCACCAGCCAGGCGCCCAGCACATTGACATCGTAAATCTTCCAGCCGGTTGGTGTTTTTTCCAGGCGATAGCTGATCTGGATCGGCTCGCCGCGCGGCTGCACCACTTGCGACCGGACTTCCACTTCGGTATCGGATGGATTGGCGCGCATCGGCTTGAATTCCAGTTGCTGATCCCTGACCTGCGAAATGGCGCCCGAATACGTGTAGACCAGCAAGCTGCGGAATTCATTGGTTAATTGGGTTTGCTGCTCCGGGGTTGCTTCGCGCCAGAAACGGCCCGCCGCCAGCGAGGTCATGCGCTGGAAATTCACGTGAGGGAGAATTTTTGCTTCAACGACTTCCAATACGCGCTTCTGATTGCCGCCCTGGATCTCCTTGTCGGATTTGGCGATATCCACCACCTCCTGGCTAATGCGCTTTACGAGCGCATCGGGCGCTTCCTGTTGGGCGATAGCTGCGCCGGCAAAAGCGAATGCACCAAATGTGATTGCGAGAAAAAATAGCTTTTTTAAGTTTTTCATGGGGTCCTGGATGAACGGGCAGAGTTACAAATTACTCTGCCTGTGTATTTAACTGTTTGTCAGTGGAATTGGATGACATCGATGGTGCCGATAGTGGCGAGTCGGCTGCTGACATCACAATTTCTTGCTTTTGTGAGAATTGCCCGGATATAGCCAGAATTTCAGCTTTTTCTGAATCAATTGTTGATTGGACAGCAGGTTTCTTTGCGGGTTCCGCCGGCGTCTGCGGGCTCGCCGGTGCTTGCGGTTCGACGTTGCTGTCATTGCCCATTCCGGGACGAGCAGCGCCCTCCTCCCTGATTCTGCTTTCGCGTCTTTGCAAATAGGCATCCCTGACAAATTCATAGGGATCCAGTGCCGCGGCTTCAATCAGATTCGACGCATCCAGCACTGCAGCGCGCTGATCCACCACCCGCACGACAGTACCGGTATTACGCAAGCGGACCGGGTATACATTGGTCCATAAATCGCCCTGAAAGTCGGCCGGCAAGGCCGCGGTATCCCTGACCGTCGAGGAACCCAGAAGCGGCAAAACGACATAGGGTCCGGATGGCACGCCCCATACGCCCAGGGTCTGGCCGAAATCTTCCTTGTGTTTGGGCAGGCCGGCTTCGCTACCGATATCAAGCACGCCGCCAAAACCAAGCGTGGTGTTGATCACCACCCGCATGAAATCGGACAGGCCGTTTTCCATCTTGCCCTGTAAAACGTTATTCACCGCAGTCCATACATCGCCGATATTCCCGAAGAAATTGCCGATAGCGGTTTGCACGAAGGATGGCAGTACATCGCGATAGGCCGTTGCCGCCGGCTTCAGTGCCGCCCGATCAACCGCATCATTGAAATTGAACATCGCCCGGTTGAACCCTTCGAGTGGATCCCCGGGATTGCTGCTCGTGGCACAGCCACCCAATGCGGCCGTAATCAGCAGCAAGCCTATAAAACGTGCGAAATATGTCATTTTGAAGTGTCCTCATTTCCTTCTGCCGCTTTGCTGAACAGGAATTGACTGATCAGGTTTTCCAGCACGATTGCCGATTGCGTCATCTTGATCTCATTGCCGGCAGCAAGATTATTGGTATCGCCGCCCGGTTCAATTCCAATGTATTGCTCCCCCAACAAGCCAGACGTCAGGATCTTGGCGGAGGAATCTTTTGGAAACTTGTAATTGGTCTGAAGCTGCAATGTCACCCGCGCCTTGAAAGTAACGTCATCGAATGCGATTTCTTGAACACGCCCCACGACAACACCGGCGCTCTTGACCGGCGCGCGCGGTTTCAGGCCGCCGATATTGTCAAACTTGGCGACAACCGGATAGGTTTTTGCAAACGAAAGCGAACTCATGTTGCCCGCCTTCAGCGCCAGGAAGAGCAGCGCGGCTGCTCCCAACAGGACAAACAAACCTACCCATAAGTCTACTGATTTGCGTTGCATGTTGCGGTACCTAACTTTCGGGATGGGTTGTGTATGCCAGCACAACCATTGGTAAATAATTGGTTTCTTTTGTTTCTTTAGGGATACATAGTTTACTTAGTAAACATCAATGCCGTAAGTAAAAAATCAAGTCCAAGGACCGTAAGTGAGCCGATCACAACAGTACGCGTTGTCGCTTTTGCAACCCCTTCCGGTGTTGGTTGTGCCTGGTATCCCTGAAACAATGCAATGAATGTCACGGCAAAGCCAAACACCACACTTTTCAAGACGCCGTTGGCAATATCGTCCCAGATATCGACGCCTGCCTGCATTTGCGACCAGAACGCACCTTCATCAACGCCGATCAACAGTACACCGACGATATAACCGCCAAAAATACCGACCGCGCTGAATATTGCCGCCAATACTGGCATGGCAATCACACCGGCCCAAAACCGTGGCGCCAGCACACGCTCCAGGGGATTGACCGCCATCATTTCCATTGCAGCCAGTTGCTCGCCGGCTTTCATCAGGCCGATTTCGGCAGTCAGCGAGGTGCCGGCACGTCCGGCAAATAACAAGGCGGTGACTACCGGCCCCAGTTCGCGTGTCAATGATAATGCGACCAGCAGCCCCAGCGCTTGTTCCGAGCCATACCTGCTGAGCGTGTAATATCCTTGCAGACCCAGCACGAACCCGACAAACAAACCGGACACCGCAATGATGACCAGTGAATAATTGCCGATGAAGTGAATCTGGTCGGACACCAGGCGCAGCCGGCGCCACAGGCTGCCCGATGCGCGCAGCACCAAAAAAAATGTTCTTGTCCCAAACCCGACGCCGAGAACAAATTCGCGTACGGACCGGCCAAGCGCAGACAACAGGTTGACAATCATGCTTGCGGCCTCAAACCCAGATCTTCAGCCAGCGACGGGCCTGGATAATGAAAAGGTACCGGACCGTCGGCTTCGGCATGCACGAATTGCCTTACATAAGGATCGTTCGAAGCAAACATTTCCTCGGGCGTGCCTTGGGCGACAATTTTTCCCTGCGACAGGAAATAAACATGGTCGGCAATCGAAAACGACTCATGTACATCGTGCGACACCAGGATGGATGTGGAGCCGAGCGCATCGTTGAGTTTGCGGATCAGTTTTGCGGTCATGCCCATCGAAATCGGATCCAGTCCGGCAAACGGCTCGTCGTACATGATCAGTTGCGGATCGAGTGCGATTGCGCGCGCTACCGCCACGCGCCGCGCCATGCCGCCCGAGATTTCAGCCGGCTTCAGTTGCGCCGCATTGCGCAGGCCAACCGCGTTCAGCTTCATCAGGACCAGATCGCGTATCAACACTTCCGGCAAACTGGTGTGTTCGCGTATGGGGAAGGCGACATTATCGAACACGCTCAGATCGGTGAATAAAGCGCCATGCTGGAACAGCATTCCCATCTGACGGCGCATCAGATACAAAGCATTGGTATCGAGCGACTGCACCATTTTCCCGTCAACGCAGACCGTGCCGGATTGTTGCTGCAACTGGCCACCGATCAAACGCAAAATCGTCGTTTTGCCGGATCCGGATCCGCCCATGACAGCGATTACTTTACCTCGCGGGAAATCCATATCCAGATCCGACAGGATTGGACGCTCTCCATAACCAAAGTGTAAACCACGAATTTCAACGAGATTGGGCACGACAGAACTTATTATTGGCAATTGCGTAATTGTAAGGCAGAAAAGAGTTCGCTCTCAGTACAACTGTCAAAAGCACTGTAAAACGATTGTGACCGCCAGCGTTGGTGGCGGAGCTGTCGTCGGATTTGCAGGGCCAAAACATCAGGGCCTGCAGTTAGCAGGCCCTGATGATGAACTGCCATCGATATTTTATCGCGGCAGCACCGATGACCCCATCAGGAATTCATCGACCGAGCGTGCACACTGGCGGCCTTCACGAATCGCCCAGACGACCAGCGACTGACCGCGGCGCATGTCACCGGCGGCAAATACCTTGTCGACCGATGTCTTGTAACATCCGTCGCCATCCGTAGTCGCCTTGGCATTGCCGCGCGCATCCTTGTCGACGCCGAACGCTTCCAGCACCTGGGCAACCGGCGATACAAAACCCATCGCCAGCAATACCAGATCCGCTTTCATTTCAAACTCGGAGTCGGGCACTTCCTGCATTTTTCCGTCTTTCCACTCAACACGCGCGGCGATCAGCTTCTCGACCTTGCCGCCCTTGCCTTCCAGCCGTTTGGTGGCAACCGCCCAATCGCGTTCACAACCTTCTTCGTGCGACGAGGAAGTGCGCAGCTTGGTTGGCCAGTATGGCCAGACCAGCGGCTTGTTCTCCTGCTCGGGCGGCTGGGGCAGCAACTCGAACTGGATCACCGAGTCCGCGCCATGACGATTGGATGTGCCGACACAATCGGAACCGGTATCGCCGCCACCGATGACGACCACATGCTTGCCGGTGGCCATGATCTGGTCTTTCACCTTGTCGCCGGCATTGACCTTGTTTTGCAGCGGCAGGAATTCCATCGCAAAATGCACACCCTTCAGTTCGCGGCCCGGCACCGGCAAATCACGCGGCGATTCCGCGCCGCCGGCGATGATCACCGCGTCGAATTCCTTGCTGATCTGCTCGGGTGATATCGTTTCCTTGGCCCAGTTCAGGATATTGGCTGGGAAATCCTTGCCGACCAAAACGCCGGGCCGAAAGCTGACGCCTTCGGCTTTCATCTGTTCGATGCGGCGATCGATATGCGATTTTTCCATCTTGAAATCGGGAATGCCATAACGGAGCAAGCCGCCAAGGCGATCGCTTTTTTCAAATACGGTCACGTCATGACCCACCCTTGCCAGCTGCTGTGCAGCCGCCAGGCCGGCCGGGCCGGAACCGACTACGGCAACTTTCTTGCCAGTCCTGACCGCTGATGGCTGCGGCACGACCCAGTCGTTTTCCCATCCTTTGTCGATGATGAAATGCTCGATCGATTTGATGCCGACGGGAGCGTCGTTGATACCCAGCGTGCAGGCGGTTTCGCACGGCGCCGGACAAATGCGTCCCGTGAATTCAGGGAAGTTATTGGTCGAATGCAGCGTGTCCAGCGCATCCTTGTAATTACCGTTGTACACCAGATCATTCCAGTCCGGAATGATGTTGTTGACCGGGCATCCGGTATTACAAAACGGGATGCCGCAATCCATGCAACGCGCGCCCTGGATCTTGGCTTCGCCATCGGTCAGGTGCAGCAGGAATTCCTTGTAATGTTTGGTACGCGTTTGCGGCGCCTCGCTCGCTTCCTGCAAACGTTCGAATTCCAGAAAGCCGGTTACTTTTCCCATGTTTCATTCACCTTCTTGGCCGCACGAATCATATGGGCCGCTGGTCGGCGGGCCCATATGACTGTATGACGTGTTGATATTATGCTGCGACTTTTTCTTTTTCCAGCTTGGCAGCTTTGGCCGCATCCATCTCACCCAGGGCCCGCTTGTATTCGGATGGGAAGACTTTGACGAACTTGCCGCGCGCAGTGCTCCAGTTGTCCAGCAGTGAGCGGGCCCGGGTGCTGCCGGTGTACTTGAAGTGGCGCTCGATCAAACCTTTCAGGATTGCTTCATCCGTCTGCGATTCACCGCCACGCAACTGGCAATGCCAGAGTGCACGCTCGCCTTTTGATTCCTGCTCGGCGCTGCTCGACACCCCATCCAGCGCAACCATCGCCATATTGCATTTATGCGCGAAGTCGCCGTCGGCATCATAGACATACGCGATACCGCCTGACATGCCGGCGGCAAAGTTGCGGCCGGTTTCACCCAGCACCACCACGGTGCCGCCGGTCATGTATTCACAACCGTGATCGCCAGTGCCTTCAACAACCGCAATCGCACCGGAATTTCGCACTGCAAAACGCTCGCCGGCGACACCATTGAAAAATGCCTGGCCTGCGATTGCGCCATACAGCACCGTGTTACCGACAATGATGTTGTCGATCGCACGGCCACGGAATTCGGTATTCGGCCGCACGATGATGCGTCCACCCGACAAACCCTTGCCGACGTAATCGTTGCCTTCGCCAACCAGGTCCAGCGTGATGCCATGGGCCAGGAACGCGCCGGCCGACTGGCCCGCGGTGCCTTGCAACTGGATATGAATGGTATCGTCGGGCAAACCCTCGTGACCGTATTTCATGGCAACTTCGCCGGACAACATCGCGCCCACCGTGCGGTTGACATTCTTGACTGGTGAAATGAACGAGACCTTCTCGCCTCGTTCCAGCGCAGGCCTGGCTTGGGCGATCAGTTTGTGATCAAGCGCTTTTTCCAGGCCATGGTCTTGCTGCTCGACCTGATAACGCGGCTCGTCGGCAGGCATGTCGGGCTGATGGAAAATCCGGCTGAAGTCCAGCCCTTTTGCTTTCCAGTGTGTGATCGCTTTCAATTTATCGAGCAGGTCGGAGCGGCCGATCAATTCGTTATAAGTGCGGATCCCGAGTTGCGCCATGATCTGGCGCGCTTCTTCGGCGACGAAGAAGAAGAAATTGACGACATGCTCGGGCTTGCCGGCAAACTTGGCACGCAGCACGGGATCTTGAGTAGCCACACCAACCGGGCAGGTATTCAGATGGCACTTGCGCATCATGATGCAGCCTTCGACCACCAGCGGCGCGGTCGCAAAGCCCACTTCATCGGCGCCCAGCAAGGCAGCGATCACCACGTCGCGGCCGGTCTTGATCTGGCCGTCGGTCTGCACGCGGATACGGCTGCGCAGACGGTTCAGCACCAGCGTCTGCTGGGTTTCGGCGAGGCCGAGTTCCCACGGCGTGCCGGCATGCTTGACGGACGACAGCGGCGAGGCGCCGGTGCCGCCGTCATGACCGGCGATCACGACGTGGTCCGCCTTCGCCTTGGCGACACCGGCGGCAATCGTGCCCACACCCACTTCGGATACCAGCTTGACCGAAATCGATGCTTTCGGATTGGCGTTCTTCAAGTCATGGATCAGTTGCGCCAGATCTTCGATCGAATAGATATCGTGGTGCGGCGGCGGCGAAATCAAACCGACACCCGGCACCGAGAAACGCAGCTTGGCGATGTATTCGGACACTTTATGTCCAGGCAGCTGACCGCCCTCGCCCGGCTTTGCGCCCTGCGCCATCTTGATCTGGATCTGATCGGCGGAAATCAGGTACTCGGCGGTGACGCCAAAGCGGCCCGATGCGACCTGCTTGATTTTGGAACGCAGCGAGTCGCCCGGCAGCAGCGGCATGTCGACCTCGATGCGGTCCTTGCCGATAACCGACGCCAGCGTATCGCCCTGCTTGATCGGGATGCCTTTCAATTCCTGGCGATAGCGGTTTTCATCTTCGCCGCCTTCGCCGGTATTGGACTTGCCGCCGATGCGGTTCATCGCAATCGCCAGCGTTGCGTGCGCTTCGGTCGAAATCGAACCGAGCGACATCGCGCCAGTGGCAAAACGCTTCACGATTTCCTTGGCCGGCTCGACTTCATCGAGCGGGATCGCCTTCGATGGATCGAGCTTGAATTCAAACAAGCCGCGCAAGGTCATGTGACGCCGGGACTGGTCGTTGATGATCTGTGCGTATTCCTTGTATGTATTGAAGTTGTTGGCGCGCGCCGCATGCTGCAGCTTGGCGATCGCATCCGGTGTCCACATATGGTCTTCACCGCGCACACGATACGCATATTCGCCGCCGGCATCGAGCGCATTGGCCAGCACCGGATCATTGCCGAACGCCAGATGATGCAGACGCAATGCCTCATCAGCGACTTCGAACACACCGATGCCTTCGACGTTGGACGCGGTGCCCTTGAAGTACTTGTCGACCAGCCCCTTGTTGAGTCCGATCGCCTCGAAAATCTGGGCGCCGCAATACGACATGTAGGTCGAGATGCCCATCTTGGACATGACTTTCAGCAGGCCCTTGCCGATGGCTTTCTGGAAGTTGTAGATGACTTTTTCGGGCGACAATTCACCCGGCAACCCCTTTGCCATATCCGTCAGCGTATCCATTGCCAGGTACGGATGAATCGCCTCGGCGCCGTAGCCTGCCAGCAGGGCGAAGTGATGTGTCTCGCGCGCGGAACCGGTTTCGACCACCAGACCTGCCGAGGTGCGCAAACCCTTGCTGACCAGGTGCAGGTGGATGGCGGACGTCGCCAGCAACGCGGGAATTGCCACCTGCTCGGCATCGACCTTGCGATCGGAGATGATCAGGATGTTGTGTCCGGACTTGACCGCATCAACCGCTTTCGCGCACAGCGATGCCAGGCGGGCTTCAATGCCTTCCTTGCCCCATGCAACCGGATAGCAGATGTTCAGCTCATGCGACTTGAACTTGCCGCCGGTATGGGCGCTGATGTTGCGCAGCTTGGCGATGTCGGCATAATCGAGCACCGGCTGCGCGACTTCGAGGCGCATCGGCGGATTGATGTTGTTGGTGTCGAGCAGGTTGGGCTTGGGCCCGATGAACGATACCAGCGACATCACCATCGCCTCGCGGATCGGATCGATCGGCGGGTTGGTCACTTGCGCGAACAATTGCTTGAAGTAGTGGTACAGCGTCTTGTTCTTGTTCGACATGACGGCCAGCGGCGAGTCGTTGCCCATCGAACCGGTTGCTTCTTCGGCCAATACCGCCATTGGCGACATCAGGAATTTCAGGTCTTCCTGGGTGTAGCCGAACAGCTGTTGACGGTCGAGCAAAGGCACCGGCGAAACGGCTTCGGCCGGCTCGGCCTTGAGCTCGCCCAGCTTGATTCGCACCGACCGAATCCACTGCTTGTATGGCTTGGCGTTGGCGTAGGTATCCTTGAGTTCCTTGTCATCGATGATGCGTCCTGCATCCAGATCGATCAGGAACATCTTGCCCGGCTGCAGGCGCCATTTCTGGATGATTTTCGATTCGGGTATCGGCAGCACGCCGGCTTCCGATGCCATGACCACCATGTCGTCGTCGGTCACGATATAACGCGCCGGACGCAGACCGTTGCGGTCGAGCGTGCCGCCGATGTGGCGGCCGTCGGTGAACGCCATCGCTGCAGGACCGTCCCATGGCTCCATCATCGCGGCATGGTATTCGTAGAATGCGCGGCGGTTTTCATCCATCAGCGTATGGTTTTCCCATGCTTCCGGAATCATCATCATCATTGCCTGCGCAATCGGGTAACCCGCCATCAACAGCAGCTCAAGCGCGTTGTCGAAACAGGCGGTGTCGGACTGGCCTTCATAAATCAGCGGGAACAGTTTTTGCAGATCCTCGCCCAGCACGGCCGACTTCATCACACCTTCACGTGCGCGCATCCAGTTGAAATTGCCTTTGACCGTGTTGATTTCACCGTTATGGGCAATCAGACGGTAAGGGTGAGCCAGCGGCCATTCGGGGAAGGTGTTGGTTGAAAAACGCTGATGCACCAGCGCCAGCGCCGAGATGCAGCGCGGGTCTTGCAGATCCTTGTAGTAGACACCGACCTGGTCGGCCAGCAGCAGGCCTTTGTAGACCACGGTACGGGCTGACATCGATGGCACGAAAAATTCCTTGCCATGCAAGAGATTGAGCGCCTGGATCGCATGGCCGGACGACTTGCGGATCACGTACAACTTGCGCTCGAGCGCATCGGTGACCATGATGTCCTGGCCGCGGCCGATGAAAATCTGGCGAATGACAGGTTCTTTTTCACGCACGGTCGGCGACATCGGCATGTCGATATCGATCGGCACTTCACGCCAGCCGAGGACGATCTGGCCTTCAGCCTGCACCGCACGTTCGATTTCCTGTTCACATGCGATGCGGGAGGCATGTTCCTTTGGCAAAAACACCATGCCGACGCCAAATTCGCCAGGCGGCGGCAGGGTGATGCCTTGTTTGGCCATCTCTTCCCGGTAATATTGATCGGGAATCTGGATCAGGATGCCCGCGCCGTCGCCCATCAATTTATCAGCGCCAACGGCGCCACGATGGTCCAGGTTTTTCAGGATGAGCAAGCCTTGCTCGACGACTGAATGGCTTTTTTTACCCTTGATATGTGCGATGAAACCGACGCCACAGGCATCATGTTCATTTGCGGGGTCGTATAAACCTTGGGCGTGCATACATTTCTCCACAGCGGTGACTGATTGACCGTCAAGAATAGTGCAATGCAACAGATACTTCAACCTAAAAAATTAGGGTCAGAGTAAAAATAAAAATACCATCAAGAAAACCAGTCTATAAATAGGGACAGAGTCATTTCCAGCTTAGTTCCGGAGGTGCTTTAATGGCCGCCCTCTTTTCGCCGGACTGACCCGTCGTGTGGTCTGTTTTTCAAGCGCCGCCTTGAATTTTTCCGTTCCCAGCGCCCATCCTGTGCGCGCCGCCGAATCGACCGTCGCCATCTCTTCCGGCGAAAGTTCTTGTTCTATCAACTGCCGGAAGGCCGCTTCACGTTCAAACGGCGTGTTGCCAAGAGCCCAATACAATGGATGATCGGTAATCAACGGATCGGACTTCAGGCCGACATGATGTGCACAGCTTGAAAACGGATATTCCGCGGCATTGCCGACTATGCCGGCATAGACCGGGCTGCATTCGATATACCGCGAACAAATCATCAGATAGCGCTCCGCATCAATCACCGTTGCCTTGTATCGTCCTTGCCAGAGCGTGCCCGAACGTCCAACCTTCTTGTTAAAGTAGGGAACATATTGACGGCCCACCCACTGCATCATGCGGCCAAGCCCGGTTTCGTCGGATGGTGTCACCAGCAGGTTCAGATGCGTCGGCAGCAAAACATAGGCATGAATGGCAACCTTGAATTGCTTCGCAGCCTCGCGCAACCAGCCTGAGAACGCCTGGTAATCCGAGGCATCACGAAATATCGACTGCAAGTCGGTTCCACGCTGAATTACGTAATGCGGCTGATGCGGGACAACGAGTCTGGGAAGTCGGGCCATGGCAGGAAAATTGTGGGTAAGCAGTGAGAATGCCTGCTGATTTTACTCTGTCCCTATTGTCCCTGCGAACATCATGGGCACATCCGCCAAAGAAAAACCCCACAGATGCGGGGCCTAGATACCGAGTCAGCAGCAGCGGTTCTACCTGCTCCCAAAATGCATCAGACACTTTCCAACTAGCCAGCCGTCCTATCACTCCACCTGTCAAAAAAACACACATCTTGCTTTGCCAATGTTTTTAGGGATAAGGTCTTAGTGGGCCATTTTTCGAGACAAATCAACAATTCATTAACACATGTGCCTATTCCCACGGTACTTCTCCAAACCATTCAAAAAAAGTATTCACAAAGGCCAGCTCCTTCATAGGAAGATCTTTTTCATACTTCCAAGTTTGAACAATTGCCTTAACCAGTGCCATAGATAACACCTGTTCGGAGTGAAGCCATTCCACCACTTCCAAAGAGCTCATACATTCCGTCATATCGTAGTCAGCAGCCATCTCCTGAACATCAATATCATCGGAAATAATTGTGATACCCAGATCATAAGCTGTAGCAAGAACAGCTATGTCTACTTTGGAAACGCCAAGTCCACGCTCATACTTATGAGACTTCATGAACTTAATTGTTTCTCTCAAATTATATGGATCGACCTCGCCGCAGATCGTATTGTCAGCCCGGTTTTCAATATGGGGCGTCTCATTGACCCAGTAAAATTTATTAACCAAGCGAGGAGACTTCGAAAATTCAACGTCAAGCTCCTTAATTACATAGATTGTAAAAGGAGGATCCCCATATGGCTGCCCTAAAAATGGTGTTACATATCGAGCCAATCGAAAGTATGAATTACTGTCGCATAAAAGACGCGCCATAAATTCACGCCAACTCTAAATGCAATGCCCTCGCATCCGATAACGGGATATCAAGCACTGCTTGCACAAATGAAGCAGGCTTTTCCTCGGCAACAAGAAACTTCGATAGCGTTTCAAAGAACACAGTGGCAAATGCGGTTTGCGCTACCGCGATGTAATCCTCCGAATTTGGCAAAGTGTTATTCCACAATAATTCAGAAACCGTACCGTGATGATCATTTTCACTATGTCGATTCCCGTGCAACAAACTTGGAGGAATCTTTATCGCCTCTAGTCTATTCGAAGCTGCGAAATTATTCGCCTCTTTGAAAACAGAATAAGATGAGATCCCGTAATCTTGTGCATAGTCATTTAATACTTTGCATTTCTTTGTTGGTGATCCTAGATTTACTAGCGCCATATAAGTTTTTTTTGCTATTGGCGAAGGAAACAACAATGCTCCGGCAAACGCATCAGCAAATTTCTCGGCATCAATTCCGCCTAATGAAGGCGAATAGACGTGACCAAGCTCATGAGCCATCCAAAAGTTAAAATCAGGCAAATATGTATCAAGATTTAAGTAAACCCATGTAGTACCTGACTTTGGAAGCAAAACATGAATGGCATTTTCATGGCCATCTTTTTTGCCCCAAAATACAGGAATCAACACAGCCTTATGCGCTGAGAAGCGACTAACTAGATTCTTAAATAAAACAGGTTCTTCTTGATCCAAACCAATCTCTCCACGAATCTTTTTCGAAACTCTTTGGAGATATTCATATTCAACAACTGGTGCCGCAAGTCTTGGAGGAGACTCCAAAGTATCAAAGGGCAAATGTTCGGCGAGTTGCTCCAGTAGTTTGCCCATGCCTTTGAGTTCAGCGAGGGCTTCATCACTTAATTGACGGTTCTGTCTCGCACGAGCAGCCACTCTTGGCTCGTTAGCGCCCGGAGCTTCTTTCAGAACCAATTCTTCGAAAGGTATACGGAGGTTTAATGCCAGCTTCAGAAGTTGCGATGGATGAGGAAAGGCCGCTGAAGTCAACCAATTTGTTACAGTCTGTGGAGATACAGAGAGGACCTCAGCAAGCTTGCGCCCGCTTAGCCCTTTAGCACTCATTGCTGCTTTCACAGCAGGGATATTAATGGACGGCATTGTATTCTCCTAACCGAGCAGGATAACATTGTCTGTCCATTTTTGTCCATTTTTATTGCTTTGTCAACGCATATCAGAGACACGCCAACTATGGCAATGGCCAATTCACCGTATATTTTTGATATTTAAATTTTATACGGTGAAGTTACGAAATAGTCATTTTTCGTTTCCTTAAGTTGAGACACGTATAGTCGTCCGCTTCCACAGGCGCCGCATCAAAGAAAAAAGCCCGCCAAGTCAGTAACTTGGCGGGCCTCGTTTTAAACCGAGTTTGTTGGGTCTCAAAACGGAATATCGTCATCCATATCCGAAAAATTAGGCGCCGGCTTGGATGCAGGACGTGACGCACCGCTATTTGCACCCTGGCTCGGACGGGCAGCCGGCGCATTGTTTTCATAACCGTCACCCATAGGCGCACCGCCACCCATGCCTTGCCGGCTTCCCAGCATCTGCATCGAATCCGCAATGATTTCAGTTGTATACTTTTCTACGCCATCCTTGTCGGTCCATTTACGGGTGCGCAATTTTCCTTCGACATACACTTGCGAGCCTTTTTTCAGGTACTGGCCGGCGATCTCGGCCAGTTTTCCGAAGAAGGCAATACGATGCCATTCCGTCGCTTCCTTTTGTTCGCCGGTTGCCTTGTCTTTCCATTTGTCAGTGGTCGCCACCGCAATATTAGTCATCGCGTCACCGCTCGGCATATATCGTGTTTCGGGATCGCGTCCCAGGTTGCCAACGACGATGACTTTGTTAACCGATGCCATAACTATTTCTCCTATTAAACTACGGCGGCCTGCTGTATTGGGCCGCGGCGCGGTAAGTTTTTCATATTAGCCGCAATTATAAGCCAGACACCAGAGAGAATCGCGCCCAGAACAAATACGGAAGCGGGTCCGACGTGCTGTGTTAACCATCCTCCCAAGGCGCCGCCACAAAACAGGCCCAGCGCCTGTAGCGTGTTGTAGACACCCAGCGCCGCGCCTTTGCCGGCGGCGGGTGCAATTCGTGTAACCAGCGAGGGTTGGCACGCTTCCAGGATATTGAAGGCGATGAAAAATGCCAGCAATAACAACACAAGCAGCACCCAGCTCACTTCAGCCCGGGAAATCACGACCCACATGCCGACCTGCACCAGCGCCAGTAATAAAATCGCCGCAACAAAAACCTGCTTCATTTTCCCTTGTTTTTCACCGATGAAAACCGGCGGCAGCATCAATGCGAATGACAGCAGCACCACCGGCAGATAAATTTTCCAGTGGGCGGCTACGGGCATGCCGGCATATTGCACCAGGGCCGACGGCACCACAACAAACATCGCCATCTGTGTCATGTGCAGTGCAAAAACGCCGAAATTGAGGCGCATCAGTTCACTGTCTTTCAATATTTCGCTGAACGGGACAGACTTCTTGACGGCGATGACCGGTGCGGCGGGCACCACAAAAAGCACCACCAGGATCGCCAGCAGCGACAGCACCCCGATCATCAGGAACATGCCGCCCATGCCGATCAGGGTATACAGCAGCGGCGCGGCGACCAGCGATCCTGCGAAAGTCAGCCCGATCGACGCACCGACCATCGCCATCGCCTTGGTGCGGTGTTCTTCCCGCGTGGAATCGGCAATGAAGGCCGTGACCGCCGCTGAAATGGCGCCCGCCCCTTGCACTGCACGCCCGACAATCACCCATACGATATCGGTGGCGGCGGCGGCAATGAATGACCCAAGCGCAAACAGCAGCAGTCCGATGATGATGATGCGCTTGCGTCCATATTTGTCGGAGGCGATGCCAAACGGGATTTGTCCGAATGACTGCGTCAGGCCGTAAATTCCCAGCGCAAGGCCAACCATGGTTGCGCTTTGCCCGCCTGGCAGGGTTTGCGCATGAATCGAGAATACCGGCAGGATCAGGAACAATCCAAGCATGCGCAGCGCAAAAATCGATGCCAGCGATGCACTGGCGCGGATTTCGGTGCGGGTCATGGGACCGCCCGGGGGTGTGGAGTGTTCGGAAGACATATAAGTGATGAAAGGCAGGCCGTTAGCGTTCTGATAGCGTGCGAAGACGCTTGTTACGAGCAGGTTCAAAACCCGTTATAGTATCAGGTTGACCCGTTTACACCCGCTCGTATTTTTCAAACAAGCTCGCGAGCGCTGGAAAAATCTACGCTGAAAGCACTGCATGGAAGAGATTCGCATCCGAGGCGCGCGTACGCATAACCTCAAGAACATTAACCTGGATTTACCCCGCAACAAGCTGATCGTGATCACCGGACTGTCCGGTTCCGGCAAGTCTTCGCTCGCGTTTGACACGCTGTACGCGGAAGGGCAACGCCGTTACGTCGAATCGCTGTCATCGTATGCCCGCCAATTCCTGCAACTGATGGAAAAGCCGGACGTCGACCTGATCGAAGGCCTGTCGCCGGCGATTTCGATCGAACAGAAAGCCACCTCGCATAATCCGCGCTCGACCGTTGGCACCGTCACCGAGATCCATGATTACCTGCGCCTGCTGTATGCGCGCGTCGGCACGCCCTACTGCCCGGATCACCCGGAGCATCCGCTCGCCGCGCAATCGGTGTCGCAAATGGTCGATGCGGTGCTGGCGATGCCGGAAGATACAAAACTGATGATCCTCGCGCCGGTTGTCGCCAACCGCAAGGGTGAGCACGTCGACTTGTTCGAACAGATGCAGGCCCAGGGTTTTGTCCGCTTTCGCATCCAGAGCGGCACCGGCACTTCCCGGATCGTGGAAGTCGACGACTTGCCGAAGCTGAAAAAAACCGAGAAGCATACGATCGACGTTGTGGTCGACCGGCTGAAGGTAAAGGAAGACGTCAAGCAGCGGCTGGCCGAAAGTTTCGAGACCGCGCTGCGGCTGGCCGACGGCCGCGCCATCGCGCTGGAAATGGATAGCGGCGCCGAACACCTGTATTCCAACAAGTTTGCCTGCGCGATCTGCGGTTATTCACTGCAGGAGCTGGAGCCGCGTCTTTTCTCGTTCAACAATCCGATGGGCGCCTGCCCGGAATGCGACGGCCTCGGCCATATCGAGTTTTTCGATCCGAAGCGCATCGTCGCCTTCCCTAACCTGTCGCTGGCATCCGGCGCGGTCAAGGGCTGGGACCGGCGCAATCAATTCTATTTCCAGATGCTGTCGAACCTGGCGGCGTTCTATGACTTCGATGTCGATGTGCCGTTTGAAAAGCTGGCCGACAAGGCGCAGCAGACGGTGCTGTATGGATCGGGGCGTGAGACGGTGCCGTTCACCTATATCAACGAGCGCGGCCGCGCGGTGGTGCGCGAGCATACGTTTGAAGGTGTTGTACATAACCTGCAACGGCGCTATCGCGAAACCGATTCGATGGCCGTCAAGGAAGAACTGTCCAAGTTCATCAATGAAAAGGAATGTCCTTCTTGCCAGGGCGCGCGGCTGCGCATTGAAGCGCGCTTCGTGAAGGTCGGCACCGGCGCGCAGAAGCGCGCCATTTACGAAGTGGCGGCAACGCCATTGCGCGAAACGCTCGAATTCTTCGAGACGCTGAAACTGAAAGGCGCAAAGAAGGAAATCGCCGACCGCATCATCAAGGAAATCATCTCGCGCCTGAAATTCCTGAACAACGTCGGCCTCGATTACCTGTCGCTGGAACGCAGTGCCGACACCCTGTCCGGCGGCGAAGCGCAGCGCATTCGCCTGGCATCGCAAATCGGTTCCGGCCTGACCGGCGTCATGTATGTCCTGGATGAGCCGTCCATCGGCTTGCATCAGCGCGACAACGACCGGCTGATCACCACACTCAAGCATTTGCGCGATATCGGCAATAGCGTGCTGGTGGTCGAGCATGATGAAGATGCGATCCGCTGCGCCGACTTCATCGTCGACATGGGCCTGGGCGCCGGTGTCCATGGCGGTGAAATCATTGCGCAAGGCACGCTGCCGCAGATATTGAAGAACAAAAAATCGCTGACCGCGCAGTACCTGAACGGCACGTTCTCGATCAAGGTGCCGAAAAAGCGCACGCCGGCCGATCCGAAAAAGCAGTTCGTGATCACTGGCGCGACCGGCAACAACCTCAAGAATGTGACCTTCAAATTGCCGGTTGGCTTATTGACTTGCGTGACCGGCGTATCCGGCTCAGGCAAGTCGACGCTGGTCAACGACACGCTTTATCACGCCGCCTCGCGTCATCTGTACGGCTCGCAGTCCGAACCGGCCGAACATGAATCGATCAGCGGCATGGAGCATTTCGACAAGGTGATTTCAGTCGACCAGGCGCCAATCGGCCGCACACCACGTTCCAATCCGGCGACGTACACCGGGCTTTTTACGCCGATCCGCGACCTGTTCTCGACCGTGCCCGCAGCCAAGGAGCGCGGCTACTCGGCCGGACGTTTTTCGTTCAACGTCAAGGGCGGCCGCTGCGAAGCATGCCAGGGCGATGGCGTGATCAAGGTGGAAATGCATTTCCTGCCAGACGTGTATGTGCCCTGCGATGTCTGTCATGGCAAACGCTACAACCGTGAAACACTGGAGGTGCAATACAAGGGCAAGAACATCACGGAAGTGCTGGCCATGACGGTGGAAGAGGCGCATGTCTTTTTCAAGCCGGTGCCGGTGATTGCACGCAAGCTGCAAACGCTGCTTGATGTCGGCCTTGGTTATATCCGGCTGGGCCAGAGCGCAACCACCCTTTCCGGCGGCGAGGCGCAGCGCGTCAAGCTATCGCTGGAATTATCCAAGCGCGATACCGGACGCACGCTTTACATCCTGGACGAACCGACCACCGGCTTGCATTTCCATGACATCGATCTGTTGCTGAAAGTAATACACCGCTTGCGCGACCAGGGCAACACGGTGGTGATCATCGAGCACAATCTTGATGTGATCAAAACCGCCGACTGGCTGGTTGACCTGGGCCCGGAAGGCGGCGCCGGCGGTGGCCAGATCATCGCAGCCGGCACGCCGGAAGAAGTCGCGAAAAATCCGCTGAGTTTTACCGGGACATACCTGGCGCCGATGTTGAAGAAAAAGTAGGCGATCCGGCGTCGGCGGCGATAAACCTGTCGACCTGTTCCAACACTGGCGCCAGGCTGCGTAATGGCCGCGACATGGCGCCGATCAGCGTAGTGTGGCTGGTGCCGTCGTAATAGATTTCCGTCACGGCGGCGCCGGCATCGCGCAAGCGCGTCGCCAGCCCGCCGGTGTTGCGCACCGGGTTGACCAGCTTGTCTTTATTCGACGCGATCAACAGGCTCGGTGGCGCGCCGGCGGTGACATGATTGATCGGTTGCGACGCGGGCGGCGTATCGGGATGAAAGAATACCGGGCGCGTGTCCGGATTTTCGATCGGGATAAAATCATAGGGACCGGCCAGGCCGATCCAGCCGCGCAATGCGTCTGGTTTCATGCCCTGTGCGGCAAGCCAGCGCCGGTCGAGTGCGATCATCGCCGCGTTGTACGCGCCCGCACTATGGCCCATCACATACAGGCGCTTCGGATCGCCGCCATAACGCTGCACTTCCTTTGCCGCCCATGCAACTGCCTGTGCCCCGTCTTCCAGGAAACCCGGATAACGTACTTGCGGATAGAGCCGGTAGTCTGCGATCACCGTCACGATGCCGCGCGAAGCGAGCGCTTCTCCGATGAATTCATAATCGATTCGATTGCCGCTATTCCAGTTGCCGCCGTAAAAAAAGACAACAACGGGACGCGCGCCTTGCGCGTTTTGCGGTGTGTAGACATCCAGCTTGTTGCGTGGATCAGCGCCGTACGCGATCCCGGCAGTCCTGTTGTAAGAACCGGATGGCGTCACCGCATTGATCACTGTCAGCGGCGAACAGGCCGATACGGCGCCCAGCACCAGCACAACCGTTGCAAATACCATTACGATTTTGAGAGACAAGGCCATCGGATGCATTCCTGAGTTTAAAGTGCCTGCCGGCACGGTTCCCGGATCAGGAATTCAGCAGGCGCGCTTCGGCTCGGGCAATACCTTCGGTCGCGCCCCGCAGCACCACAATATCACCTTCAAGCAAAATTGTTTCCGGCGTAACCTCGACACGGTGTTTGCCGCGCCGGATCGCCGTGACTTCGGCGCCCAGTTCTATCAGGTTGAGCCTGGCAAGCGAGCGCCCGATGGCGCTGGCGCTCTCCGCAAGCGCGACGGAATGCAAGCGCACGTGCAGATGTTCGGCATCGTCGGACACATCGCTGGCGCCATGAAAATAACCGCGCAGCGACGCGTATCGCTCATCGCGCGCACTCTGCACCCGATGCACCACCCGGCGCAACGGCACACCCAGCATGACCAGCGCATGCGAGGCCAGCATCAGGCTGCCTTCAATCGCCTCCGGCACCACCTCGGCCGCGCCCGCGGCGCGCAATTTGTCGAGATCGGTATCATCGTGGCTGCGCACGATCACCGGCAGCGCGGGCGCAAGCTCATGGGCAAAATGCAGTACTTTCAATGCCGACGGCGTGCTGGCGTAAGTGACGACCATCGCCGCCGCGCGGTGGATGCCTGCCGCCACCAGGCTTTCGCGCCTGCCGGCGTCGCCATAGGACACATTGGCGCCTGCCGACTGCGCTTCACGCACGCGATCCGGATCGAGATCGAGCGCATGGTAGGCAATTTTTTCTTCTTCCAGCAACTTGGCCAGGCTTTGTCCGCTGCGGCCGAAGCCGGCGATGATCACATGCTTTTGTGTGGTCATGGTGCGGGTGGCAATCTGGGTCAGGGCCAGGGATTGCAACATCCATTCATTGGCCGACAATTTCATGACGATCGCATCCGACTTTGCCAGTATGAAAGGCGCAATCAGCATCGACAGCACCATCGATGCGAGAATCAATTGAATGATGAGCGGATCCACCAGTTGCAAGCCGCCGGCCTGATTGAGCAGCACAAAGCCGAATTCACCGGCCTGCGCCAGCGCCAGGCCGGTGCGCAGCGACACGCCGGTCGAGGCGCCAAACAATTTTGCCAGTATCGCAATCAGGCCGAATTTCAGCAGGACCGGCGCGGTCAGCAGCAGCAACACCAGCCACCAGTGCTCCACTACCAACCGGACATTGAGCAGCATGCCGACGGTAATGAAGAACAAACCCAGCAGCACATCCCGGAACGGCTTGATATCTTCTTCCACCTGATGTTTGTATTCCGTCTCGGAAATCAGCATGCCGGCAATGAATGCACCAAGCGCAAGCGACAGGCCGGCGCGTTCGGTGATCCAGGCCGCACCCAGCGTAATCAGCAGCAGGTTCAGCATGAACAGTTCTTGCGAACGCCGTTTGACAACCACCTGGAACCATCGCCGTATCAGTTTATGGCCCAGGAACAGCAACAGGAACAGCACAAACACCGCCTTGAGCCCGGCCCAGAGGAGCGTGGCCCCCAGATTGCCGGATGGCTGCGCCAATGCGGGCACCAGGATCAGCAGCGGCACCAGCGCCAGGTCCTGGAACAAGAGGATGCTGATGATGCGCCGGCCATGCTCGCTTTCCAGCTCCATGCGCTCGGTGAGCAGCTTGGACACGATCGCGGTGGATGACATCGCCAGCGCGCCACCGAGCGCAAACGCGGCCTGCCAGCTGATATTGAGGAAGTTCGGCAACAGCGTAGCGACCAGCCAGCCAAACAGCATCGTGGAAGCGATGGTCAACAAGACTTGCGCCATGCCCAGTCCGAACACGGTTCGCCGCATCGATAACAGTTTTGGCAGGGAAAATTCAAGACCGATGGAAAACATCAGGAACACGACACCGAACTCGGCCAGCGTATGCGTCGCGTGGTTGTCTTCCGCCAATCCAAGCGCATGCGGCCCGATCAGGATGCCGACAGCAAGGTAGCCGAGCATCGGCGGCATGTGCATCATGCGAAAGGCAACAACGCCGAGGACGGCGGCGCCAAGCAGGATGAGGGTCAGTTCGAGGGCGGAAAACATCGTTTGATCTGAATCGGTTTGGTTAGCAAGGCCTGCGAGCGATTAATTGACAATTTTCAAGATGCGTATTTTTTGTTATCCATGGCAGGTTTTTTGCTTATCTAATTCGTTTATACTTTCGGCATGAGTGTAACCCATGGAAAAAACTTGTTGAAAGCTTTTGATGTCAAACGCGCACAACGCGCATTGGAGTTGGCGCGGGAGACACTGCAAATCGAAGCCGATGCAATCATCGCGCTGAAAAACAGGATCTCATCCAGCCCCGACGACAGCTTTGCGCTGGCGGTTGCGCTGTTAATGAACTGCAGCGGACGGGTCGTGGTGTCGGGAATCGGCAAGTCCGGCCATATTGCGCGCAAGATCGCAGCCACATTGTCATCAACCGGCACACCCGCGTTGTTTGTGCATCCGGCGGAAGCCGCGCACGGCGATCTTGGCATGATCACTGAAAACGATGCGTTTATCGCAATTTCCAATTCCGGGGAAACCAGCGAACTGATGTCCATCGTGCCCATCATAAAACGCATGGGCGCCAAATTGATCGCGATGACCGGCAGCGACACATCAAATCTTGCCCTGCTGGCGGATGTGCACCTGAATGTAGGTGTTGCCAAGGAAGCATGCCCCCTGAACCTGGCGCCGACTGCCAGCACGACCGCCACGCTGGCACTGGGCGATGCGCTGGCAGTCGCATTACTCGACGCCCACGGTTTCCGTGAAGAAGATTTTGCCCGCTCGCATCCGGGTGGCGCACTCGGCCGCCGCCTGTTGACGCATGTGCATGACGTGATGCGCAGCGGCGAGGATATTCCGGCGGTTCGCGCCGACGTGTCCCTGTCCGCAGCGCTGCTGGAAATTACGAAAAAAGGCATGGCGATGACTGCGGTGGTCGACGCGGACTTCCGCCCCATTGGCGTTTTCACCGATGGCGATCTGCGCCGGCTGATCGAAAAAGTCCAGGATTTCACGACCCTGTCGATCGCCGATGTAATGCACGCCAATCCCCGCGTGATTGGCCCCGATCAGCTGGCGGTGGAAGCGGTCGAAGTGATGGAGCAGTTCCGTATCAACCAATTGCTGGTGGCGGATGCTGATGGCAAACTGGTTGGCGCGCTGCATATCCACGACCTGACGCGCGCCAAGGTAATCTGATGGACACACCGACCAAGGCAAACAGCATTGCCTTCATGAAGGCGGCGCAACTGCGCCTGATGATTTTCGATGTCGACGGCATATTGACCGATGGCAGCCTGCATTTTGGCGCGGACGGCGAAGTCCTCAAAACCTTCAACGTGCTTGACGGCCATGGCATCAAGCTGTTGCAGCAATCCGGCGTGGCGACAGCCATCATCACCGCCCGCCAGTCCCCTATCGTTGCCCGCCGCGCGGCCGACCTTGGCATCGCCCATTTACACCAGGGTGTGCACGACAAGCTAAGCGCATTTAACAAGCTCATCGCCCAGACCGGCCTCAGCGCAAGCGCATGCGGATTCATCGGTGACGATGTCATTGACCTGCCTGTCCTCTCCCGCGTCGGATTTTCTGCCAGCGTGCCCCAAGGCCACCCGGAGGTGCGCGCACGCGTCGATTACGTGACCGAGGCTGGCGGCGGACGTGGCGCTGCGCGCGAAGTGTGCGATCTGATCCTGCGCGCGCAAGGCAATTATGAAGCGGCTCTGGCGCCGTATCTGACATGAGCGCCGCACGACCGCCAAACCGCTTCAGCCTGGTTGTCCTGATTGCCCTCGGTGCGGCATTGGTGCTGGGCAGCTTCTGGGTACTCGAAGTGATGCGCCGCTCAAGCAGTACCAGCATACCGGATCTGCCCAGAAATGAACCTGACTATTACGTTGAAAAATTCAGCTTCGTGCGCATGTCTAAAACCGGGCTGGCCCGCTACAATATTTCAGGCAAGCGGCTCACGCACAATCCAAGCGACGACTCCCACGCGATCGAACTACCGGTGGTCAACAGCCTCGGCAACGATAGGCCGCCGATGACGACACACGCCAGGCGGGCATTGGTTGAGCACGACAATACCAAGGTGCACATGCATGACAACGTGCATGTGGATCGCGCCGCGACGGCAACTTCGGAACATTTTCATCTCCAGTCCGAGTACCTGCTGATCTTGCCGGATGATGACGTGATGCAAACCGATAAACCGGTTGAAATTACGCTCGGCACATCAAAGCTGACCGGCACCGGCATGGTCGCAAACAATGCAACGGGCGAACTACGACTCTCAAGCAATGTTCATGCTACATATCAACCGCCGGCATCAGCCGTGTCGCGCTGACCATGGACTTCCTGTATAAACGAATGCATGCCACCAGAGGTTTTTTCATGAAACGATTTTATTCCCTGATGTTGGCTACGCTTGGCCTTGCCATCATGACCGTCGCACATGCAGAGAAAGCGGACTCCGGGAAACCGACGAATGTCGAAGCCAACCAGATGGCATATAACGACGTCAAGCAAATCAACACCTTCACCGGCAATGTTGTGCTGACACGCGGCACGCTTACCTTGAAAGCGGAAAAGATGGTTGTTACCCAAGACCCCGCAGGCTATCAGTTTGCCACCCTCTATGCCGCCCCCGGCAAACTGGCCACTTTCCGCCAGAAACGCGATGGCGGCCCTGATTTATGGATAGAAGGACAGGCGGCCGATCGTATCGAGTACGACACCAAGAACGAGATCGCCAAATTTTTCTCGAAAGCGAAAGTGAAGCTGCTGGACGGCGCCAAACCGACCGACGAAGTGGAAGGTGAATTCATCGCTTACGACAGCAGGGCCGAGTTATATTCAGTCAATAACATGGCCAGCGGCGAGAGCAAACCGGGCGCCGGCCGCATCAAGGCGGTCATTCAGCCGCGCGTGCAACCCCAGGGCAAGTGATGACCAGCACGCTGATTATTCGCGGTTTGCAGAAAAGTTATGGCGCGCGTCAAGTCGTGCGCGATGTGTCGCTGCAGGTCGAAAGCGGAGAGGTGATCGGCTTGCTCGGGCCTAACGGCGCCGGCAAGACAACCTCGTTTTACATGATCGTAGGCCTTGTTCCTTCCGATGGCGGAGAGATCGATCTCAACGGCGTTGATATCTCCCGTTTGCCGATTCACCGCCGTGCCGTGCTCGGCTTATCGTACTTGCCGCAGGAAGCGTCCGTGTTTCGCAAATTGACGGTTGAGGACAATATCCGCGCGGTGCTTGAATTACAGCGTGTAGACGGCAAACCGCTATCCAGGGCAATGCTGGATAAACGCCTGAATACCTTGCTGGCCGATTTGCAGATTGAAAAACTGCGTGACAACCAGGCCTTGTCATTGTCCGGCGGCGAACGGCGACGGGTCGAAATCGCCCGTGCACTGGCGACCAATCCTCGTTTCGTCTTGCTCGATGAACCGTTCGCCGGCGTCGATCCGATTGCCGTCATTGAAATTCAGCGCATCGTGCGTTTTTTGAAGGAGCGAGGTATCGGGGTACTCATTACCGATCACAACGTCCGCGAAACGCTTGGCATTTGCGATCGCGCATACATCATCAACCAGGGAGCTGTGCTCGCCAGCGGCCGTCCGGATGACATCATCGCCAATGAGTCGGTACGCCGGGTCTATCTGGGCGAGCATTTCCGGATGTAATGGAACCAGGCCAGCATGAAACAGACTCTTCAACTCCGTATTTCGCAGCATCTGGCGTTAACACCGCAATTGCAGCAGTCGATACGATTGCTGCAATTGTCGACCCTGGAGCTGCATCAGGAACTGGAACAAATCCTTTCCGATAACCCCTTGCTCGAGCGGCTGGACGACCCCCTCGATCATTCCATACGGTTGCAGGGCGACGGCTCGGTCACCTCGGCAGCCACCCCCTCCTCCTCTTCCTCCGAAGGCAGCGATGGCGCCCCGGAAGGCGACACGCACAGCGCTTCCGCCGACTCGGATGGCGGCTCGGAAGTTTCCGAAGGTCCTGACACCTCAAATCCGGGTGAAGCGGACTGGAGTTTCGATGACATCGCGCGCACCTCAAAGGCGCCGGAGGACGACGACGCCCGGCCGCAGCTCGAAGCGCATGAATCGACGCTGCGCGAACACCTGCTGGAACAGATGCGGGTGACGGTAGACAATCCGCGCGACCGGGCGCTGGTCGAATTGATGATCGACGCCATCAACGACAACGGCTACCTGGAAGAGACGCTGGAAGACATACACGGGCGGCTGCCGGAAGAGCTGGAAATCGAGTTAGATGAATTGTCGATCGCACTCAAACTGCTGCAGAGCTTTGATCCCGCCGGCGTTGGCGCGCGCAACGCGGCGGAATGCCTGGCGCTGCAGATCAGGCGCTTTCCGAAAGTGCCGATGGTGACCCGGCGCATGGCCTTGCTGATCATTGAAAACCATCTCGCCCTGTTCGCGCAACGTGACTTTAACAAGTTGAAAAAAGCGCTTGATTGCGATGATGAAGATTTGCGCGAAGCCCAGTCCATCATCCGCCAGTGCAATCCGCACCCCGGCGCCGCCTTCGCAACGGACACCTCCGATTATGTGGTGCCCGATGTGATCGTCAAACGCACAAAGAGCGGATGGCAGGTAACGCTCAACCATGATGTGATGCCGCGCCTGCGGGTCAATGCGATGTACGCCAATATCCTGAAGCAAAGCAAAGGTGAGGGGTCGCTCACTTCCCAGCTACAGGAAGCGAAATGGCTGATCAAGAATATGCGCCAGCGTTTCGACACAATTCTGCGAGTCGCTCAAGCGATCGTCGACCGCCAACGGAACTTTTTCTCCCATGGCGCGGTCGCCATGAGGCCACTTGTCTTGCGTGAAATAGCTGATACACTGGGTCTACACGAGAGCACTATTTCTCGTGTAACAACGCAGAAATACATGTTGACGCCGCATGGCATGTTCGAACTGAAATACTTTTTCGGCAGCCATGTTGCCACCGAGGCAGGGGGCGAAGCGTCATCCACCGCGATACGCGCACTCATCAAACAGTTGATAGGAGCTGAAGACACAAAAAATCCATTCTCAGACAGCAAAATTGCGGACATGCTGGCGGAACAGGGCATGGTGGTAGCGCGCCGTACCGTCGCAAAATACCGTGAAGCCCTGAAAATCCCACCGGTTAATCTGCGCAAGTCTTTGTAATTTTTGCAATTTTTGATACGTTGCTGTGTTCCCTCTTGACCAGCCTGCCCCGGGACCTTGAGAACCGCCAGTAACAATATCCATAGGAGCGATATATGAATCTGACCATCAGTGGACATCATCTCGAATTGACACCCGCCATCCGCGAGTATGTAACAACCAAGCTGGAACGCATTCGACGCCACTTCGACCATGTCATTGATATTGCGGTCATCCTGACCGTGGATAACCTTCCCGAAAAACAAAAACGCCAAAAGGCTGAAATCAATTTGCATCTGAGAGGCAAGGATTTGCATGTGGAAAGCATCGCGCATGATCTGTACGCAGCGATTGATGCACTGATCGACAAGCTCGACCGCCAGGTTCTTAAATACAAAACCAAGATGCAGGACCATCAGCACGCGGCAATCAAGCATTTAGCCGAGACGCTCCTTCCCGACGCGCCGACCGCCGCCTCATAATACGGTCATCGTTGCCAGATAGCTGGCGCAACAATGAAGGGTGCGTTTACCGCGCCCTTTTTTAATGCCTGACTTTATCCATTCATGAGGCTTCGCTGAAGGAGTCTGCAAACGACTGGACAATACCGCACTCCTTGCCTACCTCGTCGATACTATTATCGAGGTCAAGGCTGGTGGGATGGCCATGAAGACATCGTGATGCAAGCTCAGCCTGGATTCCCGCATTCGCGGGAACGACGGTAGTAAAAGCGGATGACTTATAAATTACTACCGTCATTCCCGTGCAAACGGGAATCCATAACCCGCTGGCACGGGAAGAGCGTCGATATCCCCTAGGTTGGCTGAATCACCCCGACGTATTGTCATGCGAGCTGAGTGGATAAAGTCGAGCTTCGCGTCAGCGTTTCATCCAACGCCACGAATCTCGGTACACTACCTTACCTTCACAAAACAGTTATTCCGCCATGACCACTTTCGTCCAGACTGCCGTTAAAAACAAGATCGGTTTCATCACGCTCGACCGCGCCAAGGCCCTCAACTCGCTGTCGCTGGACATGATACGGGTTATCACTTCCGCATTGCTCGACTGGCGTGAAAACCAGGAGGTCGGCGCCGTTGTTATCCGCAGCAGCAGCGACAAGGCATTTTGCGCCGGCGGCGACATCCGCTTCTTTTACGATGCGGGACGCAGCACACCCACAGGCGGAAGTGCCTTGCTGGAGGATTTTTTCACGGAAGAATATGCGCTGAACTACCTGATCCATCAGTATCCCAAACCCTTTATCGCGCTTCTGGATGGCATTGTCATGGGCGGCGGCATGGGCATCGCACAGGGTGGGCCATCGAACCGGATGCGCATCGTCACTGAACGCACGAAGATGGCAATGCCGGAAGTCCATATCGGCCTGTTCCCGGATGTCGGCGGCAGCTACTTTCTGACACGCTCGCCGGGGCGAGTGGGTACCTACCTCGGCGTGACAGGAATCACATTCGGTGCGGCCGATGCATTGTATGCCGGGCTGGCGGACGTCTTTGTGCCATCGGCGCAATTGCCTGCGCTCTGCGCGATGCTGGAGACAAGCCCGGCCGGCGATGTCCGGGATGCGATCCGCACGTTTGCTCAAGCGTTCCAGACCGGACTGAATCCGGACAGCGCGGTGCTCGCATCACAACGCGCTTCGATAGACCGGCATTTTGCACTGGATGACATGCCCGGCATTACCGCGTCATTAAGCGGGGATCCCGCGCCCTTCGCACAGGACGCGCTGGCACTGATGGCGCAGCGCTCGCCCCTGATGATGTGTGTGACGCTAGAGCAGTTGCGCCGCGGCGCGGCCATGGAGGTGGCGGACTGCCTGCGCATGGAGCGCACCATGGTGCGTCGCTGCTTTGAACATGGCGAAGTGCTGGAAGGCGTGCGTGCACGTGTCATCGACAAGGATAATAGTCCGCGCTGGACGCCGGCTACACTGGATGCGGTTACGCCTGAGATGACTGCGGGTTTTTTTGCGCCGGTGTGGCCGTCGTATGCCCATCCGTTGCGTGAACTGGTCTGACAGACGCTTAGAGTTCATCCACCATGAACAGGCGGCGATGTTCACGCATCGCATAACGGTCGGTCATGCCGGCAATATAATCGGCAACTTTGCGAGCCTGCATCGATGTGGTGTCCGACTGCGTATTGCCGTTCACCTGGTAGTCCGGCGCCAGTAGAGCCGGCTCCTGCATGAAAGCGTTGAATAGTTCGGTGATGATGCGGCGGGCCTTGCTGGTCATGCGATTGACCTGGTAATGCTGGTAGAGGTTCTCCCGCAGGAAGCGTTTCAGCAGCGCCGCTTCGTGCCGCATGCCATCCGAAAAGGTAATCAGTGCCGGGGCATTGCGGACATCATCGACGGTCGTCAGTTGCGCGGCCTGAATCCGCGCGCCGGACGCCTCGATCAAGTCGACAATCAGCGCATTGATCATGCGCCGGACTGTTTCATTGATTGCGCGGCGGCCGCTGATGCCGGGGAAGGCGGCTTCCGCTTCATGCCGGTGGCGCGCATACAGATCAATCTCATCAAGTTGGGCCGTCGTCAGCAGGCCGGAGCGCAGGCCATCGTCGACATCGTGATTGTTATAGGCAATTTCATCGGCCAGATTAGCCAGCTGCGCCTCCAGCGTCGGCTGCTTTCTGTCGATAAAACGCTGGCCGATGTCACCGAGTTTTTTTGCGTTGGGCAGCGAACAATGTTTCAGGATTCCTTCGCGCGTCTCGAACATCAGGTTCAGGCCGTCAAAAGCCCCGTAGCGCTCTTCAAGCGCATCGACCACACGCAGGCTTTGCAGGTTATGCTCAAAGCCGCCAAAGTCCTTCATGCACGCATTGAGCGCATCCTGGCCGGCATGGCCGAACGGCGTATGCCCGAGGTCATGCGCCAGCGAGATCGCCTCTACCAGATCCTCATTCAGCCGCAGGTTGCGCGCAATCGAACGCGCTATCTGCGCAACTTCGATGCTGTGGGTCAGCCGGGTACGGAATAAATCGCCCTCGTGATTGACGAAAACCTGTGTTTTGTATTCAAGCCGGCGGAAAGCCGTGGAATGGATGATGCGGTCGCGGTCACGCTGGAATTCGGTGCGGGATGCCGGCGCGGCTTCGGAAAAATGGCGACCTCGCGATTGCGCCGAGTGCGCGGCGTAGGGGGCGAGGTGCGCTTCGAAATCCATGTTCAGCGAGCGGCGGTGCAAGCCTCGATAGTCGCCAGCAACAAGGCCTGCGGGACTGTCGTGATGAGGGGGGAACCCAGGGGCTTCATCAGGATGAACTTGATGAGCCCGCCTTCGTTTTTCTTGTCGACCTGCATCAGTTCGAGCCAGCGCGCCGTGCCCAGGTCCGGCGCCACTGTTGGCAAGCCGGCCGCCTTCACCAGTGCCGCGATGCGCGACTTTGCCGCGGCGTCGATATAACCGCAACGGAAGGACAACTCCGCCGCCATCACCATGCCGCAACCGACCGCCTCGCCATGCAGCCATTTGCCATAACCTAATCCGGCCTCGATCGCATGGCCAAACGTATGGCCGAAATTGAGGATGGCCCGCAGGCCGCCTTCACGCTCGTCCTGGCGCACGACTTCCGCCTTGATTTCGCATGAACGCTGGATCGCGTACGCCAGCGCGCCGGCATCCCGCGCAACCAGGTTGTCGATATTCGCTTCAATCCAGTCAAAGAATGCCGCATCGATGATCGCGCCATGCTTGATGACTTCGGCCAGGCCGGCCGCCAGTTCGCGCGGCGGCAAGGTGTTCAGCGTGCTTGTATCCGCAATCACCGCTTGCGGCTGGTAAAACGCGCCGATCATGTTCTTGCCGAGAGGATGGTTGATTCCGGTCTTGCCGCCCACCGACGAGTCGACCTGCGCCAGCAAGGTGGTGGGCACCTGGATGAACGGCACCCCACGCATGTAGGTCGCCGCGGCAAAGCCGGTCATGTCCCCGATCACACCGCCGCCAAGTGCCACCAGGGTTGTCTTGCGATCGCATTTTTCCTCGAGCAGGACATCGAAGATTTGCATCAGGTTTTCCCAGTTTTTTTCTTCTTCACCATCCGGCAGCACGATCGTGATGACCTGCTTTCCGGCGGACCGCAGAGTGTGCACCAGGCGCTCGAGATACAGCGGCGCCACAATGGTATTGGTGACCACGGCGGCGCGTGCCCCGGCAACATGGCGGCCAATCTGGCCGGCATCCTGCAGCAGGGATTGTCCGATCGTGATGGGATAACTGCGGTCGCCCAGATCGACCGACAAGGTTATGGGAGCGGTTGGCGGCGTGGTCATGTCAGGTGTGGATGGGGTGGAATTGCTGTCGAACCCGGAACGTTCGGCAGGAACCGGCTTTTCCGGTTCGAGCAGCGTCAAAATGGTTTGCACCAGCCATTGTACGTTAGGGCGCCCGGTTTCAATGACCAGGTCGGCGATCTCGCGATAAAGGGGATCGCGCAAGCGCGACAATTCCTCGATGCGGGCGCGCGGATCGGCGGTTTGCAGTAAGGGCCGGTTCTTGTCGTGGCTGGTACGCTGCAAGATGCTGTTGACGCTGGCTCGCAGATAAATCACGGTGCCACGCGATTGCAGATAGGCGCGGTTGTGCGGATCCAGGACAGCCCCGCCGCCTGTCGCCAGCACGATATCCTGCTGAGCGGTCAGATCCCGGATCACTTCGGATTCGCGTTGGCGAAAACTGTCTTCACCTTCGATTTCAAAAATCAGCGGAATCGAAGCGCCGGTGCGCGCTTCGATTTCGTGGTCGGAATCGATGAAGCGTTTATTGAGCTTTTTGGCGAGGGCACGACCGACGGTCGTTTTGCCGGAGCCCATTAGCCCCACCAGAAAGATGTTTCGAGACGCGTTTACAGCATTTTCCACGGGCCCTGGGTCAGGGTGTCAGCCCTGGATAGTCGATTAAACCGGGATTATCTCACGACGACTTTGTCATTAATGATCTTGGGCGTAAGAAAAATCAGCAGCTCGGTTTTATCGTTGGTGCGCGCGGTGGTCTTGAACAGGTTGCCAAGCACTGGCAAATCGCCAAAAAATGGCACCTTGGTGACGGTATCGCGATCCTGCTGAATGTAAATGCCGCCGATGACAACGGTACCGCCATTTTCGATCAGCACTTGTGTCTTCACATGTTTGGTGTCGATCGCAAAACCCTGAAGGGTCGCTTGCCCGACGCTGTCCTTGTTGACATCGACATCCAGGATGACATTGCCGTCCGGCGTGATCTGCGGCGTGACTTCCAGCTTCAGGTTGGCTTTACGGAACGCCAGCGAGGTGGCGCCGCTGCTGGTAGCGATCTGGTAAGGCAGTTCGGTGCCCTGCTCGATGGTGGCCTTCAATTGGTCGGCCGTGATTACCCGCGGGCTTGACAGGATTTTGCCCTTGCCATCGGCTTCCAGCGCCGACAATTCCAGGCTGATGAATCGGGTTGCGGCAGCATTGAACAAGGACAAGGCGACTGATCCAGCCAAGGCGCCACCAATACCGGACGCAGGCAAATTCACTGAATTTCCGTTGACAGTTTGCAAGTTAGTCAAGTTCAAACCCACTGCATCGGCGTCCGCATTTTGTTGTCCGCCAGCTTCAAAACGATTGTTTCCACCCGGCGAAGGTTTCTGAACACCAAACCCAAGCTTGACACCCAGATTCCTGCTGAAGGTGTCATTTGCTTCAACGATCCGCGCCTCAATCAACACCTGGCGGCTGGCGATATCCGTTTGCTGGACCAGCTTCCGGACTTCGTCGAGTTTTGATGCAATGTCCGTCACAAACAGTTGATTTGTCCTCGGATCGATGACCGCGCTGCCCCGCTTCGACAACACACTGCGCCCGCCGCCGCCGGTATTATCCAATATGGTTTTAAAGGCTTCCGCCTTTTGATAATTCAACTGGAATGTTTCGGTTTTGACTGGTTCCAGTTCGGCGATCTGTGAACGCTGTTCCAGCTCCAGTTTTTCTTTCGTCAGCAATTCGTCTTTGGGCGCAATCCACAACACCGAACCATTTTTGCGCATGTCGAGGCCCTTGGCCTGCATCACGATATCCAGCGCCTGGTCCCATGGCACGTCCTTCAGGCGCAGGGTGAGATTGCCATTGACGGTATCGCTGGTAATGATATTCAAGCCGGTGAAATCGGCAATGACCTGCAGCACGGCCCGGACTTCGACATTCTGGAAATTCAGGGATAATTTTTCACCGCGGTAGCCTTGGGTGCCCTGCGTCAGTTTGTTCGGCTCTTCCTTGATCGGCTTGACCTCGATGACCAGTTGCGAGTCGCTTTGATAGGCACTGTGTTCCCACAGACCTTTGGGTTCGATCACCATGCGCACGTTGTCGCCCTGGGAGGTCGTGGTAATCGTGCGAACCGGCGTACCGAAGTCACCCACATCCAGCCGGCGGCGCAGCACATCGGGCAAGCCGGTTTTCAGAAAATCGACCAGGATGTTCTGTCCTTGCTGGCGTACATCGACACCGATCTGATTGCTCGGCAGATCAATCACCACCCTGCCCTCTCCGGCAACACCGCGCCGGAAATCAATATCGCGAAGATCCTGTCTGCCTGCTGGAGCGGCGTCCGCAGCCCGGGTTGCCGGGAGACCCGCCGAAGTGACGGCAGTGGCAACGCCCCCGGAGCTGTCTATCGTCACAATGACTGCATTTTCTTCAATCACTGTTGCGTAATTCAGCGGCCGTTTCAGGTTAAAAACCAGGCGTGTGCGCTCACCGGCCTGCACAAGATTCACATTACGCACGTCCCCAAGATTGATATCCTTGGCAGTCGCACCGGTTGCATTAACCGTACCTATGAAATCGAGCGCGATGCGTGCCGGACTGGTAATTGAAAATCCAAGCGGCGATTTGGCGACCGGATTCTTCAGGGATATCTTGACGATAATGTTCGATCCCTGTTGATTTGCGGTGATCGATTCAATGGTATTTTCTTGCGCCCAGGCGAGACTGCCCGTCGTCGCCAATCCAATACTGGCGAGGCAAACAAGTGTGCATTGCCGCACCATATGGCGCGCAATCGTGCGCAGGCACCGGTTTTTTAACATCATCATTTTTTAATCTCCTGCAACTCTAACTTCGCTTTGCGCTCAACCCAATCGCCCGCTGCATCTTGTACTATTTCCTTGAGTTCAACCTCGGAATCAGTAATCTTTGTGACCATGCCGAAATTTTGCCCGATGTAATTGCCTACCTTTGCTTGATATATTGTTTTGTCGATTTGCAAAAGTGCATAACTCAATCCTGGTCTTTCAAGTGTTCCAACCATTTTCATCGTATCCAGGGGAAAAATTTCCAGCGGCTCACGACGCCGGTCCAGGTCGGGTTTGAAACCACTGCCGGATTTGGATTGAAGCTTGGCAAATGCGACTGCCATTTTGCTCGCATCATAAGGATCGACTGTGTTTTTGCTACCGTAGAGAAATGGGGTAAATTTTTTCGGCTCCGCCAGTTTTGGTATGGATACCGGTGTCTTCTGTTTCACATCCGCCATCCACTGCTGGACTTCCTGCACACCGCCATCACTGCAGCCGCCCAAGCCAAACAGGAACAGGACACTGACAAAACGGCCGCGCAGGGCACGAGAGTTCGTCATTTCTTGACTCCCTTCTGGTCTCCCGCTGCCTTGCGCTGCGCGGATACTTCATCCTTGTCCAGATAGCGAAATGTCTTCGCTACCGCTTCCAGGGTCAGCACATTGTCTTTGGCGGCGACCAGGCTCATGTTGTTCAGGGTTACGATGCGCGGCAGATTTGCGATATCGCTGGAAAATGCGCCTACGTCATGATAATTGCCAGTTACCTTGATTTCGATAGGCAGCTCGGCATAATAATCCTTGACCACTACCTGTCCCGGCTTGAACAGTTCAAATTGCAATCCGCGTCCCAGGCCCGCCTGATTGATATCGGACAGTAGCGCATCCATTTCCGCCTTGCTTGGCAACTGTTTCTCCAGGGTCGCGACATATTCACCAACCTGCTCTTTTTGTTTGCGCAAGCCTTCAAGGTTAACCGTCTGCTGGATCTTGGTTTTGTAAGCCTCTTTCAGCTTGACCTCTTCCTGCACACCAAGATCGAGTTCTTCGAGCTGGGCATTCCAATATAAAAACCATCCCACCGCGACAACCGCCACCAGCACGCCGACACCGCACAATGCACGGGGGAAAAATGGCCATTGGCCCGGATGCCGGCCATTCAAGCCGCGAAATTGCGCGCTGAACGAGTCCCCTAGATTCTTCAAATCTGCCATGGTGCATCTCTCATATCATGGTTTCTTCAGCGTATTGGCTGCTGGCGTGACGTTGGCGGCCGCGCCTGCAGCCAGCTGCGCCGGTGCAGCGGCTACTGCTTGCGCTTGAGCTTGAGCTTGCGCCTGATCACGCGGTCGTTTTATGCCAACGTTGATGATGAAGTCGAAAACTTTCTTTGCGTCTTTTCCTTGCCCAACGCCCGTTGACTTGATTTCAATCAGATCCGGACGCTCGAGCCATGGGGAATTATTACTGAAGTTGCGCAGGAGTTCGGAAACCCGTTCGTTCGATTGCGCATAACCATTGATCACCACACGCTGGCCATTTTGCTTGAATGATCGCAGATAGATCCCTTCCGGAACCTGCTTGACCAGCTCATCCATCAGATACACTGGCTGATTGCGATCCCCTTGCAAATCTTCCACTGCCTGTTGACGTGCGATGAGCGCTTCAATCTCTTGCTTGAGGGTCGCGATTTCCTTGATTTGCCCATCAAGCCGGGTATTTTCAGCTTTGATGAAGGCATTTTTCTCATTTTGATTTGAAATCATATTCGCAATAAAACCACCGACTGCCAGCACGATTACCCCGCCCATCACTGCTGCCATCACCAGCATTGAAAAAAACGCGGTCTTGCGCAGTTTGCGTTTCGCTTCCCTGTGCGGAAGCAGGTTAATTTTGATCATCAGTCAAATCTCCGCAAGGCCAGGCCGCATGCAATCAAATAGGCCGGGGCATCAATCCGCAACTGTTTTTCCTTTACGGTCGACGCCAGTTGCATGCCCTTGAAAGGGCTCACCACAGAAGTCGAAATTTGCGTACGGGTCGCAACAATGTCCACCAGACCGGGAATCACTGCTGAACCTCCAGCCAAGAATATCTGATTGATCCGGGTGTAAGGCGTTGAGGTAAAGAAAAATTGTATTGCGCGCGTCACTTCCAGTGCGGCGCTTTCGAGGAAGGGGTCCAGCACGGTGGTTTCATAATCGTCCGGCAAGTCACCCGATTTTTTCTTTTTCTCCGCGTCGTCCTGCGAGAGGCCATAGGCGCGCACGATATCCTGCGTCAATTGATTGCCGCCAAAGGGCTGCTCCCGCTCATAGAGCGGCTGGCCGTCAAGCAATACTGAAATATGGGTGATTTGCGCGCCGATTTGAAACAGGGCAACGATCTGACCCTGCCCCCCTTTGGGCAATTGTGCGGTGATACGTTCGATGGCTGCGCGCGCCGCATAGGATTCAATATCCATCACGCTAGGCTTCAGTCCGGCCGCTTCGGCGACCGCTACCCGATCTTCAACCTTTTCCTTGCGTGTCGCAGCCAGCAGCACTTCAACATCGTCGGGAGAATTGGGCAATGGCCCGATGACATCAAAATCCAGGCTGACTTCATCCAGTGCAAAGGGAATGTACTGGTTGGCCTCGCTTTCGACCTGGACTTCGAGCTCCTCCTCCGAAAGCCCGCCCGGGAGGATGATTTTTTTTGTGATGACGGATGCCGCAGGCATGCCTAATGCGACCAGTTTGGCGCGTGTACCGCTTTTTTCCCAGACCCGCCGCACCGCTTCTGACACCTGTTCGATGTTTTCAATGTTGCCATCCACGATCGCGCCGCGCGGCAATGGCTCCATCGCATAACGTTCAAGGCGTAACTCGTCTTTGGAAAGTTCGGTTAATTCGACCAGCTTGACGCCTGATGTGCTGATATCCAAACCGACTAACGGGGCATTTTTCTTACCGAATAAAGATCCGAGATCTAAAGCCAAAAGTGATTCTCCCCTGTGACGCAATTCTCGTGTGAACGCAGCGTGATGTCGCTTGTCTAATCGGGAATAAGAAGGCTGCCACCAAAAAACTGTTTAAAAACCATTGTTTAGGTGACATTTATAAAACGTTACATTAAATCCTAGCAATAAGCATTCACGGCTGTAAAGCACTTTCCGACGGGGAAATTGCATTTGCGTTGCCAAAATCCCACGTTCTAACGTTTACCACAAGTAATTCCACCAGATTCAATTGGTAGTTTTACGGTGGCCAGCGCATTTCTACCAGCCCGGCATGTTACTTTCTCCAGTTACGTGCCGTTATAATGATTCGGAACAAAGTGTTCCCTAAGATTTCCCACTTCTCCATTCCGAATGACTTCATCTACATCAACCGGTGGTACCTCACGGAAAGCGCCGAAGAAGCAGTTCAGCATATTCTCACGCATTGTGCTTGGCGTGGTGGGTGTTCTGGCCGGCCTTGCGGTGATCGGCGTCTTGCTGATCGGTTTCATGCTCGCCTTGGCCTATCCGAATTTGCCGGCGCTTGATTCGCTGACTGATTACCGGCCTAAAATCCCGCTGCGGATATTTTCGGCGGATAACGTCCTGATCGGCGAATTCGGCGAAGAACGACGCAACGTGGTGCGTTTCAAGGATATCCCTGATGTAATGAAACAAGCGGTCCTGGCGATTGAAGATGACCGCTTTTACGAACACGGCGGTGTCGACTATTTCGGCATCGTGCGTGCCACCCTGCATAATCTGGCGGGCGGCGCCAAACAAGGTGCATCGACCATCACGCAGCAGGTAGCGCGCAATTTTTTCTTGTCCAGCGAGCAGACCCTCAAGCGCAAGCTGTATGAAATTCTATTGGCCTGGAAAATCGAAGAAAGCCTGTCGAAGGACCAGATCCTCGAGGTTTACATGAACCAGATCTATCTGGGCCAACGTGCGTACGGCTTTTCCTCGGCCGCGCAAATTTATTTCGGCAAGCAGCTCGCCGATATCACGGTGGCCGAAGCCGCAATGCTGGCCGGCCTGCCCAAAGCGCCATCAAGATACAATCCCGTCGTCAATCCGAAGCGCGCGGCAACCCGGCAGCAGTACATCCTGAAGCGCATGCATGATCTGGGGTACATCACCCCTGCGCAGTACGACAAAGCCAAAAATGAAGAACTGAAAATCAAAATGGATAGCAATGAATTTGGTGTTCACGCTGAATACGTTGCCGAAATGACGCGCCAACTGGTTTATGAACAATTCAAGGAAGAAACCTATACGCGCGGCCTGAATGTGTTCACCACGATCACAAAGTCCGACCAGGACGCTGCTTACATCGCATTGCGGCGCGGCGTCATGGACTACGAAAAGCGGCATGGATATCGTGGCCCCGAAGGTTACCTTGAGATTCCGGCGGCCAAGGACGAGGCCGACGATGCGATCGAAACCGAACTCGCCGATCACGCCGACAGTGACGACCTGGTTGCTGCCGTGGTGTTAAGCGCGACACCAAAAAACATACGTGCGGTGCTGGCGTCGGGCGAGGAAATCAGCATCAGCGGCGCTGGCCTGAGTTTTGCCACCAATCTCCTCAGCGACAAGGCGCCTCCCAATCGCCGCGTCAAGCGCGGCGCCATTATCCGCGTAACGCAAGAGGGCAGCGACTGGTTTATTACGCAGATGCCTGAAGTGGAATCGGCATTTGTCGCCGCCAGTACCGAGGATGGTGCGATTCGCGCATTGGTGGGCGGATTTGATTTCAATCGAAATAAATTCAATCACGTCACGCAGGCCTGGCGCCAGCCCGGGTCCTCGTTCAAGCCGTTCATTTATTCCGCCTCTCTCGAAAAAGGCTTGTCACCGGCGACCATCATCAACGACTCGCCGATTACCTTCGATGCCGGACAGACCGGCGGACAGTCATGGGAACCAAAAAATTACGACGGCAAGTATGACGGTCCGATGACGATGCGCAAGGGCCTGACCAAGTCGAAGAACATGGTCTCCATTCGCATTCTGAATAAAGTCGGCGCCAAGTACGGCCAGGAATACGCAACACGTTTCGGCTTCGATGCGGACAAAAATCCACCTTACCTGACGCTGGCGCTGGGAGCGGGCGCAGTGACGCCTCTGCAGATGGCGGGAGCTTATGCGGTGTTTGCCAACGGCGGTTATAAAGTCAGTCCTTACCTTATTTCCAGGATTACCGATGCCAGTGGCAGGGTATTGTCTGAAGTTACGCCGGATAAAGCGGGTGATGAGGCAAATCGCGTGATCGATGCCCGCAATGCCTACATGATGGATAGCATGCTGAAAGACGTGGTCAAATTTGGTACCGCGACCAAGGCGCTGGTATTGAAACGTCCGGATATCGCGGGCAAAACCGGCACCACCAACGATTCGATCGATGCCTGGTTTGCAGGTTACCAGTCAAAACTGGTCGGCATTGCGTGGATCGGCTTCGACCAGCCGAAAAATCTTGGCAACCGGGAAACCGGTGGTGGCCTTGCCTTGCCGATCTGGATCGGATACATGCAGAAAGCCTTGAAAAACGTCCCGGTCGACGAGCGGCCCGTGCCGGAAGGTTTGATGCAGGCTGGCAGCGAATATTTTTATGCGGAATATCCGCCAGGAACGGGCGTTCGCAGTCTTGGCGTCGGCGAGAGAGCACCTGGCGAAAACCCTTCCGAGGCGGAGAAAAAGAAGGATGAAGTGAAGAATGAACTGTTTTGAGCTGGCGCCGGGATCAGGCCGGGAAAATCTCTCTTAATCGCCCGGCTCAAGATGCATTAAAACACCGCCCTGCTGCGTCACCATCCCGGACAAGGCCGCAAACAACTCCGATCCGTCGCGGGTATTCACCCATACATTGCCCTCTCGCTTGTAGTGGAAACCGCCGGATTTTGCGGCGATCCACATTTCTTTCATCGGCGCCTGGCTATTGATAATGATTTTCGAGCCGTTGTCGACAAATTCGATCTCCAGTACGTTGCCGCTGCGACTGCATTCAACATCAAGATCTGTAGTATCCGCAGCCTGTTCCAGCGAAGTTTCGATGGTATTGAGTGTTGACTCGGCCAGGTCCAGGAATTCTGATTCTGTCATGCTACACTCCAATGTGTTTTCCTAATCCATGATTCTAATCGTGAACGCCATTCTTGAGTTACAGCGCACCATCGCCATCCCCGCCGCGTTTTCCCTGCTGGGCCTGCTCGCTGCCTGCGGCCAGACCGGTCCGCTGACCTTGCCGGCCAAACCAGTGCCGGCCGTCAGTCCGTCACAAACGACGGTGCCGCCGGCGCCCGCACAGGCACCCGCAGTCTCTCCCACTCCTGTTTCTAAATAAACCGCCTTAACATGTCGCATTTTTCTTATCAAGACGGCCTGCTGCTGGCTGAAAAAACGCCTCTGGCTGATATCGCCCGGCAATTCGGCACGCCGACATACGTTTATTCAAAAGCGGCGCTGGTGGAAAATTTTTCTGCCTACGCCGACGCTTGCAAACGGCATTCGCCTGCTGAAGATTCGGCGCTGATCTGTTATTCGGTCAAGTCCAATTCCAATCTTGCGGTACTGAGCCTGCTCGGCAATCTCGGTTCCGGCTTCGACATCGTGTCGGGAGGTGAATTGCTGCGCGTGCTTGCGGCAGGTGGCGATCCACGCAAGGTGATTTTCTCCGGCGTCGGCAAATCACGCGATGAAATACACCTGGCGCTGTCGCATGACATCTTGTGTTTTAACGTCGAATCCATTCCGGAACTGCACCGCCTGAACGAGATCGCGGGCGCCCTGGGCAAAAAAGCGCCGGTCTCGCTACGGGTCAATCCTGACGTCGATGCAAAAACCCATCCCTATATCTCGACTGGCCTGAAAGACAATAAATTCGGCGTTGCCTATGAAGACGCACTCGCCGCTTACCGCACGGCGGCGCAGCTGCCGCACTTGCAGGTAGTCGGCATCGATTGCCATATCGGATCGCAATTGCTGGATGATGCGCCGCTGCTGGAAGCGCTCGACAAAGTCATTGAACTGATCGATCAGCTCGCGTCCGAAGACATCCATTTGCACCATCTGGACATCGGCGGTGGCATCGGCATTACGTATGCCGATGAGAAGCCAGTCGCAGTCGGCGATTATCTCGGCCGCCTGTTCGCCAAGGTTCATGCATGGCGCAGCGCGAAATTCCAGGGCGCACCCATCAAGTTACTGTTCGAGCCTGGCCGGTCGATCGTTGGCAATGCAGGTGTGTTACTGACGGAAATACAGTACCTGAAACACGGCGCAACAAAAAATTTCGCCGTGGTGGATGCCGCCATGAACGATCTGATGCGGCCCGCGATGTACGACGCATGGCACGGCGTGCAGGCGGTCGAACTGCGGACCGCATCTGCCCAGACTTACGACATCGTCGGGCCGATTTGCGAATCGGGCGACTGGCTGGCACGCTCCCGCTCACTGGCAATTGCCGAAGGCGATCTGCTGGCGATCATGTCGGCTGGCGCGTATGGCATGACGATGGCCTCCAATTACAATACGCGCGGCCGTGCGGCGGAAATCATGGTCGATGGCGAACAGGCCCACCAGATTCGCAAGCGCGAAGAGGCCGCTGATTTGTTTGCCCTGGAATCGATTCCCGAATAACTCCCGGCGGCGCTGACGACCGGGCAATCAAGATTTGTCGTCAGCCCGCCTTGGGACTGCTTGCGCGTTTTTGCGGTGACGCCGGCACGAAGCGCCAATAGGCCCGCATCAGCAGTAATATCGCCACGATGCTGCCAAACAAAATGGGCTGCGCAAAATCATTCTTGCCTGCTTTCATCCACCAGAAATGCAGTATGCCCAGCGGAGCAATTACATAAATTGCCCGATGCAGCCACTGCCAACGCTTGCCGCCAAGCCGCCGCACCATGGCGTTGGTGCTGGTGATCGCCAGTGGAATTAACAATACAAATGCGATGAAACCAACGGTGATGAATGGACGCTTGATGACATCCTTGAACATCGCCGACACATCGAAAAAGTGATCAAACCACAGGAAAGTCGTGAAATGCAGCGCCGCATAAAAGAATGCAAACAGCCCCAGCATGCGGCGCAACCTGATTAACCAGTTCCACTTGCTCAATCGCCGCAGCGGTGTCACCGCCAGGGTAATGCACAGAAAATAGAGCGTCCAGTCGCCAGTATTGCGCGTAATGAATTCGACCGGATTGGCGCCGAGCTGGTCGGTGAAGGTAAACAGCACCAGGCGGGCAAATGGCAGCAGTGCCGCAATAAATAATATTGCCTTGAAAATGGCAAACTGCCTGGAGGCGGGATTGAACATGGCGCTATATTCCGGCGTCAAATGAATTTCTTCAAATCCAGGCCTTTGTATAACGACGCGACTTCGTTATAACCATTGAACATCAGTGTCTTGCGTTTCTTCGCGAATAATCCATCGTCACCGATGCGGCGCTCGGTCGCCTGCGACCAGCGCGGATGATCGACTTCGGGATTAACATTGGAATAAAAGCCATATTCTGACGGCGCCGCGACATTCCACGCGGTTTTCGGCTGATCCCGGGTAAAGCGGATCTTGACGATGGACTTGGCCGATTTGAATCCGTACTTCCAGGGCACCACAAGCCGCACAGGCGCGCCGTTTTGTTTCGGCAGCACTTCGCCATACATTCCCAGGCTTAACAGCGTGAGCGGATGATTGGCCTCATCCAGACGCAAGCCCTCGACATACGGCCACTCCAGTACCGGGCTGCCCAGGCCGGGCATTTGTTTTTTGTCCGCCAGCGAAATGAATTCAACGTATTTTGCATTACCGGTCGGCTCGACTTTCTTGATCAATTCGGACAGTGAATAGCCTATCCATGGGATCACCATCGACCAGCCTTCCACGCAGCGCAGCCGGTAAATCCGCTCTTCCAGCGGCGCCAGTTTCAGCAGGCTGTCCAGATCGAGCGTCATCGGTTTTTTGACTTCACCTTCGATTGTCACTGTCCAGGGCCGCGTCCTGAGGGTATCCGCGTATTTGGCAGGATCCGCCTTGTCGGTGCCGAATTCGTAGAAATTATTGTAAGTGGTCGCATCCTTGTAAGCGCTCTGCTTATCCATCACGACGAAGGCGGGATTGGCTTTTGCCGCCAGCTTCTGGGCGCCCGCCGACTGCGCGAATGCGTCGCGGGAAGCCATTTCCAGCAAGGACGCGCTGGCGATCGAACCGAGGGCAAGCTGCCTGATGAAGGTGCGGCGCGATTCGAAGATCTCGCGTGGGGTGATGTCGGAGGAGAGCGGCAGATCTATGCCTTGAGGACTGCGTTTAATCAACATTGCGGCTCCTGATGATGGTTTTCATGTAGGCATTAGTCTTTTTAACTACGCCAACCTTACACGAATACCATCAAAAGCGCAGGCCGCAGCCATGTTGTTACCGCAGCTGCGCCTGAGCGCCAGGCGCAGCGGGATAATTTACAGCTCGCCGTAAGAATGCAGGCCTGACAGGAACATATTGACACCGAGGAAAGCAAAGGTCGTGACCAGCAGGCCGATCAAGGCCCACCACGCCGCTACCTGGCCGCGCAAGCCCTTCATCAGCCGCATATGCAGCCAGGCCGCGTAATTGAGCCAGACGATCAATGCCCAGGTTTCCTTCGGATCCCACGACCAGTACCCGCCCCAGGCTTCCGCGGCCCACAGAGCGCCCAATATCGTTGCAATGGTAAAGAAGGTGAATCCGACTGCGATCGACTTGTACATGACATCGTCGAGCATTTCCAGCGCGGGCAGGCGGTCTGCCAGCATGCCGTTTGATTTCAGCAAATAAGCGATGGCCACCATCGCCGCCAAGGCAAAAGTGCCATAACCGATGAAGTTGGCCGGCACATGGATTTTCATCCACCAGCTTTGCAGCGCTGGCACCAGCGGCTGAATTTCAGCGGCGTCGCGCGAGAGCGTGTACCAGATCAAAAAGCCGACTGCCGCTGAAATGATCAGCATCACGAACGGACCCAGCTGGCGTGTCTTGTAATGCTGTTCGTAATACAGATAGAACAACGCGGTAATCATGCAGAACAGGATGAAAACTTCATACAGATTGGAAACCGGGATATGCCCGATATCGGCGCCCATCAGATAGGACTCGAACCAGCGCACCAGCATGCCGGTAAAACCCAGCACCACGGCGGCCCAGCACAACTTGCTGCCGACAGCGCTGCCGAAATCCGATCTCGCAATCAATCCGCCCCAGTAAAACAGGGTGGACAAAAAGAACAGTGTGCTCATCCACAAAATGGCGGACTGGCTCGACAACAGATATTTCAGAAAGAACTTCGTGTTTGCCATTTCCAGCGAACCGCCATACATGGCGATCGCCGCCAATGACAAAATCGCCAGCAATGGGATCAGCCAGCGCACCGGTTTCCAGTGCCAGCCCAGCCAGGCAAAGGTGGGCGCGGACAGTACAAGAATCGCCTGTTCGTAATAATCCATGTAGGCGCTGAAGCGATTCAAGGCAAATAGCGATGCCGCCAGCAGCGCTGCGGCGTACAGCCAGTCGATCACGGTCAGGCGCTTGAAGAAACCCGGGGGCTGTGTGTAAACGTGATTCTGCGTTAATTCCATTTGTATTCTCCGCGGCGGTTCCGGCCAGAGCCAGGACCGCAATGTCCAGTTGCCATCAACAATTCAATTCAATTTGATTCAGTATAGTAGAACTTCGCAATCCTCAATGCCTTACGCTTTCGGCGGTCCAACGTGGGCCAGTTGCCCCTTCAGCAATTCGAACTCCTTGTCGAAATCCAGTGTCTTGCGCTGAGAACTCATCGCCATCAATGCGTGCGACTGGCCATTCTCGTCGGACCTGATCCACACCCACAAGCGCCGCTCACGAATATAGAGCATCGAAAAAACGCCGAGCACCAGGAAAAAACAACCGAGATAAACCACTTTTTTCCCGGGCGAGCGTGTTACCTGCAAAACCGATGCCTTCACTTCAGTGAATTCTTTCAGTTGCAGATAAACGGGCGCGCCGTAAAAGGACGAGTCTGCGATCGCGTTGGTCGCAAGCTGCAAAAACCGCCCGTACTTCTCATCCGATCCGACCGCCGGCAATCCGTCCTTTTCACGCGCCACTTGCCACAATTCCCACAGGCTGCCATTCAGGATTTTCATGAAAATATCGGCAGCTTTTTCCTGCTCTGCGGGCGGCACCCTTTCCAGAAGCCTGGACACGGCGATATAACCGGACTCCGTGCCATTGCCGGCAAAGATGCTCAATCCCTTCAGTGCGGACTCCTGCAGCTGCGTTCGCAGATTATCCGCGCCGTCGCGTGTTGGCGGCATGGCGCGCTGCGCGTAACGTTGTGCGGCCAGTGCACGCAATTCCGGATTCAGGACGGCGGCACGCAAGCGCATCCATTCTTCCACTGAATCGTTATCGTCGGACGGGATGCGCAGATAGCGGAACGCCTCACTCGGTGAATCACGCACGCCAGCAAGAAATACCCAATTGCCGTCGGCCAGCATCGGTTGCATGTAATTATGAAATTCGCGGGCTTGCCCGGTCTTGTCGCGCAATTTGTATTGCACGCTCGGCCCGACGTTTTTCAGGTCCTTGTTGTTGGCATTTTTTCCGGCCGAACCGAGATTCTTGTTTAATCCCTCGGTAACCTTCTGGTTGAAGCTTTTATTCGTGTTGACCGCACGCAGGTCTTGTCCGCTCTGCGCCATGTTTTCCACGTTGAACGGGCGGAAGCCGGACCACTCGACCGTGTATTCGTTTTTGCCGCTGGTGTTTCCCAGCGGTGTGGCGCCACCGACTTCGCCGGCAAGCGGGAAATGATACGACTGCGCCCCGACCATCGGATAGCCGGTCAAGCTCAATTTACTGCCGCCATCTTCAAAACTGGATTGATAGACCGCCAGCCCCTTGTAAATCAATGGGTGGTTGACTTTGATCGTCGCCGGAAAAGTCTTGCCGGTTTCATGATCGGTCACCACGACCTCGCTGGCGAACAGCTTGGGCATGCCAGTCGAGTAAAAATCGATGATGAATTTTTTCAGCTGTATCGTGAAAGGCAGGTCCTGGATCAGCACGCCGTTATGCTGGGGGATGATCGCGGTATTGCTGCTGCCCCCCTCGGGAATCAGGGTATTGCCGCGGAAAGTCGGATTACCCAGGCCCAGCCGGTGCTGCGCCGGGATTTCCGCAATGACGCCACTACCGCCAAATGGCGTTTTGCCATAAAACCATTGCTGAAAACGAATCGGCAACTCGGAATCAAGCAGGCCGCCAACACAAATGATGACAATCGCGCTGTGCGCAAAAATGTATCCCCATTTGTTGGCCGCACCCTGTTTGGCAGCGATCAGCGTCGCATTCTCTTTTTCAAGTACCTTGATTTTGTAGCCATTCGCGGCAATCCGGTTTGCAGACTGCTGCGTCAGCGCGGCCCGCGACAGGTTCTCGGTCCATTCGGCCTTGTGGTGGAAATTACGTAGCGATTGTTCGCGTACATTCTCGCGCCAGCTGCGCATGTCCTTCAACATCTTCGGCCCATTGCGCGTGAGGCACAGCGAGGTCGACAACATCAGAAAACCCAGAATCAGCAAGAACCACCATGCGGAATACACCGAATACAGCCCAAGCTTGCCGAACAGATCAAACCAGAAAGGGCCGAACTGATTTACATAATTGGTCATCGGCTCGTTCTGCTTCATCACCGTGCCAATGACCGAGGCGATCGCAAGCAGGGACAGCAAGCTGATGGCAAAACGCATCGACGACAACAGCTCTACTGCGTCTGCGAGCCAGCGACGATTGGTCTTCAGTTCGATTCCGGTGGTGCTCATGTAAGTATGCTCATAGCTGATGGCAGGGCGTCCCGCAAAAAACAAAAGGGGCAGCCTTGGCCGCCCCCTTCATCGATACTGCTTGTTCTTGTTGTGATTACTTGAGGCCTGCAATGTAGTCCGATACCGCCTGAATTTCATCATCCGACAGGCGTTTGGCAATTGTGGTCATTTGCGCGCTGTTTTTGCGCGCGCCGGAACGGAAATTGGTCAACTGCGTCGCCGTGTACTCCTGATGCTGACTGCCGATGCGTGCAAACTGCGCCGGAATACCAGCGCCGCTCGGGCTGTGACAGGCCGCACAGGCTGGCACTTTTTTCTCTGCAATGCCGCCGCGATAAATCTTCTTGCCGATCTCGACGGACTCCTTGTTTTTTGCCGCGCCTGGCTTCAGGGCTTGGGCGTCAAGGTAAACCGCGATATTTTTCATGTCTTCATCGGTCAACAACTTGGCGATCGGACTCATGATCGCATTGTTGCGTTCAGTACCTTTGAAATTGATCAACTGTTTGTAGATATAAGATTCATGCTGTGCCGCCAATTTGGGGTTTTGTGCAATCGTGGAATTGCCCGCGGCGCCATGACACGATACGCAGGCAGCGATATTGCGTGCCGCATCACCATTGACATAAATCGCTTCACCCTTGGCAGGATCGGCCTTGGCAACTTTTTTTTCTTCTGCAGCGATGGCGAGGGAAGATACTGCCAGCAATGCTACAAACAAGGATTTAACATACGGTAAAAACGCACGATTCATTCACACACCCTGAGACTTGATTTTAAAATTCTGCGCTGTTGGAGGCGATCATATTATTCTGCATAACCGCGCCGATTCGGCCCAACAGTCCGTAACCCCTTATTGTACAATAGCTTTCTGGCGTTTTCGCCCCTTCCGCTGCATTTTCTGTTCCTCCTATGTCCCAACTTTGGCAAGCTCGTTTTTTCACTACGGTGAACCATCTGCGCGATTTGCCTGATACGCAAGTCCCTGAAATCGCTTTTGCCGGCCGCTCCAACGCCGGCAAATCCACCGCCATCAATATCCTGTGTAATCAGAAGAAGCTTGCCTTTGCGTCGAAAACGCCTGGCCGCACTCAACACATTAACTATTTTTCGATTGGCGGCGCCCAGGTCGGCCAGCATCGGAAAGATGAAACCAAGACTGACGAGATCCGCGCCTTGTTGGTCGACTTGCCCGGTTATGGCTACGCTGAAGTGTCCGGATCGGCAAAACTGCATTGGCAAGAGTTACTCGGGGATTACGTGCAAAGGCGCGAGCAGCTGGCTGCGCTGGTGCTGATCATCGATTCGCGCCGGCCATTTACCGCGCTTGATATCCAGATGCTCGAGTGGTTTGCGCCTACCGGCAAGCCGATTCATTGCATTCTTACCAAGGCTGACAAGCTCAATCGGAACGATGGCGCAAATGCGTTGCGACTTGCGCGCACGGTGCTGAGCAGCTATGTTGATGCAGAAGGAAAACCTTTTGAATTCACCGCACAATTGTTTTCAGCGCTGAAGCGTACCGGACTGGATGAGGCAAATGACCGCATTGTCAGTCTGCTCGGCCTGGCAGAAAAACCAGTGCAGCCTGCAACTTCCAAAGCAGAAGATGACGGTGAATAAAAAAAACCCTGGAGAAAGGGGATTATCTCCAGGGTAGTAACGCCTTCTCGTCAAGAAACGATACGGCCCCGCTCAGGGAGGAGAAGCGGGAGGTGAATGATCACCTACAAGCTCTGATGGACAGGAACGGGAAAAGTTTCAAACATTTTTAATTCCGGGTTGTTTAACTTTATTTTGTATTGATTAATATGATTGATCACCTTAAATCCGCCCAGTTTCCTGCAATACGGATGCGACGCATGCGCAAGGATGCTTTTTCGCGAGCAATGATGCGCGAGAATGTCCTGACAGCCGCTGATCTCATTTATCCGGTATTTATCCTCGATGGCAAGAACCAGCGTGAAAAAGTGTCTTCCATGCCCGGCGTTGAACGCCTGTCGATTGACTTGTTGCTGGGCGTGGCCGAAGAGTGTGTGTTGCTGGGCATCCCGGTCATGGCCTTGTTCCCGGTTATTAATCCGACACTGAAAACGCCGGATGGCAGCGAGGCATTCAATCCGAAGGGTTTGGTGCCGCGCGCCGTGCGGGAGTTAAAACAGCGCTTTCCGGAACTGGGCATATTGACCGACGTCGCGCTCGACCCTTATACCAGCCACGGCCAGGATGGCGTAATCAATGCGGATGGTTATGTCCTCAATGATGAAACCACGGGCTTGCTGGTCAGGCAGGCACTGGTTCAGGCGGAAGCTGGCGTCGATATCGTCGCGCCATCCGACATGATGGATGGACGTATTGCCGCCATTCGCAACGCGCTGGAATCACGTCATCTTATTCACACACGTATCATGGCCTACTCCGCCAAATACGCATCGGCGTTTTATGGGCCATTCCGCGAGGCGGTGGGATCGTCGACCAGTCTGGGCAAAGGCGACAAGGCCAGTTACCAGATGGATCCTGCCAACAGCGATGAAGCATTGCGCGAAGTCGCGCTCGACATTGCCGAAGGTGCTGATATGGTGATGGTCAAACCGGGCATGCCGTATCTGGATATCGTGCGTCGTGTCAAGGATGAGTTCAAGATGCCGACCTTTGCTTATCAGGTGAGCGGCGAATACGCGATGATCCAGGCCGCCGCTCAGAACGGCTGGCTCGATCACGACAAGGCAATGATGGAATCAATGATGGCATTCAAGCGCGCGGGTGCTGACGGTGTGCTCACGTATTTTGCACGCGATATCGCGCGGCGCTTGCATCTCGGTTAAGTGTAGCCAGGATGAACATCTTCATCATCAGTGAAACCCTGGTCACACGGTGTACCACCCTGCCCGAAACACTTCCGCCTGATGGTTTTCTTTGGCTCGATGCCACCCATGACGAAGTGGCGGCCGATCCCGAGGCGTGGCGTGAAGCGGTCGAACGCGGATCCGGCGTGCGTATTTACGATCCGCATCTGACCGACGCCCTCAATCTGAAACACCCGTCGTATTTCGACTCGACGCAAGACTATGAGATGGTCGTTTTTCGCAAGCTGGCGCTGACCGCAACCGCCGACAATGCAGCGGAGAGTACCACCGAGAGCTCGCCGGAAAACAGAGCGATCAAACGCAAGGTGCCGCCAGCCCTCAGCAAACTGGCAACACAACCGGTGACATTTTTCCTGATGGACCGCGTGCTGGTGACGGTGCATGCCGCCCACAGCCGCACCATCGATGCGGCGCGCAATCGTCTGCTTGACTACAAATACAAACCGGAAGGCAGCGCGCATGCCAGCCGCCCGCCGGCATCGCCAAAAGAACTGATGCTGCGGCTGCTGAATGCGATGGTCGACCAATACCTCGATTTGCGCCAACCGCTGACCATGCAAATCGATCGCTGGCAACGGGCTTTGCTGAACCCGCGCCGGCCATTCAACGACTGGATGGCGCTGCTTGACGCGCGCATTGAGCTGCGCAAGCTGGACCATCTCTGCGAAGAGCAGCACGATGCGCTGCAAGAACTGCGCGACCATGCGGTGGATATTCACGGCATGAGCGAAAGCCGGGCGAACGACCTGCTGCTGGTGCGCATCAACGATGTGATGGAACATATCACGCGCGTGCTGAACCACGCGCGCCGGCTCGAATCATCGATCGAATCGGCAGTGCAGATTCACTTCTCGGCTATGGCGCATCGGACCAGCGAAATCATGCGAACGCTGACCGTGCTCACCGCCATGTTCATGCCGCTGACCGTGATCACTGGCATCTTCGGAATGAATTTTGTCGATATGCCGCTGTTGAAAGACAAGTCCGGCTTCTGGATCGCGATGGGGGCGATGGCGCTGATTATCGTGGGCCTGCTGTTTTTCTTCCGGCGTAAACATTATCTGGAGGATCAGCCTCCGGACAGCTCCCGCTGAGTAGTCGGCTTTTCAACCTCCCAAAAAAATAGCGCCCAATTTTTTATCGGGCGCTATTTTTTTGTGGCGATGAAGATTATTTGTTTGGCTGCGGTGTCATGCGCAAATAGGGACGCGGCGCAGTATAGCCTTTTGGATATTTTTGTTTAATGACTGCTTCGTCCTGGATGGTCAGCGGGATGATCACATCATCGCCATCACGCCAGTTGCCCGGGGTCGCGACGGTGTAGCCATCAGTCAGCTGAAGCGCATCGATGACGCGCAGTATTTCATCAAAATTGCGGCCGGTACTCATCGGATAGGTAATGGTAAGGCGTACTTTCTTTTTCGGATCGATGACAAACAATGATCGCACCGTCATGGTCTCGGACTGATTCGGATGGATCATGTCATACAATGCCGCCACGGATTTATCCGCATCGGCAATGATGGGAAAACCGACCACGGTCTTTTGTGTTTCTTCAATATCCTTGATCCATTGCAGATGCTTGTCGGCGGGATCCACCGATAGCGCAATCGCTTTTACATTTCGCTTGTCAAATTCGGACTTCAGTTTTGCAGTCAGGCCCAGCTCGGTCGTGCAGACGGGCGTGAAATCGGCAGGATGAGAAAACAGCACTACCCACGAATCGCCAGCCCATTCATGGAACTTGATCTTGCCCACAGAGGAATCTTGTTCAAAATCAGGGGCGATATCGCCCAATCGCAAGCTCATGGCATTCTCCTTAAAATCGCTATAAACGAAAAGAAACGCAAAGAAACGCAAAGAAACGCAAAGAAACGCAAAAACCAACTATATCCAAGCTTGGAGATCCGCTCAACGATTATTACCGATTATGCAAATTACTTCCTGCTATGAGTCAATCCGCCAGCATCATGGGAAGTCGCCTTGTTATTCCGAGATCAAGGCCAGGGATTGCAGAAAACGGTCAGTATTTTGATAACCGATGACACGCCCATTCTGAATTTCACGACCTTGTTTGTCGAAAAAAATAATGCCCGGCGGGCCGAACAGCTTGAAGCGTTTCAGCAGCGCCTTGTCATCGGCATTGTTGGCCGTAACATCGACCTGCAGCAATACCATGCTGGCAAATCGCGATCGAACCCGCGGGTCGGGAAAGGTGAATTTCTCCATCTCCTTGCATGACACGCACCAGTCGGCATAAAAATCCAGCAGTACGGTTTTGCCTTTCGCCCCGGCTACAGCAGCATCAAGCTCTGCCACCGATCTGACGCGCACGAATTCAGTCTTGTGCTCGTCCCCCCCACGCAGGTGCGCCAGCGGCGCCAGCGCATTGTTTCCGCCAGTGGCCACACCCACCAGTTGCAGGATGCCGAGCGCCGAAAAGATCAAGCCGATTGCCTTCGATCGCCATCCCGGACCGCTGCCCCATAGCAAATAGGCGCCGTATCCGATACCCAGCGCCGCCCAGCCCAGCAATTGCGCCCAGTCCGGAATCACGGGCGTGATCATCCATAATGCGACGCCAAGCATGAGCACACCAAAAAATGGCTTGACCGCCGCCATCCAGGCGCCTGCCCGTGGCAACAGCGATCCTGCTGACAGGCCGACCAGCAGAAGCGGCACACTCATGCCTGCGGCCATCGCAAACAATGCGCTGCCGCCGACCACGATGTCGCCGGTCTGACTGATATAAACCAGAGCGCCGGCCAGCGGCGCTGCTACACAGGGGCCGACAATCACTGCGGACAGGGCACCCATGACAAATACCCCAAACAGTTTTCCGGCGCTTTGTTTTTCCGAGGCCCGCATCAATTTTGTCTGGATCGATGCCGGCATTTGCAACTGATATACGCCGAACATCGGCAACGCAAGAACAATCATCAACAATGCGAAACCGCCCAGCACCCAGGGATTCTGCAAGGAAGCGGACAATCCCTCACCAATCAGGCCGGCCGCAATACCAAGCGCGGTGTACACAATCGCCATCCCGAGGGAATAAGCAGCAGCCAGCACAAAACCGCGCATGCGATGCACTTGTGCACCTTCGCCCACGATGATCGAGGACAGGATCGGCACCATCGGCAGAACGCACGGCGTGAAAGACAGGCCCAGCCCGAGCAACAGGAATAACGGGAGGATCGCAAGCAGCTTGCCGCTCTTGAGCGCCGCTTCAATTGTCCCCATTTCCGTGTCCGCAAGTGCGATCCGGGCTTGCGTGATGCCGGCAGGCCTGGAATCGGGGCCCGGTTGCGACACGTTCGCAGAGGGGGCCGGCGTCAGCGCATTTTGCACTGCGGCCAGCAGCCCGGTACCGCCATTGGGGGACAGCTTGGCCGTCGAATCCATCGGCACATAACACAAGCCCTGGTCGGCACAGCCCTGGCTCGTTGCCGTGAGGGTAAAGACACCATTCGCTTCAACCGGCAGCGTGATCTTGAGGGTATTACGGTAGGTTTCGACGTTTTTGTTGAACGTCTGGTCGAATTTTATTTTCCCGGGCGGAATCACAGGTTCGCCCAGTCTGGCGCCCTCCGCGGCAAATGCAAAACGCTCCCGATACATGTAATAACCATCGGCGATCACATAGGTGACTTCAATCGTCTTCGGGTCGGCCATCCTGGCCGAAAACTTGAATGCGGCTTCCGGATCCAGATATTCTTCGGCGCCATAGGCAAACGGCGTAAACACCAAACCGATCGCCGCCAACAGGCTGACGATCATGCCGATAAAAGCGGAGATGACAGCGCTCCGATGCAAAGCCTTAAACATTCAACTCCTTTTTTGTTTCCTGCGCTATCCAGCCGAGGTATTCGGACAGGCCGTCGACGATCGCCATCGCAATGATTTCCGGCGTCTGATATGGATGCGCACGCTTGATTGCAGCCTCGAGTTCCGCATATCGCGCTTGCGTCGTCTTGATCAGCAAGGTCACTTCCGTGGCTTCTTCGATCTGGTCCTGCCATCGATATACCGATTGCACCGCGGGCATAAAATTGACACAGGCTGCCAGCCTTTCTTCAACCAGATGACGCGCCATCATCCGGGCCGCGGCCGTGTCTGGCATGTTTGTCAAAACGAGTAGTGTTTGTTCCATAGTCGGTTTCCGCTCGCAAAACTGACATCTATTTTAATAGACGCTGCCGGGTAAGTACCGTGGCGGCATAAAACCCGGCGCCGCAATATGCTAACAGGATGGCCAGATCCATCAAAGGGGCTGCCGGCCACCCGCCCAGAATCAAGGGCCGTACCAGATTGACAGCGGCGCTCAAGGGAAGCAAATGGGAAACGGCTTGCAACCATGCCGGCAGCTGCGCCGTCGGGTAATATACGCCGGACAGGAATATCATCGGCGTCAGCACCAGGGTGAAATAATACGTAAAAAAGTCATATCCGCGCGCGACTGCATTGACAACCAATCCAAGCGAGGCAAAGGTCATCCCGATCAGGAACAGCAGCGGCAGCACCAGCAAGGTGTGGGGATGCAAACCTATTCCCAGTAAAAACATCACGCCAAGTATGGCGACACCGGAGAACAAGGCCTTGGTGGCCGCCCATAACATCTCGGCCAGCACAACATCATCCAGCGCCAGCGGGGCGTTCAGCAGCGCTTCCCATGTTTTTTGCACGTGCATGCGCGAAAATGCGGAATACAAGGCTTCAAACGACGATGCCATCATGATGGACATGCAGATCGAGCCGGACGCCAGAAAATGGATGTACGGAATGCCATTGACGTTCTGCAGCAGGCTCCCGAGGCCATAACCGAAGGCAATCAGGGTAATCAGGGGATCTGCGATATTGCCCAGGACGCTGGCGACCGCCAGTTTTTTCCAGACCAGAAAATTACGCCGCCAGATCGGCAGGAAACGCAAGGAGAATTCGGGGAAGGCGTAAAGTTCTGAATTCATGTCAATCTCGCATTTCCCGTCCGGTAAGTTTCAGGAACAAGTCTTCCAGATTGGCAGGCCGATGCAGGTAACGAACCCCTGTCGTCCCGGTCAACCCGTCCAGCAAGGGCTGCGCGTCGTTGGTGTAGCAAAACACGGTTTCACCACTGATTTCAATACGTGCGGATTTGCGTCGTCCTTCCGCCTCAGCCCAGGCCAATGCATTTTCGCCGTACACCTCCACTACCTGGGCTTCGATATGCTGGCCGATCAATTCGCGCGGCGAGCCCTCGGCAATCAGATGGCCATGATCGATGACCGCCAGGCGGTCGCACAGCCGTTCGGCCTCATCCATGAAATGTGTCGTCAGGAGGATGGTCTTGCCTTCGGCGAGCAGCGTCTTCAAGCGCTCCCATATCATGTGCCGGGCCTGGGGATCCAGCCCCGTGGTCGGCTCATCCATGAATATCAGGTCGGGATCATTCACCAGCGCGCGCGCCAGCGTCAGCCGCCGTTTCATGCCGCCCGACAGTTCGCCTATGCGCGCATCTTTTTTCGCGGTCAGGTTGGCAAACTCGAGTAATTTTGGAATCCGGCTTTTGATATCGGCATCGGCTATCCCAAAGTAGCGGCCGAAGACCAGCAGATTTTCGGAAACAGTGAAATCGGGGTCGAGATTATCACCCTGCGGTACCACTCCCACGCGCAGCCTGGCCGGCCGCGCATCCGCCGGCACTGCACGCCCGACCAGTGTTATCTCGCCGCTGTCAGGGGCAGTCAATCCCAGGCATAAACGCAAGGTAGTCGTCTTGCCGGCGCCGTTCGGGCCCAGCAGACCATAACACTCCCCCTTGCGCAAAGCGAAGGACAAGCCATCGATCACCACATGTTTTGCCGCACCGGCGCCGTATGTTTTACACAGGTTGGCGACCGACAGGATAATAGGTTCAGACATCGTAAATACCCGTTTCGCCCAGGTGGTATCAAGTACCCGGCCGGCATAAATTGTGAGTGTCTGCGGCCCTGACCGGCGTGCTGCGGCGTTGCCCGGCCCTTGCAGTGCTAGCACTGCGGCGGCCCGGGCGCCTTGCATCACATCCGCTCAGAACCACATCCATCTCCCAATTTATGCCGGCCGGGTACTTATCTTGCCATAACCGAAGCGCAGGTGAAAAAACAAAAGCCAGGCGTCGCCTGGCTTTCGGTTTTGGGTTGCCTGTTATAGCAATCGTGAATCACTCGCCGCTTGTATCTTCAACAGCTTCGGTGATTTCCGGACGGTCAACCAGTTCGATGAAAGCCATCGGCGCATTGTCACCAACACGGAATCCCATTTTCAGGATACGCAGGTAACCACCGTTACGATTGGCGTAGCGCGGGCCGAGTTCGGCAAACAGCTTTACGACCATTTCGCGATCGCGCAAACGATTGAATGCGAGGCGCTTGTTTGCCAGCGAATCAGTCTTGCCGAGGGTCAGAATCGGCTCGATGACGCGGCGCAGTTCTTTTGCTTTCGGCAGGGTTGTCTTGATGGCTTCATGACGTAACAGCGAAACAGTCATGTTGCGCAACATGGCAAGACGATGTGAGGAAGTGCGATTTAATTTACGAAGGCCGTGACGATGACGCATGGTATTTCCTTTCAGTTTTTAATGGTGATCCAGCTCTTCTATCGAGCCAGCAATGCATGCTGATTCGCGGGCCGGTATTCGTGTTGCAGACAATACAGCTAAATAACCGGCGGCATTTCTGCCGCCGGCAAGATTACTTCTCCAGGCCGGCAGGCGGCCAGTTTTCGAGCTTCATGCCCAAGGTCAAACCGCGGGATGCAAGTACTTCCTTGATTTCATTCAAGGATTTACGACCCAGATTTGGTGTCTTGAGCAATTCGTTTTCGCTACGCTGGATCAAATCACCAATGTAGTAAATGTTTTCTGCTTTCAGGCAGTTTGCCGAACGAACCGTCAGTTCCAGATCATCGACCGGGCGCAACAGGATCGGATCGACCGCTGGTGCGCGGGAAGGCGCTTCAGCAGCTGCTTCAGTGCCTTCCAGGGCAGCAAAGACATTCAATTGATCAACCAGCACACGGGCCGATTGACGAATCGCTTCCTCTGGCGAAATCACACCATTGGTTTCGATATTGATGACCAGCTTGTCCAGATCGGTACGCTGTTCGACACGGGCCGATTCAACAGAATAGGACACGCGGCGCACAGGTGAAAAGGACGCGTCAAGAATAATGCGGCCGATGGTCTTGTTTGTGTCTTCCGACAGGCGGCGCACATTACCCGGCACATAACCACGGCCTTTTTCGACCTTGATCTGCATGTCAAGCTTGCCGCCGGCAGTCAGATGGGCAATCACGTGATCCGGGTTGACCAGTTCCACGTCATGCGGCAAATCGATGTCCGACGCCAGTACCGAACCTTCGCCATCTTTTTTCAGGGTCAGCGTTACTTCGTCGCGATTGTGCAATTTGAACACAACACCCTTCAGGTTCAACAGCATGTCGACCACGTCTTCCTGCACGCCGTCCAGCGATGAATACTCATGCACGACACCGGCGATCGTCACTTCAGTCGGCGCGTAGCCAACCATCGACGACAACAGCACGCGGCGCAGTGCATTGCCAAGCGTGTGGCCATAACCGCGCTCGAACGGCTCCATGACGACTTTCGCATGGCCGGCACCGAGTGCCTCAACTTCAATAATACGGGGCTTCAACAAACTGTTTTGCATGAAATGTCCTTTTCAATACCCTCGGCTCGTTA
>JAZKDW010000051.1:0-73181 GCA_040387375.1 Pseudomonadota bacterium
CATGCCGGGTGGTGTGGCAGGGGAGCAGCTATACTTAGCTGCCCCCTATGCCGATTGCCTCGCGCTGATCTTGCGCAACTCCTCCGTCTATTGGCAAAACACGCCATCTTCAGGCATGGAAGATGCGTATCGTCTCGTGTCGTCTTCCAAGGATTTCATATTGTTGCCGGATGACGATGGGCTTTTATGTGCTCACCGAGGTTCCCGCGTCTACAAAGCAATATGCAATGAGTCTTCCACCACGTTCTCCGTCTCCCGCGGGCGATGGCCCGGCAGTCACGACGAGCGCCGGCCCGCAGGCGGTCATCGGTGTTCGTGCGGCCATCGCGCTCATCGTCGGTGTTGTGATCGGTGCGGGCATTTTCAAAGCGCCGTCGATGGTGGCCAGCATGACGGGCGACGCCGGCTGGATGTTTGCCGCATGGGTGCTCGGCGGTGTCATGTCCCTGATTGGCGCCCTGTGTTATGCCGAACTGGCTACCGCTTATTCCAGCACTGGCGGTGACTATCATTTCCTGCGGCGTGCCTATGGCAGTTCGGTGTCATTCCTGTTCGCGTGGGCGCGCTTTTCGGTGATTGCCACCGGCTCGATCGCGCTGCTGGGTTTTGTTTTCGGCGACTATCTGAATCAAGTGCTGCCCCTGACCCGACTCACTCCCGCCGCCGGTTCGGCCGTCTACGCTGCCGCTGTCATTCTGGTTTTCACCCTCGTCAATCTGCGCGGAGTTCACGCGGGCACCGCGACCCAGACCTGGCTGACCGTCATTGAAGTGGGCGGCCTGCTGCTGATCGTGTTCGCCGCGCTATTCATCACCGGTAGCGCCGGCACGGCTGCACCAGCGGCAGCTGCTGCACCGGCCTCCACATCGTTCGGCCTCGCCATGGTATTCGTGCTGCTGACATACGGCGGCTGGAACGAGGCTGCCTATATCAGCGCCGAGCTAAGGGATGGCCGGCGCAATATGGTCAGAGTCCTGGTGCTGTCGATCCTGATCATTACCGCTCTTTACCTTCTTGTTACCTGGGCCTACTGGAAAGGGCTGGGAATGGATCGCATGGCCAGATCGGATGCATTGGCAGCCGACCTGTTGCGTCTTGCGTTTGGTCCGCCAGGCGAAAAAATCATGTCGGCGATCGTCGCGATATCCGCCGCCACCTCCATCAATGCCACCATGATCGTCGGCGCTCGCACCAGTTATGCGGTCGGCCGCGACTGGCCTGTGCTGGGCCGCCTTGGCCAATGGGATGCGCTGCGCGGCACGCCCTTCAATGCGCTGGTCATCCAGTGCATTGCCGCACTACTGCTGGTTGCCGCCGGCGCCTGGTCCGGTGGCGGGTTCCGGGCGATGGTTGAATTCACGGCGCCGGTGTTCTGGCTGTTTTTCCTGCTGTCCGGATTGTCGCTGTTTGTACTGCGCGTGCGCGAACCGGCTACCGAGCGGCCTTTTGAAGTGCCACTGTTTCCATTGCTGCCCGCCCTGTTTTGCGCGATGTGCGCATACATGCTGTGGTCCAGCTTGTCCTATGTCTATAATCAGGCGCTGGGCGGCTTGAATGCGGCATGGATCGGCGTTGCCGTGCTGGCTGTGGGCATGGTGTTGTTGAAGTTTGTTCGCAGTACCCCGGGGATAAATTCAAAGCAAGCCATTATTTCCAATGAGCAGACAAGGAGAAAGCCATGAAGCTGAAATCGTTCGCATCGTCGTTTTACGCGATTGTATGGAGTGGGATGTTTGCAAGCCTTCTTGTAATCACCTCGCTGCCATTCACCACGAGTTACGCGCTGGCCCAGGCAAGTGAGCAGCCGCAACTCCGGCTGGATGTTCCGTATGTGCCGACGCCGCAACCGGTAGTCGACCGCATGCTGGACCTGGCCAAGGTCAGTCAGGGAGATGTGTTGTATGACCTCGGATGCGGCGATGGACGCATCGTGATCACCGCGGCCAAGGAACGTGGCGCGCGTGGCGTCGGGATCGACATGAATCCGCAACGGATCAGCGAGGCGAAAGCGAATGCGCAACAGGCAGGCGTCGCTGACAAGGTAAAATTCATCCAGGGAGACCTGTTCGCCGCCGATTTTTCCGACGCCAGCGTCGTCACGCTTTACTTGCTGCCCGACGTTAACCTGAAGTTGCGGCCGCAGTTATGGAAGCAGCTGAAGGTAGGTACCCGTGTTGTGTCGCATGACTTCGACATGGGGCCGGATTGGCCGCCTGAGAAAGTGGAAAAAGTGGATGGCAAGACGCTCTACTACTGGAGCATCACCAAGGCCAACAAGGCGGCCGTCGCCTGATATCCGACACCCAGCGCGGGCACGATATTCTGCGCGTCCCGCGCAGCTTCAGCCAGCGACTTGCGGAACATATCCCAGCACCGCCGAAATCTCGTTGACTGTCGTGATCAGATCGTCCAGCCACTCTTCCTGCAGACGATCGGCCGGCGCTGAAATCGACAGGCCGGCAATCAGGCGCCCCGAGTCGTCCCGGATGCCCGCTGCCATGCAGCGCACACCCAATTCCAGTTCTTCATTATCGCGCGCATAACCGCGTGCGCGCACCAGGCTCAGTTCCCGCTCCAGCTTGCTGAGGTCGGTGATTGAATTCTTGTTGTGACCGGCCAGGCCGGTGCGGGTTGCATAGGCGCGCACCATCTTCGGATCATCCACCGATAAAAACAATTTGCCGGTTGACGTCAGGTGCAAGGGCGCACGGCCACCGATGGCACGCACCACCTGCATGCCGGAACGTTCGGAAAACGCCCGGTCGATGTAGACGATTTCATCACTCTGGCGTACCGATAAATTAATGGTCTGGTTGGTTTTGCGATGCAGGGATCGCATGAAGTCCAGCGCCGCTTCACGTACGTTCAGGCGGCTTTTGACGATATTGCCGAGCTCCAGCAGGCGCATGCCCAGGCGATAGGCGCCCGGCTCAACCCGGTCGACAAAACGCTTGAGCACCATGTCATTCAGAATCCGGTGCGCGGTCGAAGGATGCAGGCCCGTTACAGCGGATAGTTCTTTCAGGCTCACCGGATCAGGGTACTGCGCCAGCGCATCCAGCAGCGAAACCATGCGTTCGATAACCTGGATTGATGTTTTATCTGACTCTGCGGCGGCTTCGTTTTTCATAGGTGGATTGGTGCATTGCAATATGAACTTTATACCATAATGTGAAAAAAATCTAAAGCCTCGCGAAAAAATTCAGGAAGATCATGGAAATTATTTCATCGACCTGAGTTAAGGTATTGCGCGAACGAAGCCTCATAATGTTTGCATGTGAAGAGATGACGGGGATCAAAATGCGCGTTGGATTATTTGTCACTTGTCTGGTCGACATGATGCGGCCTGAAATCGGTTTTTCCACTCTGAAGCTGCTCGAGACGGCAGGCTGCGAAGTGGTAGTGCCGGATCTGCAGACCTGTTGCGGTCAACCCGGTTATAGCTCGGGCAATCGCAAGGCGGCGCGCGCGCTTGCTGAAAAATTCGTCAATGAATTCGAAGCGTTCGATTACGTCGTGATTCCTTCCGGCTCCTGCGGCGGCATGGTCAGGACACATTATGCGGATTTGTTTTCGGATGCGCCGGACTGGATGGCGCGCATCGATCGTTTGACGCCGCGCGTGTTCGAGCTTACGGATTTCCTGTACAGCGTCCTGAAAGTCGGGCCGTTGCCGGCTACAAAAGCGGGTGGGTTCCTGGGCAGCATCACTTATCATGATTCATGTTGCGGCTTGCGCGAACTCGGCGTCGAAAAACAGCCGCGTGCGTTGCTGGGCAAAGTCGCGGGCGTGCAGTTCACGGAGATGAAAGACAGCCGCGCCTGCTGCGGTTTCGGCGGCACTTTTGCGATCAAGTACGGCGACATATCCAGCGCCATCGTCGATGAAAAATGCGCGAATATCCGCGACTGCGGCGCCGATGCCGTGGTGCTCGGCGACCTCGGATGCATGCTGAATATCGAGGGCCGGTTGCGCCGCACCGGCGACAGCAAGACGCGTGTGCTGCATGTGGCACAGGTACTTGCAGGGGACGCATGATGCAAATTCAATCGATGCATTTCAAACAGCGCGCAGGACAAAAGCTTGCGGACCAGCGCCTTCAGGTCAACCTGAAAAAGCTGTCCACAAAATTTGTCAGCGGCCGCGCATCGGCGATCCTGGAGCTGGATGATTTTGAGGGCACGCGCGTCGCTGCGATGGAGCGCCGCATGCGAGCAATCGAGAATCTCGACGTCTGGCTCGACACCTTTGAAAAGGAAGCGACCCGGCGCGGCGCAACGGTCCTGTATGCCGAGAGCGCCGAAGATGCATCGCGACTGGTGGTGGAGATCGCGAAAAAGCACGATGTGAAAAAAGCGATCAAGTCGAAGTCGATGGTATCGGAAGAAATGGCGCTGAACCATGCGCTGGAAGCGGCCGGCATTATTCCGATCGAGACCGACCTTGGCGAATACATCCTGCAGATTAATGACAATGAAGCGCCGTCACACATCATCGCGCCCGTGGTGCACAAGGACAAGGAAGAGATTGCGGAGCTGTTTGCGCGTGTGCACGGCAGGCCCCGCCTGACCGATATCGCGCAAATGACCCGTGAGGCACGCGAGATGCTGCGTCCGCATTTCATGTCGGCCGACATGGGCATCACCGGCGGCAATTTCATCATCGCCGAAACCGGCTCGGTTGCGGTGGTCACCAATGAAGGCAATGAAGGCATGTGCACGATCGTGCCGCCCAAGGTCCATGTGGTTGTGACCGGCATTGAAAAGGTACTGCCGACGCTGGAAGACCTGGCGACCATCATGCGGCTGTTGCCGCGTTCGGCGACCGGGCAGTCGATCTCGAATTATTTTTCATTGCTGACCGGGCCGAGGAGCGCCGGAGAGCAGGATGGACCGGAACACATGTACTTCGTGCTGGTCGATGGCGGCCGTACCGGACTGGTGGGCACCGAATTTCAGGACATGATGCGCTGCATTAAGTGTGGCGCCTGCATGAACCACTGCCCGGTATATCAGAAAATCGGCGGCCACAGCTACGGCTGGGTGTATCCGGGGCCGATGGGCAGTGTGCTGACACCGGCCTATATCGGTGTCGAGAAGGCGCTGGACCTGCCGCAGGCATCGACCCTGTGCGGCGAATGCCACGTGGTTTGTCCTGTCAAGATTCCGCTTCCGGATCTATTGCGCAAATTGCGCGAAAAACAATTCGAGGGACAGATGCGCCCGCGAATCGAGTATCTTGGTTTTGCCGTCTGGGCCTATCTGGCAAGGCGGCCCGCTCTGTACCGGCTGGTTACCGGGTTCGGCGTGCGCATCTTGAAAATCATGGGGGGCCGCAACAAGTCCATTTCAAAATTGCCTTTTGTGGGCGGCTGGACCGATAATCGCGAGATGCCGGCGCCGACCGGAAAAACCTTCCGCGAGCTTTACCGGCAACAAAAACAACCATGACAATTTCATGAACGACCAAGAACAGCCGATCAGCGAGTTCAAAAGCAAAAGCGGCCTGAAAAGAATATCCGGCGCATTTTTTCATTCGATCGATGGATTCAAATCGGCATGGCGAAACGAGTTTGCGTTCCGCCAGGAGTTGATGGTGTTTGTTCCCTGCACCATCGTCGCCTTGCTGCTGCCCGTCGCGCCGCTAGAGAAATTGCTGCTGATCGCGGTGCTGCTGCTGGTGCTGATCGTTGAACTGATCAACTCCGCGATCGAGGCCGTGGTCGATCGGATCTCGCTGGAGCGTCACCCGCTATCGAAGAATGCAAAGGACTTCGGCAGCGCCGCCGTATTCCTTGCGGTGGCGCTGGCAACGGTGACATGGGCATTGATCCTGCTGCCCTTGCTCTAAGCTGGAATTTATCCATGCAAGCCGCGTAGCTGAGCGTATCGGTCATGCGGTCGAATAGTTCCCGCGGTATTCCACCTTATCGGGAGTGCAGGCTCAGTCTGGATTCCCGTTTGCACGGGAATGACGGCAGTAATTTGTACGGTCTCCACTCTCACCACCGTCCTGACGTTCAAGGACGAGCGGCGGTATACTCGCTTCCGGCCAATCCGGCCGCGCCTGTTTTTCGAGACATTGTCATTTTGATCAAATCGCCTGGGCGAGTCACGCACGCTATCGTGCGCCGCGCAGGCTCAGAAAGTATTCATGCCTTCATCCGCCAGCAAAGGCTTTGGCGTTCTGCGCCATCGCAATTTCGCTTTTTATCTGTCTGCCCGGGTGCTTGCCACGCTGGCAATCCAGATGCAGAGTGTGGCGATCGGCTGGCAGGTCTATGCGATGACCGGCAGCCTGTTCGATCTGGGACTGATCGGACTGGCCCAGTTCGCGCCGTTTCTCGCGCTGATCCTGATTGCTGGCCATGTCGCCGACCGTTATGATCGCCGCCGCATCATCATCCTGTGTTTCGCCGCGCAGCTGGTCTGCGGCCTGTTGCTGCTGTCGTTCACGCTGAGCAAACTGAGCGTGGTGTGGCCGGTGTTTGTGGTGCTGGTCCTGTTTGGCAGCGCGCGCGCATTCATGATGCCGGCCAGCCAGGCGATCCTGGTCAATCTGGTGCCGCCGGAAAGTTTCAGCAATGCGGTCGCGCTGAATTCATCGAGCTTCCATGTCGCCGTGATCCTCGGGCCTATCCTCGGCGGATTGCTGTATATCGCCGGGCCCAGCGTGGTGTACACGATCGTTGCGCTGCTGCTGATCGCCTCCGTGCTGCTGATGACCATGAGCCGCATTGCCGTCCGGACGGTCAGCCGCGAACCGGTTTCCTGGCATAGCGTGCTGGAGGGCATGCGATTTGTCAGGTCCAGCCCGATTGTGCTGGGCGCGATTTCACTGGACCTGTTTGCGGTATTGTTCGGCGGCGCCACCGCGCTGCTGCCAGCTTATGCGCATGACGTGCTGCAGATCGGTCCGACCGGTCTGGGTCTGCTGCGCACTGCCCCTGGCGTCGGTGCGGCGGCGACGGCGGTGCTGCTGGTTTTCTGGCCGATTTCACGCCATGTCGGGCGCTGGATGTTCGGCGGCGTCGCCGTGTTTGGCGCCGCCACGCTGGTGCTGGGATGGTCGGCCAGCTTGCCGCTGTCCCTGGCCGCGCTGGTGCTGATGGGCGCCGGCGATATGGTCAGCGTCTATATCCGGCATCTGCTGGTGCAATTCGAAACCCCGGATGAGATTCGCGGACGTGTCAGCGCGGTCAATGCGGTGTTCATCGGCGCCTCGAACGAACTCGGTGAATTCGAATCGGGCGTGACCGCCGGCTGGTTTGGATTGATTCCCGCATTGCTGCTGGGCGGCGCCGCCACGGTCGCCATCACGGTGGTCTGGGCCTGGCGCTTCCCGGTGCTGCGCACGATGGATCGGTTTCCCCATATGCGGCGATCGATGGAGGACAGGGCTCCCGAATCGACGACCCCCTTGAAATGACTATGCCTTCCACTACCTGATCGCCATGACTGCTTCCGAAAATTTCCAGCGCGCGCCCGGCGCGCCCGATTTGCCTGCGACGCCGTTCCGTTTCATCTGGTCGTTCGTGGCCCGTTACCGCTGGTGGTATCTGGCCATGGTGGTGTTCGAAACCGCCAATGTCACCTGCGGCATCCTGCTTCCCTACGCGCTAGGCAAGATCATCAAGGGTGTCACCGCAAGCCAGCAGCATTCGATGGAACTGGTGGCTGCATTGCATGCGCCGCTGATGCTGTTCATCGGGCTCTGTGTCGGTGAACTGCTGTTTGGCCGGATTGCGGGCGGCATCCAGATCCGCCTTGGCCCGCGTCAGCGGCAGCAGGTCACGCGCTCCATCTATCACTATCTGCAGCACCATTCTTATCGCTATTTCAGCAATAACTTTGCCGGTGCGCTGGCGCATCGCATCAGCGAAACATCGATGGGCGTGACGCAGACATTATGGTCGATCATTACCGAATTCTGGCCGGTCATCATCGTGTTTGCCGTCTCCATCGTGCTGCTTGCGAATGCGCATGCGCATCTGGCGTGGTTCGTTTCAATATGGGCGGTATTGTTCATCGGCCTGTCGTATTTTCTGGCGCGGCGCGGGCAGCCTTATGCATTCAAGGCGTCTTCCGCGCGCAGCGATACGACCGGGCAGGTGGTGGATTCCGTCACCAATCTGACCAGCGCGCGTCTGTTTGCCCGGCTGGGTTTCGAGCGCGAACTGCTGGAGCAGTCGCTGGGCAAGGAGATGAAGGCAATTCGCATCTCCAACGGCTACAGCGAGCGGGTACGCTGGTTTCAGTTCACCGCAGCCGCGGTGCTGAAGGTGGGTGTGCTGTATTACGCGCTGACCCTGTGGGGCAAGGGGGAAATCGGCGTGGGCGATTTTGTGATGGCAGTCAGCCTGGCGCTGCTGATCATCAACGAGGCACGCAACCTGAGCCGGCGTTTCCTTGAATTTTTCGAGTATGTCGGCAATGTCGCCAATGGCGTCCACACCATCATCCGGCCGCACGAGCTGGTGGATGCACGGGATGCGATCGCACCGGCGATCAGGAAAGGACAGATCGAACTGCGTGACATCACCTTCGGCTACACGCCGGACAAGAACGTGTTCGATCGCCTGAACGTGACGATCCCGGCCGGGCAGCGGGTGGGTCTGGTCGGTTTTTCCGGTTCTGGAAAATCGACTTTCGTCAGCCTGATCCTGCGCTTGTACGACTTGCAGGCAGGCCAGATCCTGATCGATGGCGTCGATATCCGCGGCATGGCGCAGGATGCGCTGCACGCGCAGCTCAGCCTGATCCCGCAGGATCCGAGCCTGTTCCATCGTTCGCTGCTGGACAATATCCGCTACGGTCGCATTGATGCCAGCGACGAGGAAGTCATAAACGCCGCGAAGAAAGCATCCGCGCATGAGTTCATTCAACAGATAAAGGACCAGTACCAGTCGATGGTCGGCGAGCGCGGCATCAAGCTGTCCGGCGGCCAGCGCCAGCGTATCGCGATCGCGCGCGTGATCCTGAAGGACGCGCCGGTCCTGATTCTCGATGAGGCAACCTCGAGTCTCGACTCGATCACCGAACAGGCGATCCAGGACACGCTCGATGATGTGATGAAGGGCAAGACCGTGATCGTCGTGGCACATCGGCTGTCGACGATCGCCCGTCTCGACCGCATTCTCGTATTCGATCAGGGGCGCATCATTGAAGACGGCACCCATGCGGCGTTGCTGGAGCGGCAGGGAGCGTATTTCCGCTTGTGGAGCAGGCAGGTTGACGGTTTCTTGCCGGATGGCGGGCAGGGCGTGCACGTAGGGGGCGAACCGGATGACCAAATCACCCTGGCAGCCGCCCCGTCCGGCGTTGTCGACGAGGATGGTCGTGATGCGCCACGTGACGGCGAGCAGTCCGGTTCGATTACTGTAATCCGGCCAGCGGAGCCTGTAGAAAAACCTTATTGACCGACCTGTTTTTTATTGTCATTCACCAATCCATATGCAAAAAGCGCATATGGAATCTTGAAAGAATTCGTTCGTTTTTTTCGTCCGTGGTTTTACTCTGCATCTTCCAGTAACCAATCCGTCTTCGAGGAAATGCAGATGTCATTCAAAAAATTGATCCAGGCAGCGATCGTTCTCGCCCTTGTCGCGCCTTCGGTTCATGCAGCCGATGTTTCATTGCTTAACGTCTCGTATGACCCGACGCGGGAGTTGTATCAGGATTTCAATCAGGCTTTTGCCAAGCAGTGGAAGCAAAAAACCGGCGACAACCTCAAGGTCAAGCAGTCGCACGGCGGCTCCGGCAAGCAAGCCCGTTCGGTCATCGACGGCTTGGAAGCGGATATCGTGACGCTGGCGCTGGCCTATGATATCGACGCCATTGCCGAACGTGGCCTGATATCCAAGGATTGGGAAAAACGCCTGCCGCATAACAGTTCGCCTTATACCTCCACCATCGTTTTTCTCGTGCGCAAGGGTAATCCGAAAGGCATCAAGGACTGGAATGACCTGGTCAAGCCAGGCGTCTCGGTCATCACGCCTAATCCAAAAACATCGGGCGGCGCACGCTGGAATCACCTCGCGGCATGGGGTTATGCCTTGAAACAGCCGGGCGGCAACGAAGTGAAGGCCAAGGAATTCCTGGGCAAGCTGTACAAGAACGTGCCGGTACTTGACTCGGGCGCACGCGGATCCACCACAACCTTTGTCGAACGTGGCATCGGCGACGTACTGCTCGCATGGGAAAACGAAGCGATCCTGGCGATCAAGGAACTCGGCCCGGAAAAAGTGGAGATCGTGGTGCCAACCGTCAGTATTCTGGCGGAACCTCCGGTCACAGTGGTTGACAAGAATGTGGACAAACACGGCACACGCAAGGTAGCCGAAGCTTATCTGCAATATCTGTACACGGATGAAGCCCAGGAAATCATCGCCAAGAATTATTACCGGCCTACAGTGGAAAAAGCAGTGAAAAAATACGCAGCACAATTTCCCAAGGTAAAACTGTTTACCATCGCCGATGTGGGTGGCAACTGGGCCAATGCACAAAAGACCCATTTTGCGGATGGCGGCATATTCGACCAGATTTACCAGCCTTCGAAATAAGCGCTCCAGGAGCAGGAATGATCAGGCATGCCCCGCTCGCCAATCAGGCGGGCGGGGCATGCCTTTTTTCATTTCAGAGGCAGGAAATCATTATTCTGGTTTCAGCAATCCGTTATTTGAAAAGCGCATATGAGAATGCGAAAAATGTATTTTTCTTTATATACAAACGGTGTAATTATTGCGTCCAATTAGTCGAAATAGTAATAAGGGGCGCACATGCAGGTTGCTGCAACAATACCAATCAGGAAGCAGACATTTCGGGTGATGCCCGGTTTTACCCTGTCGCTCGGTTTTACCGTTTTTTATCTCGGCCTGATTGTTTTGATTCCGCTGTCCGCAGTGTTTCTCAAAACATTCACCATGACATGGGACGCGTTCTGGGCCGCGGTCACGTCGGCGCGGGTTGTCGCGTCGTATAAATTGACCTTCGGCGCGTCGCTGATCGCGGCCACGCTGAATGTCCTGTTCGGCGGCATTGTTGCCTGGGTGCTGGTGCGTTACAGCTTCCCCGGGAAAAAAATCATCGATGCACTGGTCGATCTGCCGTTTGCATTGCCTACCGCGGTGGCCGGCATTGCGCTGACGGCGCTGTACTCTTCAAACGGCTGGATTGGCCGCTACCTTGAACCCATGGGCATCAAGGTTGCGTTCACGCCGCTGGGCATCGTTATCGCGCTGACCTTCATCGGTTTGCCATTCGTAGTGCGCACCGTGCAGCCCGTTCTTGAAGATGTGGAGCGGGAACTGGAGGAGGCAGCGCTCAGCCTTGGAGCGAGCCACCTGCAGACTTTTTCCCGTGTGGTGTTCCCGGCAGTGCTGCCGGCATTGCTGACCGGTTTTGCGCTGGCGTTCGCGCGTGCGACCGGCGAGTACGGGTCGGTCATTTTCATTGCCGGCAATATGCCGATGGTGTCCGAAATCACGCCTTTATTCATCATTACCAAGCTCGAGCAGTATGACTACGCCGGCGCCACCGCGATTGCCGTGGTGATGCTGCTGGTGTCGTTCACCTTGCTGCTGACGATTAATGTATTGCAAGCCTGGACCCGCAAGCGCGGCCAGTCGGAGAGGATTTGACATGGCTGCCATTGCACCCCCCGCAGTAAGCGCACCATCACGCCAGCGAGGCGAGCCGGTCCATACTCCTTCGGTGGTGCTGGAACCATTCTGGGTACGCGCGCTGCTGATCGGCATCGCGCTTGCGTTCCTGGCCCTGTTTCTGTTGGTGCCGCTGGTTGCGGTATTTGTTGAAGCTTTCAAAAAAGGCTGGCAGGCATATCTGGCCGCCATCGTCGAGCCAGATGCGGTGTCAGCGATCAAGCTGACCTTGATTACCGCCGCGATTGCGGTGCCGCTCAACCTGGTGTTCGGCGTTGCCGCGGCATGGACAATTGCCAAGTTCGAATTTCGCGGCAAGAGCATTTTATTGACCCTGATCGACTTGCCGTTCTCAGTGTCGCCCGTAATCTCCGGCCTGATCTACGTGCTGCTGTTCGGTGCGCAGGGATGGATGGGGCCATGGCTGCAAGAGCATGACATCAAGATCCTGTTTGCCGTGCCCGGTATCGTGCTGGCGACTATTTTTGTCACCTTTCCTTTTGTCGCGCGCGAACTGATACCGCTGATGCAGGCGCAGGGCAGCGAAGAAGAAGAGGCGGCGCTGGTGCTGGGCGCCTCCGGCTGGAAAACCTTCTGGCATGTGACGCTGCCAAATATCAAGTGGGGTCTGTTATACGGGGTCATCCTTTGCAACGCGCGAGCCATGGGCGAATTCGGGGCAGTATCGGTCGTGTCTGGCCATATACGCGGTGAAACCAACACGATACCGCTGCAAGTTGAAATTCTTTATAACGAATACAACTTTGCCGCGGCGTTCGCGGTGGCATCGCTGCTGGCCTTGCTGGCACTCGTTACGCTGGCACTCAAGTCGTTCATCGAATGGCGTCTCCAGGACGAGACGTCGCAACAGATCCAGGAGCATTGATCATGGCTATTGAAGTCAGGAACATTCAAAAGAATTTCGGCAGTTTCATCGCACTCGATAACGTTTCGCTCAATTTTCCCGCAGGCGAATTGACGGCCCTGCTGGGGCCGTCCGGCTGCGGCAAAACCACGCTGCTGCGCATCATCGCGGGACTGGAGCGGCCCGATTCCGGCCAGGTATTGCTCGATGGCGAAGATGCATCGGAGCGCCATGTACGCGAGCGGCAAGTCGGTTTCGTATTTCAGCACTATGCGTTGTTCAAGCATATGAGCGTGTTTGAAAATATCGCATTCGGCCTGCGCGTCAAGCCGCGCAAGATCCGCCTGCCCGAAGCGCAGATTCGTGAAAAGGTCAAACAGCTGCTGGAACTGGTGCAGCTGGACTGGCTGGCAGACCGCTACCCGCCGCAACTGTCCGGCGGCCAGCGTCAGCGCATTGCACTGGCGCGGGCGCTCGCAGTCGAGCCGCGCGTGCTGCTGCTCGACGAGCCGTTCGGCGCGCTCGACGCCAAGGTGCGCAAGGAATTGCGCCGCTGGTTGCGCAGGCTGCATGATGAGCTGCACGTCACCAGCATTTTTGTCACCCATGACCAGGAGGAAGCGCTCGAAGTCGCCGATCAGATCGTGTTGATGAACAAAGGCAAGGTTGAACAGATCGGTGCGCCGAGCGATGTGTATAACCATCCGGCGTCTCCCTTTGTCTACGGCTTTCTTGGCAACGTGAACCTGTTCCATGGCCGCGTGCATGAAGGTGTTCTCGAAGCGGCCGGCGCCACATTCGACGCGCCGGGTCACGCGCTGGCACAGGATGCCAGGGGTATCGGTTATGTGCGGCCGCATGACATTGAAATCGATCGATTTGCGCCGGGCGCCGAAGGCATTATCGTGCAGCTGCGGCGGGTCCATGCGATTGGTCCGCTGGCCCAGCTCGAACTGGAACGTGACGACAACGCTGAATTGATCGAAGCAGTGATTTCGCGTGAACGTTTTGTGCAGCTGGCACTGAAAGAAGGCGAAACACTGGTTGTGCGGCCAAAACGTCTGCATGTCTTTGTGAATGACATCGTTTGATGAATGAAAAAGAGGATTTGGCATGAACTTCCAGCAGTTACGTTCGATACGCGAAGCATCGCGGCGCGGTTATAACCTGACCGAGGTCGCGAATGTCCTGTTCACCTCGCAGCCAGGAGTGAGTCGTCAGATTCGCGAACTGGAAGAGGAGCTGGGCGTCGAGATTTTCGAGCGCAACGGCAAGCGCCTGACCGGATTGACCGATCCCGGCAAGGGCATCTTGCAGATCATCGACCGCCTGCTGCTGGAGGCGGAAAACCTGCAGCAAGCCAGCCAGGAATATGCAGGGCTGAAGAGTGGCACGCTGACGGTGGCAACCACACATACCCAGGCCCGATATGTGTTGCCGAAGGTGGTGCAGGCGTTCCGCAGCGCGTTCCCGCAAGTGCGCATAGCGCTGCAACAGAGTTCACCGGAACATATCGCTGAATGGGTCTTGTCGGGCAAGGCGGATATCGGCATTGCCACCGAGGGCTTGAGCCAGTTCCCGGATCTGGTGTCGTTTCCCTGCTATCGCTGGAATCATGTGATCGTGGTGCCCGCAGGACATCCGTTGCTGGCCTTCGAACAACTGTCGCTGGAACATCTCGCAGAATATCCGCTGATTACCTATGACGTCGGTTTTACCGGACGCGGTCATATCGACGACGCCTTCAGGCTGGCAGGAATCGGGACCGATATCGTGCTCACGGCAATGGACTCGGACGTGATTCAGCAATACGTGAGCCTGGGATTGGGCGTCGGCATTGTCGCGTCCATGGCGGTTGAACAGAGCCGCAGCAGCGGATTGGAGGTAATCGAGGCAAGCCACCTGTTCGCACCGAATGTCACGCGGCTGGCAGTGCGGCGCGGCGCGTATTTGCGATCCTATACCTATGATTTCATCGCGCAGTTCGCGCCTGAACTGACGCGCGAGGAGATCGAGAAGGGATTGAACGCCGCGCCCTGAATTGACGAAAGCGACATTGCGCCGTCTTTCGATACTACGCTTTCGTTTGCTCTGCGATCTCCAGTCCATCGTGCACTTCAATCCCGAGATATCGAACGGAGCTATTCGGTCGTATGTTGAACCGTTACCGATGGCTTATGTCCGTCTCAAGCTCATTGAGGTGCTTGCTGAAAAACTTAAAATAGGTACTGTTCTCATCCAAGAATACAACTAGGTTCTCTTTGGCACGTGTGAGCCCGGTGAATACTATTTCGGGACTGTCTTTGCTGTTCACCAGTAAGAAAATAAACGGTGACTCAAAGCCTTTGAAGCTGTGAGTGGAACTTTGCTTCATCACTCCGCTATTTAGATTGAAGCCTTTCTTCTTTGCGGCACTGATCTCTTGATACTTCTTGGAGTATTTAGGGTGCTGCGTCACTTCAAGGGACGGGAAGGCACATAAGGTCCGCTCCCTGTGTGCCTCTGACGTACGGAGGACATGATCCAGTTCTCGCAGAATGAATTCCTCAGAGGAAATGATAGAAATATCGTTTGGGTGAATCTTGTTCTCCTTTGCTATTTCGATGATTTTTTCGGCAAGTTGGCCCAGGCTCTTCCTGTCAAAAATGCTGTAGGATTGAACGCCAACACTGGTCAGGCTTAACTGGAAAGACTCATCCGCATCCAGTACATAGTTCTGAAGAAGGAAGTTCTTTTGGAAAGCATCCACCAAGGGAATAATTGGCGATTGATCCTTATAGCGATAGCTCTTCGTCAGCTTTATCCATGCTCCAAAGCCTTCAACTACCTTTGATCGGCGCTCACCGTCCAAGGCACGTTTGTAGATGTTCTGCTTCTCGTCACCAAACAGAACCATTTCTCCATCATCTTCAAGGAAGAAAGAGCGAATTATCTTGATCCACTCTGGCTTGTAGTCCTGGATTTCATCAATCAAGATCGTGTCATACTTGGTCTTGATTTCTTCGCCTTCGAAAACCCGCAGATTGCTGTAGTAGGCTTCCTCAAGAAAGTGATTCCGTCTTTCTGTAATTTTACGTGCAACAACAGAATCTTCGCCGTCGTGCTGAAGATCGTCTGGAATATCAATTTCAATATTTGAGTTGTTCAGAGCGGTAGTGATAAACCGATGGTAGTTGCTAATGTCAAAACTGGACCAGGGGAAATCCAATCGGACGGCGCTGATCTTGTCGTGGATGTAGCTGCACAGCGTGATATTGAAGGTCAATACCAGAACTCTGCCACCATGACGTTTGTAGGCATTGACGGCTCTGCCAGCGAGGACGACAGTTTTCCCCGATCCTGCCAAGCCACAGATCTTTGAACTAGCTTGAGCAGCACTTTTGATCAGTCTGCTTTGCTTGTCTGAGTAATTAGGCGGTTTTCCTTCCGATGCGTAATGGTAGGGAGGATTGAGCAGTCTCTTGAATTCGTGGTACACAGCTTCATCAAAGATGCTTTCCTTCGCCGTGATGGGGAAGGCGATTTTGGGGAGCTTGTCCCTGTAAAGGGCAAAGGACATGTCACGTTCAAATCTGTGCTTACCTCTTTCAATCCATTCCCGTGATTTTTCGTAGGCGTCGAATTCTATCTTCTTGGACTTGTAGTCGTCTTCGTTACGCCGTGACTGTTCATGAAGGCGATCAAGGTGTGGGGTATACAAACTCTGTATTGCCTGCTTGGTCGCATGGTGAAAATACACATAGGTCTTGATCATTCTGAAGAAGTTTGGATTCTTCAGATTCTTTTCCAAAAGTCCATTGACATGAATCTCAAAGAAATTCTTCTTGTAGGCGTAAACCTGCTGGAAAGGGGATTTCACCCGATGTGATATGGATTTAACTGACCACTTGTTGTTAGAGTCAATGCCGTAAGAATCAAGGTTCCAGTCCTTGACCTCAATGATGACAACACCTAAATGGCGAGACATCAGTACAATGTCTGGTCGATCACCATTGAAACATGACTGAAAATAGACTTCAATCTGGTCGTCAAAGTGGGTTGCCAGGAATTCCAACAAAAATATTTCGCCTTCGGTTGGTTTCTGTTTGGCCCCTTTTGCGGCGTCCAGGCTGGGAATGAGGATAGCCATAGGCTCAAGAGCGGAAAAGATTTAGCACTCGCATTACCTTTCTTCAATGCTCTGGGCGTTAGGGTCATATCTGTAGTTCACTATGTCCCCGTTAATCAGCATGTTGGTGGCTGCTTCAATGATGTGCAGTAGTGCTATAAACTATTCGCAGGGTGAAAACCGCTTGTGTTGAGAAGCGCATAAAACTACCCCACTATTTTCGTCGAAAATTGACCCAGCCTGAGTTTGCGTAGATTACAACGAATTTGGGGATAAGTCTTGGGTCTGATGTGCCGGTTCTGCTTTCTTTGTCGATTTACTGGTGGTGCTTTTTCGGTTTGAATTGCTGTTCCTGAAATGCCAGGAATCGTTTCCGGTCTCTATGATGTGGCAGTGATGGGTCAACCGGTCCAGCAAGGCCGCCCCATCTTCGCATCGCCAAACACGCACGCTCGGCCATTCCGCAATGCTCAGATTGGTGGTGATTCCCACGCTGGTGCAATCGTGGAGTTTCGATAGTAGATGGAACAGCAAGGCTCTGCCGGCCCGGCTAAACGTGTCACTGACGTCATCAACAAAAAGGAGAAAAATCAGAGATCAAAAAAGCGGCGTAAAAAGGGCGTTTAGGCGACAACTAGCTTGCAAATTTCCGCCAGTGGGTAGGGAGCTGTAGTGTGGAAATGTATCACTGCCGTTTGCGCTTGGCCAGCGTGCCTGGCTCACCGCCTTAGCGGCCACTACCGCTTGCACTTCGATTCGGAGGCGGTGTTATCGGCGATTGTGTACGGACTGCGACCACTCCAATTGCGTTCGCTTTGTAGGACCGCGGCATATTCGGCCGTCGCCCGCCGCGTGCCGCAGACGATGCGCGGTACTCGATTGACGATCGGGAGGCCCCTGCAACTCTGTCCCGGCTGACGGGCGCTCTTGCCACAAGGGCAGCTCGCCCACTATGATTGCGGATTATGATCAAGACCGGCGGCGCAGATGTTGAGCTACTTCTACAAGCGATTCGAACGCACCTCTATGCAACAGCTGCGCGAGGATTTCGGTGAGTTTCCGCCGGCCCCGTTGCAATGCACGCCGCCTGCATCCACCTTTGTGGTCGTGCGCGTGCGCGGTCCGGGAGCTTGGATAAACTACTGGCGGCGCAGTGCGGAGCTGCTGCAGGCATTGGAGTCGAACCCGGAGACCGTCGCGACGGAACTGCTCGAGGCACTAAGCGATTTGAGCAGGGTCGATGCCCAAACCGATCCAGAATCCGGGCAAGCTCGGATCGCGCATCGCTACGTCGTTCCACGTTCGTTCGTACGCGCCGCCTTGATGGGCATTTTCCGACGTGTAGATACCCGCAGCAAGCGGCTGCTGGGCCATGTTCTGCCGATTACGCAACACGACCGTCAGATCACGCTGCTTGACCGCGCCAGCACGAAGGCAGAGCGGGCAGCTGCGGTGCTGGCGCACGAGCATCTGCACTTTTTGCAGCATCAGAACGCGGTCACCTGGGACAAGGCTGTGCGCGAACCGCAGCAGATACTGGGAAAGAAGTTGGCGCAGGACCGGTTTATCCTCTACTTGCTGGAGCGCCTGGAGGTCGAGGCGCGACTGCATGAATTGGTACTGTCGCACTACCGGGCGTGGCACATGCTGCCGCAGACGGTCGATGCGTTTCTCGGCATGTTGGCCGACTGGGAGGAAATCGGTGAATACTTAGTGCAGATCACCGCGCACGCCGGACTGAAAATGCAAGGCACAGGACTTTCATTCACGCCGCGCTCGGTCGAGTTCGGCGGCCAGCTCGGCGATTTGCTGAGCCGACTGAAGGATGCGAATTCGACCACGCGTTTCGTCTGCGAAGTGCTGCCCGTTATGTACGGGAACCTGCTGCATTACTACGGGGATGCGCAGGCAAGCGCGGGCTTTTTAGCACAGATTCCGCGGCCGAACCTGTACGACCGGCTTTACACAAGTGCGGGGCTCGCCCCCGCCGTAAGTCGCGCCCCTCCTGGGGGATACTCGCATCTCGTGACATGACAGTGATCGGAGCCATTCCAATCGCGATCTAACTCTCTACTGAACGTCCGAAATTGGCCGAGAGCAGACATTCTTCGACAGACTGTTAGCATTTCGGTTTTCATAGCTCAACCTTCGACCTTGGCGGGTAAAACGCCGCCACCCTTGAACACAGCAGCTTTGAATGTGGCCGCTTGACCAGCCTACTGCATTCGATCCCACTAAACAATACAGCCCTGGCAGCCTACTGTAGACTCGCACGAGGAATATGAGGCCCCCTAAATGCTGATGTTATATACAGTATAATAAAGCAGTCGGCAACCAACCACTTGCGCTTAATGACCGTCGAAACGAGTTCACATACGCCAGAAATCCGCACCTTCATCAGCATCGAAGAGATTCGCGCACTTGAAGGCTTCGAGGATAATGCCCCGCTCACGCGAGAAAACTACAAACAAATTTTCGGCGACTACCACCTGCCTGAAAAAGCGCGTTGCTGCGTACAAAAAGAAAACGGTAACCTTTGCGAGGAGCCGCATAATCATGGTTGGCTTGTCCGCCGCATCGATGGGAAGTTGACCTTGGTCGGCAGCGACTGCGGCGTCCAAAAATTTGGGGCTGATCGCCGGCTGTTGAATGATCTAAACCATTATCGCAATGAAAAAGCGCGCAGAGCTCGCGTGGAAGCTTTGGCTGAGGCGATCGCCGCCAAGACGGTACGCATTAATGCGCTTACCAATATCCGACAGGACATAAAATCGCTCGATTCGCGCATTCGTCAGGTCACTGACCAATTCGGCCCCCTCTTACAGCGCCGTCTTCAAGATATGGTGAGAACCCGCCGCTATGAAGTCGTTATCAAGGCTACGAAGCGCCGGGAGTATGTTGAAGATGGCCAGACCAAGTACGAAGTGAATTCGTTTCAGCACGTTCTTGGTAGCTTAGCTGGACTTGAATTGACTACCGTTGGTGCCTTTTCCACGGTCTATGATGCGATCAACAATATTGTCCGAGCATATCAGCAAGCTGAGAATCTTATGACGGAGCCGGATCTGCGTCGCAAGACTAAGGAAGTCAATAACGTAGCCGGATGCCTACAACGGTTTGAAGCTGTCCTCCAAGATGGCAAACGACTCATCGAACTCGAGCGAAGTTTTCTTGGGAACGATTTTTTCCTGTTCTGCTTCCTGACAGGTGATAAGAATGAAAGAGTGAAGGCGGCAAAACTTACGATGGGGCGCGCCAAGGCAGAGAAACTCGCCCCGGCAGAATGGCTATCGCGCCGTGAGGCGGTCATCAAGCAGCAACTGCAGGCCGACAGCATCGCGGTCCAGTAAGGGGGGTAAATAATTTTGTGTAATCGGTCATTTGGAAGGACACTGCCGCCTACAAGGAAAAACATGACCTAACGCAAAGTAGCACAACCCGACCTGATCGACTTTTTGCTCGCCGATTAAAAGAAGCCGGAAGACCTGAGCGGCGGCGACGGGATTTTGAAACATCTGACCAAGGCAATCGTGTAACGAGCTCTGCAAGCCTGCATTCATGCCAGGGTAAGCGGTGCCGGTGCGGTGCGGGTCAAGGGAGTCTACCTGACATTGGGCGTGAACCTCAATGGCGACAAGGAACTGCTAGGCCTGTGGGTGGCGCAGACCGAAGGCGCCAAGTTCTGGTTGTAGGTCGTCACAGAGTTGAAAAACCAAGGCGTACAGGACATCTTCATCGCTTGCGTGGATGGCCTCAAGGGCTTTCCCGAGGCGATTGAAGCGGTGTTTCCGAAGACAGGTGCCCAGCTGTGTATCGTGCACATGGTGCGGCACAGTTTGCACTTCGTTAGCTGGAAAGTACGCAAGGCCGTGGTAGCCGATCTGCGCACCATCCATAAGGCGGCCACCGTCGAAGAGGCGGAAATGCGACTTGCAGAATTCGATACGAATTGGGGGGCCGAGTATTCATCGATCGTGCAATCCTGGCAGCGTAACTGGATGCGTATTGTGCCGTTCTTCGACTACCCGGTCGAAATCAGGAAAGTGATTTACGCCCCGAAGGGAGTCCCCCTTGGGGGACTCCACCAATGCGATCGAGTCCGTCTATATGAGCTTGCGCAAGGTCACCAAAAGCAGAGGTTCATTTCCAACGACGATGCACTCATCAAGCTGTATTATCTGACTCTGCGCAACATCAGCAAGAAATGGTCGATGCCGGCCCAGAACTGGAAAGCGGCCCTGAATCGGTTCACCATCATGTTCGATGAGCGTATGCCAAGGCATTAAACAATTTCCCGATTAAACAAAATCGAGGGCACACTCTGCCGGTACCGTGGATTGCTGTTGAGCCCACGGTACAAGACGTGCGTTACTGTCCCGGATTGGAAATGTCGGCGTGTATCGCGTTAATGCCCTTGACCACGTCGTCGGGCAGACTCACCGAAAGCGCATCGATATTTTCCTTCAGCTGGACCATGCTGGTCGCGCCGATGATGGTCGAGGCCACAAAGCGCCGTGAATAACACCATGCAAGCGCCATCTGGGCCGGCGTCATGCCGTTTGCCCGCGCCAGCGCGGCGTAGCGGCTGCTCGCCTCGAATACTTTCGGACGCAGGTAACGCGGACTCCAGTTCGGCGGGAAAATCGTCATGCGGCCGACGGCCTTCGGGTCTTCCACATATTTTGCGCTCAACTGGCCGAATGCCAGCGGGCTGTAGGCCATCAGGCCGACATTTTCGCGGAAGCAGGTTTCATCCAGTCCTGATTCAAACGTGCGGTTGACCAGGTTATAGGCATTCTGGATCGAGGCGATGCGCGGCCCGCCTTTCAGTTCCGATTGCTTGATGAATTCACACACCCCCCACGCGCTTTCATTGGACACGCCGATATGGCGGATCTTGCCTGCCTTGACCATTTCGCCAAGCGCTTCAAGCGTATCCTCAATCGGCGTATGCGGACGTTCGTTATCGGGATTGAAGGATAACTGGCCAAAGATCGGCACATTGCGGCTGGGCCAATGCAACTGGTACAGATCGATGTAATCGGTTTGCAGGCGCTGCAGGCTGGCATCGACCGCGGCGCGAATATTGGCGGCGTCGAAGTCACTCTTGCCATCGCGTAGCCAGTTCTGGTTGCGCGAAGGTCCGGCCGCCTTGGTCGCCAGGATGATGTCGCCGCGTTTGCCGGATTTTTTCAGCCAGCTGCCGATAAAACGTTCGGTGGCGCCACTGGTTTCCGCGCGCGGCATGACCGGATACATTTCCGCGGTATCGATGAAATTGATCCCGCGCTCCAATGCATAATCGAGCTGCTGATGGGCGTCCGCTTCGGTGTTCTGCTCGCCAAAGGTCATGGTGCCGAAGCAGATTTCGGTCACGTCCAGGTCACTCGAACCAAGTTTGATTTTTTTCATGATGATCAGGTCAGTGTTAAGAGAGCGCCGCTGCCGGCGGGCGAACTGTCGACTTTACCTTGAATCGCGCAAGGCTGCTGCGCACTCCCGCACCAGCGCCGGGCCGCGATAAACAAGTCCGCTATACAGCTGGACCAGCGACGCGCCGGCATCGATCTTGGCCCGCGCATCCTGGCCTGACAGGATGCCGCCGACCCCGATGATCGGACAGGCGCCGCCGAGCTCCGCCTTCAGCGCGCGGATCACCTTGTTGGAGAGTTCGAATACCGGCGAGCCGGACAGGCCGCCGGCTTCCGCCGCGTGGGGACGTCCTTGCACCGCGTCGCGCGTGATGGTGGTATTGGTGGCGATGACCGCATCCATCCTGTATCTGATCAGCGCCTCGGCGATGATTTTTATCTGCTCGCTTCCGATGTCCGGTGCGATCTTGAGCGCGACCGGCACATAACGGCCATGCTGGTCCGCCAGCCGTTGACGGGATTCTCCAAGGCGCGCCAGCAAGGTATCAAGTTCGGATGCGCCTTGCAGCTGACGCAAATCCTTGGTGTTGGGGGAGGAGATGTTGACCACGACATAACTCGCGTACGGATACACTTTTTCCAGGCAAAGCAGGTAATCGTCCGCAGCGCGTTCGATCGGCGTATCCGCATTTTTGCCAATGTTCAGGCCGAGCACACCTTCCTTGTTCTGGAAAAAACGCGACGCCTGCACATTTGCTACAAACGCGTCAAGTCCGCCATTGTTGAACCCGAGCCGGTTGATGATTGCATTTTCTTTCGGCAAGCGAAACATGCGAGGTTTCGGATTGCCCTTCTGCGGGCGCGGTGTAACGGTGCCGATTTCGATGAAGCCGAACCCGAGCGCGGCCAGTCCGTCAATATACGCGCCATCCTTGTCGAGTCCCGCAGCCAGCCCCACAGGGTTCGGGAACGTGATTCCCATCACGCTGCGCGGGTCGGCGTGCGGTGTCGGCAAGACCTTGGCAAGACCTAGCGCGGCAGCCCGGCGCAATGATGACATGGTGAGATTGTGGGCAACTTCAGCATCCAGGGAGAACAGCAGAGGGCGGGCGAGGGAGTAGAGTAGTTTGTCAGACACGATGATGGAGTGGGCAATGAATCGGGATGGTGGCGTTGCGGCTGGCGCCGGAACGACGGGTTAGTGACGTTTCGGGCGTTATTTTAACGCGTAAGGGCCATGCCGCCGCTTTTACAGAAGAGCCCACTTCCCCTGACGCAACGCTTCAATCGGCTTGAAATTCGTTTTATACGCCATCTTTGGACTTTGTTCGATCCAGTAGCCGAGATAAACATACGGCATGCCGAGGCTTTTTGCCTGCGTGATTTGCCAGAGTATGTTGTAGGTGCCGTAGCAGGCGCCGGGCGTATCCGGGTCATAAAAAGTGTAAACCGACGACAATCCGTCGTCCAGCACATCAATGATGCTTACCATGCACAGCTTGCCGTCGGGTTCGCGGAACTCTACCAGGCGGGTATTGACTTTGCTTTGCAGCAGAAATTGCGCATATTGATCGCGGCTGTCCTGATCCATGCCGCCGCCGGCGTGACGCGCGGCCTGGTAGCGCAAATAAAGATCGTAATGTTCAGGAATGTAAGCAAGGTTGGTCACCACCGAGATCAGATTCTGATGTCTCGTCCAGGCGCGGCGCTGGCTGCGGCCGGGCAAGAATTCCATGGCCTTGATCCGTACCGGCGTGCATGCCTGGCAACCGTCGCAATAGGGGCGGTAGGTAAAAATGCCGCTGCGGCGGAAACCATTCTTGACCAGTTCGGAGTAGACATCGGCATTGATCAGATGTGATGGTGTGGCGACTTGCGAACGTGCCTGGCGTTGTTCCAGATAACTGCAGGGATACGGTGCAGTGGCATAGAACTGCAAGGTCGAAAACGGCAAGTCTTTAAGATGTGTCATGCGAGAAGTACCTGACAGCGATATTGATATACATAATTTACACCGGACGAACAGGGGCGCGCAAAGTTTTTCGACATGCTGATTAAAAAATTCCGATAGGTTTCCATACTTCAATCTCGGGTTGTTCAATCGCCTGGCGAAGGCGGGTCATGAAGTCGACTCTGGCAATCGGCCTTGCGCCCAGGGACGCCAAGTGTCCGGTTTCCTGCTGACAGTCTATCATTGCAACGCCGTTTTCCTTCAGGAAGTGCACCAGGTAAGCCAGCGCTATTTTGGAAGCGTCCGTGACCCGGGCGAACATGGATTCACCATAAAACATGCGTCCGATGCCTATGCCGTAAGCACCGCCGACCAGCTCGCCATCGAACCATAGCTCGGATGAATGTGCATGACCCATCCGGTGCAGTGCGCAGTACCCCTCGATGATCTCGTCGGAAATCCAGGTGCCCGCGCCTTCCTTGCGCGGGCCGGCGCATGCGCGCATCACTTCTTCAAATGCGGAATCAAAGCGGATCTGCCAGGGCCCATCCTGCTCCATGCTTTTCCGGATTTTTCTTAATTTCTTTTTCAGGCTGTCCGAGATGGTGAAGTGTTCAGTGAACAGCACCATGCGCGGATCGGTGCTCCACCAAAGAATAGGCTGGTCTTCGGAAAACCACGGGAAAATGCCATGCCGGTAAGCCTGCAGCAATCGCTGCGGCGACAAATCCGCGCCGGCGGCTAGCAAGCCCGGCGCACCGTCAGCATCCGTCAACGCTTCGGATACATCCGGGAAGGGTGCCTGTCCCTCAAGCCAAGGAATCATTTTACTCACCAATATGGGCTGAAAATTTGCACGGTATCAGGGCGCCGTATCGATGCACATTGTTCACTAATAAAATTTCCTCAATAAAATCAAATACTTGAATATTTGCACTAAAATGGTACAAAAATTGCTTACCCGGAACGTCGACTTTTAATTTTGCACGATTACCGGGAGCTTTTTGCATGTATGCATATAGGAACGGCGCTGACGCTTCATTCATCTTATTTGGCGCGATTATGGTTTTGGCGATGCATGCGGGTTTCGCGTTCCTTGAGCTGGGGACGGTGCGCAAAAAAAATCAGGTTAATGCACTGGTTAAAATATTAGTCGATTTTGCAGTCTCCACCGTCGCTTATTTTTTCGTCGGCTACAGCCTGGCGTACGGTATCAGCTTTTATAGCGGCGCGGATGTGCTCGTGGCCAAAAATGGCTTCGAACTGGTGAAGTTCTTCTTTCTGCTGACCTTTGCGGCGGCGATCCCCGCCATCATTTCGGGCGGCATTGCCGAACGTGCCAAATTTTATCCGCAGCTGGCCGCGACAGCATTGCTGGTCGGTCTGGTTTACCCTTTGTTCGAGGGCATCGCATGGAATCAGCAATTCGGGTTTCAGGCGTGGCTGAAAACAATGTTCGAGGCGGAGTTTCATGATTTTGCCGGCTCGGTGGTGGTGCATGCGGTAGGGGGCTGGGCAGCCTTGCCGGCGGTATTGCTGCTCGGCGCGCGCCGCGGCCGCTATACCAAGGACGGCACGATTTCCGCGCATCCGCCCTCCAGCATTCCCTTTCTCGCGCTAGGCGCCTGGATCCTGACCGTGGGCTGGTTTGGCTTCAACGTGATGAGCGCGCAGACACTGGACAAGATGAACGGGCTGGTCGCCATCAACTCATTGATGGCGATGGTGGGCGGCACGCTGGTTGCGCTGCTGCTCGGGAAAAACGATCCGGGATTTGTCTACAACGGTCCGCTCGCGGGCCTGGTTGCCGTGTGTGCCGGCTCCGATCTGATGCACCCGCTGGGTGCGCTCGTGACCGGCGGTATGGGCGGCGCGATATTTGTGTGGATGTTTACGCTCACGCAGAACAAATGGAAAATTGACGATGTTCTCGGCGTCTGGCCCCTGCATGGTTTGTGCGGCGCCTGGGGTGGACTGGCGGCGGGGATTTTCGGCCTCAAGGCATTCGGTGGAATGGGCGGTGTGTCCTTCATGTCGCAACTGCTGGGTACCGCCCTGGGTATCGTCATTGCCGTAACCGGCAGTGCGATTATTTACGGCTTGCTGAAAAAGACAGTGGGAATCCGCCTCGATGCCGAGCAGGAATTTGATGGGGCGGATCTGTCGATACACAAAATCAGCGCGACTGCTGAGCGCGAGTCAAGCTGGTAGAGGCAAGGAAGGCTGCCGGTCAGAGATCCGGAGCCGGACCGGCGCTGCTCATTGGTTTCATGATGTCATGTGCATGGAAATCAAATGTCCCTGTCCCGTTCCTGATTTTTTCGAGATCGGAAAAGAAGAATTTAAGCGTGTGCGCGACCGTCGGAAAGGCAATGTCTTTCCACGGAATGTCAGTTTCTGAAAACAGTTTTACTTCCAGGCTTTCGATGCCCGCAGCATAATCCAGATCCAGCAGCGTCGCACGGTAAAACATGTGAACCTGATGCACATGCGGCACGTTCAATAAAGAAAAGAGTTCGTGCATTTCAATGCGTGCGCCAGCTTCTTCCATTGTTTCCCGTGAAGCGGCATCGCTGGTGGTCTCGTTGTTCTCCATGAAACCCGCAGGCAAGGTCCAATAGCCATGGCGCGGTTCAATTGCCCGCCGACACAGCAGCACCTGCGTATTGCCATCACGCTGCCAGACCGGTATCGATCCGATCACCATCTTCGGATTTTGATAATGAATCACACCACAATCGTTGCATACATAACGCGGACGGTTGTCATCCGGCGGGATGAGCAGCGATACAGGCTGAGCGCATTCAGAGCAAAATTTCATAAGAGGCAAACGAGTAGGGGGTGAATAAAAATTGGCCGGACAGTTTTCCCGGCAAGTCTTCCTGTTTGAAGAGGCTTGCTGCATCGAGAAGTGTATCACCGTGTCCGATTATGCGATTGCATTTGCAATGCTGGCGCATACCCTATATACTCTTGGCTTCAGACGCGGGGTGGAGCAGTCTGGCAGCTCGTCGGGCTCATAACCCGAAGGTCGTAGGTTCAAATCCTGCCCCCGCAACCAGACAAGCCGAAACCGTTGAACAGTAATATGTTCAACGGTTTTTTGCTTTTTGCTTGCTGATAAAACGTGCCTGCAGATTTTTGATTATTGCTGACAGAAGCGGATATTAGTCCATGCAATTGGATGACAAGCGGCGTAATGTGCTCTATAATCCGCCGATTGGTAAGGTAGGTGCATGTAACGGAACCTGTAGTTGACCGCAGATCAAGCCCGGCATGCCAGCCCGATCAAGTCTCACAAGCCTTACTTATTCCCGCCCCTCATTTACACCTCCTCTAAAACGGGCGTCGGAAAGCAGTATCAACGGGTTCTCTGACCGGATAGCATTATTAGATGCTCATCGTTGAATTTAACCTCTGCAAATTGCAACTAACAAGCCGCACAAGAATCGCACATGAATACTGCTGAGGCGAAGAAAGTCCTCGAAACCGCATTGCTATGCGCACACGAGCCCCTGTCGATCAACGACCTGAAGAAACTCTACGTCGGAAATGGCGAGGGTGGGGAGGAAGTGGGCGCCGACACGATCAAAATGATGCTTGAAGAGTTGCGCGGAGACTGGTCGGATAAAGGAATCGAAGTCGTCAGCCTGTCGACTGGCTGGCGCTTTCAGAGCCGGCCCGAAATGAAAATGTATCTGGAACGCCTTAATCCCGAAAAGCCGCCGAAATATTCGCGCGCGACCCTGGAGACGCTGGCCATCATTGCCTATCGTCAGCCGGTGACACGCGGCGATATCGAAGAGATTCGCGGCGTGACAGTCAATTCGCAGACTATCAAAATGCTGGAAGATCGTGGCTGGATTGAGGCGATCGGTCACCGCGATGTGCCGGGACGACCGGGACTTTTTGCTACCACTAAACAATTTCTGGATGATCTGAGCCTGAGCTCGCTGGACCAGTTGCCGCCACTGCAGCAAGTCAAGAAAGGCGACATGCAGGGCAGTGCGTTGCTGGAAATGCAGGCGCTGGATGATTTGCAGGCAAGCCTGGATCAGACGGCAATGAATTTCGCGGCTGAATCCGGCGAGCACGACATGGATGCCGAAGGTGCGGCTGTTACAGAGACTGTTATTGACAATGCTGCGGCAGCGGAGCCGGTGGCATCCGATTTTCCTGATTCACAGACAAGTACTCCTACTCACGACCCTGCGCCCGAATCAACGGTTGACGCTGCGCTAGGTCAGAACAACCAAGAATCGAACAATGACGCTACCAAATTCTAATGATGCAGCCGAGATCGTTCCGGCCACTTCTTCATCTGCTGACGCCAAAGGAACGCGGGAATCTGACCGCCAGGCAGACGCGCCTTCTGAAAATACCGATGCCTCGGCAGCACCGGCAGGCGCCAAGCCGGCCAAGCGAGGGGTGCGCGGTCCACGTACCTTGAGACGGGCGCGCACGACACCTCGTGCGGACGACGAGGCAGGTGCGGATAAACCCGAAAAAAAGGCAGGCGAGGCATCGCAGCCTGATGAAGCGCAAGCCATCGTGAACGAAGCCACGGGCGGCGAGGAATCCGGTGCCGCCGCGCGGCCCAGGGAACGCAACCGTCGTCCTCCGCGTAGCGCGGCAGCTCCAGGTGGTAATGCCCCGGGCCGCAATGGCGACGACGCTGGAAACGGGCAAAATCAATCTCGCAAGCCGCCGCGCAGCCCGGCTGGCGGCGTGAATAACAAGAACGCGAAACCGCGGGCAAAAACCGGCGACGCCGACGAAGTATTTTCGTATGTGACATCCGAGGCTTTCGATAGCCTGGCGGTTGACGATGAAAAGCCGGGCGGCGGCGGTCGGAATGGACGGCCGCAAGCGGCAAAAACGGTGCGCCGCGATTTGACTGCCGATGATGATGCGCCGAAATTGCACAAGGTACTGGCCGAAGGCGGCCTGGGTTCGCGCAGGGACATGGAAGAGCTGATTATTGCCGGGCGTGTGTCTGTCAATGGTGAGCCAGCCCATATCGGTCAGCGCATCCTGCCTACCGATCAGGTGCGCATCAATGGGAAACTGTTGCAGCGCAGAGTCAGCAAAAAGCCGCCCCGCGTGCTGGTCTATCACAAGCCGGCCGGCGAAATTGTCAGCACCAGCGATCCTGAAGGCCGGCCATCGGTGTTCGAACGTCTGCCCACCATGAAGGCCGGCAAGTGGCTGGCGGTCGGGCGGCTGGATTTCAACACCGAAGGTTTGCTGCTGTTCACCACGTCAGGCGATCTGGCTAACCGGCTGATGCATCCGCGGTATGGCATTGAGCGTGAATACGCGGTGCGTACCCTGGGTGAGCTGGAAGAGGGCATGCGCCAGAAACTGCTGGCCGGTGTCGAACTGGATGATGGCACTGCGCAATTTTCAAGAATTGCCGACGGTGGTGGAGAAGGCATCAATAAATGGTACCGCGTGACGATTGGCGAAGGTCGTAACCGGGAGGTGCGCAGGATGTTCGAGGCGATCGGCTTGACCGTCTCGCGTCTGATCCGTACCCGCTATGGTGCGCTGACCCTGCCACGGGGTTTGAAACGAGGGCGCTGGGAAGAAATGGATGAGCATGCGGTTCGCAGCCTCCTGAGCATCAGCGGCCTGGACAAGATTGCGGCGCAAGGCCAGTCGGACAAAGGTCGAGGCGAGCCCAATGCACGTCAGGGGAACATCGAACGTAACGGCAATACTTTTGGAAATGGTCCGGCGCAAGGGCCGCGCCGGAATTCGGGGCAAGGCCAGGGACAGAATGAGCGGCGTGGTCAGGGTGGTCAGGGTGGTCAGTCGCGCCCCCGGCAGCCGGATCCGCTGCAAACCGCACTGGGATTTCCGGGAATGGGCCAACCGCGCCGCAATGCCGGCGCGGGACGCGGAGGGCATGACGGCCAGGGACGGCAAGGCGGACAGGGCAATCAGGGCGGTCATGGCGGTCATGGTGGCGCGCAGGGTATGCCACGGCGCCGTCCGCGGGGATAACCGGTAATAATGGGCGGCATGTAGCCGCTCATTATGGTAATTTTTGCAATATCGGCTTAATCCTGCGTGCTGCCTTACTCTGTCATTGCGGTGCACAAACTAATCGACTATAATTTAGCAGTTAACGAAAGTCGCTTCCGCATGACAATCTGCAGGGCAACTGCAGGCGGCTGGAGCAAATAAGAAGATGGGCAGATGCCCATTTTTTTTTTTGTTAAACAGTTTGTCATGCCGGACTTGATGTTCATCGGAGAATTGATTTGCGGTTGTTGGAATTAATAGAAAAGACAGTGGTAGGCATGGGCTACGAAATGGTCGATTTCGAGCAGGCTCCGCGTGGGCTGCTGCGGGTGTATATCGACTTCGGGCCCCAGGATATCGACAAGGGTTTTATCACGGTCGAAGACTGCGAGAAAGTTACACACCAGTTGTTGCACGTGCTGACAGTCGAGAACGCCGTTTATGAGCGTCTGGAAGTCTCTTCTCCAGGTCTTGACAGGCCCCTGAAAAAGGTCTCTGATTATGAGCGTTTTGCGGGGCAGGAGGCAGTAGTGAAGCTGCGCATGCCAATGCCGGGCGCTGCCAACCGCAAGTCATTCACAGGGGTTCTGCAAGTGCCCGATGGTGACAAGCTGGCGCTCGAATTTGAAGGAAACGAAGGTCCGGCGAAGCTTGAATTTACGCTCGCCGATGTAGACAAGGCACGTCTGGTGCCGAAAGTGGATTTTAGGAGTCGCAAAGCATGAGTCGCGAAGTTTTATTGTTGGTCGATGCGCTAGCGCGCGAAAAAAACGTTGATAAGGATGTCGTCTTCGGTGCCCTGGAGCATGCGCTTGCGCAGGCGACCAAGAAGCGCTACGAGGGCGATGTGGATATTCGCGTGGCAATTGATCGCGAGACCGGCGAATTCGAATCCTTCCGGCGCTGGCATGTGGTTCCCGATGAAGCCGGCCTGCAATTGCCCGATCAGGAAATCCTGCATTTCGAAGCAAAAGAGCAGATCGAAGACATCGACGTCGACGACCATATCGAAGAGCCGATCGAGTCGGTCGATTTCGGTCGCCGTTTTGCGCAGGACACCAAGCAGGTTGTGCTGCAGCGCATTCGTGACGCGGAGCGTGAGCAGATCCTGGCTGACTTCCTCGAGCGTGATGATTCCCTGGTGACCGGCACCATCAAGCGCATGGAGCGTGGTGATGCGATCGTGGAGTCGGGCAAGATCGAAGCCCGCCTGCCGCGCGACCAGATGATTCCGAAAGAAAATCTGCGTATCGGCGATCGCGTCCGTGCCTATATCCTGCGCATTGAGCGTAATGCGCGCGGCCCGCAAGTGATCTTGTCGCGGACCGCGCCTGAATTTATCATGAAGCTGTTTGAGCTTGAAGTGCCCGAGATTGAGCAGGGCCTGCTTGAGATTAAATCGGCGGCGCGCGATGCGGGTGTGCGGGCCAAGATTGCCGTCTTTACCAGTGACAAGCGGATCGACCCGATCGGTACCTGTGTCGGCATGCGCGGTTCGCGCGTGCAGGCGGTGACCGGCGAGCTCGGTGGTGAGCGGGTCGATATCGTTTTGTGGTCGGAAGACCCGGCGCAGTTCGTGATCGGTGCGCTGGCGCCGGCGAATGTATCGTCCATCATGGTCGACGAAGAAAAGCATGCGATGGACGTTGTGGTCGATGAAGAAAACCTCGCGATCGCAATCGGTCGCGGCGGCCAGAATGTGAGACTCGCAGCAGAGTTGACCGGTTGGCAAATCAACATCATGACGGCGGAAGAGTCGGCCGACAAATCGGCGCTGGAAACGGCGGCGATCCGCATCCTGTTCATGGAAAAGCTGGACGTTGATCAGGAAGTCGCTGACATCCTGGTCGATGAAGGTTTCGCCAGCCTGGAAGAAATCGCTTATGTGCCGATTACCGAGATGCTGGAAATCGAATCCTTCGACGAAGATACGGTCAATGAATTGCGCAACCGAGCACGTGATGCGCTGGTAACCGAGGCGATTGCTTCGGAAGAAGGCCTCGAAGGCATGGATGACGCGCTGGTCAATCTGGATGGCATGGACCGCATCATCGCGGGCAAGCTCGGTTTGGCGGGTATCAAGACCCTGGATGCGTTTGCCGCATTGGCGTACGACGAATTTGGCGCGATCCTTGCATTGTCGGCGGAGCGCGCGCACCAACTGATTGAAAACGAATTTAAAGATGTGACCGATGAAGAGATGAAGCTCATCGATGCTAAATACGATGAGCGTGCCAAGGCCTTGCAAGCCAAGGTATGGAGTCTTGCGGAAGCTAAATGATCCGCGGGAATCTCCCACACTCATCCACCGAGTCACATAGAAAAGAGGACTGAATGGCGAGTAACAATGTAGCCCAATTTGCCACCGAGCTGAAGATGCCAGCCGACTTGCTGCTGACGCAGCTGCGTGCCGCAGGCGTCGAAAAAAGCTCGACGGCCGACCAGTTGTCCAAGGAAGACAAAGACAAGCTTCTTGGACATTTGCGTCGCGCCCACGGCGTGGCGCCGGACGGCGAAAAGAAAAAAATCACTCTGACTCGGAAAGAGACTACAGAGATCAAGCAGGCCGACGCAACCGGCAAGTCGCGCACGATTCAGGTCGAGGTGCGGAAGAAGCGTACCTTCGTGAAGCGCGACGAACCGACGATCGAAGAAGAACCGGTCAAGCCGGCCGCGCCCGTCATCGACGAGGCCGAAGTGGCGCGCCGTGCGGACGAGGCACGCCGTCAGGCGGAGCTGATCGCGCGTCAGGAAGCCGATTTGCGCGAGAAGCAGGAACGCCTGGCAAAACTTGAGGCGGAAAAAGAAGCGCAGACCAAGGCATTCCAGAAGGCCGAGATTGAAGCCCAGAAGGTAGCGGCGCAACAGAAACAGCAGCAGCAACAGCAAGCGCCTGTCCTGGAAAAGGTCGGCGAGCCTGCCGCTTCCGCCGAGGAACTGAAGCTGGCGGAAGAAAAGAAGCGTGTTGCTGCGGACGAGAGCAAGAAAAAAGCGGCTCAGGTAGCGAAAGACGCGGCCGACAAGTCGGCGGCGACCGAACGTGCGCGCAAAGCGGTGGCGGACGAAGTTGCCCAGATCAAGGCGATGATGAGTGCGCCGCGCAAGGCTGTGAAAGCGCCGGAGCCGGCGCCAGCACCTGCGCCAGTAGCGGCAAAAGCACCGGAAGGCACGCTGCACAAGCCAGCCGAGAAAAAGCCCGGCGAGAAAAAAGACGAGAAGAAACCGGTTGTCGCGGTCGACAAAAAGTCGATCAAGTCAGCCAATGTGTCGTCGACCTGGCAGGACGACGCCAAGAAGCGCGGTGCCGGCGGCATCAAGACGCGCGGCAATGCCGGCGGTGGTCGTGATGCATGGCGCGCCGGTCCGAAAGGGCGGCGTCCTTCGCATGCCGATAGCCGCGAAACCAATTTCCAGGCGCCTACCGAAGCGGTGATCAAGGATGTGCATGTGCCGGAGACGATTACCGTCGCCGAACTTGCGCACAAGATGTCCGTGAAAGCGTCGGAAGTCATCAAGCATTTGATGAAGCTCGGCCAGATGGTCACCATCAATCAGGTGCTCGATCAGGAAACCGCGATGATTCTGGTCGAAGAGATGGGCCACACGGCGCATCCCGCCAAGCTCGACGATCCGGAAGCATTGCTGGAAGAGGGGGTCGAACATGCGGACGTCGAAGCCTTGCCGCGTGCTCCGGTAGTGACGGTCATGGGTCACGTCGATCACGGCAAGACCTCATTGCTCGACTATATTCGCCGTGCCAAAGTGGCATCCGGCGAGGCAGGCGGCATCACGCAGCATATCGGCGCCTACCACGTCGAAACGCCGCGCGGCATGATCACTTTCCTTGATACGCCAGGCCATGAAGCATTTACGGCAATGCGTGCGCGCGGCGCCAAGGCGACCGATATTGTTATTCTGGTGGTGGCGGCGGACGACGGTGTGATGCCGCAAACCCGCGAGGCGATTGCCCATGCAAAAGCAGCGGGCGTGCCTCTGGTGGTTGCGATCAACAAGATCGACAAGCCGGGTTCCAACCTGGATCGCGTCAAGCAGGAACTGGTGGCCGAACAAGTCGTGCCGGAAGAGTACGGAGGTGAATCGCCTTTCGTTCCCGTGTCCGCCAAGACCGGCGAAGGCATCGACAACCTGCTCGAACAGGTATTGCTGCAAGCCGAAGTGCTGGAGCTGAAGGCGCCGGTAGCGTCACCCGCCCGCGGCCTGGTGATCGAAGCCAAACTCGACAAGGGTCGTGGTCCGGTGGCGACGATCCTGGTGCAGTCCGGTACCCTCAAGCGCGGCGATGTCGTGCTGGCTGGTTCGGCATATGGACGCGTACGGGCAATGCTCGACGAGAATGGCAAGAGCATTACCGAAGCCGGCCCGTCGATCCCGGTTGAAATTCAGGGCCTGACCGAAGTACCGGCGGCCGGTGAAGAAGTCATGGTCATGGTTGACGAGCGCAAGGCGCGTGAAATCGGCCTGTTCCGTCAAGGTAAGTTCCGTGACGTGAAACTGGCCAAACAGCAGGCCGCGAAGCTGGAAAACATGTTCGAGCAGATGGGCGAAGGCGAAGTCAAGAATCTGCCTATGATCATCAAGACCGACGTGCAGGGTTCGCAGGAAGCACTGGTGCATTCGATGCAGAAACTGTCGACCAGCGAAGTGCGGGTCCAGGTCGTGCATGCCGCCGTCGGTGGCATTACCGAGTCGGACGTCAATCTTGCGGTGGCGTCGAAAGCGGTCATCATCGGCTTTAATACACGTGCTGACGCATCCGCGCGCAAACTGGCCGAAGCCAATGGCATCGACATCCGTTACTACAACATCATTTATGATGCGGTCGACGAGGTCAAGGCAGCAATGTCCGGCATGCTGGCGCCTGAAAAACGCGAATCGGCACTGGGTCTGGTCGAAATTCGCCAGGTTATCCTGGTGAGCAAGGTCGGCGCCATTGCCGGTAGCTTTGTGCTCGAAGGTGTGGTGCGACGCGGTTCGTCAGTGCGCCTGCTGCGTGATAACGTGGTGGTGTGGACCGGTGAAATCGATTCGCTCAAGCGCTTCAAGGATGACGTGAAAGAAGTGAAATCCGGCTTTGAATGCGGTTTAACGTTGAAGAATTTCAACGATGTCAAGGAAGGCGATCAACTGGAAGTATTCGAAGTCCAGGAAATTGCCCGCACGTTGTAAGATTGATTTTAGCGGGCGCTGGCGGGATTTTCATCCGCTCGCTCCCGCCGGAATCCGGTCTGGCAAACGCTGCATCGAAATATAGGTCATGGCCAAACATAGCAAAACCATTCCGGCACGCGGTTTACGCGTGGCCGACCAGATCCAGCGCGATCTGGCAGAAATCGTCGCGTTCGAGTTGAAAGACCCGCGCGTGGGAATGATCACCATCACCGAAGTGCAAATCACGCCCGATTACGCCCATGCAAAGGTGTTTTTCACCATGCTGAGCGACGACAAGGAGGCCATCCAGAATACCGTGACGGGCCTGAGCAAGGCGTCCGGTTTCATTCGTGGCCAGCTGGGCCGGCGCCTGTCGATTCATACGCTGCCCGAATTGCATTTTGTGCACGATACATCAACAGCCCGCGGCATGGAGTTGTCGAAGCTGATCGACGAAGCCAATGCAACGCGCGCTAGGGATGCGGACGAAGACTGAGTCCGCGCTCTTCCTTGTTAACACAAGTAGTTTCCGCATTGCCATGAAAAAGACCCAGGCATGGTGAATTCCTCGCCCAAGACTTCCGCGCCCCGGAAAAAACGCATTCCTGTTCACGGCGTTCTGCTGCTCGACAAATCGGTCGGGCATTCCAGCAACGACGCGCTGATCAAAGCCAAACGCCTGCTCAATGCGGAAAAGGCCGGTCATACCGGCACTCTGGATCCATTTGCGACCGGTCTTCTGCCCTTGTGTTTTGGGGAGGCGACAAAATTTGCGCAGGATTTGCTTGATGCCGACAAGACCTATGAAACGGTAGTGCATCTTGGCATCAGCACGACTACCGGCGATACCGAAGGCGACGTCGTCACGACCAGCGAAGTTGATGTCAGCCGGGCCCAGATTGAGTCGGTGCTCACGCGCTTCCGCGGTGAAATCGACCAGGTTCCCCCGATGTATTCCGCCCTCAAGCGTGATGGCAAGCCCTTGTACGAATATGCGCGCGCCGGCGTGACGCTGGAACGGGAAGCGCGGCGGGTGACGATTCACGAGCTTGAATTTCTTGACTATCAGGCACCTTTTCTGACGCTGCGGGTGATGTGCAGCAAGGGGACTTATATCCGCGTGCTGGGCGAGGACATCGGCGCGGCGCTGGGATGCGGCGCGCACTTGCAGGCATTAAGGCGGACCAGGGTCGGCAGCCTGTTGTTAGGCACGGCGCTGACGCTGGACGCGTTCGCCGCCATGCCCGAGGCCGAACGGCTGGCGTCGCTGTCATCCGTTGACGCCCTGCTGTCGTCATTTCCCGTTGTGAGTCTCCCGGAGGATCTGGCAAAACGCTTCCTGCACGGCCAGCGGCTGTCGCTGGGCAAGGAAGGTGTGCCGGTTCCGGAACGGGAAGGGCGCGTGCGGGTCTATCGTTCAACAGATGGCCGATTGCTGGGGACGGGTCAGGTCGTGGCCTTCGGCGTGCTTGCACCGGAACGCCTGATCGCCACGGACAAATTGACTGCCGCCGATACAGGGGCCTGAAATACCAGCAAGCTATTGAAATATCACGACTTTTCCAGATATCGTGCATCGCACCATGCTACAATGCTCGGTTTCCCGAATTCAGCACACAACAGCACACACCCACCATGTCAAATACAAAACGCGCCATCCGCAACATCGCCATTATTGCCCACGTTGATCACGGCAAGACCACCCTCGTCGACAAGTTGTTGCGTCAGTCCGGTACCTTCCGCGACAACCAGCAAATTGAAGCCCGCGTGATGGATTCCAATGATCTCGAAAAAGAGCGTGGCATCACGATTCTGTCGAAGAACTGCGCGGTCGAGTATCAAGGCACGCACATCAACATCGTCGACACCCCGGGACATGCCGATTTCGGCGGCGAGGTCGAGCGTGTGCTGTCGATGGTTGACAGTGTGTTGCTGCTGGTCGATGCGCAGGAAGGCCCGATGCCGCAGACGCGTTTTGTCACGCGCAAGGCGTTGGCGCTCGGCTTGAAGCCGATTGTCGTGATCAATAAAATCGACCGTCCGGGCGCGCGTCCCGACTGGGCGATCAATGCCACGTTTGAACTGTTCGACAAGCTCGGCGCGACTGAAGAGCAACTCGATTTCCCTGTCGTGTTTGCCTCGGCGCTGAACGGTTATGCCAGCCTTGATTCCACCGTGCGCGAAGGCGACATGAAGCCGCTGTTCGAAGCCATCCTGGAACACGTTCCAGCGCGTGACGACGACCAGGACGGTCCATTGCAATTGCAGATTTCTTCCCTTGATTATTCGTCCTACGTCGGCAAGATCGGCATCGGCCGCATCACCCGTGGCCGCGTCAGGGCATTGCAAGACGTCATCATCATGGACGGCCCGACTGGCACGCCGATCAAGGCGCGCATCAACCAGGTGCTGAATTTCAAAGGCCTCGAGCGTGTACTGGTCGACGAAGCAGTTGCCGGCGATATCGTGCTGATCAACGGCATCGACGAGATCGGTATCGGCACCACGGTCTGCGCACCGGATGCACCGGATGCGCTGCCAATGCTGACAGTGGATGAGCCTACGCTGACCATGAATTTCATGGTCAATAATTCGCCTCTGGCAGGCCGCGAAGGCAAGTTCGTCACCAGCCGCCAGTTACGCGAGCGTCTCGATCGCGAATTGAAAGCCAACGTTGCGCTGCGCGTCGCGCCAACGGATGACGATACGATTTTTGAAGTCTCCGGCCGAGGTGAATTGCACCTGACCATCCTGATTGAAAACATGCGCCGCGAAGGATTCGAGCTGGCTGTATCGCGTCCGCGCGTCGTGTTCAAGATGGTTGACGGTGTACGTCACGAGCCGTATGAATTGCTGTCGGTTGACGTCGAAGAAGTGAACCAGGGCGGCGTGATGGAAGAGCTTGGACGCCGTCGCGGCGACTTGCAAAACATGGAATCCGACTCCAAGGGTCGTGTACGTCTCGAATACCGTATTCCGGCACGTGGCCTGATCGGCTTCCAGGGCGAGTTCATGACACTGACCCGCGGCACAGGTTTGATGAGCCACATTTTTGATGAGTATGCTCCCGTCGACACCTCCAAGGGCGAGATGGCAAGCCGTCGCAATGGCGTGCTGATTTCGCAGGATGACGGCGCCGCGGTTGCGTACGCAATCTGGAAGCTGCAGGATCGCGGCCGCATGTTCGTGGTCCACAACGATCCGGTGTACGAAGGCATGATCATCGGCATCCATTCGCGCGACAACGATCTTGTGGTCAATCCGATCAAGGGCAAACAACTGACCAACGTGCGTTCCTCCGGCACCGATGAAGCGGTGCGCCTGGTGCCGCCGATCCAGATGTCGCTCGAATACGCGGTCGAATTCATCGACGATGATGAACTGGTCGAAATCACGCCAAAGAGCATTCGTCTGCGCAAGCGTTATCTGAAGGAACACGAGCGCAAGAAGGCCGGGCGCGAAGCAGCGTAATCGTTGTTGCCTCAGCCGTTGATGCATCGGCGGTCAGGAAACCCGTTACTCTCGTATGGCCTGCTTCAGGCCATCCAGGAGCAGCGGGTTTTTTTATTTTCCTCTTTTGACAATTCCTGATGCCCGACCGACAAACCCATCGCCGTGCCGTCCTGCTGATGATTTGCGCCGCAAGCATGTGGAGCATCGCCGGTGTCATCACCCGCCATCTGGATGCTGCGCGAGGATTCGAAGTGACTTTCTGGCGCAGCATTTTTGCCGCCTTGTTTGTCGCCGGCGCCTTGCTCTGGCAGAAAAGAGAAAAGGCTGTTCACACCGTCCGCGCAGCCGGCTGGCTGGGGCTGCTGTCGGGAGCGATGTGGAGCATCATGTTCAGTTGCTTCATGATTGCGCTGACCATGACGACCGTCGCCAACACGCTGATCGTGATGAGTATTTCGCCGCTGCTGACTGCCTTCTTTGCCTGGGCATTCCTGCGGCAGAAAATTCCCTCGCGCACCTGGCTGGCAATCGCCGCCGCAGGCGCAGGCATCGTGTGGATGTTTGCCAGCGGCATGGCGCAACTCGAAGGTGCACATCTGGCCGGGATGGCGATCGCGCTGGGCGTGCCAGTCGCGGCCTCGGTCAATGTGATCGTTCTCAAAAAGGCAGGGCACGGGGTCGACCTGATCCCGGCGGTATTGCTGGGCGGGGTGATCTCCGCATTGGTGATGCTGCCGCTGGCATGGCCGCTACAGGCATCGGCGCACGACATCCTGCTGCTGGCGGTCCTCGGGTTCTTTCAGCTTGGCCTGCCGTGCATGCTCATGGTCATTGCAGCCAAGTCATTGGCAGCGCCGGAGATTTCGCTGCTGGCCTTGCTTGAGGTGTTGCTCGGACCTTTATGGGCATGGCTGGGCGCCGGCGAGGTGCCGGCACAAGCCACGCTGGTGGGCGGCGCTGTCGTGCTGGCGGCGCTGATATTCAATGAGCTGGCCGCGTTGCGGCCAGCCCGTCTGAGCGCCCGATAGGCCTGGCATCAAGCCACTTCCGGTTCCGTGGCCGGCACCGATTTCTGCGTTTTGAGCACCGCCGCGATCGAGCCGAACAGCTGGTCGATCTGTGCCTTGTCGATGATCAGCGGCGGCGACAGGGCAATGATATCGCCGGTGGTGCGGATCAATACTCCCTGCTCCCAGAAACACTTCAGGAAGACATCGAACGCGCGCGCTGACGGTTTGCCCGGCACGCTTTCGAGTTCAATGCCGCATACCAGTCCGAGATTGCGCACATCCTTCACATACGGCAGCCCCTTGAGGCTGTGCGCCGCATCTTCAAAGTACGGTGCGCTGGCGGCGGCACGCTCGAACAATTGCTCTTCCTTGTAAACCTCCATGGTCGCCAGCATGGCGGCCGAAGCAAGCGGATGCCCGGTGTAGGTATAACCGTGGAAAAATTCGATCGTGTTGTCGGGCGCGGCATCGATGAACGTGTCATGAATATCCTGGCGCACGATCACCGCACCCATCGGCACCGCGGCGTTGGTCAGGCCCTTGGCGCAGACGATCATGTCCGGCACCACCCCAAAAAAATCCGCCGCGAATGGCGCGCCCAGGCGGCCGAAACCGGTGATCACTTCATCGAAAATCAGCAGGATGCCGTATTTGTCGCAGATCGCGCGCAGTTTCTGCAGGTAGCCTTTGGGCGGCAGGATGACGCCGGTCGAGCCCTGGATCGGTTCGACAATGAGGGCGGCGACCGTTGCCGGGTCGTGCAAGGCAAGCAGGCGCTGTTCCAGTTCGTCGGCCAGTTCCGCCCCGTGCTCGGGCAAACCGCGCGAGAATGCGTTCATGGCGATATTGAGCGGGTGGCGCAGATGGTCCACGCCAGCCAGCGTCGGCCCGAAATGCTTGCGATTGCCGGCGATGCCGCCGACCGCGATGCCACCGAAGCCGACCCCGTGATAACCGCGCTCGCGGCCGATCAGGCGCGTTCTGAAGGCGTCGCCGCGCATGCGGTGATAGGCGAGGGCGATCTTCAGCGCCGAGTCGACCGCTTCCGAGCCGTCATTGCAGAAAAATACGCGGTTCAAGCCTTCCGGTGCGATGGCGGCGAGCGCGCTGGCCGCTTCAAATGCTTTCGGATGCCCCATCTGGAATACCGGCGCGAAATCCATTGTTGCCGCCTGCTGCTGGATCGCAGCGACGATTTTCGGATGGCCATGGCCGGCGTTGACGCACCACAAGCCCGCAGTGCCGTCCAGGATCTGGCGGCCGTCGTCGGTGGTGTAGTACATGCCGGATGCGGATACCAGCATCCGCGGTTTTGACTTGAATTGCCGGTTGGCCGTAAACGGCATCCAGAAATGCTCGGTATTGAGAGTATTCGCCATGTTGCTTCTGCCCTTTCTAAAGAAAATATTGCTAACCGCAATGGTAGTACGTTTGCCCGGATCGAGATCATTCCACTGTAAGGCAATTTCGACTGGAAGGTTTGTGCGGTTTTAATGCGGATTGCGGAACTCGCCAGGCACGTCGTGCGAAAGTGCGCGCAACGTATAATTGGTGTCATCGAAGGCTGCGCCGGGCACGACCCTGAATGTTGATCCAGATATTCCGCAGCCGGATTCATTTAAAACACTGATTGGTTAACACCGCTGGCTGACTACCGAAAAGTGCCGATCCTCAATGCCAGGCTGATCTTGCCGACGGCAATCTTGTGACAATGTGACATGCCGGATAATGCACTACTATATAACAGCCAGGAAATTCTCGATCTCCTGACGCTGGAAAAAATCGATACCGACCGCTATCGGGGGCAGAGCCACTTCATGGGCAGCCCGAACGTATTTGGCGGACAGGTGCTTGGACAGGCGCTGTATGCGGCCGCCGCGACTGTCCCGGACAAGCAGCCGCATTCGTTGCACGCGATGTTCATTTTGCCGGGCAATCATCGCCTGCCGATCGACTATGCGGTGGAACGGGTGCGGGATGGCGGGACATTCAGCACCCGTCAAATTTCCGCTTATCAGGAAGGAAGCAAGATATTCGTGATGCTGGCGTCCTTCCAGCGCAGCGAGGCCGGGCTCACGCACCAGAAGCCGATGCCGCCGAGCGTGGACCCGGAATCGATGCCATGCAGCGTCGCAGCGTGGAGACAGCATTGCATCGCTACCAACCAGCCGTTTCATAAAGTGCCGGTCGATCTGCGTCTGAATAGCGACGACAGCCTGATTTGCAGTCCCTCGCGCGAGCCGGAAAAACAGATGTGGATGCGATCACCGCTGGCCTTGCCGGATTCGCCGCTGGTTCATCTATGCCTGTTTGCCTATTTATCCGACTATGGGCTGGTCACGACTTCGCTGCAGCCGCACGGTCTGAGAGTGACCGACCCGCGCATGCAGATTGCCAGCCTCGATCATTCGATCTGGTTCCATCGGCCCTTCCGGATGGATGACTGGCTCCTGTTTGACCTTGAAACGCCAAATGCATCCGGTGGCCGGGGATTGAACACGGGTCATGTATTCGACCGCAATGGCACGCTGGTGGCAACCGTGGCGCAGGAAGGACTGATTCGCCTGCGCGCAAATTGATGGCCCATGCGCACGGGTTGAAAACCGGCCTGTGCTGACAGACGGCCGGTTTTGTTAGGGCAATGGTGGGGGTAAATAGCCACAGCACGCACGCCGTCCTGCTTTAGCGCTATCATGGCGGCCTCAGTTTCTTTAGCCTGCGACGCCGTCACGTTTTACTTTGCGAGCCCAGGCGGCCGTCTGTTGACATGATCGAAAATAACACCACTTCCGCTGAAGGCGACGTAAAGCCCGGTACCCATCCGGGGCGCAGGATTTCCGTTGCGCCGATGATGGACTGGACCGACCGCCATTGCCGCGCCTTCCACCGCCAGATCACGCGCCACACCTGGCTTTATACCGAAATGGTCACCACCGGTGCGCTGCTGCATGGCGACGTGCCGCGTCACCTTGATTTCAGCGATGAAGAACATCCGGTTGCACTGCAACTCGGCGGCAGCGATCCTGCGGACCTGGCGAAAAGCGCGAAGCTCGGGCAGCAATGGGGTTACGACGAAATCAACCTGAACTGCGGCTGCCCGTCGGAACGTGTGCAGAAAGGCGCGTTTGGCGCCTGCCTGATGGCGGAGCCGCAACTGGTCGCCGATTGCGTCAAGGCGATGCGCGACGCGGTGTCGATCGATGTCACGGTCAAACACCGGGTCGGCATCGACCAGACGGAATCCTATGAATTCGTGCGCGATTTTGTCGGCGCTGTCGCCGGCGCCGGCTGCAGCACCTTCATCGTGCACGCCCGGAATGCAATCCTGAAAGGCTTGAGCCCGAAAGAAAACCGCGAAATACCGCCGCTGAAATATGACTTCGCGTATCGTCTAAAACGCGATTTCCCGCAACTGGAAATCATCATCAACGGCGGCATCAAGACGCTCGCCGACATCGATGTCCATCTGCCGCATGTCGATGGCGTCATGCTTGGGCGCGAGGCCTATCACAACCCCTACCTGATGGCGGCGTTCGATGGCCGTTATTACGGCGATGAGTCCGCGCCAAAATCACGCGGCGAGATACTCGAGGCCATGTTGCCTTATATCCGCGCGCAACTGCAGCAATTCGGCGACGGCGCCGGGGGCGGCTTGAAGCTGAACAGCATCACACGCCACATGCTGGGTTTGATGGCTGGCATGCCCGGCGCACGCCGCTTCCGGCAAACCCTGTCCGACTCGAAAAAACTTGCGGCGGGCGATCCCCTATTGCTGCGGGAAGCATTCGTGGGTATGTCGCCGATCGCCGCCTGAACGGGAACATTCTTTAAGCAATCCTGTCTAAAAATCAAATCTGTTTGCAGACAATCTGTTTGCAGGCAGTGTGTTGCCTGCAAATGGTCTGATCAGGAGGTCATATGCCACCTTTAAAAAAAGGAAAGAGCGACGAAACCGTCAGCAGCAATATCAAGCAGCTCGTGCATGAATGGGAGCACGAAGGCGCCATCGGAAAGAGCCATCCGCCGACAAAAAAGAAAGCCGTCAAACAGGCGGTTGCGATTTCGTTGAAGAAGGCAGGAAAGAGCAGGACACAGCAAAAGGCCGGCAAGGAAGGATAACCGTCACGCCGCCTGCAATTTTTACCGGAGCCTGATAAAAATGCCCAGTAAACAACAAGAGAAGCCGGCATTCCCGCCGCAACATCAGGACCGTCAGCCAGGCATCGAAGCTGACATGCAACCCCGTCCGCAATCGTTCGCCCAGCATTATCGCGCCTGCGGAAAGTTGCAGGACAAGGTCGCGCTGATTACCGGCGGCGACAGCGGCATCGGGCGCGCGACGTCGATCGCCTTCGCCAAGGAAGGCGCAAATGTGGTGATTGTCTATTTTGACGAGCATGAAGATGCCGCCGAAACAAAACAAGCCGTAGAACAGGCGGGCCGGCAATGCATCACGCTCGCAGGTGATGTCGGCGATCCGGAGTTCTGCCGCAAGATGATCGATGCGGCCATCACGGCGTTTGGCAAGCTCGATATCCTGGTCAATAACGCAGCCGAGCAACATCCGCAGGAAAGCATCGAGGATATCAGCGCGGAGCAACTGGAGCGCACCTTCCGCACCAATGTATTTGCGATGTTCCATGCCGTAAAAGCGGCATTGCCGCATCTGCAGCCGGGTGCGCGCATCATCAACACTACCTCGGTAACCAGCTACCGCGGCAGTGCCCACCTGGTCGATTATTCCGCCACCAAGGGCGCCATCGTCGCCTTCACCCGATCCTTGTCCCAGCAACTGGCCGAACGCGATATTCATGTCAATGCAGTAGCGCCGGGTCCGATCTGGACACCATTGATACCATCGACTTTCGCCGCTGATAAAGTGGCGTCGTTCGGCACCGACGTGCCGCTGGGGCGGGCGGGGCAGCCTGACGAAGTCGCGCCTTGTTTTGTCTTTCTGGCCAGCGATGATTCTTCCTACATGACCGGGCAGGTAATGCATCCGAACGGCGGGGAAATCATCAATGGCTGAGATCAGCGGCCAGGAAGCGGCGAAAGCACTCGCGCTCTAATACTCCTTGAGCCGGTTATACAAGGTCTTCAGGCTGATGCCCAGCGCTTCCGCCGTGAGCCGCTTGTTGCCGCTATAGTGCTTCAAGGTTGCCAGGATAATTTCCCGCTGCGCATCCGCCAGCGGCGTGCCTACGGAAAAATTCAGATAACCCTCATGCATGGTCGGTTTGCGCGCCGGCATGTCCGATAGCTGATCTTCAATCACGACCGATTCGGCGGACAGGATGAACGCGCGTTGCACCACATTCTTCAGTTCCCTGACATTGCCCGGCCAGGTATAGCTGCGGATCATTTCCAGCGAATTGCGCGAAAAGGATTTGTGCGTATTGTCCTTGGCGTTCAAGACTTGCAGAAAATGCTGCGCGAGCAATTCCACGTCGCCGTTACGCTCCCGCAAAGGCGGCACACGGACCGGAAAAACGGCAAGCCTGTACATCAGGTCTTCGCGCAGATTGCCTTGCCGGACCGCGCTCTCAAGATCGCGGTTGGTGGCCGCGACCAGGCGCACATCAACCTTCACTTCGTCGCTGCCGCCCACGCGCAGGAAGGTCCCTGACTCCAGCACGCGCAGCAGCTTGACTTGCATGTCGGTTGGCATCTCGGTTATTTCATCAAGAAAAAGCGTGCCGCGGGAAGCGTACTCGAAGTAGCCGACATGCTGGCGCGCCGCGCCCGTGAAGCTGCCTTTTTCATGGCCGAACAATGCCGCTTCGATCAAATGCGCGGGGATTGCACCACAATTGACGGCAATGAAAATTTCATTGCAGCGATGACTCATCTGATGAATCGTCTGTGCAATCAGTTCCTTGCCGGTGCCGCTTTCACCGGCGAGCAATACCGTCGCATCGGTGACCGCCACCTTGTCGAGTTGCTGGTAAAGCCTTTCCATTGCGGGCGACGAGCCGTATAGCATGCCGAAACGCTTCAGGGTTTTTTCGATTGCCATTCCGGTCAATTCTTCCGCAAGTGACTGCAAGCCCACACCAACCGATCACATGGTAAAAATGATCGGCACGCTGATATTTTTACACTAATACCGCAAGTTCGAATTGCGGTAATTCAATCGATGGTGGAACAGAATCCGGTTCCATGTCGCGCCGGCCGCCTGATGCGCCAACAAAAAATTCGCAATGTTATTGCGCGCTCGCGCCGTAACGATCCACTTGATGCCGGTTCAAATTTATCCTTGTGTAACCCTTACTTTTTAACGGTAGTTTTTACCGTGGAAAAACAGGGCAGATAAAAATCGCCAGAAAACAGCAGTATAGGCACCCGGCGAGAACAAGGGCCTTGGCATGGAAAGTGCGTTCGATTCCAGACAAACTTGCAAGTTCACCGGAAACTTTTATCCGAAGACAATGCCATACAAATCGATTGTTTGAATGAACTGCAGGATCCTAAAATTTTTAGCGACAGGAGCAATAATGAAATCGATACTGAACACTTCAAAAATCATTCTGGCGGCAAGCGTTCTGACAGTGATGTTTGCCGGATGCGAGCGTCGTGCGGCGGATGCCCCGGGCAGCTCAGGCGGCACAGGTTCGTCAGGCACCAGTGAATCCGGTACGTCAGGATCCGGTACGTCAGGATCCGGTACATCAGGATCCGGCACTACCAGCCCAGGCGCGACGGGTTCCGGCACATCGGGAACCGGCATGCCCGGAAGTACCACGCCGGGCACGACAGGCTCGGGCACGTCGGAGTCGGGAACATCGGGCACGACGGGCTCCGGAACCGGCACCTCCGGAAGCGGCACCTCGAAGTGAATTGACGGAGAACTAGCCGAACGCTTCTCTCTTTCTTCGCCGCCGATCTGATCATGGGTTCGGCTGGCGATTATTTCATCATTAAAAGGAACAGTACGGATGGACTCAATTGCAAAGACTTCCCGGAGCCTGATTGTCGTGAGCTTGCTAAGCGCGATTTTTGTTGCAGGTTGTAATCGCGGATCATCCGACCAGGCTCCCCCCGCTACTGAAAGCCCGCCGGCTGCCGGCACTACAGGCACACCGCCACCAGCGGCTGCTCCGGGCGCCAGTGGTGGTACGACACCCGGCGCGGACACCTCAGGCAAGCCTTCTACCGAGGCAGGGTCGGCACTTGACGACACGACGATCACCACCAAGGTAAAGACAGCGCTGCTGGCTGACCCGAACGTCAAAGGCCTCGATATTTCGGTGGAGACGCAGAGTGGTGAGACGGTCCTGAGCGGTATCGTCGATAATCAGGCCCAGATCGACAGCGCCCTCAAGACCGCCCAGGGTGTTGAAGGCGTCAAGAAGGTGACCAACAAAATGAAAGTCAAGGCTGGCTGACCGCTGGATGGTTTTCATGCCGGCGTCCGGCAGGCAGGCGCCTGCCGGTATTAAATCACCTGTCGAATGCAGGGGATCTTGTTTCTTCTTCTATCGTGGAAATCAAACATCGCTTGATTGTTGATCCCGATTGACCGAAGTCAAACCCGGATACAAGGAGATTGGCGACACTGCTTTTATTCAAAGCACGATAATGCGGCGCTCCGCCGCACATAGACTGTCTTCATATGCCACATGTACTGATCGTAGACGATGATCTGAATACGCGGGAAGCACTGGTGGAGATCACGGCTGCGGAAGGGTTTACCACCGCCGTGGCGGGCAATATACGCGACGCGCAAATCCAGATTGCGTTGCAGCGGCCCGATGTCGTGCTGATCGACCTCAAGCTGCCCGACGGCAGTGGCATGGACTTGTTCAATGACATTGAATCGCGTGCGACGACCCAGATCGTGCTGATTACCGGCCACGCCAGTATTGAAACGGCGGTTGAAGCGCTGCGTCTCGGCGCCGCCGATTATCTGACAAAGCCCATCAATTTTCGCCGCCTCAAGGCACTGCTGTCGCGCGTGCCGCGTACTGCCGATCTGAAAACCGAAATCGGTGTCTTGCGCAGTGAGCTCAAGCGCCTCGGTCACTTCGGGCAAATGCTGGGTGCGGCGCCGGTAATGCAAAAACTCTATAACCATATTTCCCGTGTTGCGCCCACCGAAGCGACCGTGTTGTTGCTGGGTGAAAGCGGCACTGGCAAGGAGTTGGCGGCGCAAACCATACACGACCTGAGCTTGCGGCAAAAGCAGCCTTTCCTGCCCGTTAACTGCGGCGCCATTTCACCGCAGCTGATTGAAAGCGAAATCTTCGGCCATGAAAAAGGGAGTTTTACCGGCGCCGACCGGCAGCACAAAGGTTATTTCGAGCGCGCCAGCGGCGGCACCTTGCTGCTCGATGAAATTACCGAGATGCCCATCGAGTTGCAGGTAAAGCTGTTGCGGGTACTGGAAACCGGTTCCTTCATGCGCATAGGCAGCAACCAGGAACAGGAAACCGATGTGCGTGTAATTGCCGCCACCAATCGCGACCCGGAAGACGCGATCCTTGAAGGAAAACTGCGGCTGGATCTTTATCATCGCCTGAATGTGTTTCCGCTGAAGATCCCGGCATTGCGGGAACGTGGCGCCGACGTTGAATTGCTGGCACAGCGTTTTCTGGATGAATTCAACCTGGCGCACGGCACGGAGAAAGTGCTTTCTGCCGATGGGCTGGCTTGCCTGAGTGCGCATCACTGGCCAGGCAACGTGCGTGAACTGCGCAATTACATGCAGCGGGCGTTCATCCTGTCGGATCGGATAATCGATGCCAGCGTGTTGGCTCCCACCATGACCACGCACGCGCCGACCGGATTGACGCTGGCGATTCCAGTGGGCACATCGCTTGCGGACGTGGACCGGAGGCTGATATTCGCGACGCTGGAGTTATGCGGAGGCGTCAAGAAAAGAGCTGCGGATATTCTCGGCATCAGTCTGAAGACACTGTATAACCGGCTGGAAGAATATGGGCCGAACGAGGCGCCGCAGAAGGAAGAGTCAGCATTCCTGCACAAGGCAAAAGAGGATGTGGCTTTGCAAAAAGGGAATATGTACGGGTGACGTTCCCCGTGCGGCACTCCCCGTGTGGCACTCCCCGTGCGGCACTATCCACGCGACGCCATCATCGCGATCACCACAATCAGTTCCTCTGGCGCTACCGGCTTGGTCATATGCATTTGAAAACCGGCAGTCAGCGCCTTGATACGATCTTCACGCTGGGCAAATGCAGTCAGTGCCAGCGCCGGCAATCGGTGCAGGGGAGCGAAGCTGTTGCTGGTTTCCCAGGCGCGCAGCTTGCGCAATAGCGAGTAGCCATCTTCGACCGGCATGGCGATATCGGACACCAGGATATCGGGCAGTTCCTCCAGCGCCACCGTCGGCAACCAGTCGAATACCTCGCGTGCCGAGCCAGCGGAAAAGACATTGGCGCCAGCGGTCGACAGCACCAGCGCCAGCGATTCGCGCGCCTCTTCCTGGTCATCGATCAGCAGGATGCGTAACCCCGACAGCGAGGGCAGGGCGCCGGCCTCGGTTGCCGGCGCCGCCGCATATTTGTCGCGGCTGGTGCGCAGCGGCAGCGCAACGGAAAACGTGGTGCCGCCATCCTCACCCGGACTGTCGGCGCGCACCGAACCGCCATGCAGTTCGATCAGGTGCTGCACCAGGAAAAGACCGAGTCCAAGGCCGCTGTGCCCGCGCGTGCTGGAGGTGTCTTGCTGGCTGAAGCGCTCGAACAGGTGCGGCAGGAACTCCCTTGAGATACCCATGCCATCATCGCGCACGGTGATCAATATCCGCGCATCGTCGCGGGCAGCGGTCAGCCACACGTTGCCGTCCTGGGGCGTGAACTTGATCGCGTTCGACAACAGGTTCCAGATAATCTGCTGTACCCGGTCGGAATCGCCGTCCACCTGCTCGTTCGTGATCTGATAGGTGCAGGTCATGCCGATATGTTTTGCCGCCGCCGCGCCGCGCACGCTTTCCACTGCCGCCTGTATCACCGGCAGCAGCGTGAGCGGCTGTTTCACCAGCCTCAGTTTGCCGCTCATCATGCGTGTGACATCGAGCAGGTCTTCGATCAGGCGCACCTGTTGCGCCACGCCGGTGCGGATGCCGTTGATTGCCCGTTGCGCAAGCGGTCCCATGTTGAAATCCTTCACATGGCTTTCCAGGATATGCGCCCAGCTCTGGATGCCATTCAAGGGCGCGCGTAATTCATGCGAGACGATCGCCAGGAATTCATCTCGCGCCCGCGCCGCTGTCTCAGCCTGGATACGTGCGGCGCGCTCACGCGCCAGCAATGCCTCATGCTCCTGTTCCATTTTTGTGCGTTCGGTCACGTCATAGGTGATGCCCAGTACCGATTCGATGTGCCCGTCGGGATCGGCCTCCGGTATCAGGCGCGCTGAAAAATAGCGGGTTCGTGCCCCATTCGCCAATTCAAAATCGAAGCGTTGCTCGGTGGCTGTGTCAAATGCCGCCCGGGTTGCCGTGTCCCATGCGCGAACCAGGTTGGGCGGCAGTCCGAGTTCGGCTTTGGTCTTGCCCAGACACTCTGCCGCAGGCATGCCTGTCACCGCTTCCACTGCGGGGTTGACGTAAATGTAGCGCAAGTCACGGTCGATGCGCGCCACGCCATCGGGGGAGTTCTCGATCAGCTGCCGGTAGCGCTGTTCCGCCGAACCAGGTCCCTTCATTCCTTGAAGCATTTTGCCACTGTCGTCGAATGAAGAGACCGAGGAATTTATTGCAGACATGATAAAAATCGCTCCTTGTCCTGCCCATCAGCAGGCAGTGGTTTGGTGAAGTGCTGCGGCCAATTGCATTGATGTATCTGACGCTACGCAAGATTGGAGCCGGGAATTTTGTCATTCGTTAAATTGCAGAGATCTATACATTGATTTTTTTACTGCCGGGGTTTGCCGGCGGCATGCACAAGCGTTAAGCAGAAAATGTACCGGCATGAAATAAAGGAAGGCAAGGAACGGATTTTGCACATGCGGGCTTCTATCTTTTCTGCCGCATGCGATACCTTCTGGATGGCGAAGCGCAGCGCTGCATGAGTCAAAAAAATTCCTCTGCAGCTTTCCAATGGAAATGTAGTTTTTACTACGCCCTGTAGAAATTACCCGGCCATGCGTTGCTGCGTCCACCCATTTCCGGGATCGGATACAGCAGGATGGCGCAGCTCCCCGTGACCGGCATATCTTTTGCGTAATACAAGCTGAATTCTTTTCTCTGTCAAGAAATTCGAGTGTTCCTCGGATTTTTTATTGCGAAAAATGTCGTCGTGGCGCGTGTATCCAGCGCGGCGACGAAGCGTCCAGGCCGCATCCCAGCGAGTGTTTTTTTCGATCCATAAGACTTGCGGCCAATATTGTGTCCGTACTTATCCGCCGTCTGAACGGCAAGGAGATCGCATGCGTTCAATCATTGTTTTTTCCCATTTGCGCTGGGATTTCGTCTGGCAGCGTCCGCAGCATCTGATGTCGAGACTGGCCAGATATCATCCGATTGTGTTTGTCGAAGAACCGGTCTTCGACGACCAGGAGAGCCGATGGGAAATAGCCAGTCCGCTGCCCAATGTCTTTGTCTATCGGCCCCACACATCGGTCGCGATGCCTGGCTTTCACGACGACCAGTTGCCGCAGCTGCGCAAGCTGATGCGGCAACTGGTCGGCGATTTCGACGATCATGTCGTGTGGTTTTATACGCCGATGGCACTGCCGCTATTGCAGGAACTTTGCCCTCGTCTGGTGGTGTACGACTGCATGGATGAGCTATCCGCATTCCGCAACGCGCCCAAACAATTGCTGGCGCGTGAAAATGCGGTGCTGAAGGTTGCGGACATTGTCTTCACCGGCGGTCCCAGCCTGTACCGCAGCAAGCGCGAGCGGCATCCCAACGTGCACTGTTTTGCCAGCAGCGTCGACGTCGGCCATTTCGTGCAAGCGCTCGAGCGCGCCAATTCGCATCCTGCACATCGTGATATCGCCGGGCCGCGCCTGGGGTATTACGGCGTGATCGACGAGCGTTTCGACGCCGTTCTGGTGGCGCAGCTTGCAGACGCTCACCCGCAGTGGCAGATCGTGCTGGTCGGCCCGATCGTCAAGGTCGATCCGGCGTCGATGCCGCAACGCCCCAATATTCATTACCTCGGACAGCAGCCTTACAATGCGCTGCCGCAGTTCCTGGCGGGCTGGGATGTCTGCCTCCTGCCATTCGCGATCAATGAAGCCACGCGCTTCATCAGCCCCACCAAGACGCTCGAATACATGGCGGCTGCATTGCCGATCGTCAGTACGCCGATCGCCGATGTGGTGAGCCTGTTTGGCAGCATGGTCTACATCGCGCCTGACAGCGCGGCGTTTGTCGACGCCTGCGAAGCGGCGCTGCTGGAATCGCCGGCGCAGCGGGCGCAGAATGTGGCCCGCATGCAGGAGGTGCTGGCGTCCACCTCGTGGGAAAAAACAGTGGACCAGATGCATGCGCTGCTGAGCGGCACGCGCAGCGCGCGGAAAGTCGCGCCGAAGCTGAGCCAGGAAGCGCCCGAGGCTGGTGCAAATATCAATCCGCTGCGCGCGCCGGCGGCGATTCGCAATGTCAAATGTGTGGTGGTAGGCGCGGGACCGACCGGGCTCAGTGCCGCCTATCATCTGGGCCAGGACACGCTGGTGCTGGACCGCAATTCCAGTGTCGGCGGCTGGTGCCGTTCGGTGCGGGACAAGGGATTCACTTTCGATTATGCCGGGCACATCATGTTTTCCAACGATGCCTATGTACAGAAGCTGTACCAGCTTTTGCTCGGTGATAACGTGCACTGGCAAAATCGCGAAGCATGGGTATACAGCAAAGGCGTGCATACGCGTTATCCATTCCAGGGCGCGCTGTATGGGCTGCCGCCGAAAGTGATTCGTGAATGCATAGTCGGCGCCATGGAGGCGCGTTTCGGCAGCGTCAAGAAGCCGGACACGCGCTGTGACGCCGCCAATACGCAAAAGCTTGCCGCATCGAAGGAGATAGCCGATTGCTGCGCCGATGGCACTGTCACGATTCCTGCATCGCCGTCTTCGCGCGCCGTGTTGCTGGGAAAGCCGCAACCCGGCAATTTCGAAGAGTTCATCTATAAAGTATGGGGTAGCGGCATCGCACGGCATTTCGCCATTCCGTATAACAGGAAGCTGTGGACAGTACCGCTGACAGAGATGGAAACGTCATGGCTGGGCGGCCGTGTGCCCTTGCCCGACCTGGAAGAAATCATTGAAGGCGCGCTGGAACCGGTGGCCAGGCCGATGGGGCCGAATGCACGTTTCGGTTATCCGCTGCGCGGCGGCTTTCAAGCGCTGATGCAGGGCTTTGTGCCGCATATCAAGGGCACGCTGGAGCTGAATGCCGACGTCGTCCAGTTATCGCCGGTGCAGCGCATCGTCGCGCTTGCCGATGGCCGGCGTTTTCACTTCGACAGCCTGATCAGCACCATGCCGTTGCCGGAGCTGATCAGGCTGATCGGCGATGAAGCGCCAGCCCCGGTGCGGGAGGCGGCCGGCGCGCTGCGGCATATCTCGGTTCGCTGCGTCAATCTGGGCGTGGGCCGGGAACATATCACCGACAAGCACTGGATCTATTATCCGGAAGAGACGATCTTTCACCGCATTTTTGTGCAGGGTAATGCGAGCCCGGAATGTAATCCGCCGGGGGGATTCGGGCTGACCTGCGAAATTTCCTATTCGGCCTGGAAGCCCTTGCCGTACACCGGCCAGCAACTGATCGATCGTTGTGTCGCGGACTGCATCAAGGCCGGCTTGCTGCTTGCGGACGATCGTCTGATCACCGCCAATCAGATCGACATGCCGTATGCGTATGTGGTGTATGACCATGCAAGGGCAAAAAACGTCGAACTGATCAAGACCTGGCTGGCGGAATACGATATCGTGCTGGCGGGCCGGTACAGCGAATGGGAATACTACAATTCGGATCATGCTTTCCTGGCGGGGAAAAAGGCGGCGGAAAATGTCCTGTGGGCGCAGCCGCGGAAGAGTGCGCTGGCGGATTAGATACCGGAATAAATTGGGAGATGCATGTCAAGCAACGGCGCAGTTGTAGGGTGGAAAAGCGCAGCGCCTTCCACCATCATCGATCACCGATGGCATTTGCGAACGCTGCACGGTGGAAGGCGCTGCGCTTTTCCACCCTACAACTGCGCGCTTTTGCGTGCGGCATTGTTGAACCAGTCAGTGCGGCGCGCACACTTCCTGCCAGCGCAAAACCCTCTCCCCATACAACAGCTCGATCACCGCCTCCACCACCTGTTCCGGCGCAACTTTCGACAGACAATCATGATGCCCCTGCGGACAGACGCTCTGGTAACAATTCAGGCACGGCACCATATGATAGAGAACGCGATTCGGCACTCGCCACGGCGTATGCTGCGGATTGGTCAGCGCATACAAGTCCACCACCGGCGTCCCGACCGCAGCGGCCAGATGCGCGGGACCGGTATTGTTGGACACGATGAGCGGCGCCTGGGCGATCAGGGCGCCCAACCTGCCGATGCTGAGTTCCCCCGCGACAGAATGCGTGACGGCAGTGACGCGGCAGCGAATATCCTCGACCAGGGCGACTTCCTCGGCGCTGCCCGAAAAAACCAAAGGACAGGCCAGCCGCAGCGCCAGCGTGCGCGCCACCTGCGCCCATTGCTGCGGCGGATAGCGACGCGACGCAGCGCTGGCGCCAGGATGCAGCAACACCCAGGGCAGGGCCGGGTCGATGCCGGCGGCCCGCAGGCGTTGCCTGATCCACGCCGCATCGCCTGCGGCGACGCGCCACGACAATCGTTCATCGGCGGTGTGGCAGCCAACGGCAGCCACCAGATCCAGCTGGCGGCGCACCTCATGCCGGATGTGCTCGCGCGGTTCCGGATCGCGTACCCAATCCGTCAGCAATTGATACGGATTTTCGTGACAGTGCGCAAGCCGGAGCGGAATGCCGGCCAGCTGGCATAACAACGCCGCCGGCAGCGGACTCTGGCTATAGCTGGTGAAAATGACGGCGGCATCGAACTGATGCGCGCGCAATGTTTCGATCATGGCCAGGTCGCTCGACGGCGCATGGACGTCGCTGCTTTTCATCCATGGCGCCGCGTACCGCAATACGGCGTCCAATTCGGCAATCATTGGCGCGGCAGCGGCGCCGCCGTCCGAGCACAGCAGGGTCAAATGACGGCCGGGCGCCGCGCCGAGCGCTCGCATCGCCGGCGTGCTCATCAGCACATCGCCCATCTGGTCGAGCCGGATGCACAATATCCGGCGCGCCTGCTGCCAGCCTTTTACGGTCATGAGAGTACTGCCTTGCGCTTGCCCGCAGGCGCGCTGCGGATGGCGGCGGCGGCGTCATGCAGGGTCAATGCCACCCGCGCCGGCGTGCGCCTTGCCGACATCTTCCAGACAGTCTCGTTGCCGTTGTCGATCAGCACCGTGCGGCAACCGGCGCGATTGCCCGCTTCCACATCATCCAGGATGTCGCCGATCATCCAGGACTGCGACAGGTCGATGCCGTGCTGGCCGGCCGCGCGCAGTATCATGCCGGGCCGGGGTTTGCGGCAGTCGCAGCCGATCGCATGCCGCGCGATGCTGCCGTCGGGATGATGCGGACAAAAATAAAACCCATCCAGTACGATGCCTTCGGCAGCAAGCAGTTCGGACAGCCGTTGCCGTACTGTCTCCAGTGCGCGCTCGTCATAAAAACCCCTGGCGATTCCCGGCTGATTGGTAATTACAAACAATAAAAATCCCTGGCGCCGGAAATCCCGCAGCGCGGCGCCCGCCGTCGGCGACAGCCGGACCCGTGCCGGATCGACGTTGTACGGCACGTCTTCCACCAGCGTTCCATCCTTGTCGAGAAAAATCGCGCGCATGGCGTCAGGGCCAGGATGTTTCCCGCATCGGCAATACCATTATTTCGGGAATCACGGTGTCCTCCGGAAGCAGCAGTACCGCCTGGACAGCTCTGGCGACACTGAGCGGATCCTGCAGCGTGCCGGTATCGATGTCCGGAAATCGGTCAAGCAGGAACGGCGTGCGCATTCCTCCCGCAATGACCGCTGTCACCTTGATGTTGTGCGGCCGGAGTTCCGCATGCAACGCATGCGACAAACCGAGCAATCCCCATTTGCTCGCGTGGTAGGCGGATGCATTCGGCCAGGCCCGCCGGGATGCGGTGGATGCAATGTTGACAATTGAACCGCGCTTGCGATTTTTCATGTGCTGCACTACGTATTTGCATAGCAGGAAGGGACCGTACAGGTTGGTATGGATGACCCGGTCCCATTGCTCGAAAGTCAGCTCCTCGAGCGCGCTGGTCACATCGGTGCCGGCATTGTTGATCAGCACGTCGAGCCCGCCGAATGTGCGGACGGTAGCATCGACCGCCTGTGCGGCCGATGCCGGATCACCGACGTCGCAATAAATTGTCTGCACCCGCGCGCCCGGAGTGCGCATGGTCGCGGCCATCGCCTGCGCGCGTTCGCCATGTAGATCGGCAATCATGACGCTGGCGCCGGCGCCGGCAAATGTCTGGCACAGCGCCGCACCCAATCCGCTGGCACCGCCGCTTACGAGGATAGATTTTCCGGCAAGCGTGTTTGCCTGCCGCTCAGCGCCTGCCGCAGAGTCCTTGGCATCATTCACTATCATCTCCAGGTGTAGTTCCGGAGTTTGTCAAGCAAGTGACGTACCGGCTTGCCATCGCTGAATTGGATGGCGTGATTGTCGGTGGCGCGCACACGATGCGCGGCGGTTACCATGTAATAACTACAAGAGAATGGTAGAAACCGGATGACACGACACGGCGTTGCGCGGCGGTGAAGCCTGTTTTTTTTGGCATGGTATGTGCATGTCTGCAAATGGCAGTGCCGGCCGGCGTCAATCTTTCAGGAGAGGACAATGCGTGCCGTACCATTTTCAATGTTGTTAGCCGCAATGTTCCCGTTATTACTCGCGGCCTGCGGGACGCAGGATGGAGGGGCGAGCACGTCGGCGAGCACGGTCAATGCGACGCTTGCTTCCGGATACGGTGTGGTCGATGCAGTCGATGTGGTGCCGCGAGAAAGTGCCGGCATCGGACTGGGAACGATAGGCGGCGCGGCGGTGGGCGGCGTCCTTGGCAGCCAGGTCGGTGAGGGCAGGGGCCGTACCGCGGCAACGATTGCCGGCGCCGCCGGTGGCGCCTACGTTGGCCGTCAATGGGAAAAAAACAGGCAGAGCGGGGATCAGGTCTATCGCGTCACGATCCGGATGGACGATGGATCGCGGCAAACAACGGCGCAGGAAACCTCGCCCGATGTGCAGCCGGGCGACCGGGTGCGGATCGCAAACGGGGTAATGCAGCGTTATTGACCCTGACCCGCGGGTGCCTGGCACAGACAGGGATGCAGCAACGACATCATCATGGATACAGCAGTCACTATTGATCACACTCACGGCCATGCCGCGGAACATCCGCACGGCTGGAAGCGCTGGCTTTTTGCAACCAACCACAAGGACATCGGCACGATGTACCTGTGGTTCTCGTTTGCCATGTTCATGACCGGCGGTATCATGGCGCTGCTGCTCCGTGCCGAACTGTTCCTGCCAGGACTGCAATTTCTCCAGCCCCACCTCTACAATCAGTTAACCACCATGCATGGCCTGATCATGATCTTCGGCGCCATCATGCCGGCCTTCGTGGGCTTCGCCAACTGGATGATTCCGTTGCTGATCGGCGCCTCTGACATGGCGTTTGCGCGGCTCAATAATTTTTCATTCTGGCTGCTGCCGCCGGCTGCCTTGCTGCTGATCGGAGCCTTCTTCACCGGCGGCGGTGCGGCCGCTTCCGGCTGGACCATGTATCCGCCACTGTCGATACAGATGGGTCCCGGAATGGACTTCGTGATTTTTGCGGTACATCTGATGGGCGCGTCGTCCATCATGGGGGCGATCAATATCGTCACCACCATACTCAATATGCGGGCGCCGGGGATGAGGCTGATGAAGATGCCGCTGTTCTGCTGGATGTGGCTGTTTACCGCCTACCTGCTGATTGCGGTGATGCCGGTGCTGGCTGGGACCGTCACCATGCTGCTGACCGATCGCCATTTTGGCACGTGGTTCTTTAATGCCGCCGGTGGCGGCGACCCGGTCATGTTTCAGCACCTGTTCTGGTTCTTCGGCCATCCCGAGGTCTACATCATGATCCTGCCGGCGTTCGGCATCATCTCTCAGGTAGTGCCGGCATTTTCGCGCAAGCCGCTGTTCGGTTACGGCTCGATGGTGTACGCGGCGGCGGCGATTGGCATCATCTCGTTCATCGTCTGGGCACATCACATGTTCACGACCGGCATGCCAGTCACCGGCCAGCTGTTTTTCATGTATGCAACGATGCTGGTGGCGGTGCCGACCGGCGTCAAGGTATTCAACTGGGTTGCCACGATGTGGCGCGGCGCGCTGAGTTTCGAAACGCCGATGCTGTTTGCGATCGGCTTCATCTTCGTGTTTATTATTGGCGGCCTGACGGGATTGATTCTGGCCATAACGCCGATTGATATCGCCGTGCACGATACTTACTATGTGGTTGCGCATTTCCATTATGTGCTGGTGGGCGGTTCACTGTTTGCCCTGTTTTCGGGTTTCTATTATTGGGCGCCGAAGTGGACTGGCTTCATGTACAGGGAAATCCGCGGCCAGATCCACTTCTGGACTGCGCTGGTATTTTTTAACATCGCCTTCTTCCCGATGCACTTCCTGGGCTTGGCCGGCATGCCACGCCGCTATGCCGATTATCCGGCGCAATTCACCGACTTCAACATGCTGTCGACCATCGGCGCATTCGGTTTCGGTTTGTCGCAGGTGTATTTCCTGTTTGCGGTGGTGCTGCCGATGATACGCGGCGGCGAAAAGGCGTCGGCAAGACCGTGGGATGGCGCGGAGGGACTGGAGTGGACCGTGCCCAGTCCGGCGCCATTCCATACATTTGAAATTCCGCCTGTGGTCAAGTAAAGCGGCTGAAATCTTTACCTGCTTTACCTGCAATCTTTACGGGCCGGGATGCAAAAAATGTGTTCCGGACGAGATTGCCAGTGACCCCTTCACGGTAACCGCTTTTCATTCGGCATGGGCATGGATGTTGCGTCAGCCATCACATCAGGAGGCCGATCGCACAGGATTGGCCTCGTCCAACTAAATCGATTCAGCAAGGAGTAATCAAAATGGCGACAATCCAGATGGAGCCTGGCTCAACGTACACCGGGCATGCGATGCATGCCACGGGAGACACCGGACGCCGGCCTCTTTTTTCGGCGATCCGATGGGGAGCAGTGCTGGCCGGCGTGGCCGTAGGCGTATCAGTGCAACTGGTACTTACCCTGCTTGGCATCGCCACCGGCCTGTCCGCCACCGATGTCGCCAGCGGCGAATCAGTCGGCGCCGGGCCGCTGATATGGGCCGGCTTCAGCATGCTCATTGCGGCGCTCGTCGGCGGTTACGTGGCTGCCCGCATGTCCGGACTCAGGCGCAAGGCAGACGGCATCCTGCACGGCGTAGTGTCGTGGGCAGTCACCACACTGTTGTTCGCCACGCTGGCGGGATCGGCCGGCGGCAACATGCTGAGCGGAATATTCAGTGCAGCCAATCAGAATATTGCCAGTAGCTCGGCTGGCGGTGGGGGCGGTATTGCCGACCTGCTGCGTAGCCAGTTGGGCCCCAACGCCAGTCCGGCCGCTTTGCAGACGGTACAACAGTACATCCGCGATGGCCGGCGTAACGATGCCATCAGCTATATGGTCGGCGAGATGGGCGTGGAGCAGGGGCGTGCGACAACCATCGTCGATCAGGCGCTGATCCTGACCGGCTCACCTGAACAGGCATCGCCGCAAGCCAGGGCCGCAGCCGACCGTGCCATTGGCATGGCCAGTAATATGGCATGGACGATTTTCTTTGCTGTAGTGTTGTCGTTGCTCATGGGCGTGATTGGCGGCGCGCTGGGCGCCATCGGCGCTCGTCGCAAGACCTGGGTTGATACCACATCGCCGGCCGAAATGACCACCCGGCCTGCATGAGCGGGAACGCGAGAGTGAATGCGGCCAAATCATTGAGTTGAAGCGCGGTGCGTACATTAAATGGCGGTTCGGGAGAGGCGGCATTGAAGGCTGTGGCACGACGTTTCTCCTGTATTTCCGCAAGAGACCTGAGTGCAACAACCTTGCTGCATGGCTGCCCGGTGGTCACGGCCGCGGGCGCGCACCTCGGCCGCGTCAAATCACTGCTGATCGATACGCGCACGCGTCAGCTGCGCTACGTGATGCTGGCGGCACGACGCGGATGCGCATCGCTGATCATTCCCTGGCACGCGCTGTATTTCGATTCGGCGACGGCATCGCTGGTGTTTTATACCTACAGTTAACCGTTTATTCCGCCGGCAGGAAAAGCCGGTTGGCGCGCTCGACATAGATGCCCGCCTTGGCGAGCGCACGCAGGCACATGGCGACGCTGCCGGCGAATGCCTCGTCATACCAGGGATGGGCGCCGCTGGCGCTGACCACAATTCCATCCAGCACGATGCTGCCCCACAGAACGGTATCCTTCGCCGTCAACAGATGCGGGCGCAATTCCTGGATCAGGTGGCCATCGTGGCCGGTTCGCCAGGCAACCTGTGCCTTGGCGCGGGAAAACGCAGCGTAATCGGCATCCCATTGCGACTGGTCCCCCACCGCGTGTTCATGCAGGATCGCTTCCTCGAAAGAGCTGCAGGCAGGCGTGAGCAGCGGATCCATGATGACGATGAACAGGAAGCCGCCCGGACACACGCCGGGCCGTTTCATCGCTTCGGAAATCAGGGGCAGGGTCAGCTCGATTGCGGTTTCGGCGGCTTCCCGATTGATGAAGTAGCTTCCGGAGGTCAGCATGCTTGCTCCTTGTAGATGTGGATGATATCTGGATTATCCCGTCACCAGCGCCAGCGCAGCATTCCAGTCCTCCACAAAACGCCCGATGGCAAACCGCTCGCGCGCAACGCGCTGTGCCACGGCCCCCAATTCCCGCGCGTGGTCTGGACACGCCAGCAGGTGCTGCATGCGCGGCACCAGTTTTGCACTATCCGTATCAACATAACCCGACACCTCATTCTGGATCGCAGTTGCCATTTCGGTGGTGGCAAGCGCGACCACCGGCATGCCGATCATCATTGCTTCGATGACCGCCAGCCCCATGCTCGTGTAGCGGATCGGATTGAAAAAGAACCGATAGCGTGCGGCGAATGCCGGCAATTGCGCGTGTTCGATTTCGCCGATGCCATCCAGCTCGTCAGATCCCATGCCGACCAGGTCCAGTGGCACTTGCTCGCGCGCCCGCAAAAAAATATCGCCGCCCAGCCGCCGCCCGCGCCGCGCCAGGTGATTGATCACCACCAGTCCGCGCGCCAGTTCACCGCTGTAAACAACCCCCTTCGGCACTATCACACCGTGTTCGATCACGCGCACCGGCGTACGGCCGCTGTCCCACATCAAGGCATTGAACGGCGTCACATGCACCAGCAGCATGCCGGGATCGTCGACCGGGTGCGCCATGTCGGTCGGGTGATCGCGCGGCGGATCATGTTCGACATAAATGCGCGGCAGGCGCCGCTGCGCCGCGCTCAGATAGCCGTACTGGTCCTTCAGATAGTGCGGGTCATCCTGGAAAATGATGCAGTCGAACTCTTGGGTCCGCGCCTGTTCGGCTGGCAGGTCTATCACATTGGGACCCCATGGCAAATGTCCGCAGCGGCCGCCGTAGCCGGGCGGGCGGGCGGGCCGCGACAGCACGTAGAAATCGTGCGGCGCCTGGGTCAGGTAATACAGATAGCTGCCGTGCGTGTGCCAGATGAGAATTTTAAGCCGGCGCATGGTTTAGATACACCGTGAGCGGAATTTGATGGCGCCAACCAGTCGCCAGAAAACCGCCAGCGGCGGAATCAGCGCCGAGGTCACGATCATTTCCGCAATATGCGCTGGTGTCTTGACGGCAGGCGCGATACGCATGGCGCAGAAGCGCGCGCTCAGCGCGAGCCAGAACAATCCTGCCAGCGCGGCGGGCATGGTCTGGCGCAACGCCAGCGCACCGATACCAGACAGCATGGCGGCAACGATCAGGTAATAATCCCAGCGCGGCGCGGCGCGGATTTTCTGGCGGTACAAGGCCGGGTGTTTTTTGTACAGCAGCGCATCGAAAGCTATTTTTTTCTGCTGGCGCAGGCTCACGCCCCACGATGCCGGGCGGATCGGATGTGTGATGACGGCGGCCGGCGCATGGACGATGCGGCCGGCAAGGCCGAGCAGCCTGAAATACAGGTCGGCATCCTCGCGCCACGCCAGGCGAAAACGCTCGTCGAAACCGTCCAGCGCTTCCAGCGCCTGCTTCCGGCAAAAGCAATTGGCGGTGACGAACTCGGCCGTCTCCAGGTTTTTCGCATCGCGTTCGTAATCGGTGAGCCGGGCCGGCGCCGGCATGTCGATGCGGCCCCATACCGCCACCACATCCGCTGCGAAAGCCTGCAAGCCCTGCCGCAGCCAATCCGGGCTGGCGACGGTATCGTCATCGGTGAACGCGATGATCGCACCGCGTGCGGCGCGCCAGCCGCGATTGCGCGCGGCCGCCGGTCCATGCGGGCCGCTCGATGCGATGTAGGTAACGGCCGGCCCCGCCACCGCGGCCCAATCGCTGACTACGATGCGTGTGCTGCTGCAGGGAGCATCATCGACCACAATGATTTCGAACCGCGCCGCATCGGCACGCTGCAACAGCAGGCTCGCCAGGCAATGGCTTAACAGCTGCGGCCGGCGGCAAGTCGGCACGACGACCGACACCAGGATGCCGGAGGCGGGCGGGTTATCCGCATGCGCGCCGCCGGCCCATGCCGGTGGCGCCAGCACATGCGGCTTGCCGGTCGCCTGCTGCTCGCGGGAAGGCGGGCGGCGTTGCCTGCTGAATGCAATTATTTTTGCCATGTGCATGTTCCTGCAAAAATTCAGGCGCGGATTTCCCATCGGTTTGCAGCGATTTCCGAACCTCATCAAACTGCTTCCGGAATGACAGATGCAAATCCTGTTCCAGCGCCAGGAAACATGGTGGGCGGATTCAGATCGCGACACCGGATTCCTGCAGTTTTTCCGCCCGCAGTTGAAGGCGCCACAGTTGCGCATAAACACCGCCCAAGCGAAGCAGGTCGGCATGCGTGCCGCGTTCAACGATACGGCCGTGTTCGAGCACCAGGATCTCGTCGGCGTCGACCACGGTCGACAGCCGGTGCGCAATCACCAGCGCGGTCCGGTTGTGGGACAGGCGGTCCAGCTCATCCTGGATCGCACGCTCCGACTGCGAGTCGAGGGCCGAGGTGGCTTCATCGAAAATCAGGATCGGCGGATCTTTCAGGATCGCACGCGCGATCGCAATGCGCTGCCGCTCGCCGCCCGATAGCTGCACCCCGCGTTCGCCCGCAGGCGTATCGTATTTCAGCGGCAGCGACTCGATGAAGTCATGCACATGCGCGGCTTTTGCCGCCGCGATGATGGCTTCCGGCGTCGCGCCCGGCCGGCCATAACCGATGTTGTAGGCGATGGTATCGTTGAACAGGATCGTATCCTGCGGCACCACGCCGATCGACTGCCGCAGGCTGTGCGAGGCGACCTCGCGGATGTCCCTGCCGTCTACGGTGATGCGGCCCTCGCTGGCCTCGTAAAACCGCAGCAGCAGCCGCGCCAGTGTCGATTTGCCGGAGCCGCTGCCGCCGACCACCGCCACCGTGCGCCCGGGCGGAACCCGGAAGCTGACATCGCGCAGGATTGGCCGCGCGGGATCGTATTGGAAGCTGACATGCTCGAACGCCAGCGCCGGTGTGGCGACGTCCAGCGCGGGCAAGCCGGCCGGCTCTTCTGTCTCCGGCCGCTCGCGCAGCAGCTGGAACAGCTTTTCGGTATTCACCAGCGCATCCCTGGCTTCGCGGTACACAAATCCGAGCGAGTTCAGCGGCAGGCAGATTTGCAGCATGTAGGCATTGATCAGCACCAGGTCGCCGACAGTCAGCCGGCGTGTCATCACGTCGTGTCCCGCGAGCAGCATGATTGCCGCCACGCCCACGCCGATGATTGCGCTCTGTCCGACATGCAGCGTGAACAGCGCCTTCTGATTCTGGATTGCGGCCGCCGTCCAGTCTTCCATGATTTCCCGGAACCGTTGCGCTTCCAGGTCTTCATTGGTGAAATACTTGACGGCGTCGTAATTGATCAGGCTATCGGCCAGCCGGCTCTTGGCGTTGCTGTCGAGGCGGTTGACGCGGCGCTGGAACAGCGCCCGGCGCGCGGTGAACAATATGGTGAAGCCGGTGTACAGCAGGAAGGTGGCGCTGATGACGGTGGTGTACCAGATGCTGTAGCGGCTGACCAGGATGGCCAGCACGAGGCCGATTTCGACCAGCGTCGGCACCAGCGTAAACAGGCCGACGCCGAGCAGGAAGGCAATCCCGGCGGTGCCGCGATCGATGTCCGGCAGCAGGCCGCCGATGCTGTGCTGGGCATGGAATCGCGAACCCAGCCGGTGCAGATGGGTGAATACCTTCATTGCATAGGCCGCGACCGTGCGCTGGGTAACCCGAGAAAAAAGCAGGTCGCGCAATTCATTGAACAAGGTGCTGGAAAATCGCAGCGCTGCATAACCTGCCAGCAGCAGTACCGGCAATAGCAAGACTTGCTCCGGTCGCGACAGCGCATCGATGATGCGCTTGAGCACAAGCGGTACTGCCACGCTGGCGACTTTTGCCAGGATCAGGAATACCACTGCGCCAAGAACCCGCCAGCGATGCGCGGCAACGACCTGCCACAAGTCTTCCAGTAATCGTTGCCCGCCCTCTGGCCGGCGATGGAATCGGAACATGCTGGAACGTGGTTCGATTACAGAGAATATCCGGATGTTTCGGATGAAAATATCTTTTATTTTAGGCGGACAGGGCGACGGACGCCAAGCGCGGAACAGAAAAATTCTCGCGCGCAGGTCACACACGCATGACCTCGCGGCAGCCGGTAATTTTTACCGGCTTCATCTCCTGCCGTGCAAATTGTTATGGAACTATGTAATGCGGACAGAGCCTTACTCTCATCGAGAGTCTCGTCCGAAGGGGCCATTTGACAGGAGTTGAATGATGGCAAGAATCGAAAAAGAAATTGAAGTGAATGTGCCGCAAAGCACTGCGTACAATCAATGGATGCAGTTTGAAGACTATCCCCGTTTCATGGAAGGTGTACGGGAAGTGCGGCTGGTCGACGATGCGCGCCTGCACTGGCGCGCCGAACGGCACGGCAAGGAAGTCGAATGGGATACGGAAATTACGGGCCGGGTACCCGATCAATGGATTGCATGGCGCGATCTGAACGGTCCCGGACATATCGGCACTGTCACGTGCGAACCGATCGAACCGGACAAGACCAGAGTGCAGATCGCGATCGACGTTGACCTTTCCGGCGCAACGGCGGAAGACATTCTGGCTGAACAGAAGATGGAGCAGCGGATCGCGCATGACCTGACCCGCTTCAAGCAAATGATGGAAAGCCGCGTCCGCGTGTCGAGCGGCGGGCCGGGCGAGGCGGCGCATGCTGAAAGCGGTCCCGGGGAAGGGACGCAAGCGCCGCACGCTGCGGCTGGCGGCAAAGCCGAGGCGTCAGGCAGGGCAGGTGGGGCGCAAGCGTGGATTCCCAGTCTGTTGCGGGGGTGGGAAGAGCCGCTGGTGCGCATGCGCCAGATCAGCGAAGAAATGGACCAGATGTTCGAGAAGTACATCGGCCGCCCGGTGGCATCGCGCCTGGGGCAGGGCGGCATGTCCGGCAAATGGATGCCGCCGGTGGAAGTGTCGCAGCGCGAGGACCGTCTGGTCGTCAGCGCCGATCTGCCCGGCATCAAGCGGGAAGACGTGCAGATTGAAATCAAGGGTGGCAAACTGACCATTGCCGGCGAGCGGCGCGAGGACGCGCAGCCGGCGACGCCGGAAGGTTATCGGCGCTCGGAGCGGACCTACGGCCAGTTCTATCGTATGATTCCCTTGCCGGAAGGTGTGGATCCCGACTCGGCGATGGCGCTGATGCAGGACGGCGTGCTGGAAATTACGGTGCGCATGCCGACTGCCGAAGAGCGCCGGGGCCGGCGCGTGGATATCCAGACGCCGAAGTAAACGCAAGCGCCCGCACTATCGCACGCACGCCAGTGCCTTGGTTAGCGTGCGATTTTCATGTTCTCAATAACAGCCTGAATGGCGCCCAGGGAGATTTTATCGAAACCACAATTGTCTGGTACGTGATCGTAGGCGCACTGCTGATATCGATGGGCCTGATGGAATCGGTATTGCACAAGCTGCCGCTGAGCCCGGCCATGTTTTATCTGCCGGTCGGGTACGCGCTCGGGCCTGGCGGCTTCGGCCTGATTGCACTTGATTCGACCGAACACGCACCGACACTGACGGTGATTGCCGAGATCGCGCTGCTGATTTCCCTGTTCACCGTAGGACTGAAATTGCGGGTGTCGCTGTCCGACCGGATCTGGTGGCTGCCGGTGCGCCTCGGCTTGCTCGCGATGGTGCTGACCATTGGCTTGCTGACGCTGGTTGGCGTTTATTTCCTGCATTTGCCGCTGGGCGCGGCGATCCTGCTGGCGGCCATTCTCGCGCCGACCGATCCGATCCTCGCTTCCGATGTGCAGATCCAGGACGTAGGGGACCGCGACCGCATCCGCTTCAGCTTGTCCGCCGAAGGCGGCTTGAATGACGGCACCACTTTTCCGTTTGTCATGCTGGGGCTGGCGCTGCTCGGCGTGCCCGACGCCGGCGACTACAGCACCTGGTGGGCATTGCCTTTGACCGCATGGGGAATCGTGGCGGGCCTGGCAGTCGGCTGGCTGATGGGATCGGCGGTCGGACGCCTGGTTGTCTACCTGCGCCATCATCATCAGTCGGCGCTGGGCATGGAAGAATTCCTGACGCTGGGCCTGATTGCGCTGTCATACGGTGTCGCTCATCTGGTGCATGGGATCGGGTTTGTCGCGGTATTTGCGACTGGCCTCGCGGTACGGAGAATTGAATTCAAGGCAAGCGGTGACAAGACGCCGGACGTGGTGATCGGCGCACTCGCCCTCGGCGCCGAGGACGAGGCTGAGACCGATCGGCAGAAGGGACCCGCGTACATGACGGAGAAGGTACTCGGCTTTAACAAGCAGCTCGAACACATCGCGGAATTTGCGATGGTGATGATTCTCGGGGTGGTCCTGTCCGGCAGCGGATTTTCCGTTGAAGGGGCAGCCGTCGCCGCGCTGCTGTTTTTTGTGGTGCGGCCGGCGGCGGTGACGCTGGCGCTGGCCGGCGCGAAGCGTACACGATTGCAGAATGGGCTGATGTGCTGGTTTGGCATACGCGGCATCGGTTCACTGTATTACCTGATGTTTGCCCTGCAATACCAGTGGTTGCCGCATCTCACGGATCGTTTTGTATCGCTGGTGCTGACGGTGATCGCCTTGTCGGTGGTGTTGCATGGCATTTCGTCGACGCCGTTGATGGATCTGTATTACCGGCGCACGCGCCGGAAAAATACCAGGGCTGTGGAGGGTAAATAATACATGTTGACCGATATCGTTGGTTGGGCCAGCGCCTTGATTCTGGTGCTGACAATTTCCAGGCAAGTCTATACACAGTGGCGCAGCAAGAGTGTCGCCGGCGTGTCGCGCTGGCTGTTCGTCGGGCAGGTGGCGGCGTCGATCGGGTTTGTAATCTATAGCGTGATGGTGGACAACTGGGTATTCGTTGTTGCCAATTCCTTTATCCTGCTGACCGCGGTCGTCGGCGAATGTGTCTACATGCGCAACAAGCGCCTCGACCCTGATAAGGCCGCGGACTGAAGCGGCGGCCATTTTTACGCTGTTCTGTAGTTCTTACGCGCCTCGATCCCCTCATCTGACCATCAGGTCCAGTATCCCTGCCGGGTACGCCGTTTGCTCATACAAGAAGTAAATGTTATGGCGATACAAAGAATTCTGACGGACAGCACCGATGCGAAAAATTGCCCTGATCAGCGAGCACGCTTCTCCTCTGGCATTGGTCGGCGGCACCGATAGCGGCGGCCAGAATGTGTACGTTGCCCATGTTGCCAGGCAGTTGGCGCGGCTCGGTTACCTGGTTGATGTTTTTACCCGGCGCGATGCGGCGGAGCAGGCGCTGGTGGTCGACTGGATGCCGCAAGTGCGGGTAATCCACGTGCCTGCCGGACCGCCATCTTTCATCGCCAAGGAAATGATGCTGCCGTATATGGAAGAATTCGGGCGTTTCGTATTGCGCTTCGCGCGCCGTGAACAGAAACGCTATGACGTCACGCACGGCAATTTTTTCATGTCCGGCATGGTCGCGCAACAACTCAAGCAAGCCATGGGAATACCGTTCGTGATGACCTTTCATGCGCTTGGCCGCGTGCGCCGCCTGTGCCAGGGGCAGGCGGACGGTTTTCCCGACATCCGCTTTTCGATTGAAGAGAGGTTGATGCTGGATGCCGACCGCATTATTGCGGAGTGCGCCCAGGACAAACTCGACATGCAGAATCTGTACGGCGCCGATGGCAATCGGATTCATATCGTGCCGTGCGGTTTCGATCCAGATGAGTTCTGCCCGGTGGTGTCCGGCGCGCGCCGCTATCTTGCTCTGGGCGACGATGAATTCATCGTATTGCAACTGGGGCGCATGGTGCCGCGCAAGGGCATCGATAACGTGATCAATGCCATGGCCTTGTTAAAAACCAGGCACCGCTTGCACGCGCGTTTACTGGTGGTGGGCGGCAATTCGCCGGAACCGGACCCGGTGCGCACGCCGGAAATCGGCCGTCTGATGGCGCTGGCAAAAGCGCTGAATATCGAAGGCAGCGTGACCTTTACCGGGCAGCGGCCGCGCTCGCTGCTTCGTTATTACTACAGCGCCGCAAATGTATTCGTCACCACGCCGTGGTATGAACCGTTTGGCATCACGCCGGTCGAGGCAATGGCGTGCCGCACACCGGTGATCGGCGCCGCGGTGGGCGGCATCAAGAGCACGGTTGTCGACGGCAAGACCGGTTATCTGGTGGCGCCCCATGATTCGCAGGCCCTGGCGCAAAAGCTGGCGTGGCTGCAGCGTCATCCCCAGACCGCACAACGGCTGGGGTTGGCGGGAATGCGGCGCGCCTACCATGGTTTTACCTGGCGCACCGTGGCGACGCAGATTGCGCAGGTGTACGATCGCGCGCTGCGCGCCAATCCGGTTTTGCCGGCGCAGCCGGAAGCGGTTGGGTAACAGACCTGGAGGAAACGTGTATACCCTCGGCATCAACGCCGCTTACCACGACTGTTCCGCCTGTCTCGTCCATGACGGCAAGGTGATCGCGGCGGCGGAAGAGGAGCGATTCACCCGCGTCAAGCATGGCAAGCGTCCAGTGCCGTTCACTACCTGGCAACTGCCTTTCCATGCGATCGACTATTGTCTGCGCGAAGCCGGCATCGGCCTCACCGCCATCGACCACATGGCCTATTCGTATGACCCGCGCCTGCAGCTCGACGGCCATGCCATCACCGAATCGATCGGCCTGCCCCTGCAACCGTCGGCGCAGTCCTCCGAGTGGCTGTCGCCATGGGAGCCGCTGTTCCTGTCGTATATCGTCAATGCGCCGCGCCAGCTGGCGGGCGGCGCGCCGCATCATCTGCGTCAGCGTTTTTGTGGCGCGCGGCATGACGGGCCCTTCCAGTGGCATTTTGTCGAGCACCATCTGGCGCACGAGGCCAGCGCCTTCTTGGCCGCGCCATTCGAATCGTGCGCGGTGCTGACGATGGATGGCCGCGGCGAACAGGCCAGCACCAGTTACGGCGTGTATCAGGGACAGCGCTACCGCCGCCTCAAGCAAGTCAATCTGCCGCATTCGCTCGGCCTCCTGTATGAATCCGTCACCGATTACCTGGGTTTCCTGCATTCGTCTGACGAATACAAGGTCATGGCGCTGGCATCGTATGGCAAGCCGGTCCATGCACCGCTGCTGCGCGAGGTCGTTTGTTATCGGGGCGAGGGGGAATACGAAGTGGCGCCGGTGCAATGGGAAAAACTGTTCGGCGCGGCACGCCTGCGCGGCGCCGGGCTGACGCAACATCACATGGACATCGCCAGTTCGCTGCAGCTGGTGCTGGAAGAAACCGTGCTCAGGATGGCGGACTGGCTGCGGCGCGAAAGCGGCGAGGAAAACCTGAGCATGGCGGGCGGCGTGGCGCTGAACTGCGTGATGAATGCGACGCTGCGCGAGCGCGGAAAATTTTCGCGGGTGTGGGTGCAGCCGGCCGCGGGCGATGCCGGCACCGCATTGGGCGCGGCATTGTGGATCGATGCGCACTACGCGGACCGGACGGCGCCGCGGCGCTGGCAGATGGATCATGCATTTCTCGGCCCGGCCTACGATGACACCGAGATCGAGCAGCTTTTACGTCATGCAAAATTACGGTATCGGAGAGTAGCCGATATTGCAGGGGACACCGCGGACCTGCTGGCGCAGGATAAAGTGGTCGGATGGTTCCAGGGCCGCATGGAATTCGGGCCGCGCGCACTCGGCGCGCGTTCCATCCTGGCGTCGCCGATCAAGGCCGCCATGCAAGGCCATCTGAACCAGATCAAGGACCGGGAAGATTTCCGGCCAGTGGCGCCGGTCGTGCTGGAAGAAGAAGCCGCTTGCTGGTTCGTCAACGGCCAGGCATCGCCGTTCATGCTGTTTGTCTACGATGTGGCGCCTGACAAGGCGGATCGGATTCCGGCGGTGCGGCATGTCGACGGCAGCGCGCGCGTTCAAACGATCAACCGCGCGCAGCATCCGCTGTATTACGATCTGCTGCAGGCGTTTGCGCAGCGCACCGGGGTGCCGGTGCTGATCAATACCTCATTCAACACACGCGGCGAACCGGTGGTGTGCACCCCGCGCGATGCGCTGGAATCGTTCTGCTCGACGCCGCTCGACGCGCTGGCGATCGGCTCCTTCCTGCTGGAAAAGCCGTGATGAAGGTCGCGGTATTGCGCGCGTTACAACTGGGTGACCTGTTGTGCGTTGTGCCGGCGCTGCGTGCATTGCGACATGCGCTGCCGCAGGCGCAGGTCACGCTGATCGGCTTGCCGTGGGCGAAAAAATTCGCGCGCCGCTTTCACCACCATGTCGACGACTTTCTTGCCTTGCCCGGCTATCCTGGTTTGCCGGAGCAGCCGCTTGCCGCCGCCGCGCTGCCGGCTTTTATCGCGCTTGCGCAGCAGAGGAAATTCGACCTGGTGCTGCAAATGCATGGCAGCGGCGTGCTGACGAATCCGCTGGCAATGTTGCTTGGCGGCCGGCGTACCGCGGGTTTTCATGAGGCCGGCCAATATTGCCCGGATCCGGAGAATTTTCTGGTATGGAATGAGGATGAACACGAAGTACTGCGCCTGTTGCGGCTGCTGTCGTCGCTGGGCATGGAAGCGAACGATACAAGGCTTGAATTTCCGCTGTGGGAATCGGATTTCCAGGCCCTGGCGGGATGCAGCGGCAAGTTGCCGGCACGCGGCGCCTACGCCTGCATTCATCCCGGCGCGCGCCTGCCATCGCGGCGCTGGCCGCCGGAACGGTTTGCCGCCATCGCCGACCGCCTGTCGGACCATGGCTTGCGCATCGTGCTGACCGGCGCGGTGGAAGAAGCGGCCATCACCGATGCCGTGGGGCGCCAGATGCGGGCGCCGGCGCTGGACCTGAGCGGCAAGACCACGCTTGGCGCACTGGCTGCGCTGATCGGCGACGCGCGGATGATGGTGAGCAACGACACCGGGATCTCGCATATCGCCGCGGCTGTCAAGACGCCCAGCGTGGTCATCTGTTCCGGCGCCAATCCGCGGCGCTGGGCGCCGCTCGACCGCGATCGCCATCGAGTCCTGGCCGCACCGATGGTGTGCCGGCCATGCATGCATGACCGCTGTCCCCTGGCCGGCCATCCGTGCGCCGCCAATGTCTCCGTCGAGCAGGTGTGGGCTGAGGTGTCGAATTTGATGAAGCACGTAAAGGAGACAGGTGATGAAAGAAGCGCACTGCAAACGTATCTTGGTCACCGGCGGCGCCGGATTTCTGGGATCGCACCTTTGTGAATGCCTGGTGGGGCTGGGACATGATGTCTTGTGTGTCGATAATTTTTATACCGGCAGCAAACAGAATATCGCTCACCTGCTGGATGATTCCCGATTCGAATTATTGCGCCACGATGTGACCTTTCCGCTATATGTGGAAGTCGATGAAATCTACAATCTTGCATGTCCGGCCTCGCCCATCCATTACCAGTACGACCCGGTGCAGACCACGAAGACCAGCGTGCAGGGTGCGATCAACATGCTAGGACTTGCCAAGCGCCTGAAGGCGAGGCTATTGCAGGCATCGACCAGTGAGGTGTACGGCGATCCGCTGCAGCATCCGCAAACCGAGCAGTACTGGGGCCACGTCAATCCGATCGGTGTGCGCGCCTGCTACGACGAAGGCAAGCGCTGCGCCGAAACGCTGTGCATGGACTATCGCCGCCAGCACAAGCTGAGGGTCAAGGTTGCGCGCATTTTTAATACCTACGGCCCGCGCATGCATCCGGCCGACGGCCGTGTGGTGTCGAATTTCATCACGCAGGCGCTGGCGGACGCGCCGATCACCTTGTATGGCGACGGCATGCAGACGCGTTCCTTTTGTTTTGTCGATGATCTGATTGATGGCTTCATGCGGTTGATGGACAGCGCGGACGATGTGTCGGGGCCGGTCAATCTGGGCAATCCGGTTGAGTGCACGATGCTGGCGCTGGCGCAGAAAGTCATTGACCTGAGCGGGTCGCGTTCGGCAATTGTTTTCGGTGCCAGGCCGAGTGACGATCCTGAGCGGCGCCGCCCGGATATCACGCTGGCGCGCAGCCTGTTGGGCTGGCAACCGAAGGTTTCTCTTGAGGAGGGACTGGCGCGCACGATAGCCTGGTTCCGGCAGCCGCGCATTGCGATGCTTGATGCGATGGCGGTGCCAGTGGTCAGCGGCTTATTTCTGGCGAATCCGGCGGGATGACGGGCATGCGCTTTGCATGGCAAGGTTATCAGCGTCGTGCTTTTTGATGTGAAGGTGTTGTAATGAAAAAATTCAATTACTGGTTCGGCCGCAGCTGCTGTAAAGGTGCTGTGCTCACGGGCTTGCTGGCCTGCGCGCTGGCTAGCTGCGAAAAAGCGCCCGACAAGCCGGTGCCGCCGCAAGCACCGCCGAGGCCGGAGGCGACCGTGGATATTTCACCGTCGGATTTTCAAAATGCGGTATTTACTTATTCATCGTCGAAGACCACTTCTTCGCAGAGTGGCTTGAGTGCGACTATCCGGGAGCATGTCAGTAATATTTGAGGTTTGTTTTTTGTTCTGCGGTTGATGGAAGCAGCGCTGTTAATGTACCCCACGTGCAAGCTCAGTCTGGATTCCCGCTTTCGCGCACTGCTGTCCGGAATATTTTGCTTGACTAAGCCGGGAGGGGTTGCAGG
>JAZKDW010000052.1:0-31560 GCA_040387375.1 Pseudomonadota bacterium
CCCACGACCCCTTGGTTCGTAGCCAAGTACTCTATCCAGCTGAGCTACAGCCGCGCAGAGCAAAATTATAGCACTACTTCAATGGATTTTGGAAGAGGGTATCGACCACGATCTGGTTTGATTAGATTTTTGCAATCATCGGTAGCCGGGACGAGTTGAATCACGCAAAATCCAACCCCGAAGTTTGCCCGTATATGCTTCATGGCCTCGATCATCATGCGCGTTTGCTTTTTACGGTGCTGCCGCCAGAAACGTACATCGTCGAATGCGGCAATGCATTAACTGTCCCCTCCGCGATGACGGATCGATGCACTCCTTGCCTGTGAGGCGGGATATGTTGTGTAAAAACACACAATCGATTCGATTTTTATCGCCGTAAAATTTTCTGATGCGGTGCGGTAAAAAATAGCTTCTGCTACTGTTTTTGGTGATCGAACAATTGCATGGAATTTCCTTTTTTTCCCCTTTCGAAAAACAACTCGATACAAAAAAATCATCGCAGGATTTTCTGTGGTGCGTGGCAGCATTCGATCAGAATGTTTGCCTCCATTAATTTCCTTTCCATCACTCAACTCAATAAATGATTTAAGTCAATTGGCACAATCGAGAGATCGATGTTGCACGCACATTGTTTTTTCTATAACTTATTGTAAATAAGTTAACGAAAAACAAAGCGAAAAAAATCAAGCAATGTCTGATCACTGCGAAGAACAGGAACCCGCATCCATCAAGGCGAGAGGTATAGAAAAGCTGGCCCGCGATTGTGGTCCGGTGCTTCTGAAAGCCATGCAGGATCCGAGAACGGTCGAAGTCATGCTCAACGCCGATGGCAAGTTGTGGCAAGAGCGGCTGGGCGAAAAAATGCAATTCATCGGCACCCTGCGGCGCAGTCAAGGGGAAGCCATCATCAAGACCATCGCCGGCTACCACGGCAAGGAAGTCACCCGCCATAAACCAATTCTCGAAGCCGAATTCCCGCTCGACGGTTCACGCTTTGCCGGCCAGCTCCCGCCCATCGTTCACGCGCCTACCTTTGCGATCCGCAAAAAAGCGGTCGCCATTTTTACCCTCGACCAGTACGTTGCCGCCGGGATCATGACACCGGGGCAGTGTGCCGCCATCAAACACGCGATCGTCGAACACCGGAACATCCTGGTCATCGGCGGCACCGGTTCGGGCAAGACGACACTGGTCAACGCCATCATTCATGAAATGGTCGTGCTCGACCCGACCGAGCGTGTTTTCATCATTGAAGACACCGGCGAAATCCAGTGCGCCGCCGAAAACTTCGTGCAGTACCACAGCACGCTCGAAGTCACGATGACCATGCTGCTCAAGACCACGCTGCGCATGCGTCCCGACCGCATCCTGGTTGGTGAAGTGCGCGGTCCGGAAGCGCTTGATTTATTAATGGCCTGGAATACCGGTCATGAAGGCGGCGCGGCAACCCTGCATGCCAACAATGCGCACGCCGGCCTCGACCGGCTGGCGATGCTCATCAGCATGCATCCCGATTCACCCAAACCGATTGAACCGCTGATTGGCGAGGCGGTTCACGCAATTGTTCATATCGCCCGTACCCCCGAAGGCCGCCGCGTGAAGGAAATCTTGCAGATTTCCGGTTACCAGGATGGCCGTTATCTCACACGCAATCTGTAAAGGAAGGTTTTCCATGCAACCGATCGCCAGCTTCATTAATGTTAACCGCTCGACACTGTTTCATATCGCTTGCAGTCTGTTTCTCGCACTTGTCATGCTTTCCCCGGATTACGCTCACGCCGCCGTCGGTACCGGTGGCCAATTGCCGTATGAAGATTGGCTTACAAATCTTCGCCAATCCGTCACAGGCCCGGTCGCATTTTCTCTGGCGCTCATCGGCCTCGTGGTCGCGGGTGGCGTGCTGATCTTCGGCGGTGATCTGAACGGTTTTTTCCGCACGCTGATATTCCTTGTGCTGGTCATGGCCCTGGTGGTCGGCGCACAGAACGTGATGGCCAATTTCTTCGCGCGGAGTGCCGAGATCGCTTTAATGACCGCCAACATCCGGCTGGCTTGACGATGGCCCTGCGCACGATCCCGATCCGGCGGTCCGGCAACCGGCACAACCTGTTCATGGGCGGCGACCGTGAGCTGGTGATGTTCTCCGGTCTGCTGGCCTTCGCGCTGGTCTTCAGCGCCCAGGAACTGCGGGCAACCGTGTTCGGGCTCCTGCTGTGGTTCGGTGCGTTGTTCATGTGCCGCCTGATGGCTAAATCCGATCCGAGGCTGCGCTTCGTGTATCTGCGGCATCGAAGGTACAAGGCGTATTACCCGGCACGCAGCACACCCTTCCGACTCAATACCAATAGCCAGGGGAAACAATACAAATGATCGAAGGAATCGCAATTGGCATGGCGGTCTTCGGTGCCTTGCTGCTGTTCATCCTCTACGGCCGCATCCGCGCCGTCGATGTCGAACTGAAACTGAAAAAACATCGATCCAGTGAAGCGGGCCTGGCCGACCTGCTCAATTACGCCGCGATGGTCGATGACGGTGTAATCGTCGGCAAGAACGGTTCGTTCATCGCCGCCTGGCTTTACAAGGGCGATGACAATGCGAGCAGCACCGATGAGCAGCGGGAGATGGTGTCGTTCCGGATCAACCAGGCTTTCGCCGGCATGGGCAGCGGCTGGATGGTGCATGTGGACGCGGTGCGCCGGCCGGCGCCCAACTACACGGATGCGGGTCTGTCCCATTTCCCTGATCCGGTGTCGGCCGCCATCGATGAGGAGCGGCGCCGTCTGTTCGAGCGCATGGGCACCATGTATGAAGGTTACTTCGTGCTGAGCGTGACCTATTTCCCGCCGCTGCTGGCGCAAAAGAAGTTTGTCGAAATGATGTTCGATGATGACGCCAAGGCGCCGGACAACAAGTCGCGCACGAAAGGCCTGATCGACTTCTTCAAGCGGGAATGCGCCAGCATCGAATCGCGCATGTCGTCGGCCGTGAAGCTGCAGCGGCTGCGTGGCATCAAGGTGGTCAACGAAGACGGTTCCACGGTCATCCATGACGACCTGCTGCGGTGGCTGCAGTTCTGCATAACCGGCATCAATCATCCGGTGCTGTTGCCCGGCAATCCGATGTACCTGGACGCCATCCTCGGCGGCCAGGAACTGTTCGGCGGTGTGGTGCCCAAGATCGGCCGTCATTTCATCCAGGCAGTGGCGATCGAAGGCTTCCCGCTGGAATCCACGCCGGGCATCCTGACGGCCCTGGGCGAGCTGCCATGCGAATACCGCTGGTCGTCACGCTTCATCTTCATGGATCAGCATGAAGCGGTGCAGCACCTGGACAAATTTCGCAAGAAGTGGAAGCAGAAGATCCGCGGCTTCTTCGATCAGGTGTTCAACACCAACAACGGCTCGATCGACCAGGATGCGATGTCCATGGTGGCCGACGCCGAAGCGGCAATCGCCGAAGTCAACAGCGGCCTGATTGCGCAGGGTTATTACACCAGCGTCGTGATCCTGATGGATGAGGATAGGGATCGGCTCGACATCTCCGCGCGGCAGGTAGAGAAGGCAATCAATCGCCTCGGCTTCGCGGCGCGCATCGAATCGATCAACACGATGGATGCCTACCTCGGCAGCCTGCCGGGCCATGGCGTCGAGAACGTGCGCCGGCCGCTGATCAACACGATGAACCTGGCCGACCTGCTGCCGACCAGCACGATCTGGAGCGGCCTGAACCACGCGCCGTGCCCGATGTACCCGCCGCTGTCGCCGGCCCTGATGCATTGCGTGACGCACGGCGCCACCCCGTTCCGGCTGAACCTGCATGTGCGCGACCTCGGCCACACCTTCATGTTCGGCCCCACCGGCGCCGGCAAGTCGACCCATCTGGCGCTGATCGCCGCCCAGCTGCGGCGCTACCCGGGCATGTCGATCTATGCGTTCGACAAGGGCATGTCGATGTATCCGCTGGCGAAGGCAACCGGCGGCAAACACTTCACGGTGGCCGCCGACGATGACACTCTGGCGTTCTGTCCCTTGCAGTTCCTGGAAACGAAAGGCGATCGCGCCTGGGCCATGGAATGGATAGACACGATCCTTGCCTTGAACAGCGTCGACACCACGCCGGCGCAGCGCAACGAAATCGGCAACGCCATCATGAGCATGCACGCCAGCCAGGCCAGGACGCTGTCCGAATTCTCGATGACGATCCAGGATGAAGCGGTGCGCGAAGCGATCCGGCAGTACACGGTGGACGGCAACATGGGCCATCTGCTGGATGCCGAAGAAGATGGCCTGGCGCTGTCCGACTTCACGGTGTTCGAGATCGAAGAACTGATGAACCTGGGCGAGAAATATGCATTGCCGACTTTGCTGTACCTGTTCCGCCGCATCGAGCGCAGCCTCAAGGGGCAGCCCGCCGTCATCATCCTCGATGAAGCCTGGCTGATGCTCGGCCACCCGGCGTTCCGGGCCAAGATCCGGGAATGGCTCAAGGTGCTGCGCAAGGCAAACTGCCTGGTGCTGATGGCCACGCAAAGCCTTTCCGACGCCGCCAACTCCGGCATCCTGGATGTGATCGTCGAATCGACCGCCACCAAGATTTTCCTGCCCAATATTTACGCGCGTGACGAAGACACGGCGGCGCTGTACCGGCGCATGGGCCTCAACCAGCGCCAGATCGAGATCCTCGCGACCGCCATCCCGAAGCGCCAGTATTACTACGTTTCGGAAAACGGCCGCCGTCTTTACGACCTCGCCCTCGGCCCTCTGGCGCTGGCGTTTGTCGGTGCGGCCGACAAGGATTCGGTAACCGCCATCAAGGCCCTGGAAGCCAGGTTTGGCGACCAGTGGGTGCATGAATGGCTGGCCGGCCGCGGATTAAACCTCAACGACTATGGAGTGACAGCATGAGCCTGGCAGACCCGATCAAAAAAATGATCAGCAAGGATGCAAAAGCGCCGAAGGAGGGCAGGCCTGCCGCTGGCACCGACAACCCTTACCTGAATGCACGCCGGTCATGGAATGATCACGTCGGCGCGGTGGCGTCCTCGCGGCAAACCTGGCAAATGGTCGGCATCCTGTCGCTGCTGATTGCGCTGGCCGGGGTGGGTGGCATGATCCATATCGGCAGCCAGTCGAAATTCGTGCCCTACGTGGTGCAGGTGGACAAGCTGGGACAGGCCGTGGCGGTTGCGCCGGCCCAGCGCGCCGCCGCGGCCGATCAGCGTGTGGTGCATGCATCGGTAGCTTCGTTCATCAGCGATGCGCGCGTCGTCACGCCCGACGTCGCATTGCAACGCAAGGCGGTGTTTCGCCTGTATTCGATGCTGTCGCCAAACGATCCCGCCACCGCCAAGACCAACGAATGGCTCAACGGCACCGAAGACAGCAGCCCGTTCAAGCGTGCGGCCAATGAAACGGTGAGCACCGAAATCCTTTCCGTCATGCCGCAGACGCCTGAAACATGGCAGGTCGACTGGACCGAAACCGTACGCGACCGGCAAGGCATCGCAAAAAATCCGCCATTCCGGATGCGCGCCCTGGTCACGGTATACAGCGTGCCGGCAACGTCTGACACAACCGAAGAACAAGTGCGCAACAACCCGCTTGGCATCTACATCCGTGACTTCTCCTGGTCGAAACAGTTTTAAGAGGCAATACCCATGAAAACCACTCTTCTTGCATTGATCCTGGGCGTGGCGCCCGCGTTTGTCATGGCGGCCGAGCCCGCTGACAAAACGCAGACCGACCTCTTCTACCATTCGAACAAAAATCCTGATCTGACGCCGCAGGAAAAAGCATCTGTTGCGATTGCGCGCCAGTGGCGTGATTCGAGTGCCGTTGGCATCAAGCCGGTGCCTGGCGCCGACGGTTCGATCCAGTTCCTGTTCGGCGCCCAGCAGCCCAGCATCGTTTGTGCGGTACTGCAGATCTGCGACGTCGAACTGCAGGCCGGCGAGCAAGTCAACTCCATCCACCTGGGCGACACGGCCCGGTGGATGGTGGAGCCGGCCATCACCGGCAGCGGTCCGGCAGAAGTGCAGCACCTGATCATCAAGCCGCTGGACGTCGGCCTGGAAACATCGCTGGTCGTCACCACCAACCGCCGCACCTATCACCTGCGGCTGCGTTCGCACCGCACCGAGTTCATGCCGCGTGTGATGTTCACCTATGCCGAGGATGCGCTGGCCAGGTGGGACGCCATCAAGGTCCGCGAAGTGAAGGAAAAGAAGGATCGCACGATACCGCAAACCGGCGAGTATCTCGGCAACCTGGATTTTTCGTATGACATCGCGGGCTCGGCGTCCTGGAAGCCGGTGCGCGTCTATAACGATGGCGCCAAAACCATCATCCAGATGCCGGCGGCCATGGCGCAAACCGAAGCGCCGACCCTGCTGGTGGTGCGCAAGGATGGCGGTGCGTTCACTGACGATGAAACCGTGATGGTGAACTACCGGGTGCAGGGCGATCGCTACATCGTCGACACCGTGTTCGACAAGGCCGCGCTGATTGCCGGCGTCGGCAACGGCCAGGACCGCGTGACGATCACGAGGGGGAAATGAAGATGCGCCACTTTTTTCTGGCCGCGCTGTTCGGCGCGGCGCTGGCCGGATGCGCCACACCGCCTTCGCCCTACGGCAATTTCATCCCCGGCGCCGCAGAGGCGCAGCACCGGAAAATAGCCGCCGACACCGTGACCCAGTTGCTGGCCGTGTATCCGCCGGCCAGCACCCGGTTTGACCTCCAGCACGTCACGCCCGATGTCTTCGGCGGTGCGCTGGTCGAGGCGCTGCGCACCCGGGGATATGCGCTGCATGAATTCCAGCCGGCGCCGGCCGCACTGGTCACTACAAGCGCGCCCGGCCTGCCGCTGCGTTATGTGCTTGACCAGACGGCGGACGCCAGGCTGGTTCGCGTCACGCTGCTGGTCGGCCATCAGTCCCTGACGCGCGCCTATCTGGCGCAGAACGGTTCGATGATGCCGGCTGGCGCCTGGGTTCGCAAGGAGTGACGACCATGAACACGGAAGATCAACTGTCGCCGGACGCCTCCCCGGAGCAAGTCAAAAAGGCCGGCGTGCGGCGTGTCAACAACCTGCCGGTGTATATCCTGGGCGGCGTGGTGGGCATGTTCCTGCTTGTGATGATGCTGGTCGCCGCGGATCGGGCCGAGAAGCAGAACCGCCCGGCTGAGGCCAAGGCCGAAAAGGCAGGCAACACCAGCATGTTTGCCAGCAAAATCGCCGGCGACCAGAAAGACGGCATCATCCAGCCGGCGAAGACGGTGGCGGCGCCGGTGACGGTGCCCGAACTGTCCGCGCCAGCAACCGGCGCGCTTGCCGTGGCCCGGCCGGACAAGCTCGACTTGCCACCACCGCCGCCGCCGCTGCGCAGACCGAGTTCGCAGGCCGACCAGCAGATGAACGATGTGATGGACAGGATGCGTATCGCCAAGCTGCAGCAGCTTGAAGAAGCCGTCAAGGCCAAGACCGGCATTCAGGTCAGCGCGCCGCGCAGCGCCGGGTCGGCGCCGGGCGGCACGCTCAATAACGGCGCACCGGCCACCCGCGAGGAATCGCTGGCGCGGCTGGCAGCGAACCGGCAGCAGATCGATGCCCGCACCCGGGACAATCCCGCCGCGGCGTATCAGGCGCGCTTGCAGCAGATGCAGGCGGACGGATCAAATGCAGCCGGCGCGGGAGCGGGCGGGTCGACGGCGCCGCGGCTTGTGGCGGCGCAATCGGGTGGCGGCAAGGACTATCAGCAGTTTTCCCGATCGGGTCAGGACGATCGCTGGAAGCTCGACTCGCAACTCGAAGCCCCACGCTCTCCGTATGAACTGCGGGCGGGTTTTGTGCTGCCGGCGACGCTGCTATCCGGCATCAACTCCGAGTTGCCGGGCCAGATCATCGCACAGGTAAGCCTGGACGTGTTCGACACCGCCACCGGCAAGTGGAAGCTGATTCCGCAAGGCTCGCGTCTGGTGGGACGCTATTCCAGTGAAGTTGTGTATGGCCAGTCGCGTGTGCTGATTGCCTGGCAGCGCATTATTTTCCCGGACGGCAAGGCAATGGATATCGGTTCGATGCCGGGCGCCGATAGCGCCGGTTATGCGGGATTCAACGATCAGGTCAACAACCACTATTTCCGCCTGTTCGGGTCGGCGCTACTCATGTCCGGCGTGACAGCGGGTATTGCGCTGAGCCAGGACCGCTCCAGCAGCAGTTCCATTTTCAGAAACGAGCAATCCGCCAGCGGCGCCTTGAGCGAAGCGCTGGGGCAGCAGCTCGGTCAGGTGACCGCGCAAATGATTGCCAAGAACCTGAACATTTCCCCGACGCTGGAAATCCGGCCTGGGTATCGATTTAACGTCATGGTCGTCAAGGACCTGACGTTCTCCAAGCCGTACCAGGCGTTTGATTATTAACTCTTCAAGGAAAGGTGCATATCGAGATGCTGAGGAAAAAAATGTTCGCGGCAAGAGCTGCTCTGGTGTTTGTGCTTGCAGTCCATGGCGGTATAAGCCCGGCGTGGGCTGGCATCCCTACGTTTGACTTCGCAAGCATGACAAACGCCCTCAAGTCTATTGAGCAAAGTAAGGCGCAGATTGATCTGCTAATGAACCAGTACACAACGCTGCAGACTCAACTCGCCACGCAGGCAGATCAACTCACTAATATGCGCCAGAACACGGCCGTGCCTGCCGGATATATCTGGGATCAGGCAAGTGCCAACATCACACAACTGCGTGACTCCATCGATACCCTCAGCCAATACAAGAACCAGGTCGGCAGCATCGACAGCTACCTGTCGAAGTTCCAGGACGTGGCATATTACGAATCGTCGCCGTGCTTCAAACCACCTGGTTGTTCCGATGCCCAGTTCGCCGCCCTAGGCAATGACGGGGCCAGACTCAGTTCGGAGACGCAGAAGAAATCGAACGATGCGCTGTTCAAAGGCCTTGACCGTCAGATCACCGCATTGAAAAACGACGCAGACCAATTGCAGCGCCTGCAAAAAGGGGCGCAAGGCGCCACGGGCCAGATGCAGGCCATCCAGTTTGCCAGTCAGCTCGCGAGTCATCAAAGCAACCAGCTCTTGCAGATTCGCGGCCTGCTGATTGCCCAGCAAAACACAATTGCAACCCGCAATCAGGCGCTCGCGGATCGCGAAGCGATCGAAGCCGCGTCATCCGCCGTGGTCCGCCGGGGTGCTTTCGCGCCAAGTCCGGCGCGTAATTGGTAAGGAGGAGGAAACTCATGAACGCAAAACGATTTTTATCCGCGGTCTTTTCCGCAATGCTTGCTGTCCTGATCCTGGGATGCGGACAAAAGCCGGACGTGGCAGCCATGGCCTGTTCCGATTATGACAAGTTAACCGACCCGGTACAGAAGGCGGAACTGCAGAAAAGGTGTCCGCGTGTTGGCGGCGAGCCCTTCAAGCCCAGTCCTCAAAAAAGTTGGTAAGGGCTGGATTGGAGATGAGAAAGCCAGGTCTATCCGGATTTGCAGCCATGCCGTTCCTGCTATGGCTGGCGCTCGTGTCTTGCGATGCGCAGGCGGCGATCGACAGCGCGGGAATCCTGGATAACGCTCTTACTCGATATAACCAGGTTGCGACTGGTTGGGCTGGGATTATCACAACATATGCGACAACGTTATTCTGGGCATTAGTCAATATCAGCATGGTGTGGACATTTGGCATGATGGCCTTGCGCAAGGCGGACATCGGCGAGTTTTTTGCCGAGTTCATCCGTTTCACGGTATTTACCGGCTTCTTCTGGTGGCTGCTGCTGAATGGCCCGGGATTCGCCAACGATATCATCGCGTCCATGCGCAAGATTGGCAGCCAGGCCGCAGGTACAGGTGCAGGTCAAGATCTCACACCTTCCGGGATTGTCGATATAGGTTTCGCCATTTTCTCCAGGGTGCTCGATCAGTCATCAATATGGTCACTGGTAGATAGCGTAGTGGGTATCCTCATCAGCGCCATTGTGCTTGTGGTCCTGGCGTTGATCGGTGTGAACATGCTTTTGCTGTTGATCAGTGGATGGGTACTGGCCTTTGCCGGCATTTTCTTTCTGGGATTCGGCGGTTCGCGTTGGACTTCCGATATGGCAATCAATTATTTCAAAACCATTCTCAGCATCGCCGCACAGCTTTTTACAATGGTTTTGCTGGTAGGCGTAGGCAGGACCTTCATCGACGGATACTTCAACAACATGAGTGCCGGCATCACTTTGAAAGAACTAGGGGTGATGTTGGTTGTTGCCGTTGTCCTTCTTGCGCTTGTCAATAAAGTGCCGCCGCTGGTCGGCGGTCTGGCAATCGGGGGAGGGGCCGGTTCGCTTGGTGGCGGATTCGGGGGCGGGGCGGCACTGGCGGCGGCCACAGTGGGCGCGGCTGCGATAGCAAAAGCAGGCGCGGCACTGGGAGCGGCCGCGACCAGCATGGCGGGCGCTGGCCAGGCCGTCATGGCGGCATATTCGAAAGCGAACGCATCGGAAAGTGGAGGCGGCGGGGGAGCGGGGGACCTGATGAAAAGCGCAGGCGGCGGAGGTGGCGACGCGGGCAGTGGCAGTAGTGGAGGTGGCAGCGGTGGTGGTGGCGCTCTTGCATCCGCCATGGGCGACTCAGGCGGCGGTGGGAGCGATCGCTTCTCCAGCGGATTTACTGCGGGCAGTTCCGATTTCGGCTCAAGCTTCAGCTCAGGGGCGGGTTCAGGCTCAGGCCGCTCAAGTTCAAGTTCAGGTTCAGGCAGTTCAAGCAACGCCACTGCCAGCGGCACCAAAGGCGGCGCCCAGGGTGGCGGGCGCAGTGGCATGCAAAACACCAGTGCAGGCGCCAATCCTTACGCGGCCCAGGCGAAGGATCGTGCAAGCGTTAATCCTTATGCCGACCAGGCGGGGAGTAGTGCAGGCGCCAATCCCTACGCGGGCCAAACGGGAAGTATTGCAAGCACTAATCCTTACGCGGACATGGCGGGGAGCGGTGGCGGAGGTGCGCCGGGCGAAGTCAAATCAAGCAGCGCCCTTGCCTCGGCGGGCAAGTTTGGCAGGGTTGCGGCTGGCACGGTCGCGAATCTGGCGCAAGGAGCATGGGATGCCGCGAAAGCCAAAGCCAGCGATCGCACGGGCCAGACAGTCGGCGGCAAGGTCGCGACCGCCATCAATACCCGTGACGCGGCATCCAGATCGGATGTGAACAACGGCTCGGCATTCGATGACAACAGCCTGTCGAAGTGGGCTGGAAAATCAGCTGACTTCGATTCGGAAGTGTCAGCCTTCGTCAATCGTGATTCCACAACATCCTGACCACAACGGAGGATCCACCATGCAAGTCAAAACCATTTTCGCATCCGCCGTCCTTGTCATCGCAGCGTCCTCGATTTCTGGCACGGCCTTCGCACAACAGGAACTGAACGATGAACAGACGCTGGCATGCGAGGCAATCCTGTGTCTGGCGGCGCCGCACCGGCCAGGTGAATGCACGCGGTCGATCAAACGGTATTTCAGCATTTCACACAAGAGGATCTGGGACACCATCAAGGCGCGCGGCAATTTCCTCAAGCTGTGCCCGACGGCGAACGGGACACCGAAAATGGAGGCCCTCGTGGACGCGATGGCGAATGGTGCCGGCCGTTGCAACGCAGAAGAGTTTAATAGCACTCTGATTTACCAGATCGGGAATATCGAGGAGACTCGCTACGTCATCTCGAGCGGGATGCCAGCTTATTGCAGCGTCTACGCAAGGAACGAGTACACCAATCTCGCAGGCACCCTGCCGAGGTACGTTGGCAGGGAGGATGATGGCGGATACTGGGTTGAACCAGGCGACTATGAACGGGCCTTGAAGGAATACAACACGCGCCGCAACATCACATTCGGCGACAACTAAGGAATAACGCGCGATGCCTTTTGCCGATCTTCCGCCCCGGCTGCAAGAGCGTGTGGTCTGCTCGATCTCGGCCGCCGTGAAATACGACGTGCCGGCCAACATCGTTCTTGCGGTCGCCGAGAGCGAAGCCGGCAAACCGGGCCAGTGGGTGAAGAACCGCAACGGCACGCATGATGTCGGTCCGATGCAGTTCAATACCGCCTACCTGCGCGAACTGAGCCGCTATGGCATCACGGCCAATGATGTGGCAGCGGCCGGCTGCTATTCGTTCGACCTGGCCGCATGGCGGCTGCGGCAGCATATTCGCAACGACCGCGGCGACTTGTGGACCAGGGCCGCGAACTATCATTCGCGCACGCCGAAATACAACGTGGTCTATCGCGCCCGCCTGATGCGCCACGCGGTCAAGTGGGCCGATTGGCTCGACGCCCGTTTTGTTACCTACGAGGTGACGCAGGCAGGCATGGCGCCATCGGCCCAGGCCGCCGACCCTGTGCCGCGCCAGTTCACCACTCACGGCAAATAGGGCAGGAGGACACTTGCCGCAAACGCGACCCACACTTCCGGACAATCCATCGCAAACCCGGGCACCGTCGCCATCGGGTGGGCTGTCGATGCCGCGCCTGGCGATCACCGATGGCACCATCGAAGCACTGAAATGGCTGGCGCTGATCCTGATGACCGTCGATCACATCGACAAGTACCTGTTCAACGCCGGCATGCCGCTGCTGTTCGATGCAGGACGGCTGGCGATGCCGATATTCGCTGTCGTCCTTGGCTACAACCTGGCGCGGCAGGGCGCGCTGGCGCGTGGTGTTTACCATCGCACCGCGTTGCGCCTGTCCATTGCCGGCCTGACCGCGACCCCACCCTTCATCGCGCTCGGCGGCCTTGCCGCGGGATGGTGGCCACTGAACATCATGTTCATGCTGCTGGCCGCCACCGCCATGCTGTATCTGATCGAATTGGGCGGCAAGCGGCACCTCGCCGGCGCCGCCGCCGTATTCCTGATCGGCGGCAGTTCGGTTGAATTCTGGTGGCCGGCGCTGGTTATCTGCCTGGCCGTCTGGTGCTACTGCAAGCGTCCTGGCCTGCCGGCGCTGCTGCTCCTGATTGCGGCCACTGCCGCGCTCGAGTTCATCAACGGCAACCTGTGGGCGCTGGCCGCGTTGCCGGTGATCGCCGCATCCTCTCTCGTCGATCTGCGCGTGCCGCGCTTGCGCTGGGTCTTCTACGTTTTTTATCCGCTGCATCTGTGCATGTTGTGGCTAATCCGGATGCCAATGCGCAAGGCCGGATACCTGTTTTTTTAAAATTGTGAAAGGCGAGCATGGAAACACCTGACCAGGACGTTCCGGAAGACGACATCGAATCAAACGATGCGGATTTTTCATTCGTAAGCGAGGAGGTCATCTTCGATGAGTTCGATGTGGGCGCCGGCAAAAAATTGCCGCTCACGTTAAGGACCTATGAAAATGGCGTCCAGAAGCTGCATTGGGGTATCAGCGAGAATTTCGGGCAGCAACTGGAAAAAATAAAAGTGCTTCTGGAAGAACGTGGGCTTGAACTTGATTCGCTGAACCTGGGACAGTTTTACCGGTCGGGCATGTTCCTGATCGTCCAGCCAAAAGGCATGCTGGCCGAACAGCTGGACGAACAGGAACGTCTTGAAGAAGCCAGCACAGACGATCGGGTCGCTCTGATGGCGGACGCCTTCGCCGCATTACGCGATATTCAGGATCAAGACGATCCGGCCCGGACCATGAGGAATCCGAAAGTCATCGAGGAAGTCATCCTCAACGAATACGACAACGAGCTGCGCAGATACGTGCCGGTAACCTTGCGTACCCATGATAAAACCGGCGGCCAGGAACTGTACCGGGATTACAGCGCGCAGTTCGACGAGCATGTGAAGAAAGCCGCGGCGATCCTGCGAGCGCGCGGCCTTGAGGTAAGTCCGCCGGGATTTTCTTCGAACCTCGGTGCGTTCATGTCGGTCGGTCCAAAAGGGACCGGGACCGGTACTGTCAGGCAGCGCCTGTTCGTGATGGACGGTGAGAGCCATCTTCAGGTCTGGCAAGCCGGCGCCTGGAAAGATAGTCAGGTGAAGCAAGCCGGCAATCTTGGCCCGGGCATCTACAACCTTTACCTGGCCCAGTCCGCAGCCGAGAACCGGGTCCACGACGGCATGATTGTCCATGTCGACAAAGACGCCGTGTATCAGCAGCACGGCGGTAGTTTTACCAGTCACGATATCGGCAAATTCGACAAAGTCCCCGTGGCCGGTGAATTCAAAAGCATTTCCTACGAATGGGGCCGCGCCGTGCTTGCGCCGGGAGTGGTCACGCGTGGGCGAGGGATGCATTGATCGTGGGTTCAGTGGCCTGGCGTTGCGTCCATTGCCTGCATTCCTTGCACCCCGGCCAATCACCCCAAGGTTCAATCAGAACGGAAGGTCCGGACAGATGAGCGAGCGGTACAACAACACTGCAGGTCCGCAGGTACAGAGGAAAAATGCCGGCGGCGGAAAGAGCATTCCGGCGCTGGCACTGCTCAGCATGGCCGGCGCATTATCGGCAGCGACCCAATACTTTGCCCATCTCTTCCAATACCAGCCCGCGCTCGGCGCCCATTTTCACCATCTGTACGCGCCCTGGTCGATCGTGACCTGGGGCCGCAATTATTACGGCGCCTATCCCGATGAAATCATGCGCGCCGGTAGTATTGGCATTGCGATTGCCGGTGTCGGCCTGATCCTGCTGGTGGTGGCGAAGATGATCGCCGCCAATACGGCCAGGCCGGATGCCTACCTGCACGGATCCGCGCGCTGGGCCAACAAGAAAGACATCCAGGCGGCCGGCCTGCTGCCGCGCCCTGCGACACTGAAGGACACCATCACCGGCAAGAACCCGCGCCGCAGCGACGCCGTGTATGTCGGCGCCTGGATGGACAAACGCGGGCGGCAGCATTACCTGCGCCACGGCGGCCCCGAACATGTGTTGTGTTACGCCCCGACCCGATCCGGCAAAGGTGTCGGACTGGTTTTGCCCACCCTGCTGTCATGGGAAAAAAGCGCCGTCATCACGGACCTCAAGGGCGAGCTATGGGCCATCACTTCCGGCTGGCGGCAAAAACATGCGAACAACAAGGTATTGCGATTCGAGCCGGCGACATCCAGCGGCAGCGTGTGCTGGAACCCGCTCGATGAAATCCGCATCGGCACCGAAAGCGAAGTAGGCGACGTACAGAATCTCGCCACCCTGATTGTCGACCCGGACGGCAAAGGCCTGGAAAGCCACTGGCAGAAAACCGCGCAAGCCTTGCTGGTCGGCGTGGTCCTGCACGTACTCTTCAAAGCCCGGCTGGAAGGCACGCCGGCAACCTTGCCGTCCATCGACGCCATGCTGGCCGATCCGAATCGCGACATCACCGAACTGTGGATGGAAATGATGCAGTACGGCCATGTCAACGGTGAAAACCATCCAGTCATCGGCGCGTCGGCGCGCGACATGCTCGATCGACCCGACGAGGAAGCCGGTTCGGTGCTGTCGACCGCAAAATCCTACCTCGCGCTATATCGCGATCCGGTGGTCGCCGCCAACGTCAGCAAGTCCGAGTTTCGGGTCAAAGACCTGATGAACCACAACAGCCCGGTCAGCCTGTACATTGTCACGCGGCCGAACGACAAGGCGCGCTTGCGGCCGCTGGTGCGGGTGCTGGTCAACATGATCGTGCGGCTGCTGGCGGACAAGATGGACTTCGAGAACGGGCGCGCCAAGGTCAATTACAAACACCGCCTGCTGATGATGCTGGACGAGTTCCCCAGCCTTGGCAAACTCGAGATCCTGCAGGAGTCGCTGGCCTTCGTCGCCGGCTACGGCATCAAGTGCTACCTGATCTGCCAGGACATCAACCAGATCAAGAGCCGCGAAACAGGCTACGGCCATGATGAAACCATCACCTCCAACTGCCACGTCCAGAATGCCTATCCGCCCAACCGCATCGAGACCGCCGAGCACCTGTCCAAGCTGAGCGGACAAACCACCATCGTCAAGGAACAGATCACCACCAGCGGCCGCCGCACCAGCGCCTTGCTCAGCCAGGTCTCGCGCATGTTCCAGGAAGTGCAGCGGCCCCTGCTGACCCCGGACGAATGCCTGCGCATGCCCGGGCCGGTCAAGGGCTTGCGCGATGGTGCGGACGTTATCGAGGAAGCGGGCGACATGGTGGTGTACGTGGCTGGTTATCCGGCGATCTACGGCAAGCAGCCCCTGTATTTCAAGGACGCCGTTTTCCAGGCGCGCGCCTCGGTGCCGCCGCCAGCGCAAAGCGATCGCCTGAACGTCGCGCCCGCAGTTGGCGCCGGCAGGGCCAACACGGCATGAGCAGGCTCTGGAAACGGCTCACCAATGGCATCGCCATCGGCGGTGCAGTGGTGCTCGCGCTGGGCATGGGCTGCCAGGCTGCCGGCGCTCGCTTCAATAGCACCGGAAGCATCCCCATCGGCCTGTACTGGATGAGCAATGCGCCCGTGACCAAGGGCGCCTACGTGCTGTTCTGCCCGCCGCAGGCGGCCGCGTTCGAAGAGGCAAGGGCGCGTGCTTATATCGGCGCCGGATTTTGCCCGGGCGAGTACGGCTACATGATGAAACGCGTGTCCGGGGTTGGCGGCGACACGGTTGCCATCGATGAGACAGGAGTATGGATAAATCAGGTGCTGTCGCCGCTGAGCGCACAACTGAAAGCGGACAAGGCTGGCCGGCCTATGCCGCGCTACCACCGCGGCAGCTTCACCCTGTCGGACAACGAGGTGCTGCTGATGTCGGACATCAGCGCCAGGTCATTCGATGGCCGCTACTTCGGCCCGGTGCGCCGCTCGCAAATCCAGGGGGTGATCCGGCCTGTTTTTACGTGGTGAGGCTCGTTTCCCGACTGCAAAAAGACAAGGCCGAACGATCAACACAAGGAACAATTCTGTGGAGAACAGGAAGCGGTAATGGCAACCAGAAAGAAAACATTTCACGAAGCGATCGCCGACAAGCTGATCGAACTGCTGCAGCAAGGCGCCGCGCCCTGGCAAAGGGAGTGGGGGCCGGGTCCGCCTCTATCCCTGATGCCGCTCAACCCGGTCACAGGCGAGCGCTATCGCGGCATCAATGCGATCCAGCTGCTGAGCGAGAACCGCAACGAACAACGTTGGTTAACCCACTCGCAGGCCTCCGCTGCCGGCGCCGAGGTACGGCACGGTGAGCAGAGTACGCCGATCATCTATTGGGAATATAGCGAACAGCGCAACCGGACCGACGCCGAGGGCCGTCTGGTTCTCGATGCCAGCGGCGCACCGGTCCGACAGGATGTGAAGCTTGAGCGTCCCAGGCTGGTCCTCGCCGCCGTCTTCAACGCCGATCAGATCAACGGCCTGCCGCAATTTGAGCCCGTGCAGCAGAGCCGCAGCGCCGAGGAGCGGGCCGGACAGAACCTGAAAGCGTCCGGCGCCCTGACCGGGCATGGCAATGTGGCCAACAGGGAGCAGTTCGCGACCGCGGACCTGTACTACGCAGCGGCGCGACACGAGCTGAGGAAGTGGTACGGCAATCTGTTGCGCCTCGCTGGCGATATCGGGCATCCGGTCGGCAGCCCTGAGTACGAGGCCAGAGAAAAATTGCGCGAGGAAATCGCCAGCATGATATTGGGCGATGAGCTCGGGCTGGGCCATGTCCCGAACCGCTCCCCCGGGTGCGTGGAAGCATGGATCAAATTATTGCAAGACGACCCGCTGGCGCTGTTTCGCGCCGCCTCCGAAGCCGAAGAGCTCGTGTTCCATGTGCTGAGCCAGAAATCGGAGCAGGAACAGGAACAGGAACAGGATCAGGAGCAGGCGCGCCAGCTGAGCGAGGGCGAACTCGACATCGTTGCCAGGCGCTTCGAGTTATTGCAGGGCGAACCGGCCGGCAAGCGCGAGGCCCAAGCGCTTGCCGCCGCCTCCGAACGGCACCTGAATATCACCCTGCCGCACGACTGGAACGGTGGTGTGAAGCTGGTTGGCTACCTGTACGACTCCCTCAACGGCCGCTCGGCGATTCCTGCATCCGGTGCGGCTGGCGGCGAACCGCAGTTCTGGGACGTCTACATCGAGCGCACCGGCGGCAGGCTTCAATGGGTCAGCAACTTTCCGACCAGGCGCGAGGCGGAACACCTGTGCGAGCGGCTGACCCTGATCGACGCCTGGTCACAGCCTGACGAGCGCGAACAGGCAGCCAGACTGGACCGCATCTTCGGGCCGGCCACCGTCGACCAGGCCGCAACACACGGCCACAGCCATGGACGGCAAGCACTGGCGGTGCCGTATCGGGAAAGCGCGCTGGCGAAAGCGTCTGGCGCCGTGTGGGATACAGCCGCCGGATTCTGGCATGCCGGGCCACAGGCCGATGCCCGCAAACTGCAGCGCTGGTTGCCGGACCCTGCAAGCGGACGGCAGGCGCCGGCCATGTCAGCGCGCGAGGAATTTGCCGACGCGCTGCGCGCGGCTGGGTGTCATGTCGACGGCGATCATCCGATCCTGAACGGAAAAAAGCAGGGGATCAGCGTCGCGGGCGACAAGCCGGGCGAACAATCGGGATTTTATATCGCCCGCATGGATGGCCACCCGGCTGGCCATATTAAAAATTGCAGGACCGGCGTCGAGGTCACCTGGAAAAGCAAGGGTTATATCCTTGCTCCGGAGCAGAGGGCGCAGATGCGCGCGGATGCAGCCAACAGGCAGCAGGCACGCGCGACCGCGCTGGAAACGCAGTATGAACAAATTGCGCAGGAAGTCAGCCAGCATCTGGGCGAACTGCATCCGGTGGTGCAGCCGACGCCGTACATGCAGTCGAAAGGCATCGCACCGCAACCCGGCGCATTCACCGACCGCGAGGGCAGAAAAACCTGCCTCCCGACCATCGACGCCGATGGCAGGCAATGGTCCATGCTGACCATTCATGAAGACGGCACCAGGGAGTTTCCCAAGGGGTGCCGCAAGGATGGATGTTTTCACCCGATCGGCGGCCTGGACGCGGTCGCCAGTGCGCCGGTCCTGGTGATCGCATCGGGTTATGCCAGTGCCTGCAGTCTGTCGGAGACCCTCGGGTTTGCCGCCGTGGCCACGCTGGAATTGGAGAACCTGCCAGCGGTTGCCAAGGCGCTGCACCATAAATTTCCCGACAAGCCGGTCATCCTTGCCTGCGACGATGAGCAACGCTGGTACCGGGGCCTGGCCTTGAGCCCGAACGCCGCAAAGATAGCCTTCGAGCGGGTTGCAAGCGAAGTTGATGGTATCGCCGTGTTCCCGATTTTTGCACAGCACGAACAGGCTGCGCACCCAGGCAACTTTACCGATTTCAATGATCTTGCCACCAAAAGCGCCCTTGGCCGCTATGGCATCGAGCGCCAGGCGCGGGCGGCGGTGCGTGCGGCGGAGAAGAAGTACCAACAAGCCGTCCGGAAGAAGCAGATGCAAGCGCAGAAGCCCCTCCCGCGTCAGCTGCGGGCGCGAAAAACACGAGGCATGCATTGAGTCGCCGCCGGCAAGGAAGTCCACATTCAACCCCAAACTGAATAAAGGAATCGAACCATGATCATGAAAACCGTTTTCTCGCGCACACTGGGTCCGCTCGGCGGAAAGATCGTCCCGGCAGCGTCGACACCGCTCTCGTCAACGGGAGCGAACTCTGCCAGTCCGTTCGGGCTGACGCAATCATCGGTTCGTGCATTCCACGACGTGCCGACGCTGAAGTTCCATGGGCCGCTGCTCATGTTGCCGACCACGGCCGCCGGCCAGGCTGCGCTGGAGAAGGTCAGCTTGCGGGATTCCGTACTGCGGGGCAGCAGAGATGGTTGGGAGCAAAGTGTCGCAGACCTCAATGTGTCAGCCTTCAAGGCCCCCACATCCCTGACCGGCCAATTCGGCCTGACGTACACCGAAACCGTTGGGCTCTCCCTTGCCGTGCTCCAGGCCGGCACCAAACTGGGCGTCTACCTCGATACCCCAGCCGTGGCATCGCTGATGTTCAACCTGTTGTCGCCGCTGCCGGTCGAGACGCAGTTGACCGGCGAATTTGAAAAATTCGCGCACGCGTTGGGGGAGCGCGTACTGCCTGACACACCAATTCTTTCAGCCGCCGGCAATTGGCACGAGCGCCCCGGCGCCGAGCGGCTGGAAGCGGTGAAGACAATGTTCAGCCACGTCTACAAACTGGCTCGGGAAACCGGGATTGCGCCTGACTCGTCGCATACTGTGCGGCTTCAGTGGGACGAGGGAACATCGCCGTTTTCAGCTTTTTTTGCCGTCCTCCCCAGAATTGGGGTGGCAAGCGGCAACGAGGGCGGCCACGGCCATGTGAACCTCTCGCGCCAACTGATCGACGCCGACTCCAGGGCCTTCGCCGAGCACTTCGGAGACGCCGAGGGGCTCAGGGATCTGGCCGCGGCAATGATCATGCCGCTCCTCAGCCACGAAATCTTTCATGCCAGCCAGCACGCCAGCCTGGAAATCCTCAATGGAAACAAGCAGGCATCGGAAGCGCAATGGACACAAGCGGTGCAACGCGCAATTTCCATCGGCACCCAATCCGTCATTTATACCGAGGGTCTTGCAATATATTCCGGCGAATCCGCCGTGCTGCCCCAGTTGCTGCACGAAAAAGAAGCGTGGGCCCTGACCTTTGGCGTCATGAAAACCATGATCAACAGTCCCGCGGTGCCAGACCGCTACAAATCTCCGATGGTGGACCTCATCGCCAATAATTTCGATAAATTCAGTCCCTTCCATGGGGTCGGGCCGGCACTGAAACCCATGTTGCCCAGCGGCGAGCTGTGGGACAGTGGCCATAAACTCTGCGTCAGGACATCAGTTTTCGAAGAGGCATTCAAGCGAGAGAAAGTGATGGAATACCTCTCCAGCCCGGCTCGGGTTATCGCGCCTGAAAAGGAAAAACAGCGTCTGGTCGTGATGGCCGGCCAGCGGATCATCCAGAGCGAACAATCCGGCAGATGGCATGACGACAAAGCGGAGGACGCGGGCAATATGAAGCCGGGTATCTATAACCTGCATGCAGCTATGCCGGCCGACAAATACAAAAATCACGATGGCATGATCGTCCACGCCGACCAGGATGCGGTCTATCAGAAAACCGGGCAAGGATTGGTCAGGCATGCCATTGGCGATTTCGACAAAGTGCCTGTTATCGGAGACATGAAAAAAATTTCTTACGACAAGGGGAGGGTGGTGGTCGGGTCGTCGTCGGTCACGCTGGGAAGAGGCATTTCCTGAGCGGGTAGCTGCGATTGAGTGACGCGCAGAAGATTTCGTAGGGTGGAAAAGCGCAGCGCTTTTCCACCCTGCGGGCTTATCAATTACTACCGTCTTTCCCGCGCAAGCGGGAATCCATAGTGAGCCCGCATCACACGATGCCTTCACAGCGAATTCGAATCCCTCCAGCCCCACCGCATCACCTCAGTACATGTGCTGTCCGCCATTGATGGCGATATTCGCGCCGGTCAAAAATCCCGCTTCATCCGACGCCAGATACGCCACCAGGCCGGCGACTTCCTCCGGCCGGCCAAGACGGCCCATTGGAATTTGCGGCAGGATTTTATTGTCGAGCACTTCCGTCGGAATCGCCTGTACCATCAACGTGCCGATGTAACCGGGGGAAATCGTGTTGACAGTCACTCCTTTGCGCGCCACTTCCAGTGCAAGCGCCTTCGTGAAGCCATGCATGCCAGCCTTGGCGGCGGAATAATTGGTTTGGCCGAACGCCCCCTTCTGCCCGTTGACCGAAGAGATATTGATGATCCGCCCCCATCCGCGCTCGACCATGCCCTCACACACCGGCTTGGTCATGTTGAAGACAGAGTCGAGATTGGTGCGCATCACCGCATCCCAGTCGGGCTTGTCCATTTTCTTGAACGACATGTCGCGCGTGATGCCGGCATTGTTGACCAGCACATCGATGGCGCCGATGTCCTTTTCAATGCGAGCGATACACTCCTGCGCAGAAGCATAATCCGCAACATCGCACGGGTAGGCGCGGAAGTTGTAATGAAGTTGTTCCATCCTGGTCAACCAATCGTTCGCCTTCTTGTTGCCGGGTGAATAGGTAACGACCACGCGGTTTCCTGACGTCGCCAATTTGCGGCAAATCATTTCGCCCAAGCCACCCATGCCACCCGTTACCAAAGCTGTTTTTGACATATTCCCATCCTTAAGAATTGTGAGGACTAAAAAAGCACCTGCCTTAATGAAAGAGTTGATTAAGGAAAGCAATCCAAGGATGGTAGGAGGCTGTGCCTGGTTGGACATTGAGAATGATCAAGAATTAATTCAAGTCAACTCTGATAAAAAAATAATTCTCTTGCCAGCCTGCCACCCTGGGCAGTACTATTCGCGCTTACATTAAGACTTGGGTTGACGCCCAAACCAACCTGCCAATCCGGGCAAGGTGGTCTGCTAAAAGCAAATGTGGCTCATCGAAGAGCAACCAAGCGGCAAGCGTCGACCCTCTGCCATGGAGGGTTTTTTTATGTCCGCTTTATCCCTGGAATTGATCGCCGCATATCGAGCGACCGACTACCGTGTCTACGCATCACCCGAACCGGACTTCATCCTCCGCATCGATTGTCATTCGCCCGAACTGGCGAGTCTGCATGCGGCGCGTGGCGTCACCGGTTCTGCGCACCTGACCGCCTGGAACCCGCTGGGCGCACCCACCCCGCTGGAGATAAATCGTGCGGCGCAAGGACTGATGCTGGCCGACCTGCTTGCGCTGAACGCCGCCACATTGCCGGGATTTGGCGTGAACCAGGCCGAAGAGTGGCCCGGTGAAGAACATGTGCTTGCGATCGGCGTGAGTCGTGACGACGCGATCGGCCTCGGGCGAAAATACAATCAGAACGCGATCGTGTGGAGCGGCGTAGATGCGATCCCGGAACTCATACTTTTAAAGTAATCGAAAACAGGCGTAGCGGGGGATTTGAAAGTGCGGCAGGCAGTTGGGGAACACATCATGCGCCCGGTCGGGCCCAGCGATGCCTGATCCAGATTGCCTATGCGATCGGAGTGGCTCAGCCAGTGAGCTTCCTGGTTGATACATTGGGAACTGGAGAGAAGGACGATGCGGAAATAAGCGCGCTCCTGCTGGCCGAATTCGACCTGACCCCGGCCGGCATCATCAGACATCTGGATCTGCGCCGTCCGATCTATCGGCAAACGGCAGCGTACGGGCATTTCGGGCGAACGGATGTCGTGCTGCCGTGGGAGCTTGTGTCGTAGTTGGCGCATGAAACCGGATCAGATCTTTGAAACTATAGGGGGGAAATTATGGCGACAATATGGAAAGAAGAAGACGTCACGCTGGAAAACCTTGCGTCCCACATCACGGACTCAGGCCTGACCTCGATGCACCTCGAAGAGAACAGAATCCTGTTACGCACCGACACAGGAACCGGCTTTTCGATCGCCCTCGACGAAGAGCAAAAATTCATACGCATCAGTACGTATCTGCCGCTGGACAAGAAGCAATCCAGGGACAAGAAGCTTGCACTCGAACACCGGTTCAACGAAGAGATCATGCTGCCCACATTCTGTGTGGATGAAGATGATGACTTGCACGTCCTCTATGTGATGAGTTACCGCTTCGGATTGATCGCCGGGCAATTCATGTCCATCGTCAATCGCTTCGACTCACTGCTTGAATACATCGTCCGATCGCAGAATGAAGACCGCATCATCAGGCTCGGTGCGGGGAGAGAGGAAGACGACGTGCCCGCTCTGGACAACCGGCCTGGTGCGGAAGGGGTGCTGTTGAATTAGTCGTTGCCAGGCTAGCGTTTTCGGGCGAAGGATCTGCGATGAAATAGGTTTCGTAGATGCTGGTATCGCAGTCAAGGCTGGCGGGATATGGTTGAAGACTCCGTTACGCAGGCGTGAGGCAATGCCTCACGAAACCCCTGTTTCACCCTGCGCGGGAATGACGATGGTAACAATGGAGATCGTATAAATTACTACCGCCATTCCCGCGCAGGCGGGAATCCATAACCCGCCAGCACCGGAATGAGGCCGATAGTGGCACCCCCCTTGCACGCAGCAGTCCGTAGGGTGGAAAAGCGAAGCGCCTTCCGCCAAGCAGCAGTCGCAATTGCCAATAGTGATCGATCATGGTGAAAAGCGCTTCGCTTTTCCACCCAACGAAGAAGCGAAGAAGCCGCAAGCAAACCCAACAAAAAAAAGGACGCCCCCATGCAAAAACAAAACCGTTTCCGCGGCTCCCTGTTAGGCCTGGCAACTGGAGACGCCGTAGGCACCACAGTCGAGTTCCGCCCCCGCGGCACATTCCCACCCGTCACCGGCATGACAGGCGGCGGTCCGTTCAGCCTCAAGAAAGGCCAATGGACCGACGACACCTCAATGGCCCTCTGCATCGCCACCAGTCTGGTCGAATGTCAGGGCTTCGATCCGCGCGACCAGATGGAGCGCTACTGCCGCTGGATGAACGAAGGTTACCTGAGCAGCAATGGCAGTTGCTTCGACATCGGTGCGACCGTCGAGGACGCGCTCAGCAACTACAAGGAATCCGGCGACCCCTACAGCGGCTCGCCCGATCCCCACGCCGCCGGCAACGGCTGCATCATGCGCCTGGCGCCCATACCGATGTTCTTCCACCCCGACCGCGATGCCGCGATCGAAAAATCCGGGCAAAGCGCCCGCACCACACACGGCGCGCAGGAATGCATCGACGCCAGCCGTCTGTTTGGCGCCATCCTGTTCCAGGCATTGAGCGGCGCCGACAAGGAAACCATCCTGTACGGCCATGGCCTGACAGAGATGACTTCCCCCAGCGTGAAGTCACTCGCACGCGGCGACTATCGCTCGAAACAGGAGAACGACATCCGCGGCACCGGCTATGTCATTGACAGCCTGGAAGCGGCGTTATGGTGTTTTGCGCAGACCGATACCTTCGAAGCAGCGATCCTGCGCGCCGCCAATCTGGGCGACGATGCCGACACCACGGCAGCGATTTGCGGACAGGTCGCCGGCGCTTACTATGGTGAAGCGGGCATTCCCCGCAGCTGGCTGCGGGCGCTGGTGATGGCGGACGAGATCCGCACATTGGCGGATCAGTTGTGCGGGCCGGCAGGCATTACAAACCAATGAATACCGGCTTGCGCTTTTCCGAAAAAGCAGCCGCTGCTTCCTTCGCGTCTTGCGTATGCCTGAGCGTTCTCTGAATCGCCAACTCTTCAGACAGGAAAAGCGCAGCGCCGTCCCTGCTTTCATGCAAAAGTTTGCGCGCCGCAGCGATAGCCAGCGGAGCGCGGTTAACCAACGCCGACGCTTTTTCAAGAGCCGCCGACATTACCTGGCCCGGCTCGCACACGACATCGATCAGACCGCCCGAGAGGGCCTCTGCTGCGGTTTTCATGGTCCCGCACAGGAGCATGTCGCGCGCCATGCCGATGCCTACCCGCTCCGGCAGCGTCACCGAAATTCCCAAATCCGGCGCCAGGCCGACACCGGTGAAAGGCGCGCTGAACCGCGATGTCGTGTCAGCCACCGCAAAATCACAAGCAAGCATCAAGGACAGGCCCGCGCCCACGCTATAACCTTGAACCGCCGCCACGCTAGGCTTGTTTCCATGGCGTAGCGTCAGGAAGACTTCATGCAGAACCCCAAGCAGATCGATATTTTCCGTTTGCTCCCTTGCGCGATCGCGTCGCAGATCCGCGCCCGTGCAAAAGTTGCCGCCTTCTCCGGCAATCACAATTGCCCGGATCGCCGCATCGGTTGACGCGGCCAGCACCGCGTCCCGCAGTGCGCAGGAAAGATCAAGATCGAACGCATTCATCCGATGCGGACGATTCATGGTGATGACACAAATGGCGTCACGGTTGTCGACCCGTAGCACGGCGTTCATGTTCATACGATCCCCCGGGTTTGCAAGGAATTGATATCGTCCCGGGTCAGGCCGGCCAGGCGCTCCAGCACATCAGCAGTGTGCTCGCCCAACATTGGGGCGCCGTGCGTGTACACAATCGGCGTCTCGGATAGATGGATCGGGTTGGCAACGTTTGGCACATGCACGCCCGATCCGTGCGGAATGTCGGTCCGGATGTTGCGATGCACGACCTGAGGATCTTCAAAAACCTGCTTGATATTGTAGATCGGACCGCAAGGCACGTTGACCGGTTCAAGCAGGTCTATCCATTCCGTCATGGTCTTCTCGCGCAGTACCTCGGCCACCAGCGGCACCAGGGTCGCGCGGTTTTTCACGCGATCGGCAATCTTCATGAAACGTGGGTCGTCGCCAAGGTCCGGCCGCCCCGCAGCACGACAGAAACTGGCGTACTGGCTATCGTTGCCCACCGCAAGAATGATCTTTCCTTCCTTGCAGTTGAACACTTCATAGGGAACCATGTTTGGATGCGCATTGCCGAATGCAGGCGGCACGTTTCCGGAAAGTAGATGATTCATCGCTTGATAGGACGTGGCAGCGATCATGCAGTCGAGCAGTGCCAGATCGATGTGCTGGCCGCGCTTGCTGGAATGACGATGTTCAATGGCCGCGAGAATGGCGACCGTGGCATACATGCCGGTCATCAGGTCGGCAATGGCAATGCCCACCTTTACCGGCCCGCCATCTCCCGCAGACGTTTCCGGAAATCCGGTGACGCTCATCAGGCCGCTCATCCCCTGAAACACGAAATCGTAGCCAGGGAGTCTGGCAGAGGGACCGGATTGGCCGAATCCCGTCACAGAGCAGTAAATCAGGCGTGGGTTGATCGCGCTCAGGTCTTCGTAGGACAAGCCATACTTGGCCATTGTCCCCACCTTGTAATTTTCAAAAAAAACATCTGACTGCATGGCCAGCGTGCGGATGATTTCCTGCCCTTGCGGGGTCGAAATGTCGAGCGTGACGGATTTCTTCCCGCGGTTGGCGCAAATGAAATAGGAAGCTTCCGTGGTGTCGGCGCCGTGTTCATCCTTCAGGTAGGTCGGTCCCCAGCTGCGCGTATCGTCGCCGCCTTCGGGGCGCTCAATCTTGATGACTTCGGCCCCCATGTCGGCCAAATTTTGCGTGGCCCACGGCCCGGCGAGTACGCGAGTCAGATCCAGAACCCGTATATGGGAAAGGGCGCCAGCGTTTTTCGATCCACTCTCTGTCATCGTCGTTTCTCTCCTGTTCAGTCCATCTTTAGACAGCAGGCGAGCAGCCCCTGTCCTTGATTTCACGGCGAATCATCCTGACTCGTCAGTGCCGGCGCTATCTTGGGTTCAAACCCATCAACCTGGCAATAATATTGCGTTGCATCTGCGAGGTGCCGGCCGCAATCGTGGTCGAACGCGACTCGCGGAAATGCCGCTGCATGTCGAATTCATTGATGTAGCCATAACCGCCCAGGATCTGCATGCCGGCATTGGCGACCTTGACGTAAGTCTCGGAGCCGAACAACTTGGCCATCGAAAGCGCCTGCAACGCATCCTTGCCTTCTGTTATCTGCCATGCCGCATGCAGCATCAACAGCCGGCTGGCTTCCACTTCGGTTTGCATGTCTGCCAGCATATGCGCGATGGCTTGAAAGTCACCGATGGGTTTTCCAAACTGCTTGCGCTGGCTGGCATAGGTTGCGGCCTGGGAGACAGCGTTTTGTGCCGCGCCGCTGTAGCCGGCCGTAGTCATCAGGCGCTCCAGTTGCAGTCCCGACAGCATGTAAGTCCACCCCTGGTTCACTTCACCAACCAGACGATCGGCGGGGATTCTCACGTTATCGAAAAATAGTTCATAGGTGCCGATCGATCGACGACCGAGTGTGTCGAGCTTTTTCAGATGCAGACCCGGCACGGTGTTATCGACCAAAAACAGGGAAATGCCCTTCTTGTAATTCACCGACGTATCCGTCTTTGCGTACAGGGAAATGACATTGTCCCTGGCGCCCGACGCGCTCGAGAACACTTTTTGACCATTAATCACCCATTCATTTCCGTCCAGCCGGGCGGTGGTACGCATGGCGCCGGCGTCCGAGCCGGCATCGGGCTCCGTCATCGCAATCGACATGCGGATTTCGCCGTTCATCAGCTTCGGTAGAAAATGGCGCTTTTGTTCTTCACTGCCATGATGCAGCAGGTTGAGCCCATTAAAAACGCTGGTGCTATACCCACACAGAAAATCATAGCTAGTGCGGCCGATTTCCTCCGACAGGATAGCCAGGTCAATCGCGCTCCCGCCCAGCCCGCCATATTCTTCCGGGAAGACCATGGAAATCAGACCCATGTCCACGAATGCCTGATACAGCTCGTACGGATAACGCGCTTCCGCATCGGTCGAGCGTATGTATTCAGGCGTCGCAACTTTGTCGAGCATCTTGCGCGTGCTGGCGCGCAGCATATCCTGCGCTTCGGTGAAATTGAAATCCATGTACTCTTCTTGTCCTTTTGCAGATTTCGACAACGCAGGCGCATCAAACCATGCGCCTGCGTGGGTAATGCGGCTTAGTCGGCCTTGATCCTGGCGCTTTTCACGATCGCGCCAAAGGTGGCATAGTCATCGCGAATCGACTTCGCAAACTCTTCCGGCGTGCTGGCGACGACATCGAAACCTTGTCCATTGAGGTCGGCAGTCATTGCAGGGTCACGCAGGATCGCGACGATTTCACGGTTGAGCGTGCGAACGATGTCAGCAGGGGTATTGGCGGGCGCAAGCAGGCCGACCCAGATGGAATTCTCCATATTCCGGACGCCCGATTCAGTGAACGTTGGCACATTGGGGAGCACAACAGAGCGGCCCTTCGATGCGAGCGCCAATGCACGCAGCTTGCCGGCCTTGACATGTTGCTGGACCAGAGGCGCGTCCGTAAACACGGCCTGCACCTGGCCCGAGATCGTATCGACAAGGGCCGGGGCGCTGCCGCGGTAGGGAATATGCTGGGTCGTCAGTCCCGTGGCGTGCTTGAACATTTCACCAGTCAGATGCCCCACACCGCCATTGCCCGCGGAGGCATAGTTGATCGTTTCCGGTTTGGCCTTGGCCAGGGCAATGAATTCGGCCAGATTATTCACTGGAAGCGAGGGATTGACGAACAGCCCCATCGACAGCGAAGTCATGTGCACCACCGGCGTGAAGTCCTTTATGGCGTCAAAGGGCAGGCTGGGATACACGTGAGGATTGATCGCATGGCTTCCGTTTACCAGGACGAGCGTGTAGCCATCAGGCGCCGATTTCGCCACGAATGCGGTGCCGATGCTGCTGGACCCGCCAGGCTTGTTTTCCACCACGACGGACTGTCCCACGCGTTTTTGCAAATGCTGCGCAACCAGCCGCACCAGCCGGTCCGTGCTGCCACCTGCGGGAATCGGCGCAATAATGTGTATTGCCTTGTTGGGGAAATTCTGTGTCTGCGCCAAGGCCGCATGCGGTATCGACGATGCGAGCAACAAGCCCATCAGACATTGTGCGGGATGCAGAAATTTTCGTTTAAGACTAACCATTTTTTGTCTCCTGTTTAACCAACGATCATGGGTATTAGGGTTGACTTGTACGACAGCGCTCGGCGGCAGTTGACTCGTTGTGCACGGAAATCCCTTTGACGCGAGCTACTATCGTTTGTCATTTTTTTATCGGCCATGCGCACGTCCGTCATCTGGATTCAAGTGGCAATAGCTCGAGCAAATTCTAACATGTGTTCTTGTGCGTACAAGTATATTTTGACGCTGGCTCATGTTCGTCGAACTGGTGGCGCCATTGGGTGAGTGAGGGATGCCAGCTTGATGGACTACCCTGGAAACAAGAGATACGTTCCCATCAAGTATGCTTGTGCGTACAATATAATTTTCACACCTTGCCAACGACAATCCAGCCTCTGCGGTGGCTGAGTGCGCCATTACCTTAGGTAGATCTGACATGAAAACTAGAATCACTGAGATGCTGAACATCCGCTACCCGATCATTCAGGGCGGGATGCAATGGGTAGGCATTGCGGAGCTCGCCTCTGCGGTGTCCAACGCGGGAGGCTTAGGCATCCTGACTGCGTTGACACAGCCTTCACCGGAATCGTTGGCGCGCGAGATACAGCGTTGCAGAGGGCTGACCGACCGGCCTTTCGGGGTAAACCTCACGATTCTTCCATCGATCAATCCGCCGCCTTACGCGGCCTATATTGACGTCGTGATTGAAAATGGGATCAAGGTGATTGAGACTGCCGGCCACAGTCCAAGAGACTTCATCGAGAAGCTCCGGCACCACGGCGTGAAAATCATACACAAGTGCACCAGCGTGCGCCATGCGCTTTCAGCTGAGCGCAGCGGCGTGGATGCGATCAGCATCGATGGCTTTGAGTGCGCAGGTCATCCCGGCGAGGATGACGTCCCTGGGCTGGTTCTGATTCCGGCCGCCGTAAAGGCGCTGCGCATACCCGTGATTGCCTCGGGCGGCATTGGCGATGGCCGGGGTATGGCTGCCGCGCTGGCATTGGGCGCCGAGGGAGTGAACATGGGAACGCGTTTCTGTGCCACGGTAGAGGCGCCGATACATGACAACATCAAGCAGGCGATGGTGCGGGCAAATGAATGCGACACGCAATTGATTTTTCGGACCCTGCGCAACACCGGTCGCGTGCTGAAAAATACAATATCAACAGAAGTCATCGCGACGGAACGCAGATCTGGCGGCTGCGAATTCGCGGAGGTCCAGCCACTGGTGGCAGGGCAGCGGGGCCGCGCCGCGTTGCAGAGCGGCGATGTGGAGGGTGGCCTGGTCTGGGCGGGGCAGGTGGTGGGTCTGATCGACGACATTCCTACCTGTGAGCAGTTGTTGCAGCGGATGGTGTCGGAATGCCGGCAGCAGCTGAGGGCGGCGCTCGCGTTCACTGACGACGGTCTTTAATGGGGTTGTGGCGGCAACAGAAGAAGAGGGGCAGGGTAGACACGAGAACGGTGACGTCCTTTGCGCTATCGTGTTAAACACGCGTACGCGCCGACCAATTCAGGCATGACCCGGATACAGGAGAAAAACGATGCAACCCTTGGTACATTTTGCGCATGGTAAAGAAAGCGGCCCGTGGGGCAGCAAGATCATCCATCTGGCCGCCATCGCCCGCGTCAATGGCTGTGATGTCGAGAGCCTTGATTACGCGGGTATCGACGATCCTCAAGTCCGTGCGGACAAGCTGGTCGCGGCTTGTGCCGGTGAATCCCGGCCGCTGATTCTGGTCGGGTCGAGCATGGGCGGATGGGTGGTGACGGCGGCGTCGAATCAGGTCAAGCCACTGGGCTTGTTCTTGCTCGCGCCGGCGTTTTATTTGCCGGGGTATCCGGATGTCAGTCCGAGGTGCGCGGCGGGGAATATCGAGGTGGTCCACGGATGGCGGGATGAGGTCATACCGTTTGCGAATTCGGTGCGGTTTGGGGAGGGGCAGGGGTGCGTTGTTCATCTGGTGGAGGATGATCATCGGCTGGGTGGGGTGCTGGAAATGATTGGGGGTTATTTTGAGATTTTTTTGCGGAGGATGTTGCGGGATGGGAGTTGAACGGATTGCCTTCATGAGGCTCGGACATGCTCCCATGCGTTTCAAAATGAAAAATCAGCGGAGTATCAGGTTTTTTGTGTGCAAGGCCCTCGTAGACTTTTCCACGGCGCCGCT
>JAZKDW010000053.1:0-60642 GCA_040387375.1 Pseudomonadota bacterium
TGTCGCGTCGCCACGCCTTGTTCCGAACGCAAATCACCTCCGCCACAACTGACTCAACCTACTGGGACAGGCTCTTATCCGAATCGTCCCGTAATGTAATCCTGTGTTTCTTTTTTTGCGGGGTTCATGAATATCTGGTCGGTCTCGCCAAATTCCACCAATTCTCCGAGATACATGTACGCCGTGTAGTCGGAGCAGCGCGCCGCCTGTTGCATGTTGTGCGTAACGATCGTGATCGTATAGTCTTCTTTCAACTCGCTGATCAGCTCTTCGATTTTCGCCGTCGAAATCGGGTCCAGCGCCGACGTCGGTTCGTCCAGCAGCAGAACATCCGGCTTCACCGCCACGCCGCGGGCGATGCACAAGCGCTGCTGCTGCCCGCCTGACAGGCTCAGGCCGCTATTGTTAAGCTTGTCCTTCACTTCGCCCCATAACGCGGCCTTGTTGAGCGCCCATTCCACACGCTCATCCATTTCCCCCTTCGGCAGGTTTTCATACAGGCGCACGCCGAACGCGATATTGTCATACACCGACATCGGAAAAGGCGTCGGCTTCTGGAACACCATGCCCACCTTGGCGCGCAGCATGTTCACATCCTGTTGCGGATCGAGGATATTGCGGCCGTGGTACATGATCGTTCCTTCGGCGCGCTGGCCGGGATACAGGTCATACATCCGGTTGAGGGTGCGCAGCAAGGTGGATTTTCCGCAACCGGAAGGACCGATGAACGCGGTCACCTTCTTCTCGTGAATTTTCAGGTTGATGTTTTTCAGGCCCTGGAAGGTCCCGTAGAAAAAATTCAAGCCCGAAATTTCGATGGTCGTCTTGTGTGCGGCAGTCGTGTCAACAGGTGCAGTGGTCTGATAATTCATATCGATCGCATGAAAAAGTTAATTCTGGATTTTCTGATGGAACAGCGTGCGTGACAGGATATTGAGCCCCAGCACACTGAGGGTAATCAGCAAGGCGCCACCCCACGCCAGCGTACGCCAGTTATCGTAGGGACTCATCGCAAACTGATAAATGACAACCGGCAGATTTGCCATCGGCGCATTCATGTTGGCGCTGAAAAACTGGTTGTTCAGCGCCGTAAATAATAATGGCGCAGTTTCCCCGGCGATCCGGGCCAGGGCCAGCAATACGCCAGTCACCACACCAGCCTTCACGGCGCGCAGGCGCACCATGGTTGCCACCTTCCAGCGCGGCGCACCGAGCGCGAACGCCGCTTCCCGCAGGCTGGTGGGCACCAGATTGAGCATGTTGTCAGTGGTGCGGACCACCACCGGGACTGCGATGAGTGCGATGGCAAAGCTGCCTGCCCAGCCTGAAAAATGCTTCACGTTCGCCACATACAGTGCATAGACAAATAATCCAATGACGATGGAGGGCGCAGACAGCATGATATCGGTGACAAAACGCGTGACCTGGGCGAACCAGCTTTCCTCTCCATATTCGGCGAGGTAAATGCCGGCCAGGATACCGATCGGCGTACTGATGGCGGTTGCGATGCCCACCATCATCAGGCTGCCGACGATTGCGTTCATCAGGCCACCGCCCTCACTGCCAGGGGCCGGTGTGGTTTCGGTAAACATCGCAATACTGAGCGCGCCGAAACCCTTGATGACCAGCGTCACAAGAATCCACATCAGGAAAAATATGCCGACCGCCATTGCCAGGAACGATAAGGCGATGCCGATCCGGTGCATCAATAAACGCTTGCGATAGATGGAATTCATTGCGGGCTGGTTCATTTTGTTCCTTCTTTCCGGCGCAAACCCATCAACATCAATTTAGCGGCCGACAGCACCACGAATGTAATCGCGAACAGGATAAGACCGAGTGCAAACAGGGACGAGACATGCATCGCCGAATCGGCTTCGGCAAATTCATTTGCCAGCGTCGAGGCAATGCTGTTACCGGCCGCGAACAGGGACCACGACAGCTTGTGCGCGTTGCCGATCACGAAGGTAATCGCCATGGTTTCACCGAGCGCACGTCCGAGGCCGAGCATCACGCCGCCGACCACGCCGATTTTTGTATAGGGCAAAACGACCTTGCGTACGACTTCCCACTTGGTGCATCCCAACGCGTAGGCAGACTCTTTCAGCACCGCGGGGACCACTTCGAATACATCGCGCATCACGGAGGCAATGAAAGGAATGATCATGATCGCGAGTATCAGTCCCGCCGCCAGAATGCCGATGCCCATCATCGGCCCCTTGAACAATTCCCCGATCACCGGGACGTGTCCCAGGGTCTGGGCCAGGAATGGTTGAACATGGTCGGCAAAGAATGGCGCAAAAACAAATAAACCCCACATGCCGTAGATGATGCTCGGCACGCCGGCCAGCAGCTCTACGGCGGTGCCCAGGGGGCGGCGCAGCCATGCCGGGCAGATTTCAGTCAGGAACAATGCAATCCCGAAGCTGATGGGAAAGGCAACCAGCAAGGCGATCAGCGATGTCGTCAAGGTGCCGACGATCGCGATCATTGCGCCGTATTTATCGTTGACCGGATCCCACTCGACGGTGGTGATGAAACCCGGGCCAAATTCGCGGAACGCCGGCCAGGCGCCGATCATCAGGGAAATGATTATGCCTAGCAGCACCAGCAAAACGCTGAGGGCAAATCCGAGTGTTATTTTATGAAATAAAAAATCCTGGAATCTCTGGATGCGCATGGTGGCAAGCAGAGCCTTGTCGACAGCCATCCTCTCGATGTCATTGCGGTTGTGCGTAGCGTCGGGAGCCTGGACAGAAGAAATGTTTACACTCATATGCTGTGAAGCTCGATTATGCACACGGGCCGTCGCTTGCGGAAGTCATCAATGATGACATCCGATGCAACGGCCCGTGTAGCGGGGTAAAGGACAGGCAACGTTATTGAATCGCCTTGCCTGAGCTATCTTTAAATTGTGCTTTCCATGCATCCTGCACTTGCTTGACAACTGATGGAGGCATGGCGACATAGTCCAGTTCGGTCGCCATTGCGCCGCCATTTTTATAAGCCCAGTCAAAAAACTTCAGGACTTCCTTGCCTTTGGCCGCGTCTGCCTGCGTCTTGTGCATCAGGATAAACGATGCCCCGGTAATAGGCCAGCTTGCCTTGCCCGCCTGGTCGGTCAGAACAACCGCAAATCCAGGTGTTTTTGCCCAGTCGGCGCCGGCTGCCGCAGCCTTGAATGTTTCGTCATCCGGCTGAACGAACTGGCCGTCGCGATTTTTCACCTGAGTGTACGCAATATTGTTTTTCTTTGCGTACGCATATTCCACGTAACCGAATGCACCCTTGATGCGCTGCACATTTGCCGCTACACCTTCGTTGCCTTTGCCGCCCACACCGACCGGCCATTTGACCGCCGTGCCGGCGCCTACCGTCGTCTTGAATTCAGGATGGGTTTTCGAGAGGTAATCCGTCCACAGGAAAGTGGTTCCCGAACCATCGGCCCGATGCACGACTGTGATATCAGTCGCCGGCAATGCGACGCCCGGGTTCAAGGCCGCGATTTCAGGAGCGTTCCACTTCGTGATCTTGCCCATGTAAATCTGAGCGATCACCGGCCCGGTCAGCTTGAGCTGGCCTGGCTTGATACCCTCAAGATTGACGATAGGCACAACACCGCCCATGATCATGGGGAATTGCACCAGACCTTCTTTTTCCAGCTCATCGGCCTGGAGCGGCATGTCGGAGGCGCCAAAATCCACGGTTTTTGCCTTGATTTGCTTGATGCCGCCGCCGGATCCGATGGACTGATAATTCATGCCAGTGCCAGAAGATTTTTTGTAGGCTTCAGCCCATTTTGCATAAATTGGATAGGGAAACGTCGCGCCTGCACCTGTGATATCGGCGGCGAAGGAAGAAGAAACTAGTAATGCCGTGCCCGCTGCCAGTGCCAGGGATTTGAAGAATTGATTCAGTCGCATATCTGCTCCGTTGATTGACAAGTAAGACAGGGCGAACTGTAGCGAAGAATTATGACAGCTTTATGACGAACTCCGGCAGTTCATGACATGCGCAGCATCAGGGGCCGATTTGATATCGAAATGTCATTAAAATCACCACCGGACTTCCTGTCGTCAGCGACAAAATCATTTCGTGCCATACAGCCGGTCGCCTGCGTCTCCCAGCCCCGGAACGATATACGCGTGTTCATTCAGACGTGTATCCAGCGCCGCGACATATAACCTGACGTCCGGGTGTGCATCCTGAAATACCTGCACCCCTTCCGGCGCCGCAACCAGCGCCAGAAACAGGATGTCCCGGCCGGCCACACCCCGCCCTTTTAATACATTCACGGCATGTACAGCCGAGTTGCCGGTCGCGACCATCGGATCGCACACAATGAACATGCGTCCCTCCAGATCAGGCAGGCGGACAAGATATTCAACCGGCTGATGTGTTGCCGGGTCGCGGTACAGGCCGATATGGCCAACGCGTGCGGAAGGAATCAGGTTCAGGAGACCGTCGCTCATCCCCATTCCCGCCCGTAATACCGGCACCACCACCAGCTTTTTGCCGGCAATGACAGGGGCCTCCATTTGCTGCAGCGGCGTCTCGATCGAGCGCAAGGTCAAGGGCAAGTCGCGGGTGATTTCATAACCCATCAACAAGGTGATTTCGTATAGCAGATTCCGAAATGAATGGGTCGGCGTGGACTTTTCCCGCATGTGGCTCAGCTTATGCTGGATCAATGGATGATCGAGGATGAACAGGTTGGGAAAGCGCGCATCTTGTCGCATGGTCTGGCCTCTCAGTCGTTCAACCCGTTTTAAGGCAATTACAAGGCCAGCGAAACTGTGTGGAGCACCAATCCGACCAGGCCGCCGACCAGAGTACCGTTGATCCGGATATATTGCAGGTCTTTGCCAACATATAATTCAAATTTGCGCGACACCGTGTCCGCATCCCATTTCTGAATCACCCGCTTGACGAGGTCGGCAATGACTTCGCGCCGGTTGGCTATCGCCTCGGCAACAAAGGACCGGATCCATCGATTGAGTTTTTGCTGCACTGCGACATCCTGCATCAGCGCCGTACTGAAAGCGCGTATCGCATGATCGAGGTGAGCCAGCGCATGCGAATCCTCCGCAGCGGCATCCGCCAGCAGACGGTCCCTGACGTCTATCCATACCTGTTGGGTGTAATTGCGGAACGCCGGATGATGCAGGGTCTGGCTGACGATAGAGGCGATTCGTTCTTCATACTCCGGCGAATTCTTCAGCTTTTCGATCAGGCCTTCTGCCGATTGCTGGAAACGCGCGCGCCACTCACTATCTTCATCCTGCATTTCACGCAGTATGTTTTCCGTCTCTTCCAGCAGGCGTTCAAACAATTTTTCGTCGAGCACACGAGGCATCCAGCGTGGACTTTTTTCATGAATCTTTTGCCGGATAAACGGCCGGTTGTGTTCCAGGGCATCGGAGGCCAGCCCGATCAGATGATCAAACAGAACCTGATGCCGCCGATCGGCCACCAGCACCGAAAATATCTCGGCCAATAACGGGCCAAAGCGCATGTTCTTCATCGCTTTTGCCAGGGTGTTTTGCATGAAGTGTCCGACATCCTCATCCTCGACCAGATGGATCAGGGCTGGAATTGCACTGACCAGCTGGCTGGCTACGGCCCGGCTGTGGGCCGGATCGGTCAGCCAGCTTGCAGCCGCACGTGCGAAGTCGATCTGCTTCAATTCTTCTCTCAACACCTCCTCGGTCATGAAGTTATGTTCGAGAAAATTGGCGACGCTCTCACCGATCCGGTCTTTATTGCTGGGAATAATGGCCGTGTGCGGAATCGGCAAGCCTAATGGCCGCCGGAATAAAGCGCTGACCGCAAACCAGTCAGCAAGTGCGCCGACCATGGCTGCTTCGGCGAAGGCACCGACAAATGACAGAAAACCGTATTGAGGCTGCAAGAGTTTTGCGCCGACAAAAATAATCGCCATGACTACAAGCAGGCTCGTTGCGATGATTCGCATACGGGTCAGTTGTGCAAGCTGTTCTTCTTCGCGCATCCAGTTCCTCTCGTGCCTGCGGTGGATTGTTCCTCATATTAACTTGCCTGATTTAAATTCGAACGTGCCCGGCACGGTTAGTTCATCTGCATGCAGCGCTGGCATGTTGTTCCGGGAAAAATACGGGGATATTCCCGACGGGAGAACGACTGGAAAATTGGTGCGGCTTCAACTGGTTTCTTTATCTTTGAGATAGTGACGCGCGTACCTGCCATCCAGCCTGGCCAGCGGCAGCAGCATGAATAAGTCCGCGCAATGAAAATCAGGATCCCATGCGGGATCTCCACATACCCACGCGCCGCTTTTCAGATACCCTTTTATCAGCGGCGGAAGGAGCGGCGTTTGATGCGGGTCACGCTCGTGAATTGGAAATGCCAGACGCGGGGTAACACGATACTCCGCGGGTGACAAATGGGTATTGTTTAACGCATGGGAAATTGCTGTGGCATTGTGTCCGCCATCGGCCAGGCTGATGCTGGCGCAGCCGATCAGATAGTCGCATTTTTCCTTTTTCATGAACGCTGCGAGTCCGGCCCACAGCAGCATGATGACACCACCGCCACGATAATCCGGGTGGATACAGGCACGCCCTGCCTCGGCGATGCGTCCACGCAAATGATCAAGCCGGCTGATATCGAATTCCTGCTCTGAATAAAAGCGCCCGAATTGGCGTGCCGCATGCGGGCTGAGGACACGATATGTTCCTACCACCTTGAGCGTTTTTGTATCGCGCACAATCAGGTGATCGCAATAGTCATCAAGCGCATCCCGGTCGAGTCCCTCTTGATTGAACAGTCCAGACAGGCCCATTGCCTTGACAAAAACCTTGTAGCGCAAACGTTGCACTTCACGCACTTCTTCCGGTGTACTTGCAAGACTTAAGCTGAGTTTGGATAAACTGGGAGTTGCCTCTGCATTCAAGGTCAGTAATCGCATTGATCGTCCTGGTTGTTTCGACGACTTGAGCGTAACTCGGGATTACTTCAGGAAAATTACTGTTTTATGTCAAGTTAATGACAGCGAGAGGAAACGCCTGCCTTCATGCATGCCGGGATTTAACAAGCGTTCAAGCTTCCTTTTTTACAAAAGAACTTAAACCGCCTGTACAGACTCGAAGTTGATACGATCTTTTCGTCCGGATGCATCTAATGAAACGACGACGCAGAAGTCATCGCATATCCAGCAATCCACTCGAGTTCTGGACCCGACTGGCGCTCAATACCAGCGAATTGGTGATAGCTTCTGCCGAGGTGATTACCCATCGCACTAATCGTTTTGCCGCCGCGGGCATGATACCCAGCCTGCGGGACCAGCGTGAATTTACCCTGATGAGCCAGGAAAAAATCGAAGCCGTTACCGAATCCGCGCAGGCCATCGCGGCACGCGCGTTTAGTTTACATCATGAAATCAGCGTGATAACACTCAGGCAAATCGTTGCCGGCACCAATGGGATCATGTTGCTTGCCACCAGTCGAACGGTAACGCAATCCAGCCAGTTGCAGGTGAAACTGGTAAGCGAGGCCTTATGCAGTTCGGCCGATGCGGCTACACAGCTTGCGGATCTGCTTGCACAACTCGCTCAGCATGGACTCAAACCGATACATGCGCGCGTTACGGCAAATGCAAGGAGGCTGGCGAGGTTAAGTACCCACCCGGAATAAATTCGCAGCGAGGGAAGCAGGAGGCAGTCGGCAGCCATTCTTCTTTAGCGGAAAAAAACCTCAAATTCCCTGGCGCTTACCGGTTCGCTAAAATAAAAACCCTGCATTTCCTGGCATCCCGCCTGTTTGAGAAAATCCATCTGCAATTGATTTTCGACCCCTTCAGCGGTGACGCTCATGTGCAGGGCTTGTGCCATGGCGATGATGGCGAGTGTCAGCGCCACCGAATCATGGTTTGCCGGAATACCGCTGATAAATGACTGGTCGATCTTCAGGTTTCCGATCGGGAATCGCTGCAGGTAGGACAATGACGAATAGCCGGTACCAAAATCATCCAGGGAAAACCGCAAGCCAAGCGCGGTAAGCGCATTAAATACCTGCATCAGTTTTTCGGTATCCCCCATCAACAGGCTTTCGGTAATCTCAAGCTCGAGCGCGTGCGCCGGCAAGGTGGTGCGCCGCAGGATGTCGGTGACCGATGTCAGCAGGTTTTCATCCTGAAACTGGCGCGGCGACAGATTGACGGCCATGCGCAAATTCGGCATCAGATCATGGCGCCATTTGACGGCCTGGCAGCAAGCCTGCTCCATCGCCCACCGGCCGATCGACACAATCAGCCCGGTCTCTTCCGCGATCGGAATGAACTCGGAGGATGGAACGTGTCCCAGTTCCGGATTTTCCCAGCGCAGAAGCGCTTCTGCCGCAACGATCTTTCCGGTCTTCAGTTCGATTTTTGCCTGGTAGTGCAGCTGGAATTCCTGCTCGTTCAGCGCATGCCGCAGGTTTTTTTCAATCAGATAACGCCGCTGTGTGCGGGCATTCAGTTCGGCGGTAAAAAACTGGTAACGGTTGCGTCCGCGTTCCTTGGCATGATACATCGCAGCGTCTGCGCAGCGCAGTAGTGTCAGTCCGTCCTCGCCATCCTGCGGATACATGCTGATACCGATCGATACGCCCAGATAGTATTCATTGTCTTCCATGCGGAACGGGTCTGAAATGCTCTGCAAGAGGCGTTCGGCCAGGCTGCTCAGGTAATACGTGTCGTCGAACCCTTCAACCAGAACCGCAAATTCATCACCACCCAATCGCACCAGCGTATCGCGGCTGCGGATAAAAGAGGAAAGCCTGGCGGCGACCATCTTGAGCAGGCGGTCACCGCCATCATGGCCAAGCGTGTCGTTTACGGTCTTGAAGCGATCGAGATCGAGGAACAGGATTGCAGTCTGCTGGCGTCTGGAACGAGGGACACTCAGCGAATGGCTCAGGCGCTCCAACAGATAGGCACGGTTGGGCAGTTCGGTAAGCGCATCGTGGGTCGCCATATAACGCAGCCGCTGCTTGGCCTGTTTTATCGGGCTGATATCAGTAAACGAAATCAGGATCGCGCTGGGTTCGGATTCTCCGATTTTTTGAATCGGCAGGATGTTTTCTGAAATCCAGATGATTTCGCCGTCAGTCATTTCGAGCCCGACCACGAGGTTGAGTTGCGGCTCACCTGTGTGCAGCACGATTTCAGACGGTAGTTCACCTCGTGGAATCTCCTCGCCGTGTTCGTTGACCACGCGCTTGAAATAAGTACCGCGCCTCATGCCGGAGAGGTGATTCGGTTTGAACCGCAAAATCCGCTCGGCGCTCGCATTGCAGGTCAGCACCCTGCCGTCACGCGACTGCATCACAATCCCTTCGGACAGGGCATTTATTACGTAGCGGTGCCGTTCCTCGCCCTCCTGCAGGCTGCGCTCGACACGATCCTTTTGTATCGCAATCCCAGCCAGATGGCTAATGTCCGCAATGAAGGCAAGATCGTCCTTGCCGGGAGCGCGCGGCTGCCGATAATAAATACTGAAGGCGCCAACAGGCGCGCCCAAGGCGCCTGCGATCGGCACGGAACAGCTCGCCCGCAGGCCAAACGACGTTATGGCCGTGTGGTAGGTTTCATTACGAGACTCGTGTTCAATATTGTCAACAGTGATTTTTTTATTCAAAAACATGGCCAGGCCACAGCACTCTGCTGTCGGTCCGACAGAAATTCCCTCGATGATGTGATTGTAGGCATTCGGCAAGGATGGCGCTGCGCCCACTTGCAAATGAAGACCGTCCGGGTGACGTAACAAAATGGCGCAGTGCACGTCACCGGACAATATCCGCTCCGCCCCCAGGCATATTTCCCGCAGCACTTCCGGCAGCGGTCGGTTCAGTGCAATCATCTGGAGTATCGTCTTTTCATGCTGCAGAATTTTTTTCGCCCTGCCCGCTTCAGCCGCCAATACCTGATGCCAGTGATGACTTACCCGGAGCGCCTCCTCAACAGACTTGCGATCCGATATGCTGCGCGCAATCACCTGGACGGCTGGCCGGCCTTCATGCAAGAAGGGCGCGGAAAAAACTGCCGCATCGATGGCGCTGCCATCACGCCGGAGATATTTTTGTACCATTGCCGGCACCGACTCGCCGGTATCGAGCATGTAGGCCACGCTGGCAATTCCCTGCGCGACGAAGTCCGGGTGAAATAATTCGGAAAGAGGCAAACCCAGCAACTCTTCCGGGCCGGCCGCCCGCAACAGCAGCACGCCGGCAGCGCTGACGAACACCAGCAGCCCGTCCTGCAGTACATACAGGGCATCGGGTGCAAGCTGAACCGGGGTCTCGACCCTTTCATCGCCGATAATCTTATCGGCGGCGGTGGCGAGAAAGCTTGTTAATGTCATGAACGATGTCTAGGTTTGTATCTATGAAAAATCAAGAATAACCACACTGGGAATTCTCAACAAGGCTTCGGTCCCAATGCCGTTGGCGATAATCCACAATCGACCGATATCGTGATAAATGGAAATCAAATTTTCATCAATATTGCTCAAAACCAAAACCGCACAACACGCAAAACCTGCGCGCAAAATAGTATAACGGCGATGCACATTCGCTTGGCCATCAGTGCGGGAAATATTCAGATGGGCATTTGAATTTAAGGACAAGACAGTTTCAAACGAGACACAACCGGCATTAAAAAGAATGTCATTGCGTAGCAGGTTTTGTGGGTGCTGCCGCATCGTTGCCGGACTGGTGCTCCTTGTTATTGGGGTAGTTCCTGAATTTTTCGCAGCCTTCACTGTATCCGAGCGCACAGAGTTGCCTGTAATTTTGACGTGCTTCATCATGCCTGTTCAAGGCCTGGTAAGTCAGCGCCCTGCCGAAATACGCACGCGGAAATTGTGGGTTCAGTTCCAGCGTCTTGTTAAAATCAGTCAATGCACGCGGATAGTCGCCCAGATCGAGATAGGTTGCGCCGCGGTCGTTGTATGAAAGTATGTGATTCGGATTGAGCGAGAGCGCTTTGTCGAAATCCACCAGCGCTTCCCGGAAATAGCCAAGGTAAGACATTTGCAAACCGCGATTATGGTAAATCCTTTCCACCCCCGGCCGGTCATCCTTGTCCTTGACCAGGCGCGCGGCGTCATTCCATGCGAGGACGGGCGCGGAGAATGTCAGCAGCCGCGCCCGGCTTGCGGGAACCATCACCAGTGCGAATGCAATAAGTATGATGGCGGTGCGTTTCGCTGCCACTTTGGCGAACAGTAAAGGCAGAGCGGCAAATATGCCCGGCATCCACAGATAGCTGCGATACAGGACAAAGGATTCCTGAATCCTGACCGTCGACAGTTCGGTTGCGAACATGAGCCATGGACAAAGCAGTGCAAACCCCAGCAGGCCGCGTTCACCGCGCTGCAGCAACAGGCGCACGGCGAGCACCGGGTATAGAAGGAACGCAATCAAGCCGGCCGTATAGGGCCATGACCAGAACCTGACAGCAAAGTCTTCGAACATGTCGATCGACATCCACGCCGGGCTGGGTAATATCCACACCAGCCAGTATTTGAAGAACAGGAAAAACTGCGTCACGATCGACAGCGGATAAGCAAGACGGACATCGAATGCCGCATCATTTGCCTTGAAGGCTGCCAGCATGTCAGCGCCTCTTGGTTCATACGCCTGTGCAACCACATGTTGCGCCTTGATCTGGTACAGGATGAAGGCGCCGATCAAAACATACAGCACGAAAGTCAAAGCCACTTGCCGAAGCAGCACTAGTGCGGGCTTGCGGACAAGAACAAGCATCGCCAACGCAACCGCTGGCGCCATGATCGCGTGCTCCTTCGATAATCCTGCCAGCAGATACGCGCACGCCGACAGGATCAGGCGCCACCGGCTGCCGCGCGTCACCCCCTCGAGGAGCAGGTACCACATGATGACGGTGAACAGCGTTGCCATCAGGGTTGAACGTTGAATCAGATAAGCGACCGCGTAGACCGCGGCCGGATGCAGGGCAAAAATCAGCGCCCCGAAAAAAGCAAGCCACACCGGGGACAAGGCCTGTTCCGGAACCGGGCCCACGGCGGGTGTTGCCGCCTGGGGGAGGACGGCGTCGTACAGCTTGCGCAGGAACTGGAATAAAACGGCAGCCGTGGCAATGTGCAATGCCAGGTTGCCAATTCGGAACCAGATTATCTTCACGCCGAAAAGTTCACGGGTCCATTCGAAAGAGGCGTACGGCAACCATCGCCGGCTGAAGCTGAAGACCGTGCCCAGATATTCCGAATGGAATTTGCCGCCAAAAAAATTATTATCGTCGAATACCAGCGGATTCCATCGGAATGGCCAATACAGCGCCGATACCGCCAGGGCGATCACGAGCATCAATGTCCAGGGCCGCCTTTTTAAATAAGGAAAGGCGTCATGCATTGTGAATGTCATGGGATTAAAACTTTCATATAAAAAGTTTTCAGGCCGTCCGACCAGACAGTTTTGCCCCCATCCTGACACCGGCAAACGCGTTTCTAGCAAACAAGCTTGCTTGAACTGTAACTGAAATTTCCTGTTTTGTGTAACCACTAGTACAAATTATTCCGTCCCTCTCCCTGCTTGCCGGGTCAGGTGAAATGGCTGGCAGAAAATGACGCGACAATTGCAAAAAAGCCGTTCATGTCGGACGACATGAACGGCTTTACAGGTACTTTATTTTTTGAATTGCGGACCGCCGGACCGCCGGACCGCCGGACCGCCGGATCGCCGGAATTTCGCTAGTTCAAATCCCTCAGCAATGCTGCCAGGGTCTCCTGCGGCAATTCTTCCAGATGCGCCGGATAATTCGGATGATCACAACCGACCATTATCTGCGCACCGCTTTGCAGCGCGTGTTTCATCGCGGCGTTCAATTCAAAACGGACAAAATGCACCGCCGATGTTTTATCGGCGTTTTCACGCTCCAGGTCTTCATCGGCGATTGCGTAGACGCGGGCTTGCCCCTCGACCTGGATGAACAGGCGGTCTTCAATGCCGATCAGCTTGGCCAGCGCCGCCCGGCGCTCGACTTCATTGCTGTACTCGATCAGCATGGTCGCCTTGAAATTGCTGCCATCCGGGCACAATGGATTGTAGGCGTCGAGTTCGGACTGAATCCCCTCTTCCTCGAAAATCTTTTCGATCCGCAGCATTTCCTGGACCTGGTAACGCAGCGTCATTTCATCTTCGAACAGCAGCGATACGTGATTGCCAAGCTGTACCTTACGGATTTTCTTGTGCTCGATCACGGCTGCGCGCAAGGCGGGGCGTGCCTTGGCATACGCTTCAAGAGTCAGCAGTGAGTCGCGGGTAATCGGCATGAATAATTCCTTTTTAATCCTCGTGGTGGTCGCCAGTGATGGGACCGGTCTTGAACAGCGCGTCGCGTAATTCGTGATCCATTTTCGGGTCGCGCCGGCGTATCCATTCCAGCACCATCGCCGCATGTTCCTTTTCTTCGTCGCGGTTATGGGCGAGGATCGCCTTCAGTTCCGGATCGGTGGCGGCATCGACGCGCTGGTTGTACCAGTCGACCGCTTCCAGTTCTTCCATCAGGGAGGTGATCGCACGATGCATGTCCATGGTTTCCGCGGACAGTTTTTCGACCGGTTCGTGATAGCCTTCATTTGACATTTTGTATTCCTTTCAAAGGTCGTACGCTTTTCGGAGCAATGCCAGCGGATGCGCCATTTCTGTTTTCTTCAGGCCCGCTTCCGCCATGCCCTGCTCGATGTGATGGCCGGCCAACTGGCAATCCGACGAAATGTAATCCGGCGCATTGTTGGCCATCGCCTTGAATACCGGTTTGCCGATTTTCATCGACGTTGCATGGAATTCCTTTTTCACGCCGAAAGTGCCGGCATGGCCGGAGCAGCGCTCGACAATGTTGAGCGTCGTATCGGGCACAAGCTGCAGGGTTTCGGCGGTTTTGCGGCCGACGTTCTGCACCCGGGAGTGGCATGGGATGTGGTACGACACATGGCCAAGGGAATTCTTGAAATCCGTTTTCAGCAAACCGTCACGGTTGCGCGAAATGAAATATTCGAACGGGTCCCACATCGCCTCTTTCACCAGCTGCGTGTCGGCATCGTCAGGGAACATCAAGGGCAATTCCTGCTTGTACATCAGCGTGCACGACGGGATCGGCGTCAGGATGGCATAACCCTCTTTTGCGAGCCTGGCCAGATGCGGAATATTGATGTTCTTTTTCTCTTCGACGCCGGCCAGGTCGCCCTGCTCCAGCTTCGGCATGCCGCAGCACGCTTCCTTTGAGACCAGCACGTAGGGCACTTCATTGTGGTCGAGAATCGCCAGCAGATCGTGGCCGATGCCGGGTTCGTTGTAGTTCACATAGCAGGTTGAATATACCGCGACCTTGCCCGGCGTGAGCTTGCCGTCCCTGACCGGATAGGATTTCGACTCCGCCGCACCGGCGCGGAATTTTTTCGCTGCGAATTCCGGCAGCCACGCATCCTTGTCGACGCCCAGCACGTTTTCCAGCATGCCGCGTGCGGCTTTGGTCTTGTTCACCGCGTTGACGGTCTGGGTGACGATCGGGATGCCGGCGAATTTTCCCAGCGCGTCGGTATTGGACAGGAATTTATCCCGGAATACGACCTCCCCTTTCTTGTACTTGACGGCCTTCGCGCGCAACATCAGGTGCGGAAAATCGACGTTCCAGGCGTGCGGCGGTGTGTAAGGGCACTTGGTCATGTAGCAGACGTCGCACAGATAACACTGGTCGACCGCCTTCCAGTAATCCTTCTTGTCGACACCATCGACTTCCATGGTGGGCGATTCATCCACCAGGTCGAACAAGGTCGGGAAGGTGCCGCACAGCGACACGCAGCGCCGGCAACCGTGGCAAATGTCGAAAACCCGTTCCAGTTCCTTGTTCAGCGAATCTTCATTGTAGAAATCATCGTTTTTCCAGTCGAGCGGATGCCGGGTAGGCGCTTCGAGGTTGCCTTCGCGATTCGACATGTTTTTGGTCTTCTTTCTGGCTGATCCCCGGTGCTGGGGAATGAATTGAGGCGGCAAGTGCGTGCTGAAACAGGGGATGACTTGCAGTCGTTGAGTTGAGCACGCCTGTGGACGCACTCAACTCAACCCTCTCCCGCAAGCGGAAGAGGGGCAATATCAGTCGATGCCTGGGGACTTAGTCAACCAGAGCGTCAAGCGCCTTCTGATAACGATTGGCGTGCGAGCGCTCGGCTTTTGCCAGCGTCTCGAACCAGTCGGCGATTTCGTCGAAACCTTCTTCACGAGCGGCTTTGGCCATGCCTGGGTACATGTCGGTGTACTCATGCGTTTCGCCGGCGACAGCGGCTTGCAGGTTTTGGCGGGAAGAGCCGATAGGCAGGCCGGTAGCCGGATCGCCTACGATTTCCAGGTATTCCAGATGACCGTGCGCATGACCGGTTTCGCCTTCAGCGGTCGAGCGGAACAGCGCTGCGACATCGTTCTGGCCTTCGATATCTGCCTTGTTTGCGAAGTACAGGTAACGGCGGTTTGCCTGGGATTCACCCGCGAATGCGGCTTTCAAATTCTCTTCGGTTTTTGAGCCCTTGAGATTGGTCATATGGTTCTCCTTGATGATATTAACTACGATGAAACAATTGGGCGCCGGAATCAGCTCGGCCGGCACACAGAGGAAACCTTCCACTGAAAAACCATTTGCAGTAATGCAGCTTCAGCGCGCATTGTCGCCTTGTTGAGCCGAAACTTCAAATTGACAATTTCAATCTGGTCTATTGTAAAAAACAATTGAGCGAAAGATTTGAAGAGTGTGACTCTATTAACCTGGCAAAACCTCAGGCGCGATAAATCAGCGCCACCGCTTCCGCGGCAATGCCTTCTTCCCGCCCGAGATAACCCAGCTTTTCATTGGTCTTGGCCTTGATATTGACCTGGCCCGGCTCCACGCCGAGGTCTGCTGCGACATGGGCAATCATCTGCGCAACATGCGGCGCCATCCTGGGCGCTTGCGCAATGATGGTGGCGTCGATATTGCCGATCCGATAGCCTGCCTCGGCAACCCGCCGTACCGCTTCCTGCAGCAGGACACGGGAATTCGCGCCCGCGAACCTGGCATCGGTATCGGGAAAATGCCGTCCGATATCGCCCAGTCCCGCAGCGCCGAACAAGGCGTCGGTAATCGCGTGCAGCAATACGTCGGCATCGGAATGCCCGAGCAAACCGCTCGCATGCGGTATCGTCACACCGCCAATGATGAGCTGGCGGCCCGGCACCAGCGCATGGCAATCGTAGCCCTGGCCGATGCGAAACGGCGGTCCATTGGTCATGGTAATCCTTTCAAATACAATTCTGCCAGCAGCACATCGTGCGGCAGGGTCACCTTGAAGTTGCGCGGACTGCCTTCGACCAGCTTCGGATGTAAACCAAGCGCCTCCACCGCGCCGGCCTCGTCGGTCACATTGCCAGGCTGCTCGAGTGCACGCCGCAACAAGGCATAACGGAACATCTGCGGCGTCTGCGCCGCCCATAACCGGTCACGCGGCACGGTCGCCTCGACGCGCCCCGCCTGGCCGCTGCGCTTGAGCGTATCGACCACCGGCATCGCCAGCAAGCCGCCGACCGCATCGTCGCGCAAGGCAAACACCAGCTTGTCGATCAGCGCCTGCGTCAATCCCGGGCGGGCGGCATCGTGCACCAGCACCCAGTCGTCATCGTTTAGCTGCGCGCGCATCGCCTGCAAGCCGTTCAGCACCGACGCCTGCCTGGTATCGCCGCCCTCGTACAGCACGCTTGTCCGGCCGGCCAGCTGCGGCGCGGCCGCCATGAGCTCGCCGATGTAAGCGTCGTCGGGACTGACCACCACAAAGGTATGGTCAATCCGCTCCGATGCGGCAAAAAGTTCCAGAGCATGCAGCAGCATCGGCTTGCCGGCAAGCCGCACATATTGCTTGGGACAATCGGCGCCCAGGCGGGCGCCGATACCGGCGGCGGGAATCAAGGCATAGTGGCGCGGCAGGGTCATATTGATGAAACGGTGATTTCCGGTAAAAACCTTGAATGGGATGGCAACGCCGATCTGCTCCGCGCGGCCTTAGATAAGCTTGGTTTATAATCTCATCATAATTTTTCACTGTCAAATCAAGCATCACTCCCCCAAGTTGACCCCCATGACATTTCCGATGTCGCTACTCAATGTCATTTGACCTAAAAAAAAATCTCCCCAAACCCGGCGCACGTTTTGCACTTCCGGCCATACACGGCTCCGCGGACGCTTATGTGCTGGCGCAGGCCGCGCTTGAACTGAAGCCGCAGAAACGCATGCTGGCCGTTGTGGTCGCCAATGCGAGCGACGCGCAACGCCTGTTGTCTGAAATCCCATGGTTCGGCAACCAGGCGCAGGCCGAATTGCGCTGCCATCTGCTGCCCGACTGGGAAACGCTGCCCTACGACGCTTTCTCGCCGCACCAGGACCTGGTGTCCGAACGCCTGGCAACCTTATATGAAATCCAGAATGGCCAGTGTGATGTCCTGCTGGTGCCGGCGACCACGGCGCTGGTGCGCATGGCGCCGCCTTCTTTCCTGGCGGGTTACACCTTCTTTTTCAAGCAGGGTGAAACGCTAGACGAAGCGAAGCTGAAGTCGCAGCTGACGCTGGCCGGCTACTCCCACGTTACCCAGGTGATGTCGCCGGGCGAATATTCGGTGCGCGGCGGCTTGATCGACCTGTTCCCGATGGGCTCGGCCCTGCCCTACCGTATCGACCTGTTTGGCGACACCATTGAAACCATCCGCACCTTTGACGCCGATACCCAGCGTTCGCTGTATCCGGTGCGGGAAGTGCGCTTGCTGCCGGGCCGCGAATTCCCTATGGATGAGGCGGCCCGCACCGCATTCCGCAGCCGCTGGCGCGAAGTCTTCGAGGGTGACCCGTCGCGCTCGTCAATCTACAAGGATATCGGCAGCGGCATCGCCGCGGCCGGGATCGAATATTATCTGCCGCTGTTTTTCGAGAAAACCACCACACTGTTCGAATATCTGCCAGCCGCCACCATGTTTGTGCTGGTGGGCGATATCGACACGGCGATAAAACGCTTCTGGAGCGATACGCAGTCACGCTACAAGTTCCTGAAATCCGACCGCGAGCGCCCGTTGCTGGCGCCGGAAACCCTGTTCCTGACCGATGAGGATTTTTTCACGCTCGCCAAGCCGCATGGCCGCTGGGTCATCCAGCCCGACGACGCGGCGTCGGAACTGTCGGCGCCATTGCCGAATATCGCGGTCAACCGGCGCGCCGACGATCCGCTGGTTAACCTGCGTTCGTATCTGCTGCAAACGGACAAGCGGGTGATGATTTGCGCCGAATCGAATGGCCGCCGCGAGACGCTGCAGCAGTATTTCAATGAATACAACCTGGCGCTGGCGCCGGTCGAGGGATTCGAGGATTTTGCCAGCGCGCCCGACAAGCTGATGCTGGGTGTCGCCCCATTGCATGTGGGCTTCGAGCTCGGCAAGGCATTGGGCAATATCGCCTTCATCACCGAAACCGAGCTGTATGCCGGTTCCGGCCGTCGTGTAGGCAAGAAAAAGCAGGAGGGCGTGACGCAGGTCGAGTCGATGGTGCGCGACCTGTCCGAACTGAAAATCGGCGATCCGGTGGTCCACATCAATCACGGCATCGGCCGCTACATGGGCCTGATCAACATGGACCTGGGCGAAGGCGAGACCGAGTTCCTGCATCTGGAATATGCGAAAGACACCAAGCTGTATGTGCCGGTGTCCCAGCTGCACGTGATTTCACGCTATTCCGGCGCCTCGCCGGAAGACGCGCCGCTGCATTCGCTCGGTTCCGGCAACTGGGAAAAAGCCAAGCGCCGCGCGGCGCAGCAGGTGCGCGACACCGCCGCCGAACTGCTCAACCTGTATGCGCGGCGCGCGCTGCGCCAGGGCCACTCCTTCGAATATTCGGCGCATGACTATGAAGCTTTTGCCGACAGCTTCGGTTTTGAGGAAACCCCCGACCAGGCAGCGGCAATCAATGCCGTGATCAAGGACATGACCGGCGGCAAGCCGATGGACCGGCTGATCTGCGGCGATGTCGGCTTCGGCAAGACGGAAGTCGCCTTGCGCGCCGCGTTCGTGGCGGTGTTGGGCGGCAAGCAGGTTGCCATTCTCGCCCCCACCACGCTGCTGGCGGAACAGCATGCGCAAACCTTTGCCGACCGCTTCGCCGACTGGCCGGTCAGGATTGCCGAACTGTCGCGCTTCCGCTCCGGCAAGGAAATCACGCAGGCGATCAAGGGCATGGCCGACGGCACGCTCGATATCGTCATCGGCACCCACAAGCTGCTGTCGAACGATGTCAAATTCTCCCGCCTCGGGCTGGTGATCATCGATGAAGAACACCGCTTCGGAGTGCGGCAAAAAGAAGCGCTCAAGGCCCTGCGCGCCGAGGTAGATGTATTGACGCTGACGGCCACGCCGATTCCGCGCACGCTCGGCATGGCGCTGGAAGGCTTGCGTGATTTTTCAATCATCGCCACCGCGCCGCAAAAGCGGCTGGCGATCAAGACCTTCGTCCGCAGCGAAGGCGAATCGGTGATCCGCGAAGCCTGCCTGCGCGAACTCAAGCGCGGCGGCCAGGTGTATTTCCTGCATAACGAGGTCGAGACCATCCAGAACCGCAAGGCAATGCTGGAAGCCCTGCTGCCGGAAGCACGCATCGCCGTCGCGCACGGCCAGATGCATGAGCGCGACCTTGAAAAAGTGATGCGTGATTTTGTCGCCCAGCGCTTCAACGTCCTGCTGTGCACGACCATCATCGAGACCGGCATTGACGTGCCGACCGCCAATACGATCGTCATGCACCGTGCCGACAAGTTCGGCCTGGCGCAATTGCACCAGCTGCGCGGCCGCGTCGGGCGCTCGCATCATCAGGCGTATGCGTACCTGCTGGTCAACGATGTGCAGGGCCTGAGCAAACTGGCGCAGCGCCGGCTCGATGCGATCCAGCAGATGGAAGAACTGGGCAGCGGCTTTTACCTGGCGATGCACGACCTCGAAATCCGCGGCGCCGGTGAAGTGCTGGGCGAGAACCAGTCAGGTGAAATGATCGAGATCGGCTTCCAGCTGTACTCCGACATGCTCAATGAAGCGGTGCGTTCGCTGAAGAACGGCAAGGAGCCTGACCTGGCGGCGCCGCTGTCGAGCACCACCGAAATCAATCTGCATGTGCCGGCGCTGCTGCCGAACGATTTCTGCGGCGATGTGCATGAACGCCTGTCGCTGTACAAGCGCCTGGCCAATTGCGGCACGCAGGAAGCGATCGACGATTTGCAGGAAGAGTTGATTGACCGCTTCGGCAAACTGCCCGAGCCGGCCAAGGCACTGGTGGAAACACACCGGCTGCGTGTCGCCGCCAAGCCGGTCGGCATCGTGAAAATCGATGCCCATGGCGAATCCGCCGTGCTGCAATTCCAGCCCGATCCGCCGATCGACGCCATGCGCATCATCGACCTGATCCAGAAGAACCGGCATATCAAGCTCAATGGCCAGGACAAGTTGCGCATCACTGCGAACATGCCGGACCTTGCGAGCCGCGTAGCGCAGGTCAAGGCGACAATCCGTTCCCTGATCGCGTGATCCGTACTACTATCTGAGAACCCATTCATTCCTTTTTTCATCATTCGACAATGAACCTGATTCTGCAAGGTCTGGCCACCAGCCGCATCACCATCGATCGCATCGCCATGCTGGCCGATGCGCAGCGCATCATCCAGATTCATGCAAACGCCTACCGCTGTGAAGGCATCGTGCATACGGAAGCGGTGAGAGCCCAGGTCGATGCCGCATGTCTGGCGGCCCGGCTTGATTACGCCTTCATCGCCCGCGGACACAAGCTTTCCGATTTCAGGCTGGTTGCCATGGACATGGATTCGACGCTGATCACGATCGAATGCATCGATGAAATCGCCGACATGCAAGGCCTGAAACCGCAGGTGGCCGAAATCACCGAAGCCGCCATGCGCGGCGAAATCGAATTTCGCGAAAGCCTGACGCGCCGCGTCTCCCTGCTGAAGGGACTGGATGCCTCGGCGTTACAGCGTGTATACGATGAACGGCTGCGCCTTTCCCCCGGGGCGGAAGAAATGCTCGCCGCGGTCAAGGCCGCCGGCATGAAAACCCTGCTGGTGTCCGGCGGTTTTACTTTTTTCACGGACCGCATGAAGGAACGCCTGGGACTCGATTACACGAACTCGAACGTGCTGGAAATCGTCGATGGCAAATTGACCGGACGGGTCGTGGGCGGCATCGTCGATGCCGATGAAAAGCGGGAAACCCTGGGACGCGTCTGCACCGAACTGCATATCTCGCCATTGCAGGCGATTGCCATGGGAGATGGCGCCAACGACCTTAAAATGATGGGGATCGCCGGCATGTCGGTGGCTTTCCGCGCCAAGCCGGTTGTTCGTGTGCATGCGAATGTTGCCTTGAATTTTGTCGGATTGGACGGCATCTTGGCTATGTTCGAATAACAATCTCAACCAGATCGGAGCATGAATGGCGCAAGAACTCATATTGGATAGCCAGCTGGAATCCAAAAAGAATCTCGCATGGTGGCTCTATATTTTCCACGCTGTAAGCCTGGTATTTTCGCTCGGCGCATTCTCCTGGATACCGCTCATCATCAGTTATCTGAAAAGGCCGGACGCAGCGGGCACCTTTGTGTACAGCCACCATACCTGGCAGATCCGCTCTTTCTGGTGGTATGTGGTCTGGGTAGTAGTCGGCTTCATGCTGTTTGTCACGTTCATCGGCATTCCGCTAGCGTATCTGGTCTGGGGTGTCGCCTGGATCTGGAAAGCCTACCGCTTGTTGAAAGGTTTGTTGGCACTCAACGACAATAAACCGATGCCTGTATAAATAACATAACAACAACTTCTTCACGGCGGCCTGATCACCTACAATGATATCTTTTAAACAATAAAAGATCAGGCCGTAGTCACGATGACACCGCAAGCAGGACTTCCGTCGATTGCTTTGTGTCAGTCTGTCTCCCCGCTATAACGGAATAAATTCAGTCAGCGCTATGGCCGTTTTACGCGACGGCAGCGTATTTCCGGCGGGAACTACGGCAGGGAACAAACATGAGACTAGGCACATTTTCCTTCGAGCCCAACGGCCGCTGGTCGACCAGCACGTTTCCCGCTTTCGATTCCCCCCAGACCCTGGTGATGGTTTTTGCCGCCCCGGAATTCATCGATGAACCGTCGGCGATAAGCGACCTGGTCGAAGCCTACCCACATTCCCTGCTGATCGGCTGTTCGAGCGCGGGTGAAATCGCCGGTCCGTTTGTCAACGACGCCAGCCTTTCGGTTGCGGTGCTTCAATTCGAGCGCACCCGCATCAGCGTCGTGTCGCAGAACATCCGGCACGTTTCGGACTCCTTCGGCGCAGGCCAGCGGCTTGCCAGGCAACTGCAGCACGATGATCTGCGCGGCGTTTTCATCCTGTCCGACGGATTAAAGGTCAACGGCAGCGAGCTGGTCGACGGCCTGAATTCGGTATTGCCAGCGCATGTCGTGATCACGGGCGGGCTGGCCGGCGACGGCAACCGGTTTCAGCACACCTGGGTGATCCGGAACGGCAAGCCTGAAACCGGCGTGATTACCGCGACCGGTTTTTACGGCGATAACATTCGCATCACGCACGGCTCGCGCGGCGGCTGGGACAGCTTCGGGCCCGAACGGCGCGTCACCAGATCCAGCGGCAACATCCTGTATGAACTGGACGGCAAGCCGGCGCTCGCGCTTTACAAGGACTACCTCGGAGAGCGTGCGTCGGGATTGCCGGCGACTGCGCTGCTGTTTCCACTGTCAATTCGCGAAGACGCCAACGATACACGCCAAATGATAAGGACCGTGCTTGCGGTGGATGAATCCAGACTGTCGATGACCTTCGCCGGCGACATACCCAACGGATATCTGGCGCAGCTGATGCGCGCCAATCCCGAACGTCTGCTTGACAGCGCTTGCGCTGCAGCCAACCAGGCAGCCGAAGGCATCCCGGCCAGCGCACCGCTGCTTGCGGTGGCGATCAGTTCGGTCGGACGGCGGCTGGTATTGGGCGAACGTATAGAAGAAGAAACCGAACTTGTGCTGAAAAACCTGCCTGCGGGCGCCCGCCAGGCGGGCTTTTACTCCTATGGCGAAATCTCGCCCTGCGCCAGCGGCGCCTGCGATCTGCACAATCAGACGATGACGCTGACCACGTTTTCCGAATCCTGACGCATGCCAGCCAATCACCCCCTGTTGCTGCGCCAGTTGAAGCGCCTTGACGTCGACCCTGCCGGGCCGCCGCCCACGGCCGCACAATGGCCGCAATTTCTCGCACGCGTCAGCCGCGCCTATACCGAGGCCGACCAGGAACGTTATCTGGCCACACGTTCCCAGGAAATTGCCGCGCGCGAGATGGACGATGTATGCAGGCGCCTCGCTGACGCGCAACGCATCGCGGGCCTCGGCCACTGGGCCTTCAGCACTGTCGGTGATGCGGGACACTGGTCGGAAGAATGTTTTCGCATCCTGGGCATGCCGCGATCCGCGCCGGCGCTGAATTACAGGAAATTGCTGAAACAGGTGCACCGGGCCGACCGGCCGCTGGTGCAGGATCGAATCGATGCTGCCTTACACCAGGGTGAACAATTCGAGACTGAATTTCGCCTGCTGCGGGCAAACGGCGAGATCCGCTGGGTGCAGGTGATCGGGAAGCTGGCTGAAGACGGCGACGGCAAGGGATCCCGGCTGCACGGCACGGTGGTGGATGTCACCCGGCGCAAGCTGGTGGAACTTCGGCAGGAAGAAATAGAAGCTGCGCTTCGAGAGAGCGAGGCCCATTTCCGTGCGCTGGTGGAACAGGCGGCAGACAGCTTTTATGTGCATGACTTTGAAGGCAGGTTCATCGACGTCAACCAGCGCGGCTGCGACTGCCTTGGCTTCAGCCGCGGCGAATTGCTGAGCATGAGTCTTGCCGACATCGACCTTGACCTGACAATCAGGAGTGTAAAAAATTTGCTGGGGTCGCTTTCGGCCGGCACCGCGGTCGCATTGGAAAGCCGCTACCGGCGCAAGGACGGCTCCATTTTCCCGGTCGAAATACGCGTCGGCCCAATCGACATCGGCGGACAACGCCATTTATTGGCTCTGGTGCGCGATGTTACCGAGCGCAGGGAACTGCAGGACCAGCTCCAGCATCTAGCCTACCACGACCCTCTTACCGACTTGCCCAACCGGGCCATGTTCAATCGGCATCTTACGCATGCCCTGATCCAGGGCCAGCGGTATAACAAAGGTGTCGCGGTATTGTTCATCGACCTCGACCGCTTCAAGAATATCAACGATACGCTCGGCCACGATGCAGGCGACCGGCTGCTGCAGGAAATTGCGCGGCGCCTGACGACATCGTTACGCGGCGGCGATCTGGTTGCCCGTCTTGGCGGTGACGAATTTGTGGTGCTGCTCGAAGAAGTCACCGACGCCGGACATGTCAGCCAGGTTGCGCGTCAGATCCTCACCGCACTGATCAAGGAATTTCCGCTGGACGGCCAGATGATTCACATTACCGCAAGCATCGGCATCAGCACGTTTCCGGAAGATGGCATAGATGAACTCGCCTTGATGAAACATGCCGATGTCGCGATGTATCGCGCCAAGGAAGCCGGAAAAAACAATTTCAAGTTCTATTCGGAACAGATGGACATGCATTTCGGGGCCCAGCTGGCGCTGGAGTCGGACTTGCGCCGCGCACTGGAACGCAAGGAGCTGCTGCTGTACTACCAGCCCAAGGTGGAAACGCAAAGCGGCCGCATTACCGGCGTCGAGGCGCTCGTGCGCTGGCAACATCCGCGCCTGGGCCTGCTGGCGCCCGAACAGTTCATTTCGCTTGCTGAAGAAACCGGACTGATCGTGCCGCTCACCGAATGGGTCTTGCGCGAGGCCTGCAGCCAGAACTGTGCATGGGCCGCGCAAGGTTTGCCGGCGATGAACCTGGCCGTGAACCTGTCGGCGCTCCTGCTTGCGGACGAGAACCTGCCGGTCAATGTGTCGGCCATGCTGCGGGAAACCGGCATGGATCCCGGCCTGCTGGAACTGGAGATCACCGAAAGCATGGTGATGCACAATACCGGCAAAACCATGGCGATTCTGCTGGGGCTGCAGGAACGCGGAATCCGGATTGCGATCGACGATTTTGGCAGCGGTTATTCCTCGCTGTCGCACCTCAAGCAGTTCGCTATCGACATCATCAAGATCGATCGCTCTTTCATTGCCGACATTCCCGGCAGCCAGATCGATGAAGCAATTGCCGACGCCATCATCACGATGGGAAAAAACATGAACATCGTCGTGGTTGCGGAAGGTGTCGAAATCAAGGAACAGGTGCAATTCCTGCGCAGCCGGGGATGTGATGAAATACAGGGGTTTTTCTTCAGCGAACCGCTGCCGGCACAGGACCTTTCGCGGCTGTTACAACGGAATGTTGCTGGCGTGTTAAAGAACTGACAAGCCGCGCTCGATATCCGCGATCAGATCCGCCGGATCTTCCAGCCCGATATTAAACCGCACCAGTTGCCCCTCGCCATTCCATTCGCTGCGCATGGCCTGAATCCGGTAAGGCACGCACAGGCTGTGCGCCCCGCCCCAGCTGAATCCGATCTTGAACAATCTCAGCGCATCGACAAAACGGTCGGTCTGCGCCTCGCTGAAACGCGCATTGAAAATCACGGAGAACAAGCCGCCCGCGCCGGTGAAATCCCGCTGCCAGAATTCGTGCCCCGGACAGTCAGCGAATGCGGGGTGCAGCACCCTGTCGATTTCCGGGCGCGCCTGCAGCCAGGCCGCCACCGTGCGAGCGCCCGCATCGTGCGCCGCGAAACGCAATTTCAAGGTCGACAAACCGCGCAGCACCAGATAGGTGTCGTCCGCGCCCACACCAAAACCCAGCCGCATGTGCGCCAGTTCCAGCCGCTGGTTCAAGGCCTTGTCGCGTGTGATGACCGCACCCATCAACACGTCCGAACCGCCCGATTGGTATTTGGTCAGCGCCTGCATCACGATATCGACGCCATGTTCGAATGCCGCGAAGGCGATGCCCGCCGACCAGGTATTGTCGATCGCGACCAGCACACCCTTCGCATGCGCCGCTTCGCAGATCGCTGGAATATCGGGCACTTCCATCGATACCGAGCCCGGCGCTTCGGTCCAAATCAGCCTGGTGTTGGGCCGGATCAGGTCGCCGATGGCGGCGCCAATGAGGGGATCGTAATAACGCGCGGTGATGCCGAAATCCCGAGTCAGCCACTGCGACAATTCGCGGTTCGGGTTGTATGCATTGGACGGCAGCAGCACATCGTCGCCGGATTTGAGCAGCGCAAAATCGACCAGCGCGATTGCCGCCAGTCCGCTTGGCGCCAGCACACAGTGCCGGCCCTGCTCGATTTCGGCCAGCCGCGCTTCCAGCGTGAATGTGGTCGGCGTGCCATGCAAGCCGTAGGTATAAGCGTTTTTATCCTGCCAGTCGCGCGCGCGCATGGCGGCAACGTTCTTGAACAGGACGGTAGATGCATGATGGATGGCGGACGGCAAGGCCGCAAAGCCTTCCGGCGGCGTGTAGCCGGTGTGAACCAAGGTGGTCTGCAGGGATTTCTTGTCAGTCACGGGCCGTCTCCTGGCATGCTTTTTACTGTCGGGGCTGCTGCACCCGATTGCCGGGTTGCTTGCGCGAGGGCTGTTGAGGCCGCGCGCTGACTGCTTCCGGATGCACGACAGTCAACAGAAATGGCTTGCTGATGCTGCCATCCGCGGAGAGCCATGAGCCGCGAATCGCCTCGCCTTCCCGCTTGCCCTCCCACTGGCCCGAGACGTCAGTGCCATTCTCGGATTCTTCGAAAAACATCTCCTCGGCCTCGATATCGCCTGCCACCAGGATCTTTTGAGAACGGCCGAAGACAAAATATTCACCTTCCATGCCCTCGCCGGCCACCGCCTTGGGCCGCACGTGCATCTGGACCTGGGCCTCGCCCAGCGAGCCACGCATCAGCACGGGCCGCGAAAACAATGCCGCCGCGTTAACCTCATTGCCGGCCGCGCCTGCAGTGCCCGACAGCAGCACACATGCCGCCAGTAATGCGAACAGCACGCGCGTCATTCCGCCTTCGCCCACAGATCGTGCGCATCGGCAGCGGTCACCGTGACATCGACAAATTCGCCGACCAGCAGCTTGCGGTGCGGTTCGTACGGCGGTTTCACGTACACCACACCATCGATTTCCGGCGCGTCCGCCACCGAGCGTCCGACGCCGCCATTGCGATTGACTTCATCGATCAGCACCCGGATGGTCTTGCCGACCTTCGCCTGCAGGCGCTGCTTCGAAATGCCTTCCTGCAGCTGCATCACGCGCCCGCGCCGCTCTTCGCGCACTTCTTCCGGCACCGGGTTGGCCAGCGCATTGGCGGTGGCGCCTTCCACCGGCGAATAGGCAAAACATCCGAGGCGGTCGATCTGCGCTTCCTGCAGGAAGTCGAGCAGATACTGGAATTCTTCTTCGGTCTCGCCGGGGAAACCGGCAATGAAAGTGGAACGGATCGTAATATCGGGACACATGGCGCGCCAGGCCTGGATGCGCTCGATGTTCTTTTCGCCATTGGCGGGCCGCTTCATGCGTTTGAGCACATCCGGATGCGCGTGCTGCAGCGGGACGTCGAGATAAGGCACGATGCGTCCGCCGTTCATCATCGGAATGATCGCATCGACATGCGGATACGGGTAGACATAATGCAGCCGCACCCAGGCGCCGTATTGCGCGGCCAGCTCGTCGAGCGCGCCGACCAGTTGTGTCATGTGCGTCTTGACCGGCTTGCCGTTCCAGAAACCGGTGCGGAACTTCACGTCCACGCCATAAGCGCTGGTGTCCTGCGAAATCACCAGCAATTCCTTCACGCCCGCCTTGAACAGATTCTCCGCTTCCAGCATCACGTCGGCAATCGGGCGCGAGACCAGGTCGCCGCGCATCGATGGAATGATGCAGAAGCTGCAACGGTGATTGCAGCCTTCGGAAATTTTCAGGTAAGCGTAATGCCTGGGCGTCAGCTTGATGCCCTGCGCCGGGACCAGGTCGATGAACGGCGCATGCGGCTTGGGCAGATGGACATGCACTGCATCCATCACTTCGGCCAGCGCATGCGGGCCGGTGACGGCCAGTACCTTGGGATGCACTTTCATGACGATGTCGTCACCGCTGGCGTCTTTTTTCGCGCCCAGGCAACCGGTCACGATCACCTTGCCATTCTCATGCAGCGCTTCGCCGATGGCGTCGAGCGATTCCTGTACCGCGGCATCGATGAAACCACAGGTATTGACGATGACCAGGTCGGCGCCGTCATAAGACTTGGCGGTTTCATAACCCTCGGCGCGCAATTGCGTGAGGATTTGCTCCGAATCGACCAGGGCTTTGGGGCAGCCGAGCGACACAAAACCGACTTTGGGTGCTGCAGGAGAGACGATAGACATAAAAAAGAGGGCTCAAAAGCGGAATCCGCTATTGTACCCTCCTTCAACTAGCCAGTCGCGGACGCCGCCGCGCCGGCGGACTGCTATTTTTGCGGCTTGTCGCCCGCTGGCGGGACAAACGGGAATGTGCCGAACATGTTTTTGGTCTGGCTCTGCATCTGTTCCTGCATCTGTATGAACAGGCTCTTGCTCTGGTCGATGTAATTGCTCATCATGCCCTGCATCATCGGCCCCTGCACATTCATGAACTGCGCCCACATCTCGGGACTGAAGGGCTTGCCTTCATACATGCCCTTGGAATTTTCGGTCAGCTTGTTCTGGATATCGATGAACGCCTGGATATTCTTTTCCAGGTAATTGCCCATCATGCCCTGCATCGCATGACCGTAATACCGGATGATCTGCGACAGCGCACCACTGGAGAACATCGGCGAACCATTCGACTCCTCTTCCAGGATAATCTGCAGCAGGATGCTGCGTGTCAGATCTTCGTCGCTTTTGGCATCGAGCACCTTGAAGTCTTCATTATCCAGAACCAGTTGCTTGACGTCGGTCAGCGTAATGTACGAACTTGTCTGGGTATCGTACAAGCGGCGGTTCGGATATTTTTTAATCAGGCGCTCGGAAAGATTTTTTGCACTAGTCATCAAGATTCCACTTTATTGCGTCGCAACGCGTCTCTACTACCACTCCGGAGAAGCGAACGTGCGTCCGCTTCGGAAATTTTATTATAGTTCTTAAAAACAAAGGTTTATACCACTATTCCACGCGTTGCGACGATATATTGCGATGCACCCGAAAACCGACGCGCCAAGTTAGCTTAACCATAACTTACCCATACCTGATCCGCCCGTTTACTCCGCCTTTACCTTGACATAACGCCCAGGCGCGGGTTCGATCGGCTTGTGTTTGGCATTGCCGAATTTTTTCGGCGCGTTTACTTCCTTGCCTGCATGTTTTGCCAGGAAACTCGCCCATTCCGGCCACCAGCTTCCCGGGTGTTCAGTTGCCGTTTCAAACCAGGCTTCCGGTTTGGCGACGATCTTGTCATTGGTCCAATAGCTGCGTTTGTTTTTTGACGGTGGGTTAATCACGCCGGCGATATGGCCGGAGGCGCCGAGCACAAAACGAATCTGGTCGGATTTTTTTGAACTGAGCAAGGCATTCGACGCATACGCCGCTGTCCAGGGCACAATATGATCTTCGCGGGAAGCAAACAGGAAAGTCGGTGTGCTGATTTTACGCAGATCGATCTTTTCACCACCTACAGTCAGCTTGCCCGGGACTTTCAGGCTGTCTTCCAGGTACATGTTGCGCAGGTACCAGCAGAACATCGGCCCCGGCAGATTGGTGCTGTCCGCATTCCAGTACAAAAGATCGAAGGCCGGCGGCTCTTCGCCTTTCAGATAATTCGATTCGACATAATTCCACACCAGGTCATTCGCGCGCAAGCTCGAAAACGCCGCGGCAAAATCACGGCCCGGCATCAGGCCGCCGTTGCCGATTGCCTGCTCGCGTTTTTGCACCTGCTCTTCATCGATGAATACATCGAGCACGCCGGTATCCGAAAAATCCAGCAGCGCGGTCAGCAACGTCATGCTGGCCGCCGGCTTTTCGCCGCGCTCCGCCAGCAAGGCCAGCGCGGTCGCGATGATGGTGCCGCCGACGCAAAAGCCCAGCGTATTGATCTTGTCCTGACCGGAAATCTCTTGCGTTACCTCGATTGCCTGGATTGCGCCATCCTGGATATAGTCATCCCAGGTCACGTGGCTCAGCGAGGCGTCAGGATTGCTCCATGAGACCAGGAATACCGTATGCCCCTGTTCCACCGCGTAGCGCACCAGCGAGTTGGCAGGCTGCAGATCCATGATGTAAAACTTGTTGATGCAGGGAGGCACCATCAGCAATGGCCGCTGGTAGACGGTTTTTGTCAGCGGTTTGTATTGAATCAGCTGGAACAAGGCGTTTTCATACACCACCGCGCCTTCGGTCGTCGCCACGTTTTTCCCCACTTCGAAAGCCGACTCGTCGGTCTGGGAAATCCGGCCTTTTTTCATGTCGGCCAGCATGTTGACGACACCCTTTGCCAGGCTTTCGCCCTTGGTCTCGACAATTTTTTTCTGCGCTTCCGGATTGGTCACCAGGAAATTGGCGGGCGACATCGCGTCGACCGTCTGCTGGAGCGAAAAGCGGATCTTCTGTTTTACCTTTGGTGTTGCCTTTACCGCATCCACCATCGCCATCAGGAAACGCGCATTGAGAACATAGCTTGCGGCATTAAATGCATGCAGCGGATTCGACTGCCACCCGGGCGCACTGAAACGCTTGTCCGGGATCACAGGTGTTTTTGCGACCATCATGTCCTGCCACAGGCTGGACAACTGCTGCATGTAATCAGCCTGCAGCTGCGTCAGGACCGCGGGATCGAGTTTGACCGCGAGATCTTCGAATTTTTTCGCGCTTGCGGCAAGTCCGTCCGGTTGCGCCTGCTGAAGAAAAGACTGCCATGACTTCGGATCGGATAACTGCGCCATCCAGGCTGGCGGAGTGGCATTGGGAATAGGCGTATTCATGCTCGGATCTCTCTTTAGGCGTATCGTTACGGTTTAAACAGATTAGCGGTTCAACATTTTATGCACATAGTAGCCGTCGGCTGGATGTATGTCGTATTCATGATGTCCATTACCGAGGAATCAGCCGTTGCAGGCATTATGACGTTTTTGCTATACGGAGTGTTTCCTTTGGCAATAATTTTATACATCACCGGTTCCGGACGGCGCAAACGCAGGCGTGCGGCGGCGGAAAGCCGGGTCAGGGATGATGCGAAAGGCCCGCAGACGCCAACACCACAATCACCGCCGGGGACCAATGATCAGCCACCTGATTGAAGCCTTGCATGTTCGCCGGGAATGCCAGTGAATCACTTGATCCATATCAATGATGCCATCCGTCCGGTGACACCGTCTCGACGATAGGAATAGAAACGCCGCTCGTCTGTCACCGTACAAAAATCCCCGCCCGCAATCCGCCGCACGCCGGCATTCGCGAGCTTGATGCGCGCCAGCTGGTAAATATCGGCCAGGTATTTCCCCGGCCGGCCCGGGAAGGGCTTGAACGCGGTGCGCGTCTGCTCGTCGCGCGTGACAAAGGCGGTCAACACCTCATCGCCTACTTCAAAACATGACGGCCCGATGGCCGGGCCCAGCCACGCCATGATCTCGCCCGCCCCCGCATCCCGCATGCGGCCCAGCGTATTGTCGAGCACACCGCCAGCCAGACCGCGCCAGCCTGCATGTGCCGCGCCGACCACCCGGCCCTGCACATCGCAGAACAGCACCGGCAGGCAATCCGCGGTCTGGATGACACACACCACACCCCGTCCGGAGGTGAAGCTGGCGTCCGCTTCAGGCACGCCCTTCACGCCGGCGGCATCGATCACGTCGCTGCCGTGGACCTGGGTTATCCAGACTGGCTGCGCCGGCAACAGGGTCTGCAGCAATGCCCGGTTCTGCTGCACGTGGCCGGCGCGGTCGCCGACATGCGTGCCGAGATTCAGACCGGTACCGCCGGCGCCATCGCCGTATGGCGCCTCACTTGCGCCACCGGCGCGCAAGGTCGACAGTGCGCCGATATTGTCGGGTGCGCCCGGCCAGTCGGGAACGATTATCTGCATGATGGCTCAGTCGGATTCCGGCGCCGCGATGCCGGCCCGGCTTATCAGGTCCGCAAAATCAGCCGGCAAGGGCGCGCTCCACTCCAATGCCTTGCCGGACGCGGGATGGATCAGGCCGAGCTGGAACGCATGCAGCGCCTGGCGCGGAAAAGCCGACACCAGATGCTGCTTGCCGTACAAGGCATCACCCACCAGCGGAAAGCCGATCGATTGCATGTGGACCCGGATCTGATGGGTGCGTCCGGTTTCCAGCTGACAGCGCATCAGGCTCACCGGACGGCGGTCGAGCAAGCCGCTGGCCAGACGGTGGAAATGGGTGACCGCAGGTTTCGCGGTGGCGTTCTCCAGTACTGCCATCTTGATGCGGTCGCGCGGATGGCGCCCCATCGCCGCATCGACTTTACCGTTCAGCAGCGGCGTGCCCCAGACCAGCGCCAGATACTCGCGCTTGACCGTGCGCGCCTGCAGCTGGCGCACCAGGTCAGTTTGCGCCTCCAGCGATTTGGCCACCACCATCAAGCCGCTGGTGTCCTTGTCCAGGCGGTGCACGATGCCGGCACGCGGCACGCCCGCGAGCGAGGGCATCAGATGCAGCAGGCCATTCAACATGGTGCCCGACCAGTTGCCGGCGCCAGGATGCACCACCAGTCCGGCCGGTTTATTGATGACCAGGATAGCCGCATCTTCATGGACAATCGTCAAGTCCATCGCTTCAGGCAGGAAGGCTTGCTCGTCAGGCGCGGCCCGCGGCTGGATCACGACATGCTCGTCGCCATACACCGTCATCTTGGCGCGGGCGACTTCACCATCGACGGTGACGTCACCGGCGTCGATCCACTGTTGCATGCGGCTGCGCGAATATTGCGGAACGAGCCCGGACAACACTTTGTCCAGACGAATGCCGCAGGCTTCGGGTGTTAATTTGAGAACAATGGGAGCAAGGTCCGGAAAGCTGTTATCGGCCTCCGCCGGGTCTTCAAAGTCAGAATCAGGCAAGGTTTCCGTCAGAATTGACGTTTCAATTGGCATCGCAGCAAGTCCCATCGGATATAATCATTCATTGTTTAGATGCTTTCTTGCAAAACCTCATGCAAAAAATATTATTGAAATTCGCCACTATCGCTTTCGCCCTGTCGTTATCGGCATGCAGCATTCTGCAGACCACAACGGTGGACGAGACCAAAAACTGGACGGCTCCCAAATTATACGCGGAGGCGCGCGACGAACTATCGAGCGGGAATTACGACAAGGCGATCAGCCATTTCGAAAAGCTCGAATCGCGTTATCCATTTGGCACCTATGCGCTGCAGGCACAGATGGAAGTCGCCTACGCACATTATCGCCAGGGTGACCAGTTGCTGGCGCTGGCCGCGGTGGAACGCTTCATCAAGCTCCATCCGAATCATCCCAATGTCGATTACATGTACTACCTGCGCGGTCTGATCAACTTCAACGACAAGATCAGCCTGTTCGATTATTTCGGCATGCAGGACCCGACCGAGCGTGATCCAAAGGCCGCGCGCCAGGCATTCGATTCGTTCAAGCAGCTAGTCGAGCGTTTTCCGAATAGTGTCTATGCGAAAGATGCGACCGAGCGCCTGAATTACCTGGTCAACGCGATGGCGCAATATGAGGTCCATGTCGCCAATTATTATTATCGCCGCGGCGCTTATCTGGCTGCGGCCAATCGTGCGCAAACCGCGGTCAAGGATTACCGCGGAGCGCCGGCGATCGAAGATGCGCTTTTCATCATGGTCCAGTCCTATGACGCGCTCGGCCTGAATGAACTGCGCGATGACGCCAATCGTGTATTCAAGCAGAATTTTCCGAACAGTCCCTTGCTTGCGGGCGGCCGGAAAAAAGACACGCAATGGTGGAAATTCTGGTGACCTGCCGGTAATGCAGCAAACAAAAGCCCCGTGATCCGGGGCTTTTTCATTTCAGGCCGATTCCACTCGGCGCCGGAATACCCACTTCACGTCGCTTGAATCCTTTGCGTCAAACTGGTAACCGTCGCTGTCAAATTTCTTCAACTTCTCCGGCTGCGTGATGCCCTTCACTGCCGCATAACGCGCCATCAGGCCGCGGGCGCGCTTGGCGTAGAAAGAAATGATCTTGTAGCGCCCGTTCTTCCAGTCTTCGAATACCGGAGTGATCACCGGCGCCACCAGCAAACGCGGCTTGACCGACTTGAAATATTCTTCCGATGCGAGGTTGACCAGCGCCTTCGACTGCCGCGCCGCCAGTTCCTTGTTGAGCGTCTCCGTCACCACATCGCCCCAGAACGCATATAAATCCTTGCCGCGCGCGGTCGGCAACCGGGTGCCCATCTCCAGCCGATACGGCTGCATCAGGTCCAGCGGCCGCAATACCCCGTACAGTCCGGATAGAATGCGGACATGCGCTTGCGCGTAATCGAGTTGTTTTGCGTTCAGCGATGGCGCGTCCAGGCCTTCGTAGACATCGCCGTTGAATGCAAGGACCGCCTGTTTTGCATTGTCAGTGGTGAATTTTGGCGACCAGCTGGCATAACGTCCGGCATTGAGCGCCGCCAGCGGATCGGAAATATGCATCAGGCTGCCGATTTGCGCCGGGGACAATTGTTTCAGCGTCTTGATCAGTTCGGCGGAGCGCTTGATAAAATCTGGCTGGCTGGCGATGTCGGTAGTGGGCGGCGACGCATAATCCAGCGACTTGGCAGGCGACAAAACAATCAGCATGGTACTTCCATAGAAAAAAATTTCCACCATGATACCGAAACGCATCGTACTGGACACAAACGTCTGCCTTGATTTATTCGTTTTTCGCGATCCTCGCTGGGCCACGCTGCTGGCCGCGCTGCGGGACGGCACAGTGGAAGCCGTTACCCGTGATGACTGCCGGATGGAATGGCTGATCGTCTTGCAATATGCTCACCTGCCGCTCGACAGCGATTCCCGCCCCCGGGTGGCTGCGGAGTTCGATTCCCTTATCAGCTGCATCGACGCGCCATTGAGCGATACCGGCATCCGCCTGCCGGTGTGCAGCGACCGCGACGACCAGAAATTCCTGGAACTGGCGCATCATGCGCGTGCTGCGGTGCTGATCACCAAGGACAAGGCGCTGTTGAAGCTGGCCCGAAAAACCGCAAAAGCTGGCCTTTTCACCATCATGCCGCCGGACGCGTGGACTGCCTCTAGCCCCGACAAGCTAAAATAGCATTTCAAATAACCACATCCCGACGCCGCATGACCATGCCCAATGTCCCCGCCAGCAGTTCCCCCCTTGCAGCAGGTCCCGACTTCACGAAGCTGGTGTCGCGGCTTCCCCAGGTCGGCACCACGATTTTCACCGTGATGTCGGCTCTGGCCGCGGAGAAGAACGCGGTCAATCTTGGCCAGGGCTTTCCGGATTTCGATTGTGATCCCGCGCTGATCGATGCGGTTAGCGGCGCGATGAAAAAGGGCTTGAACCAGTACCCGCCGATGACCGGTGTGCCGGCGCTGCGCGACGCGATCGCCAGCAAGATCGGCAAGATGTACGGCTACGCATACAATCCCGCCACTGAAATCACCGTGACCGCTGGTGCGACGCAGGCCATCCTGACGGCGATCCTGTCGGTGATCCATCCCGGCGACGAAGTGATCGTGATTGAACCGGCTTATGACAGTTATGTGCCGTCGATCGAACTGGCTGGCGGCGTGCCGGTGTTCGTGCAAATGAAGATCGGCGCGCAGGGTTACCATGTCCCGTGGGACGAGGTGGCTGCGGCGGTTAACTCGAAAACGCGGCTGATCATGATCAATTCGCCGCACAACCCGACCGGCTCGGTACTGCGCGCCGCCGATATCGAGGCGCTGACCGGCATCGTGCGCGGCACCGGCATCCTGATCCTGTCGGATGAAGTCTACGAACACATGGCCTACGATCAGGCGCAGCATGAATCGGTATGCCGGCATCCCGAGCTTGCCGCGCGCGCATTTGTCGTCTCCAGCTTCGGCAAGACCTATCACGTGACCGGATGGAAAGTCGGTTATGTGGCCGCGCCCGCCGCGCTCACGGCCGAGTTCCGCAAGGTACACCAGTACAACGTATTCACCGTCAACACGCCGGTGCAGCACGGACTCGCCGCTTATATGGCCGATCCTGCGCCCTATCTGGAGCTGCCGGCTTTTTATCAGCGCAAGCGCGACCTGTTCCGCGCCGGGCTGGAAAAATCGCGCTTCAGGCTGCTGCCTTCGGACGGCACCTACTTTCAGTGCGTCGATTATTCGGCGATTTCGGACAAGTCGGAAGCGGATTTTGCCAAGTGGCTCACCGCGGAAATCGGCGTCGCCGCCATCCCGGTGTCAGCGTTCTACAATCAGCCGCGCGAGTCCGGCATCGTCCGCTTCTGCTACGCGAAAAAAGACGAGACCCTGCAATCCGCCCTCGCGCTGCTGGCGCCGCTATAAAACAATATGGAGCGGGCTCGAGATTGACCGGGCTCGCGATTGACCGGGCTCGCGATTGACCGGGCTCGCGATCGAGCCCGCCCGCTTTCATTACTTGCCGCGCACCTTCAGCGCCAGTTCCTGGTTCGCCTTGCGATCCGCATTGACCTTCTGCACGGCAGGACGTTCGCCGACCATCTTCAGGTAATCGCGCACCGGCAATCCCGCCAGCATGTCTTCGCCATAAACGATCTTGGTCGACAGTGACACCAGCGGCAGATGAACCACGGCCGCACAGTCGGCCAGTGTGAATTCCGTACCCGCAATGTAGGGTTCGAAACGCGCCAGTTGCGCAAATCCCTTGATGTGCCGCGCCAGCGATTTCCGCACCCGTTCTTTCGTTTCGTCGCTTACCGTGCCGCCGAAAAAAGCGGCCGGATAAATTTCACGCGCCACCAGTTCCAGATGCAGTTCGAGGAAGACGATCAATTCGCGCACCTTGGCGGCGGCAAACGGATCGGCCGGCAGCAAGGGCTTTTGCGGATAAGCGGTCTCCAGATATTCGACCATCGGCTGTGATTCGCTCAATACACCCTGGTTTATTTCAAAATACGGCACCTTGCCTAGCGGTGAATTTTTCAGCAATGCCGGCGAGCGGTCAGCCCAGACCAGCTTTTCTTCAAATTCAATGTCCTTTTCAAGCAGCGCCAGTTTGACCTTGTTGTAGTAATTGCTCAGCGCGAAGCCGCATAATGCAAGCATCTTGTCTCCTCCGTTTTAATGAATATGTATGCTGCTGGTTGCAGCGCCGGCCCCTCGGGCACACCGCTGCAATCCGCACATATTATCAAACCATGCGCCCATCCGAAGCGTGTCCAATGTCCGGGCGACTTGTTGTGCGTCCTGCGTGAGCATGGGCCGACTTGATCTCCGAACACCAATTACCGCGCAAATATGAGAATATTGAAAGCTTGATCATCCACCCACACTTGCCGACATGTCTGCCGAACTCCTCGCCTCACGCCGTGACGCCACAATGATCCTGACGCTTTCCAATCCCGGCGCCAGGAACGCCCTCCACCCGGACATATACGCAGCCCTGATCGAGACCCTGTCGACCGCGGAGCGCGACGATTCCTTGCGCGCGATCGTCCTGACCGGCGCCGACAACTTCTTTTGCGCGGGCGGCAACCTCAATCGCCTGCTTGAAAATCGGGTGCAGGATAAATCGGTGCAAGCCGATTCGCTCGATCGTTTGCATGCCTGCGTCAGCGCGATTCGCGATTGTCCGAAGCCGGTGATTGCCGCCGTCGAGGGTGCCGCGGCCGGCGCCGGGTTTTCACTGGCACTGGCGTGCGACATGATGGTGGCGGGTGAATCAGCCAAGTTCGTGATGGCCTACGTGAAGGTCGGGCTGACGCCGGATGGCGGCGGCTCATGGTTTCTGGCCCAGGCGCTGCCAAGGCAACTGGCAACCGAAATCCTGCTGGAAGGCAAACCCATCCAGGCGCCCCGCCTGCATGCGCTTGGCATCGTCAACCGGCTGGTGCCGGATGGGGCGGCGCTGGACAACGCGCTGGCCTGGGCCGACGATCTGGCGCAGTTGTCGCCCAATGCCGCCGAACGCATCAAGGCGCTGATGCGCGAAGCGCAGGGCAGTCCACTGGCGCAGCATCTCGAGTTCGAGAAGCATCACTTCGTCGAAAGCCTGCATCATCGCGACGGTCAGGAAGGCATCAGCGCCTTCCTCGAAAAAAGAAAGCCGAACTACTCATGAGCACGTCAAAACGACGCCGCATCTACCTGATGCGGCATGGCAGCGTCACGTATTTTGACGGTGCCGGCAAACCCTATCTGCCCGAGTCGGTGCCGCTGAACGAACAAGGCCGCGAGCAGGCATCCGCTGCCGGCAAGGTGTTCGCCAGCCAGCAGATTAACTTCGACCGCGTGATTGTCTCCGGCCTGCCAAGGACCAAGGAAACCGCAGCCAGGGTACTGGCCGAGACGGCGCAGCAAATCGATGTCGAGCACTGGCCCGCACTGCAGGAGATCAAGGGCGGCAAACTGTCCGGCATCGCCGACAGCGATTTGCGGGAAGCCTTCACCGGCGCCTTTGACGGCATGGTCCCGGAATACAAGAAATTCCTTGATGGCGAGTCCATCGGCGAATTGATGGACCGTATTCATCCCTGCATTACCCGCTTGCGCGACGACCCGTCGTGGGATAACGTGCTGCTGGTACTGCACGGCGGCGTCAACCGGGCGATCCTGTCCTGGGCGCTGACCGGCCAGCGCCTGTTCCTCGGCAACCTGGCGCAAACGGCTGGCTGCGTCAACGTACTCGATGTCGGCGGCGCTGCCAATGACTGGGTCGTGCGGGTTGTCAATTATTCCCCGCTGTCCGAACTGCAGGCGGAGACGCGTGTCACCACCATGGAAACCTTGTTTGACCAGTATAAAAAATTCCGGGGATTGTAAAGCGGCCTGACGCCGATTTTGCGCGGGCATCAGTGGTTAAAATAGAACCATCAGGAACTTGAGCAGGAGACAGGATGTTTGAAGAGTTCATCGGCACCAGGCCGGTTGGCGAGCGGCAGAAAGTCGACCTTGGCGCGTTGCAGGATTACCTGCGCCGGCATGTCGACGGTTTCTCCGGCAATCTCGCGATCGAACAGTTCAAGGGCGGTCAATCCAATCCCACGTTCAAGCTGACCGCGGACGGCCACTCTTTTGTACTGCGCACCAAGCCCGGTCCGGCGGCAAAGCTGCTCTCGTCGGCCCATGCGATCGACCGCGAGTTCCGGGTGATGGATGCATTGAACAGGGCCGGCTTCCCCACTGCCAGGCAATACACGCTGTGCACCGATGAATCGGTGATAGGCCGCGCCTTTTACGTGATGGAATTCATCGACGGCCGCGTGTTGTGGGACCAGTCCCTGCCCGGCATGAGCACTGGCGAACGTGCCGCGCATTACGACGAGATGAACCGCGTGATCGCGCAGTTGCATACGATAGACCATGTGGCGATCGGTCTCGCCGATTTTGGCAAACCCGGCAATTATTTCGCGCGCCAGATCGATCGCTGGACCAGACAATACCTGGCGTCGGCGACGGAAAAAATCGATGCCATGGACAAGCTGATCGAATGGCTGCCAAACAATATTCCTTCCGGCGACGATACCCGCATCGTGCATGGCGACTATCGCCTCGACAACATGATCTTCCACCCAACCGAGCCGCGCATCCTGGCGGTGCTCGATTGGGAACTCTCGACGCTCGGACATCCGCTGGCCGACTTTGCCTATCACTGCATGAGCTGGCACATCGCGCCCGGCGACTTTCGCGGCATCGGCGGACTCGATCTCAAGGCGCTCGGCATTCCGACCGAAGAGGAATACATTGCCGCCTACTGCGCACGCACCGGCCGCAGCATCGGCAAGGAAGAATTCACGTTCTGCCTGGCCTACAACATGTTCCGCCTGGCGGGCATTTTGCAGGGCATCATGAAGCGCTACGTGGATGGCACCGCGGCCAGCGAGCAGGCGCGCAAATCAGGACAGGGCGCACGTCCGTTGGCCGAACTCGGCTGGCGTTACGCGTGCGGCATGCAAAAGTGACACACACATTTACTGGATGAATCGGAGACGGACAATATGGAATTCGAATACTCGGACCGCTGCAAGGACCTGCGTGTAAAACTGCTCGCATTCATGGATGAATTCATTTATCCAAACGAGAATGCATACAAGGACGAGGTTGACCGCAACGGCCAGGAAAAAGGCAACCGCTGGCTGGCCACGTCCATCGTCGAGGAACTGAAACCCAAGGCACGCGAACGCGGACTGTGGAACCTGTTCCTGCCCAAATCGGCGCACGTGCCGGAAGGTTTGTCCAATCTTGACTACGCACCGCTGTGCGAGATCATGGGCCGCGTCATCTGGTCGCCGGAAGTGTTCAACTGTTCGGCGCCCGACACCGGCAACATGGAAACCTTCGAGCGCTACGGCACTGAAGAACAAAAGCGCGAATGGATGGAGCCATTGCTGCGCGGTGAAATCCGCTCCGCCTTCGTGATGACTGAACCGGGCGTCGCCTCATCCGACGCCACCAACATCGAGACCCGCATCGAGCGTGACGGCGACGACTATGTGATCAACGGCCATAAATGGTGGATTTCCGGCGCCGGCGATCCGCGCTGCAAGATCTTCATCCTGATGGGCAAGACCGATCCGAATGCCGCGCGTCATGCGCAGCAGTCGATGATCCTGGTGCCGGCCGATACCAAGGGCGTGACCATCATCCGTCCGCTGACGGTCTTCGGTTACGACGATGCGCCGCATGGCCACTGTGAAATCACCTTCGAGAACGTGCGGGTGCCGGCGTCCAACATGCTGCTCGGCGAAGGCCGCGGTTTCGAGATCGCGCAGGGCCGGCTGGGACCGGGACGCATACATCATTGCATGCGTGCGATCGGCCTGGCGGAACGTGCGCTCGAGCTGATGTGCCAGCGCCTGAACCAGCGCGTCGCATTCGGCAAGCCGATTTCCGAACAAGGCGTCTGGCGCGAACGCATCGCCGACTCGCGCATCCAGATCGATACCACCCGCCTGCTGACGCTCAAGGCCGCTTACATGATGGACACGGTCGGCAACAAGAATGCGCAGGCGGAAATCGCGATGATCAAGGTGCTGGCGCCGAAGGTGGCGCAACAGGTTCTCGACTGGGCGATCCAGGCACATGGCGCGGGAGGCATTTCGTCCGATTTCCCACTCGCCTACATGTGGGCCACCAGCCGCACCCTGCGACTGGTCGACGGACCGGACGAAGTGCACCGCAATGCGATCGCCAAGCTGGAACTGGCCAAACACAAACCGCTCAGGTAAAAAAGCCCCATGTGCGAAGAATCTTGAAATTCTGCATAATCATGCAGCGTTCGAGATTCTCCAGCCATTCAATTCAGAGGAACAAATGATAGACGTCTATTCCACCGCCACGCCGAACGGCCACAAGGTTCACATCCTGCTGGAAGAACTCGGGTTTCCCTACCGCGTACACCATATCGATATCGGCGCCGGCGACCAGTTCAAGCCAGATTTCCTGGCAATCTCGCCGAATAATAAAATCCCGGCGATTGTCGACGCCGACGGTCCCGATGGCCAGCCGATCTCGCTGTTCGAATCCGGCGCGATCCTGGTTTACCTTGCCAGCAAGGCCGGCAAATTCCTGGGCACGACCGACCGCGAAAAATACAGCACGCTGCAGTGGCTGATGTTCCAGATGGGCGGCCTCGGCCCAATGCTCGGCCAGGCACACCATTTCCGCGGTTATGCGCCGGAAAAAATCGAGTACGCTATCAACCGCTATACCAACGAAGCAAAACGTCTGTACCGGGTACTGGATACCCGGCTGGCGAAGACACCTTATCTCGCCGGCAGCGAATACACGATTGCCGACATCGCCTCGTTTCCGTGGACACGTTCAGCCGACAAGCAGGGCATAGACTGGGCCGACTATCCGCATGCAAAACGCTGGTTCGACGAGATCAGCAAACGCCCGGCCGTCATCCGCGGCGTGAAGACCCTGGAAGAGTTCCGCAAGCCGGTCAGGACTGAAAAGGAAAATGAAGTGCTGTTCGGCGCGGCGCAGTACGCACGCCGATAGGGAAACTCCCTGCCTTGACAGTGGAGATTATTAGTCCCCACTGTCAAGGTGACCGAACGATCCGGTCGCCTTTCCCTCCACGCACCATCGTAATGGCAACTTTGCACTGGAATTGTTGCCATATGGACACACAACCCTTTATACTCCCGCTCTGAGTCCCGCCCCGGGGCGCTGCTTTTGGGAAGTTCAGATTATGAGTAATGACGCGACTGTCAAGGGTTATGCGGAATGGAAGAACTGGGACAAAAGTACTCAAAAAAGCACACGCTTCAGCTGGCGTTTCAAGTACGCCAACAAACACATTGTCCAGCCGCTGCAGGCGATGCGTGCCTCGCACGTGTGTGAGCTGGGTGCTGGCAGCGGGCGATTGTCGAACTATCTTGCGAGACTGGGCATGGAAGGCACGGCGGTCGATATCATCACACCGCCCACATTGGATAGCCGCATAAAATTCGTACTTGGCGACGCCACGTCCGCACTGATGAACATGGAAGCAGAAAGCTTTCATGCCGTGCTGGCGATCGACATGCTGGAGCATGTGCCTCGCGACGACATGGACAGTCTTCTTGAGCAGATCTACGACAAGCTCAAACCAGAAGGCTTACTCATGATCCAGGTACCCAATGCCGGGTCACCGATGGGCTTGGCATATCAGGAAGGTGACTGGACTCACATCACCCGGTTCTCATCCTCGTCAATAAATCAGCTGCTGCTTTCCAAGCGGTTTGAGGTCTTGCGGAACCAGGGCGCGCCTCTTCCAATCATGCCGGTTTCCACGCTATTGGCCAGGCCTGCCTACTGGATCTGCTCGTTCTTCTGGAAAATGTGGATGACCAGTGTCGGGGTTCGGGCCGATGTGCTTCCCCCCAATCTTTTTGTGGTGGCCAGAAAACCTTCGGACACGGCGACTCATTAGATTTTCATCTACGCGCGGGAAAAGTGCCCTCCCGGGATAAATCAAGTTCAAGTCTGGTGGGATCGGCATGACGACATCGTTATGCACGCTCAGTCTGGATTCCCGCCTGCGCGGGAATGACGGTAGTAATTGAGACGATCTCCACTTTTACTACCGTCATTCCCGCGCAGGCGGGAATCCATAACCCGCTAGCTGAATGGATAAAATCGAGCCTAGTGCCCGCCCATCCCGGTCGTAGCGACTCGGCGCAGGCACATCGTCATGCCAGTCACCGTAGCGACCAATTCCCCGCGCTGGTTTTTTGCCTCCCAGCGGGTGCGGACGATGCCACGGTCAGGTTTGCTTCGGGACGGCACGACTTCAACGACGGTCGATGAGGCTGTCAGCGTATCGCCGCCACGCACCGGTTTCAACCAGCGGACATCATCTACGCCCGGCGATCCGATGCCAGCAGTAGCGTTCAAAAAACTGTCCGCCATCAGGCGCATCATCAGGCTGCAGGTATGCCAGCCGCTGGCAATGATGCCGCCGTGGACCGACGCCCTGGCGGCCACCGGGTCAATATGGAAGACCTGTGGATCGAACTGCTTCGCAAATGTGATGATTTCTTCTTCGGTCACGCTACAAGAGCCCGCTTCGATTATCTGGCCGACTTCGAAATCCTCAAAATACCACTTCACTTGTGTCAAATTTATCTCCTGAAATAAATAATCAAACTGTCTGTTTAAAATCGGGCAGCGCCACGAAGCGCGCCAGATGATGGTCGGTGTCGCCCAGCGTCAGCTCGATCATGCTCAGCCGCTTGAAATAATGCGCCGCCGGCAGTTCGTTGGTTACACCCATGCCGCCGTGCAGCTGCACTGCTTGCTGACCGATGAACTTCAGGGCCTGGCCGATGCGCGCTTTGGCCGCGGACACTGTGCGGCGGCGCTCGTTGACATCGCTGCCCGCCAACTTGACTGCCGCCAGGGTCGCCATCGAGCGCGCCTGTTCAAGCTGCATAAACATTTCGGCCATCCGGTGCTGCAGGGCCTGGAATTTACCGATCGGCACACCGAATTGCTGGCGGGTTTTCAGGTATTCCAGAGTGGCCGCATTCAAGGCTTCCATCGCTCCCACCGCCTCCGCGCATAACAGCGCCACGCCGTAATCGCTTGCGGCGTCGAGCAGTTCCCATCCCGCGCCCGCGGCGCCCAGCAATGCGGAAGACGGCACCCGCACATTGTCGAACACGATATCGGCTGCACGCTGGCCGTCAATGGTGCGGTATTCGCGCCGGGTCATGCCCGCGGCATCGGCGGCGACGACAAACAGCGAGATGCCGTTGGTGTCGCGCCGCTCACCGCCGCTGCGCGCCGAGACGATGATGGCGCCGGCTTGCGCGCCATGCAGCACCACTGTTTTTGTGCCATTGATCACAAAACCGCCGGCATCCTGGGTAGCCGTTGCGGTGATGTCGAACAGCTCATGACGCGCCTGCCGTTCGCCCAGCGCACTGGCCAGTTTCAGGGTGCCGGCGGCGACCTGCTCCAGCAGCGTTTCCTGCTTGCCGGCCAGGCGCAGGAATTCCGCACCCAGCACGGTGGCGAAATACGGCTCCACCACCAGGCCACGCCCGATTTCCTGCATCACCACCAGCATGTCGACCGCCGAGCCGTTGAAGCCGCCGTGCGCCTCCGCGACCGGCAACGCGGTCATGCCAAGTGCCGTCAGCGTGGCCCATGCATCTTCCGACACGCCCGGCTCCGAATGAATGATGCTGTTGCGCTGCTCGAAACGGTAATCCTTCTCGATCCAGCGCCGCAGCGCATCGGAAAACTGTTGCTGCTCTTGCGTAAAGTTGAAGTCCATGGTCGTCTCACAGTCCCAGAATCATTTGGGTGATGATGTTCTTTTGAATTTCGTTGGACCCGCCGTAGATCGAGGTCTTGCGATAATTGAAGTAATACGATGCCAGCGGCGCCGCGGCGTCGTCGCCGCTGACGCTGTGCTCGTGTTCACCTTCCAGGAATGCGGGATCGAAGGGCAAGCCGTACGGACCGGCTGCTTCCAGCATCAGTTCGGTGAGCGTCTGCTGCACTTCGGTCCCCTTGACCTTCAGCATCGACGCCTCCGGACCGGGCCCGCGCTTGCTGCCTTCCTGTGAAATCACGCGCAGCACGGTGACTTCCAGCGCCATCAGTTCGATTTCCAGCGTCGCGACCTTGGCCGCGAATACCGGATCGTCGAGCAATGGTTTGCCGCCCTTCTGCTGGTCGGCCGCGATCCGCTTGAGGAACTGCAGTTCGCGCTTCGAGCGCCCTACCGCCGCGATATTGGTGCGTTCATGGCCGAGCAGGTACTTGGCATAGGTCCAGCCCCGGTTTTCTTCACCGATCAGGTTTTCGACCGGCACCTTCACGTTATCGAAGAACACCTCGTTCACTTCATGGTCTTCATCGAGCATGATGATGGGACGCACCGTGATGCCGGGCGAGTGCATGTCGATCAGCAGGAAGGAAATGCCCTCCTGCTTGCGCACGCCGGTATCGGTGCGCACCAGGCAGAAAATCATGTCGGCATGCTGGGCCAGGGTAGTCCAGGTTTTCTGGCCGTTGACGATATAGTGTTCGCCCTGGCGCTCGGCACGTGTTTTCAGCGACGCCAGATCGGAACCTGCGCCGGGTTCCGAATATCCCTGGCACCACCAGTCGTCGCAATTGAGGATGCGCGGCAGGTAATGCCGCTTCTGCGCGTCATTACCGAATGCCATGATCACCGGCGCCACCATATTGACGCCGAACGGCATGATGCGCGGTGTGCCGGCACGCGCGCACTCGTCTTCCCAGATATGGCTCTGCACGGCCGACCAGCCGGTGCCGCCGTATTCGACCGGCCAGCCGGGGGCGATCCAGCCCTGCCTGGCGACGATCTTGTGCCAGCTCACGAAATCCTCCTTGGACAGGCGCTTGTGGCCAAGCACTTTTTGCCGCAGTTCGGACGGCAGATGCTGGTCCAGGAAAGCACGCACCGTGTCGCGAAAGGCCAGATCTCCGGCCGTGTAATTCAAATCCATGGTCCCTCCTTTTGTTATCGCGGTCAAAAACGCACGACCGTTCCTAATTTATTATACGGTGAATTATGGAGGAAGAACGTGGATCAGGCTGACGGAATTAGCTCCGATCAGCTGCTTTTATTGCAAAGGCTGTTTCAGCGCCGCGGGAATCGGAAACTGGACGACCTCAATTCCCTCGTCGCTCAGCGCGTCACGTTCATCCGCCGTCGCGACGCCGCGGATGCCCCGTTCGGGCGCTTCGTTGTAGTGAATGCGGCGCGCTTCTTCGGCAAAATTCTCGCCGACGTCGTCGGTGTTGGCCAGCACCTGGCGTGCTGCTTCGAGCCATCGTGCATGCAGGCGGTTGGCGTCGTTTTCCTGCTTCGGCTGCGGCGGAGCCGGTGCTTGCGCGGCGCCCAGGTTCAGGTGCGGTGCGGAGGGAAGCTTGCTGATGTTGCGATTGCTGCAGAGCGGACATTCGATGAGCGACCGCGCCGACTGCGCGATGAAATCCTCTTCCGAGGAAAACCAGCCCTCGAATCGGTGGGATTGATCACAACTGAGGTTGTAGACTTTCATGCGGTGTTTGGTGCGCAGGTTCGGACTGGAACGCTTGCGGCCTTTTTCGGGTAATTCGCGAACTATACATCCTGCGAAAGAAAACTGATTGTATCGATGTCAACCGTTTCCGGTTCGCAAGCGTTTGCGTAAGGGACTACTAAAACAGTAGGCGTTACATCCCAACTATTAAGGACTAAAAAAATGAACAAGTTATTCGCTGCCCTGATTACCACCCTGTTTGCCGCCACCGCATTCGCTCAAACCCCGCCAGTCAACACCACTTCGCCAGTCGCGCCAGCCAACAAGGCTGAAGTGAAAGCGGACGTCAAGGCAGCCGCTTCGGATGTAAAGACAAACGCCAAGCAAGCCGCTTCGGACATCAAGGCAGTTGCGAAAAAAACCACCAAAAAAACCAAGGCCAAGGCAAAAAAAGTGAAAGCCAAGGTAAAAGCAAAAGCACAACCAAGAACCGAAGTAAAAGCGGAAGTTAAAGCAGCCAATTAATTACCGGCCTGCGCAGTAAAAAAAGACAGGATATCCTGTCTTTTTTATTGGGCGCGGCAGGTCGATTGATTTATGGCGGCGATGGCCAGCTACCAGCAACTATGCTCTGCGCCCCGTGATCAGTTGAGACTCTGGACAATGATTCCTTGCCTGGCTTTGGCGACATCGCTTGCGTAGTCCACACATTGTTCGATATCGGCAAATGAGGCCAGCGGTTGATCGAAGCCGACTTCGTTCACATCCCACAGGCCATTTTCTCCCTGCTGCATCTGGATCAGAACCCTGGCTTCTTGATTCGGTGTCATCGCATGCTCCGGTGATTGCAAAATGAATTATTTGCAGAATGCGCCGGATTCAAAACGAGGTCTGTTCGATACCTAACTTAGGCATCCATTACTCAGCGCTGCGGTTTCCCTGCTCAAAACGTTGCTGATAAATCTGATTATTTCTCACCCGGTAGCGGTAGTGAGAATAGCCGGAAGCAGCCAGAGCAGCGACTGTCAGCAAACAAATTAGGACGCCCAACATTTTTCTCTCCAGCAAAAAAATGAAGGATTTTATCATTCATTTTATTGCGCCGGGCAGCTTCATTTGATGCCGCAGGCTATCGATGTCAGAACGTCAATCCCGGATTGACGCCAGCCGCGGACACTGACGACTGGGACCTGCTGTAAATATGCGCTATCCTAAGGCCTCTGGCGAAGGTGTAATTGTTTGCCGCCCCGACCAGGCCAAATCCATCAACTATTTACTATCTGGACCAAATCCTATGCGAATTTTCAATTTCAGTGCCGGACCCGCGGTATTGCCTGAACAAGTATTGCGGCGCGCGGCCGAAGAAATGCTGGACTGGCACGGCACTGGCATGTCGGTAATGGAAATGAGTCATCGCGGCAAAGAGTTCATCAGCATCGCCGACAAGGCGGAAGCCGATTTGAGAACCCTGCTGGCGATTCCGGAGAACTACAAGGTATTGTTCCTGCAAGGCGGGGCAATGGCGGAAAACGCCCTGATTCCGATGAATCTGCTCGGAAGCAAAACGAAGGCCGACTACGTCAATACCGGCGAATGGTCGAAGAAGTCGATCAAGGAAGCCAAAAAATATTGCACCGTCAATGTCGCCGCGTCCGCCGAAGACAAGAACTTCACCTACGTACCAGCGCAGGAATCATGGAAGCTGAGCCAGGACGCGGCCTATGTCCACATCTGCACCAATGAGACCATCGGTGGCGTGGAGTACAACTGGGTGCCGCAAACCGGCGACGTGCCGCTGATTGCCGACATGTCCTCGCACATCCTGTCGCGTGAAGTCGATGTCGCGCGCTACGGCGTAATCTATGGCGGCGCGCAAAAGAATATCGGCCCCGCCGGCCTGACACTGGTGATCGTGCGCGAGGATCTTCTCGGCCATGCGCTGCCGATCACGCCATCCGCGTTCAACTGGAAAGAACAGTCGGATAACGACTCCATGCTCAACACGCCGCCGACCTACGGTATTTATATCGCCGGACTGGTGTTCGAATGGCTGCTGGCACAGGGTGGTGTCGCTGCGATTGAACAAAAGAATATCGCCAAGGCGGCGCTGCTGTACGACTATCTCGACAAAAGCGCGTTCTACAGCAGCCCCGTCGCCCGGGAGGATCGCTCGCGCATGAATGTGCCGTTCCAGCTGACCAATGAAACGCTGGACGATACGTTCCTGAAAGGTGCGCAGCAACGCGGCATGGTGCAACTGAAAGGTCACCGCTCGGTCGGCGGCATGCGCGCCTCGATCTACAACGCGATGCCGGTGGAGGGTGTGCAGGCGCTGGTCAGCTACATGGAAGAGTTCGAACGCAAGAACGGGTAATGCCGCTGGTCCGGCCCGCTCAGGATCGAATTGAGCGGGCTCTTCACGCACTGCGGCCGGTCAAATCGGTTGACCCGCGTTCCGGTAGGCTGCTTCGATGATGTGTTGGGTTTCAAGCTTGTGACCAATAATTAAAAAGGGACGGCATGGCCAAATATCAGATACTCACGATCAACCAGATCGCCGCGAATGGATTGAAGCGCCTGCCTCAGGAACGCTACGCGGTCGGACCCGACATCACACAACCGGATGCAATCATGCTGCGCTCGCATGACATGCACCAGCAAGTCATTCCGCCAGGCGTGATGGCGGTCGGGCGGGCCGGCGCCGGCACCAACAATATTCCGGTGGCGGCAATGACCAAACGCGGCATACCGGTCTTCAACGCGCCGGGCGCGAATGCCAACGCCGTCAAGGAGCTGGTGCTGGCGGCCCTGCTGCTGGCCGCACGCAACCTGATACCGGCGATCAATTACGTGGCCGCGTTGCAGCCCGACTCGCCAGGGCTGGAAAAGCAGGTGGAGGATGGCAAGAAGCAGTTTGCCGGCATCGAGTTGCCAAACCGGACGCTGGGCATCGTCGGCCTGGGCGCGATCGGCAGTATGGTGGCCGACACCGCGATCAAGCTCGGCATGAAAGTCATCGGATTCGATCCTGAAATCACCGTCGATGCGGCGTGGCGATTGCCGGCCAGCGTCATCAAGGCCAACCGTATCGAGGATCTGCTGCGGCAATCGGATTTTGTCACGCTCCATTTGCCGCTGATTGCGCCGACACGGCATCTGATCAATGAAGAACGGCTGGCCGTGATGAAGCCCGGCGCCGTACTGCTGAATTTTGCGCGCGATGCGATCGTCGACGACCAGGCGGTGGTGTCGGCATTACGGGGGCGCAAGCTCAAGGCATACCTGTGCGACTTCCCGAGCCCGGTGCTGATCGGCCAGCCGGGCGTGGTGGCGCTGCCGCATCTGGGCGCCTCGACTGAAGAGGCGGAAGAAAATTGCGCGGTGATGGTCGCCGACCAGCTGCGCGAGTACCTGGAACATGGCACCATCAACAACGCCGTCAATTTCCCCAACGTCGAAATGCCGCGCGAGTCGCCGTACCGGATGTCGATCGCCAATACGAATGTGCCGAACATGCTGGGGCAGATCTCGACCGCAATGGCGGCGGCCGGGCTGAACATCCATAACATGGTGAACAAGTCGCGGGGTGAGATGGCGTATACGCTGGTCGATGTGGACAGTCCGATTCCGGCAGCGGCGGTGGCGGCGATCTCGTCCATCGAAGGCGTGCTGGCGGTGCGGGCCATTCCGGTGCGCGTGGAGAGCTGAACCGCGGGCGGGGAACGCACTGCGCAAACAAGGGGAAGCATGTAGGGTGTAATAAGCGCAGCGCATTACACCGTGCGCGATGACGGTTGGCATATGCGAACGCTGAATGGTGTAATGCGCTGCGCTTATTACACCCTACGATATACACCCGGCCGAATACACCAACGGAATCAGCCCTTCCCGAAGATAGCTAAGCCGCAAGCGGACGCGGCTCCCCAACCCAGAACCCCTGCGCAAAATCCACGCCAATCTCTTTCAGCTTCTTCAATATCGACTGATCCGTCACATACTCGGCAATCGTCTGCCTGCCCATCATGTGGCTGATGTCGTTGGCAAACCTCACCATCTCGTAGTCGATTTCACTGGTCGACATCATCTGGATGAACGAACCATCGATCTTGATGAAATCGACCGGCAGCTGCTTCAGGTAGGAAAAGGAAGTCATGCCGGTGCCAAAATCGTCCAGCGAAAAGCGGCAGCCGCGCGCGGCCAGGGCATCAATGAACGAGATGGTGTTCTGAATGTTGGCGATCGCGCCGCTTTCGGTAATTTCGAAGCACAGTTTTCCGGCCGGGATCGCCATGGCGTCGATCAGGCCGGCCGCGTATTTATGAAAAGTGGGATCCGCCAGCGTGCGCCGGGAAAGATTGATGCTGCACATTTTCAGGTCCAGCAACTGCTCCGGATGGTGCTCGAGCCATTCCAGGCTTTTTTTCAATACCCAGCGATCGACGTTCGGCATCATGTCATACCGCTCGGCGGCCGGCAAAAATTTCCCCGGCAGGATAGGGTCATCATTGTCGCTCTTCAAGCGCAGCAAGATCTCGTAATGGGTCCCGGACTCGACTTTGCCAATAGGAATGATCGGCTGGCAATACAGCTGTAGCCGATCGCTGTGAAACGCCTCCCCCAATCGCGTCACCCAATGCATGTCGCTGCGCCGCTGCGCCAGATCGGCATCGTCTCCCTGATGGATGTGGATGCGGTTGCGGCCGCGCTCCTTGGCGATGTAGCAGGCATGATCCGCCTGCCGTAAAGTCTGTTCCACGCTCGACGCGCCGCTATCGATGGGAATCAATCCGATGCTAACGCCCAGCTGGAACAAACGCCCTTTGCACGCGTACCGGAAATTGCGTGTGGCGTCGAGAATTTTCTGCGCCACGGCGGTGGCATCCGCGACCGTGCAATGCTCGACGATCAATGCAAATTCGTCCCCGCCCAGGCGGGCCAGTGTGTCGCGCTCGCGCACATGCTCCCGATAAATTTGCGCCAGCGTTTTCAAAAGCTCGTCGCCAGCGGAGTGGCCACAGGTATCGTTGACGATCTTGAATTGATCCAGATCCATGTAGAGCAAGGCTGCGCCAGCGTAACCCGGGCGTCTGGTGCGCTCCAGCGCGCGCAGCAGCCGGACTTCAAACTCCCGGCGGTTGACCAGGCCGGTCAGCGCATCGTGGCTCGCTTCGAATCCGAGCCGGCGCACCAGCCGCCTCGACTCCGTGACATCATGAAAAACAAGCACCGCGCCGATCTGATTGCCGTCATCGAGCGTGATGGGCGCAACCGCGCTCTCGATCGAATGATGTTCCCCATCCTTGTCCTCCAGGATCGCATGCGGAACACCTTGCACCACACGCCGCTCACCAAGGCTGCGTCTGATGGAGTCCAGTATGGGTAACGCGTTGCCGGTTTCGTCACCCATGCTCACCACGTTGTTGATTGACCGCCCCAGCGCCTCAGCCTGGGCCCATCCTGTCAGACGCTCTGCCGCCGGATTGATCGATGCGATCGTTCCATCGAGATCGGTCGTAATGACACTATCGGTGATCGCCGCCAGCGTCACCTGGGCTCGTTCCTTTTCTGTCGCGGCTAAAAGCTGCGCCTCCTTCAGGTTGGTGACATCGTGCATCACCGCCACCGCCATGCGCGGAATACCGTCGCTATCGAAGATGGAAGCGGTTGTCACCGCGTAGTGAGCCTGCGTTCCATCCGGCCGGCGATATACCAGCTCCTCGCTGCGCGTTGTCTCCTTGTTGAGAATGGTGCGTGTCAAAGGCAAGTCTTCAGCCTTGACGCGTTCGCCGGCCACATTCATCAAGCCGAATTTGTCATACTCGCGGTAACTTTCGATTGTCTGCAGGCCGGGACCGAGCATTAATTCGGCGGCACGATTTTGATAAGTAACCTTGCCGGAAGGTGTATCCGCAAGCACGACGCCGGTAGGCAGTTGCTCCAGAATATGGGAGAAGCGTGTTCTCTCCTCCTGCAACTGATGATAAAGGCGCTCGCGTTCCTGTTCCGCGATTTTTAATGTGTGTATGTCGACGCACACGCCCATCAACAGCATGGGCGCATCCTGGTTTTCGCGCTGCCAGTCCGCCCGCACGTAAAACCAGTGATAACCATGATCGTGCCGGCAGAAACGGACCACTGTTTCCAGTTGCGAATCAGGATAGTACTCACGTGCCGCCAGCAATTTTTCGCGGACGGATCGGACGTCCAGCGGATGGATGAACTTGAGCCATTCGTCAAATTTCACAATCGATTCATGTTCCGAAAAACCAAGCAATTCGAAGAAATTCCTTGATACGAAAACCTGGTTCGAAATCACATTCCACTTCCATGTTCCCGATTCCGCCGCGCGCAAAATCAGGTCTATCTCCTCTTTTTCCTTGACGCACTGTTCGAGAAGCTTGTGCCGCGTCAGGTCAAGCGTAATCTTGGAAAATCCCAGCAATTTTTCATCATCATCGCGCAGGCAGGTCAAGGCGATATGCGCCCAGAACAAACTGCCATCCTTGCGTTTGCGCCAACTTTCTTCACTGTAATAGCCCCTCTCGGCAGCGGCTGCCAGATTATGCGTCGGCCACCCCCGGGCCTTGTCTTCATCCGTGTAGAGAAGTGAAAGATGCGATCCGATTGCATCTTCCGCAGGATAACCCTTCATTTCTTCCGCGGCTTTATTCCAGACGGTAATGAAGCCGTCAGGATCCATCAGGAAAACCGCAGTTTCCCTGATGTCTTCTACGGTCAGACGATATAACTCGGCAACCTCGTGCGGTTGCAAGACAGAAGCTAGAGGACGGTGGGGCATACGCGGGACAGAATCAGGACAAAGTTTGCATTTCCGAAAATCGTCCTCCTTGGATAAACTTACTTCATGCTTGGTTCCGCCGCTGTAATCAGGAAATCATGTCCGCGCGCGGCGGCCCCATATTACGCAGAAAATCCAGCAGGATATGCGCCGACAGGTCAGCGTCGTCGGCGGTCATGGTTTCCAGCGGATTGTGGCTGATGCCGCCATTGCCGCAGCGCGTAAACAACATCGCGACATCCGTAATCCTGGCCAGCGTCATCGCATCATGGCCGGCGCCGGAAGGCAGTAAAAATGCCGGTACACCACAACGTCCGGCGGCAGCGGCCAACTGCTCCATCAGCCATGGCGCGCATGGCGCGGCCGGTGCGGTCATCAGCGGTTTGATCGTGCACTCGATCTGGCGGCGTCTGCAAATGGTGTCGATCTCGGCCAGGATGTCAGCCACCGCCACGTCGCGCACCGTGTCGTCCGCCGCGCGTATGTCGAGCGACAACTGGCAAGCGCCCGGTATCACATTGACCGAACCGTTCGGCACCTGCAACTGGCCGACCGTGCCGACCAGGGCGCCTGACCGGTTGCAGCGCTGCTCCACATACAGCACAATTTCCGCTGCCGCCGCTGCCGCATCCCTGCGCATGCTCATCGGCGTCGTGCCGGCATGACTGGCGGTGCCGGTCAGGTCAACCAGATAGCGGCAACTGCCGGCAATCGAGGTGACGATCCCGACCGGCAAACCGCGTTCCAGCAATACCGGACCCTGCTCGATATGGACTTCGACATAACCGAGCAGGCCGACCGGATCGCGCGCAATCGCCGGGATCGCGGCCGGATCGTGGCCCGCCGCCAGCAAGGCCGCGCGCATCGTCACACCCGCGGCATCGGTGTTGTCCAGCAAGGCCATGTCGAACTGGCCGATCACGGCGCTGCTGCCGAGGAAAGTACTTTTGAAACGAACGCCCTCTTCTTCCGAAAACGCAATGATTTCAAAATGAAAAGGCAGCTTTTCGCCGCGTTTTTGCAACTCCCGCACGACCGCGATCGCCAGCAGAATCCCTTCCCGCCCATCGTATTTCCCGCCATTGCGCACGGTGTCGTAATGCGAGCCGGTCAGCAGGGTTTTTGCGGACGGATCGTCGGCCGGATATCGACCGACCACATTCCCGACCGCATCGACATGCACCTGCATGCCGGCCTGCTCCATCCATGACGCCAGCTGCGCGGCGGTCTTGCGATGGGCATCACCCATGTAGGCGCAGGTCAGGCCGCTGTCGTCATCGCTCCATGCCGCCAGCACCTCGGCCCATGCCATGATCGTATTGCCGAATTGCGGCACATGGCCGCACAGGTCGTTGAGCCGCAGTTCGGCAATGCGGTGAACCTGGCGCAGGCATTCCGCCATTTCATCCTGTTGCTGGTTTTTAAGGCGGCGGGCGAAGGTGCCGATGATCGCCTGCCGCGTCAGTCCGTTGCCATCCGCCCCCTTGACCGCGAGGATGAATGGAAAGCCGAACTTGCTGTTGTAATCGGCATTGAGCTGCTGCAGCTGCGCGAACTCTTGCGCAGTGCAATTGTTCAGGCCGGCGCGCGCCTGTTCGCTGGTCGATTCCTGCGTCAGCTGGCCGGCGATCGCGGCCTTGCCGGCCAGCTCGGGATGAAGGCGGATCAGGCGGATCTGTTCGGCTTCGCTGGCGGCGGTGACGGTGTCCTGCAACGCCAGCTTGAGCGCCGCCAGTGTAGCGAATGGACGCAGCGGCGCCACGCGGGCGGGGATCCATGGCGAATGTTCGTAGATGCCATGCAGGGCTGCGGCAAATTCGGCGGGGTCGCAGTTGTTCAGGTAATCGAGGCTGATTGTCATCAAGGGTCCTGGCGCATCAGGCGGAAAAAGGATGGGTGGCATGCCAGTGATTGGCGATATCGATGCGGCGTGTGATCCAGACCTTGTCATGCGCCTGCACATGGTCGAGGAAACGCGCCAGCGCCGCGGTGCGTCCCGGCCGTCCGACCAGCCGGCAATGCAAGCCGATCGACAGCATCTTCGGCTGGTTCAGCCCGGCCGGATCCCCCTCCTCGTACAGGACATCAAACGCATCCTTCAGGTAATCGAAAAACTGCGTGCCGGAATTGAAGCCCTGCTGCGCCGCGAAGCGCATGTCGTTCGTATCCAGCGTATAGGGCACCACCAGATGCGGCCTGACGGCCGGGCTGCCGCCGGCATCGGTGACCTGCACCTGTTCCCAGTACGGCAGGTCGTCGCCGTAGGAATCGGCGTCATAAACAAAACCGCCATGTTCGACCACCAGCTTGCGTGTGTTGGGAGAATCGCGTCCCGTGTACCAGCCGAGCGGCGCGGCGCCGGTCAGTTCGCGGATGATCCCGACCGCCTCGGCCATGTGTGCACGTTCGGTCGCTTCGTCGACGTGCTGATAACTGATCCAGCGCAAGCCGTGGCAGGCGATTTCATGTCCCAGCTGACGGAATGCGGCCACCGCTTCCGGATTGCGCTGCAAGGCCATCGCCACACCGAATATCGTCAGCGGCAATTGCCGTTCCTCGAACAGGCGCAGCAGCCGCCACAGGCCGGCGCGGGAGCCGTATTCATACAGGGATTCCATGCTCATGTGACGCATCGGAAAAGCTTGCGCGCCGATGATTTCGGAGAGGAAGGTTTCCGATGCGGGATCGCCGTGCAACACGCTGTTCTCGCTGCCTTCTTCATAGTTCAGCACAAATTGCAGCGCCACGCGGGCGCCGTCCGGCCAGCGGGCATGCGGAGGATGTCGGCCATAACCGACCATGTCACGCGGATAGGGAGATTTGAGTCCAGTCATGCATCACCTGAAATGAAGTTCAATAAATGATATAGAGATTTGGCGGCGCCGGTATGACGCTTCGCTGATACCCGGCGCAGCGTTATCGATATAAGCGTTTAAGTGACCAGCTCACGGGCGGCCGTGGCGACCAGGTCGCGCAGCCATTTATGTTCGCTGGCTTGATGGACCCGATCATGCCATAACTGATAAAACCGCATCGGCGGAAACTTGATCGGCACCGTGAAGGTTTTCAGCGGCAGGTTCTTTTCATAGAATTTCAGGAATTGCCTGCCGGTGGTCAGCACCAGGTCGGACTGGATCAGCATGTAGGGAATCTGGCCGAAATACGCCGACTCCACCATCACGTTGCGCCGCATATCGTGCTTCAGCAGGAAATTTTCAATCACGCCCGAGTAACCCGGCAGCATTTGCGACGGCGCCACGTGCGGCAGCGACAGGTAATCCTCGACCGTCATCTCGTCGGCGCCGGTGCGCCTGGCGTACGCACAATCGGCGCGCATGCTGCAGGCAATCGGGTCCTGGAATAATTTGGAAAGATGCAGGTGCGCCGGCGGCTCCTCCCAATTGGCGATCACCAGGTCCAGATCGCCATCCGACAGCAAATGCACATAATCCATGTCGCGGGCGATGCCATGCAAGACTACCCGGCTCCTGGGGGATTCGCGCCGCACCCTGGCGATGATATTCGGCAGGAACTGGCTGTCCAGATAGTCGGGCGCGGCGATATGGAAGGTGCGCGCCTCTTCCTGCGCCGCGAACGGAATTTTTTGCACGAACAGGCGTTCGGTCTCATCGAGTATGCGCTTGGCCGGACGCAGCAGGCTTTCCCCGTGCTGCGTCGGCACCATGCCGCGGGCGCCGCGCACCAGCAGCGGATCGCCGGTCAATTCACGCAGCTTGCGCAGCGAGGCTGAGATGGATGGCTGCGGTTGATTGAGTTTCAGCGCAACGCGCGATACATTTTTTTCGGACAGCAGCAGATACAGAATCCGGATCAAATGAATATCGATGTGAGTTGGCAATTTGGACATGAGTGTAAATATATGGTCTTGCGTATGTTCAATATACTGGAAATTGCATAATATGGAGCTCTAAAAAGTCTATCTTGGTTCAGGCGCGGTTTCGCTGTGCCTGCACACCCGTGAAGAATTGATACCCTGTCCAGCCGGCGGCGCCGGACAGAGCAAATACATAAGGTAATAATGGACGCTTTCTGGCTTGCCTACGGAGTTGACTGGCTTAATCTGATCGTGCGCTGGCTGCATGTGATCACCGGCATCGCCTGGATCGGCGCCTCGTTTTATTTTGTGTGGCTGGACAATACGATCAGACCGCCGATGCCCGGCTCGGACCTCGACAAAAAGGGCGTGAGCGGCGAGCTGTGGGCAATCCATGGCGGCGGCTTTTACAATCCGCAAAAATACCTGGTGGCGCCGAAGACACTGCCGCAGGAACTGCACTGGTTCAAATGGGAAGCCTACGCAACCTGGCTGTCCGGATTTGCGCTGCTGCTGATCGTCTACTACTTCAATGCCTCGGCCATGATGATCGACAAGTCGGTGGCCGATATCAGCGCCTGGCAATCGATAGCCATCGGCCTGGCCTCGCTGCTTGCCGGCTGGGCCGTGTATGACGGCCTGTCGCGCTCGGCGCTTGGCCGGCGCGATGGCCTGTTCGGCATCGTCATCTTCCTGCTGCTCACGGCGGCAGCCTGGGGCCTGTCGATGTGGCTGTCGGGGCGGGCCGTATACATTCATGTCGGCGCCATGATCGGCACCATCATGGTTGCCAATGTCCTGATGGTGATTATTCCCGGCCAGAAGAAAATGGTGGCGGCGATGCGCAACGGCCAGTCGCCGGATCCCATCCATGGCCAGCGCGGCAAGCAGCGCAGCGTGCATAACAATTATTTCACCCTGCCGGTGCTGTTCATCATGATCAGCAACCATTACGCGATGACGTATAACCATGATTTTGGCTGGCTGGTGCTGGCTGCGATCATGGCCGCGGGTGTGCTGATCCGCCACTTCTTCAACCTGAAACACAAGGGTAAAATTGTCTGGGCTTATCCGCTGGCAGGTGTTGCCATGCTGTTCGTGGTCGCGGTAGCGATCGCACCACAACCGCCTGCGGCACGCCCTGTCGCCACGTCGGGCGTGGACGTCGCCAAAGTGCAGGCGGTCATCGGCCAGCGCTGTGTGTCCTGCCATTCCGCGCAGCCGACACAGGCGGGTTTCGCCGCCGCGCCGGCCGGCATCATGCTGCACACGCCTGAGCTGATCCGTCAGAATGCTGCGAAAATATATCGCCAGACCGTGCAGCTGAAAGCGATGCCGATTGCAAACCTGACGCAGATGACCGACGATGAACGGGCACTGGTCGGCGCCTGGTTCGAGGCCGGTGCGAAGTGACGACCGTGCCCTCCTCACAATGAACGGCAAGGACTTGCCAGTAATGGAATCTACAAAATGAATACGCCAATAGCTATCGACGGTTTTTCCCTCACCGCGCAGCAGGTGACCGCGGTCGCACGCGATCCCGCCATCAAGGTAACGCTGGCCGCAAGCTCGCGCGCGGCGCTCAAGGAAAGCCGCGACTTCATCGAAGCCAACTGGATGCATGATGAAGCGCCGATGATGTACAGCTTCAATACCGGCGTCGGCCTGCTGAAGGATACCCGCGTCAAGGTAGAACACAGCGCCCTGTTCCAGACCCAGCTGATCAGATCGCATGCGGCCGGCATGGGCGAACCGTTTTCCGAGGAAGTCAGCCGCGCCACCATGCTGTTGCGCGCCAATGCATTCGCCAGCAATTATTCGGCGCCGCGGGTGGAAGTGGTGGACCGCCTGCTGGCCTTCCTGAATGCCGGCATCCATCCAATCATGCCGCAGAAGGGTTCGGTCGGCGCATCCGGCGACCTGGCGCCGCTGGCCTATCTGGCCGCCGCCATTGCCGGCTTCGACGAAGCCGAAGTGATGTACCAGGGCCGGCGCATGCGTGCCACCAAAGCCATCGCGCTGGCCGGCATCGGCAGCATCAAATTCGATCTGCAGGCCAAGGACGGCTCGGCGCTGATCAACGGCTGCACCGTATCGCTCGCGGCGGCGGTGCTTGCCGCCAGCGACTCCCGCAATTTATTGATGGACGCCTGCCTGTCGCTCGGCCTGACGCTGGAAGCGATGCGCGCCGAAATGGCCGCCTTCGACGACCGCATCCATCAGGCCCGACCGCATGCCGGCCAGATCAAGGCCGCCGCCCTCGTGCGCAAGCTGTTGTCCGGCTCCACCCGGACCACGCATGAGGCGCGCAGCGTGCAACTCGCGGAAGAACTGCGGCGCACTGATATTCCGTACACGGCACGCATCCAGGATGTGTATTCGTTGCGTTGCGCGCCCCAGGTCTACGGGCCGGTATTCGATGCGCTCGATTACATCGACACCATCGTCGACAAGGAGATCAATTCCGCGACCGACAATCCGCTGATATTCGGCAAGGATGGCGGCGGATTCGAAATCATCTCGGGCGGGAATTTCCATGGACAATATCTGGCGCAGGCGATGGACTTGCTGGCGATGGTGGTCACCGATCTGGGCAGCATCTGCGAGCGGCGCATCGCGCGCCTGATCGATCCCACCCTGTCATGGGGTTTGCCGCGCAACCTGATGTCGGGCGTTCGGGGCGTCAATACCGGCTATCCGGTTGTCCAGTGCTCGATGAGTTCGCTGGTGATGGAAAACCGCACCCTGTGCATGCCGGGCAGCGTCGACAGCATTCCGGCCAAAGGCAATAGCGAAGACCATGTGTCGAACTCCACCTGGTGCGCACGCAAGGCGGCTACCGTCGTCGCCAATACCCAATACATAGTCGGCGTCGAACTGCTGCTGGCGGCGCAGGCGCTGACGATGACGGAAGACGCGCTGGCCGGATTTTGCCTCGGACAAGGAACGCAGGCCGCGTACGACGAAGTGCGGCGCCAGATTCCGGCCTGCCTGGATGGCGATCGCTGGTTCCATGACGATATTGAAATCGCCCGCTCGTTTGTGACCAGCGGTTCGGTCCGCGCTGCCGTGGAAATGAAAATCGGCAAGCTGATCTGACAGGCTGTTGAAAATTGCCCGTTGGAGGCATTTGACTGTCCTGTTACCGGTAACACCCAAAAAAAACTACCGTCATTCCCGCGAAAGAGGGTGTCGCAAAACGCATTTAGCCAAGTCCTGGCCAAG
>JAZKDW010000054.1:0-46643 GCA_040387375.1 Pseudomonadota bacterium
TCCCGTCAAATGGAAGCACGTCATTTTCTGCGGCATTACTGTCTCCTTTTTGTGGCCACGACTGGTAGGGTTGCTGTCTGGCCTGGCGGTGTGCCGTGCCGGGCAGGCGGTTTGATTTATTTTCAAAACACCTGGGCCGGTACCCCGCCATTACGTTACGTTACAATTTGCGATGCATATTATATTGAGACATACTAAATATCAAGCATTCAGTTCAGCCGCCTGAACCATCCGCATTGGCCAGCGTCCGTTGCGCCTGCAGCAGGTGCGGCCGGTCGTGCAGGCCGGAGGGTTGAATGCGCCGTCAAAAATCGTCAGCCTGCAATCCTCAAAGTCCAGGAACGGGTACAGACCGCAGCTGTATTCACGAGGGTGGCGGTCCCGGATGTTTGACATGCCGTATGCTTGAATATAATATGCCTACAATGAGCTGCTGTGTAAACCATCGCCCGTCGATCAATCGCCGCCGCAGGCGGGTGATGGGCCGCGTAGTATTGATTTTCTGAGCATGACCTTTTGGCACACTGCCCGTCCCATCTGACACAGAGGAAAAAATGGCATTACATCCGGTATACGTAAAGATGCTCGAGGCCATGCGCCAGGCCGGTCGTCCGCAATTGTCCGACGGCTCTCCGGCTGACGCGCGTGCGCTGGTCGCCGCCGGCCGTGCTCCCCTTGGGCGCGGACCCGAGGTTGGCGCGGTCAGCGAGCTCAGCATCGCCACCCGCGCGGGATCGATCCCGGGCCGTCTGTTTCATCCGCTCGATCCCGCTTCCGGGTTGATCGTGTATGTGCACGGCGGCGGCTGGGTGGCCGGCGCGCTCGATGATTTTGACGCCATGGCCCGCACGCTGGTGGCGCGCAGCGCCTGTGCGCTGCTGCTGGTCGATTACCGGCTGGCGCCCGAACATCCGTTTCCGGCTGGCCTGGAGGATACGGAAGACGCGATCCGCTGGGCTCACGCGCATTGTGCCGAGCTGGCCGGGCGCGAGGTGCCGCTGGTGGTTGCCGGCGACAGCGCCGGCGGCAACATGGTGGCCGTGGCGGCGATGGCGTTGAAGGATCAAGTGCCGCTGGCCCTGCAATTGCTGTTTTATCCGGTCACCGATGCCGATACCGACACGCCGAGTTATCGCGCTTATGGCGCCGATTACGGGCTCACGCAACAGGACATGGTCTGGTTCCTGCGCCATTACGCCGGTGACCATCCGGTCAGCGACCCGCGCCTCGCGCCGTTGCGGAGCGCCGACCTTTCCGGCGCACCCGCGACGTGGCTCGCGACCGCCGAATATGACGTGCTGCGCGACGAAGGCGAGGCGTTCGCGGCCCGGCTTTCCGCATCGGGCGTCGCCGTGGAGATGCGCCGCTACGCAGGACTTGCGCATGGATTTGCGCGCATGATGAATCTGGTCGATACCGCCGATCAGGCGCTGACCGATGCGGCCGCCGCGATTTCCCGCGCAGTGTCAAAAAAAGTTGCATGAGGAGCAGCAGCGACGTGAGCCCAGGCTGACCGGAAGGGTTTGCTTCCGGCAACCGCAATTTTATGCAGAGGGTGTGGACATTTCCGCGCTCTTCATCTGAATTTACCAAGGATAAACATGAATTTCGCAATGAGTGACGACCAGAAGGCAATCCAGTCTGCCGTCGAAGAAATCTGCTCCCAGTTCGGCGACGAATATTGGCTGACCCGGGATCGCGAGGGTGGTTTCCCCGAGGATTTTTATTCGGCGATGGCCAAGGCCGGATGGCTGGGCATCGCAATGCCGTCCGAATACGGCGGCGCCGGCCTTGGCATCAGCGAGGCGGCACTGATGATGCAAACCGTATCCGGCTCGGGCGCCGGATTGTCAGGCGCGTCGGCCATCCACATGAATGTATTCGGCCTGCATCCGGTTGTGGTGTACGGCTCCGAGGAGCAAAAGGCGCGCTGGCTGCCGCCGATCATCAATGGTGAAAGCAAAGCGTGTTTCGGCGTCACCGAGCCGAACACCGGCCTCAATACGCTGCAACTGAAAACAATGGCGGTGCGCAAGGGCGACAAGTACATCGTGCATGGACAGAAGCTGTGGATCTCGACCGCGCAAGTCGCTGACAAGATCCTGCTGCTGGCGCGCACCACACCGCTTGACCAGGTCAAGTCGCGCAGCCACGGTCTCAGCCTGTTTTACACTGACCTCGACCGCAGCAAAATCACTGTCCGCGAAATCGAAAAGCTGGGCCGCAAGGCGGTCGATTCCAACGAACTGTTCATCGACGGCCTGGAAATCCCGGTGGGCGACCTGATCGGCGAAGAAGGGCGCGGCTTCGAATACATCCTGCACGGCCTGAATCCGGAACGCCTGCTGCTGGCGGCCGAGGCCATCGGCCTGGGACGGGTGGCGCTCAGCCGCGCGGCCAAGTACGCGGGCGAACGCATCGTGTTCGATCGTCCAATCGGCAAGAATCAGGGCATCCAGCATCCGCTGGCCGAACGTTGGGTCGAACTGGAAGCGGGCACCTTGCTGTATCAGCGCGCGGCGTGGCTGTACGATCAAGGGCTACCCTGCGGCGCCGAAGCCAACGCGGCGAAATTCTTTTGCGCCGAGGCGGGATTCCGCGCCTGCGAGACAGCGGTCCTGACGCACGGCGGCATGGGCTACGCGAAGGAGTTTCATGTCGAACGTTATTTCCGGGAATCGATGCTGCCTCGCATCGCGCCGGTCTCGCCGCAACTGATCCTGTGTTTCATCGCCGAGAAAGTGCTTGGGCTGCCGAAATCCTACTGATCCGATGGCCATCGACAATCAACATCCCGCGCCGATCTGGCAACCGACAGCTGAACGTATAACCAACGCCAACATCACTGCCTACACGCAGTGGCTTGAAAAGCGCCTTGGCCGGCGTTTCGACGACTTTCCTGCGTTATGGGAATGGTCGGTTACCGACATCGAGGGTTTCTGGCGCAGCGTGTGGGATTATTTCGGGATCATCTCGCCGAATCCGCCCACGGCGGTGCTCGAACAGCGCAAGATGCCTGGCGCGGTCTGGTTTCCGGGCACGCGTGTCAATTATGCGAGTCAGGTGTTCCGGCATGTGTCCGACGAACGTCCCGCCATCCTGTTCAGTGACGAGGCGGACACCGGACAGGAAATTTCCTGGGGCGGGTTGCAGCGGCAGGTGGCGTCGCTGGCGGCCGCGTTGCGCGGCTTCGGTGTTGTCCCCGGCGACCGCGTTGTTGCCTGCCTGCCCAACCGGCCCGAAGCGGTCATCGCTTTTCTCGCTTGCGCCAGCATCGGTGCGATCTGGTCGATCTGCTCGCCGGACATGGGGGCCGTCAGCGTGCTCGACCGCTTCCGCCAGATCCAGCCCAAGGTATTGATTTCAGGCGATGGTTACCGTTATGGCGGCAAGGTGTTCGGCACGCTCGATACGCTGGCCGAATTGCGGCGTGAACTCGATTCCGTGACGCACTGTGTGCTGGTGCCCGTGCTGGACGAGTGTGACCTCGGCCATCCTGCGCTGGTTGACGCGTTCCACTGGGCCGACCTTGTTGCCGCCGACCTGCCGCTGGAGATTGAATGGGTGCCGTTCGATCATCCGCTGTGGATCGTGTATTCGTCGGGCACCAGCGGCAAGCCGAAGGCGATCGTGCATGGGCACGGCGGCATATTGCTGGGAATGAGCGTTGGCCTCGGTTTCCACAATGACCTTGGTCCGGCGGACCGTTATCACTGGTACTCCAGCACCAGCTGGATCATGTGGAATTGCCAGGTCGGCGGACTGCTGCTGGGCAGCACGATCTGCCTGTTCGACGGCAACCCGGGTTATCCCGACCTGACGACCCTGTGGCGTTTTGCCGGCAAGGTGAAAGCCACCCTGGTCGGCGCCGGCGCCGCTCTTTATGCTGCCTGCCTGAAGGCCGGAATCCATCCGAACGAGGTCGCCGATCTGTCGGCCGTACGTTCGATAGGTTCGACCGGCTCGCCGCTTTCTCCCGAGTGTTACGAATGGATTTACGCCAATGTCGGCGATGGCGACATCTGGCTGAGCCCGATGTCGGGCGGCACCGACATCGCCGGTCCGTTCATCGCCGGCATCCCGACCATGCCGGTCTACCTGGGTGAAATGCAATGCCGCGTGCTCGGCGCGGCAATTGCCTCGTTTGATGAGGGCGGTCAGCCCGTGATCGATCAGGTGGGTGAACTGGTATGTGTGGAGCCGATGCCGTGCATGCCGCTGTATTTCTGGAATGACGCCAACAACGAACGTTATCTAGAGAGTTATTTCGACACCTATCCCGGCATCTGGCGCCATGGCGACTGGATCCGGATCACCGAGCGTGGCGGCGCCATCATTTACGGCCGCTCGGATGCGACGATCAACCGCCACGGCATCCGGATGGGCACCAGCGAACTGTACCGCGCGGTCGACACGCTGCCGGAAATCCTGGATTCGCTGGTGGTCGATCTCGAGTATCTGGGGCGGCCTTCCTGGATGTGTTTGTTTGTTGTGCTCGGACAGGACGTCACGCTGACGGAGGCGCTGCAAGAAACCATCAACGCACGGATTCGCACTGCGCTGACCGCGCGGCACGTGCCGAATGAAATATTGCAGGTGCCCGCTATCCCGAGAACGATTTCGGGGAAAAAGCTCGAGCTGCCGATCAAGAAATTATTGCTAGGCCATGCGCTGGAAAAAGTCGTCAATCAAGGTTCGATGGCCAATCCGGAAAGTCTTGCCTGGTATGTGGATTTCGCCGCAGAAAGGGCGAGCCGTGGTTTATAAGCACATGCAATTGATGCGCCCGCACGCCAAATGAGATAATACATACGGATAAAATATGCGAGCGACGTAAAAGCATGAAACACTGTCGTTCGTTGTCCAGTGACTGGATACCATAAAAGGGTGCAAAAAATGGCAATGGCAAGTGTAAACACCGGAAGCAAAAAGCCTGTGGCAAAGGCTGCTCCGGCCGTGAGCAAACGCAAGAAAAGCATTCGTGCAGAGGAAGAAAACTGGGATCAGCGGCTCGGTTTCCTGATGCACGATGTATCGCGGCTGCGGCGCGTGGCCTTCGACGAATTCATGAAGCCATTCGGCGTTACGCGTTCACAATGGTGGGTGCTGGCCTACCTGTCGCGGCACGACGGCATGATCCAGAGCGATCTGGCCGATATGCTCGATCTGGGCAAGGCGGCCTTGGGCGGCCTGATCGACCGGCTTGAAGTATCGGGCCTGATCGAACGGCGCTCGGATGCATCCGACCGGCGTGTCAAGCGCATTTACCTGGCATCCAAGGGAACGCAGATGGTCAAGGAAATGCACAAGCGCAGCCATGAAATGAGCGAACGCATTCTTGAAGGCCTGGACCATGAGCAGCGTAATGTGCTGTCGGAAATGCTGTCGCTGGTGAAGAAAAATCTGCTGGCGATCAACCGCAAGGAAGAATGAATCGAGGGTGGGCGGGCACGCTGAGGCGGGGGATGGGGTTATCGAAGTCAGATAGTGGCGCCGCCCCGGAAATACCGACGACCAGGGATCGTGTTTTCAACCGTCCCCACACACGAGGCGACGCTCTCGTTCCTTCAATCTACATCCGATAACGTTGGATCGGCGCATCATTCGGCCCGCATCATCATCGCCCCGATAGACGCCACATCAATGCGAGCTGCATGGAACTGGGCCTGTTCCTGTTTCTCTTCTGGCCCGCTCCGCATGCAGCCACTGTTCAAACGCATCAGCCGGCATCGGTCGGGCAAAATAAAAACCTTGAAATTCATCACATCCCATGTTGCGCAATATCGTGACGTCCGACTCATGTTCCACACCTTCCGCCACCACACCCAGCCCGAGCGTATGCCCCAGCCCGATGATCGCCCTGGTTACCGCCATGTTCTGCGGCGCGACATCGATATTCTGGATGAACGAGCGGTCGATTTTCAGCTTGTCGATGGGGAAGCGGTACAGATAGTTCAGGCTGGAATAGCCAGTGCCGAAATCGTCAATCGATAAGGAAAATCCGAGTTCCTTGATTTCCTTGAGTATGGCAATGGTGTCCGTTACATTGTCCATCAGGATCGACTCCGTCAGTTCGAGCTCGATCTGGCCTTCTCCGATCCGGAATTCGGCAAGCACCTCGCGCAGGGTGCGCACCAGGCTGCCTTCCTTTAGCTGCACGGCCGACAGGTTGACTGACACTGGAATTTCTCCCAGCCCGTTGTCCCGCCATTCCGCATGTTGGCGGCATGCCTCGCGGATTGCCCAGGCGCCGATCGGGACGATCAATCCGGATTCCTCGGCGAGGGAAACAAAGCTGCCGGGCAAAATGATGCCTTCGGTGGCATGCCGCCATCGGATCAGGCTTTCGACGCCGGCAAGGTGAACGCCGTCGGAGGCGATGCGCGGCTGGTAATACAGGATCAGTTCATCGCGCTCGATTGCATGGCGCAGATCGCTCTCCAGATGCAAATGTTTCATCACACGCTCGTTCAGTTCCGGCGTGAAGAACTGGGCATTGTTGCGGCCCACCTTTTTTGCCTGGTACATCGCGGTATCGGCATGGCGCATCAGGCCGTCGATGTCTTCGCCGTCATCGGGACAGAGCGCAATGCCGATACTGCACGAGATATATAGTTCGAGACCGTCAATCTGATGCGGCGCCTGCATCGCCGGAATCAGGCGGCGCTCGACGAATTTCCCGACTTTTTCCGCGCTGGCGACATTGGTCAGGATAATGACAAATTCATCGCCGCCAAGCCGGCTTACGGTGTCGCCCTCGCGCACGATTTTCGACAACCGGTTCGCCACCGAACATAACAGGCCGTCGCCTACGTGATGCCCCAGCGAGTCGTTGATATTCTTGAAACGGTCGAGGTCGACGAACAGGACCGCGACCTTGGCGCCGGTACGCCGCGCCTGCTGGATCGAGATCTGGAGCCGTTCGGCGCTGACAAACCTGTTCGGCAAACCGGTCAGGGCGTCGTGATGCGCAAGATACTGGATTTGCTTTTCGCTGGCCTTGCGTTCGCTGATGTCGAGGGAGCTGGCGATGTAATGCGTAATTTCGCCATGCGCATCACGTACCGCATTCATGACCAGCCAGACCGGATAGACTTCGTTGTGCTTGCGTTTGACCCACACCTCGCCTTGCCACGACCCTTTGGTCGAGGCGTTGTAACGCAAGGTTTCAAACAGGTCGCCATCATTGCGGTCCGAGAGCAGGAGCCTTGCATCGGTGCCCACCAACACGTGTTTCTCGAACGACGTGCTCCTGCAAAACGAGGGATTGACGGTCAGGATCTTGCCGGTGGTATTCATCACCACTATGCCTTCCGAAGATGCTTCAAAAACCTTTGCCCACAACTCCAGGCGCACCTCCATCTGCTTCATCTGTCCGATCGGCGTAAACGTGGTCAGCACGGCGGACTCACCCTGATAGACAATCCTGCGCGCCGATACCAGCGCCCAGATCGGCCGCTCGCCGCCGGTCCAGCGCACTTCAAATTCATCCACCACGCCGAGGTCGCTCAGTTGTTGGAAAAAATGTGCCCTGGACGCGGGTGTCATGCCGGTCACCCATGGGTCGTCTTCCTTTCCGTTCAGCCATCCGCGCGCCGTATGGTTGGCATGCAGCACACGGTGGGTCGGTATGGATGTGACGAGCAAAGGGATGGGGATGGCTTCCACCAGTTCACGCTGGGCCTGGGCGGCGCTGGCCACCGCGACCAGTTCCTGCTGCGCGATGCGATGCGAGTCCAGTTGCAGCAGCATGCCGTTGAAGCCGGTGACAAGGCGACCGATTTCATCCTCGCTCCGCCAGCTCGAACGCAGTGTGTAGTCGCCCGACCGCCGCACATCCTCCGCCACGCGCGCCAGGTTCCGGATCGGGAGGGCGATCTGCCGGGCGACAAAAAAGACCAGGCTCAGGATGGCAATCAGCAGCAATAACGCAGTCCCCAGATGGAGCCACATGCGGGTATAAAACCCCGAGATGCGTTTTTGTACCAGGTCATCCAGCGCCGTTTGCGCATCGGTCCAGGCGGCGCGCAGCGAGAGGAGCGCCGCCTGATTGACCTTTTCGAAATCGCCTGCATTGCTGACGCCGCCACCCAAGCCTGCGAGCGCCTGGCTGTGGGCGCGGAAATTCTCCACGGATTTGCGCAGACTGATCTGGGTTGCGGCCAGGCTGGACTGCAGCGCCGGATTACTGGCCTGGAACGCCTCGCTGTAATCACTCTGTATTCCGCGGGCGATGGCGTCGAGACGGCCTTCCAGGATCAGGAATCGGGTTTGCGCCTGCTGGCGTTCATTTTCAGGCAGGGATGACATCTGATGGATGAGCGTGTTGGTGCTGCCCAGGATTTCCAGCAGCTCGGGAAACCGCAGAACCACCAGGGACATCGTGTAATAACTGTCAAGGTCGGGATCGAGGATCAGATTTGATTGATTGCCTATCCGCGTGAGCAATTCGCGGCCGGCAGTCATTGCCTTGTCCGGCTGCGCGCCCAGCAGCGCCTGCGAGAACTCGCGGTTCAATTGGCCGCTATGCATTTCATTGCCGAATTTTTCTTCCGCCTGCAGGATGGATGCAGCATGCACAGACCGTGCTTTTATCGGGGATGTGCCATCAGAACCCGGGATGCCGGCGCCTTGTGCGACTGAGAAAAGCGCTTCGCGGACATCAACAATGTAAGCGTTGCCGACGATTTCCTTTTGGGCGAAATTGATGGCAATGAATTTTTCGTGGATCAGGATCCCGGATATGAAAATGACCGCGGTGAGATCGAGAAAATAAATGAGCGCCAGTTTTCGTCCGACAGTCAGGCTGCCAATGATCCGGGATATTTTTTTGAACATGGCATCACTCTCGAACGTTGCGAAATTACTTTGCAGCAATGATCGTGCCACCCGAATGAAATGTCGGAAAATGAAGTGTTGCGGGGGAATGGGGCGGCGGCGCTCCTTTCTGGTGCGTCGCCGTCCAGCTGCGCTGGAATGGGGCGGTTATTAAGCTGCCTGGCGATCGGCCGCAAACAACTTGTCATACGCCGCCAGCAGTGTCTGATGCATCGCGCTGCCTTGCATGTCCGCGCCTAAAGTGTCCAGCCCGAAGGCGCTGCGACTTAACTGCTTACTCGAATTTGAGGTCGCCCAGAGAGCCGACGATGCTGCGCCAGCGTGCCACCTCGGTACGTGTCATTTCATTGGCTTCCGCCGACGACAAACCTGTCGGGTCGCCGCCGAGGGCGATGAAGCGAGCGGCGAAGTCGGGAGATTTCACGATTTTCACGATTTCAGCGGCGAGCTTGTCAACCACGGGCCGCGGTGTGGAGGCGGGTGCGAACAAACCCCACCATGGAGAAAACGGCTCCATGCCAACGATGCCTTGCTCCGCAAAGGTGGGTACGTCCGGCAAATTCTTGGCGCGCTGTGTTCCTGTGACTGCGATCGGGCGGATGCGCCCCGACTTGACGAAGGCCGAAGCGGTGCCCACATCGGCCACGCCGGCGGTGATCTGCCCGCCCGCCAGATCCTGGAGCTGCGGCGCGACACCCTTGTACGGCGCGTGAATCATCTTGATGCCGAGCTGCTTGTTCATGTATTCGCCCAGCAGGTGCGCGCTGGAGCCGAGGCCGTAGGATCCATAACTCAGGCCGCCAGGCTTGGCTTTGGCCAGGTCCGCCAGTTCCTTCACATTTTTTGCCGCGACCGCCGAACTGACATACAGCACCAGCGGCGTGCTGCCGAGATGGGCCACTGTCGTCAGCTCGCGCAGAGGGTCATACGGTACGTTCTTGAGCGTTGCCGGAATCATCACGATCGGCGTGCTGGTGGTGAACAGCAGGGTATAACCGTCACCTGCCGCTTTGGCGACCTCGTTGGTGCCGAGCATGAGCGACGCACCCGGTTTGTTCTCGACCAGCACCGGTTGTCCGAGCACGGTCGACAGGCGTTCGCCGACAAGGCGGGCGATCACATCGCTCGGGCCGCCCGCCGAAGCGGGCACGACAAAACGAATCGGTTTGCCCGGATAGGCCGTTGCCGCATCCTGGGCCTGGGCGGAAACCAGCAGGGACAAGGCGCCAAGTGCGGCGGCAAATTTTGCAATCGGGAAGTGCAAGCTCATGTCGGCAGGCTCCGGTAAGGGTACGTTGCAAAAGCGACGATAGCGTCGTTGTGCAGCATGCTTCGGAAAGAAGTAGGCAAACATACGATATTTCAGTGTGCCCGCCAAGTCAAGCGTATTTTGCACGTAAAAAAACCGCGCCGTTGATCGCGCGGTTTGCGGAAATACGGAAAGGGGAGTGATTTGGCGGGGCGCTTCAGGCCTTGTGAATTACAACGCGTCCGGGCCGTCGTCTTCGCCCGCCAGGTCTTCGGGATTGATCATGCCGAGCAAATTGCTTTTCATGATCGCGAGCGTACGGTTGAACGTATCCAGGTCATCGTTGCTGATGCCGGTTGTGATGCCCCGCGTCAGGCCTGCGCCGACGGTTTCAATGGTCGCCAGCACATTCTGGCCTGCCCGCGTGATCGTCACATGCTTGACACGTCCGTCTTCCGGGGTGCTGGTTCGGGAGATGTAACCCGCCGCTTCAAGGCGGGCAAGCAAGCCGCCGAGCGTGGCTTTGCCGAGGTCAAGTACCCGCGCGAGTTCGATCTGCGCCATCGGTTCGCCGCGATTGCGGGACAGATGCGCCAGGACCCACCATTGCGAACGGGTGATGCCAAGCGGGCGCAACTGCTGGTCGTAGAGCGTGCGCCGCAAGCGCGACACATCGTGGATCAGGAAACCCGATTGCAGCCGGTTGAAGGTGGTCTTGGCCAACGGCGCCGCCGCGGGAAGCCGTTTTTTGCTGGAAACGCTCATGGGATAGGACGTGGGGAAAGCGGCAATGATAGCCTAATCCGGCTTGCACCGGACGGGCGCTGGATTCAGGCCTTCAGCATGGCTTCGACATCGGGACGCCGCGCCAGCCACCAGCCATATTGTTTTGGCCATGCGCTGAACTGCGGATCGATGCCGAGAGCACGGGCTGCATGCAGGGGCCAGTTCGGGTTGTACAAGGCCTCGCGCCCGATCGCGATCAGGTCGGCGCTGCCGGCGCGCAGGACCGCTTCGGCTTGCGCGCCGTGGACGATCAAGCCGACTGCGATGGTGGCGATGTCCGCTTCCCGCCGCACCGCATCGGCGAACGGCACCTGGAATCCCGGGCCGCGCTTGACCGCGTAGGGCGATGCCGCGGCCATGGTCGCGGAGCCGCCGATGCCGCCGGACGAGCAGTCGATCAGGTCCACGCCCAGTGCCTTGAGCCGCCGGCTGTATTCGATGCTGTCGCTCAGCTGCCATCCGCCTTCCAGTCCATCGACAGAGGAAATGCGCACCGACATCACGACGTCGTCCGGCAGCGCCCGGCGCATCGCTTGCGCCACTTCAAGCGGAAAACGCATGCGGCCTTCGAAGTCGCCGCCGTAGGCATCGCTGCGCTGGTTTGCCAACGGCGACAGGAACTGGTGCAGCAGATAACCGTGCGCGCTATGCAGTTCAATCATGCGGAAACCGGCGCTGGCGGCACGCCGCGCCGCGGCGGCAAAGGCGTCGCATATGTCGTGCAATTCGTTTTCCGCCAGCGCGCGCGGCGCCGGCCAGCCATCGGACAGCGGCAAGTCCGACGAGGAAACCGTTTGCCAAGCTGTATCGCCGGATGTCTGCCGGTCGGCCTCGGTCAGCGCGACGTTGCCATGCCATGGCCGCTGCGAGCTTGCCTTGCGTCCGGCATGTCCGAGCTGTATCGCCGGCACCGCGCCGAATGCCTGGATGGTCTCGGCCATCGCGCGCAGGCTGCCCAGATGCGCATCGGACCAGGCCCCGGTATCGCCGCAGGTAATGCGGCCGCGCTCTTCCACCGCGCTCGCCTCGACCATGACCGTGCCGGCGCCGCCCGCCGCCAGTTTCCCCAGATGCACGTGGTGCCAGCGCTGGGCCATGCCGTCGACCGCGGAATACTGGCACATCGGCGAAATCACGATGCGGTTCGGAAAGTCGACGCCACGCAGGCGCAATGGTGAAAATAGCAGGGAGTCGGCAAGTGGCTGGGATGTCATCGGTCTGGAATGTGGTGGGTGAAGTATGTCTGGCATTTTATAGTGAAACCGAGGTGTCGTAATGGGTGGCAAATCTGGTGGGGCAGAGCCCGCCCTGCGCGCCCGGCAAAAAAAATCTCTTCGTACTGTTGCATTTAGTTTGCATGCATACTAGTATTCATGTTCCTTGAATTGCGATGGCGAGAGAAAAATATGGAAACGAAACGAATTTTAGAAGGCAAGACGATCATTGTCACCGGCGGCGGCCGTGGAATCGGCCGCGGCATCGCGCTCGAATGCGCGCGCCAGGGTGCACGGGTGGTGGTCAATGACCTCGGTGCAGGCGCGGCCGGCGAGGGCGCCGATGCATCGCCGGCGCAAAGCGTTGCCGATGAAATTCGCGCCATGGGCGGCGAGGCGATTGCCGACACCAGTTCGGTGGCCGAATGGGCCAGCGCGCATCGCATCATCGAAAACGCACTGGACAATTTCGGCGCCATCGATGGTGTGGTCAACAATGCCGGTATTCTCTCCGATGTGATTTTTCACAAGATGACCGAAGAGCAGTTCGACAAGGTCATGCGGGTCAACCTGTACGGCCCGTTTTTCATGTCGCGCGCTGCCGCGCCGCATTTCAAGAAACAGGAGTCCGGCGCTTTCGTGCACATGACTTCGACTTCCGGCCTGATCGGCAACCTCGGCCAGGCGAATTATTCCGCCGCCAAGCTGGGACTGGTCGGCCTGTCGAAGTCGATCGCGCTCGACATGGGACGCTCGAACGTGCGCTCGAACTGCATCGCGCCGTTTGCCTGGACACGCATGGTCGGCACCATCCAGGCCGACACGCCGGAGCAGCAGCGCCGCGTTGACGGCCTGAAGAAGCTGGTTCCGGAACGTGTGGCGCCGTTTACCGCAGCGCTGTTTTCCGATGCGGCCAAGGATGTCACCGGCCAGATTTTTGGCGTGCGCAACAATGAAATCATGTTGTTCAGCCAGCCGCGGCCAATTCGCTTTGCCCATACCGCCGAAGGCTGGACGCCGGAGAGTGTCATCGAACGTGTGTTGCCGATGATGCGGCCATCGTTTTTCCCGCTGGATCGTTCCGGCGATGTATTCACCTGGGATCCGGTCTGAGCGTGGTCCGGGTAAATCGCATTCATTGATGGAACAGGAGAAAAACATGCAAAAATTATGTGAAGGCAGGGTCGCCATCGTCACCGGCGCCGGCCGCGGTGTCGGGCGGGATTATGCGCTGATGCTGGCGCGCCATGGCGCCAAGGTAGTGGTCAACGATCTGGGCGCCGATGCCACCGGGCGCGGCATCGATGCCAGTCCGGCGCAACAGGTCGTCGAAGAAATCCGCGCCGCCGGCGGCGAGGCGATTGTCAACGGCGCCGACGTGTCCGACTGGACGCAAGCGAAAGACATGGTCGACCAGGCGATCGAAACCTTCGGTGGCCTCGACGTGCTGGTCAACAATGCCGGCATCCTGCGCGATCGCATGCTGATCAACATGTCCGAGGACGACTGGGACTCGGTCATCAAGGTGCATCTGAAGGGCACGTTCGCGCCGAGCCGCCATGCCGCCGCTTACTGGCGCTCGCGCAAGAAAGAGGGCAAGACCAACGATGCGCGCATCATCAACACCACGTCCGCCTCCGGTCTGTTCGGCATCATCGGCCAGGCCAACTACGGTTCGGCCAAGGCCGGCATCGCCGGATTCACCGTCATCGTTGCGCGCGAAATGCATTCGGCAGGATATGGCGTGACCGTCAACGCGGTTGCGCCGCGTGCGAACACCCGCCTCACCGAAGGACTGCTGAATTACACCGAAGAGCAGATACAGCGCCGCAAGCCGTCGTGGATCTCGCCGCTGATCACCTGGCTCGCCAGCCCTGAATCGCGCGACGTTACCGGCCGCGTTTTCGAAGCCTGGGGTTATGGTTATTCGGTGGCCGAGAACTGGCAGCATGGCCCGATCATGGAGGCGGTCGAGGATCCCCATGCGGTCGGGGCGCAACTGCGCCAGATTCTCGAACAATCCCGTCAGAACGCCGGCATCGAACGCGACACCTGGATGAACCCCTGACGTGCTGAACCTCACTTTGCCAGGAACCGAGCGATGATTCCAAGAACCCTGTTTGCGCCGGAACACGAGATGTTCCGGGATACGGTTCGGCGTTTTGTCGACACCGAATTGAAGCCTTTCCATGAACAATGGGAAGAGGACGGCATCGTGCCGCGGGACGTCTGGCGCAAGGCCGGCGCTGCCGGACTGCTCTGTTGCAATGTGCCGGAGGAGTATGGCGGTCCCGGTTGCGACTTCCTTTTTAACGTGATTGTCATCGAAGAACTCGCACGCGGCGGCATCACGGGTCCCGGCTTCAATGTGCATTCCGATATGGTCGCCACGTATCTGGAGCGCTTCGCCAGCGACGCGCTGAAACGCGCATGGCTGCCGCGCATGGTGAGCGGCGAAGTGATCGGCTCGCTCGGCATTACCGAACCGGGCGCCGGCAGCGATGTGCGTGGCATCACTACCAGCGTGCGCCGGGAAGGTGACGAATATGTCATCAACGGGCAAAAGACGTATATCTCGAACGGCCAGTTGAGCGATTTTGTGGTCGTGGTGGCAAAGAGCGATCCCGGGCAGCCGCGCCATGCAATGAGCCTGGTCCTGGTGGAAACCGACCGCCCAGGTTTTGCACGCGGCCGCAATCTGAAAAAGCTGGGCCTGCATGCACAGGATACATCGGAACTGTTCTTCGATAACGTACGGGTGCCGGTCTCGAACCTGATTGGCGACGAGCATGATGGGTTCAAATACCTGACCGCAAATCTGGCGCATGAACGCCTGGTGCAAGCGGTGCGCAGCGCGGCGGTTGCGGAAGTGACGATTGCGCAGACAGTGGAATACACGTCGCAACGCAAGGCATTCGGCAAGACTATCGCCGACTTCCAGAATACGCAATTCAAGCTGGCGGAACTACAGGCGGCAACCATCGGCGCCCGGGTTTTTGTCGACCGCTGCATCGAGTTGCAGCTCCGGCATGAGCTCGATGGCGTCAGCGCGGCGGCAGCCAAGATGCAGCTGTCCGATCTGCATTGCCGTGTAGTCGATGAATGCCTGCAGCTGCACGGCGGCTGGGGTTACATGTGGGACTTCCCTGTGTGCCGCGCGTACGCCGATGCGCGCATCGTCAAGATCGCCGGCGGCTCGATGGAAATCATGAAGCAAATCATCGCGCGCGATTTGTTCAGCGATGCCAAATCAACATAATGTAACGGAGACCGCACATGCCGCGTTTGCATGACTGGGCACTGGAGCAACCCGACAAGGTTGCGTTTCATATTGCCGAAACTGGGGAGGCGATCACTTATCGCGAACTGGATGAACGCGCCGATCGTGTTGCGTCATGGCTGGTGTCGCTTGGATTAAAAACCGGCGATACGCTGGCCCTGCTGCTGGAAAATCACGCGCGCACCTTCGAGTTGTGGTGGGGCGCGCGCCGCGCCGGTGTGTATTACGTGCCGATCAGCACCCATTTGAAGGCCGGCGAAGTCAGTTACATCGTGCGTGACTGCGGCGCCAGGGTTTTTATCACCAGCCACACGATGCATGAACTCGCCGGTCAGGTGAAGGACGAACTGGCGGAACACGAAGCCCCGCATCGATTCATGCTGGATGGCACGATCGCGGGATTTTCCGCTTACGAACAAGCGGTGGACAGCGCGCCCGTGGTTTCGTTGCCGGAGCGTCCGCTGGGGCGCGAATTCATGTACTCCTCCGGCACCACCGGTTTCCCGAAAGGTATACGGCGCGCGCAAGTGCCCTACGCCCAGCGTTACGCGCTGGCGCCGCTGGAGCTGCAGCTGCGCAGCATTTTCCGGTTTGAACGCGACAGCATTTTTCTGTCGCCGTCGCCGCTCTATCATGCAACTGCGCGCTTCAACATCCGCACCATCGAATGCGGCGGCACCTGCGTCATCCTCGGCAAATACGATGCCGAAGCGGCGCTGACCGCCATCGAACGATATCGCGTCACACATTCACATTGGGTGCCGACGATGTTCGTGCGCATGCTGGCCTTGCCGCCTGACACCCGGCAGCGTTTTGACGTCTCCAGCATGCAATGTGCGATCCATGCGGCCGCGCCGTGTCCGATGCATGTCAAGGACGCGATGATTGATTGGTGGGGGCCGGTGATCGAGGAATATTACGGCGGCTCCGAAAATCTTGGCGTTACCTACCTCAACGCCCAGGAATGGCTTGCGCACCGGGGGTCGGTGGGCAAGACAATTTGCGGCGAGCTGCACATCATGGCCGACGACGATCCGGAACGCGAGCTTCCGGCAGGGGAGATCGGCATGATTTATTTCGCCGGCGGTGTGCCGTTCCAGTACCACAGCGATGAAGGGAAAACCCGCTCGGTGTTCAACTCGCGCGGCTGGGGCACCTATGGCGATCTCGGGCACATCGACGCCGACGGTTACCTGTACATGAGCGACCGCCGCACCGACTTGATCATCACCGGTGGAGTCAATATTTATCCGCGTGAGGTCGAACTGGTGCTGGGCGAACATCCGGCGGTCGCGGAAGCGGCGGTCATCGCGATTCCGAATGAAGCGTTCGGACAGGAAGTGAAAGCGGTGGTGGAGCTGAAGGAGCCGGACAATGCCGGGCCGGCGCTGGCTGCGGAGTTGATGCAGTGGTGCGCGGATCGCATGTCACGCATGAAGTGTCCGCGCAGTGTGGATTTTGAGGTGGCGCTGCCGCGCAGCGATAACGGCAAGCTGCTCAAGCGGGTGTTGCGCGAACGTTATCAAAAATAAAAAAATCCGAATGGAAAGTCGGCCTGCATGGTCGTCAACTCACCTCGCGATTGCGATCTTCCTCTGCAACAGGTCGTCAATCTCATGCGCCGCGTAGCCAAACTGCTGCAAGATGTCGACCGTGTGTTCACCGATCGCCGGCGCCGCACCCAACGTCATCCTGACCGAATCGGGATGACGCGCAGCCGGCATCACACCGATGCCGGCCTGCTCCACGGGTGCAAAAAGTCCGGCCTGCACGGTCGCCGGATCGGCCAGGAATTCCGCATAATTATTGACCCTGCCATGCAGCACATCAGCCTCGGTCAGTCGCGTTTGCCATTGTGCGGTGGAGGCAAGCGCCAGTTGTTCGGCGACGCCGGCATGCAATTCATCCAGCGCCGCCAGGCGCAACGCCGTGGTGCTGAAACGGCTGTCGCTGATCCAGTCGGTCCGCCCGATGGCCTTGGCGGTGCGCTCGAACATCGCATCGTCAAGCGCACTCAGCATCAGCAAACCGTCCGCGGTACGGAATATGCCGCTCGGCGCCGTAGGCGGTCCCGCCGCGGCAGGCGCCTGACCGGATGCATTTTGCATGGCCGACTCGAGGATATTGCAGGCCTGCAGTGCAGCACAGGTTTCCAGCAGCGTCACCTGCAGATGCCGTCCTCCCGTTCCCGGCTTGCCCAGCGCACGCCGATAAAGAGCGGCGGAAATCAGCTGCGACCCATACATCGCGGCAGCAATATCGGCCAGGTACAAACCGATGCGGCGCGGTGTGCCATCGGCATCGCGGTTCGCTACCATCATGCCGGTCATCGCCTGCATCACGCCGTCGGTGGCCGGCAGCTTTACGTACGGGCCCTCGGTGCCAAAACCGGAAATCGACAGGTAGATCAGGCCTGGATTGTGCTGCTTCAGCGTGTCATAACCGAGGCCCAGACGATCGGCGACGCCGGGCCGGAAGTTCTGGATTACGATGTCGACCTGCGCCGCAATGCGCGCCAGCACGGCCCTGCCGTCCGGTTTGCCGGCATCGATGCACAGGCCGCGCTTGCCGGCGTTATAGGCAATCACCACCGGCGAAAAGCCGTCGCGCGCGCCGCGCGTGCCCCGTGCCCAATCACCGGCGGGCGGCTCGACCTTCACCACATCCGCGCCCTGCTGCAGCAGGATCGAGGCGCAATAGGGGCCGGCGATGCCCTGGCTCAGATCCAGGACTTTCAGCCCCTCCAGCAGGAGACCTTCCACGTTCGTACTCATGTTATTGCGCGCCGGGATACTGGGCCCTGAGCAGGGCGGGAATTGCCTTGGCTTGTTCCATAGGTAAAAAAACTTTCTTTGTTCGGATGATTGACTGGATGCATACTAACCGAATAAGTTGTGGTATGGTTGCATACTAAATCAAGAACGGCTATCTATTTTTAACGAACATAAGGAGACAAAAATGTTTTCACCCACACGTCGCAAGACCGTTATCGCCGGCTTGCTCATGGCAGGCGTACCGGGCGTGCATGCCCAGGGCGTATCGTTTTCGAAGAAGCCGATTACCCTGGTCGGACCATTCCCCGCCGGCGCGTCGACCGACGTCATTGCCCGTCTTTATGCAGCCAAGCTCTCGAAGCTGCTGGATACGCCAGTCATCGTCGATAACAAGCCTGGTGCGTCCGGCATGCTCGCCGCCGGCCACGTTGCCCGCGCACCGGCGGATGGCCATACCCTGCTTGTAGTCAGCAATACCTACCTGATCGCGCCGTTCGTCTACAAGAACGCCGGCTACGATGCGCTGACGACTTTTACGCCGGTAACCGGACTGTTCACCACGCCGCTGACCTTGGCGGCGAAACCTGATTTCCCGGCCAAGAACCTTGCCGAGTTTGTCGCCATGGCCAAAAAAGAGCCGGGCAAATACAGCTATTCAACCTGGGGTGTCGGCACCAGTGCGCATCTGCAGATGGAATTGCTGAAAATTCGCGCCGGGATCGATGTGCTGCACGTGCCTTACAAGAATGGACCTGAGTCCAGCCAGGCAGTGATGGGCGGGAATGTCAGCGTGGGATTCGATACCGTATTCAGCATGGGCGCGCGGGTGCGTGCCGGGCAGCTCAAGTCGCTGGTGGTGTTCGACAAGAAGCGTGCGCCGGTGCTGCCCGAAGTACAAACCAATGCGGAAGCCGGCTTCCCGGATATCGACCAGATCGGCTTCTGCGGCATTGTCGCTCCCGGCAAAATGCCGAAGGACATCCTGGACAAGCTGGCCGAAGCCTCGCGCCAGGTAGTGGCTGATCCGGAATACGCGTCGCGCTTGTCGGCGATTGGCGCCGAAGCCTTGCCGCTGGTGCTGGAGCCATGGGGTAACTTCCTGCGCACGGAAACGGTCAAGGTCAAGGAAGTCACCGTCAAGGCGAAGATCTCGGCGGACTGAAGCGCACGTTTTTTCAACCTTGACCGCTGATCGGACAGACATGCCTCTCACGTACGAGCGCATCCTCTACGACGTCACCGATGGCATCGCCACGGTGACCTTGAATTTTCCCGAGAAGCGTAATGCGATGCGCAAGCCTATGGTCAATGAACTTGGCCATGCATTGGCGCTGGCCGAGCATGACCCCGCTGTAAAGGCGATCATCCTCACTGGCGCTGGCGAACATTTCAGTGCCGGCGGCGACATGAGCGCCGCAACCAGCGGTCCGCCGACTCTCGAGAGCAGTCGCGCCCGCATGCAGGGCGGCACGCGTGTCGCACGCCAGTTGCTGGAGCTGCAAAAACCGCTGATTGCGGCGGTCGATGGTTGCGCGTTCGGCGCCGGTTTCAGCTTTGCGCTGGCGTCCGACATTATCATCGCCAGTACACGTGCGCGCTTTTGCCTGGCGTTCCTGCGTATCGGCCTGATGCCGGACGCGGCCGCCTTGTTCACGCTGCCGCGCCTGATCGGGCTGCAGGCGGCAAAACAATTGATTTACAGCGCAAGGGAATTGACCGCCGCCGAAGCCCTCGGCCTGCATCTGGTGCTCGATGTGGTGGAGCCGGATGAGTTGATGACACGTGCACGCGAGATCGCACGAACCATGGGCAGCATCGCGCCCACCGCATTTGCGGTTACCAAGAACGCATTGCTCAAGACGCATTCTAGCGATCTGACCACCATCCTCGACGCCGAGATAGAGGGGCAGGCGATGGCCTTCATGAGCAGCGCTCACCTGGAAGCCGTGCAACGCATGCAAGCCAAGGAGCCTCCCTTGTTTCAATGGCCCACGGGTGGAGCAGGCTCCAGGTAACAGAAACCAATCAGGAGAGATGAGATGTACAGGAAAATTTCGGCCGTACGGCCGGTTGCAGAGGTGCTGGCATGAGCATGCGTGAGTGGGCGCAGCGCGAGCCGGATCGTATTGCCGTCGTGTTTGGTGAGCAGCGCACGACCTATGGAGAACTCGAGGCAAGTGCGAACCGGCTTGCCAACTGGTTCGGGTCAATTGGACTGCAGCGTGGCCAGCATGTGGCTGCGATTCTGCCGAACGGGCCGCTGGTGTTCGTGCTGGTGTGGGCAGCCTACCGCTCCGGGCTGTATATCACGCCAGTGTCCAACGCATTGTCGGCGCAAGAAGCGGCCTATGTGGTCCGCAACAGCGAGGCGCGTGTGGTGCTGGTGGATGTGGCCTTCGCTTCGGTCGGCGAGAGTTTGCCTGCCTTATGCGCCGATTGCGGCGACGTGCGCTGGGTCGCAACCAGCGCTCCGATTGCGGGTTTTGAACAGATGGAGGTGCTGCTGCAAGACATGCCGGCATCGCCGCGCGCGTACGAGCCGCCGGGTAACATGATGTTCTACACATCGGGCACCACCGGTGCGCCAAAGGGCGTGTACCGGCCGCTGCTGCCCGAGGATTACCAGGGCCTGCCGCCTTTTTCAGCCGACCTGGTGCCCTTGTACCAGCTCGACGAGCATAGCCATTACCTGTCTCCCGCGCCGCTTTATCATGCTGCGCCACTGCGCTTCGGCCTGTCGATGCTGACGGTCGGCGGCACGGTCTACGTGATGGAAAAGTTTGACGCTGCACGTGCGCTCGATCTGCTTCAGCATGAACACATCACCCACTCGCAATGGGTGCCGGCGATGTTCCAGCGCATGCTGAAGCTTCCCGAGGAACGGCGCGCCGCGTTCAGCGCGCCGCATCTGCGCGTGGCCATCCATGCGGCCGCGCCATGCCCGCAACCGCTCAAGCGCCAGATGATCGATTGGTGGGGCCCGGTGCTGCTGGAGTATTACTCGGGCAGCGAAGGTGTCGGCCTGACCGACCTGACGTCGGAAGAATGGTTGAAAAAGCCGGGGTCGGTGGGGCGCGCGCGCAAGGGCATTCCGCACATCCTCGGCGACACGGACGAGGAGCTTGGTCCGAACCAGGTTGGCCGCATCTACTTCTCGGGGACCTCGCGATTCGAGTACTTCAACGAGCCGGAAAAAACAGCCGCCCGCACCAGTCCGCAAGGCTGGCAAACCATGGGCGACGTCGGTTACCTGGATGAAGATGGTTATCTGTTCCTCACCGATCGCCTCGATGACATGATCATTTCAGGCGGCGTCAACGTGTATCCCCAGGAAATCGAAAACACGATGATGGAATCGCCGCTGGTGGCCGATTGTGGTGTGGTCGGTATCGACGATGAAGCGTTTGGCGAACGTCCGATGGCGTTCATCGTGCTGAACGATCCCGCGCTGAATGAAGCCGAGGCGATTGAGGCGCTGCAGGCCTTTGCCGAAAGCAAGCTGGGACGCATCAAGCGTCCCGCCGGATTCCGCATAATGCCGGTACTGCCGCGTTCGCCGACCGGGAAACTGCTGCGCCGCGCGCTGCGCGAAGAACGGCGCTGAGGAGGATGGTGGCCGCGAGGGTCGCGGCCACGCTAAGTACCCGGCCGGGTACTTAACAATTACGGCAACTGGTTGGACAGCACCAGCGTTGCCGCCGCGGTGAACATGCCGCCCACACCCTGCACCACGCTGGTCTTCACATCTTCAACCTGGCGATAGGCCTCGCCGCGCAACTGGCGCACGGCTTCCTGGATCGCGAACATGCCGTACATGCCAGTGTGCGTGTAGAGCATGCCGCCGCCGTTGGTATTCAATGGCAGCTTGCCGCCTGGCCGGGTATTGCCTTCGGCGATGAAGGCGCCTGCTTCGCCGCGTCCGACAAATCCCATGTCCTCCAGGCCATACAAGGGCAGATGCGCGAAAGCGTCGTAGATCATCAGGTGGTCGACATCCGCGTGGCTGATTCCGGATTCGGCGAACGCAGCGCGGCTGGCGTTGCGGAAGCCTTTCGACGAGGTTGGATCGTCCATCATGGAGATGATCGGACTGTCGGACGCTTCGCCGGAGCCAAGCAGATAAACCGGCGCATCGGCGCGCCGCAGATCGCGTGCACGTTCGGCGCTGGTCACGACCAGGGCGCCGCCGCCGTCGGTGACAACGCAGCATTCCAGCTTGTGGAACGGATAGGCGATCAGCGGTGATGCCATCACGTCTTCCACTGTCAGCAGCTTGCGCCGGCTGGCGCGCGGATTGCCTTCTACCCAATGACTCTGCGCGACCACCACTTCGGCCAGCTGCTCGTGTGTGGTGCCGGTCTCGTGCAGGTAACGCATGACCGGCAGGGTGAACATGTTCGGTGGCGCGAATGCGCCGAATGGCGCTTCAAACTGGCCATAGGTGCCGTACGGCGCACGCATGCGTGGCGTGATGCCGACGCGCGAACGTCCCGACTCGCCGTGCAGGACCAGCACGGTGGTGCATAACCCGGCCTGGATCGCCGCCGCCGCATGGCGCACGTGGACCAGGAACGAGCAGCCGCCGACTGACGTGCCGTCATACCAGGATGGCGTAACGCCGAGATAGTGGGCGACGTCGATCGGTGATTCATTGGCGCAGGTGATGCCGTCGACATCGGCCAGCGTCAGGCCGGCATCTGCCAGCGCGCGGTGGGCGGCGTCGGCACGCAGGTCGAGTTCCGAGAAATGCGGCAACGCGCCGAGCTCGGTTTCGGCTGCGCCGACAATTGCGATGGTGCCGGGCTTCATGCTTGACCTTTGGTGGTGTTAACAGGAGTGAACAACGCAAGCACCTGATCGCCGCGCTCTTCGAAGACGACTTCGAGCGGCATGTCCAGCGGCAGTGCGGCCGGGTCGGCGGCGACGCCGCGCAGGCTCGACATCATGCGTGGCCCTTCCTCGAGTTCGACCAGTGCGATAACGTACGGTACTTCGCCGGCCCAGCCGGGTGCGGCGATGTGACTGATGACATAGGAATACAGCTTCGCCTTGCCGGATACCGGTTTCCACGTCACCTCGGCCGAGCCGCATTTCGGGCAGCGGATGCGCGGATAAAAGAAGATATTGCCGCAGGGTGTGCAATGCTGCAGGCGCAGTTCGCCTGCCTTGGTGCCTTCCCAGAACGGTGCGGTAGCCGGTGTCGGCACCGGAACTGCTTTTACTTGCGCGGGCACCGCTGGCGGCGGACTCGCAAAGGCCAATGTGTGGGCGGTCATGAAAAATCCTTGAAAGAGGAGGGTGAAGAAATTTATTATACGAAACGTGCCAGGCCGCGCGCGAGCACCACCGCGCCCGACGCCGCATCGCGCGCCTGGAAGCGCAGCGCATCGCCGTTCCAGATATCGATCAGCAGCGTATCGCCCGGGTATACCGGCTTCATGAATCGGCAGCCCAGTTCGGACAGATGCGTGTTGCCGAGCGCTTCCGCATGGCGCAGGACAATCTGGCTGGCGATGCCCATGGTGCACAAGCCATGCAGGATGGGGCGCTCGAAACCCGCGCGTTGCGCCACCGCCGGATCGACATGCAGCGGGTTGACATCGCCGCTGAGCCGGTACACCAGCGCGGCGTTGGAATCGATGTGCCATTCAATGGTCGCATCCGGCGCGGAGTCGGGTGTGGCCGAGAGTTGTTCCGGTACTTCGCCATGATTGCCGCAACCGCCGTCCTTGCGGCACAGCAGGCCGCTGGTGAGGCGCGCGACGACTTCACCGCTGTCGAGGTCGGTCAATATTTTTTCGATATACAAGGTCGCGCCGCGTTCGGCGCCACGGTCGGCGATGCCGCTGATCCGGTAATCGCCGGCCACGCGGCCGGACGGTTTTAATGGTTTCAGAACGGTCAGGTATTGCTCGGTGTGCAGCGCGTTTGCCCAATTCAGTTCCAGGCCCGGATCGTTGATCCAGAAACCAGGATGCGCCAGCACCAGCGAGAACATCGGCAGCGCGCGCAACTGCTGTTCATAGACATACGGCAGTTGTCCCGCATCCAGCGGATCCTGGCCCAGGCCGACGCCTAGCGCGTACAGGATCGCATCGCGTTCGGTGTACACATGCGGTTTGCGGGGGATCTTGAAAGCGAGGACGTTGGCGAGATTCATGAGGGGCGATGTTTGCAAATAATGGATCGGATCGCTCGCCGCAAAGCGGCAGCGCTTGAATCCAGAATATAATACTTTAAATTAAAGTATGCAAGCAAACTAATATCCGCCTGGTCGCCTCTATCGGATCTTCATCAGCACGCGGCCGGTGGAGCGCCGCTCGACGATCGAATCGAAGGCGCTGATGAAATCCTGGATCGGATACACCTCCGAAGATGTGGAGGTGAAATCGCCCGCGCTGATGCCGGCAAACAGGGTATCCATCATGGTCTGCAATTGCGCCGCGTAACGCTTGCGCTCGTCGATCGGGGTCCAGCCCACATATAGACCAAAGTTGAAACCGATGATATTGACGTTCTTGACCAGCAGGATATTTGCCGGTATCTGCGGTATCGTGCCGCTGATAAAACCGATCAGCAGGATGCTGCCTTCCGGCGCCACGGAGCGCAGGCCTTCCTCGAACATCTGTCCGCCGACCGGATCGAACACGAGGTCGATGCCGCGTCCGCCGTTGCGTTCCTTGAGCAGCCTGCCGAGATCCTTGGTATCGTTGAGAAAGGTCTCGTGCGCGCCGTGCTTGCGCGCCAGCGCCAGGCGTTCTTCGGTGCGGGCGACGGCAATCACATGCGCGCCGGCCTGGCGCGCGATCTCGATCGCCGCGATGCCGACGCCGCCCGCGGCGCCGAATACCAGCACCGACTGTCCGGCCTGAATCCGGGCCCGCCAGTGCATGGCGGCATATGCTGTGCCGTAGGTCGCCGGTACGGCGCAGGCGGCGAGCAGATCGATGCCGTCGGGGATGCGCCAGGCGACTTCGACGGCGGCGATCGCTTCCTCACCGTAGCCGCCCCAGTCGAGCATCGCCGCAACCCGATCGCCTGGCTTGAAGCTGCTGACATCGTCCGCGACTTCCAAAACGATGCCGGAGACTTCGGTCCCTGGCACGAAAGGCAACGGCGGTTTGCGCTGGTATTTTCCGGCGACCACCAGCACCTGACCGCCGCTGATGGTGGCGTAATGAACGGCGATCCGGATGCAGCCGGGCCGCATTGCGGGCGGCTCGACCTCGGTGTATTCCAGGCCGCGATAGCCGAGCCACTCTTTACATAACAATGCTTGCATGCTTTCCTATTCCTTAAGTTTTCAGTCGCTACGGGATCGGGCTCACGGCGGCAATTGTAGTTGATATAATACTTTAAATTAAAGTATGCAAGCCAACTAATATTGTCCGCGATATTGGATAATTGCGGGCAGATCGACGGCGATCGGAGTGTACCTGCAGCATCTTTTTGAGGCAATTGCCTCGCTTCTTTTGGAGAAGAATATATGACAGGACCGCTGCACGGTGTGCGCGTAATCGAAATGGCCGGCATCGGACCCGGGCCATTCTGCACGATGATGCTGGCCGATGCCGGTGCCGACGTGCTGCGCATAGAGCGCCGCAACGGGACGTCACCGCTGCCGAAGCTGAATGCCGGGCGTGACCGGATGGACCGCGGCCGCCGCGTCCTCACTATCGATCTCAAGGCTGACGGCGCGGCTGAAGTGGTTCTCAAGCTGATTGAAGGCGCGGATATCCTGATCGAAGGATTCCGCCCCGGTGTGATGGAACGGCTCGGCCTGGGACCAGAAATTTGCGCCGGGCGAAATCCGCGCCTGGTGTACGGCCGCATGACTGGCTGGGGCCAGGACGGTCCATTGGCCAATGCGGCTGGCCACGATATCAATTACATCGCCTTGAGTGGCGCGCTGCACGCAATCGGCCCGGCCGAGCGCCCGGTGCCGCCACTGAACCTGGTGGGCGATTTCGGCGGCGGCGCGATGATGCTGGCTTTCGGTGTTGTGTGTGCGCTGTTCGAAGCACGCGCGTCGGGCAAGGGCCAGGTCGTCGATGCGGCGATGACGGACGGCGCGGCATTGCTGATGGCGCCGTTCTTCGGCATGCTTGCGGGCGGCCGCTGGACCGACACGCGAGAGGCGAACCTGCTCGATGGCGGCGCGCCGTTTTATGGGACCTATCGATGCAGCGATGGCGGTTTTGTGTCGATCGGCGCGCTCGAGCCGCAGTTTTATGACTTGTTCCTGAAGCTGATGGAAATCGACGATGCGCAGTTCCTTGAGCGGGCCGATCCTTCTCTTTGGCCCCAGTTGCGGTCCAAGCTTGAACAGCGTTTCGCCACCCGCACGCGTGACGATTGGTGCAAGCTGCTGGAAGGCACTGACGTCTGTTTTGCACCGGTGCTCAGCCTGGCCGAGGCGCCGCATCATCCCCACAACCGCAGCCGCAATGCCTTCGTCGATCTGGGCGGGACAATGCAACCGGCGCCCGCGCCGCGTTTCGGGCGGACCGCTTCCGAAGTGCCGCAGGCCAGCCAGATTGGCGTCGCCGTCACGGACGAGATCCTGGCAGAGGCGGGCTTCGACAGCGCTGCCATTGCCGGGTTAAGGGCCGCCGGCATCGTCACGAACTGAGCGGCGCGGCGCCAGCGTAACGGCGACTTGTCGATCTGGATATTGACTTCAACGTTCGGTAATGTACCATATGCATACATACCAAACGAATGGAGCGACAAATGGCCGGTAAATATTTTGAGGAACTTGAGGTTGGCGTGACGTTTGCGCATGAAATCAGGCGCACGGTAACGGAATCCGACAATGTCTGGTTTTGCGGCGCAACCTACAATCCGGCGCAGTTGCATATCGATGCTGAATATTGCCGCACCACCGAGTTCGGCAAGCCATTGATGAACAGTGTTTTTACGCTCGGTCTGGTGATCGGCCTGTCGATCCAGGATACGACACTGGGAACCACCATCGCCAACCTCGGCATGGACGAGGTCAAGTTTCCGAAGCCGGTATTTGCCGGCGATACGATCCGCTCCGTAACCACCGTGGTTGCGCGGCGCGAGAGCAAGTCGCGGCCCGATCAGGGCATCGTGACTTTCCGTCACCAGGGTTTTAATCAACGGGATGAAGAAGTCTCGACCTGCCTGCGTCAGGCATTGATGCTTAAAAGAGGCAAGGCATGAGGCTGCGCTCGCTTCTTTTCGTCCCGGCGGACAATGACAAAAAACTGCAGAAGACAGCGGATTGCGCCGCCGACGCGCTGATCTTCGACCTCGAGGATTCAGTTGCGCCGCCCCGCAAGGCGATTGCCCGTGAGATGTGCGCGGCGCACCTGCAGGCGACCTGGAAAAAGCGCAACTGGAAAGCGTTTGTCCGCGTCAATCCGTTCTCGGCGCCGGAGTATCTCGACGACCTGGCCGCGGTCGTGATTCCGGGCGTGGATGGCATTGTGCTGCCGAAGGTTGAAGGCGTGGCGCAGCTTGAACTGATCTGCGCGCAAATCGACGTGCTCGAAGCGCGTGCCGGCATGGAGTGCGGATCAACGAAGGTAGTGGTGGTCTCCACCGAAACCGCGCGGGCGATGTCGCTACTGCACACTTACGTCAAGAAAGTGCCGCGGCTGGCTGGCCTCACCTGGGGTGCGGAAGACTTGTCGACCGATATTGGCGCCAGCACCAATCGTGAAGAGGGCGGCGAGCTTTCGCATGTCTATCTGATTGCGCGTTCCATGTGCCTGATGGCGGCACGGGCGTCGGAAACGGCAGCGATCGACACGCTGTTTTCCGATTTCCGGAATGCTGCCGCGCTCGAAGCCGACTGCATCCAGTCGCGCCGCCGGGGGTTTGTCGGCCGCATCGCGATCCACCCTGACCAGGTCGAGGTGATCAACCGCTGTTACGCGCCGAGCGCTGAAGATGTCGCGCACGCCCGTCTGGTGGTGGCTGCGTTCGATGCCAATCCGGATCTGGGCACGGTCGGTATCGACGGTCGCATGTACGACCGGCCGCACCTGCTGCAGGCACGGCAGACGCTGGCTAATGCGGATGGTTCGGCGTCCTGAGGTCGACTTTATCGATTCGATTCATGCGGCGTTGCTGAGCGTATCGGTCAAGCGTGGTGGGATTGGGATGAAGGCATCGTGATGCGAGCTCAGTCTGGATTCCCGCCTGCGCGGGAATGACCGTAGTAATTGGTACGATCTCCACTCTCTTACCACCGTCATTCCCGCGCAAGCGGGAATCCATAACCCGCTGGCACGAGAAGAACGTCGATATCCTCCAAGCCCGACTTTATCCATTTTGCATGCGACGCCTAAACGCAAACCCGGCGCATGCACGTCATGCGTGAATCAACTCCTCGGATGACCTTCCATGCCGCTCTGCGATTCAGGCGCGGCGACGCACGCCGGCCAGGCCCAGCAAACCAGCCATCATCAGAAGCAAGGTGGCTGGAACAGGCACAACATTCGGTCCGTAGAGGTGCCTCATTCCCGCAATATCGTCCACATTGGGAAGCATGAATTCATCCTTGTAGAATTCAGACATGACAGAGCCGGGGGCAGTCGTATGCGCGAGACCAAGGGCATGGCCGATCTGGTGTACGGCCTTGTTAAAAACATTAAAGCCCGGACCGCCATAAGTGGTCTTGAACAGCTCGTTGACGTTGAAATGGATGTCTCCTGAAACACTGTCGCCGTACACGGGAGGATAGAAGGAGTGCGCCTCGTCAGGCATCGGATGGCCGCCGATGCGGATGTCCACGCTGGCGCCGTTCAAGACGTTGACAGCAAAGCCGTTATCGATTCCCTCGACAAAACGAAGATTGGCCACTGATGCCCAGGCGTTGAATGCTGCCCGTATTTGTGTCAGGTAGCCGTCCGGCATGAAAGCGGACAAGGCCGTAATCTTGCAACCTGCATGTTCAGAGCCGCAATCAGTTCCCGTTGGCATCAGGCCCCAGGTAATGGTGGCGCCGGTTCCCAATGCCGCAGGACCGAATTTGCCCGGTTTAGATGGGCCGAGGACAAAGTGGGGCGATAGATCCGTCCCGGAAGTGCCCCCTGTGGCTTGCTGGGCATAGGAAGGTGCGGTCAAGGATGCCGCCGCCAGCGCGCATATCGCCAAAAAATTTCTGAGTTTGAGTCCTGGTTTCATGATTTTCCTGAAGTTAGATTGAAAATAATGCCGTGAGGTGTGATTGCTACACACTGAAGCAAGTTGATACAGACCAGAATCCAATCGAAGTAACTTATGGTCAATATTGCATGATTGTCTTTTAGATAATTACATATGTCAAAAAATATATTAAAAGACAATAATTCTTGTTGATTATTCGCAATTGAACGTCAGGTTTGTGATTGTGAAACCAGAATTTGATGCTTTCGGCATACAGCGTGACCTCAGGTGTTGGCGCGGCCTGTGATTCATGAGCGGTGACGGAGGCAGGCTTTCCCCGGCCAACTGGCCGTCGTGAGTTGCGGCTTGGCGGGAAAAGGCAGCATGCTTGTAACAAACTTATCCCTGTGCCCGTACTCCAGCGCGGAACCGCCTCTTGCCGCTACTTGCGCAAGGACTCGACCAGATTACGGAAGTGCGTCAGCGTCGAACTGGCAGCTTCAGGCAGGAAGCGTTGCGGATGATCGGCGCCATAAAGAGACGGATCACCGGCGTGCGGATATGGCCGCAAGAACCACAGGCCTTTCTGATTTACCTCGTAGCGAATGTCAGTGCTCGAGAGCGGGCCGCTGGCCGCAGGCTGTGCGAGGCGTATTTCACGCAAGCCAGCGGGGCCCTTGAGAACCTCGTCGATCTTGAGTATGCCGATTTCGAGCGGCTTGGATCCGGGCATGGGTTTCGGTTCCGTGCGCACCAGCGTCGCCTGCACGATCAGATCGGATTGTTTGACGAGATCAACATCCGTCATCCGGACCCACATCGCGGAAACATGCAGGGCGGTCACGGCGGCTGCCATGGTGAACAATGTCAATATGGTTTTCATGATGACTCCTGATTACAGTCTCTGATCGGGGGAAACGGCGAGGCGCGTAGCAAGTACCAGCGCCGCTTGCCGCTCAGGAGCGGCGACGGACACCGGCCATGGCCAGCACGCCAGCCATCATCAACATCAGCGTGGCGGGGATGGGCACGATTGCGATCCTGGCCCCATAAAGGGTTTGAATGCCCGCGATATCACCGGCCTGCAGTCCCGTGAAGTCTTCAGTGTAGAACGAGTACATTACCGTGTCCGGGAGGTCCGTATGAGCGAGCCCAAGAGCATGTCCGATCTCGTGCAAGGCAACGCTGAATATCCAATAGCCGCTACCGTCAATCGTGGTTTTCCATTGATGATTCTGGTTGAAATGTATATCTCCAGCGATGGTATTGCCGTAAACAGGCGGAAAGTAACTGTGGGCGAGAGTATCAAGGCTCATGTCTTCTCCCCCAATGCGGATGTCGACACTGGTTCCGGTCAAGGCGTTTACCGGTACACCGTTATCGACTCCCTGGATAAACCGGAGATTTGCTACCGAGGCCCAGGCATCAAACGCCGCGCTGATTTGTGTCAGGTAGCCGTTCGGCATGAAGGCGGACAAAGCGGTCGTCGTGCAGCCGGCAAATTCAGCTGCGCAACTGACGCCCGATGGCATCAGGCCCCATGTAACGGTGGCGCCGGTTCCCAATTCCGGCGGCCCCCATTTGCCCGGTACTGATGGACCGAGGGTAAACATGCCGGTGACGGCGGCCGGAGTGCCGGCTCCATTCACGATTTGCGCCTGCACGGTCGTCGCTACGAATAAGGCTGCCGCCAGCGCCAGCATCGTCAGGAATTTCCTGCTAACGGTAATTGTTTTCATCTTGTGGTTCCCCTTTTTTCTGGTGAAGAAATGTGGCCGGAAGATGCCTGCGCTACACGCGGTAACGTAGTAACGCAAGTCCAATTTCAATCGTGCGAAACTGAGGATCGAGTATCACACGGTTGTTATTTGCATAAGAAAAAAGACGAGCCAGAGTATAAAAAAGACAACGATTTTGACAGTGCGCAATGCCTTATTTTTTTTATCGAGGGAATGTAGATATGGATCAAAACATGCGTTGATTGTTGTGCTATCAATGCTCTTCGGACGTGTCGAAAAAGAAAGTTTGCATGCGGTATGCGAGGCTAGACTTTAGAGGCGTTCGCGGCTCATGCGGGGCATGAAAGTATCAAGCTGTTTTGGGATTGCGGTAACGCGGATGCGCGGCAAGCCGGCATGTTGAAATGTGCCATGCGCCGCCGGACAAGGCTGACGCATGGGCTAATGCATGTTGGTACTGCAGCGCTGAAACAGCGCTGCAACAGCGCTCGATTATTTCGCGGTTGGCATCACGAACTCGGCGCCTTTTTCGATGCTTTCGGGCCAGCGTTGCATGATGGATTTCTGTTTGGTGTAAAAGCGTACGCCTTCCTCGCCATACGCATGCGTATCGCCGAACAGGCTCTTTTTCCAGCCGCCAAAACCCTGCCATGCCATCGGTACCGGAATAGGGACGTTGATGCCCACCATGCCGACCTGAATGCGGCGGCCGAATTCGCGGGCGACGTTGCCGTCACGGGTGAAGCAGCTGACACCGTTGCCGAACTCATGCGCATTGATGAGGTCGATCGCCGTGCCCAGGTCCGGCACCCGCATGCAGCTCAGTACCGGCCCGAAGATTTCTTCCTTGTAGATGCGCATCTCCGGTGTCACGTGGTCGAACAGCGTGCCGCCGGTCCAGAAGCCGTTATCACAGCCGGTGCCGGCATCGGCGCCCTTGAAGGTGCGGCCGTCGACCAGCAACTGCGCGCCTTCCTTGACGCCGGCATCGACGTAGCCATTGATGCGCGCCAGCGCCGCGCTGCTGACGATCGGGCCCATCTCGGCATCCAGCTCGGTGCCGTTCTTGATCTTCAGCGTCCTGGCGCGCTCGGCCAGCATCGGCACCAGGCGCTCGCCGACATCGCCGACCAGCACCGCCACCGAGATTGCCATGCAGCGTTCGCCGGCCGAACCGTAGCCGGCGCCGATCAGCGCATCGGCTGCCTGCTCCAGATCGGCGTCCGGCATCACCACCATATGATTTTTTGCGCCGCCGAGGGCCTGGATGCGCTTGCCGTGGCGGGCGCCGGTTTCATAAATGTAATTGGCGATCGGGGTCGAGCCGACAAACGATACGGCCCGCACGTCCGGATGCACCAGCAAGGCATCGACCGCTTCCTTGTCGCCCTGCACGACGTTGAAGACACCGTCCGGCAGGCCGGCCTGCTTCAGCAATTCGGCCATCATCAGCGATGCGCTGGGGTCGAGCGGGCTGGGCTTGAGCACAAAGGTATTGCCGGTGGCGATCGCCAGCGGAAACATCCACATCGGCACCATCACGGGGAAGTTGAACGGCGTGACGCCGGCCACCACACCCAGCGGCTGACGCAGGGTCCAGTTATCCATGTTGGTCGAGACCTGATCGCTGAAATCGCCTTTCAGCAGTTGCGGTATGCCGCACGCGAATTCGACGATATCGATGCCGCGCGCGACTTCACCCTGCGCGTCGGTAAATACCTTGCCGTGTTCGGCGGTGATCAGGTGCGCCAGTTCATCCGAGTGCTGATTCAGCAGCTCCAGAAAACGGAACATCACACGCGCGCGCCGGATCGGGGGCGTATCGGCCCATCGCGGAAACGCTGCCGCAGCGGCAGCAACCGCCTGATCGACGTCGGCGCTGCTGGCCAGCAGCACGTTGCCGCTGATTGCACCCGTGGCCGGGTTGAACACGTCCTGCTTGCGGTCCTGGTTCAGCGTGGTGCGCTGGCCGTTGACCCAATGGGCGATGGTGGCGATGGCGGGATTCGATGCGTTCATGATCATGGGCTCCGTTTATGGTGAGTTGTTCTGGTTTTTTGACAACTTGAGTATATGGGCCGCGCAACGATCCGGGAATCCCGGTAAACTGACTTCTTTGTTCAGATAAATGAACAATCAACCGATGGATTAAAAAAGATGACGACAGCAAGCACGGTTGTGCTGGCCGACCTGCAGTTACTGACGGTGCTGGCCCAGACCCGCAGTTTTACCCAGGCCGCCAGCCGCCTCAACATCTCCAAGGCGTCTGTCAGCGCCCGCGTCAAGGAACTGGAGCGGGCGGTCGGCGTGCCGCTGGTACGGCGCAGCACCCGCTCGGTGACATTGACGGAAGCAGGGTTGGGACTGGTTGACGACACGCAGGCCTCGTTTGCGCACATCGAGCAAAGTTTTTTGCGCGCCAGGGATCTGGCCGGATCGCCCAGCGGACTGGTGCGTGTGACGGCGCCGGTCGCGCTCGGGCGGCAGCGCGTGGCGCCGATGCTGCCGGATTTCCTGCGGCTATATCCGGAAATCCGGATTGAGATTGAATTGACCGACCGTTTGGTCAACCTGTCCCACGAGGGATTCGACCTCGCGATCCGGCATACGCAGGCGGCGCCCGATACGCATGTTGCCGCGGTACTGTGCGAATCGCGTTCGCTGCTGGTGGCAACACCGCAATACCTGAGCCAGCATGGCACGCCCGCACATCCGGCTGAACTGAGCGCGCATGCCTGCCTGCTGTATCTGCGGGAAGGCAGTGCGCACACCTGGTCATTCGAACATATGGCCCGCCGCAAGCGCAGTCAGCCTGTCAGCATCCCGGTCAGCGGACCGTTGAAGGCCAATAACAGCGAGGTGCTGCGCGAGGCGGTGCTGGGCAACCTTGGCATCGGACTGTTGCCGGATTTCTCGGCGCTGGACGACATGCAATCGGGACGGCTGGTGCCGCTGCTGCCGGACTGGAAACCGGTCGGATTTTTCGGCGAAAACCTGTATGCGATCAGGCCGTGGACACCGGTGGTGCCGCGCGCGGTGCGCTGCCTGGTCGATTACCTGCGGCAGAATTTCGACGCCGGGTTTGAAGCATGAGCAGTCGTTTTTCATCCCGTTGCAGACATCAACGGTGCCGGTAAGTAAGGCAGCAGACCGAGGCAATCGCATGGCCGACGGTAATCTGTTCAGCAACACATTCATAATCATCGTTGTACTCGCAAGCCGATACTTTGCATGCGCCAACACCGGCGGTGCGTTGTTTCGCTTTGGAATGCGATGATGCTCCCAAAAATGTATCGCACCCGGGATGTACGCTATTTCCTACAGTGATCGCCCGCGCATGGCAACAATCGTCGGTGTTGTAGGCGCACTCGCTAACGGAACATTGTGCAACAAGTGGCATTTCGATCGATATCTGTTTCATGATGACCTCCGGCATTGGCGTGTCGGCATAAACCACGCTGAAAAAGTAGACCCAAAAAGGAAGACTGCGGCAAACGATCGAAAATCCATGCTGGCCGCGCAGGAAGCCTGATCTGAATCAGGGGATGGTGAATTGGGGAAGTGCCAGGCGCCGAATTTGTTAATTAATATTAAGATTTCTTGTCAGCATTATTTACACTGTAAGGTCATAAAAAATGTAACTTGTTGATTTTATTATGTATTTATTTCTGGCATATACATTGCTATTTGCTCGGTGGGAAGTTTAAATATAAACCACAGGGGAAATAATGAAAATCACGAATCTTTCAATAATCAAGTTGGCAAAACTGGCAACCGTGACGGTTGCGGCTACGTTTTCGTTTGGCGCGGCGCATGGCGTGACGCTTCTGGGCCAGGCGCCAGACCCATCATTAATTGTCAGCGCAGGCGGAATGGAATGGGTTTATGCAGCTCCTTGTGCAGGAGAAGGGGCTAGTTGCGGACCGGTGCAACTGCATCACGATTTCGTTTTCGCGACTGATGCTCAATGGAATGCCAGTTTCGCTAGCAGAGTAGCTTTAGCGAATGCATTTACTACACCAAATGGCGGTGCCTTGTGTGCTGCAAGCTATTTTAGTACCGTGCATAATCACTGCGATTTAAGTGATATATCAGCTGGATATATTTGGCATTCGCCGCTGGGAGATCCGAGCGGTAGAAACTCATCTGCTGCGGAAACTTTTCTCGTTCGCGCTTCAGCGGTTTCAGTCCCTGAGCCTGCGAGTATCGCTCTTTTCGGCATGGGATTGCTAGGCTTCGCAGCATCCCGTCGCAACAAGACAAAAGCCACTCAGGCATAAGTCTCGTAACCAAGGTACTGAATAAGCCCGCCTGGTGTGCGGGCTTTTTTTCGTCCATGAATGTAGGAAGCCAGCGGCAATAAAAAAAGAGCTACAAGCCGAAGCGAGTAACTCTTTTATTTACTGCGAATTCTGGGGTGACCGATGGGGCTCGAACCCACGACAACAGGAATCACAATCCTGGACTCTACCAACTGAGCTACGGCCACCACTGAAACTACAACTTCACCTGTTTCGATCAAGACAATCGAAGCAGGTCGCTATTATACAAAGTTCGAGACAGGCTGGCAAATTTAAAAATCGCCGGCCTTTACGTCGGTCCAGCCGTGATTTTTGTGACTGGCGGGCGCAGTTTCAGCAAATTGGAAAACGCCGTCGCCAGCGCCGTCTGGCTGCCGGTCGTAAACGCGGACAACGATCCTTCAGTCGCCGCCTGCCGCTGCAGCCCATGTTGGGCGAGCAGGCGCTGCAATTGCCGCGCGACTGCTTCTCCGGTGTCGATGATGGTGACCGCGTGCGGGTTCGCCCGTCGGGCGGCATCTTCAATCAGCGGCTGCACGAAAGGGTAGTGCGTGCAGCCCAGCACCAGCGTATCGGCGCCTTGTTCGATCAGCGGGATGACATAACCATGCACCAGCGCAGCGGTGGCGGCAGAACGCAATTCCGCCTTTTCAACCTGCGCCGCCAAGCCGCTGCAAGGCTGCAACAGGAAACGCACGCCGGTCGCGGCGGCAATCTGTTCATGCAGCAGCGTGAATTTGGCGCTGGCAAGGGTGCTCCCTGTCGCCAGCACACCAACGGTTTTTGTGAGGGTGATGGCCGCGGCCGGCTTCAGGCCCGGCTCGACGCCGACCACCAGCAAGGCTGGATAACGTGCACGCAAACCCTTGATCGCAGCGGCGGTCGCGGTATTGCATGCGACGACCATCGCCTTGATGCCCTGCTGCAGTAAGAAATCCGCAATCGCCAGCGTACGGGCGACGATTTCCTCTTCCGACTTCTCGCCATACGGCGCGAAGCCTGAATCGGCAACATACAGCAGATGCTCGTGCGGCAAGGCCGCGCGTATATGCCGCAGCACCGACAGGCCACCGATGCCGGAATCAAAAACGCCGATCGGCGCGTCGGCACCGATCGGCTGTTTGCTGGCGATGCCGTCCTGTGAGGGAAGGCTGCCTGGCAATGCGCTAGGCAACGGTCACCGCGATCTTGCTGACGCTGGTGGCGATACGCTCCTGCCATTCTTTCGGACCGGTTTCATGCACCGAGGTGCCGCTGGAATCGACGGCAACCGTCACCGGCATGTCCTGCACATCAAATTCGTAAATCGCTTCCATGCCGAGGTCCGCGAAGCCGACCACGGTGGCGCTCTTGATGGCGCGCGACACCAGATAGGCTGCGCCGCCGACCGCCATCAGGTAGGCCGACTTGTGCTTCCTGATCGATTCGATCGCCACCGGGCCACGCTCGGCCTTGCCGACCATCGAGATCAGGCCGGTTTTTTCCAGCATCATGTCGGTGAATTTGTCCATGCGAGTGGCGGTGGTCGGACCGGCCGGTCCCACTGCTTCATCACGCACCGGATCGACCGGGCCGACATAATAAATAATGCGATTGGTGAAATCGACCGGCAGTTCTTCACCCTTGGCCAGCATGTCCTGGATGCGTTTGTGCGCGGCATCGCGGCCGGTCAGCATCTTGCCGTTCAACAGCAGGGTCTGGCCCGGCTTCCAGGAGGCGACTTCCTCCTTCGTCAGCGTGTTGAGATCGACGCGTTTCGATTTTTCGGTATCCGGCGTCCAGTGCACTTCCGGCCACTCGGACAGTGATGGCGGATCGATGTAGGCGGGGCCGGAACCATCGAGCACAAAATGCGCATGACGGGTGGCCGCGCAATTCGGAATCATCGCCACCGGCTTGGAAGCCGCGTGCGTCGGATACATGCGGATCTTGACGTCGAGGACCGTAGTCAAACCGCCCAGGCCCTGCGCGCCGATACCGAGCGCGTTGATCTTCTGGCACAGTTCGATGCGCAGTTCTTCAGTCTTGTTTTGCGGGCCGCGCTTGAGCAATTCATACATGTCGATATCTTCCATCAACACTTCTTTTGCCATCAGCATGGCTTTTTCCGCGGTGCCGCCGATGCCGATGCCGAGCATGCCCGGCGGGCACCAGCCGGCGCCCATGGTCGGCACGGTTTTCATGACCCAGTCGATCAGCGAATCGGAAGGATTCAGCATCACGAACTTCGATTTGTTCTCGGAGCCGCCGCCTTTTGCCGCGACCTGCACGTCGACGGTATTGCCAGGGACGACTTCCATGTGGACCACGGCAGGTGTGTTGTCGCCGGTATTCTTGCGAGCGAATTGCGGGTCGGCGACGATCGAGGCGCGCAGCTTGTTGTCCGGGTTGTTGTAACCCAGGCGCACGCCTTCATTGATCGCATCGACGATCGAACCCTTGAAACCTTCAAAACGCACATCCATGCCGATTTTCAGGAACACGTTGACGATGCCGGTGTCCTGGCAGATCGGCCGGCGTCCCTCTGCGCACATGCGCGAGTTGGTCAGGATTTGCGCGATCGCGTCCTTTGCGGCCGGACTTTGTTCAGACTCGTAGGCGCGCGCGAGATGCTGGATGTAGTCTACCGGGTGGTAATAACTGATGTACTGCAGCGCAGCGGCAACGGACTCGATCAGATCTTCTTGTTTGATGATGGTCATGATGGCTTCAAGTGGGTTTTAATGCGGTTTGGTATGCGTTGCGGTGCCCGCCATGATGCGATCGCTGTAAGCGATGGCGATTGCGGAGAGCAGGAAAACGATATGGATGCCGGTTTGCGCCAGCAGGGTCTTTTCATCATAGGCCTTGGCGTTGATGAAAGTTTTCAGCAGATGGATCGATGAGATGCCGATGATCGCCGTCGCCAGTTTGACCTTCAGCACCGACGCATTCACATGCGACAGCCATTCCGGCTGATCCGGATGGCTCTCCAGATTCATGCGCGACACGAAAGTCTCGTAACCGCCGACGATCACCATGATCAGCAGGTTGGAAATCATCACGACGTCGATCAGGCCCAGGACCACCAGCATGATCGTGGTTTCATTCAGCCTGGTCGGCCTGACCATGCCCTCGATCGTGACCGCATCCAGAATATGCTTGAGCGCGGCCTCGTTCCCGAACACCGCGCCGATCAGATCGGTCAATTCAACCCAGAAATGGAATACATACACACATTGCGCCAGAATCAGGCCCAGATACAGTGGCAATTGCAGCCAGCGTGTCATGAAAATGAAATTCGCCAGCGGATGGATGGGTTTTTTCGGTTTGATACCGGATTGGTCAGAAATTTTCATGGGTCCATTCGTTATTGAAATACGGCAAAATGCATCCCGGCATTTTACACGGGCCAGCCTTTTCATTGGGTGCCACTGATCAGCGTCAATATGTTTAAATACGGACCACATATTTCGTTCGGTAATGAAGTCAGCCGGATAAACTCACTAACGACCAGGATAACTATTAGTTGGTAAAAAGGGCTATGTAAGCACGAAGTAAGACTAAAAGTACAACATTGACATCAAATCAAATCATTGGCAGGAGACCACCATGGCAGACATCGAAACCCTGAAACAAGAGAACCGTGTATTTGCGCCGCCGGCCGAATTTGTGAAAAACGCGACCATCGCCGGCATGCCAGCCTATCAGGCGTTATGCGCCGAAGCCGAGCGCGACTACGAGGGTTTCTGGGCCCGGCTGGCCCGCGAGAACCTGGCCTGGCACAAACCCTTCACCAAGACCCTGGATGAATCCAACGCACCGTTTTACAAATGGTTCGAGGATGGCCAGCTGAATGTCTCGTACAACTGCCTCGACCGCAACCTGGCAAACGGCAATGCCGACAAGGTCGCCATCATCTTCGAAGCAGACGACGGCAAGTCGGTCACGCTGACCTACAAGGAACTGCACCAGAAAGTTTGCCAGTTCGCCAACGGCCTGAAATCGCTAGGCATCAAGAAGGGTGATCGTGTTGTCATCTACATGCCGATGTCGGTAGAAGGCGTGGCAGCGATGCAAGCCTGCGCCCGCATCGGCGCGACACACTCGGTCGTGTTCGGCGGCTTTTCCGCCAAGTCGCTGCAGGAGCGCATCATCGATGCCGGCGCGGTCGCCGTCATCACCGCCGACGAGCAGGTCCGCGGCGGCAAACACCTGCCGCTCAAATCCATCGTCGACGAAGCCCTCGGCCTGGGCGGTTGCGAGGTGGTGAAAAACGTCATCGTCTATCAGCGCACCGAGGCCAATATCAAGGTCGTCGCCGGCCGCGACCTGTGGCTGCAGGACGTGCTCGCCGGCCAGTCCGACCTCTGCGAGCCGGAATGGGTCAGCGCCGAACATCCGCTGTTCATCCTCTACACATCCGGCTCGACCGGCACACCGAAGGGCGTGCAGCATTCTTCCGGCGGCTACCTGCTGTGGGCGGCGCTGACGATGAAGTGGACTTTCGACATCAAGCCGAGCGACGTCTTCTGGTGCACCGCCGACATCGGCTGGGTCACCGGCCACAGCTACATCGCCTACGGCCCGCTGGCGGTCGGCGCCACGCAAGTCGTATTCGAAGGTGTGCCGACTTTTCCGAACGCCGGCCGTTTCTGGGATACGATCCAGAAGCACAAGGTCAGCATTTTCTACACCGCGCCGACCGCGATCCGTTCACTGATCAAGGCCGCCGATGCGGACGAGAAGATCCATCCGGACAAATACGACCTGTCCAGCCTGCGCCTGCTGGGTTCCGTAGGTGAGCCGATCAATCCGGAGGCCTGGATGTGGTACTACAAGAATATCGGCCGCGAGAACTGCCCGATCGTCGACACCTTCTGGCAAACCGAAACCGGCGGCCACATGATCACGCCGCTGCCCGGCGCGACGCCGATGGTGCCGGGTTCCTGCACCTTGCCGCTGCCCGGCATCATGACCGCGATCGTCGACGAGACCGGCCACGATCTGCCGAACGGGCAGGGCGGCATCCTGGTCGTCAAGCGACCATGGCCATCGATGATCCGCACCATCTGGAATGATCCGGAACGTTTCAAGAAAAGCTATTTCCCGGAAGAGCTGGGCGGCAAAACCTACCTGGCAGGTGACGGCGCAATCCGCAACAAGGAGACCGGCTACTTCACCATCACCGGCCGCATCGACGACGTGCTGAACGTGTCGGGGCACCGGATGGGCACGATGGAAATCGAATCGGCACTGGTGGCCAACCCGATCGTGGCCGAGGCCGCGGTGGTCGGCAAGCCGGACGACACCACGGGCGAATCGATTTGCGCCTTCGTCGTGTTGAAGCGCAGCCGCCCGAGCGGGGATGAAGCGAAGCAGATCGCGAAAGAGTTGCGCGACTGGGTGGCGAAGGAGATCGGACCGATTGCCAAGCCGAAGGAAATCCGGTTCGGGGATAACCTGCCGAAGACCAGGTCAGGCAAGATCATGCGGCGCTTGCTGCGGGTGCTGGCGAAGGGGGAGGAGATTACGCAGGATATCTCCACGCTGGAGAATCCGGCGATTCTGGAGCAGTTGAAGGAGGCGCAGTGAGTGGGGGCGATTGGCTGGGGTTGATGGCGATCCGCTAACGGGTATCGTGGGCGGGCTATCTTTTTTGAAGGTTCTGGCAAATCTGGCCGGGAAAGGCGTCAACTTTTCCCGGAAATTTTGCTATAATCGGCGGCTTCGCTAAAAAGCAAGACGGCGAAGTGCAGATTCAGGAGAGATGGATGAGTGGTTGAAGTCGCACGCCTGGAAAGCGTGTATAGGTTCATAGCCTATCCGGGGTTCGAATCCCCGTCTCTCCGCCAAGTAGTCAGTTGTTCAGAGATATCTCTGAGGTCGAGTTTAGAAAGCGCCGGAAAATCAAATACATAGTTTGATTTTTCAGCGCTTTTTCTTTTGGTGCTGCTCGATTGTGTGCAGTATTAGTTTGCATATCTCTGGTTGATGATTTTAAGGTCCGCTTTGAATAATAATGAACCTAGATCAAATGCCTGTGATGCGGCCTCAGTTATTTGTGCGCTTCCTGCCCATGTCGGTGCTTGACCTCCCGCCGTAAAAGCGGGAAGGTATGTAAAATAATATGCCTGTCGAAGATCTGCAGTGGTTTGGAGGCCACTGCGTGTCAAGCGATACCCCTCTGTGATAGGACTTGATGTGGAGTCAAGCCCTCAACCCGGCCAGGTTAAAGAGGCGTCGGCAGGTCTTTCCGACTTTGTTCTTATGCTTTCTCCTTGCCTTCAGGCGCCGGCGGTAGTGGCGGTGGGGGAACGATAGCTGGTGACGAAGAGAGCGGCGGCACGAGCGCCTGCGGTACCCCGCCATACACTTGCGCTGCGGTCGGTGCTTTAGTTACCAAAGCCGCGGCCGGATCAGTAATATCCTTCGCGCCAATTTCTTGCCCACGATCATATAGTCGCATCGTCAAGCTCTGCGCGATCTTCTCTCTCTGCTTCCAAATTACCAAGTGTGGATTCAGAATTAGCACGTAATGAAACCCGCCGGTTGCCCCCTCCTTGCAAGCGATGAAGCCCAAGTCTTTTAGCGTTTTCATGCGCTGACGCCAAGTAACCGTTGCTCGCTCCCCTGAAAATCCAGCCTCCGCAGCAAATACCGCAGGATTGTCGATGGTAAGCATCGGGTCGTCCCAGGCTCGGCACCATAGGACAAAGTAGGTCAATCCACATGGCTTGTTTTTCGAAAGGCTGTCGATGATCGCCATTACTATCGCAAGGGTTCGCGGGATCGTCGTGTAACCGTCGTTTCGCTTCCTGAGCCAAAGCCATTCTGGAGGAATCTCGGGAAAAAAATTTTCGCGCAGCCCTTTTGCTCGTTCAGCCATGCTGCTTTTTTTAGCCGCTGCTTGTGTGGCGTTCATAAAAATCCTTTGCTGCGTTTATTTGATGACTCGAATTCTGGTGCATGCCGGCGCAAAATCCAACGTTGGAATAATTCGAACTGACGGGAGTGTGGCCGCACAGCAGTTTGTCGTTACATAGTATCAGTTATATTCAAATCAATTCTACTCGCCTATTGAGTTAGCAATTTTTGTTTCCTTTTTAAGTTGCAATCTTTTGAATTTAAAGGCATTTTTTTAAAAATCCGGTACTCCATTTGCTCCTATGTTCTCCGAATGTGCTCAATGTGCTGATGTCCTCCCGTTTGTAAGCGGAAATGGGGGTCTAAGAATGGAAAATAATTTGACGGGATGTTGCTCTATTTGCCGCATTTCGCCCGTTCCCCTCTGCAGTCGGCCGTATTCCGCGAAAGCCCTTTAATCGGCATCAGATCCAAACAATCAAGGTAAGGGGTTGCAGGTCAGGCATTTCGACCTGCCTACTGGCATTTTTGCCGTTGTTGCGGAATAAGGCAGCATTTTTTGAAATTCCTCCTTGTTAATGCGAAATGAATACCATATAATTGGAATTATAGGCAACAACATGAAATATACAGCCTTAAAAGGGAATAACTTAGTGAGCAATGAAATTCAAGGTGCAGTTGTGGAAAATTTCCCTATAGTTCTAGCGCTTTGCCGTGCGGCAATGAAAGAACCGTCGGCGGCGGTGATTCGCCATGTTCAACGCTTAAGTGAGGCGTTGGTGAAGTCTGGTAATACGGATGAGGCTGGTGCGTTGGACAAGCTGTTGAAGTCAGCGCAGTTAGAGGCAAAAATTGAGCCGAGCCGCGCAATTCTGTCCAGGTCGTTTATTTTTGGTGAGGTGCTCACAGAAAACGTAGCTCCTCCAGTCGACCGCGAAACATCTGCTCCGCTCGCAAATATAAAATTTCCGGCGCAGCTCAACGTTCAATTACCAATTTTTAGTCCTTCGTTGAATGCGGCCGTAGAACGTATGTTGGAGGAATGGAACAATTCAGAATCTCTCATCAGCATGGGGATTCGGCCGCCGTACAGCTGCCTTCTTTTTGGCGCGCCAGGCACTGGAAAAACACAGCTCGCTCAATACGTCGCAAAGAGGCTTGGCTTGCCGCTCGTGATAGCGCGGCTCGACGGACTCATTTCGTCATTCTTAGGCACTACGGCTCGCAATATATCGGCACTTTTTGATTTTGCTAACCGATACAAGTGCGTCTTGTTACTTGACGAGTTCGATGCAATCGCAAAGGTGCGCGACGATCCCCATGAGCTTGGGGAAATCAAGCGAGTCGTTAATACGTTATTGCAATGCCTCGACATGCGCTCTACCAAGGGCTTCACGCTGGCCATAACAAATCATGAGAGTTTGCTGGATATGGCGGTATGGCGACGTTTTGACGTTCGTATTTCGGTGCCAAAACCAGACTTGGAGGCGAGGCTCATCATAGTGAAGAACTACATCACTCCATTGGATATTTCGGAGCAAGAGCTAAAGCTGCTTGCTTGGGCTACAGAAGGATTCAGCGGCGCCGACATCGAGACACTAGCGAATTCACTAAAGAGAGCGTCCGCAATGGAGAAGAATTCTTCATTTAATTTAATAAAGTCTTTGGAAAATTATTTCCTACTAAGTGCAGATACTGAGACATTTTTCGCTCGTAATCTCTTTATGGGGTCGAGGGATGAGTTGATGAAGACGTTGAAGAATACCGGCGGGTTCTTTAGCCAAAAGGACATAGCAAAGTTGTTTAACGTTGGTGAGGCCACTATTAGTCGGTTGCTGCGGCAAGCAAGCTGATCGGAGAAAGCATGGCGAATAATCCTGTTCAAATCGTACTTAACACCGATAACTATATCGGTCGCATAGAAGCTCCTGCCGTGAAAAACCACAAGGATTTTTATGCTGAGCGTGATCAGGAATTTGTCGCGCACAAGAAAAAATTATTGACGCAATTAAGTGATGTCCGAAAGTCCTTTAATTCAAAGAGAGGCAGTCCCGTAGAGTATGTAAAAGTGGTTTTACAATCGGAAGCGTGGGCCAAAAGCCATCGTCCAATCGAAAAAATCTTCGATCCACAGAAAGCACCCTGCGTCGGGGGAAATGGTATCGGCGAGATGTATTTTGAAATAAAACTCGACTCCATCGCAAAGATCGAAGCCGCAATAAATAAAGCGGAAGAAACTACTACATGGGGAATCGATAAAACAACTGGTAAGAAAAAGCCGACGCCTACGGCATACAAGAGCGAAGTTGGCGCGATAGCCAATATTGCGCTCCATCAGACTCCAGACAAACGTAAGTTCACTATTGAGCAGGCGGTAAAGTGGCTGGATGATCCTCGCACAGGCGGTGGTTATGTCGTCGAACTTTTCGTAACGGAGAAGGGATTGCCAGTCCAAGATGAAGAACGTGCCCGACTACTGCGTCCATACATTCGACGTTTTGAGAGCGGCATTAAATCATTGGGGTTGCCGATTGAATTAATACACACGCGAGAAAAATGGAACGTTGTCGATTTATTGATCGTACGATTTACTCAGAAAGGCACACTAGAACAACACCAAGTACTTGTGCATTACTTGGATCACCAATCGATTGTCAAGCGAATCGGGTTGCCTCCGATATTAGACAAAAGCGACAACAAATTTACGCAGCATCCGAAAGATGCCGCTGGATTCCCCGATTTTAATAATCAGTCCAGCTATGCGACGGTCGGAATTATTGATACGGGTGTTAGCGAACATGAAATTTTTTCGCCCTGGATTGTTGGCCGATCCGAATTTTTGGATCAAGACAATCAGGATGTATCTCATGGCACCTTTATCGCGGGACTGACAGTCGCAGCTTGGGAAATTAATAAACACGAAGTTTTTAATGAAGATCCATGTCAAATCTTTGATCTTGGCCTGCACCCTACCGATCAAGCCAGCTATGCCGGGTTTTACCCGAAGGGTTTTGTCGATTTTTTGGAGCAGTTGGATTTTGAAATCATCAAGGCCAAGCGCAAGGGCATTCGCATATTTAACATGAGCCTAGCGGTCGAAAGCGTTGTAAGCGACGATTCATACGGTTATTTTGCCGCCTTCATTGACGAACTCTCGGTTAAACATGACGTAGTGTTTGTAATCTCGGCTGGCAATCTCTCTGGTCCCCAAGTGTACAAACCGTGGCCTGATAATCCACTAGACGTTCTTGCGATGTTGGCAGAGTATGCCTATCCGGGTCGCGATCGCATATTTCAGCCCGCCGAAAGCGTGCATTCAATAACTGTTGGTGCCTTAAATCCGCCTGACCAGGACGACGTCTTGATACCAGCGCAATATTCACGTCGAGGCCCCGGCTGCGCCTTGGGAAAAAAACCTGATGTTGTTCACGTTGGAGGTAGGTACAGTGCAGACAGCGGGCTGTATTCAGTTGCCGGCGATGGAACGGTGGTTTCGGGGAGCGGTACAAGCTATTCCGCGCCGCTGGTGGCAAAGATCTTGGCAAACGTGAATCATAAAATCCAGGGTGACATTCCTCGTGAAGCATTAAGAGCACTATTAATCCACTATTGCCAGGTTCCCCACGCGTTACGCGACAAATCGTTGAAGGGAATAGCCCGTCAATTTATTGGACACGGACTACCCGCCAACTCCAATGAAATATTGGTTTGTGACGACCACGAGATCACCCTAATGTTTAATGGGATTTTGTCGCGTCGAACAGAATTGGACTTTGACTTTTCGTGGCCCGCAAGCTTGGTAGGAAACGACGGAAAGTGTAAAGGCAATGTTCGTATGACGTTGGTCTATACGCCACTTCTTGATGAAAATTTTGGCGCTGAGTATGTGCGTGTGAACTTGGACGCGTATCTTCGCCAACAGGAGACCGATAACGATGGGGTGATTTCATTTAAGGGGCGCCTTGATAGTGAAACAGATGACAAAGCCATGGAGAAGGAGCGCATAGCGAATGGCGCGAAGTGGTGGCCTATCAAGCAGTACTCTGGCAATTTTTCCCATGGCAAGGGAAGTTCGTCTAACTGGAAGCTTGTTGTTGATTCTTTGACGCGGGCGTCGCAGCCATTTCCTGGCGAAGGGATACCGTTCAGCGTTATCGTAACGATTGCTGACATAAAGAAGAAAAAACCGGTGTTTAATGAGATGCGCAGATCGTTGCAATCGAAAGGTGTTGTTATTAGGGATATTAAAACGGCACTTAAAGTTCGTCCGTAGATTGAAGTGTGACGGATATGCTAGCGCGGCAACGTTCATTGGTTGTCACAGACGAGGGAGTCCTGAATTTTGTGTAAAGGTGGTTAAGTTAATGGTTCGGCATCCGCTCTTCAAACTGGATAGTAAAGCGATTCACAGGTAATAGGGTCAGACTCTGAGGTCTCCCCTCATATTTTTTCCTGTCCGCAGTGCAGGAGGATGCGATCCGGCAAGAAAGCAAGG
>JAZKDW010000055.1:0-30950 GCA_040387375.1 Pseudomonadota bacterium
TTAACCCGGATGGCAACAGTTTACAAGTGAAATTTGAGGGGAAGGCTCAGGGTCAGACCCAACAGGCCGTGCTTGGCGGTGACATAGGCCGACTTCAGCAGTGACGCCTCTTTCGAATGCACGGAGCCAATGTAGATAATGCTGCCGCCGCGGTCTCCCCGGTACATGTGCCGCACACAGGCGCGCGTGGCAAGGAATGCGCCATCGAGGTGAATCGCGAGCATCTTTTTCCATTCGGCATAGGTGAATTCTTCGATCGGATGCACGATCTGGATACCCGCATTGCTTACCAGGATGTCGACCCCGCCCCACCTGGATACGACCACATCTACGCCGGCGTTAACCTGGTCTTCATTCGCCACATCCATCGAGATGCCAAGCGCCTGGCCGCCGGCATCGCGGATGTCCGCGGCGGCGCCGTTCGCGGCATCGAGATTCAGGTCGGCGATCGCGACTTTCGCGCCTTCGCGCGCGTAGGCGAGAGCAATTTCCTTGCCGATGCCGCTTGCCGCCCCGGTGACGATGGCGACCTTTCCTTCGAGCTTCATGATGATTCCCTTCGGTTATCGAGATTGTCGTACAGGACCATGCCAAGCCCAAACCGGCACCGTTTTTCAGGCGCGCTCTTGCCTCGCCGGCGGCACAGGGTCGACCGCAACCGGTTGCATGTCCAGCCTGGCCGACGCTTCGGTCGCCCAGTCCCGCAATATCGCGTTTGCCACCGCCAGCAAGGTGGGCCCGATAAAGACGCCGAGCAAGCCGAATGCGAGCGCGCCACCCAGCACACCAATCATCACCAGAATGAATGGCACATCGCTAGTCTTGCCGATCAACATCGGCTTGAGCACGTTATCCGTGAGAAACGAGACCACAAGTCCCCACACGATCAGAAAGACGGCCCACCCCCCTTGGCCGGTCTGGACGAGCCAGATCGCGCCGGGCACGAGGATGAGGAGCGGGCCGCCCGGCACCACCGCGAGGAAGAAGGTCGCCAGGCCGAGCAGCGCCGGCGAAGGCAGGCCCGCGAGCCAATAGCCCACGGCACACAATATGCCTTGCGCGAGCGACGTTCCGAGAATGCCGTAGACCACACCTTTCACCGTACCGCCTATCATTCCCAGCAGATAGCCGGCGCGCTCACCGGCGACGCGCCTCATTCCGGCGAGCAGGCCTGTAGCGGCGTTCTCGCCGCTCAGATAGAAGAAAAATGCAAACACGACGCTGAGCGCAAGAAGTACAAGGCCGTGCATCAGCGCGAGAGCGAGCTCAAGCACAGACCTGAGCACGGGTCCGGCGTACTCTCTCATTCGCGCCACCATCTCGGGGTTACGCGCCGCGATTTCGTTCCAGGCCTCGTCGACACGCGGTCCCGCCAGCGGCACGCGAGTCAGCCATTCGGGCAACGGAGGAAGGCCTTCGGCAAGGCGCCGGCGCAGCAACTCGGCGATGTCCGGCGCATGCGCGGAAAACGTAAAAACGGCATAAAAAATCGGCCCGAGAAACACCAGGAGGATCACCAATACGATGAGCAACGCAGCCCAGAAGCGCCGTCCGCCCAGCGCAGCCGTGAGGCGCTTGTACGGCCCCCAGGTGCTGTAGGTGAGGATCGCTCCCCACAGCAGCGCCGTCATGAATGGCGCAGTTACCAGCAGCGCGCCGCCCGCCAGCACCAATAATGCAAAAACGCCTACCAGTTGTTCCATCAGCCGGTCGAATCTCACGCGGCACCCTCCTCATGAGCTTGTTGGGCTATTTTTTCAAACGGCCGGTTGCACGATGGACTTCCCATGCATGCCGGCACTGAAAAAACATCGCAGCCAACGATTTTATTTTGAGGGGGCGCTTGAAGCAGATCAATAGGACCTAAGTCCAATTTCGGCGCAAATTGAATCGGACTATTATCATCTTTCGCTTTCCAGCCGATGCGGGGGAAAGCAGGCCTGTGTTTTTTCAACCCGCGGGTCAGATTGTCCGACGCTTGCCGGAATTCCGACATTGACGCGCAGCACATGGAGTAAAGACAGACACGAAAGGTTTTGGAATGAAAGTAGACAGCGTAATTCGACCCTGGATCGAAATATCATGATGCTTCTTCCCTTCCCTTCGGCATTTGTATTTCCGCGCTTATGGACGCGGCAAGTGTTGTCACGACCGGCATGCATTGCCGCGATCATTGCCGTGCTTGCCGGTTGCAGCAAGGAGCCGGTTCCTCCGCCGCCGGCCCCGGCGGAAGTGACCGCAATCACGCTCAAGCCGAAGGACACGCCGGTCAGCTTCGAATATTCCGCACAGACCCAAAGTTCACGCGAGGTGCAGATTCGCGCGCGGGTGTCCGGATTCCTCGACAAGCGGCTCTATACCGAAGGCGCAGTGGTGAAGGCTGGACAGCCAATGTTCCAGATGGACCGCAAGCCGTTCGAGGCCGAACTCCTGTCGGCGCAAGGCCAGCTCGCGCAGCAGAAGGCACGGCTCGATGTCGCAAGGGCAAATCTGGCGCGCGTCAGACCGCTTGCGGAGAAGAACGCGGTCAGCCAGAAGGACCTCGACGACGCGGTCGGCGCCCAGAAACAGGCCGAGGCCGCCGTGCTGGCGGCGGACGGCGAGGTACGTACCGCACTTCTCAATCTGGGATATACCGCGATTGCTTCGCCCTTTACCGGCTTTGCGAGTTTTGCCAAAGTGCAGGAAGGCAGCTATGTGTCTGCCGGTGAGACCAGCCTTCTGACCACGGTTTCGCAGGTCGACCCGATGTGGGTCAATTTCAGCATTTCCGAAAACGAGCTTCTGCGCTATCGCGACCAGATCGCCAAAGGCCAGCTCAAATTCCCGCCGAACAATGACTTCCTGGTCGAGGTGATTCTGGGCGATGGGTCGGTGCTGCCCGATCGCGGCCGTATCAATTTCACCGAACCGTCGTTCAACCAGGAAACCGGCACGTTTCTGGTGCGCACCGAACTCGCCAATCACAAGGACTCCTTGCGTCCCGGGCAGTTTGTGCGTGCAAGAGTCCTGGGCGCAACGCGGCCGAACGCCATTCTGTTGCCGCAGCGCGCGGTGCTCAATGGCCCCAAGGGCCACTATGTCTGGGTCATAGGCAACGACGGCACGGCAAAGGAGCGCGCGGTCGAAGTCGGGGCCTGGGAAGGCGATGACTGGTTCATCAGTGAGGGCTTGCGCGCCGGCGAGCGGGTGGTAGTCGATGGCGCGAACCGGGTCGCCTCAGGTGCGCGGCTAAAGATTACCGAAGCAGGCACAGGGCCCGCCGACGTCAAGGCTGGTGCTTCCCCCGCCCAGGCCCCGCAAGCGCCGCTACCGTCGGAGTCGAAATAGTCATGACCGCACAAACCATCAACCACTGGTCAGCCGAATGAGTATTTCCCGCCACTGCATCGACCATCCGATCTTCGCTTCGGTCATTTCCATCGTCATCGTGCTGGCGGGCGCAGTGGCGATGTTCAAATCGCCCATCGCCCAATACCCGGATATCACACCGCCGCAGATCACGGTGTCCGCCCCCTATCCCGGCGCCAGTGCCGACGTGGTGGCCAATAATGTCGCCGCGCCGATCGAGCAGCAGGTCAACGGCGCCGACCGGATGATGTACATGAACTCCTCGAGCTCGTCGACCGGCAACATGACACTCAACGTGTTCTTCGAGATCGGCACCGACCCCGAACTCGCGCAGGTCGATGTGCAGAACCGGGTCAACCTCGCGCTGCCGCAATTGCCGTCGTCGGTGCAATCGCAAGGTGTGCAGGTGCAGAAGAAATCGTCGGCGTTCATGATGGTGATCGCGGTCTACTCGCCCGACAATCGCTACGAGCCGACCTATGTCGCCAATTATGCGAACATCTACGTGCTCGATGCCCTGAAACGCATTCCCGGCGCGAACCAGTCGGCCATCTTCGGCACGCCGGATTACGCCATGCGCATCTGGCTCAAGCCGGACCGCATGGCGCAACTCGGCATCACGGCAACGGACGTGCAAAAGGCGGTGGCCAACCAGAACGAGCAGTTCGCCGTCGGCCGGCTCGGCCAGTCGCCGACCGGCACCAGCGTCGAGCAATCCTTCGCCGTCACGACCAGCGGCCGCCTGACCGAACCGGCCGAGTTCGAAAACATCATCCTGCGAGCCGCCAGTGGCGGCGCAGCCATCGTGCGGCTGAAGGATGTCGGGCGCGCCGAGCTTGGCCAGAAGGACTATTCGATCCGTGGCCTGTACCAGGGCAAGCCCGCCACCATGATGGCGGTGTACCAGCAGCCAGGGGCAAATGCGCTCGACGTCGCGGCGCAAGTGAAGACGACGCTGGCCGGGATGAAAGACGCGTTCCCGGAAGGTCTCGAATACAACATCGTGATGGATACCACCGAATTTACCCGGGCCTCGATCAGGGATGTAGAGCACACGTTTTTCGAGGCGCTGGTACTGGTGGTTCTTGTGGTGTTCATCTTCCTCCAGAGTCTGCGGGCGACACTGATTCCGATTCTGGCGGTCCCGGTATCGATTATCGGCACCTTCATCGGCATGCAGGCGCTGGGGTTCTCGATCAACATGCTGACCCTGTTCGGCATGGTGCTGGCGATCGGCATCGTGGTGGACGATGCGATCGTGGTGGTGGAAAACGTCGAGCGCAACATGACCGTGCATCACCTGCCCCCGAAGGAAGCCGCCAGGCGCGCGATGGACGAGGTGGCCGGGCCGGTGATCGCCATCGTGCTGGTGCTGTGCGCGGTGTTCGTGCCGGTCGCTTTCCTCGGCGGCATTACCGGACAGCTTTACAAGCAGTTCGCTATCACCATCGCCATTTCCGTCGCGATTTCCGGCCTGGTTGCGCTGACCTTGTCTCCCGCATTGGCCGCCATATTGCTGAAACAATCCCACAAGGAAAAGAACCGCGTATTCAAATGGTTCGACCGCAACTTCGAGCGGATGACCGAAGCATATTCGCGTGCGGTAGCATTGACGATCAGGCGCGCCCTGATTGCCATGCTGCTGTTCGCCGCCATGATCGGGCTGACGGTCATGATGCTCAGGCAAATTCCTGGCGCGTTCCTGCCGCCGGAGGATCAGGGTTATCTGCTCGGCGCGGTGATCATGCCCGATGCCGCCAGCCTCGACCGCACCGCCGAAGTGGGCGATCGTGTCTCGGCGTATTTCATGAAGCAACCGGCGGTGAGTGGCGTCGCCATGATCAATGGTTACAGTCTGCTCGACAGCCAGAACAAGAACAATGCCGGCACCTTTTTTGTCGGCTTGAAAGGATTCGACGAGCGCTACGAATCCGGGAACGCAAAAACGCAGAGTGCGTCCGCCGTGCTCGCCGGCGCTTACGAGAATCTGAGCAAGATAACCCAGGGAATCGTCCTGCCAATCAATCCGCCCTCGATCCCGGGCCTGGGCACGACCGGCGGCATGGAGCTATGGTTGCAGAGCAAGGGCGACAAGACACTGCAGCAGCTTGCCCCTGTAGTAAGCGGGTTTATCGAGCAGGCGAAGAAATCGCCGGAGCTAAGCCGTGTCACGTCCACGTTCAACGCATCGTCGCAGCAACTGCTGGTGGATGTGGACCGCGACAAGGCGGAAACGCTCGGCGTGCCGATCGAAGAAGTCTATAGCGCGATGCAAACCATGTTCGGCTCGCTGTACGTGTCGCAGTTCAACAAGTCCAGCCGCCTGTGGCAAGTGATCCTGCAAGCGGAGCCGGGGTACCGGCTCAGGCCCGATGACCTCGAACAACTCTTCGTGCGCAGCAGGGACGGCAGCATGGTGCCGCTCAAGGCGCTTATCACCAGCAAATATGTTCCCGGCCCGGACCTGATAACGCGCTTCAACAACTTCCCGGCGGTGCAAATCACTGCCATTCCTGCGCCTGGCTACAGTTCCGGCCAAGCCATCGCCGCGCTCCAGAAAATCGGTGCCCAAGCCTTGCCTGCCGACGTCGGCATGGCCTGGAGCGGCGAGGCGTTCGAGCAACAGAACGCGGGCAGCGCGTCGGCGGCGGTTTTTGCTTTTGGCCTGATCATGGTGTTCCTGATCCTTGCCGCGCAATACGAAAAATGGTCGCTGCCGCTGGGCGTATTGCTGGCGGTGCCGTTCGCGATTTTCGGCGCGCTGCTGGCGATCCTCCTGCGCGGCCTGAACAACGACGTGTATTTCCAGATCGGCCTGACAATGCTGGTGGCGCTGGCCGCCAAGAACGCGATCCTGATCTTCGAATTTGCGGTTCTGAACCGTGAATCAGGCCAATCCATCTACGATTCCGCGATGATCGCCGCACGCGAACGGCTGCGTCCTATCGTGATGACCTCGCTTGCGTTCATCCTCGGCTGCGTTCCGCTCGCCATTGCGGTCGGCGCTTCCGCCAATAGCCGCCATTCGATCGGCACCGGCGTGATCGGCGGCATGCTGGCGGCCACGGTAATCGCGGTCTTCTTCATCCCCATGTTTTATTACGTGATCGAGTCGCTGTCCGCACGATTCGGTGGCGAAAAAACCGCCGAAGTATCCGAAGTCCATCCTCCGCCGGGCGCATCCGGCGCGCCGGCCGCACACCAGCCGATGGCGCCGCGCGAGGATGAATGAGATGCGTTTGTTCGTCTTGATCATGCTGATCGCCGCCCTGGGCGGCTGCGCCGCAGGCCCCGATTACCGGCGGCCGCCGATCGATGCGCCGGACGCATTCCGCTTCGAGGACAAGGAAGCCAAAGACCTCGCCAACACCGCATGGTGGGAGCAATTCCAGGACCCCGCCATGGATGAATTGATCGGCATCGCCCTGATTGAAAACAAGGACGTCAAGATCGCGGCCGCGCGCATCGATCAGTTTCTCGGACAGCTCGCGAGCACGCGCTCGCTGCTGTTCCCGCAACTGGGAGCTGATCTCAACGCGCAGCGCCGGCGTTCGCCGCAGTCCGGTGCGCCGTCGCAGTCATCGGACAACGGTCTGGTCTTCAATCAGTACGAGGCGACGCTGTTTCTCAGTTGGGAAATCGATGTGTTCGGCAGACTTCGCCGCCAGACGGAAGCCGCCCGCGCCAACCTGCTTGCGAGCGAGGAAGGCCGCCGCGCGACGATCCTGTCGCTGGTGGCCGCGGTCGCATCCTCATACATCACCCTGCGCGACCTCGACCGGCAGCTCGAGATTTCCCAGGCAACCGCCGATGGGCGGGCGAGTTCGCTCGAGGTTTTCCGGCAGCGCTTCGAAGGCGGTGTCATCTCGGCGCTGGAGTTGTCGCAAAGCCGGGCGGAATATGAAGGCTCCCTGATTTCCATACCCCGAATCGAAGCCCAGATCGCACTGCAGGAAGACGCGTTATCGATCCTGCTGGGCCGCAATCCCGGCCAGATTCGCCGTGGCCGCCCGCTGACCAGTCTTGCGATGCCCGTCGTGCCGGCAGGGTTGCCGTCGGAACTGCTTGCGCGCCGCCCCGATTTGCGCCAGGCCGAGCAAAACCTGATTGCCGCCAATGCGCTGATCGGTGCGGCGCGTGCGCAGTATTTTCCGTCGGTCTCACTCACCGGCCTGCTCGGATCGCTCAGCTCGCAGTTTTCGGATCTGTTCACAGGCCCGGCGCGTGTATGGTCGTATGGCCTGCAGGCAACCATGCCGATCTTTACCGGCGGCGATATTGCGGGCCAGGTGCAGCAAGTCGAAGCGCAGCAGCAACAAGCTTTGCTGCAATATCAGAGGGCAATCCAGGTAGCCTTTCAGGAAGTGTCCGACTCGCTTGTCACACACCAGAAAGCGCGCGACCAGCTCGCGCTGCAGGACCGCCAGCTCGGGACGCTGCGCACCTACCTGACGCTTGCGCGCCTGCGGTACGACAACGGCTACACGAGTTATATCGAAGTTCTCGATGCGGAGCGCAGCCTGTTATCCGCCGAACTGTCCTACTCCGAGACGCAGGGCACGGTATTCAGGTCGTTGGTCAACTTGTACAAAGCGATGGGCGCCGGCTGGGAGATCGGGGCCGAACCCATGAAGAGCCAAGGGATGGCGCCGGCTGCTTCTGCGCAGGGCAACGATGGCCGATGATGTGCGGCATATGAGACCAAAGTCTAATTGCGTGCCGCGGCATATGGCATAGGCTGAATAAATGGAATTTCTCGTCCCGAAGCGGGTGCCTGGTTCGATATAAGGCTTGCTTCGAATTACTTGAGTTCCGGTATGGATCTTAGATGACGATGGAGAATAATATGAAAATTCGCTCATGTGCAATTCTTTGCATTCTTGCGCTTGCCGGAGGATGCAAATCCGGTCCGTCCGCAACTGGAACCACAACGCAGGGAACAGGGACCTCCACGACGCAAGTCAAACCTGCGGCTGGTGAAACGAATATCGGCTTCCTTCATGACTACTCACAACTGCAACCGGCAACCGACCGTGAAGGGGTCATGCTGTATGTCGACAAGACCGCGGATTTTCGTCCCTACACAAAAGTCATGTTTGAACCGGTGGCGATTTATGTGGCACCCAATCCCGAATACCAGGGGTTCCCGACTGAAGAACTGAATCGCATGGGAGAAAACCTGCTGATAGCGTACAAGGAAGCGCTCGCGCCCGCATACCAGATAGTCAACCAGCCGGGTCCCGACGTGCTGCGGGTGCGGACCGCGATCACAGGCATCCAAGTGGTGAAGCCGGACAGGCGGGTAATTGACTTTTTACCCATCAAGGCCATATACAATTTGGGACGTGAGGCCAGCGGCAACGCTCCTCGTGCCGGGGAAATGACCGCCGAGCAGGAAATTCTGGATCCGACAGGCAGACCCCTCGCTGCGGCGACCGCAACCCGCAAGGCAAGCAGTTCCTTGCCCCAGGGCGAGCAATTGACTTGGCAGGACATGGATTCGATCAACCAGTATTGGGCGCAAAGTTTCCGGAGCCGGTTGGACGAACTGCGCGCCGCAGGTCCGGGGCAACGCCCGAGCGCCGGATGAAATACCTTGGTTTCCTTCACCACGCCGGCGGTTCAAGCCGCCGATCCGTCGCACCCGCCGCCGGCCAGGCCCAAGCTCATCACGCGTAGCGTGGCATCGTCATGGCACTGCGTATCGGCAAAACCCAGGCCCCTGGCAAGCCGGCGCATCGGGGTGTTCAAGGCAAGCACATAACCCTCCATGCATCGGAATCCCTGCGCCGCGGCCGTCTCGATCAATATCTTCAGGAGGCGTTTGGCCAAGCCGAGTCCGTGCCAGCCGTCGGCGACCGTGACGGCGAACTCACAGGTATCGCTTGCGGGCGCGCCGACATAACGAGCGCCTGCGACGATGTTTTCGGCGCCGCCCTCGCCGCTGACGGCGACCAGTGCAAATTCCCGGCCCGGAACGGGATGTGTCGCCGCTTCGAGCATGGTCTCGGACAGGTCTCGCATCGACACCATGAAGCGCGTGTAGCGCGAGTCAGCCGAAAGACGATGGAAGGCTGCCGCCATCTCTGCCTTGTCGTGCGCCCGGATCTCGCGCACCGTTACCTGGCGGCCGTCGCGAAGCGTCGCCATGATCGGCAGAGTCATTCCTGTTGAGGCGTCGTGTTGCATGGCTGTGTACTCCAATGTGGCCATCGTGCAGCCGCAGAGCCTGGTTGACGATCTTCTTGGTGCGCACGCTGGATGAGACCCTTCGGCGGGATCTCAGTCTGGCTCACCTGTTTTTTTCTTGCGCAAAAATGCCCGGACCGTTCGCGCGTTCGGCGAGTTTCCCGCCTTCTCCGCAGCTTGCCCGGTCGCCTGCGGGTCGTATCCGCTCCAGCCATGCCTGACCCACTCCGCAGAACGTTCATCAATGTCCACGGGGCCGTAGCGACCCATGATCTCTTCCGCCTTGACGCGCCGCTCATCACTGTCGACGTCGACAGTCAGGACATAGCTGCCGCGCCTGACCGCATTCGCATAGAGGTTGCTATAAGTGCTTTTGTCGTCGAGGCTAAACAGCGATCGGAAAAAATTGCCAATGCTGGCATCGAGCGTGCCGCTCTTTTGAACAGACGGCCCCCTCGTTGCGGAAAGTTCATGGTCGGGGTTCAACTGCACCTCGCTGCGTGCAAAACCGGAAGCGAGGAGATCATTCTTCGCGCTGCGCGCATGCGCCAGATCGTCATACACGCCGATGAGGGTAAGTTCCATGTTGAACTCCTGTATCTTCCATAAGTTCAGGATGCGGCGGTGGCCATGACCGCCACCTTCGGCATCACCGTTTCTTCCGCAACCTTGAAATTGCCTGTATTTGCGCAATGGCGGCGGTCAGTTCCGACTGCGCCTTTGCATAGTCGATTTTCGCCCCCCTGTTTTTCAACGCTTCTTCCGCCTGTCTTTTTGCTTCATTCGCCTTTGCTTCGTCCAGGTCATGACCGCGGATCGCGGTTTCGGCCAGCACCGTCACCTCGTCCGGCTGGACTTCGAGAAGGCCGCCGGCGACAAAGACCAGTTCTTCTTCGCTTTGTCCCGCCACCTTGATGCGCACGGCGCCCGGCCGGATTCGTGTAATCAACGGCGTGTGCATCGGATAAATGCCCAGTTCGCCGGACTCGCCCGGCAGCGCCACGAACTCGGCATCGCCGTCGAAGATTTCCTCCTCGGCGGAGACGACGCTGACATGGATGGTATTGGACGTCGCCATATTGTTTCCTTGTCAGACCGCCGCCGCACCGGAGACGATCTCCGAGATTTCCGTCGTAATCGCCGTCTGCCGGTTCTTGTTGTACAGAAGCCTGAGCTCGGCGATCACACTTCCCGCATTATCGCTTGCCGCCTTCATGGCCATCCTGCGCGCCGAGTTCTCGGAAGCCATGTTCTCGGCAACCGCCTGGAAAATCAGCGCCTCGAGATAGCGCACCAGCAGATCGTCAATCACGCTTTCGGGATCTGGTTCGTAGATGTAGTCCCAGACATGCGTCCCCTTGTCGGCTTTCACCTTGTCGGGCGCTAAAGGAATCAGTTGCTCCGCAACCGGCTCCTGCGCCATCGAGTTGATGAACGTGGTATAGAACAGGTAGACCGCGTCGATATCACGTCGCTGATAGGCGTCGAGCAGGACCTTGACGGGGCCGATCAGTTGCTCGAGGTGGGGCGTGTCGCCGAGCTGGACCAGCTGCGACACCACCCTGGCGCCGATGCGATTCAGAAACGCCAGGCCCCTGCTGCCGATCGCGACCACTTCGCTCTGGATGCCGCTCTCATCGAGTTCGCGCAGCTTGCGCATCACCGCTCGCAGGACGTTGGCGTTCATGGCGCCGCACAAACCCTTGTCGGTCGTCACCACAATGAGGCCGACTTTCTTCAGTTCATCCCGCTTGATCATGAAGGGATGGGTGTATTCAGGGTTCGCGTCCGACAAATGGCCGGCGATATTGCGAATCTTTCTGCTGTATGGACGAGCCTTGCGCATCCGCTCCTGCGCCTTGCGCATTTTGGAGGCGGCTACCATCTCCATCGCCTTGGTGATCTTCCTGGTGTTCTCCACGCTCTTGATTTTGCCGCGTATCTCATTGTTTGCAGCCATGATTTCTGCTTCCTTTCAACCTTGCTTGCTCACGCATCGTTTGTGCCGACGGCAGACTGCCCAGACGATCGGGAACAACTGCCATCAGGACAGGAGCCCCGAGGACAGGAGCCGCGCCGCTTCATCAAACATGCTCTTTGCGGCCAACATGTCGGCCCGCGCGAAACGCACCAGCGAGAATGCGCGCATGCGCGGCGGCGTGGCGGGAATGCGGGCAAGATCAAACACCAGTTCCTCGCCGCCTTGCGTACTGCTGTCTTCCCGCACCACGTTCATCCGGTCCAGCCGCAGCCGTTTATGTAAGACGTAGATATGCTGCGCCGGTTCCGCGAACACTTCGCATACACGGTCCAGCGCGCGGTCCAGAGCATCTTCCTGGAGTCCGAGGCTCTTCAGGTTTTGCTCGTTCTCGACAATCTGCGTCGCCAATCGCGCCAGCTCGCCGGCATCCGCCGCGGCGTCGCTGCCGATCACGGCGCGGATGCCGGAACCCTGGCGCTCCAGCAGTTGCCGTCGCGTCTTGAGGAGCGCGCGTTCCCGCCCGAGCGCGACCCGGCGCGACGTGTCCTCGGCGATCCTTGCCATTCCTTCCAGTGCCAGCTCGTCCAGCAGGCGGCGCACGATCTCGTACCTGAGTTCAGCGTCCGTGCGCCCGCACAGCCTGACCTGGTGATCGCTGAAGCTCACCGTGGTTTGCGGAACATCGCGGCGCAGGGTGCCGCCCTCCAGCCCGACGCCCAGGACGTGGCGTTCGCTCATCTCCATACCCAGCACCGCATGCGCTTCCGGCAAATCCCCGTTTGTTTCGAAATGCGCGCGCAGATCCTCCGAGCGGCTCATCACCCGGGCCACATCGTCAGGCGCGGCGAAGAACGCGTGTATGTAAGGATCGGAGGCCCAGGCGGCCGCAGTGGCTTCGCGCGGCGCGGGCAAGGACTCGACCAGCGTGCCAAGATACTTGTGCGATGTCGCAACCGCAGGTGCGAGACGGGTCTGATAATGCCGCGCGAGCCGCAGGTGCGGATGCAGCTGCATGACACGCTCCACCGTGTCATTTATTTGCTGCCTGTTCTGACTGTCGGCCGGGTTATCGGGGTGCAATAGCCAGCTGAGGATGCCCATGGGTCACTGCCTGTCGGTTGCGTCAAAGGTAACGTTCGGAAATGACCTGCACATGAATCTTCCGGTTCTTCCAGAACAGGTCCTGGATGCGCGGCACCAGGCTGCGCAGGGCTTCCGGCGCCGCGTCCTTGAAGGTAAGCAGCACGGCGGGCCGGGAGCCGTCTCCGGCCACGTGTTCAAGTTCATCGAATGGCGGAAATCCATACTTGACCAGGAATGCCCTGATATCTTCATCGGAAGTTCCGCTCTCCACATTCCCCATCAATAAGTCAGCCATGACTGGTTCTCCTTCAGGCCATGATGTGTACGCCGCCATCAACGTACAAGGTTTCTCCCGAAAGCCGTCTTGCATACGGCGTGGCGAGAAACGCGCAAGTGAAACCGACATCCATGATGTCGACCAGCTCACCGAGCGGCGCGCGCTGCGCCGCTTCGGTGAGCATCAGGTCGAAGTCCTTGAGGCCGGAGGCGGCCCGCGTCTTCAGCGGCCCCGGCGATATGGCGTGCACCCGGATATGCCGGGGTCCAAGTTCGAAGGCCAGATAACGCGCGCAGGATTCGAGCGCCGCTTTCACCGGCCCCATCACGTTGTAATTCGGCACCACCTTGTTGGCGCCGTAGTAGCTCATCGTGAACATGGTGCCGCCGTCCTTCATCAGCGGCGCGGCAAGGCGCGCCATGCGAACGAAGGAGTGACAGGAAACATCCATGGCCTTCGAGAAGCCCTCGGCGGAGCAATCGAGCAGGCCGCCCTGCAGATCGTCCTTCGGCGCCCAGGCGATCGAGTGCACGAAGATGTCGAGCTGCCCCCATTCCTTTTCGATCTGGCCGAAGACCGCGTCGATGTCGCCCTGTTTCATTACATCCAGCGGCATTAAAATCGGTGCCTCGAGAGCGCGGGCTAGCGGCTCGACATAGGTCCTGGTTTTCTCGTTGGCGTAGGTGATGGCGAGATCCGCGCCGAGCTCGTGAAACGCCTTTGCGCATCCGTAGGCGATCGAATGCTCGTTGGCGATACCGGCAACCAAGGCCTTCTTGCCCTGCAATATCGGGCGCGGCTTATCAACCTCATCGGCATTATCGATTGTCATGTTGCGACTCCTTCAATGTGCATCTGGGGAACCTGGTCCGGCACGGCAAGCCTGGCCTCGGTCGCCGCAAGCACGTCCTGCACCGATACACCCGGTGCGGTTTCGAGCAGCGCCGCGTGGCCTTGCGCAAACGAGATGACCGCCAGTTCCGTGACCAGCAGGTCGATCGGGCGCAGCGACGTCAGCGGCAACGAACATTGCCTGACGATCTTGGGTGTGCCCTTGGCGGTATGCTGCATGGCGACGATGACGCGCCTGGCGCCGGTCACGAGATCCATGGCGCCGCCCATGCCGGGAACCATTTTGCCGGGGATCATCCAGTTCGCCAGGCGGCCGGCCTCATCGACTTGCAGGCCGCCGAGCACGGTGATGTCGAGGTGTCCGCCCCGGATCAGGCCGAACGACACGGCGCTGTCAAACGTGGCCGCGCCCGGCAGCGCAGTGACGGGCTGGCCGGCGGCGTCGGTGAGGAAGCGCTCCGCCATGCCCTCTTCCGGAATTGGTCCGGTGCCGATCAAGCCGTTCTCCGACTGGAAGTAGATGCGCATGTCGCGCGGAACGTAATTCGCGACTTGGGTCGGAATGCCGACGCCGAGGTTCACCAGCATGCCGGGACCAAGTTCCTGGGCAATGCGCCTGGCGATCAGGGTTTGTGCGTCCATGGCGTTCACTCGTGGGCAATCACAAAATCAACCAGCACGGCCGGCGTGACCACATGGTCGGGCGAAATCATCCCGACCGGGACGATATGCGCCGCATCCACGATCACCGTCCTCGCCGCCATCGCGATCACCGGGTTGAAGTTGCGCGACGTCAGGGCGTAGACCAGATTACCGTAATAATCGGAGAGAAACGCCTCGACCAGGGCAAAATCGGCAGGCAGAGCCGTCTCCAGCAGGTACTGCTTGCCATCCACTTCCATCTTGCGTTTGCCCTCTTCCACCTCGGTGCCGACGCCGGTCGGCGTCAGGATGCCGCCGAGCCCGTAGCCGGCGGCGCGGATGCGTTCGATGAGGGTTCCCTGCGGTATCAGCTCGACATCCATGTCACCGGCGATCATCTTCTTCTGGGTTTCGGGATTAAGCCCGATATGGCTGACGATCGCCTTGCCCACTGCCCCTGCCGTGACCAGCTTGCCGATACCGCGGCCAGGTGCGGCGGTGTCGTTCGCGATCACCGTGAGCTTGCGTTTGCCCTGACGCGCGAGCTCGTCCACCAGGCGCTCCGGTGTCCCGACCCCCATGAAACCGCCGATCATCACGCTGGCGCCGTCCGGGATCATGGCGACCGCTTTTTCGAGGGAGATGGTTTTCATGCCGGCGCCAATCCGATCGCCTCGCGCGTATGGCGCGCAATCATGAGCTCTTCGTTGGTCGGGATCACCCACGCGGAAACCTTGCTCGCCGGCGTGCTGATGCGCGGTCCGCCGGCCTCGTTGGCGGCCGGATCGATCTCGACGCCGTGCCAGCCTGCCTGACGACCTATGCGGTCGCGGATCAGCGCCGAATGCTCGCCGATGCCGGCGGTGAACACCAAAGCGTCGATGCCCTGCAGTGCCGCCGCAAGGGAACCGAGTTCACGACCGGCCCGGTAGATGAAGAGGTCGACCGCGAAGCGCGCGCGCGGATCGTCGCTGTCCAGCAATGCGCGCATGTCGCTCGAGATGCCCGACACGCCAAGCAGTCCGGATTGTTTGTAGATCAGGTTCTCGATGGCGCGCGCATCCATCTTGAGCTCATCCATCAGGTACAGGATCACGCCGGGATCCAGGTTGCCGCAGCGGGTACCCATCGGCAAGCCGTCGACGGCAGTGAAACCCATGGTGCTCGCCATGCTTTTCCCGGACGCGATCGCGCACATGCTTGAGCCGTTGCCAAGATGCGCGACCACCGTGGCGCCGGCGGCGGCGGCCGGCGCGAAGTCCGGCAGCACGCTGGCGATGTACTCATAGGACAAGCCGTGAAAGCCGTAACGGCGCACACCGCGCCCGGTAATCGAGGCCGGCAGCGCGAACGCTTGCGCCACCTCCGGCTGCGCCCGGTGAAACGCGGTATCGAAACAGGCGACCTGCGGCAGCTCCGGCAGCGACCCGGCAAGGAACCGTATCGGCGCCAGGTTGTGCGGCTGATGCAAGGGCGCAAGCGGCGTCAGCCGCTCGAGCTTGTCAAGCACGGCCGAGGTAACCAGCACCGCCTGGGTAAACTCCATGCCGCCATGCACGACGCGATGGCCGACTGCAATCAGGCGATGTTCTTCACGGTGGCTGCGCAGGAATTCGGCGATGAATTCAATCGCGCCCTGATGCCCGACCGCGACACCGTCGTCCCAGGTCTTGTCGGCGATTTTCGCGCCGCTTTTATCCGCTGCGGTAAAGTGCGGCGCGGTATAGAGCCCCTCGGCCTGGCCGTACAGCACGAGTTCCAGTTCCTCATTGGACGCGTCGAAGGCGCGGAACTTGATACTGGAGGAACCAGCGTTAAGGGTAAGAATGAGATCAGCCATGGCATCACTCCAACGCCTTGCCGCTGTCCCGCCGCGCTTTGGCAACCAGCGCGGCGACCGCGCAGGATGCCAGCCTGGTGATCATCGAATCGGCACGGCTGGTGAGGATGATCGGCACGCGCGCGCCGAGCACGACGCCAGCCGCATCCGCGCCGGCGAGAAAGGAAAGGCTCTTGGCGAGCATGTTGCCGGCCTCGAGGTCGGGCACCATCAGCACGTTCGCGTGTCCCGCTACCGGCGAGTCGATCTTCTTGATTTTCGCCGCTTCCGGATCGATCGCGTTGTCTAGCGCCAGCGGACCATCGACCACGGCCCCTGTGATCTGGTGCCGGTCCACCATCTTGCACAGTGCGGCGGCCTCGACCGTGGAAGGCACCTTCGGATTGACGGTTTCCATTGCCGACAGCACGGCGACCCGCACTTCCTTGAACAGCAGTGCGTGCCCGAGGTCGATCGCGTTCTGCAGGATGTCCATCTTTTCTTCCAGCGTCGGCGCGATATTGACGGCGGCGTCGGTGATGATCAGCGCATCCTCATGCCCCGGCACATCCATGACAAAACAGTGGCTGACGCGGCGCCCGGTACGCAAGCCCGACTCGCGCCTGACCACCGCGCCCATCAGCTCGTCGGTATGCAGACTGCCCTTCATCAGCGCTTCGGCCTTGCCTTCCCGCACGAGCTGGACGGCGGCTGCCGCGGCGGCCTGGCTGTACGGCGCATCGACAATCGGAAAATCGGCGATGCTGATGCCGTTCTCTTTTGCCACCGCTTCGATGCGTTCCCGCGGCCCGACCAGGATCGGCGCAATCAGGCCCATCCGGGCGGCCTCGACCGCACCCTCGAGCGAACTCTTGTCGCAGGGATGCACGACCGCAGTCGGCATGGGCAGTAATTCATCGCAATAATCGATCAGCCGCTGATATTTTTCGTGTTTCCGTTCCATTTCACTTTCCTTCCGCATGGCGGTTACGAATGCGCGACTGCCGCGATGCTGCGCGCGCGCACGGATTTGCCGCTCAACACACCGCGGATGCGATCGAGCATGGCCAGTTGCTCGGGCGATGGCTGCGCCATTTGCACACGTTTGTCCGCCATCAGCTTGTCAAGCAGCGTCAGCAGACGCTCGCGGTCGGCCCGATTGTCGAGCAGGGCCGGCAAGGTGCTTATGGCTTGCTCTGGTTCGTAGCGGGCGATGATTTCCTGCTCGCCACGAATGCGGCGCCACTGGTCGAGCGGCAGATCCGGCAGATAGCCGGCGTAGGTTGCCGCCAGTTCCTTGCGCATGACGAGCTGCGATAGCGGCAGCGTTTCGTCCTTGGGCGAGAGCAGGTAGGCCGCGCGTGCAAATGCCTCGGTGTATCCGCCCTCGGCAATCGATGCCAGGGCGTCCTTGACGAAAGGCAGCTCGCGCGGATCCACCACCGCTCCGGCGGCGCGCCCCTGCGTCTGGTGTTTATCCGCAAGATAAAGCGAAAACATGTTGGCGTAGATGCCGAAGAACGTGGATTCGGTAGCCGCGTCGCGCATGGCCCGATAGAGCTCGAGCGAGGCGCTGATCAGTGTGGAGCCGGCGTTTTCGGCGTTGCGTAACGGATGGCTGGCGTCCAGCGGCTGGCGGTGCGCTGTGACCGCTTGCGCCGCGGGTTCGAGCCACGACAACCAGGGATTGAGGTGCGACAGCGACCAGTTCTGAAATCGCAAGGGATGGAATTCGCGCAACAACCGCGCGCTCATGTCATTCGACATGGACTGCACCAGAGGCTGCACGAACAGCTCATAGGCATGCTGGTTGAAATCGGATATTTCCATCACAGCCTCGAACGGCTGCTCGTCGGCGCGTTTGAAGCGGTTGAAATAGGCCGCGATTTCTTCCAGCCGGTGTTCGCGGAACGCGACGTTGTACCGGGGCTTTCCGTCTTCGCCCTTGCCCTCGATATCGGTGATCTCCATGCCATACAGCCCGGGCGGCAGCATTTCGATTTCGTTCAGCACCGACACGATCTGCGCATGCTCCTTCTTAGCCACCTTGCCGGATACAAAAATGCCGAGATGGCCGATGTCCTGATGCATCAGTCCGACAATCACCTGGCCGCGCGCCTTGATTTCTTCGGTGCTGCCGTACAGGTCGGCCACCCAGTTGAATGCCTGTTGCGGCGGCGTGATGTTGTCGCCCATGGAAGCGAACATGATGATCGGCGACTTGATGGTGCGCAGGTCGAATGCCTCGCCGGAGGTCCCCTTGATACCGCCGGACCAGAGCTTGTTGCCGATGAACAGATTGCGCGTGATCCATTCGATCTCTTCGCGGTTCATGAGGTAGTAGCCACCCCACCAGCGCTCGAATTCGAGGAAGCGCGGCGGTTCGGTGTCGATGTTCTTGTACAGGTTGTAATACTTGTCCCACAGCGCGTTGGCGGGATTGAGGTTTTCGAAATTCTGCACCAGATGCGCGCCGTCGAATTTGCCGTTTCCAAGATCGGCCGTAAACGATGACAGCCACGTGCCGCCAAGGATGCCGCCGGAATAGCGCATCGGATTGTCGCCTTCACCTTCGCTCCACGCGCCGCCCCAATAGGACATCGGCGCGCCGTTGATCACGATTGGCCCGGTATCGTCGGGATCGCTTGATGCCAGCATCATTGCCGCCCAGCCCCCTTGGCAATTGCCGATGATCGCCGGTTTGGGACTGTCCGGATGCATGGCACGCACTTTTTTCACGAACACCTGTTCCGCGCTGCACACATCGAGCAATGTCTGGCCGGGTTCCGGCTCCTGGAAGAAGATGACGAAATACACCGGATGGCCGGCGCGTAGCGCGACGCCCACCTGCGAATCGTCCTTGAAGCCGCCAATCCCGGGGCCGTGTCCGGCACGCGGGTCGATCATGAGATAGGGACGTTTTGCGGGATCGATTGTCACGCCCGGCGGCGGTGTTATCCGCAACAGCGCATAGTTCACCGGCCGGTCGAAACTACGGCCGTCGAGGATCGTGTCATAGTCGAAATGCAAGGCCGGCTTGAGGCCTTTCCATGAACGTTCGATGAAGTTATTGCCGCGCTGGTGCAACACGTTCCAGAACAGGATGGAACGTTGAACGGCATCGACCGCATAGACCTGGCTGGACGCGGGATCGGAAGCCGCCATCAATCGAAATAGCTGGTCGGGGGCCTTGCCGTCCGCCACTTCGGCGACCCTCCGGGAAAAATTCTCCATCGCACTTTTCGTGCGCTTTTGATACATCAGAGCGATCTTGATGCCGATATCGTGGCTACTTGCAAGCTGCTTTGCTGTGTCCATGAAAAACCCTTACTGAATCTGAATGGGAAAACCATTACTCAGGTGGGTAGAGAATTCATGTGCGTTGAATCCATACATCACCTGATCGGCGTCGGTCACCGAACGGAGAAAACCACACAGGCTGCTCCGATCCAGGACGTGATGTTCAGCGCACCGACGCGATGTTTTGAACTCCTGCAAGACGAGTGCGGCTGGAATTCGCCAACCGCCTCGAACAGGCTTTCATGTTCGTCAAATCTGGACCATTCTGCAATGAGACCATGGTCCAATTTACAAACCATCTCGCGAGTGATCTTCCTGTTCTGAAAGCGGGTGCCTGACGCGGCTTCATTCATTTTTGATGTGTTGGCGACCGGGCATTTCAGGAATGGATGAGCCGCGAGAGTCCGTAGGGAGGAAAAGTGCTGCGCTTTCCACCCTACTTTTTTGAACCATTTCGCAGCCAACGCGCAAGGCTGGAATCTTGCAAAGATGCGGGTACAGGTCAGGTCGACTGGGGATGGCTTTCTGGTGTTACACTTTGCTAAATACCCATTGCGTACAACGCATTAAAGCTTGATATTCATGCAGACCCTACACCTCTCTCCAGAAATTTTCGGATAGGCGGCCAGCCAAGCTGGTACTTCCTTGGAAGAGCTCGCACAGAAAATGTCGAAAAACGACCAATAGAAAGTTGTCCGCCATGCGCATTCAGATCGAGACTGATTACCTGGTGGTCGGCGCCGGCGCTGCGGGGATGGCATTCACCGACGCCTTGCTTACGCACTCGGATGCCACGATTACGATCGTTGATCGACGCCACGCTCCGGGCGGACATTGGATCGACGCCTATCCTTTCGTGCGATTACACCAGCCTTCAGCCTTCTACGGCGTTGCTTCATTGCCCTTGGGCAGCGATGCGATTGACCAGTCCGGCCTGAATGCAGGATTCTACGAACTCGCCGGCGCGGATGAGTTGCGCGCGTATTACGCGCATGTCATGCGACAGCGCCTCGTCGCCAGCGGGCGTGTGCGTTTTTTCCCCTGTAGCGACTACATTGGCGGCCAGGCAGGGCATCACCGCTTCGTGTCGCGCCTCACCGGCGCCACGCACGAGGTTCGCGTACGGCGCAAGCTTGTCGACACGACCTACCTCGAAGGGAGCATCCCTGCCACCAGCGCCGCGCCATTTGAGGTAGCCGAAGGCGTACAGTGCATCGCGGCAGGTAAGGTCACACAGATCACACAACAGCCAAAACAGATTACCGTCATCGGCGCCGGAAAGACGGCCATGGATACCTGCGTCTGGCTGCTCACCAATGGCGTGCCCGCAGCAGCCATTCGCTGGATCAAGCCGCGCGAAGGCTGGTGGCTCAACCGCCGCTATCACCAGCCGCATGATTACCTGCCTGACTTCTATGCTGGCGTGGGAACGCAAGTGCGGGCCTTTGCCGAAGCGACGTCCATGGACGACCTGTTCGATCGCCTTGAGGCCGACGAAATATTTTTGCGGGTCGACACTTCGGTCAGGCCGACCATGTTGCATGGGGCCATCGCAAGCGAAACAGAACTGGCGCTGCTACGCCAGATCAAGGACGTCGTGCGCCTGGGCCGTGTGCGCCGCATTGAGAGCGACTGCATCGTGCTCGATGAGGGTGTCGTGCCAACCCGCCCCGATGCCATTCATGTCCACTGCGCCGCCCAAGGTCTGGCACGACCCGCGTTGCGTCCGATATTCGAAGCCGATCGCATAACCGTGCAACCCATGTTCTGGGGGTTTGCGAGCTTCCAGTTCGCCTTGCTGGGAGTCATCGAGTCGATGATTGAAGCGGTCGACGAGAAGAACCGCCTCTGTCCGCCCATTGCTTACTGGGACCGCAACGTCGACTACCTCACCGCCTATCTGGCGCTCATGACTGCCGAACGTGCCCGAAGCGCGCATCCCGCGCTTGCGGCCTGGGCTCGGGAGACACGGCTGAACCCGTTGAGCAGCCTGGGCGAACATCGCGACAACCCGAAGGTGGTCCAGGCACGCGAGTGCATCAAATGCTTCGGCGCCGCAGCGGCAAACAACCTGGTTAAGCTGCTGTCGACCACCGCCTGAGCGCGAAACTGGGGCGTGCATGACTACAATGTGCTTCGCGGATGTGCCCGTGAACACAGGGAAGCCAAAAACGTCCGCTTTGGGTGTGCGCCGTGATAAGGCGATGTTGGTCCAGGAGACCTCAGGGTCAGTCTCGATATACGCCGGTAAAATCCCCGATACCACCCTGCGGCACGCTTCTTATCTTGAGACTGACCCTAATATCCGAAGGTGTTAAATGTTGGGCTGATGAAGCGTTAGCCCAACTTGCTGCGTTTAAATTGGCGTAAACCGATGACAAATAGTATCAGCGAGATTAAGCCTAAAACGCCACAAGAAATTATTGCGAGATAAGGCTGCCTACAAAGAAAGTGTTTATGCAAGAGACTAAAATGATTATTGCAAAAACCGCCAGCAAGACTGGCCGAAGAAAATAACCACAGCAAGCTCCATAGAGAGGCACCAAACGCAATGAAGCCAAATAAAAAATAAATCCAGCTATGCTGTTTTTTGTCTTCCCTATAATCGCCATTCCCTTTTTGAGTAACCATTAGAACCCCCACAGTGCGGGGTTATCAAACGGTGCCAGACTGGCCGGTATTGTTCTGGCATTGTCAATTACCCCGCGAACAAATGATTGGCATTGGTTTGTCGGCCCCCATTTACCAAGTGCTCGGCCAAGTTTCAGTTGTGCATTTACTTTGTTCTCATCTACATTATCAACCTTCTGGCACGATGCTCCTGCCTCCTTACTTCTTCCAGTATGATCGGTAACCTGTACTCTATCCCCCGGAAAATCCCCACTGTCATTGCCTGGCACATTTCCCCGGGTTCCGCCCATTCCTGCTTCGATTGAATCCGTCTTTATCCATTCATGGTAAATCGGATTTGAAGACATTCCGAAGGCCGGCTGGGAACAGAGAAAGACATCAAGTCCAGTCGGGTCCGTGTACCGAATTGGATTTGATAGTGAATAGGCGTACGTGTTCATTCCCCCGGCCAACCCAATCGGATCACTTTCCACATACCGGCCAATGCTGGGATCATACGTCCGATGGTAGTTGTAATGCAATCCACTCTCATGGTCAAAGTACTGCCCCGGGAAACGCAGATTGAATTCCAGCCTGTTGCCGGTACTGCCCGGCTCTTCCTGCGGCAGATTGTCGCCGAACGGATCGTTGTTTTCCCATTTCCACACAATCTGGTTGTTGCCATCAGTGATCACCCGTGGCGTATTCAGGTGGTCGCTGTCGATGTAATGCACCTTGGCCACCGCAGGAGTGGCCGTCACCTTAATCGCCGCTGACTCCGATATCGTCACTGCCCCGAGTTCATCGGTTGCCCTGGCCGTGATCGTGTAATTGCCAGCGGCCACGTTCATCCAGTTGTACACATAGGGCGCTGCACTCACGCTTGCCACCAGCGTGCTGCCATTGAAGAATTCCACCCTGGCCACACTACCGTCGGCATTGCTGGCCGCTGCATTAAGCAAAATGGTCCCCGGCGCGGTGGCATTGGCGGGTGTGGCAATCATGCTCACCACAGGCGGCACATTGTCGGCGACGATGATGGTGGCCGGCTCCGATACCGATACCGCGCCCGCATCATCGATCACCTTCGCGGTAATCATGTAAGTGCCGGCAGCGACGTTCATCCAGGTGTACGCATAGGGGGAAGTGAATATGCTCGCCAACAGCGTGGCGCCATTGAAGAATTCCACTCTGGCCACGCTGTCGTCGGCATCGCTGGCCGCCGCATTGAGCATGATCGTTGCCGGCGCTGTTGCATTGGTCGGCGTGGCAATCATGCTCACCTCGGGGCGGATATTGTCGGCCACACTGACGATGACTGCCGATGAGGTTGCTTGCGCGCCCACATTGTCGGTGACCCTGACCGTGATGACATGCGTGCCTGCGGTCACATTGATCCAGTTGTAGCGGTAAGGCGGCTCGGCGAGAGTCGCCAGCAGCGTACTACCCTAATCCTGGTTCACATCCGTCACGCGACAAGTAGTCTGCCATCGGAAGTTATGACCAAAAGAATTTATCCCCAAATAATTTCTTTAGCTGGTCCTTATCCCAGAACTCTTCGAAAAAATTTGCATGCACAATGATCCCCTCAGGGGGAACTTCTCCCGCCGGACATTTCATATCCAATATCAACATAATTTGCCAGCCCAAGTATTGGTCGGTCAGTAATTTCATTAACCCTTCCACCAACTCGCGCGTCACCATACTTATATTGAAAATGTAGATCTTATGTACACCGCCGCCAAGGTTGTCATCCAGTAGCCAAAAATCTCCTTCACCAAAAGGATCATTTCTTCCATACCCTTCAAGGAAGCTTAAAATTTCGTTATATAAACTACGCCATTCAGAAAATTGGCTTTCTATTTCGGAACTCATTAATCAATTCCTCGAATTGGAATACGGCGAAGATAGCTGCGAAACAGTACCTTTTTAACATTAACTGCGTAGTCCCGCACACGTGGGTCTCCGCAGCTATGCACCTTATTAATAAAATCATCCGCCTGCCTGGGCGTCATATGCTTCGGATCGATATTTTTCTCTTTCAGCCAGTTATTCCACAAATCTCTAACGCCCTTGTTGTACTCGGAATGCCCCTTGTCCCATCCATGTCTAGAACCATCTGGAAGTGGTCCAGTGACTGATCGATCAAAAACACGAGCAGTATCAGCCGGAAGCTCGGCATTTCGCCATATTGACTGAGGTACCCAATGATGCCCCACGCCCTCCAATCCAAGGGGATCAATCATAGAGATTGGGTTGTTCTCAACGTAGGCATAGGTATTGATTTCAGCGTCGAGTCCAATCGGGTCCGATTCAATGTACCTGCCCGTGCTTGGATCGTAGTCCCGATGGTAGTTGTAATGTAACCCGCTCTCCCTGTCAAAGTACTGCCCCGGAAAACGCAGGTTGAATTCCAATCTGTTGCCGGTACTGCCAGGATCTTCCCTGGGCAGATTGCCGCCGAACGGATCGCTATTCTCCCACTGCCACACGATCTGGTTGTTGGCATCAGTGATCACCCGCGGCGTGTTCAGGTGGTCGCTGTCGATGTAAAGCACTTGGGCCACCGCAGGGATGGCAGTCACCGTAATCGCCGCTGATTCCGATATCGTCACTGCCCCGCGATCATCGGTTGCCTTGGCCAGGATCGTGTAATTGCCAGCGGCCACGTTCATCCAGTTGTACACATAAGGCGCTGCGCTCACGCTCGCCAGCAGCGTGCTGCCATTGAAGAATTCCACTCGGGCCACGCTGCCGTCGGCATCGCTGGCTGCCGCATTGAGCATGATCGTTGCCGGCGCTGTTGCATTGGTCGGCGTGGCAATCATGCTCACCTCGGGCCGGACATTATCGGCCACGCTGACAGTGATTGCCGATGAAGTGGCTTGCGCACCCACATTGTCGGTGGCCCTGACCGTGATGACATGCGTGCCTGCGGTCACATTGGTCCAGCTGTAGCGGTAAGGCGGCGCGGCGAGTGTTGCCAGCAGCGTACCGCCCCGATAGAACGCAACCTGCGCCACCGTACCATCACTGTCACTGGCTGCTGCGTCGATGGTGATGGCCGCCGGCGCAGTGAAGCGCGCGTCCCTGGCTGGCGAGGTGATGCTGACCGTCGGTGGCACATTGGCGGCCGCGATGGTGAGGGTGATTGCTGCTGAGGTCGTTCGCGCACCCGCATTGTCGGTGGCCGTGGCCGTGACCGCATGGCTGCCGGTGACCGCACCGCTCCAGCGGTATGTGTATGGGGGCTGGGTCACTGTGCCCAGCAGCGTCGGACCATCGAAGAATTCCACCTTCGTGATGCTGCCATCTGCGTCTGTTGCCGTCGCCGTCAGGTCGATCGGCGTGCCGGCAACATAGGCCGCGTCATGCACTGGCGCCGTCAATCCTATCGTCGGCGGGACATTGGCCGCGACAGTGACAGCGATTGCAGCGGACGTGGTCGCAGCGCCCTGACTGTCGGTGGCTTTTGCCGTGATCGCATATTGGCCGGCCGCGACATTGGTCCAGCTGTACCGGTACGGCGGCGCGGTGAGGGTCGCCAGCAGCGTACTGCCCTGGTAAAACGCCAACTGGACCACCATGCCATCACCGTCATTGGCTGTTGCGTCTATTGTGATGGCCGCCGGCGCAGTGAAGCGCGCGTCCATGGCCGGGGATGAAATACTGACTGTCGGCGGAACATTGCCCACCGTGACGGTGATCGTGATTGCCGCCGACGTGGCCGTGTATCCCCGGTCGTCCGTGGCTTTCGCCGTTACCGCATGCCTACCCGCCGCCGCACCGCTCCAGCGATATCTGTGGGGAGCCTGGGTCACCGTGGCCAGCAGCGTCGTACCATCGAAGAATTCCACCTTCGTGATGTTGGTGACGGTATCCGTTGCCATTGCCATTGCCGTCGCCGCCAAGTCGATGGGAATACCGGCAAGGTATGCCGTATCCTTCCGCGGCGCGGTCATGTACACGAACAGCGCCGCACTGTTTACCACATTCTCCATTCCCGAAGACGGGGGCGAAGGCGACGGTGAAGGCGCTGGCGGCGGGAAGGTCCCGTCGCTGGTGGTGACGCCGCCGGCATTGTCGGTGGGCGCGGCCAGCAACCCGACCGGCGTTGCCAGCGCACCAACGGAACACAGCAAACCTGCAGCCAGCATGATGAGGCCGATGAATTGTCTGAACACGTGCTTCTCCCTTGCGCCCGGTGTGCCGGCGCTGCGCTGGTTAGTGTTGATATGCGTGGTGGTGGGTGTGGTGTGGTTCGTCGGCCGTCACTGGAACAGCGCCACCGGCATGTCATGCAGGTACACGTACTCCTTGCCGAACACACCCTCGGCAGTGCTCTCGCCAATCAGCTGGCCCTGACCGTCGTAGTGGTACACCGTGCTGCTGCCCGCTGCACTCTTCTGCACCCGCTGGCCCAGCGCATTGATCCGGTAAAACACCGTGCCCTGCGCATTGGTGACCGACACCAGCCGGCCGCGTGCATCGTAGCCGTATTGCCTGGTGGCGTCGCTGGTGCGGCTGCCGTTGGCGTCGTAGCCATAGGCCGTGCTGGCGCCGGGGGCGGCGACCTGCAGCAGGCGGTTGGAGGTGGGTTCGATGGTGGCGCTGTGGCGGCTGGCGCCGATGTCGTGCAGCGTGCGGTTGCCGGCGGGGTCGTAGCCGAAGGTGCGGGTGACCGCACCGATATCCTGGGTCAGGCGGTCGATGGCATCGTAGCCGTACTGGTGGCTGGCCACGCCATTGCCGATGGCGGTGATGCGGGATGCGGCATCCCAGGCAATTGTCTGCGTGCCATTGCCGGATGTGTAGCCGGTGATGCGGCCATCGAGGTCGCGGCTGCGGGTGACCGTCTTGCCGGCGCCGTTGACGTAGGACTGGATGCCGCCGAACGGCTGATAGGTAACCTGGCTGACCACCGGGGTGGTGAGACCATCGCGGCTGCTGGTGATGCTGCTGATGCGGCCCAGCGCGTCGCGGGCATAGGTGAGGATGCGCCCGCTCGGATACGTCACACGCTCGAGCCGCCCGGTGCTGTCGTAGCCGTAGCCGGTGACGTAGGCGATGGCGCCGAGGGTGCGGGTTTCGGTCCCGACCCTGCCCTTCGGGTCATAAGCATAGGCAATCGTGCCGGACGCATCGCTGACCTGGGTCAGGCGGCCCAGCGCGTGGCTGCCCTGGTCATAGGCATAGGTGATTTGCTGGCCGTCGGCATGGGTAATGCGGGTGATGCGATTCAATACATCGACCTGGTAACGGGTGGTTTGCCCCTTGGCATCGGTGCTGGCCAGCACATTGCCGGCGGCATCGACGGTGCGGGTGGTGGTGCCGGTGTCGGGACTGGCCTGGGCCGTCTGGTTGCCCAGGCCATCGATGGTGTAGGCGGTGGTCAGGTTGCGCGGGTCGGTCACCGCAATGAGCTGGTCGAGGCCATCGTAGCCATAGCGGGTGATGCCGCTGGCGGCGTCGGTTGCCAGCACCGGCCGGTTCAGGGCATCGAAGCTGGTGCTGGTCACGCGTCCGAGCGGGTCGGTGATGCGGGTGCGGTTGCCCGTTGCATCGTACTGGTATTGATAGAGGGTGTCCTGCGTCTGGGCAAGGGCTGTCAGCGGTACGCTGGCGGCCAGGCAGAGCAAGACGCTTACATGCAGGCGCAGGCGGCGTGTCCGTAATGGATGTGTCATTGGGTGCCTCCGGTGATTTGCTGCAGGCGGTTCAGGGCGTCGTAGACACGGGTGATCTGGCGGGTCAGCTGGCCGTTGGGATCGATGACTTGTTCGCGGGTGCGGTTGCCCATCGCGTCAAGGGTGTAGCCGATGCGGTTGCCGAGGCTGTCGGCAATGGCGGTCAGCCGGTGCGCGGGGTCGTAGGTGTAGTTGATGGACGAGGCATCGGGCAGGTTGACTTGCGTGAGCTGGCCGACGCCATCGTAGGCATAGGTCGTGGTTTCGGTGATGCCGGCGCCGGAGAGGGTGCGCGAGGTCAGCCAGCCGCGCGGATGATAGGTCATGTCGGTGGTGATGCCGTTGGCATCGGTGATCCTGCCGGGGTAGCCGTGGGCGTCGTGGTTGGACAGGGTCGTTACATGGCCGAGCGCATTGGTGACAGTGGCCAGGTTGCCTTGTGTGTCGTAGGCATAGGTAGTGACGTCGTTGGCATCGGTGCGCGGGCCTTTGGCGGTGAGGACTTGGCCGACATTGTTGTAGGTATAGGTCCAGCGGCGGGCGGCACCGGATGTTGCCGCACCAAACCCCTCGGCGCCGGTGGCATCATTGGTTGCCTGCACCGTCTTGCCGAGCATGTTGCCGGCGCTGTCGTAGGCAAACTGGGTGCGGCGCAGCGGTTCGGCGATCTGCACCGGCAAACGGTATGCGGGATGCCATTGTGTCGTGATGGTCCGCGCTTGCGGTGTGCCGTGACCCTCCGTTCGGCTCGTCTCGAGGTTGCGGGCCAGGTCGTAACCGTAGATCGTCTTGTTGCCGTTGAAGTCAGTGCGCGAGGCGACGTTGCCGTTGGCATCATAAGTCATCGCACTCGATGCGGGGCCACAGCCGGCGCCACCGGGCTGGCTTTGGCCGGTGCTTCTTATCGCGCCAAGGATATTTTGGAAATGGAAGGTGCGGACCGTGCCCAGCGGATCTGTGACGACAGTGTCGATGGTGGCGCTGTTGCGGCCTGAATAGCTCAGGGTTGCCTTGTCGGTGCCGCCGGCGTGTTCTGTTGATATCGCCTTGCCGTTCCAGTCGTATTTGTATGTGGCATACCGTGCGCCATTTTCATCGGTAATGCCAGTCAGGGCGGATACATAAAGGGTGCCGCCGATATGGGCCGGCTCGTTGTAATGATAAGTACGTTTGGCCCCGCCCGGGTAAGTGACAGAGGCAAGTTGGTTGTGCGGATCATAGCCGTAACGGAATATTCCTCCCAGCGGGTCGGTCATAGTGGCGATCCGGTTGGCGGTGTCGTAGGTGAAGGTAAGTTGCCGGCCAAAGGCATCGGTTATTATCGACACACGGCCTTCGCTGTCATGGGAAAAAGTGTGGGTGAGGCCGGCGCGCGAGGAAATACTCGTGAGTTTGCCAGTGACATCATACGTTTCCACTTTCTCTGCCGCGGATGAGACGAACCGATACCCAATCGGTTGACCACTACCGTTAGTGAGGGTCGTCAACCTGTCATCAATGTCGCCAGTGGCGGTGAAGATTTCATTGGTACGATTGAAAAATAATATCTTGCCGTCGGGACGGTAGAGCAGCGCATAGGATGGATACAGGCCGATCCCGCTGTTGGTAGTTGTGCTCCAGTTTATACCGACGACATTGCGATGAATGTGAACGCCGGCGTTGTAGGTGCGCTGGAAATGCAGCGGAAACGAGCCAGAGCCGACATAGTCGGATTCGATCTGGTATTTGTTGCCGGTTGCAGGATTGATGGGATTGCAGGTTTTAGGGTCGGAAGCGCCATTGTTTTTAGGATCTTGTTTCCAGTTTCCATAACACGCATTGCCAAGGCGGTTGTCGACCATGGAAAATCCGTCAGGGCATATCGTTATTTGAAAAGCGTACGAGATCCGTACAAAGACATCAGTTTCGGTCTGATCTTGGTTCTTTCTCTTGATTTTGTACCAACAATTACGCAGCGTGGGGGACTCATTAATACCAGGCGAACCACGATGGAAAGGTCCAGCTTGATCAAATGTATATTCTCCTGAGGTAACTTCAATAGAATTCATTATTTCGGGAGGGGTACAAGCTTCTTCTGGAGAACCATATAATTTTCCAGGCGGGGACCCCCAATAATCATCTGCCCAACGTATCTGTGCGGGAATGGTTATGTTGGCCCCATTTGCTGCTCCCAGTGTGGACACCAAGGTGATTCCAATGAGCATGGAAAACCGCTTCCGACTCAAAAAAAAATGCTGGCAACACGTCCGCAATTTCTTCATGCGAGAAAAAATTCCTGTCACCAAAAACCAAGCTCTTTCAATCAAATTGAAGCAGAAGATAAACGAGCGTTGGGACAGTGGACGTTCCCCCTTCACGCATTGCTCACGTCCGCTTTTATATCGAGCCATTTGCAAGACCTTTGACATGGATTAATCACAAAAGAAAAAAACATCGTAGATTTTCAATCGAGAATATCAGTGATCAAATGCCTGGATTAACTCTCAATAAATTGGCGAAGAAGCCTGTCTCGTTTAAGGTGCAGAAAGATTTCCCAAGAGGGAAATTGCAAAAAATCCTATTGCTCCATGACCAGTCGATTCCTATGGAAACAACACACGCTACAAAGCAGCGGTTCCAATCCGAAGCGTCAGGATTTCAGTAAAGACACATTTTCAGATGGGTACATTCCCGCCTATGCCTACATCAATGCAGGAAGGCGCTCTATCGTTTTTGGTCATGCGGTGGAGAGGGTTGCGGTGCGCGACCGGCTTGGCTCGACTTTATCCATTTAGCGCGCATGACAAAGCGAATCGATAAAGCCATCCACCAAAGAGCGCGGAATTTTGATTATTCGGTGTGATACAGCGAGAGTGATTGAGTACCCGGGCTTTTCTAACCTGCTGACTGCGAGCGCTGCAAGCAGGTTGATCCTGGAGGCCACGCCCCGCGGGAAGTCCCCTTGGGGGATGACCCTACCCACGGTTCCATAGCTGGATTGCAGCGAGTCTGGCTAGGCCGTGGCGGACGCCACTTTTGATATTTTCCCTATGAGAAGGGCAAAAAAAGCTCCCGTAAAGGAGCTTTTTTAACAATACTGGCGGAGACGGTGGGAGTCGAACCCACGATACAGGTTTAAGCCCATATGCTTCCTTAGCAGGGAAGTGCCTTCGACCACTC
>JAZKDW010000056.1:0-99011 GCA_040387375.1 Pseudomonadota bacterium
TTGGCGAAGCAAAAAAGAACTCGCCGCCGGGGCGAGACCCGGACAGCATCCACGGCGGGCAAGACGTATTGCGGTTAACGAAGGAAGAACCAGAACCCCCTCAAACCTCCAAAGCCTGCCCGAAATCCGCCAGCAAATCCGCCGTATCCTCAATCCCAACCGAGACCCGAATAAGCGATTCCGCGATTCCCATGCTAGCCCGCCGTTCCGCCCCCATCTCATAAAAAATGGTATGCGCAACCGGAATGACCAGAGTACGCGTGTCACCCAGGTTGCTGGCCGGTATAGCCAGTGTCAGGCGATTCAGATAATCGAAACAGTCAATGCCCTCCTTCAGCTCAAAACTGAACAGGCCGCCATACGCCTTGAACAGTTCAGTCGCAATCGCATGCTGCGGATGTGACGCCAGCCCCGGATAGTGCACCGCAGCGACCCGATCGTCGGCCGCCAGCATCTGCGCCAGCGCCAGCGCGCTCGCGCATTCCCGCTCCAGGCGCAGCGCCATGGTTTCTGCGCCTACCGCCAGGTGATGCGCCGCTTCCGGTCCCAGTGACGCACCGAAATCACGCAAGGCTTTTGCGCGGATTTGCGCAATGCCCCAAAGCGGCGGAGCGGCACGCTTGTAAGTCTCCAGAATGTTCGGATAGCGGCTCCAGTCGTACAAGCCGGTATCGGTCAGGCTACCGCCCAATGCGTTGCCGTGACCGCCGATAGACTTGGTCAGGGCGTTCACAACCAGGCCCGCGCCAACCGTCTTCGGCTTGAACAGGTAGGGCGAGGTCATCGTGTTATCGACGATATAAAGAATGCCGCGTTCACGGCACAACTGGCCGATACGCGCAAGATCGGCAATCTGCGTGCGCGGATTGGCGATGGTTTCTACAAATACGATCCGGGTTGCCGGCGTCAGCGCCGCTTCGACCTGCTCCACCGCTGTCGCATCGACCATCGACACGCTGACTCCCTGCGCGTTGACCGTTTGCCACAGGCTGTTCGTATTACCGAACAGGAAAGCGGACGAGACCACGTGATCGCCCTCCCGCAGCAGAGCCTGCACCACTGCACCGATGGCCGCCATCCCGGTGGCAAAACAGAGGGTCGCAATGCCCTCTTCCATCTGGTTGATTTTATCTTCGAGGGCGGAAACTGTCGGATTGCCCTGCCGTCCGTAACGATAGCCCGGCTGCCGGCCCTGGAATACCGCAGCCAGTTCACGCGCATCCCGGTAACCGAAGGCGACCGACGTGTGGATAGGTTTATGCAATGAGCCATGCTCGATCGGCTTTTGCCGGTCGCCGTGCAGGATCGTGGTGGTGAAGCCGTATTTTTTGGAGTCGTTCATAATCAGGCAAAAGAACCCGTTTTGCGTGCGCGTAAAAACGGGCTGATCGCGGGCGAATGAGAGAAAAAGTGACTCTCATTTTAGCAGCACTGACCGGACATCAGCGCAGCTGCACCATCTTTTGCTCGACAAAAGCCTGCAACGGCGGACTCAGCGTGTTGGACGCCCCGGCCCGGGCGAAGGCGTCACGCGCTTCAGACAGGCGGTTTTCTGCCTGCAGCGAAATGGCCAGGCCCATCCACCAAAGACCGTTTTGAGGCGACTTGCGCAAGGCAATCAGGAAATGGTCGATGGCTTCCCTGTGCTGCGTATCGCGCTGAAACAGCGCCGCCAGGAACGCCTGGTAGTCGGCCCGTTCGGATGCATGCGGCAAGCTGCGCTGCAAGGTCGCGATCGCCAGCCCAAGCTCGCCTTTCTCCACCTGCAGCCGCGCCAGCATCATCGCCAGTTCCGGCTGCCTCGGCTCCAGCACCAATCCCTCTTGCAATATACGAATCGCATCATCGATGCGCTTCATTTCCAGCAGCAACCCTGCCAGACTCTGGCGCGCCACCGAATACAGCGGATCGATTTGCAGCACCTGCTCGAGCACGCCTGCCGCGTCTGCCGTTTTCCCCGCCTGCATCAGCGCCGACGCTTTGCGGTACTCATTATCGGCACGCTGCTGCGGGCTGGCCGCATTGATTTGCTTGCTGACAGTCGCAGGAATCTCAGGAGCGGATGGTTTTTCCGGCGCCTCCGGCAGGCTGGCAGCCTTGCTCCTCGCGGAAGCAGTTATTCGTGCAGGCGCGTCGCTCATCGGCCTTATGGCCGCCAGCACCGGCGCTTCCGCAGGCGGCTCGGCCGGCCCCGGCCTGGCAGGCTCAACCGGCAATGCAGGAGCGGCCGCAACCGCAATCGCCGGTTCAACAGCAGGCCTGACCAGCACGGAAGGCTGCGCCGAGGCCATTACCCTTGGCGGCGGCATGACCACCTGAGGAACCGGAAGGCTGAGCACAGCAGCCGGTGCAGTCTTGTTTTTCCAGGCCCAGGCAATCACCGCGCTTAGCAGGAGTGTCAACCCCAGCACGATCCACCACGCGGCGTGTATGGGCTTGCGCCCGGGCGTTACCCTGACCTGGGAATCGAAGGTATTCATTCCGCCGGATTCGGCGCGGCGCTCGTCCAGGTCCTGGAGCATTTTATTAATCAGGCTCATTGCATGTACATCCATCCAATGCCAGCACTGGCAACTACGATACAGAGCATCGCGGCACTCGGCCACATCCACAGCGGCGCGCGCCGTCTGGCCGCGTCAGTGTCAATTGCTGCCGCAGCTACATGACGCGCGCGCACCTCCCTTTTGCCTTCCCCGTAAGCCAGCATCAACGACTTGTGCGCCAGAATATTCACCAGGCGCGGAATACCGCCGCTCGCGGCATTCAACATTTTTACCGCGCCCTTGCTGAATAATCGGCCGCCGCTAAAACCGGCGACAGCAAGCCGATGTGAAATGTAAAACTCGAGGTCGCCCCTGGAGAGCGGCGCAAGGCGGTAGTGAAAGGTAATGCGCTGGTTCAGCTGACGGATAGAATCCTGTCCGAGCTTGCGGTCCAGTTCCGGCTGCCCGAACAGCACGATTTGCAGCAGCTTGCGCTTCTCGGTTTCCAGATTGCTCAGCAGGCGGATTGCTTCCAGGCTTTCGATCGGTATCGCCTGCGCTTCGTCGAGGCAAAACAGCACCCGCTTTCCTGCCCGCGCCAACCTCAGCAAGCGCAAATTGATGGCCTTCATGAGATGGTACTGGTCGTTATGCTGTTCCAGCGGCACTTCCAGTTCGTCAGCCAGCGCCAACATCAAGGTATGCGGTTCCAGGGATGGATTAGGTATGTAGGCGGTGACAAAGCTATCATCCAGCAGGGCCATGAATTTTCGGCACAACAATGTTTTTCCCGTGCCCACTTCGCCCGTAATCTTGATGAACCCTTCGCCATTGTTAGCCGCCACCAGCAAGGTATTCAGAGCTTGCTGATAGTTGGAGCAGGCGAAAAAAAAGCTGGTGTCGGGCGTAATGCCGAATGGCAGTTCATGCAGGCCGAAATGGTTTTTGTACACGTCTAAGTACCCACGCAAAATAAATTGTGAGCGTCTGCGGCCCTGAACGGCGCGCTGCCGCGTTGCCCGCTCCTTGCAGTGCTCGCACTGCGGCGAACCGAGCGCCTTGCATCACATCCGTTCAGAACCACATCCATCTCCCAATTTATTCCGCGTGGGTACTTAGCGCCGATCCGAAAGGGTTCGGGGATCGAGCTCCTGAATCTGGCGCTGGGTCTCCAGCATATCCTGCGTCCAGGTGCTGTCGTTCTGCACCACCGTAGGCTTGAGCAGGATGACCAGTTCACGCTTTTGCGTGATCTCATTGGTATGGCGGAGCGCCGCGCCCAGCACCGGGATATTGGCTGCGCCCGGCAGTTGCGAACGGTCCGAACTGCTGGATTGCCGCATCAGGCCGCCGATCGCAACGACGTTGCCATCCCGTCCGCGCACGACGCTATCGGTTTCCGATATCGAACTGGATGCCAGAGGCAAGGTAAGCGATCCGCCGGCACCAAGATTGACGTTCTTCTCCACTGTCGTCACGTTGCTTACTGAAGGATGAATATGCAAGATGATATTGCCGCCTTCATCGATCTGTGGCGTCACATCGAGCGCGACACCGGAAAAGAATGGCTGCAGCGTTACGCTGGGATTGGTGGTTGTTGCTGTGCCGGTAGTGGTCGTGGTGCTGACGTTGGTGACAAAAAATTCGTCAGTCCCTACTTTCAACACCGCTTTTTGATTGTTCAGTGTCGCGATCCGTGGACTGGACAATACATGCACGGTGCCCTGCGTTTCAAGAAACGATATCAGCGCAGCGAAATTACTGGTTTGGAATGCAAGGCCAAATAAAGTCCCGAGACTGGTGGCAATCGGATTGGCGTCACCGGGAAATCCGGTGCCGATCAAGGAGCCATTTGGTTGCAGACCCGGACCAGGGCTCTGCCGTCCCGCGGTGACACGGCTGTTGCTTCCCCTGCCGAATGCGGCCCAGTTGATGCCGGACTGGAAGCTATCGTTCAACTGCACTTCGAGAATCTTGGCCTCCAGAATCACCTGGCGCCCGACAGAAAGCTGGGTCGCCTTCAGATATGCCGCCACATCCCGCAATTCACCCCACATCGCGCGTATGACCACCACGCCCGACTGCGGACTGATGACAACGTTGCGTCCCTCCTTGCCGGCGCCGACAATCGCCTCCAGCGAGGATTTCAGCTCACCCCAGAAATCACTGGTGGAGCGTGTGGAAATATTGCTGGAGCTTGAAGAACGTGTGGTGCCGCCCGCGATAGTGGTTGTGCCGGTTGTACTCGTGGCATCACCGATTGAACCGGAGGTCACCCGGATATCGGATGCGCCGGTGCGGCTGCCGGTCAGATAACTGACCTGAAACACGCGCGTCTGCAGGGTCAGCGGCCGGATGTAGATGCGTGTGCCTTCCACCTTGTAATCGTAGCCGTACAGCTCACGGATCGCATCCAGCGCTTCGAATACCGTCACGTCCTTGAGATTGGCCGATATTGTTCCCGACACCTCGGGCGGCACCAGCATGCTGTAACGCGTTCCCGAAACCAGCACCATGAAAAACTGATTTGCCGGCAAATTATTGAACGCGAGATTAAAACGCTGCTCCACCGGCTGACGAACAATTGGCGCCTCTATCCTGAGCGGCGGCAACAGCGCCGCAGCGACGGCGTCCGGTTGCGCCGCGCGCGCCTGGGCGTCTGCGACAATCTTGTTCATCTCCGCATTGATCAGATCGTAGGTCTCGCGCTTTGGCGCCTGGGTAACACATCCTGCCAGCCAGAGAATGACGATTAGTGACGACAATATTTTCATGCTCATCGCCCCTTTTTTGCCGCTGGATTGTGGTCTGAACCGATGTGGCTGGCGCTCATTTTTTTCTCCGGTCCCGGGAACAGCTTCAAGGTCTGCACAGTTGGCCCGTTCCGCAATATCACTTCCGATTCCGTTATCTTGACGACTCTTGAATCACCAAACTTCTCGCCGACATTGACAGCCTGTCCGCTGATGATCGCCACTTTTTTATGCGATGACATGAACACCGATTGCAAAACCGGCGCAGCTGGAGATGCCTGGGCATTCGCATCCTGCAAAAAGCCCTGTGCCATGGGCGGACGAGTAGGATCCGGCAAGGTTTGCGCTTGTGCCGGCGCGGCGATTGCCGACATGAGCAACACGCTGCCAAGCAGTGCCATCTTTCTCATGCCGGCATTCATAGATACAGCCATTTTTTATCCAGGCTCAAGGTAAAAAGAGTCAAGGTCAAGGTCGCTTTCGGATACTCTTCAACAGTCAAATTTGCGCTGCCCCAGAATAATTGCCACTGCATCGCCTCCAGGTCTGCCATATATTTCATCATCTCCAGATAGTTCCCCTGGACGACAATCTGGACACCGTGTTTATAAACCGATCCGCCAACCGGCTGGCTTGCCGCAGCCTCTTTTTCCGGCGCGGTTTTCACCACGCTTGTCATTGCGGCTGGCGCGGCGGCGCCGGGAACCGGGTCATTCAAGCGGGTCACAGGCAGCGTTTTCAGGGTCAGCAGACGCAAGCTTCCATTGCGGTTCAGGATGTCTTCAAGCAGGACTGTGATCCGGTCAGGGGAGACCAGTCCTTTTTGCATGTTCAGCAGCGCGGTATTCATCTCACGGAATTGCTGTTGTAGACTCAGCAGCCGCGCCCGGTTCGGAATGTCCGGATCTCCTCGCACCTTGACGGTTTTCTGCATTTCATTCTGAATCTGCTCAATCTGCGACTGCTGCGTTTTTATCAGTTCCGAAAGTTGTCTTTGTTTTGCAAATTGAGGATCCAGCACTGCTGTATTCACGATCGTAACCAGGATGACTGCGATCATCAGGAAAATAACGCTCCGCTCGCGCAAGCTCAATGCATCGATTTTCATTACCAGTCGTTGCCAGTGCTGCTTCATTGTCGCTTCGCTCCACACATATCAGGCTTCGTTCTCAGCAATATCGCGCATTATCGAAGGATGAATTCAATATATCCGGCCAACACAGGCTGTCTCGCCGCGGCTTGTTCATTCTGCTTGGGCAGGCCGGTCTGCGGCACTTGCATTTCCAGGGTCGCGAATGATTTTCCCTGCATTACAGGTTCCCGCCTGAGACGATTCATGTAAGCCGGCACCATCTCCGGCTGCAATGCGCGGCCTTGCAACGCGAGTTCATTACCGGCGCCGACGATGCTGACATCAGTCAGCCAGAGCCCTTCGACAACCTGCCGGGAGAAGGCGCGCAGATAGGCCGAATAACCCTGCGTATTTCCGATCGTTCCGCTTTGCAGGATATCGAATACCTGCTTCAGCGATTGCACCCCTGCTTCCGTCTGTTGAATCTGCTGCTCCAGCGCCTGGCTTTTGACACGTGGCCCATATTCCGCCTTTACCCTGGCGAGCTGGGTATTTGCCACCCCCAGCTGTGCGGCAGTCGCGGCAGCTTCCTTGCCAAGGGCGGTCAGCCTGTAGCCGGCATAAGCAGTCATTAATGCCGCGCCGAGCACAAGCAAACTCAGGGCCTGAGCCATCGCGACCGCCGAAAAAAGCTTCTTGCTGGTCAGGAAAATCGGATTGAACAGATTGATTTGCTGGCTCAAAGCGCAAGCTCCTCGAGGCGAAGTGCCGCGCCGACGGTCAGTAAAAAACGGTGCCGGTCTTCCGGCTTGCGAAGTTGCGGTGCTTTCGACATATCCAGCACCGCCTCCAGCACCAACACCTCTACCGAAATATAAAGTTGGACCGCCAGGTATTTCTGCAGCTCGAACTCGGCTTTACCTGCCGCCGACAACACCAGTCTTGCCAGCGTAATGAAACGATACTGACGGTCGAAATGATCGATCGAACGCTGCAGTTCAAGCACGATGCGTTCATACAGGATATTTTTCTGCTCATCGTCTGCCTGAACCAACTGCCGCAGCGTGATATCGATACGCCTCGCCAGATAAAGCTCACCCGCGAAGGTCATGGTCAACAATCCGCCCGACTCATCAAAGGTCAACAATGCCAGGCCACGGCCATCGGTTTCCAGCAATGCCGCTATGTTCCTTTGCGCCATCTCCGGTATGTCGATCACGCCCAGCGGTATCTTTGCGCTTTCGAATAATCCCTGGCGTTGCCTTATTGTCTGATTGTGCGCTGCCACCACATACATTGAATGTGTGCGTATCGGGGCGTCCTTGTCCACCGGAACATCCAGCACATCGATCGTTGCATCGTCGATGTGGAAATCCAGCATATCCTTGAGACGCCAGCGTATGGCTGTCTTGAGCTCGCCGCGCGGCACGTTCGGTGCATCCACTGATAACAACTGATACTCGCCGGCAGTCAACAGAGCGATGCAGTGATGACGGCCAGCCTGGGATTCCTTTGCGAGTCTTTCCATCGTCATTGCGGCAGACAACTTGTCGGCAGGATAAAACGAAACAAACTCCACTACGGGCAGGGCTGCCGGCACTCGTCTGACATGCGCCAGACTGATGCCATCCGCCTGCACGTTGACAGCAAGCCAGCCGGCCAGCCTGGAAGTTTTGGAAAATAAATTCATGTGCATGACTCTGTTTCCCAACACAAAGAGTTTCTTAAAGTTATGACAATAACTAGTTGACGTCAATCAATAACAACCATAAATCACATGAAAATAGTCACCAAAAAACAACGTTGCCGCAGTTGGTCCTTGCGGACCGGCGTGTCTGAATCCGCACGCCCTTTCACCCTCGGCTCCCCACGCGTCACGGCCCATCGCTATTTGCTCACGCTTACTGTCAGACGACGTTCCACATAATTGGCGCTACCCGGCGCGCCTTCGCTTTTTGCGGTCGCGGTAATGGTGTAGACGGTCACGGTAGTCGAGCCTTCCGTGTAGATGGCTGAAGCGCTGCAGTCGACATTATTGGACAATGCCGCCATTGCCCCGGGCAGTGTCAAGGTCGTGCTGCCGCAGCTTGCCACGCCTGGCCGCAGAATCTTGTACAGCCCGAGTTCGGCGCCTGCGCGTGCTGCCTGATAAGCTCGGGCTCCTTGCAAATCGAGTGTTCCGGTGGTCTGCTGGACAGAAGAAAAAGTCAGCATGGCGGCACCCAGGGATGCCATGATGACCAACAGGAAAATCGCCGTCATGACTGAAAATCCGCGCTCAACTGCAAGCCCGCTTGAACGACGACTATTCTTCGTTTTCATTTGGCTATGGCACATTGCTGACATGCACCTCGTGATGCAGGCTGATTGACTCCGCGTTCTGGCCGACTGAAATTTTTATTGCGACCAGGCCGCTACGCTCGGTGACGCCAGCGGCATAGCCAAAATTGCAGGTGATTACATTTTTTGCCAGGACGGCACTTTTCAGTCCCGCCCCCACGCTTGGCGGATTGGGCTGCGTGGCTGAAATGTCGTATCCCCAGTAGCGGGTCAGCGTCCGTGTCGCGGAATCGCACAGATAGCTGACCGGCGTGTCGACCACCTGGAAGCTATGGTTGGGCGAATCGAATGGGTAGGGATTGCTGGAGATAATCTGCACGGTCGTAGTGCTGCCGATGCCGGCCACATTCAGGGATCGACGCACATGGGTCGCCGCCGTGTTTCCCTGATAGGCGTCGGCGCCATCGATGCCCAGGTTGTAGACCACAACCTGGTCGCCGGTCCTGAAGAGGATGGGCGGCCCCAGTATTTCAAAACTCGAGTCGGCCTGGGTAAAGTCGAGAATATTATCGGCGCTGGATGAGCCGGTTGAATAACGATAGCGGCCGCCGATACGGGTCTGCAGGAATTCGATCGCCTGATTGCCGCCTGTCACGCGCACGCTGTTCGGCAGGGCCAGATGCAAATCGCGTGCAATGCGGCGCAAGGCGGTATCGGCAACGTCTGTCAACTCGGCCCGCCGCGAAGCGTCGAAATATCCCTGTATCGGCGCCTTGATGAAAACCGCGACGACTGCCGCGAGGATGCCGGTAATCGTAATGACGATGACCGCTTCGATCAAGGTAAATCCCTTTCCGGATTTTTTCATTGATATCGCCATGGCATCAGGGAACCACATTGGGCGCATAGCGAAACCGGAACCCGCTCACCGTAATGTCGGTATTGCTGCCGCTGGTCACCCGCACATCGATTTTTAATACATCTTCATTGGGCAATGACAGGCCGGCAAACTGTGGCGACGTGCCGACTTGCGTGATGGTCACCGATGCCGAGTACGTTTCCAGACCTGCCACCGCAGTATTGGTTATGTCCACTATCCCGTTACTCATTGCAAAGCCGTTGTAGTCGCTCACATTGTCGAAACGCGGATCTGCGTAACGTGTTTCGCCGGCCTCAAAAGTCAGCGGCAGATGATCTTCGGAGCCGGCCAGGCCGCCAGTGCAGCCGGCACTGCTGGTCGCGGCGGCGGCCTGTGCATCATCCGGATCGCAATAGGTAAACGGCTGCAGTTCGATCTCTTCAAGCAGGGACTCGGCGATTGCCACGGCCTGTTTTCGCAGCAGCGGATCGGCGCTCACCCTGGCCGTCATATTCATCACCGACAAAATCCCGGCCAGGCCAACGCTGACAATCACCATGAACATGACCAGCTCGATCAGGGAGATGCCGGCCTGCGCGCCGATGGATGGACTAGAGTGGAAAGACATAGCCGGTCTCTTCTTCGACCCTGATCGATTGCGCCAGGCCTGCCACTTGTATGGTTTGCGCAAGCGCAGTCAGGTCGGCGCTCCTGAAAGGGCGGCCCAGCGCATCGAATTGAAAATTGACAGGTAGTGCGGAAAAGGACGCTCTCGATCGTCCCGTGACTACAAACAGGCTTTCACCTGTCGGGCTCGCGAGTTGAAGCGTACTGCAGGCGGCGAGGCTGTCTGCATCAGAGGCAATCCTGAGCGTTACCGTGGCCGACGTGAACGTAACGCAGACATTGCGGCGCTGGGCAACGGCCGCTTTCTGGGCGTAACGAAGCGCTGCCAGCGTTTCGTCATGGAAGCCGCGATTATCAAAATCCGCCGTCCCCGAAAACCGGGAGATGGCGGCGACTCCCAAAATACCGATGATCATCAATGTGACCACCAGTTCGATCATTGTAAAACCTGAAGCTCCTGGACGTACTGCAGTCATCGGCGATTCCAGCTTCATGCGAACGAAAACCGGAACATCGGCTTCGTTCGAAACAGCATTCATTGTCCTGACGAGCGAGCTGGCAATCCAAACTGCCGTCGCCCGGTCAGGATTATTTGGGTGGAAAAACGGCCAACCCTGAACTCACGCCATCCTGATGAAATTACTTGGCGCCGGTAATCACAAAGTTAGCCGTTGAGGTCCCGTTGGACAGCACACAGGTAACGTCAAGACCCATTGTTGTAGCGGAACCGCCGGAAACGCTATACGCCGGTGAGGTGGGCATGTTTGCCTGCAACAACAGATTGGCGACGGTTAGCGAACAACCCTGCTGCGTGTCTTGCACGCCAGATGTGGCCGTCGTTCCGGTTGTATCGGTACGCCGCGCCAGATAAGCTGCGTAGTTCACGTTATTGCCGCCGTTGATGGCACCGGCGAATCCCTTGACTGCGGCCGTATTTGCGTCGGTGCTCAGATCGATGAACTTCGGTAGTGCGGTCGCCGCCAAAATGCCCAAAATGACGATCACGACAACCAGCTCGATCAGTGTAAAACCCTTCTGGATAGTGTTCCGCATTACGTGCCTCCTTAAAAAAGCAAATCGAAAAGCAAATCGAAAAATCGCTGATGTTCAAAAAAATGTCAGTATCGGGCGCACGCCTGATCGCCTTAACACCCGGATAGTTGTAAAGCAATGGCCGGTGCGGCCGGGCCCGCAGTCGCCGCGGCATACGTGATCCTGCAATTGGGGGCCGTACCGCCTGCCAGGTCGATCAGAATCGGATTTCCGGCGGTAATCACCAGGCCGTCATTCGTCGAGTCCAGCTGAGCGGCTCGTACGATTCCCGTAACGGTAGCGGCCGGATACTGGTTCACCATATCGACCGCGGAACCATCCATGTTTGCCGTACCTGCTGTCGGTGTACAGGTGGGCGCCGCCACCAGTCCGGCCAGATCCATCATGCAGCTTGCCCGCGCCAGCGTTGCCGCCGATCTGATTGAACCAAAAATGGCCTGCCCCTTGGCAACACGCGCCTGCACCTGCATGTTGATGTAACGAGGCAAGGCAATCGCGGCCAGGGTTGCAATGATCGTAATTACAATAACAAGCTCGATTAAGGTAAATCCCCGATGCCTGTTTTTTCCTTGCGTTTTCATTGACAAGCTTCGCTCCGGTTTCACTTACAGCGGATTACTTCAAGTCACCATTTATAAATACCAATATTTACAATTAGAAATTTACCATGCCAAGTTCCCATCGGAAGGCAACTTTCTAATTGTCGATAGGAAATCAGCTGGTTATGTGTCTGCGAAATACAACAAAATCGGGGGAGGGAAAACTGAGCGTTACCCGCCCCGCATGGATTATTTTGAAATCGCCACTTTGCCGAGATCCCAGATTGGCAGGAATACACCCAGCGCGAGAATCAACACAAGCACGCCCAGGGCAAGAATCAGGATCGGTTCAATTTTTGACGACAGCGTTTTTAATTCATAGTCGACTTCGCGTTCATACATTCCCGCGATTTCATCCATCAGGCTGTCCAACTCGCCGGTTTCCTCGCCGACGGCGATCATCTGCAGCACGATCGGTGTAAACACCCCGGTCGTTACCGCGCTGCGCAAAATGCTTTCGCCACGCTCGACCGCATCGCGCATTTGTTCGATGCGGCTGGCGATATGGGCGTTATCGACGGTCTGCGCCACGACGCTCAATCCCTGCACGATGGGTACGCCGCTTTTGCTCGACAACGCAAAGCTGCGGGCAAAGCGCGCCATTGTTCCCTTCAGGATGATGTCGCCGACCAGCGGCAAGCGCAGTTTCATCTTGTCCCAGCGATAACGCCCCTCCGGCGTTGCGATATAGATCCTTACGGCAATCGCCGCCACGATCACCCCAGCCAGCATGAACGGCCAGAAGCGGATCGCAAAATCGGAGGTGTTGATCAGGATCCGCGTCATCAGTGGCAGTTGCGCCTTGAAGCCGGCATAGACTTTGGCAAAGGCAGGAACCACAAACAAATTGATGACAGCCATCGCGATCAGCATGGCAATGACAACAAATGTGGGATAACGCAGCGCCGAACGCACCCGATCACGCATCGCACGCTCAAATTCAAGATGATCGAACAGGCGCAGAAATACTTCTTCCAGCCGGCCGGTGGTTTCGCCGACACGAATCATGTTCAGATAGAACGAAGAAAAGACATGCGGATGGCGCCGCATCGCGGTCGACAAATCGCGCCCGGAGTCGAGGGAGTCGCGAATATCTTTCAATACCCGCGCAAATGCCTTGCTGATTGCGGACTCCTGAAGGCCGGCAAGCCCGCGCATGATAGGCACACCGGCGCGTGACAAGGTATACATCTGCCGGCTGAAAAGCTGGACGTCCAGCGAGCGCACCTTGTCTTCGGTCAGCCGGGCCCACCAGCCGCCGTCACCGCCGGCAGTGCGATGTCTGGTTACATTGATTTCAACCGGCGTCAGCCCAGTATTGAAAAGCTGGTCCGCCAGCGTCCCGCTATCGGCGCTTTCAAGCACGCCTTGCAGCAATTCCCCGCGGGCATTGCGGGCTTTGTAAGCAAAATACGGCACATGAATTCCCGGAAAGAGAAACGATTGATCAATGCCGGCAGACGCCGTCAAGCCGGTTAAGTCTAATCCTCGAACTGGTTGCTGATACGCATGGCCTCAATCACAGTCGTCTTTCCTTCGACGACAAGGGCCACGGCATGCCGCCGCAAGGTACGGCCGCCCATTTCTGCCGCGGCGACTTTCATGAATTCCCCGGGATCCTGGTGACTGGCGGCGTCGGCAATGGTCTTGGTCATTTCCAGCAGCTCATAAACGCCCGTACGGCCACGATAGCCCGTGCCGTTGCAATGCGAGCAGCCGCGTCCATGCAGGTAGCGTCGTGACGCCACGGAGTCGCCCAGTTCGGCTTTTAACCACGCAGCTTCAATCGGCTTCAGCTCGTAGGCATGGGCGCAGCTTTCGCAAATCAGCCGCACCAGGCGCTGGGCAAGTACAGCCTGCAAGGAGCTCGACACCATGTATCCGGGCACACCCATGTCCATCAGGCGGACCGGCGTGCTCATCGCATCATTGGTGTGCAGGGTCGACAGCACCAGGTGCCCGGTCAATGCGGCGCGCATGCCGATTTGCGCGGTTTCCTGATCACGCATTTCACCGACCAGCACGATATCGGGATCCTGGCGCAATGCCGATCGCAAGACGCGCGCGAAATTCAGATCGATTTTTTCATTGACCTGAACCTGGTTAATCCCCGGCAAACGGTACTCGACCGGATCTTCGACCGTAATCAGCTTGCGTTCCGGTGTATTCAGCTCCGCCAGTGCGCCGTACAGTGTCGTGGTCTTGCCGCTGCCGGTCGGCCCGGTTACCAGCACCAGGCCATAAGGACGATGAATGATCGACCGGAATTTCTTGACCAGCGCGGGCCACATGCCGATTGAGTCCAGATTGAGCAGACCGCCACTCTGGCTGAGAAGGCGCATCGCGACCGACTCGCCGTATTGGGTCGGCATGGTGGAGATGCGGACGTCGATCTGTTGCTGCTTGACCTTGACCGCAAAACGTCCATCCTGCGGCAAACGTTTTTCCGAGATATCCAGATTCGACATCAGTTTCAGGCGCAAGGCCAAAGAAGCCGCAATTTTCATGTCGGCTTCGGTTTGCAGATGCAACACGCCGTCAATCCGAAAACGAATCTGCAGGCGCTCCGCCTGCGGCTCGATGTGGATGTCCGAGGCCAGCACCTGGGCTGCATCATCGAACACCGATTGCAAAAGCTTTACGATCGGCGCTTCTTCGAGTCCGGCGTTGAGTCCGAGCGATCCGAAGTCGACCACAGTGTCGCCCAACTCTTCTTCAAGCTCGCGCGCAAAATCGGTTATTTCCTCGGTACGGCGGTAAATCCGATCGATGGTCTGGAGCAGCTCACCTTCAGCGACCACCGCAAGCGTGATGCTTCGTCTCACCAGACGCGTCACTTCATCGTACGCATACAGATCGGTCGGGTCGGCCATGCCAACCAGCAGCACGCTGCCACGGTCTTCCAGCACGATTGCGCGGAAACGCCGCGCCTGCAACTCCGGCAGCAAGCGTACCGTGTCGGCATTGATATTGAAGAATTTGATATTGATATAGGGGATGTTCAGCTGATTGGCGAGTGCGCCGGAAATCTGCTCTTCCGTGACAAATCCATTCTCTACAAAAATGCGGCCCAGCTTTCGGCCGGTCCGCTTTTGCTCGCCCAGCGAGAACGAAAGCTGCTCTTCGGAGAGCAGCTTTTGCTGCACCAGGATCTCACCCAAACGGATCTTCCCCGGCCTCGGCATAAGCGCTCCCACGATGGTTATTCGTTGATGCAAAAATCACGATTGCGTCAGTGCCGCGATGCTTGCAATGATGTTTTTTTATAATGTCGCACAGGAGAGGTTGCCGTCAAGACAGTTGTTGACACAGCGAAATTAGGCGAATTTCGTGTGGAAATTTCGCAACTATGCTGTGGATTTTTGACGGCGACGCCGGAGACCGGAAAAGGATGGGGGAAAAGGAAATGCGGAAAACTGGACAAGGAGGTCATCCTTGCCACAATGTCGAAAGCCAGCCCGTCCCGCAGGACGGGCTGGCCTGGCGTTTAATCGACCTGCGCCAGATTCAGGTTCAGCTGGGAACGAACCGCATCATCATTTTCCGGCTTTGGATTGTTGCGGGCCAGTTCAATCCGATCCAGATAGTCACGCGAAATATCACCGGTGATGTAGACACCATCGAAACACGATGCTTCAAAATTTTTCAGCATCGGATTGACATCGGAAATCGAGTGCTTCAGGGCGTCGATATCCTGGTAGATCAGGGCATCGGCCGTAATTTCGCGGCAGACTTCTTCATCGGTGCGGCCATAGGCAATCAACTCGTTGCGCGTCGGCATGTCGATGCCATACACGTTGGGAAATTTTACCGGTGGCGCCGCGGAAGCAAATATCACACGCTTGGCGCCGGCATCACGCGCCATCTGCACGATCTCCCGGCTGGTGGTGCCGCGCACGATTGAATCATCGACCAGAAGCACCGTCTTGCCCTTGAATTCCGAGCCGATCGCATTCAGTTTCTGACGCACCGATTTACGCCGGATCGCCTGGCCGGGCATCAGGAAGGTGCGGCCGATATAACGGTTCTTGATGAAACCTTCGCGGTAATTCAGGTTGAGTTTGCCGGCAAGTTCCATGGCCGCCGGACGTGATGAGTCGGGAATCGGCATCACCACATCGATCTCGCCGGATGACATTTCACGCTTGATTTTATCGGCCAGGTATTCGCCCATTTTCAGACGTGTCGCATACACCGAAGCACCGTCAATGATCGAGTCCGGCCGAGCAAGATAGACGAACTCGAATGCACAAGGATTCAGGCTTGGATTTTCGGCGCACTGCTGGTTATACAACTTGCCATCCATGTCGATGAAAATCGCTTCGCCCGGAATGACATCGCGCAGGAAATGGAATCCGAGGCCTTCCAGCGCAACCGATTCGCTGGCCACTACATACTCAGGCCCTTTTTCGGTTTCGTTAAAACCGATGCACAGCGGCCGGATGCCATACGGGTCGCGGAAGGCGAGCAGGCCGTAACCTGCAATTTGCGCGACCACCGCGTAAGACCCGCGCACCCGCTTGTGCACTGCCGACACCGCCTTGAACAAGGCCGACGGATCGAGCGAATAGCCGGTGGTGGCTTCCTGAATCTCATGGGCCAGCACATTCAGCAACACTTCCGAATCGGAATCGGTGTTGATGTGACGGCGATCGTTCTTGAACATCTCGATCTTGAGCTGTTCCCAGTTCGTAAGGTTGCCGTTATGCGCAAGGATGATGCCAAATGGCGCGTTGACATAAAACGGCTGCGCCTCTTCAGCGCTGGCCGATCCCGCGGTGGGATAACGGCACTGTCCTACGCCAGCGTTGCCTACCAGGGAACGCATGTTACGGGTACGAAATACATCGCGCACCAGGCCGTTGGCCTTGTGCATGGAAAATCCGTTGCCCATATTGGTTGCAATGCCCGCCGCATCCTGACCACGATGCTGCAGCAACAGCAGCGCATCATAGATCAACTGGTTAGCGGGATTGTGGGAAACGACGCCGACTATGCCACACATGGTGGACTCCTCAACAAAGACAATTCAAAACTGTACGTGCCGCGCGAAATCGCCCGGCAGAAATGGCTTGACCGTTCGCGCGGCGGTTTCCGCCAGCGGACTGAATACGGCATTTTTCCAGAATGCCTGCTGCGGAATGGCGGTCATGCCGCATAACAAAACAGCCGTCAGGACAATCACCAGGCCACGTCCCAGGCCAAACAAGCCACCGAGACCACGATCGGCCAATGTCAATCCGCTCGCCTTGACCACGGCTTCGATCGCCATGCTCAATAACATCATCAATAAGCGCACGCCAATGAACAGGACGATAAATGCGGCAATCAGACGAGTCAATGTGCCAGGAATACTTTCCGGCAAAAGTGTTGCCAGTGACTCACCATAGGCATTCGCCACAACCAGCGCCGCTATCCAGCCTAGCAAGGACAGGATTTCCTTCACCAGTCCGCGCATGGTGCTGATGACGATCGAGCAAATCAGCACAAACAGCACCAGGTAATCAAACAAGGTCACGTGCAGACCGCCTTGCCGCAACGTGCCTGACTCAAGCCGGCACCAGTGTGCCATTCAACCCGAGCTTTCCGAGTTTTTCACGCGTTTTATCCGCCTCTTCCTTGCTGGCGAACGGGCCAATGCGAATGCGGATGCGTTCGCCTGATTCAGTTGCCACTTTCTGCGTATAGGATTTGATGCCTGCGGTTTTCAGCTTGCTTTGCAATTCATTGACCTTGCTTTGCGTCGCCAGCGCCGCTACCTGCAGCACAAATTTTCCGCTCGGTTTATCTTTGTCAGCCTGCGCTTTCACGGTGTCCGGCCTGGCGGCGGACTTGTTATCCTGAATGGCGGGCGCCCGTGCGGCATCCACTGTTTTTTCCGCTTGCTTCGGAGCTGTGCTTACTTTGGCTTCCGATTCGATTACCGGTGCCGGCGCGGTCTTTGGCTCTGTCTGGACCGTTGTTATCCCGGTGGATTGCGCAGCTGCGGCTGAGGTAGCGGGCAACTGAATCTCTTCTTCATCCTTGTCAAGAGCCGCCGCGACCGGCGCCTTGTTGACAGCGGCGGTGCCCTGCCGGCTTGGTGCGGATTGAGGATTGGCCGGCTTTTCCTTGGCTGGAATCTGAATTGCAATATCGTCCGCCAATGGCTTGGGCTCGGAATCGAGGATCATTGGCAGTCCAATGATTGCCGCCAATACCAGCGCCACTGCGCCAACCAGACGCCGACGCGCGCGTTTTTTTTCTGGCAAGACCGGGTCCACAGGCTCATTGGCCTCGTTGGCCTTCTTGCGTTTGGTCCGACCACGCGTTGTACTCGGCTTCTCTTCTGCGCGCGTATAAAATTTTCCATCGCCAGAAGAGGAGTCCTGCTTGTTTTTACGGAATAACGAGAACAAGCTCATGCGGTTTTTATCAATTTATCAGTGAAGGTCGGAGCTGGCTTCGGGCTTTTTGGCATTCATCACGCCGGCGACGGTAAGGAAGGATCCGAAAACCGCAATTCTATCATTCTCGCCAGCTCGACTTTGTGCATTTAAGAAAGCAATTTCAGGAGAGCTGAAGCTTTGGATGGTGCGCTCGGCATTCGGTTCATTTTGCGGCACGATTCCCGCATCCAGCAACTTCTGCGTGAGTTGTGCCGCGGTTGCCGCGCGCGGCAAGGGTAAATCGGTGACATACCAGTGATCGACATGCTCCTTCAGCTGTGCAATTACGCCGTCGATATCCTTGTCCTGCATGGCGCCGAAGACAGCGTAGGTGTATGGATGAAATCCCATATTTTCCAAATTCCGGGCCAGCGTGGCGGCCGCATGCGGATTATGCGCAACATCGAGAATGACGGTTGGACGCCCCGGCAATACCTGGAATCGTCCCGGCAGGTCAACCATTACCAGGCCGCTGCGTACTTCCTGTGCGCTGACCGGCAGCGCCAGGCGCAGCACTTCAAGTGCAGCCAGTACCGCGGCCGCGTTCAACAACTGGTTTGCCCCGCGCAGGCTGGGATAGCCCAGCGCATTGCGGCGCTGCTCGCGGCCGCCGTAGTTCCACTGCTGCTTGTCGCCCGAGTAATTGAAGTCGCGCCCCAGTAACCATAAGTCAGCGCCGATTACATCCGCATGCGCGATCAATGACCTGGGTGGTATCGGATCGCTGCAGATCGCGGCCCTGCCCGCGCGAAAAATGCCCGCTTTTTCAAAGCCGATCTTTTCGCGGGTGTCGCCCAGATAATCGGTGTGATCAATATCGACACTGGTGACGATGGCGACATCGGCGTCGATCACATTCACTGCGTCCAGCCTGCCTCCCAATCCGACCTCCAGAATGACTGCGTCGAGTTTTGCCTGCGCAAACAGCTGCAGCACGGCGAGTGTCGTGAATTCAAAATAGGTCAGCGATACGTTCCCGCGTTGGGACTCGACGATGGAAAAGCTTGCGACCAGATCGTCATCGGCAACCGGCTCTCCGCTTATCCGCGCACGTTCGTTGAAATGCAGCAGATGCGGCGACGTGTACAAACCGACACGATATCCGGCCTGTAGCAGGATCGACTCAAGCATTGCGCACGTTGACCCCTTGCCATTGGTGCCACCGACAATAATGACCGGACAACTGAACTCGATGCCAAGACGTTCCCTGACTGCGGCCACGCGCTCAAGACCCATGTCGATCGCCTTGGGATGCATGGCTTCGAGAGCGGCTAGCCAGTCAGCCAGTGTGGTCGGTTGATTTTGCATTGTTCACGTATATGGGGGAGTGTTTTGAAATTAAAAAGCCCGGATCTGCTGGAGATCCGGGCTTTTCCAGAAATTGCGCGCCAATCAGGCCACGACTTCGACTGCCTGGTTTTGTAACAGTGCGAGCAGACGAGCAATTTCTTCACGCATTTTGCGGCGATCAACGATCATGTCAACAGCCCCTTTTTGTAACAGGAACTCGGCACGCTGAAAACCTTCGGGCAGTTTTTCGCGGACGGTATTCTCGATCACGCGCGGCCCGGCAAAGCCAATCAGAGCCTTCGGCTCAGCGATCACTACGTCACCCAGAAAGGCGAATGAGGCGGATACACCGCCCATCGTGGGATCGGTCAGCACCGAAATATAAGGTAGTTTTTTTTCCGACAGTTTGGTCAGCATCGCCGTCGTCTTGGCCATTTGCATTAACGACAACAGGCCTTCCTGCATGCGTGCGCCGCCGGTCGCGGTGATGCAAATGAACGGCACCTTTTGTTCCAGTGCGATTTGCGCGCCGCGCACAAAACGCTCCCCGACTACCGAGCCCATAGAGCCACCCATGAACTCGAACTCGAAGCAGGCGACAACCACCGGCAGGGACATGATCGAACCGCCCAGCACAATCAGGGCGTCCGTTTCGCCGGTCGCTTCCATTGCCGCTTTCAGGCGATCCGGATATTTTTTGCTGTCCTTGAACTTGAGAGTGTCGACAGGCAGCGTTTCCTGCCCGATTTCATAACGCCCTTCGCTATCGAGCAGGGCATCCAGCCGATCCCGTGCGCGGATGCGCAGGTGATGATCGCATTTGGGACAAACATGGATATTTGATTCAAGATCGGTGCGGTATAACACCGCCTCACAGGATGGGCATTTTACCCACAAGCCTTCCGGCACCGACTTGCGTGTGGCGGACGCGGAGCGCTGGATACGCGGAGGAAGCAGTTTTTCTAGCCAGCTCATGGTGACCTCTTCAGATTTCTTAACTTGCGGATTATTCAACCTGGCGCATTGTACCGTTCGTATTGCAGTGCGCCAAGTCAAGCCCTCGAGGGCCTAATATTACACGGGTGTTGGCACGCGCCGATATCATTTGAATAATGAATTTTTATTCGTCGATCGCCTTGCGTATTTCACTGAGGAATTTTTGTACCGCTGCTACGGCCTGTTCGGGAGGCGTATTTTCCAGTTCCTGGATAATGCGGCTACCGATCACAATGGCATCCGACACCGAGGCGACAGCCTTGGCGGTCGCCGCATCCCGAATGCCGAAACCCACGCCGATCGGCAGTTTCACATATTTGCGAATTGCCGCAATACGCTGCGCAACTTCTTCCGTATCAATATTGCCAGACCCGGTCACGCCTTTCAGCGATACGTAATAACTGAAGCCGCTGCCGACCCTGGCGACCTGGGCAATTCTTTCGTCCGTTGAGGTTGGCGCCAGCAGGAAAATCGTGTCCATGTCGTTTGCCTTCATCGACAGCGCAAATTCTTCACACTCTTCCGGCGGATAATCGACCACGATGGTGCCGTCAACACCGGCATCTTTCGCGGCCTGGATGAAAGCCTGCTGCCCCATATGTTCAATGGGATTGGCGTAGCCCATCAGGACGACCGGGGTAGACTTGTTCGATGTGCGAAACTCCCGCACAAAACCAAGCACATCCCTGATGCCGACGCCGAACTTCAGCGCGCGCTCGCAGGCACGCTGAATCACCGGCCCTTCCGCCATCGGATCCGAAAATGGCACGCCCAGCTCAATGATATCGGCGCCGCCGGCTACCAGCGCGTGCATCAGCGGCACCGTCAGTTCCGGATGCGGATCGCCGGCGGTAATGAAAGTGATCAGGCCTTTTTTATGCCGAGCCGCCAGCGCGGCCAGTGTGGGTGCGATTCTAGACATTATGCAGGTCGTTATTCTTTTAAGTGGTCGGAATGCTGATCGAAATCCTTGGTCGTCCGGTGCGGCACGACAAGAAAGTCCGGGTATGTTCCTGCTGTTTGCGTTTGCAAGATGCCAAGTGACGCCTCGAGGGAAAAATCACATCTTCCTTTTCGTTTGTTCGGCGACCGTGTGCATATCCTTGTCGCCGCGACCCGAGAGATTGACCAGTATCGTTTTATCCTTGGGTAGCGTCGCTGCAAACTTGGCGGCATAGGCTAAAGCATGACTCGATTCCAGTGCGGGAATAATGCCCTCGATGCGGCAGCATTTGTGAAATGCGTCGATCGCCTCGTCATCGGTGACGGATACATATTGCGCACGTGCGGAATCTTTCAGCCATGCGTGTTCCGGCCCTACTCCGGGATAATCCAGTCCGGCGGAAACGGAATGGGTTTCAATGATCTGGCCATTGGCGTCTTGCAGCAGATAGGTACGATTGCCGTGCAGGACACCAGGTGAACCGGCCAGCAGCGCGGCCGCGTGCTTGCCACTCTGGAGTCCTTCTCCAGCCGCTTCAACACCAATCAGCTGCACATTCTTGTGGTCGATATACGGGTAAAAAATACCCATGGCGTTTGATCCGCCGCCGATGCATGCCATGACATAGTCTGGCTGGCGCCCTGTCATTTCCGGCATCTGCACCAGGCACTCTTCGCCAATGACGGACTGGAAATCGCGCACCATCATCGGGTAAGGATGCGGTCCGGCGACGGTGCCGATGATGTAGAACGTATCTTCAACGTTGGTAACCCAGTCCCGCATCGCCTCATTGAGCGCATCCTTGAGGGTCCTGGATCCTGATTCGACTGGCACGACTTTGGCGCCGAGCAGTTCCATGCGATACAGGTTCTGCACCTGCCGTCTGGTGTCTTCACTGCCCATGTAGATGACACATTCCAGGCCGAAGCGCGCGCAGATGGTCGCCGTCGCGACGCCATGCTGGCCAGCGCCTGTTTCAGCGATCACCCGCGGCTTGCCCATGCGTTTGGCGAGCAGCGCCTGGCCGATCACGTTGTTGATCTTGTGCGCGCCGGTGTGATTCAAATCCTCGCGCTTGAAATAAATTTGCGCGCCGCCCATCATTTCAGACCAGCGTTTGGCGTGATAAATCGGGCTGGGGCGCCCGACAAAATGTTTCAGCTCGCTGCGGAATTCGGCGACAAACTCGGGATCGTTCCTGTAGCGTGCGTAGCCTTCCCTCAACTCGGCAAGGGCATGGGTCAGCGTCTCGGCGACAAAGCTGCCGCCGTATTGACCGAAATGCCCCCTGGCGTCGGGCAGGTTGTATGGCGCTGTCTGCGTCAACGCAGATGTCGTGATCGGTTGACGCTCAGCGTCATTTCCGAGCGGGTCAAGATTTTTCATGGCTGTTTTCTTTGCAGTTCTGCTTTAATGGGGGTCCGTCGAATCTGCCAGACGCACGGCGTCCATGAAGGCATGTATTTTGACGGCATCCTTGATTCCCTTTGCGTGTTCGATGCCGCTGCTGATATCGACGGCGTAGGGGCGCACGCGAATGACTGCGTCAGTCGCGTTTTGTACGCTCAAGCCACCACTTAAAACGACCCGAGGCGCGAGTTCTTCTGGAATGAGAGACCAATCAAAAACCTTTCCACTGCCGCCATAACCGTCGGCCCATGTATCCAGCAAAAGACCGGAAAACAATCTGCTGGCGGTACGATATTCATTATCACATTTTAACAAATCGGCGCCGCTCATGTCCGGCCTGACCCGAAGCGCGCGCGTGAATGGCCGGTTGACTGCTTCAGCTATCGCACAACACTGCTCAAGCGTTTCGTCACCATGAAACTGCAATAGCGAAATCGGGGCCTGCGCGACCACTTCCGCCACCTGTGCCGGCGTCGCGTTGACGAACAGCCCGACCGTTGTCACAAATGGCGGCACGAGGCGCAGGAGCCCTGCTGCGGCTTGCGGCGCCACGTAACGCGGGCTCCCGGCGTAAAACACGAAGCCGATGGCGTCAGCGCCCGCGGCAACGGCGATTTGTACATCTTCGGCGCGCGTCAGTCCGCACAATTTGATTCGGGTACGTTGTTGTGTCGGCTGCATTTATCGATGCTCAATGAAAGGTTAAACGGCCCAGGTCACGAGAGTCCGCTCTTCCTGTGGTAACCGCCATTTGCTATCGTAGTCGATTTTTGCGAGGTACAAGCCGTCAGGCATGAATGTCGGCGCCGTATGGCTGCGATTGCGGCCGTCGAGCAGATCCTTCAGCCATTCAGGCGGCTTGCTGCCGTTTCCCACGGCAACCAGGGATCCCATGATATTGCGTACCATGTGATGCAGGAAGGCGTTTGCACGCAAGGTAAAAATCAGCGTGTCGCCGCGGCGCTCGATAGCAATTTCATGCATGGTCCGGACCGGCGATTTTGCCTGGCACTCGACCGAGCGAAACGCGGAAAAATCATGCGTGCCCAGCAGGTGCCCCGCTGCAATGCGCATGGGCTCAAGCGCCAGCGGACGAAACACCCACCCGGCCTTGCCCAACAAAAGAGGCGAACGAACGGGATTGTTATACAGAAGATATTGATAAGTACGCGCTGTCGCACTGAAGCGCGCGTGAAAACCAGCGGCCCCATCAGGCGCCGTTTCACATGCCCAGCGTACTGCAATCGAGGGCGGCAGAAAGGTATTGACTCCACGTACCCAGGAAAACGCTTCGCGACTGATATCCGTGTCGAAATGGACCACCTGCTCGAGCGCATGGACACCGGCATCCGTACGGCCGGCACAAATCGTTGAAATGTCGCGCTGCGCAAATTTATACAATGCTGCCTGCAAACGATCCTGCACTGTCTTGCCGCTTGCCTGCGTTTGCCAGCCTTGCCAAGGCGTTCCGTCGTATTGAATACCAAGAACAATGCGCTTCAATTCGAATCCAGTGATGAAGGGAGTTTTACATGAAAAACGGGCGCGAGCATGGCCCCGCGCCCGTTTTCAATAGGCGATTTTCAAGAAAGCTTTTGAAGCATCGACCTTGCTTTTTCCATTTGTTCCGCATTGCCGCCTTTGACCACTTCATCAAGCAACTCACGCGCCCCGTCCCTGTCGCCTATCTCCTGGTAGGCAAGGGCAAGATCAAGCTTGGTTGCCATTTCCGCCAGATTGAATTGGGAATCGACGCTGGCCTCTTCCGCGACAGGCAGAATGGACGGCGTAGCATCAAGAGTATTCAAAGGCTGAATGGACGGTGTTGAATCAAGAGGATTCAGATCAAGACTGATTCCGGACAAGTCAAAATCCAGCGGAGTTGGCGCATTCGGGGCAGCTGTGATGGCGTGAGGCTCATCCGCCACTTCGGGGAAAGTAAGGTCAAATGGCGCCAAATCTTCAGCCGGCAATTCCGCTGTCGTGTCCGAAGGCTTCTCGCTGACTTCCGCTGCCACAGGAGCATTTTGAAGGAAGTCGAAATCCATCATGTCCGAAGGCGGCGCCAGGTCCTGAACGGGAGCGTCTGGCGTCGAAATGACAGGCGAGAAATCAACGCTGGTGCTTGTTTCAGGCGGCAGGGCCAGTTCTTTAATGCCCAGGCCTTCCATATCAAAGTCGAAGTCCATCCCGGCATCAGCATCAGCCGCGGGCGCCGGCACTGCCGGAGCCGGCGGCGGTGACGTGAATTGCGGTGCATTCATGAGCGGCTGCATCGCAGGTGCATCAGATTCCGTATCAAGCACCGGAATTTCAGTGCTCTGGAATTTATTGTCCGCATATGAACTGACGGGTTCCGCAACTGCGCTCTGTTCGAACATTGGCTTGCTTCCGGGCACAGTATTGAGCAAGCCATCAAAATTGATCTCTTCCGCGGCATGCACTGCAGCTACTGCTGCTACCGTGCTGGCTGCGACCGTATTGGCAGACCCTGCGTCAGAAATTTTGCCGCCAGCGTACAGTGGATTTTTAGGGTCCATCGCAATCCCCAGGCTAGCAGCCTGTGACCACTCCTCTCCCTTGCCCTTGGTCATGGCATAAAGCTCACTGGCCACGACTTCGAAACCGCGTTTATCCTTGCGGCTCGCATAAATCTCAAGAAGCTTGAGGCGCACTGCCTGGCGTTCCGGATGGGTACGCAACGCCTCTTTCAGGATTTCTTCAGCCTGCGCATCACGACCGTACGCGATGTAAACATCAGCTTCAGCCACCGGATCCACTTCATTGGTATCGAGCTGGCTTGACGACGGCGTGAAGTTTGAATTGAACACGCTGTTATTCGTGTCGACACTCTGGCCGCCAGTCGAACCGAACATGGAATTCGCCTTGAGGCTGGAATTCATCAGCATGTTAGTGTCCTGAAAATCCTTTTGCTGCTTCTTTTTGCGGCCACTGTAAATACCGAGCACACCCAGTCCGGCGACCAGCACCGCCAACAATGCGAGCAATAATGGATTGGCAAGGATTTCGTCCAGAAAGCTCGGTTCAGGCAAAGGCGGCGGTGGCGTGACGACAGTTCGCTTGGGCGGGGTGGCAACAGGCGGCGGTGCAACAGATGTTGTCACCGGCGCAGGCTTTACCGCAACAGGAATAGACGCCGCGGCATTGCCAGCGGCAGCAGGTGCCGCGGGCGTAATTCCAGGGACGACAGGCGGTGTAATGCTGCCTGCCACTTGTCCGACGATCGGTTTCGAGGGAGCAGGCGGCGCGGCAGCAGCCACGGTAGCATTACTGCCCGCTTTTGACGCCTCAGCCAGCGTTTGCCGGTCTGCCAGTTCCTTGTTCTTGATTTCCAGAATTTTCTGTAAATCGCTGACATTTTTTTCCAGTTCCCGCACTCGCGCATTTGCCTCAGCCAGCGCTTTTTCTCTTGCAATACGCTCTTCCGCACCCGCAGCGACAACAGCAGTTTTGTCACTGCCGGCAGTGGCGCCGGATTTCGATAACCTCAGCTTGTCTCTTGATTCGTTGACAGCGCTTGCCTGATCTTCAACTTTGGTGGTGATTTTGCCGGTGGCGCTTTGCCTTGCGGCGGCCGAGTCCTGAGGTGTACTGCCGGCCACCTGGCCGGCTAGCTTGTTCCGGTAAGCGTTGAAGTCAGCCGCCTGCGCGACAACGACCCCTTTTGCTTCTCCATTGGGTATGCCACGTACCGTCTCCGCTCCTGGTACCGAGAGGATCTGGCCCGCCCGCAAGCGGTTGATATTGTTGTTGATAAAGGCATCCGGATTGGCGCGCTGCAGCGCGACCAGCATCTGGTCGAGCGATATCCCTTCAGCCTTCAGCTGGGTGGCGATTCCGGCCAGGGTGTCACCCCGTTTCACCTCATAGGTATCCGCACCTGCGCTGTTCTGAGCCGCTGTGCGTGTTGTCGGCGCGGACTGCCGGGCCTTGTTGCCATTTTCAGGCTTTGCGGCTTCCGCCCGCTGCGCTGCCGGCACAGCCCGGGAGTTTGATAAACCGGATTCGGCTGGTGATGAAGCGCCAGCTCCCACGGCCGCATCCGGGGTGCGCACAATCGGCGCCGCCACCTGAACCGGCTGGGTCCTGCGCAAATCGGCAGGATCGAGCAAAAAGGTATATTCGCGCACCAGGCGGTTGTTGGCGCCGCCTACCTCTACCAGCATGTCGATAAACGGTTCGTTCATCGGCTGGTTCGACGTGACACGGATGAACTGGCCGTTTCCTCGTTTCTGGATCGAGAATCGCAGAGCCAGCAACGCGGGGTTAAGTTCGATGCTCGCCTGCCGGAATGCCTCCGTCGACGCCAGTTTGACCACCAGCGATCCAGCCTCTTCTTTCGATACCGACGTTAATTCGATTTCCGCCAGCAATGGTTGCCCCAGTGAAGAAAGCACAGTCAATTTGCCCAGTCCGGCTGCATTCGCACTGGAAAACAGTACTGCCGAAACCAGCGCAGCGCTAACTGTCTTCCGACCAAATGAGACGAGCCTCGGATGAATATCTGCAGGTATTTTTTGTGGCATAGAGTGATATTCCGTTAGCGTATTGACGGCAAAACGAGCAACCCTGCAATTTTGTATTGCTCGGGGAACTTTGACCATATCATCATGGACTTAGGGGCGCAAGCGTAACCATATTCGTAAGATAAGCGAAACCCGCCGAACTCCCCATACAGAAGAGCACTTGGCGGGCTAGCGTTGCGAAACGACAACGTATTAACTACATTGCTACTTTTCGAGCACGATTCTCAGCATTCGGCGCAAAGGTTCTGCTGCTCCCCACAATAACTGGTCACCGACGGTAAAGGCGGACAAATAGTCGCCGCCCATCTGCATCTTGCGCAAGCGTCCCACCGGAATCGTCAGACTGCCGGTCACAGCGGCAGGCGTCAAATCATTCATGGACGCTTCACGGTTGTTCGGCACGACTTTGACCCACTGGTTGTTGGTGGCGATGATGTCGTTGATTTCGTCGAGCGGCACGTCTTTTTTCAGTTTGATGGTCAAGGCCTGGGAATGACAGCGCATGGCGCCGATCCGCACACAGAGGCCATCGATCGCTATCGCGGCTTTTGCGTCGCTGCCAAAAGCATCGCCGCGACCAAGAATCTTGTTGGTTTCCGCGCCGGCTTTCCATTCTTCGCGCGAAACGCCGTTTCCAAGGTCCTTGTCGATCCATGGAATCAGGTTGCCACCCAGCGGCACACCGAATTGCCTTGTTTCGTCCGCGCTCATCGCATGCTGTTTGGCCAGCACCTTGCGGTCGATTTCCAGGATGGCTGCGGCGGGATCATCGAGCAATGCCTTGACTTCCGCATTGATCGAACCGAACTGGGTGAGCAGTTCACGCATATGCTGTGCGCCGCCGCCGGATGCGGCCTGGTAGGTCATCGACGTCATCCAGTCGATGAGGTCATGCTGGAACAATCCGCCCAGTCCCATCAGCATGCACGACACGGTGCAATTGCCGCCAATGTAGTTTTTGACACCGCGGCTCATTGCATTCTTGATCACGCCAAGGTTGACTGGATCGAGGATGATGACCGCATCGTCGTTCATGCGCAATGTGGATGCGGCATCAATCCAGTAGCCGTTCCATCCGGCAGCGCGCAGCTTGGGAAATATCTCGCTGGTGTAGTCGCCGCCCTGGCAGGTGATAATGATTTCACAACGCTTCAGCGCGTCGATATCATTGGCGTCCTGCAGCGTGGTTTCATTCTTCGCCGTGGACGGCGCTTTGCCGCCAGCATTCGAAGTCGAAAAAAACATCGGCTCGAAATGGGCAAAATCACCCTCCTGCTGCATGCGTTGCATCAGCACCGACCCTACCATTCCACGCCAACCGACCAAGCCTACCAGTTTCATCTTCATTTCCTAGATCAATTCCCGGGCCGTACCCGATCTTCTTTTCATGTTTTACAGTTTGCGTTTACCGCCGATTGCGTCCAGCCAGATCGGCGTCAGCGCCAGTCTTGCCCTATCCTAGCGCCTTTACCACCGCGTTGCCCATTTCAACGGTGCTTACCCGGATCGAACCTTCTTCATGAATGTCAGCGGTACGCAGGCCTTGCGACAGCACGTTCTTGACCGCTGTTTCCACACGTTCGGCCTGCTCCGCCTTGTTCAGGCTATAACGCAACATCATGGCCACGGATAAAATCGTCGCCAGTGGATTGGCAATCCCCTTGCCCGCTATATCCGGCGCGGAACCGTGCGACGGTTCGTACAAACCTTTGTTATCGGCATCCAGCGAGGCCGACGGCAACATGCCGATCGACCCGGTCAGCATGGCCGCCGCATCGGACAGGATGTCGCCAAACATGTTTCCGGTGACAATCACGTCGAATTTTTTAGGCGCACGAACCAGCTGCATCGCGGCATTGTCAACATACATGTGATCGAGCGTGACGTCTTGATATTCCTTATGAACGTCGCTGACGATCTCTTTCCAGAACTGGAAGGTTTCCAGCACGTTTGCCTTGTCGACGCTGGTCAGGCGCTTGTCACGCTTTTGTGCTGCCTGGAAGGCAACGTGGGCGATGCGGCGGATTTCCGGCTCGGCATAACGCATGGTATCGAACCCTTCGCGCGCGCCCTTGAAGGGGCCATCCGGGGCTTCCCGCATGCCGCGCGGCTGACCAAAATAAATATCGCCAGTCAATTCGCGCACGATCAGCATGTCGAGTCCGGAGACGATTTCCGGCTTCAGGCTCGACGCGCCAGCCAGTTCCGGATACAGGATCGCCGGACGCAGGTTGGCAAACAGGTTCAGGTGCTTGCGCAAACCCAGGATCGCCTGCTCCGGACGCAACGCACGTTCCAGCGAGTCATATTTCCAGTCGCCCACCGCGCCAAACAGAATCGCATCGGCTTCCTTCGCCAGCTTCAGCGTAGACTCGGGAAGCGGATGGCCATGCGCCGCATAACCTGCGCCGCCGACGGGCGCTGTCTCGAGTTCGAATTTTTCATCCAGCGCGTTCAGGACCCTGACCGCCTGCTCCATGATTTCCGGGCCAATGCCATCCCCCGGCAAAATTGCAATTTTCATTTTTTGATCGTTGTAAAGTGAACTGCTTAAGTCAGATTAAATCGTCGGATTAAATCGTGTTCGCCAGCCACGGTTGCATGGCGAGGTGCCGCTCTTCAAAGGCGCGGATCTTGTCCGCTTCCTTCAGCGTCAATCCGATGTCGTCCAGACCATTGATCAGCGAGTATTTGCGGAATGGATCGACTTCAAACAAATACGTCTCGCTGCCGTTGACGGTACTGACCATCTGTTTTTCGAGGTCGACAATCAGCCGGAAACCCGGGAAGGCCTTGGCATCGCTGAACAGGCGGTCAACTTGCGCTTCTGTCAGCACGATCGGCAGGAACCCGTTCTTGAAGCAGTTGTTGTAGAAGATATCGGCAAAGCTCGGCGCGATCACCACGCGGAAACCATACTGATCCAGGGCCCATGGCGCATGTTCACGCGACGAACCGCAGCCGAAATTTTTGCGGGCCAGCAAAATCGATGCGCCCTGATATTGCGGCTGGTTCAATACGAAATCCGGATTCAGCGGCCGCCTGGAATCATCCTTGCCCGGCTCACCCTCATCCAAATAACGCCAGGCATCAAACAGGTTCGGGCCAAAACCGGTGCGCTTGATCGACTTCAGAAATTGCTTCGGAATGATCGCGTCCGTATCGACGTTGGCGCGGTCGAGCGGCGCAACCAGACCATCAAGTATTGTGAATTTTTTCATGCTTTTTCAGCCAGTGTGTATCAGTTAAAAGGAACGACGGCACCTATCGGACATCGACAAAATGTCCCGCCACGCCTGCCGCGGCAGCCATTGCCGGGCTCACGAGGTGGGTCCGTCCCCCTGCGCCTTGCCTGCCCTCGAAATTGCGATTCGATGTCGACGCGCAGCGCTCGCCCGGCTCCAGCCGGTCGGCATTCATTGCCAGGCACATTGAACAGCCCGGCTCGCGCCATTCAAAACCCGCATCCTTGAAAATCTTGTCCAGCCCTTCACGCTCGGCCTGTTCCTTGACCAGGCCGGAGCCGGGAACAACCAGGGCCAGCTTGACATTGGATGCGCGGAATTTTCCGCGTACAACAGCCGCTGCGGCACGCAAATCCTCGATACGCGAATTGGTGCAGGAGCCGATGAAAACCTTGTCGATGCGGATGTCGGTGATCGCGGTGTTTGGCTTCAGGCCCATATAGGCCAGTGCCTTTTCGATCCCGTCGCGCTTGGCGGCATCCTTTTCCTTGTCCGGATCGGGTACGCGGCCATCGATGGCGACCACCATTTCGGGCGAGGTGCCCCAAGTCACTTGCGGCTTGATCTCGGCCGCATTGAGCGTGACGACGATATCAAACCTGGCGCCGGCATCCGAATGCAGCGTACGCCAATATTCAACCGCCCGATCCCAGTGCGGGCCAACCGGCGAAAACGGGCGGCCCTTGAGGTAGTTGATGGTCGTGTCGTCGACGCCGATCATGCCGGCGCGGGCGCCCGCTTCGATCGACATGTTGCAAAGTGTCATGCGGCCTTCCATCGACAACGCACGAATGGTCGAACCGGCAAATTCAATTGCATGACCAGTGCCGCCGGCAGTACCGATCTTGCCGATCACCGCCAGTGCGATATCCTTGGCGGTCAGGCCCGCAGGCAGCGCGCCCTCCACTTGCACCAGCATCGCCTTGGATTTCTTGGCCAGCAGCGTCTGTGTCGCCAGTACATGCTCGACTTCCGAAGTGCCGATACCGTGGGCCAGGCAGGCGAACGCGCCATGCGTCGAGGTATGGGAGTCGCCGCAAACGACTGTCATGCCGGGCAGGGTCGCGCCTTGCTCGGGCCCGATCACGTGCACGATTCCCTGGCGCTTGTCGTTCATGCCAAAGTAGGTCAGCCCGTACTCTTTCGCATTGGCGTCGAGGGTCTCGATCTGCAGACGCGACACGGGATCCGCGATCCCGTTCTTGCGATCGGTCGTCGGGACATTATGATCGGCCACCACCAGATTGGCGGAATTGCGCCATGGCTGGCGATCTGCCAGCTTCAGGCCCTCGAATGCCTGCGGGCTGGTGACTTCGTGGAGCAGATGCCGATCGATGTAAAGAATCGTCGTGCCGTCATCGCCAGTATGGACGACGTGCGATTGCCAGAGTTTGTCGTAAAGAGTTTGGGCCATGTTTGTGTATTAGGTAAAAAAACAGCACGAATCGAGGAAAATAGCCATCGATTATGCCATAGTTGCGTGATAAAAAACCACGAATCTGGCGCCTGCCCGCCAATGAAAAACACCCGCCAAGCCAGCGGCGGGCGCTTAAGTACCCACCCGGAATAAATTGTGAGCGTCTGCGGCCCTCGGCGGGCCCCCCTGACTGGGCCCGCCGAGGGGGCGCGCTGCGGCGTTGCCCGGCCCTTGCAGTGGGGCCGCCGAGGTGCTAGCACTGCGGCGGCCCGGGCGCCTTGCATCGCATCCCCCTAGGCGGGCCCAGCCAGGACCACATCCTTCTCCCAATTTACTCCGCGTGGGTACTTAGTCAACATCAGTTCCTTCTTCTCGACTGCTCGTACAAGGGCATCACACGTTGAGAATAAACGGCGAGATCGTTGAGGCGATCCTGGGTTGACGGATGTGTCGACAGGAATTTAGGTGGTTCGCCGCCGCCCACACGCGCCATTTTCTGCCATAACGAGAGGGCCGCGCGCGGATCGTATCCGGCGCGCGCTGCCAATTCAACACCAATGCGATCGGCCTCGGTCTCGTGGTTGCGCGAGTTGGGCAGGCCAAGCAGGCCCATGTACGCGTATTCCATGCCTTGCTGTCCGAGGTTGCCCACCCCTGTGACAGCGGACAATATTGAAATCCCGAGTCCGGCGACAGCCTGTTCCGATGCCCGCTCGCGCGCATGTTCACGCAGGGCATGGGCGATTTCATGTCCCAGCACCGCCGCGAGTTCATCATCCGAAATCTGAAGCTTGTCGATCAATCCGGTATAAACCGCTATTTTCCCGCCCGGCATGCACCATGCATTCACTTCGGGTTCGCTAAGGACATTCACTTCCCAGTTCCAGTTTTTCGCGTCGGGCCGGAATGCCGGCACCTGCTGGATCAGCCGATTGGCAATCGCTCTCACACGATTGACCTGAGCCGCGTTGCGGTTCAGCGTTCCCTTCTTGCTTTCCGCGGCGATCAACGCGGCATATTGCTGGCGGGATGCCTGCTCCACCGAATCCGCGGACACCGCCATTCTTTGCTCGCGGCTGACGCCCACCACGCCACTTTGGGTGGTTTGCACCGTCTCGCACGAACTCAGTACCAATACGGCCGACGCTAGCACCAGCGATCTGAAAACAGATTGTCTGGCACTCGATTTTTTAGGTGTTAATGTCATTTCCGGTCCTCCTGATGTGGTTGCCAATAATAGGATAGCGCAGCCGCTCCCATGCTGCCCAGCGCCAGCATGGCCGCTGTCAGAAAGACGGCTTCGGCGCCAAATTTATCCCAGATAACACTTAACATGATGCCGCCAAGCGTGCCGCCCAGTCCGTACGAGATACTGATATATAACGCTTGCCCGCGCGCCTGCAATGAACCGGCGAACCAGCGCTGCAGCGTTGCCACCGACGCCGAGTGGTGCATGCCGAAGGTAGCGGCGTGCATTATCTGCGCGATCAGCATGAGGATGACGTACTCGCCCCAGAAGCCGGTCATCAAGAAACGCAGCACGGCAATGAACAGGCTCGCCATCATCAGCTTCTGCACGCCAAAACGCCGGAAAATTGGCGCCTGCGTATAGAAGAAGACAATTTCCGCCACCACACCCAGCGACCACATCAAGCCGATTGCCGCGGTGCCATAACCTATCTGCGCCAGATAGAGCGAATAGAACACATAGAGCGCCGCATGCGCCGCAATCATCAGGAAGGTCGACACAAAAAAGGCAATGACCTCACGCCGCTTCAGCAGCGCCTTTATCGAGTGCGGCTGGTGCGGCGCATGGATCTGCGGCGCCTCCTGCATGCGCAGGCTGGCGAACAATACCAGCGCCAGCAACGCCAGCACAATCCAGGGCAAGAATTCGATGCCCTGCCAGTCCAGCAACTCGCCCGCCACCGTCACGGCCAGGATAAAACCGACCGAGCCCCACAGGCGCAATCGGCCGTAATGCGTGAGGTCGCCGCGCATTTCGGACAGCATCAATGCTTCCGATAGCGGACCCTGGGCGCTGGTGAAGGCATTGAGGACAATCATTACGATGAGGAACTGGGCGAAGGTCTGGCCAAAGAAGATGCCGGCAAAGCTGACCAGCGCGGCCATTGCCGTGAAGCGCAGCACCAGCACCCGCTTCTGGCTCCGGTCCGCCACCCAGCCCCATAAATTAGGACCGAAGATGCGCATTACCTGCATCAGCGACATCAGGATCCCGATCTGCGCTGCGGTCATGCCCTTGTTCGCGAAGAACAGGCTGGCGTAGGGCGTGAACGCGCCGACATAACCGTAGTATGCAAAAAAGAATAAAGCGAAGCTGAAGGACTGTTTAGGCCAGGATAGATGCTGCACGGTAGCGGCTTGAGGAGAACTGCAGGCTTGTCATGACGTCTGTTTTTTCACACCATTTACCTTATCCTGCAAGGCATGAACGGGATCGTGTACGGTCCATGCCTCACTGGACTGAGGCGCATGCCGGCTATCGGCCGGAATTGCATTTCGCCGCAATATCCGGCGTGCCGACCACCACATCACCGCATTGCGCGCGATGCCGCAATGCGTGGTCCATCAATACCAGCGCCAGCATCGCTTCGGCAATCGGCGTCGCCCGTATGCCCACGCACGGGTCGTGGCGTCCGAAGGTTTCGACCATGTTCGCAACACCATTCTTGTCGATCGAATGGCGGGGGGTGCGGATGCTGGAAGTCGGCTTGATCGCAATCGACACCGTGATGTCCTGCCCCGTCGATATCCCGCCCGCGATGCCGCCAGCGTTATTGGTAGCAAAACCTTGCGGCGTCAATTCATCACCATGTTCCGTGCCTTTTTGCACAATGGATCGAAAGCCGGCGCCTATTTCGACTCCCTTGACCGCATTGATGCCCATCATTGCGTAGGCAATCTCCGCATCGAGCTTGTCGTACAGCGGTTCACCCAGGCCCACCGGCACATTCGTGGCGACGATGTCGATTCGTGCACCGCAGGAGTCACCCGCCTTGCGCAAGCTGTCCATGTATTCTTCCAGCTGCGCGATGATGGTCGCATTGGCCGCGAAGAATGGATTGTCGGGTACATGTTCCCATGCCTCGAACGGCACGGCGATATCACCCAACTGGCTCATGCAGCCCTTGAAGGTCGTGCCATATTGTTCGCGCAGCCATTTTTTGGCGACTGCCCCGGCGCCCACCGCAGGTGCGGTAAGGCGCGCGGAAGAACGGCCGCCGCCGCGCGGGTCGCGAATGCCGTACTTTTGCCAGTAGCTGTAATCGGCATGTCCAGGACGAAACGTCTCGGCAATATTGCTGTAATCATGACTGCGCTGATCCTCGTTAGGAATCAGCAGCGCGATCGGCGTGCCTGTGGTCTTGCCCTCGAACACCCCGGAAAGAATTTGTACCGTATCCGATTCCTTGCGCTGCGTGACATGGCGGGAGGTTCCCGGTTTGCGGCGATCCAGGTCCGGCTGTATATCGGCAGCGGACAATTCCATCCCGGGCGGACATCCATCAATCACGCAGCCTATGGCCGGTCCGTGGGATTCGCCGAAGGTCGTGACGGTAAAAAGAGTGCCAATAGTATTGCCGGACATGGTTTTAATCGCAGTAGAAGAAATACTGAATTCTACCAGCGTCGGCGATGGGTCCGGCAGGCGCTCTCATTCCGGACGCGCAAACGCCGCTTCATTGCCAGCATCGGCCGACGAACGGTCAATGTTGTGAAAACACAAGCGAATTTTTCAAATTCAATTTCCCCAATGAAACTTGCCGCGCAAAAAGCAACGACATGCCTTTTTATTAATGACCCTTAGCAATAATCGATATACTCTTTCCAAGCAAGAACATCAGGATTTCCGGAGAATTTTTTATGCCACCCCCGATCACGACCATGGAAGATGACTTCATATTCCAGGACGAGACCGTATCAATCGATCCGGTAACGGAATCGGCCGTGCGGCCGGTCTGGCGGCTGTTGATCGTCGACGATGATGCTGATGTGCACTCAGCCACCGTCTTCGCGCTTGGCAATGCCCAGATGCAAAAACGGCCACTGGAATTCCTGCATGCCTACACGGCAGCGCAAGCGCGCGAGTTGCTGGCGCATGAACAGGATATCGCCGTCATTCTTCTCGATGTCGTCATGGAACAGCAGGATGCCGGTCTGCAACTGGTGCGCCACATCCGGGAGACGCTCGACCTGAAAGAGGTGCGCATCATCCTGCACACCGGTCAGCCCGGTTATGCCCCGGAGTTCGATGCCATTCGCGATTTTGATATCAATGATTACAAGACCAAGTCCGAATTGACTCGCATCAAGCTGTTCACCGCCGTCACCTCGGCCATCCGCTCCTACGAACAAATCTGCGCGATCAACACCAGCCGCCGCGGCCTGGATTACATCGTGCACGCCAGTACGGAGTTACTGGCGTTGCGGGGATTGCCGCATTTTGCCATCGGTGTGATTAATAAGATTGCCGGTCTGCTGCACATCCCGTCGCACGGTTTTTTTTGCGAAATCGAACGCTACGATGCGCAGCACATCGATTTTCTGGTCATCGCCGGATCAGGAAAATATGCCGGCTTCAGTGGACAAAGAATGTCGGCCCTGGGCGAGACGCGCGCTTGCGATGCATTGATGCTATCGGCCAGCAAGCACGGCAATTTCTACAACGACAATGCCGTCACGCTCTATTTGCCCGGAAGCGGAAATCGGGACCATGTCATTTTCCTCGATCCCGGTTCAAGCCTGAGCTCGACCGACCAGCGCCTGCTTGAGGTTTTCTGTAGCAATATCGCCGTCAGCCTGGCGAATGTGACGCTCGTCAGCAAGCTGCACGATTTTGCCTTTTTTGACGAATTGTCGCAGCTTCCGAACCGTACCCAGTTAATCAATATTATCAATGAGATTCCCGTCACCCCGGCGCGGCATGACAACACGCTGTCGCTGGTGGACATCGACCACTTCGCCGAAATCAATGACGCGCTCGGCCACCGGTTCGGCGACCTGCTGTTGCAGTCAGTGGCGAGCCGCCTGCAGTCCCGCCTGGGTGACAAGCTCACCGTGGCACGGGTAGGCGGCGACACCTTCTCGGTTCTGGGCAACGAAACGCAGGTTAACCCCGACATGATCAGCGCCCTTTTCACCACGCCGTTTTCCATTGATGGCGAAGAAGTACAGTTGTCGGCGACAGTGGGCTTGCTCAAGCTGGGCGAGCATGAGGGTGGAGGGGTCGAGGCTCTGAAGGACGCAAACATCGCACTCAAGCGCGCCAAGCTGCACCAGCGCACGGGGCATTATTATTTCTCGCGCAGCATGGGGACCGAGAGCCGCGAGCGGGTGCAGATGATGCATGCGCTGCGCACCGCATTCGAGGAAAACAAGCTGACAATCGCCTATCAGCCGCAGGTCAGGCTGAGTACCCGCGAAGTCACGGGCGCCGAAGCGTTGCTGCGCTGGACGACTGACGAAGGCAAATTGATTTCACCTGATTCTTTCATACCGATCGCTGAATACTCCGGACTGATCATCAGTCTTGGCGAGTGGGTATTGCAGTCCGCTTGTCAGGAGCTGGTGCGTCTGCGAGCCGCCGGTTTCTCGTCATTCATCATGTCGGTCAATGTATCGCAGGTGCAGTTCCGGCATCCGGATTTCATTGAGATGCTGCACCGCGTATTACAGTCCACCGGCGCGCCCCCTGCATTCATCGAACTCGAAATTACCGAATCGATCGCGATGCAGGACCCGGCCATGCTGATCGACACGCTGGCCCGCATTAAAAAGACTGGAATCAGCATTGCGATCGACGACTTCGGCACTGGCTTCTCATCCTTGAATTATCTGCGCCAACTGCAAATTGACCGCCTCAAGATCGACCGCTCGTTCGTTGCCGATATTACGACAACTTCGCATGGCAGCAGCATCGCCGAAATGGTGATCCAGCTGGCGCAAAACCTTGGCCTGGCAGTCATTGCCGAGGGTGTCGAAAGCGAACCGCAAGCCGCGAAACTCGCTTCTCTCGGGTGTTCGATGGCACAAGGCAATCTGTTTGCGCTACCGATGGCTCGGGAAGAATTGGCAACATGGATGCAAGAACTTTGACATTGCAATGACCTGCGGCAGCCCATGGCTAGTTTCTATAGCGGCCGCTGCCTGAAACAGCAGTCGCCATTCATGAACGCCTGTCCCCCATCATCATCTGCAACATGGATTCCATGTGCTGGCTGGCGCTTCACTCTTGCGAGTCGCCCATGATCGAACCCATCCCTGCACTGCGGCGCAATGTCATGCTTGCGGCATTGGCAAGCCTGCTGGTTCCCGCGCTGCTGATTGGCGGCTTGTTGTGGTTCAAGGGATATCAGGATGAAATACGCAAAGGCACCCTGGAACTGCTTCAGCAAAATAGCGAGCTGCTTTCCGGCGCCATGCAGGACCCCCTCTGGAACATCAATCCGGACAGTGCAAGCGACCTGCTCGACGCAATAATGGCGAGCAATCAGGACCTGATTCGAATTGACGTGCGAGACGGCGCCGACGATCCCTTCATTTCAAGACAACGTGCCGAGCGCCGGCCCGGCTTCACGGCGTCGACGCGCAAACCAGTCAGTTATCGCGGCGCACAAATCGGCTCGGTCGAGCTTGAGATGGGCAGCGCGCGGCTGCACAGGAAGGCTCTCGGCCAGCTGTCTGAATACGCCGCCGCATTGGCTGTGCAGACAGGACTATCGGTTCTCCTTGTTTTCCTGCTGCTGCAAAAGATCGTGTTCCGGCCGCGGCCCGGACTTGCCGCAGAGCCGGACCGCGTCTGCGATGCGATTGAAGAAACCACGCAAGTGCCCGCCCGGGCTGCAGGCAAGATTCAGCAGATCGAAAAAAAATCGGTCGAGCGCGAGGCGCGCTACCGCACGCTGCTCGATCAGAGCCCGATTGCCATCATCGAATGGGACACAAATTGCCGTGTCATCGAGTGGAATGCGGCCGCGGAACAGATCTTCGGCCATACCCGCCAGCAGGCGATCGGGAAGCATGCGCGTTTCCTGGTGCCGCAATCGGAGCATGAGCGGGTCGGCACGCTGTTTCGCGCGCTTGCGGAAGGCACTGGCGGGACACGCAGCGTAAACCATAACCTGAGAGCGGACGGCAAGATCATTATCTGCCAGTGGCGAAACACAACGATCGCAGACCGTGCCGGGCGCACCGATCACCTGCTGTCGATGGGAGAAGACATCACCGAACAGCGCCGCGCCGAAGAAGCGCGGAGCCTGTCGGAGGCAAAATTCGCCGGCGCATTTCAATGCAATCCTGATTCCGCGTCGATCGTCCGCATCAGCGATGGCATGATCCTGGACGTCAACCAGACCTTTGAAGACTTGACCGGTTTTTCCCGTGAAGAGTCAGTTGGCAAAACTGCGCTGGCGCTCAATCTGTGGGTCGATCCAGCCCAGCAGGCCGTGCTCTACCAGCAACTCCGCACGGACAAACTGGTACGCGACTTTTCATGGTCCATGCGTACCCGGCTCGGCGCAATACGCTTGTGCAAGACGAATGGCACACTTTTCAGCATTGGTCCGGAGTGGTACATACTGACCGTGGTGCAAGACATTACGGACCAGCGCCATCTCGAAGAACAAAAGGCGGAAGCGGAACGTGCCTTGATGCGGCTGGCACAGGGGACCCAGGATATGTCGGGCGAGTCTTTCTTCGAACTGCTGGTCGCCGACCTTGCTTCGGCACTGCGCATGGACCGCGCGTTCATCAGCCTGTGCGCACCGCTGGTGTCGGACCAGATGCGCACCCTCGCCGCCTATGTCAATGGCCGGATCACCAGGAACTTTGAATACGAAATTGCCGCTTCTCCCAGCGAGTCTGTCCTGGCCGGCGAAATCATCGTATTCCAAACCGGTATCCAGGCCCTCTTTCCGGAAGATCGCAGCCTGGCCGAACAGGGCTGGGACAGTTTCGGTGGCGCACCGATCCGCGACGCCGCAGGCAATACCATCGGCGTACTCGCGGTCATGCATTCGCTGCCGCTGGCCAATCCTGATCTGGTGAGATCACTATTACAGGTGTTCAGCGAACGCGCGTCGGCGGAACTGGAACGCAAACGTGCCGCCGAAGCGTTGCGCAACAGCGAACAGCGGTTTTCCACAATTTTTCACTCGTCGCCGGTTGCGATGTCGGTCTTTCGTGCGGGAAGCGGCAGCTCCATCGTGGATTTGAACAAGGCATTCGAGCGGCTGTTCATGCTCCAGCGCGAATCCGTGGTCGGCAAGAACGAGCTGGAGCTATCGATCTACGTCCACGACAGGGAGCGACGGGCGGTGAACAAGGCAATAAACGCCAAGGGCACGCTCAACCGCTATGAAGCATGGATGAGAAAAGGAGATGGCAGCGAAGCGCTGTTCATGTTATCGGGTAACACATTCGATCTGACAGGGGAAAAATTTGTCATCTTTACCTGGGAAGACATTACCGAGAAACATGAAATCGAAAAAGTGATTCTCGAATTGAATGAAAATCTCGAAGACAGGGTAACCGAACGTACGGAAGAACTGCAGCAGGCGAATCAGGAATTGGAAAGTACGCTGGAAACGCTGAACATGGCGCAGGAAGAACTGGTGCGCAGCGAAAAACTCGCCGCCCTCGGCGCGCTGGTCGCGGGAGTCGCCCACGAACTGAACACGCCGATCGGCAACAGCCTGATGGTGGCCAGCACGCTGATCGATCGCACGCGCCAGCTGGCCAGCAATTTCAACAGCGGGCTGAAGCGATCCGCGCTGGAAAGCTACATCGACGACGCCTGCAAGGCGGGAGATATCCTGGAGCGCAACCTGTACCGGGCGGCCAATCTGGTGTCCAGCTTCAAGCAGGTCGCGGTGGACCAGACCAGTTCGCAGCGCCGCGAATTTTCGTTAGCCGAGGTGGTATCGGAAATCATGTTGACGCTTTCGCCGGCCATCACTAAAACCGCATTCAAAGTGATGCAAACCATTTCGGATGATATTGCGATGGACAGCTACCCTGGTCCGCTGGGACAGGTGCTGACCAACCTGATCAACAATGCTCTGCTGCATGGTTTTGAGGGCCGCACCAGCGGCACCGTGGCGATCGAGGCGCAGGTCGCGACCGAAGGCTGGCTTGAGTTGACGATACGGGATGATGGCATCGGCATCGCGCCGGAAAATCTCAACCGGGTATTCGACCCGTTTTTTACCACCAAGCTGGGCGCAGGCGGTTCCGGACTGGGACTGCCGATCACCCACAATATTGTCACCAGCATCCTCGGCGGCAAGATCCGCATGCAAAGCGAGGTGAATGCCGGCACCAGGTTCGTGCTTTTGCTGCCACTGGTTGCGCCGCAGATCCAGGCCGACGAATAAAGGCACCCCTTCCCACAGCTTGGTTACGCCCTCCCTGTCACATGTGGATGTAGCGGCGCCACACCCCAGAGTCGCGAAATTCGTTCCACCAGAAAGAAAATGATGATATTATTTCTTCAGGAAGTACCTGGAGAATATCATGACCGTAGCCAATCACGTCGGCCACGCAGCAGATGCGGCGACCGTCCTCAGCAAGGCTGTCAAACGCGCCAGCGAACGCCTAGGCATTTCCCAAGCGACTTTAGCCAAGGTCATCGGTCTGAGTCCGGCAACCGTGTCCAGATTATTTAATGGCGAATACCTGCTCGATCGCAACAGCAAACAATGGGAGTTTGCGGTATTGTTCATTCGAATTTTCCGCTCCCTGGACTCCATTGTCGGCAATGAAGAAACCGCAAGACGCTGGATCAGGGGCGAAAATCCCGGACTCAATGGGCGCCCGATCGAGCTGATGGAGCACGCCGAGGGACTGGTTCGTATTGCCCACTACCTCGATGCCTCACGTGGAACGATTTGAGCCGGCAGACTGGGCGGGCAAAGGGTGGCGCATGGTCGAAGCGCAGCACATTGCGTCAACCATGAAACTCGTCGATAGCCAGGCCGAACAGGACATCCTCGAATCCCTGCTCGAAGAAAGCAAGCCGGCGCTACCGGCCTCCACCGCAGGACTGGATTACCTGCTGTCGACACCCTTTCGCTACCCGACAAGATTGCTAGGTTCACGCTTTCGATCGCCCACGGATCCCGGCGTCTTTTATGCAGCCGGTTCAGAGCGGACCGCCGGCGCCGAACTGGGCTACTGGCGCTGGAAATTCCTGATGGATTCGCCGTCGCTGGACCGCCTCGACCCGAATGCACATACCGCCTTTGAAGTGTCGATAAAAGCCGTTGCCATCGATCTCCAACGTCCGCCGTTTTCCGCAACAGCAGCTGTGTGGACACACCCCACCGATTACAAGGCGACCCAGTCATTGGCGGCCAAGGCCAGACAGAGCGGGATCGAGGCCATTCTGTACCAATCGGTTCGTGATCCCGAACCTGGGTGGTGCATCGCCTTGCTGACGCCAAAAGCATTCGCCGGCCCCAAGCATAATCCGGCAACCCACACCTGGTTTTTGTCCGTGTCGCGGCATGAGGTCATGTGGCGGCGCGATAGGGAAGCAATGACTTTTTCAACTGCAGGCCGGGCTTAGCGGTACAACACCGGCCTTGATCATTTCCACTCGCCGCGCAGCGCCGCGACTTGCTCGCGCAAATACTCCGGCGTCGCCTGTGCCGGCGCCATCGGTTCGCCCACGACCAATGCCAGCCTGGACCATGGCCCGCGCTTGAAGGAACGCCCGAACGGATTCCCATCGCCGCGCGACAGCATGCTGCCCCACAGGCCGCGCAAGGCCATCGGGATCACAGGCACCGGCGAACGTTCGACAATTTTTCTGATCCCCCCTTTGAATTCGGCGATTTCCCCTGTGCTGGTCAACTTGCCTTCGGGGAAAATGCAGACCAGATCACCTTCATGCAATGCCTGCGCGATGTCGACGAACGCTTTTTCCATCAGCCACGGATCTTCCTTCGCCGTCGCAATCGGAATCGCCTTGGCGGTTTTGAAAATCCAGGACAATACCGGGATTTTGAAAATGCGATGGTCCATCACAAAACGTATCGGGCGCGGGCTGGCGGCCATGATGACGATGGCGTCGACATAACTGACGTGGTTGCACACCAATACCGCCGCGCCCGCCTCCGGAATCCGATCCGCATCGATGGTGCGCACGCGATGAACGGTCTGGATCAGCAGCCAGGCAATAAAACGCATCAGGAACTCGGGCACCAGCGAAAAAATGTAAATCGCCACCAGCGCATTGAGCAGCGCCGTGGCCAGGAAAATCTGCGGGATGGACAGCCCCATGCGCAGCATGACCATCGCCACCAGGGCGGCGGTTACCATGAAGATCGCATTCAGGATATTCATGCCGGCGATCGTGCGCGACAAGTGTTTGCGGTCGCACCGGGTCTGGATCAGCGCGAACAGGGGTACGATATAAAACCCGCCGAAAACACCGATCATCAGGCAATCGAACAGGATACGAAGGCTGCCGTGCTGTGCGAGAAATCCGGCCATGTCAACCGTCGTGGTGTTGGTGTACGCGAGACTGGCCAGGAATAAATCGATACCGAAGACCGACAACCCGATCGAGCCGAACGGCACCAGCCCTATTTCCACCTTATGACCGGACAGTCGTTCGCATAACAGCGAACCGGTGCCGATGCCGAGCGAAAACACGGTCAGCAACAGCACGAATACGCTGTGGTCGCCGTGCAGGTAATCCTTTGCATACAGGGGAAACTGCGCGAGCAGAATCGCGCCGTAAAACCAGAACCAGGAATTACCGAGCAGCGACAGGAATACCGGGCGATTCTGGCGCGAGAAGCTGAGATTGCGCATGGTCTCGGTATACGGATTCCAATTGATCTTCAGATCCGGGGCGGGTGCCGGGGTAATCGGGATGGCACGACTGGTGAGCCAGCCGATTACCGCAATCGCGATGGTGCCGCCGGCGACCAGTTCGATGCCCCATGGCTTGTGCAGGACCAGCACGGCTCCCAGGATTTCGCCCGTAAGAATGCCGACGAAGGTGCCCATCTCGACCATGCCGTTGCCGCCCACCAGTTCTTCGGGTTTCAATTGCTGCGGCAGGTACGCATATTTAACCGGTCCGAACAGCGTCGAATGCAAACCCATGCCCGCCACCGCCGCAAGCAGTATCCACAGGTTGTGGGTCATCCATCCGGCTGCGGCAATCAGCATGATGCCGATCTCCAGCAACTTGACGTAACGTGCGAGGCGCGATTTTTCGAACTTGTCCGCAAACTGGCCGGCGGTCGCGGAAAACAGCATGAACGGCAAAATGAACAGGCCCGGAATCAGGTTGTTGAGCAGGCCGATATCCATCGTTGTCCAGCTCAAGGCCTCATAAGTGAGAATCGTGAGCAGCGCAATCTTGAATACATTGTCGTTGAAGGCGCCGAGAAACTGGGTCCAGAAAAATGGGCCGAAACGGCGTTGCGTGAGCAATGCAAACTGGCTGGACTGGCTTGATTTGCTCATGTCGGTTCGGTTTCTGAATGGGTGGAGTGGGCGGCCTTTGCCAGAATGGCAACCAGTAAAGTGTGGATAGTGTACAAAAGGATCATCTGCCTGTCTGCGATTTGGAGAAATCGCAACAGATGTGCCGGACAGCCCGGGCAGTCACCTGGCGTTGTCCGGCGCGGCGTCAGTTTACGCAACGCTAAGCAAATCAGCCCACGGAAGCAGCCAATGCCATCCCGCTCAGATACGCATTCTCGACCCGTCCGCTGCCTTCCAGTCCTGCGGCGAACCAGTCGCCGCAGGCACCGACGCGCAATTTTGAATCCCACAGGCATTCCTTCGGCAGCGGTCGTGTCGCCTGCGCATAACGCCAGCGATGGACCGATGCATAGACCGGTTGCACGGGCGAACCGGTCGCTTCATGAAACGCCTTCAGCAATTTTTCCTTCACGCGTTCAGGATCGTCCTCGAGGTGTTCCGTGCTCCACTCCGGCGGCGCTTGCGCCACCCAGTGTTCGCCGGGACGGCGCTGCGGTTTCGAAGCGTCGCACGCGATCCATGACAGCCGCGACCCTTGCACCCAAGCGCCCTCGTAACCAAGTCCCAGCGAGTCCTGAAAGCCGAGCATCAGCGTCCAGCACGGCGCCAGGCGAGCCTGTTCGGCCTGTTTTGAAAATGCCGGCGCCGCATCGAGCAAGGGAATTGCCTGGTCCGCCGGCACCGCGACCACTACCGCATCGAAGGGACCCGCGCTCGCATCGATCGCCACTGTCTTCGATTGCACCCGCAGCAGCCATTGTGCGCCATGGCGCTCGATCCGCCTGACGGTCTGTTCGGTACGCACATCGAATTGCTGCGCGAGTTGCTGCCCGAGCGCTCCCATGCCTGGCACCGGAACAAAACGCTTGCCGGCGCCCGCACCGGTGCGTCCCGCCGCTTTCGCCTTGCCCTTTTGCAGGGTCGCCAGCTTGCCGTTCCACGGCGAGACCCAGCCGGCCTTGACCCAGCTCGCGATTTCTTTCTTGAATGGCGCACTGCTTGCAGTGAAGTACTGGGCGCCAAAATCAAACCCGCCAAGCTCTGTCTGGCGTGTACTCATGCGCCCGCTCACATGCCAGCTTTTCTCATAAAGAACAACGGTATTGCCTCGCGCGATCAACTGGCGGGCACAAGTCAGGCCGGCAATGCCGGCGCCGATAATGGCAATATGCATGGAATGATCCTTTTAACGGCTGCATGCGAAAAGCGAGGGGGAGTAATGTGAAACCGCTCATGGCGGAACCAGCGCGCCATGAGCGGCCTTGAAAAAATCTTGCAAAACCGCTATTCGTCGCCTTCTGCCGGCCAGTCACGAATATAGGCTTTCAGCATTTTATTTTCGAAACTTTGTGCTTCAAATACTGCCTTGGCGACGTCATAAAACGAGATGACCCCAAGCAGGGTTTTTGCATTGACCACTGGAACGTAGCGCGCGTGCCGCTCCAGCATCAGGCGCCGCACTTCATTGACATCGGTATCCGGCGTGATCGTGATCGGATGGTCATCCATGTGTTTGCGCACCGTGTCGCCGGGAATGGCGCCGTTATTGCCATGGACCGTTTTCATCACCTCCCGGAATGTCAGCATGCCCACCAGCTCGCCGAATTCCATCACGACTACCGACCCGATATCCTTTTCGACCATTGTATTGACTGCTTGCAGCATCGGTGTGTCCGGCGTCACCGTATAGAGGATGTTGCCCTTGACTTCGAGGATTTCGGATACTCTCATTATGCAACCCTACTTGAAATTGTTGTACTTACAGATGCAATGTAGCTTAAGCGCAGTGAAAAATCTAGAGTGCTTCCATTACTCCGCTGATGCAGGTTCAATGCTACGATTCCCGGCATTGCATAAAACTGATGAGACTTGCCATGAGCGATCCGAGATATCCGGGGTTCGATACCCTGGCATTGCACGCCGGCGCCGCACCCGATCCGGCCACCGGGGCGCGCGCCACGCCGATTTACATGACGACGTCTTTCGTCTTCAAGGACTCCGACCATGCGGCTTCCCTGTTCAACATGGAACGTTCGGGCCACATCTATTCGCGCATTTCAAACCCGACCAACGCGGTGCTGGAAGAGCGTATCGCCGCGCTCGAAGGCGGCGTCGCCGGGATTGCGGTTGCCAGCGGTCAGGCCGCCATGCACCTCGGCCTGGCCACCCTCGCCGGCGCCGGCTCGCACGTGGTGGCGTCGCGCGCGCTGTACGGCGGCTCGCAGAATCTGCTGGCTTACACCATGAAGCGCTTCGGCATCGACACCACCTTTGTCGACCCGCGCGACATCGATGCCTGGCGCAATGCGATCCAGGGCAACACCAAGGTATTATTCGCGGAGACACTTGGCAATCCCGGCCTCGATGTGCTCAATATTCCCCAGGTCGCGGCGCTTGCCCACGAACATTATTTACCGCTGATGGTCGACTCGACCTTCACCACCCCTTATCTGCTGCGGCCCTTCGATCATGGCGCCGACCTGGTTTTTCATTCCGCCACCAAATTCCTGTGCGGCCATGGCACGGCGATCGGCGGACTGCTGGTCGATGGCGGCACCTTCGACTGGCAGCGCGCGTTTGAAAAAACCGGGCATTTTGCCGAACTGTGCGAGCCCTATGACGGTTTCCACGGCATGGTGTTTGCCGAAGAATCGTCGGTCGCGGCATTCTCGCTGCGGGCGCGGCGCGAGGGCCTGCGCGACTTCGGCGCCGTGATGAGTCCGCATAATGCTTTCGCGATCCTGCAGGGCATCGAGACGCTGGCGCTGCGCATGGACCGGCATGTCGCCAATACCCGCAAGGTGATTGACTACCTGGCGGCGCACAAGGCGGTCGAATCGGTCTCTTACCCCGAGCTGAACTCGCACCCCGATTACGAACTGGCCAAGACCCTGCTGCCAAAAGGTTGCGGCGCGGTCTTCACGTTCAGCATCAAGGGCGACCGCGCAGCCGGCATGCGTTTTGTCGAAGCGCTCAAGATCTTCTCGCACCTGGCCAATGTCGGCGATGCAAAATCACTGGTCATCCACCCGGCATCGACCACACATTTCCGGGTGCCGACGGCGCAACTGGCGGCGTCCGGCATTACCGAAGGCACGATCCGCCTGTCGATCGGACTGGAAGACGCGGACGACCTGATCGAAGACTTGGCACGCGGGCTGAAAGCCTCGCAGAAAGCACCCCATGCTGCTTGACGTCCATGGGCGCAACGCCTACTGCTACACCGGCGGCAAGCCGTTCGATCCCGCGCTGCCAACCGCGGTGTTCATCCACGGCGCGCAGAACGATCACTCCGTGTGGGGCTTGCAGAGCCGTTATTTCGCGCATCATGGTTTTGGTGTCCTGGCCGTGGATTTGCCGGGCCATGGACGCAGCGAGGGACCGGCGCTGACCGGCATCGAGGTGATGGCCGACTGGCTGCTCGCGCTGCTGGATGCCGCAGGCGTGCGGCAGGCGACACTGATCGGCCACAGCATGGGCTCTATCATCGCGCTCGAGACTTCGGCCAGGGCGCCGAACCGCGTTCGCAAGATCGCGCTGGTGGCGACCGCTTACCCGATGAAGGTATCGGACGCCTTGCTCGATACCGCAAAACAGGACGAGCACAAGGCCATCGACATGGTCACCATCTGGTCGCACTCGACGATTGCGCAAAAGCCTTCGGCGCCGGGACCCGGCTTTTATGTGACGGGGGTCAGCCAGCGCTTGCAGCAGCGGATTTCAGCGCTGAATGCGGACCATGTCTTCCATACCGATTTTGTCGCCTGCAATGCGTATGCGAACGGCGAACAGGCAGCCGCGGCGGCCGCATGTCCGGTCCTGTTCCTGCTCGCACGGCAGGACATGATGACACCGCCAAGAGCCGCCGCAACGCTGATCAAGGCGATACCGCATGCGCAGACGGTGGTGCTCGACAACTGCGGCCATGCGCTGATGGCGGAACAACCGGACGCCGTGCTCGAGTCCTTATTCCAGTTCGCGGGAAAGTGAAGGACGGGCCAGCGTAGCGGTGTCGGGCTTGCCGCCAAAATAGGCCGAGAGGTTTTGTGTCAGGCCCTGCTCCACCGCGCTTTCGACCTGCCTCGCCAGCGCCGCGTCGCCCGACGCATCGAACACGAACAGGCGATACACGTCAGCCATCCTGAGCCGATCGGGATTCGCCAGCAGCACCCAGCGATCGAGTCCCTCGGTGATGCGCTTGCCGAACTGGACCCGCTTCGGCAAGTCCGTCTTGATGCGGCCGACCCAGCCGGCATCGAGCATGCGCTGCAGCAGGCTTTCCGCTTCCTCGAATCCGAGCCGCGTCCTGGCGCGAATCAGGGTCGCGTCGACGACGCCCGTCTCGCCCGATGTCCGGGCCTCATGCAAGACCCTCAGCAAGGACATCGCATCGACAAAAGCACTGCCGGGCGCCGCCACATGGCGCCAGCGCTCATGCTTCACCACCGGCAGCGCCGCCGCCAGTACCGCTCCGGTCAGCGTGATCAGCCAGCCGAGGTAAATCCACAGCAGGAATATCGGCACCGCGGCCAGCGCGCCATACACAATCGTGTAGGTAGGAAACTTGGCGACAAATACCGCGAACAGCCGCTTGGAGATTTCAAATGCGATCGCGGCCAATACACCGCCCGACGCGGCATCACGCCAGTCGATCAGGCGGTTCGGCACCGCCATGTACAGCAGCGTGAATGCGCCCGATGTCAGCACTATCGACGTCAAGGTATAAAAAAACGCCCCGATCAACGGCACCTGGCCAACAACGTCACTGGTTGCCCTGAACAGATAGGAAGTAATCGTGATGGAGACGCCGATCAACAGCGGTCCCAGGGTGACAATCGCCCAATAGACAAGAATGCGCTGGGCGAACGGCCGCGGCGTGCGTACGCGCCAGATTTGATTGAAGGTACGGTCGACCATCGCGATCATCGCTACCGCGGTGACAATCAGCATCACGGCGCCCACGGCGGACAGCCGTTTCGCCTGGGTCGCGAACTGGGTGAGATAGCCGAGAATCGTGTTGGCAATCGCCGGCGGCATCAGGCTCTTGATGAAGTAAGCTTCGAGCGAAGTACGCAAGGTATTGAACATCGGAAAAGTGGTGAAGATCGCCAGCGCAATCGTCAGCACCGGCACCACTGCCAGCACGGTGGTAAAGGTCAGGCTGGCCGCCACTTGCGGCAACCGTTCCTCGTTCAGGCGGCGCGCGGCAAAACGCAGCAAGTCTCGTACTTGCGCCAGGGATAGTCCGCGAACAATCGATAAGGTATCAGGGAGCATTCAAACAACCATCAAGAGACCATGGAGTAACAGGGCATCAGCGCAGCCGCTCTTGTCGCCGCTCTTGTAGCCGCTCTTGTAGCGATAAGCGCCCTATAATACCAAGCATGAACCAACCTACGCTTACTATTCTTGTTTTGTACTATTCGCGCCATGGCGCCACCCGCAAAATGGCGGAATTGCTGGCCCAGGGCATTGAAAGCATTGCCGGCTGCGACGCGCGCCTGCGCACGGTGCCGGCGATATCGACTGTAGCCGAAGCGACCGCGCCCGACATCCCGGCTGCCGGCCCGCCTTATGCCGAATTGAAAGACCTGGAAGAATGTGCCGGCCTGGCGCTGGGCTCGCCTACCCGCTTCGGCAATATGGCGGCGCCGATGAAATATTTTTGGGATGGCACTACCTCGCAATGGCTTGCGGGCGCCTTGTCGGGCAAACCCGCGTGCGTGTTTACGTCAACCGGCAGCCTGCATGGCGGCCAGGAATCGACCTTGTTGTCGATGATGCTGCCGCTGATGCATCACGGCATGATCCTGCTCGGCTTGCCCTACACCCAGCCCGAACTGATGACCACACGTTCCGGCGGCGCACCTTATGGCGCCACCCATTGGTCCGGCGTCAACGGGGCGGAAGTCATCTCCGAAGACACCCGGTTACTGGCGATTGCGCTCGGCCGCCGGCTCGCCCAAACCGCCTGCAAGTTGCGAGAAGAATGATGTATAACAAAAACCAGAAAATTTTCTATATCGGCGCCGTCACCAGCCTGGTGGCGCTCATCGCGTTATGCGTTGCCTGGGAACTCGTATTGGCGCCGCTGCGTCCGGGCGGCTCCTGGCTGGTGCTGAAAGTGGTGCCGTTACTGGTGCCGCTGCGCGGTATCCTGAAGCGCGACGTCTACACGCTGCAATGGTCGTCGATGCTGATCCTGCTGTATTTTACCGAAGGCATCGTGCGCGGCGCCAGTGACCAGGGCCTGTCCGCCACGCTGGGCTGGATCGAAGTTGCGTTGGTCTGCGTGTTTTTCTTTTGCACCGTTTTCTATCTGCGTCCGTACAAAAAAGCCGCCAGGGAACTGGCGAAACAAGCCATCAAAAAAGCGTCCGATTCCTTCAATGAATAATTTTCTCGAGCTATGCCGCGCTGCGATTGGCGCCAGCCATGTGCTGACCAGCGCAAGCGATACCTCTGCTTACCTGACTGACTGGCGCCGGCGTTTTACGGGCAAGGCACTGGCCGTGGTGAGACCGGGATCGGCCGACGAGGTCGCCGCCATCGTACGCTTGTGCAATCAGTTCCGGGTACCTATCGTGCCGCAGGGCGGCAATACCGGACTGGTGCTGGGCAGCGTGCCGGATGACAGCGGCAACGCAATCGTGCTGTCGCTGACACGCATGAACCGCATCCGCACGACTGACCTGCTCAACAATACGATGACCGTGGATGCCGGCTGCATACTTGAGCAAGTCCAGAATGCGGCGGCCGCCTCCGAGCGGCTGTTTCCGCTGTCGCTGGCCGCCGAAGGCAGCTGCACGATAGGCGGCAACCTGGCGACCAATGCCGGCGGCACCGCCGTTCTGCGTTATGGCAATGCGCGCGAATTATGCCTGGGCCTGGAAGTGGTCACGGCGCAGGGCGAGATCTGGAGCGGCCTGCGCGGACTGCGCAAGGACAATACCGGATATGACTTGCGCGACCTGTTCATCGGCGCCGAAGGCACGCTGGGCATCATCACCGCCGCCGTGCTCAAGCTGTTCCCGCAGCCGAAAGCGCAGATCACCGCACTGGCCGCAATGCCGACGCCCGATGAGGCGCTGCGCCTGCTGTCCATGGCGCAAAAACAGTTCGGCGCCACGCTGACCGGCTTCGAACTGATGTCGGATGTCGCGTTGCGGCTGGTGAGCAAACATTTCCCGCAGATGCAACTTCCCTTCCCGCAGTCCTATCCGCAATACGTGTTGCTGGAAATATCGGACGCCGAATCCGAAGAACATGCAATGACGATGCTGGAAGAATTGATCACCAGCGCCCTGGAAGAGGAAGTGATCCAGGATGCGGTGGTCGCCACCTCGATTGCCCAATCGAAATCACTGTGGCATTTGCGCGAACATATATCGCTGGCCCAGGCCGAAGAAGGCAAAAATATCAAACATGACGTCTCGGTGCCGATATCATGCATAGGCGACTTCATCCGCGAAACCGACCTGCTGCTGCAGAAGGATTTCCCGGCCTGCCGCATGGTGACCTTTGGCCATCTTGGGGACGGCAACCTGCATTACAACGTTACCGCGCCGGAGAATACATCGGACGATGTGTTCATCGCACGCCAGGCTGAAGTGAATCAGATCGTGCACGACAGCGTAAATCGGTTCGGCGGTTCCATTTCGGCCGAACACGGACTCGGCGCACTCAAGCGTGATGAAATTCGTGCCTACAAATCGGATGTTGAAATGAAGCTCATGAGAACGATCAAGAACGCACTCGACCCCTTGAACCTGATGAATCCCGGGAAAGTCCTGTAGCCCTCCGCCACCACGCCCATGCAAAGACTCCTGTTGCTGTCCCTGCTGATTGCGTTTTCCCCGCCTGCGCTGGCGGTGTACAAATGTGAAGCGGATGGCAAGGTGGGTTATGGCGACACACCCTGCCCCGGCGGCAAAACGCTGGACTTGCGTGAAACAGTCAGCAGCACACCGGCCGCCGCGGCAAAACAGCCGGTCAGCCGCGACAAGGCCGAACTCAAACGCATCGACAATGAACGGCGCCGGCATGAGGCAAGGGAGGAGCAGGAACGGAAGACAGCCGCCCGCATCCTTTACGCGCGTCAGAAAAAATGCAGCTCACTGGCGTTGCGCACAAAAGCCGCAGGCGATCATGCAGCGCTGGCGGCCGGAAAATCCGCTGACAAGAGCAGGCTCAAGGCGCGCCGCGCCGCCAGGGCTTTTGATGCCGAATGCAGCAACGATACTGCGCGGCCTGGCATGAGCTACATCGGGCCGCGGCAGTAAGAGCCTGTCCCAGTGCGCGATGATGGTGAAATGTTGCAGAAAAATGTAGGGTGTAATAAGCGAAGCGCATTACACCATTCAGCGTTCGCATATGCCAACCGACACGGTGTAATGCGCTTCGCTTATTACACCCTACGAAATACACCCTACAATTCTGGCATGAGCTACATCGAGCCGCGTTAACAATCATCGGCTACCGCGCAGACGATACAGCGCATTGATCGCCGGCCGCAACACGACACTCTCTTCACGCCCGGCCTTTTCCCTCAGCCAGGCTTTCGCCTGGCGCCAGCATCCACGCGCCGCCATGGTCAATGCCAGGTCGCAGCACAGCAGGACATGCGTGCGGGAGCGATACACAACCAGGCATTCAAGGTCGCGCTCCACGCCCAGAAGCCGGTATTTGTACGCATACTGGCCCCACAAGAAATGATACTCCTTGCCGGCGCGGGCGATACACTCGCAGATCGTCAGGTAGCTGCACAGCGTACCCAGCCGGTAGTTGTCATATGCGGAATCATGGGCAACCGCCTCCAGAAAATAATTCGACCCGACGCAGTAATTGATGGAACCGCCGCACACCCTGCCGTCAATCGTTGCGACACCAACAAAACCGCACGCCTTCACGAGCGCGATGATTTTCCGCGTTTGCACATCATCAAAGCCCGAGACCTTGCCCTTGGCCGCCATCCGCGCCCTGTTCAGCCGAATGATCGCATGGATGGACTCCTCGTCCACCTCGTCCCTGACATAGGTCTGGAAGCGGAAGGACGGCACACTGCGCCGCAGCTTGTTGAGATAACGATGTATGTAACTGCGCGTGGACTTGCCGAGGCGGGCCAGATATTCCTGTTCCGTGTCAGGCAAGGTCAGGACGATGTCTTCAAGATAAACTGAACGCTGAAAGGGAAATGCCAGGCGCCGGACATCCGTCTGTATTGCGCGGAACGAAATCGTGTTGACGTTCCTCAGCGAGGAAAAAATGTAACCGGCAAATCGCGATGCCTCGTCTTCTCCGACTTCCATGCCTTCGTTAATTACGCGTACCCGTCCTTTCTCATGCAGGAACAGGAACAGCGTAATGATATTGCTGCCGCTGCGTACGACGTAGGTGCAGACATTGGTCAGCGCATCGTGCAATCTGAGTTGCGGCAGTGATGAAAAGACATTGCCGTACAACCGGTCCAGCTCAGCCTCAACGAAGGAAGGCACTTCATTATCATGACATGAGATCGAAATGTGATCCGCTTGCATTGTTGTATCCGGCACGTTGACCAATCTGGACATTAAGCCAGCCAGGGCATATGGACACATGACCAGTAAGCGGCAAGATGGTCAGGATTTCCATTACCTCTCTTTGATCATCCGGTCAGTCATAGTTCACCTCGCTGGAAGCGGCCCGCGCGCTTCATTGCGGCAGCACAAACGGTCCGTTCGCCGGGGTCATGCACCGGATCCATTATTGATTCCGGATCTCAACGACATGCCTGGTCCGGCTGAGCCTGTCATTCAACATTGCTTCCAGCTTAGCCATTTCCCGTTCCGGATCAATCCACCAGTCGGTCGACCATATCCGGTGCAAGCTCCAGCCCAATCCTTCCAGAACAAGTTGCCGCAAGCGGTCGCGGTCGCGTGCGGTCGGCAATGAATGATAGCTGGCACCGTCGCATTCGACGCCCAGCAGGTAGGTGCCCGGCTCATCCGGATGCACGATGCCTATATCGAGGCGGTAGCCGGAGCAACCGACCTGCGGATGCACGGTCCAGCCCTTGTCACGCAAGGCGCACATCACTTCCGCTTCAAACGCGCTGTCCGGCTCCTGCCCGCCCGGCGGCGTTTGCTCCGCCGGCACACGCGCGCCGCGCTGCGCAAACTCGAGATAATTTTTCAGGTCGACCACACCGGCGGCGCGCGTGCGCGAAAGGTCGATATCGTCGGGCCGGATGGAACTGAAAATCGTGACCCCGACGCGGGCGCGGGTGATCGCGACGTTCAGTCGCCGCTGCCCGCCTTCGCGGTTCAGCGGGCCGAAGTTCATCGGCATGCGGCCCGAGATATCCTTGCCATAGGCGATCGAAAACAGGATCAGATCCCGCTCGTCACCCTGCACATTTTCCAGATTCTTGACGAACAGCTTTTCCGCTCCATGGCCGGCAATCCGCTGTTCCAGCTCAGGGGATTTGCGCAGCTCTTCCTCCAGCAGCGTTTCAATCAGGCGTTGCTGCGTCTGGTTGAACGTGACGATACCCATGGTCAGATGACGCCGCAGGTCATCCGCAAAATGCGCAAGCACGGCGGCGACTACCGCATCGGCTTCGGCCCGGTTGGTCCGCGTCGCGCCGCGGTCGTATATGCCGGCCACCATCTGCAGACGCACCGCGCTATCATGCGTGACCGGCGACGGAAACGTGATCAGGCGCGAATCGTAATAGCGCTGGTTCGAGAAGGTGATCAGGCTTTCGTGGCGGCTGCGGTAATGCCATTCGAGGCGCAAGGCCGGCAGTCCGGCGCCCAGGCATTCGTCGAGTATGCTTTCCAGATCGTGCACGGGCCCGTCTTCCGATCCATCGGCGCCGGATTCATCATCATCGTCAGAGCGGTTGAAGAAGCTGGTCGGCGGCAGTTGTTTTGGATCGCCGACAACCACCAGCTGCTTGCCGCGCGCAATCGCTCCCACCGCATCCCATACCAGGATCTGCGAAGCCTCGTCGAACACGACAAGATCGAAACTGGAATGGGCCGCATCCAGGTATTGCGCGACCGACAGCGGCGACATCAGCAGGCAGGGCTTGAGTCTTGGCAGCAGCGTCGGTATGCCATGCACCAGCTTGCGCACCGGCAGATGCGCTTTTTGCTTGGCCAGTTCGCGCAATACCAACGCCATTTCGGCGTCCGGTTTCTGCCCGGCGAGCACGCGCGGCACTTTTGCGGCCAGCAGCGCGGTTATGGTTTGCTGCGTCAATTGCTGGAAACGCTCGTCGGTCTGCCTGAATTCCCGAATCTTGCGATCATGATCGGCGCTCGAGAAATTGCGCAGCACCGGCTCGCGGTCGGTCACCGCCTTGAGCCACCACACCTGGTAGGAATATTCGGCATACGCAGCCAGGTCGGTTATGCCGACCCGCTCCTGTTCCAGCGCGGCGACCACCTCCCCCAGTCCGGACCGTAGCGCCTGCGCCTGCAACTGGCGGAACTTGCACCAGATGCGCAGCCAGCGGCGCGCCACATGCCATTCGCCGACCGCCGCGCGCACGCGACCGGTCAGCCCCGCCGAATGCCTGTCGCCGGCCAGCGCCGGCCCGGCCGCCGACAGGTCCGCTGCCGTTTGCAGCCGCAGCCTGCAGTCGCGCCATGCCTCGCGAAACGCCGCCAGTTGCATGCCAATCAAACCCTGCGCACTGCGCTGTTCGCTTGCCAGCGCCCGCCAGCGCTGCACCAGCACCTCGCTGGCAATGGATGGATCGGCGGCACTGAAACGCGCCAGCACATCGGCAAACGACTGCGCCCATTTTTCATGACGCGCCACCGCGGCCCAGTCCGTTTGCGGGCCCTGGTATTCCGCGCCCAGCCATGCTGCGGCCTGGTCTTGCGTGGCGGCGAGCGCCCGGTCTTCGGCATTCAAACCGCGCAGCGCATCCAGCGCGAAGTCCATGTCGGACGCCAGCGGCCGCTGCCGGTTCTGGGTATACATTGCCAGCCGGGCGCGGACGGCGCGCATCGCGAACCAGCGTTTCGGCCACCACGCGAGCGAGGCCAAGCTCCACGACTGCGCCAGCTGTTCGCCATCAGCCTCCGCAATAGCGGAGACGAAACCACGCGCGGACAAACCTTCCCAGTACGCCTGACGGCGTTCGCCATGCTCCCGCAGGCGCTGCAAGGCGCTGCGCATCGCCACATCGCCGGCAAGCGCGGCCAGGCCGGCCGGAACGGCCGGCGCCTGCAGCAACACCTCGGCCAGCCCGTCGACCGCCTCGAGCAGAGCCGATGACGGCGCCTGCAGCGCCAGGCCGAGAGCCGGTTCGAGCGCGTGCGCCGCTTGTTCCACCTGCGCGCAGGACTGTTCCAGTTGTCCGGCTGCCGCCAGCAGCTTTTCCTGCCAGTCATTGGACCATTCCTCGTGCCACACCATCGATAGCGGATGACCCTGCATCTCGCCCAGTTCGCCCGCCACCGATTGCATGCTGCGCACCAGTTCGCGCAAACGCTCGAGTTCAGTGCGGTCATGCGTGCCGGGATCGCTCCAGGGCATGACCGCCGGTGTCCATCTCTTGTGCCGGATCGCCAGGTCCGTCGCATCGCGCACCGTCAGCCCGTTCGGATAGCGGCGATGCAGCGCCCGCACCAGATCGTTCAGGTCTGCCCGCAAGGCGCCCAGCCGGGCCGCTTCCCGCATCCAGTCCTCTTCGCTGAACCGGCCCGAGACATCCATTGCCGCGCGCAGCTGCGCCAGGACTTCCGCCTTCTTTGCCTTCGCCGAATGCAGCTGCAGGCAAAAGGGACCGAGCCCGATCGCGTTGAGACGCCGTTGCACGACATCCAGCGCCGCCATTTTTTCCGAAACGAACAGCACCGATTTTCCCTGTCCGAGAAAGTGCGCGATCAGGTTGGTGATGGTTTGCGACTTGCCTGTCCCCGGCGGCCCCTCCAGCGCAAAATCGTGTCCCGCACCGGCGCGGCTGATTGCGTTCAGTTGCGACGAATCGGCCAGCAATGGCGTCAGCAGGTTTTGCGGCGCATGGCGTTCGTCCATGTCGTCGCGCCCGGCCAGGTCCTCGCTGCCGCCGATCGCTTCATGCGGCCGTTCGATCAGGTGATTGACCACGCGGTTTTTCCGCAGCTGCGCGGTGCGGTCCTGCAGATCCTTCCACATCAGGAATTTTGTGAATGAAAAAATGCCGAGGTAGACATCCTCGATCACTTCCCAGCGCGGGATGTCATTGATGGCCAGCCGGATGACTTGCCAGATGGCGGCCACGTCGACGCCATTGCCATCGGCCGGCAGCACATCGAGTCCCTTGAGCGTGAGCTGGAATTTTTCACGCAGCAACTGGATCAGCGTCGGGTTGATGATGGTTTCATCGTCGTGCCGCCGGATCGAATAGCCGGTGCGCACCGATTGCCGCGTGAGCGTCACCGGCACCAGCAGGATCGGCGCCGTCAGGATGCGTTCCGCCCTTTCGTCCTCGGTCCAGCGCAAGAAGCCCAGCGCCAGGTAAAGTGTGTTGGCGCCGCCTTCCTCGAGGCCGAGCCGCGCCGCGCTATAAATTTCATACAGTTGGGCATCGAGCTTTTTCGCATCCGCCAGCGCCAGCAGTTCATGCATCTGCATGGCCTGGCTGGCCAACGCCGCAAGCGGATCCTCGCTGCCGCGCCGCGCGCTGATTGCGGCGGCGCGCGGATCGCTGCCATCGATGGGCGGCGGCATTGGCCGGAACTTCCACTCCTTGCCGTCCGACAGCACATCTTCAAGATGGCCTGGGTCCGGCACCCGCAAGGGCAGCATGACTTTGGTCGGCCTGAAGTTGATCAGCCTGTTGCGCAAGGTCAGATCGAGCAGCTTCGATTTCCAGCGCGCCACCCGTCCATCGGCGGTTTCCACCGGCAGGTCGTCGGCGTCGAGGCCGATGGTATCTGCCTGCAGCAACGGCAGCACCGGCGGCGGTTCCACCGCGGGAGCGTAGGGCGGCTCGGGCTCCGGTTCCAGCTCCCGATCCGGCAGGCTGCGTGATGGCAAGGGACGAATCTGCTCGAGACGGGCGCGCCGGATATCGATCGCATAGAGAAATTCTTCTTCATCCTGCAGCAGATCCAGCCCGCGTTCACATGCGAGGCGCAGTGATGCGGGCGGACGCTGGGTCAGCAAGGTGGTTTCAAACACCAGCAGTTCACCGCTGGCGACGCGCTTGCGCAGCGCCTGTCCATCGTCGAAGACGGCGGTAGGCAAGCTGCTGTTGATCAGCCAGCAGCCCGCCCACGCATGCCCCTTCCTGAGCAGCACCAGCGGATTGAGTCCAGCCTGTTCCAGGCAGGACATCAGCAGCATGCTTGAATCCAGGCAGGTCGCCACCCGGCCCGCCAGGATGCGGTCCGGTGTCCGTATCTTCTGGCCATCGGCGCCGAACGACGCCGGCGGCTCGGCATATTGCAGGCCGAGCGTGCCGGCCGCGCTGTAAATTGCGGAGATCTGGGCCCACGCATCTTCCCGGTTCCTGGACTGGTAACCGTTCATGAACTGGCCATTGCCTGCCTTGGCCAGCAACTCGCCGGCCTGAAACATCAGGCGGTCGATCACCGGGTTGTTGGGTAATGAAAAGGCCGCCAGTAATTCGGGAAGCGCCCTGGTTCCGGCCCATTGGTCGTAGGCCAGCACATCGACCGGCCTGTCGATCGCGGCTGCTTCAACACCGTTGATCATGACCTGGAAAATTATCCGGCCACGTTCGGCCTCGTTCAGTTCCGCAAGGTAGCGGTGCGAAAACTTCAGGTCCGGCGCGTCGATTCTTCTTGTCTCATGTTCATCGAGATGATCAAGGCGCAAGGTCAGGTTTTCGGCAAAGGCAGGCTCACAACGGATCCGGACGTCGATGTCGCGCAGCGTCCCGCCGCTCATGTTCCTGATGGAACAGCTGCGTACCAGAGGCACCTTGTTCTGACAGGAAGCGTAGTTGACAGTAGGGTCGACCTGCACCTCGATCTGCAACGACGGTGCCGGCTGCAAAACCTCAATTGAATCCGGCAAGACGCCTCCCTGTCGTGTATTGATTGACCTGCAATTGCGCTAATCGCGATCGTCTGCCTGGGCTGGCATGACCGGGCGCGCCGTGCCGGTTTTTTTGGCAAATCGCAAAAACAGCAGGATCAGCAGGGCAAAAAAGGTTCCCAGTATCGCTGTCGATTCGCGGCCCATCCCGGCGGCAATGCCGATTGCCGCCGTCAGCCACACGCTTGCGGCAGTCGTCAGGCCGATCACTTCCTGATCGCGATTGAGCTTGATGATCGCGCCGGCGCCGAGAAAGCCGATGCCCGCGATGACCCCCTGCAGCACTCTGGTCATGTCGTTCAGCGGCGTGCCCGCATGCAATGGCACCAGCACGAATAGCGCCGACCCCAGTGCCACCAGCATGTGCGTGCGGAACCCGGCCGATGAGCCGGATGTCTCGCGCTCGTACCCGAGGATACCGCCCAATACGATCGCCATGCCGAGCCTGACGCAGATGCGGGTCAGCTCCGCAAGATCGGGGACATCGGAAAATTCATGTTGTATTGTTGACCAGACTTCCATCCATCCTTCTGCCATGAGGTCTCCCGCGTGATTCTCAAGTGCAGGAGTATCCCATAAGCCAGCATGCAGTTGTGACTGCGCAATGACCGCAGGCAATCAGTGGATGCAAGGAACTTAGGCGCTCGCCTCGTTCAAGCGCTCGCTGGCAGCCGGCTCCAGCTGCAGGAAGGCAGCAGCCATCAGTTCGTCAAGTTGGTCCGGCGTGGTAGCACTTGCGATCGCTGCCGTAATGCCGGGCCGGGCCATCAGCCAGGCCAGTGCAACAGTCGCCGGCGTTGCATTGGCTTGTTTTGCGACTTCATCGAGTGCGTCAAGAATGCGAAATCCGCGCTCGTTCAGATATTTTCCCACCGCGCGGCCGCGCACGCTTTTGCCCAGATCTTTCTCCGAACGATATTTCCCGGCGAGGAAACCGCTTGCCAACGAGTAGTAGCTGATCACACCGATACCCTGTTCAATGCACACTGGTTCGAGCGTGCTTTCGTATTCCTCGCGCTCAAGCAGATTGTATTGGGTCTGCAGGCTTTCATAACGCGGATAACCATGCTTCTCACTGATCCGCAGCGCTTCAAGCAGGCGCTCCGCGCTGGTATTCGAGGCCCCGATCACGCGCACTTTTCCCTGCCTCACGAGTTCTCCGTACGCATCCAGCGTTTCCTCCAGCGGCGTGTCGCGATCATCAATGTGCGACTGGTAAAGATCGATGTAATCGGTTTGCAGGCGTTTTAGCGAATCCTCGGCCGCACGCACGATATAAGCCTTGCGGAGTCCCTTCCGGTCGGGCGCCATTTCCATCCCTACCTTGCTGGCAATGATGACCTCGTGGCGCTTGCCGCTGCGCTTGAGCCATTTGCCGATGATGGTCTCGGACTCGCCGCCGGTGTGACCCGGCGCCCATGTCGAGTACACATCGGCAGTGTCAATCAAATTGAAATCCGACCCGACAAACTTGTCCAGCAGCGCGAACGAGCTGGTCTCGTCCGCAGTCCAGCCAAATACATTGCCGCCGAATGCCAACGGCGAAACCTGCAGTTCCGAACGTCCCAATTTACGCTTGTCCACTTCTTTCTCCTGATCGATCATGAAAGGAAGGCTGCGGGAATCATCCGCCAATAGCCCATGCATTTAGTGTAGTCGGTACTTGAGCGCGCTGCAGATGATGGTTGGCGGGCCCAGGCCCGACGAGGATATAACGTACGCCAGCTGAATTTTTCCAGCGGTTCCGATGTCAAATCTGACTGGTTTTCGACCCTTGCACATGATGAACGAAAGCCTTTGGTTTCGGCGTGAACACCAATGCCGGATGCCATCCAGCCCAGGCTTGCAATGAAGATGCTTGAATCACCTATCCTGCCGGTTAACGAAGCGGAACGGTTAGCGGCATTACGGCGGCATGAAATTGTGGACACGCCGGCGGACAAGTCACATGACGATATTGCCAGACTTGCCGCGCAAATGGTCAGGGACAGTGAAGAACGGCGGCTGTTTGCGCTTGAGTCGGCAGGAGTGTGTGACTGGGATATGGATTTGCGCACCGGAAAGGTAACGCGATCTTCGCTGCATGACCGGCTTTTTGGTTATCCGGAGCCGCTCTCACAATGGAATTCGGATATTTTTTTCGCCCACGTGCATCCCGAGGACCGCGAGCAAGTGGCGCGATGTATTAGTTCGAAAGGGGCACAGCCCGGCAAGCAATATGACATCGAATTCCGTACTGCCTGGCCTGACGGTTCGATACACTGGCTTTGGGCAAAAGGCCGATTTTATTTTGACGAGTGGAAAAATCCGGTGCGCCTTTCCGGCATTCTGATGGATATTACACAGCACAGGGAGCGTGAACAAAAAATTGCGCGGCTTGCGTTGGTGGTGGAAAAAATAACAACCGGTGTGATGATCCTGGACAAAAACGGCAATATCGAGTGGGCCAATCCTGCCGTCAGTGCGTTGACAGGATACGAACTCTCTGAAACGATCGGCCACTCGCCCGGCAGAATGATGCAGGGACCGGACACGAATCCCCTGACGCTGCAGAAAATGGAGGATGCGATCCGGAACCAGCGGGGCTTTGAACTCGAGCTGCTCAGTTATCACAAATCCGGCCACCCCTTCTGGCAACATATCAAGGCAAATCCCGTCCTTCAGCAACATGGCGAAGCGGAGTCCGAAGTCGAGTCTTACATCACGCTGCATTCTGACATTACCGAGCGCAAGCAATTCGACGTGTTGTTATGGAATAAGGCGAATTACGATACCCTGACCGGATTGCCGAATCGCCGCCTGTTCTGGGACCGGCTGGATCATGAAATCAGGCATGCACATCGGGCCGGCCGGATGGCCACCTTGTATTTCATAGACCTGGATCGGTTCAAGGAAATCAACGATCTGTATGGACATGACATGGGCGACAAGGTGATTCGCGAGGTCACTGCCCGGATAAATGCATGTGTGCGCGACATCGACACGGTCGCACGGATCGGTGGCGACGAGTTCACGGTCATTCTCGCCGATCTTGATGACGTGACCTATACCCAGCGGATCGCACACCAGATCCTCAAGGCCTTGTCCACACCCTTTCAATTTGATAAAGCCACCATCAACATATCGGGCAGCATCGGCATTGCGCTTTACCCCAATGATGCCGATACCTCCGAAAACATGATGAGGCACGCCGACCAGGCGATGTACATGGCAAAAAGCGGCGGCCGCAATCAGATCAGATATTTCACCTACCTGATGCAGGAACAATTGCAGAGGCGACTGCATATCGGGCTGGAGTTGCGCCAGGCGCTGAGCCGCGGCCAGTTGCAAGTGCATTTTCAACCGGTGGTGTCGATGCTCACCGGGCAGATCGTCAAGGCGGAGGCATTGCTGCGCTGGCAGCATCCGGAAAGCGGCATGATTACACCGTCCGAATTCATACCGATTGCCGAAGAACTGGGCTTGATCGATGACATAGGCGAGTGGATATTCCAGGAGGCTGCGTATTACGCCGAAAAATGGAGTACCGATGGCGATCGGCCTTTCCAGATCAGCGTCAACAAGTCGCCAGCGCAATTTTCAAGCCGCGCGAAGGAAGAAAGCTGGCCGTCGATGCTGGAAACGATGGGTTTGCCCGCCAGCCGGATTTCGGTTGAAATCACGGAGGGGATTTTATTGAAGGATTCGAAGATCGTGATGGATACGCTGCGCGAGTACCGCGCTGCCGGCATCGAGATCGCGCTGGACGATTTTGGCACCGGTTATTCCTCAATGGCCTACCTGAGCAAATTCAGCATCGATTATCTGAAAATCGACCAGTCTTTCGTGCAAGACATCACCAATCCTCACAACCGCACCATTGCCGAAACCATCATCCTCATGGGCCACAAGCTCGGTTTGAAAATCATTGCGGAAGGCATTGAAACAATCGAGCAGAGGAACGTACTGGCAGAAGCCGGTTGCGATTACGGCCAGGGTTTCCTGTTTTCGAAGGCTGTGCCACCTGAGGAGTTCGAGCGCATGCTGCATGCCGATTCCAGCCGCCGGGCATCAATTTTCACGCACGGAAGGTGCGCAGCCCATCCATGTCCAGAATCGTGACGCTGCCATAATCGACTTTCAGAAATCCCTCCTTTTCCAGCACCTGCAAGGCTTGATTGGCGCGTTGCCGTGAAGTGCTGCACAGATAACCGATCTCTTCCTGCGACACCTGCAACTGGTTGCTGCTGATCGGATTCAGATAAGGATTGAACAAGGCCGCAAGGCAGCGCGCCACCCGTGCATCGGTGTCGAGCATGCGGTCGTATTCGACCAGGGAAATGAACAATCCGAGCCGCGCATTCAATTGCATTAATAAAAAACGGTTGAATGGAATGCTGTTGTCCAGCAGCCAATTGAAAATGGCGCGCGGCATGAATGCAAGATGGCTGTCGCGCAGCGCAACCACGTCGTATTTGCGGGTTTCTGTCTTGAGCAGCGATCCTTCGCCGAACCAGCCGCCGACCAGCATGCCGGTAAAGGTGACCGTCTTCCCTTCCGGTGACACGCTGCTCATTTTCAGCAGACCTTCGGTTACACCCATCCAGTGATCGACCGGGTCGCCCTTGGAGCACACATAAGCGCCCGCCGGCACAAATCGTTCGATCATTTCAGCTTCGACACGCGCCATCTGCTCCGCAGTCAGGGATTTCGCCCACATGGTCTGGGATAACACGCGCTTGAAGCAAGGTTTGGTAGGGGTCATTGTGCAATGCAATATCGAAAGTCGGTCAATTGTCGGGGAAATGACATCTGCAATGTTCCAGCAGGATTATGATCAGCGCATAAATAGTAAATCATCCGCACCAGTTGTGTGAGGTGAGTTTGCATGCAGCATTGCAGATCTGACTGACTGCTCGCTGACAAATATAAAGAGACAGGACGATGGTGGAGACAACGCGAGGTTCAGTGGCCCAGACCTTCCCGGCTTTAGTGCTGGGACACGCCATGACAAGACCCGGCAAGCCGGCCTTCCGCGAAAAGGACCTGGGCATCTGGCAAACCGCATCCTGGTCGGAAGTCGCGATCGAAGTGCGTGCACTGGCCTGCGGGCTGGCCACGCTCGGCTTCAAACGCGGCATGAACCTGGCAATCATTGGCGACAACCGTCCCCGCCTCTACTGGGCGATGGCGGCAGCGCAATGCCTCGGTGGCGTATCGGTGCCGCTGTATCAGGATGCGCCCGCCGCCGACATGGCGTATGTTCTCGACAATGCGGAAATCGATTTTGCCGTCGTCGAAGACCAGGAGCAAGTCGACAAGCTTCTCGAGATCAAAAGAACCATGCCGCAGCTGAGCTCCCATCTCAGGCACATCGTGTTTGAAGATACGCGCGGCATGCGGCATTACAGCGAGGAAGAACTGACCTCTTACGCCGCCGTGCAACAGCAGGGGCGCGAGTTCGACCAGGCGCATCCCGATTTTTTCATGGAGCAGGTCAATGCCGGCCGGCCCGACGATGTCGCCGTGATGCTGTATACCTCCGGCACCACCGGCAAACCCAAAGGTGTGTGCCAGACACATGCGGCGTTGATCGCCGCCGCCACCGGCGGTGTGGCCTTCGACAATCTGACCGCGGACGACGAGATCCTGTCCTACCTGCCGATGGCCTGGGTAGGCGACAACCTGTTCTCGTATGCCCAGGCGATGGTCGCAGGTTTTACCGTCAACTGCCCTGAGTCGGGCGATACCGTGATGACGGATTTGCGCGAGATCGGCCCCACTTATTATTTTGCGCCGCCGCGCGTGTTCGAAAACATGCTGACATCGGTCATGATCCGGATGGAAGATGCGAGTGCGATCAAGCGCAAGCTGTTCCATCATTACATGGCGGTGGCGCGTCGTGTCGGGTCTGATATTCTGGACGGCAAGCCGGTCAGCGCGCTCGATCGCGCCAGTTATGCGCTGGGCAGTATCCTGATTTACGGACCATTGAAAAACGTGCTCGGCCTGTCCCGGGTGCGTGTCGCCTATACCGCGGGCGCGGCCATCGGTCCCGACCTGTTCCGTTTCTATCGCTCGATCGGCGTCAACCTGAAGCAGTTGTACGGCGCGACCGAAAACTGCGCCTACGTCTGCCTGCAGCCGGACGGCAACGTCAAGTTCGACAGTGTCGGTTTGCCGGCGCCGGGCGTCGAGGTGAAGATCGCCGACAACGGCGAGGTGCTGGTGAAATCGGTGGCGATGCTCAAGGAGTATTACAAGCGCCCCGAAGCCACGGCCGAGGTGATCGATGCGGATGGCTATTTCCATACCGGCGATGCCGGCGTTCTGGACAGTGAAGGACACTTGAAGATCATCGACCGCGCGGCCGATGTCGGCAAGATGCTGACCGGCCAGCTGTTCGCGCCGAACTATATTGAAAACAAGCTCAAGTTTTTCCCCTTCATCAAGGAGGCGGTCGTTTTCGGCAACGAGCGCGACCGCGTGTGCGCCTTCATCAACATCGACATGGAAGCCGTCGGCAACTGGGCCGAACGGCGCGGCATCGCCTATTCCGGCTATACCGACCTGGCCTCTCGCGAGGAAGCCTATGGACTCGTCGCCGAATGCATAGAGAAAGTCAACGCCGACCTCGCCTCCGAAGCACTGATGGCTGGCACGCAGATCCACCGCTTCCTCATCCTGCACAAGGAACTGGACCCGGACGACGACGAGCTGACCCGTACCCGCAAGGTGCGCCGCACTTTCGTCGCCTCAAAATACCGGGTGCTGATCGATGCGCTGTATGAAGGCAAAAGCGCGCAGTTCATCGAGACCCAGGTCAAGTTCGAGGATGGACGCCAGGGCATGGTCAGCGCGGACTTGCAAATTCGCGATGTGAAGACATTTGCTGCCGTCAACGCCGCAGCCTGATAAAGAAAATCCATGGTCAACACGAGAAAAACCGGCGAAGTGATCCTGAGCCTCAATAATATTTCGCTGTCGTTCGGCGGCGTCAAGGCATTGACCGACATTTCATTCGATGTGCGCGAGCACGAGATCCGCGCCATCATCGGTCCCAACGGCGCCGGCAAGAGTTCGATGCTGAATGTGATCAACGGCGTGTACCGTCCGCAGCAGGGCGAGATCACTTATCGCGGCGTGCAGCGCAAGGACATGAATACCTACGAGGCCGCGCGCAGCGGCATTGCACGCACGTTCCAGAACATTGCGCTGTTCAAGGGCATGACGGTGCTCGACAACATCATGACCGGCCGCAATCTCAAGATGAAGTCGAACTTCCTGCTGCAGGCGCTGTATTGGGGGCCGGCGCAAAAGGAGGAAATCGCGCACCGCATGAAGGTCGAGGAGATCATCGATTTCCTGGAAATCCAGCATATCCGCAAGACGCCGGTCGGGCGTCTGCCGTACGGCTTGCAAAAGCGTGTCGAGCTGGGCCGCGCGCTCGCCGCCGAGCCGCAGATCCTGCTGCTCGACGAACCGATGGCGGGCATGAATGTGGAAGAAAAGCAGGACATGTGCCGCTTCATCCTCGACGTCAACGACCAGTTCGGCACCACCATAGTCCTGATCGAGCATGACATGGGTGTGGTGATGGATATCTCGGACCGGGTGGTGGTGCTGGATTACGGCAAGAAGATTGGCGATGGAACACCGGACCAGGTGCGCAGCGATCAGAAGGTGATCAATGCTTACCTGGGTGTTGCACATTAAAGGACGCGGCATGAATTTCTTTTTCGAAGTATTGATCGGCGGTCTGCTGTCTGGCGTGATGTATGCGCTGGTGGCACTGGGTTTTGTCCTGATTTACAAGGCCTCGGGCGTGTTTAACTTTGCCCAGGGCGCGATGGTGTTTTTCGCCGCGCTGACCTGCGTCAGCTTCACCAACAAGTTCGGCATGTCGCTGTGGCTGGCGATCCCATTGACGATGCTGGTGATGGTGGCGCTGGGCCTGGCGATCGAACGGGTGGTGCTGCGGCCGCTGGTGAACCAGCCGGAAATCACGCTGTTCATGGTGACCATCGGCCTGACGTTTTTCATCGAAGGACTGGCGCAAATGGTCTGGGGCTCGCAGGTGCAGCGGCTCGACCTCGGTATCCAGGACGTGCCGATGGCGTTTTTCCTCGATAAATTCAATATCGTCATTTCCCAGTTCGATGTGATTTCGGCTGGCATCTGTGCCTTGCTGGTGACCGCGCTGGCGATTCTTTTTTCGAAAACCAAGATCGGACGCGCGCTGCGCGCGGTCGCCGACGACCATCAGGCGGCGCTGGCGGTGGGCATTCCCTTGCAGCAGATCTGGGGCATCGTCTGGGCGGTCGCAGGGTTTGTCGCGCTGGTCGCCGGTTTGCTGTGGGGCGCCCGTAACGGTGTGCAGTTTTCGCTGACCTTTGTCGCCCTCAAGGCGCTGCCGGTGCTGATCCTGGGCGGATTCACTTCGGTGCCAGGCGCGATCGTCGGCGGCCTGATCATCGGCGCCTCCGAAAAGCTGGCCGAAGTTTATATCGGACCTATGGTCGGCGGCGGCATCGAGGGCTGGTTCCCGTATGTGCTGGCGCTGCTGTTCCTGCTGGTGCGGCCGGAAGGATTGTTCGGCGAGAAAATCATCCGGCGGATTTGACAGGACGATCGCCGGACTCAGATGTTTTTACCGATGTAATGAAGCAGGTCAGGAGATTGAATGTTCTACCGTGAAGCAGGTCAGTTCAAACCGACATATCAGGCCGACAGCCAGATTTTCCCGATTCGCCAGGATCGCATCGGCGTCATCATCTTTCTGGCCCTGGCGTTCCTGCTGGTGCCGCTGATTGCGTCGCCTTACATTTTCTCGGCCATCCTGATTCCGTTCCTGATTTTCTCCCTGGCCGCGCTGGGGCTGAATATCCTGACCGGTTATGCTGGCCAGCTGTCGCTCGGCTCGGCGGCCTTCATGGCGGTCGGCGCATTCGCCTCGTACAACTTCGTGCTGCGCATTCCGGGCATTCCGATTTTGCTCGCTTTCATGCTAGGCGGCTTGTGCGCGGCCATGGTCGGCATTGCATTCGGCCTGCCTTCGCTGCGCATCCGCGGCTTTTACCTGGCGGCGTCGACACTGGCGACGCAGTTCTTTGTGGTCTGGTGCCTGACCAAGATCGGCTGGTTCACCAATTACAGTTCATCCGGCGTGATCACCGCGCAAAAAATTTCCATCCTCGGCTACGACTTCAACACGCCTGCCAGCAAATACCTGCTGACGCTGGCGATCGTCTGCGTGCTGGCGCTGCTGGCCAAGAACATGATCCGCTCCAACGTGGGCCGTTCCTGGATGGCCGTGCGCGACATGGACGTCGCGGCGGAAGTGATCGGCTTTCGGCTGATGCGCACCAAGCTGCTGGCGTTTGCGGTCAGTTCGTTCTACTGCGGCGTGGCCGGCGCCCTGTACGCGTTTGCCTATCTCGGCACGGTCGAGCCGGAGGCCTATAACCTCGACCTGTCGTTCCGCATCCTGTTCATGATCATCATCGGCGGTGTCGGCTCCATCCTCGGCTCGTTTCTGGGCGCGGCCTTCATCATCCTGCTGCCGATTTTCCTGAACATGTTTGCGCACGCCCTGTCGCTGCCGACATCGGTGGCATCGAACCTGGAGCTGATGGTGTTCGGTGCGCTGATCATATTTTTCCTGATCGTGGAGCCGCATGGCCTGGCGCGCCTGTGGCAAATCGCAAAAGAAAAACTTCGTTTATGGCCGTTTCCGCATTAAAGAAGCAGGAAGTTTCATATGTTGCAGAGGTGACTGGTGTTTTGTATCCGATCTTAAAAGGAGAATTACAATGAAATTCGTCAAATCCGCTCTGTTGAGCGCGGCTTTGGTCAGCGCGGCATTGGGCATCAGCAGCACTGCCAGCGCGCAAGAGCAATTCGTTCCAGTGTTGTCGTACCGGGTCGGGCCTTATGCAGCGGGCGGATCGGGCTTTTTTGGCGGCGCGATCGACTACATGAACCTGGTCAATGCGAACGGCGGCATCAACGGCGTCAAGCTGTCCTGGGAAGAGTGCGAAACGGAATACAACGCGTCGCGCGGCGTGGAATGCTACGAGCGCCTGAAGACCAAGTCCAGCGGCGCGTCGCTGGTCGAGCCGCTTGCCACCGGGATCGCCTATGGCATCCTGGATCGCGTCGGCACCGACAAGGTCCCGATGACAACGCTGGGCTACGGCCGCTCCGATGCCGCCAACGGCAAGGTGTTTCCGTATGTCTTCCCGCTCATCACCAGCTACTGGAGCCAGGCGGCCGGGATGTTGAAATACCTGGGCGACAAGAATGGCGGCATGGCCAAGCTCAAGGGCAAGAAAATCGTGCATCTCTATCATGACTCCGCGTTTGGCAAGGAGCCGATCCCGGTGTTCGACGAAATGGCCAAACAACACGGTTTCGAGCTGATGAAAATTGCGGTTGCCCATCCAGGCAACGAGCAGCAATCACAGTGGCTGCAAATCCGCCAGGCCAATCCCGATTACGTGATCCTGTGGGGCTGGGGCGTGATGAACGCCGTGGCGATCCAGACCGCGCAACGCAACGGCTTCCCGCGTGAAAAAATGCTGGGTGTCTGGTGGGCCGGTTCGGAAGAAGACACCATCCCGGCCGGACCGGCGGCGACCGGTTACAGCTCGATGACCTTCAATACGCCGGGCAACTACCCTGTGCTCGACGAAATCCGCAAGAAAGTCTATGACACCAACAAGGGCAACCTCAGCGATAAAACCCGCATCGGTTCCGTGTACCACATGCGTGGCGTGACGGCGGGCATCCTGTGGGTAGAAGCAATCCGCGTAGCGCAGGAAAAATATGGCAAGGGCAAGGTCATGACCGGCGAGCAGGTGCGTTGGGGTCTGGAGAACCTGAACATCGATGCGGCGCGCCAGAAGGCACTGGGCGTCACCAACATGTTCCCGCTCGTGAAGACATCCTGTGATGACCATGAAGGCTCCGGCGCCACCAAGGTCCAGCGCTGGGATGGCAAGAAGTGGGTCGCCGTGACACCGAACTGGGTGGTAGGCGACAAGGCGATGGTACGCAAGCTGCTGGAAGAGTCCTCAGCCAAGTACGCAGCCGAGAAAAAAATGACCCCGGCCTGCATGTAAGGTAGCTGGCACGGCGCCACTCCCGCAAGGGAGTGGCCTTGCGTGAACGCTTCGCGGAGCGTTCACGCAAGATTCGAATTCGACTGACTGAAACAACACCATGACCATGCCCAGCGCTCACCCTGCGAACGACCCCGCTTATCTGACGGTCAACAATATCGAAGTCATTTACGACCATGTGATCCTGGTCCTGAAAGGCGTGTCACTGCAGGTCCCGCAAGGGAAAATCGTGGCGCTGATGGGCGCCAACGGCGCCGGCAAATCGACGACGCTGAAATCCATTTCGACCTTGCTGCGCGGCGAGCGCGGCGACGTCACCAAAGGCAGCGTCGAATTCAAGGGCGAGCGCATCGATCACCTGACGCCGAATGCGCTGGTCAAGCGCGGCTTGTCGCAAGTGATGGAGGGCCGCCATTGTTTCGGCCATCTGACGATCGAGGAAAACCTGCTCACCGGCGCCTACACCCGCAAGATTTCGCGCGCGGAACTGCAGGAGTCGCTGGAGATGGTGTACCACTACTTCCCGCGCCTGAAGCAGCGCCGCACTTCGCAAGCCGGTTACACCTCGGGCGGCGAGCAGCAGATGTGCGCGATCGGACGCTCGCTGATGGCCAAGCCGTCGATGATCCTGCTGGATGAACCGTCGATGGGCCTGGCGCCGCAAATCGTCGAGGAAATCTTCGAAATCGTCAGGGACCTGAACACCAAGGAAAACGTGTCCTTCCTGCTGGCCGAGCAGAACACCACGATTGCGCTGCGCTACTCGGACTTCGGCTACATCCTCGAAAACGGCCGTGTCGTGATGGAAGGCGATGCAAGCGAATTGGCCAGCAACGAGGACGTGAAGGAATTTTACCTGGGCGTGTCCGGCACCGGACGCAAGAGCTTCCGCGACATGAAATTCTACCGGCGCCGCAAGCGCTGGCTGGCCTGATCGGCTTTCCGTAGCGCGCTGCCTCCTTCCTGTTCCTGTGAAAGTCCGATATGTCCGACCACTTTGATTCTCTTGAAGCGCGCGATCCGCTCGTGCGGGAACACGATCTGATGGCGCAATTGCCGGCGCTGGTGGCGCGGGCGCAAGCCACCTCGGGCTGGGCGCGGATCCTGCATGGCGTTGATGCCGGGGATGTCAGCTCGCGCGCAGCGCTGGCGCAATTGCCGGTCACCCGCAAATCGGCGTTGCAGGATCTGCAAAAAAATGCACCGCCGTTCGGCGGCATGACCAGCACGCCGGTGTCTCAGCTGGGACGCCTGTTCATGTCGCCCGGCCCGATTTTTGATCCTGAGGGGCGCAGCCCGGACTGGTGGCGGTATGCCCGCCCCTTTCACGCGGTCGGCCTGCGTGCCGGGCACATCATCCAGAATTGTTTTTCCTATCACTTTACGCCGGCCGCGTTCATGGTCGAAGGCGGCGCGATCAGGATGGGCTGCCCGGTGATCCCGGCCGGCAGCGGCCAGACCGAGATGCAGGTGCAGGCGATGGCGGCGCTGAAGCCGGATGCCTACGTCGGCACGCCGTCGTTCCTGAAGATCATTATTGAAAAGGCGCGCGAGATGGGCGTCGATATCAGCCGCATGCAGCGCGCGGTGGTAGGCGCGGAAGCATTGCCGCCCTCCCTGCGCGCATGGCTGCAGGACAACGGCGTGCCGTATGTGGTGCAGACCTACGGCTCCGCTGACATCGGCAACATCGCGTATGAAACCCTGAGCGGCGATACGCTCAATCTGGGCATGGTCCTGGATGAGGACCTGATTCTTGAAATCGTCCGCCCCGGCACCGGCGATCCGGTATCGGCAGGCGAAGTGGGCGAAGTGCTGGTTACCTCGTTCAACCCGGACTACCCGCTGATCCGCTTTGCGACCGGCGACCTGTCCGCAGTGCTGGCAGGCGGCTCGCCTTGCGGCCGCACCAACACACGCATCAAGGGCTGGATGGGCCGGGCCGACCAGACCACGAAAGTCAGGGCGATGTTCGTGCATCCGTCGCAGGTCGCGGATGTGGTGAGGCGCCATCCGCAGGTTCGCAAGGCGCGCCTGGTGGTCACCGGCGAGATGGCCAACGATGTGATGACGCTGCATTGCGAAGTGGATGATCCGGCGGATGCCCGGGCCGCCGCGGCGATCGTCGACACGATCCGCGACGTCACCAAGCTGCGTGGAGAAGTGAAGCTGACCGCATGCGGCAGCCTGCCGAACGATGGCAAGGTAATCGAGGATGCAAGAAGGTACGAATAGCACATCCAGTACACTCGCTTGTCATCCGGAAGAACCAGGAACGAAGAACTGTTAGAACTGTTAACAGCTATTTTCCAGTAATATCCGTATTCGGATAATCCGTTGCAAATCCACCACGCAAAACAGGCAGTCCAACGTAAAGCAACAGCATTTTCGACTTTAATATTTCCCGAGTGCAATTGTTTTGAAATTGTAGTAAAGTGCCTTACGGCAACTTTTTAGTCCGCAGTACCCAATTTTTTGGTAATCAATACGGCAATTTATGTCAAACCGAGTCAGAAAAGGGCAAGGATTTACCCTAATCGAACTCATGATTACTGTCGTAATTATTGCCATTCTTGCAGCAGTTGCCCTCCCCAGTTATCAGCAATACCTCATCCGCGGCAACCGCGCCGCTGCGCAGTCACAGATGATGGACATTGCCAATCGCCAGCAGCAAACCTTCCTTGCCAACCGCGCCTACGCAACCAAGGCCGAGCTTGAATCGACCGGATTCACCTTGCCGATTGAAGTCAGTAGCAAGTACACCTACGACATCACGGTAAGCACGGGCACGGTCCCCTTTTTCACGGTCACCTTCACGCCGACAGGGGCTCAGGCAAGCGACGGCAACCTGTCCCTTACCAGCGAAGGGGCGAAAACCCCGCAAAGCAAATGGTGAACACAAACACAGCGCAAAACCTGCACGCCGAGCGCGGCACATCGATGATCGAAGTGCTGGTGACGATCGTCATCCTGAGCTTCGGTTTATTGGGCCTGGCAGGCCTGCAGTCACGCGTGCAGGTATCCGAGATCGAGGCTTACCAACGTGCACAAGCGCTGCTGCTGCTCGAAGACATGGCCAATCGTGTCGCCAGCAATCGCAACGCCGCCGCTACCTATGTTACCGATCCAGCCGCGCCTCTCGGTGTCGGCAACAGCTGCAGCGCCAGCTCTACCGCCTCGCGTCAGGTGCAGGACTCCTGTGAATGGAGTAAAGCGTTGCTGGGAGCGGGTGAAGTGTCGGGCACGAACAATGTCGGCGCCATGACAGGCGGACGCGGCTGTGTCAAAAGCCTGGGCAGCGGCGAATATCTGATTACCGTGGCCTGGCAAGGCATATGGCCGATTCCGGCATCGGCATCCCGGACCGACTGCGGACAAGACGCGTATAACGGCACTGGCTCCGCCTGCGTTAACGATCTTTGCCGGCGCACCCTGAGCACCATCGTCCGCATCGCGACCTTGATATGAACGCGCCTCCCCGGATCCGGTGCAGCACGTTCGATCCGGCTGGAGCCTGTCGGCAAAAAGGTTTTACCCTGACCGAGCTGATGGTTGCCATCACGATCAGCTTGCTGGTCATGGTTGCGCTGTCATCGGTTTTCATCAATATTACCCGCAGCAATGGCGAGATGGCCAACGCCAGCAGGCAGATAGAAAACGGCCGTCTTGCGATGCAGCTTCTGCAAAACGATATTGCCCACGCCGGCTTCTGGGGCGAGTATGTGCCGCAATTCCAGGATTTGACGGCAGCGGGAATTCCAGCCGACGTCCCGGACAGCATCCCGAATCCCTGTCTTGCATACACCCCCGCCGACTGGACTGTCGCGCACCAGAAGAATCTGATCGGCATAGCGGTCCACGCCAACGATGCGATCTGGTCCGCTTGTGCAAGCCTGCTCACGAACAAACAACCCGATACCGATGTGATTGTGGTGCGCCATGCGGAGATTTGCGCAGTGGGCGAGGTTCAATGTGAAGCTGACACAAGCGGAAAACTTTATTTCCAATCCTCGCTTTGTGCGAATGAAGCCGGTTCGCCGTATGAGCTGGGCACCACCGGATTCCTGCTGCACAAGCGGGACTGCACCACATTGGCAAACAAGCGGAAATTCGTTTCCACCATTTATTACATCCGTGATCATGCGACGGCTCCTGGCGACGCCATTCCCACCCTGGTTCGCTCGCAGTTCGACCTGGCATCGGGAACGCTGGCACATCAGGCGCCGGTTGCCTTGATCGAAGGCATAGAAGGATTCCGGGTTGAATTCGGCATTGACTCGCTCAGTGACACCGGCGCGCCGGTCAATTATGCGCAATCGATTGCCTGGGCCAATTCTGCAAGCCTGACCTCCCCCACCAATCGCGGCGACGGCATTCCGGATGGCCCTTTCATACGCTGCACCACTGCCGCGCCTTGCACGGCAGCGCAGATGAGCAATGCCGTGGCAATGAAAGTGCATCTTGTCGCGCGAGGCGGCGACATGACGCCCGGCTATACCGACACCAAGACTTACACGATGGCCGGCATTAACTGGACACCGGTCAATCTGCGGTATAAGCGGCATCTGTTCTCCAGCACTGTGCGCCTGACCAATATCTCCGGAAGAAGGGAGACGCCATGAGTGCGCAAACGGGATATCGGCGCCAGCGCGGCGCCACCCTGGTAGTAGGCCTGATCATGCTCACGCTGCTGACCCTGATGGTCACCTCTGCATTCACGCTGAGTGTGTCGCACCTCAAATCAGTGGGCAACATGCAGTTCCGCAATGAAGCGGTAGCAGCGGCAAACAAGGCGATCGAACAAGTCGTCAGCTCCGCATTCACCACGTCCCCGGTAGCCGAATCGATTAATGTGGATCTTAACAATGACGGCACTTCCGATTATGTCGTCGCAATCGCCGTCCCGACCTGCGTGCGCGCAACCGTGGCCAGCACCGCGACGCTGAGCAGCCTGTCGCTGGGAGCGTCGATGTCGTCCTCCTCTACCTGGAACACCGTATGGGAAATCGATGCCACGGTAACCGACGCCGCCACCGGCGCCTCGGTCCGTACCCGTTCAGGCATTCGTGTGCTGCGCAGTCAAAGCCAGAAAGACGCAGAGTGCGCCTGACGATCAATCATTGCTGGAGAATTGAATGAAAAGCCATGTCGTCAAAACCATGCTGGCGCTCACTGCGCTGGTTTTTCATTTGTTCGCCTTCGCTGAAGATACCGACCTCTTTGTCGGCGCGCCGGCCCAGGCCACGGATTTGCCGAATGTTCTTATTGTCCTGGACAATACCGCGAACTGGAATAACGCGTTTACCAACGAGATCGCCGCGCTTAAATCGGTGTTAACCGCCCTGCCCGTCAACGCGGACGGCAGCGCAAAATTCCGCGTCGGCTTCATGCTGTTTACCGAAACAGGCAGCGGAAATTCCGGTAATGACGGCGGCTACCTGCGCGCCGCGGTGCGCGACATGACCACAGCCAACAAGGCGAAATATATCGCCTTGTTAGACAGCTTTGATAAAAACAACGACAAGTCAAACGGCGGCAAGCTCGGCAACACGATGGCGGATGCATTCCGCTATTTCTCGAATGGCGTTCCTTACACTGGCAACAACAAGGTTAAAACAGATTACGCAGGGAACACGTCCGGCACTGCGGCTTCCAACGCCATCTACGCGCTCGCCGGCAATGCGCTCGCGTCGAAGGCCGGTTCACCATACAACGGGCCGATTCTGCCGGGCAGCTGCGGGAAAAACTTCATCATTTACATCAGCAATGGCGCAGCTCAGGACAATTCATCGGATACCTCCGCAGCCACGACCGTTCTTACCGCGTCCGGCGGGAAATCGACACCAATTCCCTTGTCGCCCAGCGGCTCGCAGGATAATGTCGGCGATGAATGGGCGCGCTTCATGAAAAAATCCAGTCTCGGTGTCGTTACCTATACAGTGGATGTTGACAAGGTCACCAACGGACAGGGACCAGGCTGGACAGCGCTCCTCAAAAGCATGGCTGGCGTATCCAGCGGCAAATATTTTGACGTCAGTTCGGCGGCCGGCGCGGGTGCTGAAATCCTCAGGGCAATGCAATCGATTTTTTCCGAGATTCAATCGGTCAACAGCGTGTTTGCCGCAGTCAGTCTGCCTGTGAGCGTCAATACGCAGGGCACTTACCGCAACCAGGTTTATATCGGCATGTTCCGCCCCGATGCCAACGCGTTGCCGCGCTGGGCAGGCAACCTGAAACAATACAAGCTGGGATATATTGCCGGCGAACTCAAGCTGCAGGATGCGGATGATGGCAGCGCGATCAACAGCAGCACCGGCTTTATTACCGAATGCGCGCGAAGTTTCTGGACCCCGTCGACAGCGGATACTTATTGGGGCTTCCGGCCGCTGGGCGGATGTCTTGCCATTCCTGATTCAGACGCATCCAACTACCCCGACGGCAACATCGTCGATAAAGGCGCGCAGGCCTATCTGCTGCGCAGTACCACCACGCGCACCCTGAAAACCTGTTCCAGCGTTTTTGCATCCTGCACCACGCTGACCGATTTCAACAGCACCAATGTCACGCAGGCGATGCTGGGCGCAGCATCGACAGCAGAGCGCGATCAGTTGATCGAATGGGCACGCGGCAAGGATGTGCCCGATGTCTCCGGCCTGGTGGATGGCGACGAGAATGGCAACGGCATTACGCTGACCGAAATGCGCCCTTCCGCGCACGGGGATGTCATGCATTCGCGGCCGGTTGCCATCAATTTTGGCACCGAAGAAGTGCCCAAGGTAGTGGTGATTTATGGCGGCAATGATGGCGTACTGCGCGCGGTCAATGGCAACCGTAGCGCCCCGATCGGGTCGGTCGCCGCAGGCAAGGAATTGTGGGCCTTCCTGCCGCCGGAATTTTATTCGGGCATCAAGCGCATTCGTGACAACAATACGCAGATCAATTTTCCGGGCAACCCGACAACCTCGCCTGTGCCTGCCCCAAAACCGTATGCAATCGACGGCCCGGTGACGGCCTACAAGGACGATACGCGTGCCTGGGTATATTCGAGCATGCGGCGCGGCGGACGCGTGTTGTACGCGTTTGACGTCAACATAAGCAACCCCGCCGACATCACCCTGAAGTGGAAGAAAGGCTGCCCCAGCTTGTCGAACGACACGAATTGCACATCCGGTTTTTCGGGCATGGGCCAAACCTGGTCGTCGCCAAAAACGCTGACTGCCTCCGGATATGGCGCAGGCGCATCGCCGATACTCATCGTCGGCGGCGGCTACGATGCCTGTGAAGATGCCGATCCAAATACCTGTACGTCAGCGAGCAAGGGCAAGCATGTGTACGTGCTTGATGCAGACACAGGCGCCTTGCTCAAGACATTGGATACCGATCGCGGCGTAGTGGCGGATTTGTTCATCGTGCCCGACAGTAGCGGCCGCGCCAAGCATGCCTATGCGGTGGACCTGGGTGGAAACGTCTATCGTGTCAACATAGGGTCGGCGGCGCCGGCAGACTGGACGATTACCAAAATTGCTTCGTTCGGATGCAGCACCACGTCAACCTGCACCGCCAACCGGAAATTCATGTTTACGCCGGACGTGATCGAGGAAAACGGCATTTATACGCTGATGGTCGGATCGGGTGATCGCGAAAAACCCTTGATGCTGTACACCTCGGCCGCCAGCGTGGCGAATTATTTTTTCACGTTCAAGGATAAACCGCAGGATGCCGCATGGCTGTCGAACGAGTTGACGAATAATGTATGTGGCGCGGCCGTACTTTGCCTGAACTCGCTGACCCCGATTTCGACTGCCGCAACGCCGTCGGAAACGCTTTTGGCAACTAAAAAAGGCTGGTATCTGGCCTTGCTTCCCTCCGAACAGGTCGTGACTTCAGCCATCACGATTTTTGATGTGGTTACTTTCAGCACACATCGGCCCGCCGTGAACGTCCCCGGCGCCTGCACTTCCACGCTCGGCACAGCGAGCGTGTTTAACATCCTGTACAAGAATGCTGCCAGTGCGACTGGCAGCGACAGCCGCTCGGCAACAATCTCCGGCGGTGGACTGCCACCCTCACCCACGGCTGGCATGGTGAAGCTCGATAATGGTTCGACTGTCCCATTCTGCATCGGATGCAGTGCGGATTCACCGCTTGAAGGCGGCGTGCCACCGTCCCCGCCCACCACCAACCAGCCCAAGGCCAGGGTCTACTGGTACATTCAAAAATGAGCAAAGCCGCCGTTACGCGATCCCTGGCGGCAGGTTTTACGCTGATCGAGTTGATGGTGACGATCGTGATCCTGGCGATCCTGCTAGCCATTGTGATGCCATCGTTTAACAATGCGCTGCTCGGCGGGAAATTGAATGCCCTTGCGAATAATTTCATTGCCAGCACCAATCTGGCGCGCAGCGAAGCCATCAAGCGGAATAGTGAAATCACCTTGTGCATGTCTGCCAATGGGACAAGCTGCGCGAGCACAGGCAGCTGGGAACAAGGCTGGATCGTCGCCTGCAAGACTACGAACAATACCTTGTGCGATACGAGCGGCAGCAGCTGGATCGTATTCCAGCACCAGCAGGCCAATACCTCAGGATTAAAAATAGTCGAAACAACGAGTGGATCAGGCAGTTTTATTTTTCAGTCCACCGGTGTGGGGGCGATTCCCGGGCGCTTGAAAATTTGCCGCGCGACGCCAACGACAGGCCTTCAGGAACGTGTTGTCAGCGTCAGTGCAAGCGGTCGTGTTTCAGTTGAAAAAACCGCGCTGAATGCCTGCCCTTGATTATATTGCCGCCATCCGATGAATATTCTTCCCCATAACAGTGAAGCAGCCCGACCGGTCAGGCGGCGCGCCAATTTGTTTTTGCTCGGTTCGCTGCTTGTGCACGCGATCGCCGTTTACGCGCTCTCGCAAGAGGCCTTTGAATCCGGACTTGCGCGCAAACCGGGAACAGCGGAGGTCTCGCGGTTACTGGAAGCAAGGATAATTTTCAGTGAGGAAGGGCAGCCGGCGGTTGTCCAGCAGGCCCGGATTGATCTCGCGTCATCGGCACGAGCGGATCAGAAATCTTCGCAGGATTCCAGCATGGCGCCAATCGGCGTTGCACAATCTGTGCATGTGACAGCAACTGAAGAATATGTACCAAGCGGCCGCCTTACCTCCCTGCCGACGCCACTGACCGAGATTGACCTGAACATCTCAACCATAAACAGTCTCGATTTTGTGGGGAAGATGGAACTCACGTTACTGATCGGCGCCGATGGTGCGGTGGACGAAGTAATTACCGTTGGCGCAGCAGAGGAAATGGGATCATTTCCGGACCAGGTAGCCGCGCGATTTAAAAATGCCCTGTTCAAGGCGGGAGAAATCGATGGCAGATCCGTCAGATCCCGGTTGCAAGTGACGATAATCAGCGAGCTTGCGCGCTGATGCGCGTGTGAGGATTGCGCTGTGAACTGAAGAAAAGTGAAGAAATATTTTTAGTGGCCTGCCCGGAGGGACTCGAACCCCCTACCCCAAGCTTAGAAGGCTTGTGCTCTATCCAGATGAGCTACGGGCAGCTAAGCAAATTTTTCAGGATATTGTGAACATGATTCACACATCCGATTAACGTCTACAAATAATTTCCGGATCCGGCCTCATCAACAACTTGCCGAACACCAGAAATGACAAAGCCTGTTAGTGATGATATCACTAGCAGGCTTATATTCATGGTCGGAGTACAAGGATTCGAACCTTGGACCCCCTGGTCCCAAACCAGGTGCGCTACCGGACTGCGCCACACTCCGAGGAAAAGAATTATAAACGACGAAGACCTTGCGGTCAATTCCTAACGCCATTTCTTGACGTCATTTTTAATGCACAACATCACGCCGGATTAAAAATCCTTTATTTTGTCCGCGATTCGACGCGCCATGCTCTCCGCCGTGGAAGCGTGTTTTGCTTCCACCATGACACGAATCAGCGGCTCGGTGCCGGACGCCCGGATCAGCACCCGTCCAGCCTCACCCAGCTCCGCTTCCACCGCATCCTTTTCAGCCATCGTTGCACTGCTCTTTTTCCAGTCAAAACCAGGAGCAACCGCAACGTTGATCAAGGTCTGTGGAAACAACGCAATTTCTTCGGTGCATTGCGCGAGCGATTTACCGCTTCGCTTCAGTGCGGACAGAACCTGCAATGCTGAAACGATGCCATCGCCAGTGGTGTGCTTGTCTAAAAACAACAAGTGACCGGAACCTTCGCCGCCAAGGTGCCAGCCTCGCTCCTGCAGCACTTCCAGCACATATCGGTCGCCGACTTTCGCGCGTTCGAATCCGACACCGAGCCGTTTCATTGCAAGCTCGACCGCCATGTTGGTCATCAGGGTGCCGACGGCGCCAGCAACCGGTCCCGTCGCCAGCCTGTCCTTGACCATGACATATAACAGCTCATCACCGTTATAGATGCGGCCGGTCGAATCCACCATCAGCAGCCGGTCCGCATCGCCGTCCAGCGCAATACCCAGATCGGCACGATGTTGCCGTACCGCATGGGACAGTGCGGAGGTTGCCGTCGCGCCGAAGCCGTCATTGATATTCAGTCCGTTCGGCTGGTTGCCGATCGCAATCACTTCAGCGCCGAGTTCGTGAAATACATCCGGCGCAATGTGGTACGCGGCGCCGTGAGCGCAATCGACGACGATGCGCAGGCCGCGCAAATCAAGTTCGTTCGGGAATGTACTTTTGCAAAACTCGATATAACGTCCGCGTGCATCTTCGAGACGTTTTGCCTTGCCCAGCTTTTCTGAAGACACACATTCGATCGGCGCTTCGAGCGCGGCTTCAATGGCCAACTCCACGGAATCGGGCAGCTTGTTGCCCTGCGCTGAAAAAAACTTGATCCCGTTGTCCTGGAAAGGATTATGCGACGCGGATATAACCACACCGGCCGACAAGCGCAGCGCCCGCGTCAGATAGGCGACCGCAGGTGTCGGCAACGGCCCGCCCAGCATCACATCGACGCCTGCTGCGGCAAATCCGGCCTCCAGTGCTGCCTCCAGCATGTATCCGGAGATGCGGGTGTCCTTGCCGATCAGCACCGTAGGCTTGCCAGCGGCGCCCTCTCCCTTCGCCAGCACCTTGCCGGCGGCATAACCGAGCCGCATTACGAAATCCGGCGTGATCGGAGCGATACCGACTTGTCCGCGGATGCCATCGGTACCAAAATATTTTCGTCCCATTTTTCTTATCCTGATTTTTATCGTGCTTTGTTGAATTTTGTTCGATTTATGCCGCAGCTTGCCACATCTTGAGCACATCTACCGTTTCCGCCACATCATGCACCCGCACGATACGTGCGCCACGCGCCACCGCCGCCAGTGCCGCGGCAAGACTTCCGGCAAGCCGTTCATCCACGGGTCTCCCCGTAATCTTACCAATCATCGATTTGCGCGACAATCCTGCAAGCAATGGCAAATCCAGCGACTCTTGCATGTGCCCTATATTCCTGAGCAATGCAAGATTATGCTCCAGCGTCTTGCCGAAACCGAAACCGGGATCAATACATAAGCGCCTGCGATCAATGCCCGCCTTGCGCATGTCATCTACCCGCTGCGCCAGGAAGGCGGTGACTTCGCCAACCACATCCTGATACTCCGGTTTCAGTTGCATCCGTTGCGGTTCGTTCTGCATGTGCATGATGCACAGGGCGCAATCGCTGTCTTCAATGGCAAGAATCGCGCCATCAGCGCGGAAGCCGTTGATATCGTTAATCATGTCCGCGCCGGCGGCAAGCGCTTCCCGCATGACCTGCGGTTTGTAGGTATCGATCGAGAGCGGCTTGCCGCAATCGCGCAATGCATACAGCAAGGGCATGACCCGCCGGAGTTCTTCCTCCAGCGGCAGCGGCGGTGCCCCTGGACGGCTGGATTCACCGCCGATGTCGATGATGTCCACACCCTCCGCAATCATTTGTTCGGCGTGGGACACGGCCAGTTCAAGCGAATGAAACTGCCCGGCGTCTGAAAACGAATCGGGCGTAATGTTCAGCACGCCCATCACCAGCGGCCGGAAATTCTCGCCGCCAACCGTAAGACGGTAACGTCCACACTGTAAATATTTGTCCATGGTCCCGGCAAAGAAAAAGGGCGAGGATTGCTCCCCACCCTTGTATTAACTCATTCTGAAGCTACGCTGTCATTGCGTCAGGTTTCAAGCCGGTGCGGTTGCAGTCGGCGTCACGCCGCCGGGCGTATTGTCGGACGAACGCTTGACGGGTACCCCAGTCTTCGGCACGCGCGGTTCACGACCTTCCATGATGTCGTTGATCTGGTCGGCATCGATCGTTTCCCAGTCGAGAAGGGTATTGGCCATCATTTCGACCTTCGCCTTATTTTCTTCGAGCAATCTGCGTGACAACGCATACTGCGCATCGAGAATACTGCGGATTTCGGTATCGACTTTTTGTTGCGTCGCCTCGGACACGGTCTTCGATGACATGCGGCCGAAGTAAGCATCCTGCTCGGTGTCCTCATACACCATCGTCCCCAGACTTTCCGACATGCCGTAACGGGTCACCATGGCGCGCGCCAGCTTGGTGGCGCGTTCGAAGTCGTTCGATGCACCTGTGGACATCTGGTGCATGAAAATTTCTTCGGAAATGCGGCCGGCGAACAGGATGGCGATTTCTTCCAGCATCTTGTCCTTGTACATGTTGACGCGGTCATGTTCAGGCAACTGCCAGGTCAGGCCAAGTGCAAAGCCGCGCGGCATGATGGTTACCTTGTGTACCGGATCGGCTTTCGGCAACAGCTTGGCGACCACCGCATGACCGGACTCGTGGTACGCGGTATTACGGCGTTCTTCTTCACGCATCACGGCCGATTTGCGCTCGGGACCCATGACGATCTTGTCTTTCGCATCTTCAAAATCCTGCATTTCCACCAGGCGCTTGCTGCGTCGTGCGGCAAACAGCGCCGCCTCATTGACCAGGTTGGCCAGATCGGCGCCCGAGAAGCCAGGGGTGCCGCGAGCCAGGATATCGGCCTTGACATCCGGGGCGATAGGCACTTTACGCATATGGACATACAGAATCTGCTCACGGCCGCGGATGTCAGGCAAGCCGACAATCACCTGGCGGTCGAAGCGGCCCGGACGCAGCAATGCCTTGTCCAGCACATCGGCGCGGTTGGTCGCCGCAATCACGATCACACCGGCATTGGCTTCAAAACCGTCCATTTCAACCAGCAACTGATTCAGTGTCTGTTCACGTTCATCGTTGCCGCCGCCCATGCCGGCACCACGATGACGACCGACCGCATCGATTTCATCAATGAAAATGATGCAGGGAGCATGTTTTTTAGCGTTTTCAAACATGTCGCGTACACGCGACGCACCCACACCGACAAACATTTCAACAAAATCAGATCCGGAGATGGTAAAAAACGGCACCTTTGCTTCACCCGCGATGGCACGCGCCAGCAGGGTTTTACCGGTACCTGGAGGGCCTACCATCAGTACACCGCGCGGAATGCGTCCGCCCAGCTTTTGGAACTTGGTGGGATCGCGCAAAAAGTCGACCAGCTCCTGAACTTCTTCTTTTGCCTCATCGCAACCAGCCACATCCGCAAAGGTCACGGCATTGCTGTGCTCGTCAAGCATGCGGGCCTTGGATTTACCGAAGGAAAATGCGCCGCCCTTGCCGCCCCCCTGCATCTGGCGCATGAAAAATACCCAGACGCCGATCAGCAATAACATCGGGAACCAGGAAATGAATACTTGCGAGAGGAACGATGGTGGCTCCGGCTGCTTGACGTCGAATTTGACATCGTTGTTGACCAGGTCGCCAATCAGGCCACGATCAAGGTTGGTAACCGTCGCCTTGATCTTCTTGCCGTCCGATGTGGTCGCAATAATGGTGCGATCTTCAATTGTCGCTTCCTTGATGCGCTTGGCCTTCACTTCATCGAGGAAATCGGAGTAAGGAATTGGTGTTGCGCCGGTCGCCAGGCCGCGATCGTCAAACTGCTTGAAGACCGTGAACAGCACCAAGGCAATCACCACCCAAATGGCGGCTTTTGAAAACATATTATTCACTAGAACTCCTTAGCCGGAGACCGGCCTTTTACAGATTAGCAAATTCTACTCGCAATAATCCGAGCATACTAGGTTCGATATCAGGCTAAACCCTTAGTTATCAAGGGATAATTCCTGATTGAACGGGGTTTTTCACGCTTTTTCCGAGCAAAAAAACCTCCGAGGATTTGTCCCTGCTGGCTTTTGGCTTCTTCTGGGCGACTATCTTGAACTCTTGTTTGAATTTTTCGACGATTTGACTGTATCCCATCCCGTTGAAACATTTGACGAGCAGCGCACCGGAAGGTTTCATGTGGGTCTGGGCAAATTCGATTGCCAAATCGATCAGATGTTCCATGCGGGCGGCATCGGCCAGCGCAATTCCCGACAAATTCGGCGCCATATCGGAAATCACCAGATCTACCTTGCGCCCTGCCAGTATGACGTCGAGCTGGCGCAGCACACTGCGCTCGCGGAAATCGCCCTGTATGAAATGCACGTCCGCGATCGGTTCCATCGGCAGCATGTCAAGGCCGATAATGACCCCGTTGATGCCGCCCCCTTCCTTGCCGGCGAGCTTGTTGCGCGCATATTGTGACCAGCTGCCTGGCGTGCTGCCCAGGTCGACAATGATCTGGCCCGGCTTGATCAGCTTTTCACTTTCGTCGATTTCCTTCAGCTTGTAGGCGGCGCGGGCGCGATATCCCTCCTTCTGCGCCAGCTTCACATAGGGATCGTTAATGTGATCGTGCAGCCAGTTTTTGTTTAATTTGTTCTTTGCCATTCGCGTAGAATACTGCTTTTAAAGGATTTTTATGTTGAAACTCACACCCGCAGAGCGTAGTGCGCTGCGTGCCGAGGCCCATGCGCTTCACCCCGTTGTCATGATTGGTGAAGCGGGCCTGACCCCTGCCGTACAAAAAGAAATCGATGCGAGTCTGGATGCGCACGGCCTGATTAAAGTACGTGTCTTCGGCGATGACCGCGAAGCACGCATCGGGATATATGAGACGATTTGCGACGAACTCGGTGCCGCGCCGATTCAGCATATTGGCAAGCTTCTGATATTTTACCGTCCGAAAAAAGAGGCTGTGAAAGAACGCAGTGAAACCCGTGGCAAAGGCATGCGTGAAGTTACCATCGTAAAACCGAGCCCTAGCGGCACCAAACGCCCTTCGGTAACAAAAGTCATGGTCAAGGGAAATGAACGTGTGACCGCAGGCGGCAACATCAAGCGCGCCAAACCGCGCCAAACCAGCCCTAAAAAATCTTCTCTCGGTAAACGCTGATACAAATATTAGTTATTTGCCAATTCCAGTGTGCGCATCTTGAGAACCAGGGCGACACCCAGCAGGCTTTGAATCAGGTATATCCCGCTGGATAGACCATGCAGAATGCCAAAACGTGTTTTGGCAGCAGCGTCCATCACGCCGCCCGGTCCGGACGTTTCACGCAACGCGGCCATGAACGGTTGTAATCCGAAATAACCCATCAGCGTGCCCGCCAGTATTCCGAGCGCAAGATAAAGGCAGGTTTTACGTGTGGTACGGCCATGCTGGTCTTTTACTACCGCGATCAGCACGATCAATGCCGTGCCGCAAACAATGGACACCCATGCTTCAACCCGAAACAGGCTGCCGGCTATCGTCCCTGCCAGCGCCCGATCGGGCAGTGTGAGGAACAATGCCGGCGCGACCAGATAACCGATGGTCCACAAGCTGCCCACCCAGAATGTGACGAGCAACAGCCTGGCACGCGCGGCAAACATTCTTGATTAAATATAACGAACTAAATATAACGAACATCAAGGACTTCATATTCCCGCACGCCGGAAGGCGCCTGCACCTCGACAATATCGCCAGCGGATTTGCCGATCAACGCGCGCGCGATCGGTGACGTGATCGAAACCTTCAGCTCCTTCAGATCAGCTTCATCCACACCAACGATCTGGTAAGTGACTTTGTCGCCAGTCTCCAGGTCATCCAGATGGACGGTCGATCCAAACACGATACGGCCATCGGCTTCGAGCGTGGTCGGATCGATGATTTGTGCGGCGCCGAGCTTGCCTTCGAGATCGGCAATCCGGCCTTCAATGAAACTTTGACGCTCCTTGGCGGCATCGTACTCGGCATTTTCGGAAAGGTCGCCCTGCGCCCGCGCTTCGGCAATTGCATTGATGACAGCGGGGCGCTCTTTAGTTTTCAGGCGCACGAGTTCTTCCTTGAGAAGTTCGGCGCCGCGTTTGGTAATAGGTACTGAGCTCATGATTTTTAGTGTGATGAAATGAAAACCACAGAGATACAAATAGCGCTGAGAGAACTCCGCGCCTCTGCAAACTCTGTGGTTAAAGGTTGACTATGAGCCTAGTGTAAAGTTTTATGCAGCCCTTGTAAATCGTAGACATGCAACTCATTCAGATGCGCCATGCCTTCGACGGCCGCTTCGGCGCCCGCGATCGTTGTGTAAGTCGTCACCCGTGCCGCCAGAGCCGAGGTACGGATCACGCGCGAATCGCCGATGGCGCTGCGTTTCTCTTCGACGGTATTGATCACCAGCGCAATTTCATTATTCTTGATCATGTCGACGATATGCGGGCGGCCTTCGGTCACTTTGCTGACCAGTGTCACCGGGATCCCGGCTGCGGTGATTGCCGCCGCGGTTCCCTTGGTGGCGACAATCGAGAAGCCGATGCCTACCAGGTCTTTGGCTACCTGCACGGCGCGCGGCTTGTCGCTACCCTTGACACTGATGAATGCCCTGCCGGTCGCCGGCAATTTGACGCTAGCGCCAAGTTGTGACTTGACGAACGCTTCACCAAATGTCTTGCCGACGCCCATTACCTCACCGGTCGATTTCATTTCCGGTCCGAGAATCGTATCGACGCCAGGGAATTTCACGAATGGGAATACGGCTTCCTTGACGCTGAAATAGGCAGGCACGACTTCCTTCATGATCCCCTGACTGTCAAGCGACTGGCCAACCATGCAACGGGCGGCAATCTTGGCCAGTTGCAGGCCGGTAGCCTTGGATACGAAAGGCACGGTGCGTGAAGCACGCGGATTCACTTCCAGCACGAAGACGACATCCTGCAATGTGCCGTCGATTTCCTGCTGCTGTATGGCGAACTGCACATTCATCAGGCCCACCACGTTCAGGCCTTTTGCCATCAGCGCCGTCTGCCGTTTTATTTCCTCGATTGTTTCTTTGGTCAGCGAATACGGCGGCAATGAACAGGCAGAGTCGCCGGAATGCACGCCGGCCTGCTCGATATGTTCCATCACGCCGCCAATAAACGTGCGCTCGCCATCGGACAGGCAGTCGACGTCGACTTCGATCGCATCGTTCAGGAAGCGATCCAGCAATACAGGAGAGTCGTGCGACACCTTGACGGCTTCGCGCATGTAGCGTTCGAGATCGCGCTGCTCGTGGACGATTTCCATTGCACGGCCGCCGAGGACATAGGACGGACGCACCACCAGCGGATAGCCGATCTCCTGCGCCAGGCGCAGCGCATCTTCTTCGGTGCGTGCGGTGCGGTTCGGCGGCTGACGCAGATTCATGTCCTGCAGCAGCTTCTGGAAACGTTCGCGGTCTTCCGCGGCATCGATCATGTCAGGCGAGGTGCCGACGATCGGTACGCCATTTGCTTCCAGGTCCAGCGCCAGTTTCAGCGGCGTCTGGCCGCCATATTGAACGATGACGCCATACGGCTTTTCCTTGGCGACGATTTCGAGCACATCCTCGAGCGTCAGCGGTTCGAAGTACAAGCGGTCCGACGTGTCGTAATCGGTCGAGACGGTCTCCGGATTACAGTTGACCATGATGGTTTCGTAGCCATCTTCGCGCATTGCCAGCGCGGCATGCACACAGCAATAATCAAACTCGATGCCCTGGCCGATGCGATTCGGACCACCGCCCAGCACCATGATTTTCTTTTTATCGGTGGGATTTGATTCACACTCTTCCTCATAGGTCGAGTACATGTAGGCTGTGTTGGTCGAAAACTCGCCGGCACAGGTATCCACCCGCTTGTAGACAGGACGGATGTTCAGCGCATGGCGCTTTTCGCGCACGATCTTGTCGCTGGTTTTCAGCAGTTTTGCCAGGCGGCGATCGGCAAAACCCTTTTGCTTGAGTTTGAACAGGATCGTTTTATCCAGCGCGTCCAGCGACTGGGTTTCCAGCCACAATTCGATATCGACAATTTCCTTGATCTGCGCCAGGAACCATGGATCGATATGGGTCAGCTGATGCACCTCTTCCAGCGTGAATCCCTGTGCGAACGCATCACCGACATACCAGATTCTTTCCGGGCCGGGCTCGCCGAGTTCTTCTTCGATGACTTCGCGGTCAGTCGTTTTTTCATTCATGCCGTCGACACCGACCTCGAGGCCGCGCAGCGCCTTCTGGAATGATTCCTGGAAGGTGCGCCCGATCGCCATGACCTCACCCACCGACTTCATCTGCGTGGTGAGATGACTGTCGGCCTGCGGGAATTTTTCAAACGCAAAACGCGGGATTTTCGTGACCACGTAATCGATGCTTGGCTCGAACGAAGCCGGTGTGGCGCCGCCGGTAATTTCGTTGCGCAATTCGTCCAGCGTGAAACCGACGGCCAGCTTGGCCGCGATCTTGGCGATCGGGAAGCCGGTGGCCTTGGAGGCCAGCGCGGAAGAGCGCGATACGCGCGGGTTCATCTCGATGACGATCATGCGGCCATCGGCGGGATTGATCGCAAACTGCACGTTCGAGCCGCCCGTGTCGACGCCGATCTCGCGCAATACCGCGAGCGAGGCGTTACGCATGATCTGGAATTCCTTGTCGGTCAGGGTCTGCGCCGGCGCCACCGTGATCGAATCACCGGTGTGGACACCCATCGGGTCGAGGTTTTCAATCGAACAGACGATGATGCAGTTGTCCTTTTTGTCGCGGACCACTTCCATCTCGAATTCTTTCCAGCCAATCAGCGATTCCTCGATCAGCAGCTCGCTGGTTGGGGATGCCTCCAGGCCGCGCTTGCAAATGACTTCGAATTCTTCGGCATTGTAGGCAATGCCGCCGCCGCTGCCACCCATCGTGAACGAGGGCCGGATAATCGTTGGAAAACCCAGCTCCTTCTGCACTGCCCACGACTCATCCATCGTGTGCGCCACGCCGGAACGTGCCGAACCGAGACCGATCCTGGTCATCGCGTCCTTGAACTTCGAGCGGTCTTCCGCCTTGTCAATCGCCTCGGGTGACGCGCCGATCAGTTCGCAGCCGTATTTTTCCAGTATGCCGTGGCGGTGCAGGTCAAGCGCGCAGTTGAGCGCGGTCTGGCCGCCCATCGTTGGCAGGATCGCGTCCGGCCGCTCCTTGCCGATGATCCGTTCAACGACCTGCCACGTGATGGGCTCGATATAGGTGACATCGGCCATTTCCGGGTCCGTCATGATGGTCGCCGGATTGCTGTTGACCAGCACCACGCGGTAACCCTCTTCACGCAAGGCCTTGCAGGCTTGCGCGCCGGAATAATCGAACTCACAGGCCTGGCCAATGACAATCGGGCCGGCGCCAATGATAAGGATGCTCTTGATATCGTTACGCTTAGGCATTTTTCTGTTTCTCCATCATCGCCACGAAGCGATCGAACAAGGGGGCGATGTCAGTCGGTCCCGGCGACGCTTCAGGATGTCCCTGAAAACAGAACGCCGGCTTGTCGGTACGCGCAAAACCTTGCAGCGAACCGTCAAACAGGGACACGTGGGTGACCCGGCAGTTGGCAGGCAGCGTATCGATATCGACCGCAAATCCGTGATTCTGCGATGTGATCATTACCTGTTTGGTATCGAGATCCTGCACCGGGTGATTGGCGCCGTGATGGCCGAATTTCATCTTGAGCGTCTTGGCGCCGGAAGCCAGTGCCATGATCTGATGGCCAAGGCAAATACCGAAGGTGGGAATGCCACGCTCGATCAGCTCCCTGCTGGCGGCGATCGCATAATCGCATGGCTCCGGATCCCCCGGCCCGTTGGACAACAAAATACCATCGGGCTTGTATGCCAGCGCATCGGCAGCGGATGCCTGCGCGGGCAGCACGGTGACTTTGCAGCCGCGTGCGGCAAGCATGCGCAGAATATTGAACTTGACGCCGTAATCGAATGCGACCACATGATATTTTGGCGCGGTTTGCTGGCCGTAACCCTGGCCCAGCGTCCATTCGGACTCGGACCACTCATAAGCCTTGGTTGTGGCAACCACCTTGGCCAGATCCATGCCGGCAAGGCCGGGGAAGGAATTGGCAAGATCAAGCGCCCGTTCCGGCGTGCAGTCTTCACCGGCGATGATGGCGCCGCTTTGCGCGCCCTTCTCGCGCAATATGCGCGTCAGCTTGCGGGTGTCGATACCGGCAATGGCAACAATATTTTCGGATTGGAGATAGTCCGACAGGCTTTGCGTCGAACGGAAATTGGAAGCCAGCAGCGGCAGATCCCTGATGACCAGACCGGCCGCCTGGATTTTCCCGGACTCGACGTCTTCGGGATTGACACCGGTATTGCCGATATGCGGGTAAGTCAGCGTGACGATCTGACGGCAGTAACTTGGATCGGTCAGGATTTCCTGATACCCGGTCATCGAGGTGTTGAATACTACTTCACCAGTCGTATGGCCAACGGCACCGATTGAAAAACCTGGAAAAATCGACCCGTCTGCTAGCGCTAGGATGGCCGGAACTGTAGGGCCAGAGAAAAATGGCGGCAAGGGTAACTCCTGATGTGGTTACCGCCGCTGCGCCGCGCCAGGACAACCGCCCTGAACCGCCGCCACAAAGGGCTGCAGGCATGGGATCAGGTCGTATAGGGACGTATGGGAAGATGGTATGCGCTACGGCGGAGTAAATTAGCTAAACCGAGCGATTATAGCCCAAATCCCACCTTCCCGGCAACTAGGTAAGCTTGGGACCTAGTGCTGTTTTCCCGCCCGTTACAATAATTTTTCGCAGCTTACAAACCAAGCGCGGCGATACCTGCCTGGGCAATACGGACGTCATCGGATGACTTGACGCCGGACACGCCGACCGCGCCAATATATTCACCGTTGACCACGATCGGTACCCCACCTTCGAGCATGCCGGCGAGATTGGGTGCGGTCATGAAGGCGATGCGTCCGTTATTGATCATGTCTTCATACACCTTGGTTTCACGGCGGCCGAGTGCCGCTGTTTTTGCTTTAGCCGGCGAAATGTCGGCCGAAATCGCCGCGGCACCATCCAGACGCTGCAACCAGAGCAAATGGCCGCCATCATCAACGATCGAAATCGTTACCGCCCAGTTATTCGCGATCGCTTCCGCCTCCGCTGCAGCGGCAATTTTCTTTACATCGTCAAGTGTCAACATTTGCTTGGATTGCATCATTCCTCCGAATTAAAGTATGCGGGGATTGTACGACAATCGCCGACAACATTACATGCCAACGGTGTCACCGGTATCGGGGGAGGTTTGCTGGCGGCTGCCAGAGGATGTTTTGCCGCGAAATTGGCATGATGAAATACTGAAGGGGATCGGATTCCGCCGCGATGCGCGAGCTCAGGACGTGGTTTTTTCCCGAAATGCGTTTTCTTCCTCAATGCCGACGACACCGGACAAGCCATGATGCAGGCCAAGGATGCCACGCCTGTGAGCAGTTTCCCACAGAGCGTTCAACGGCATCTGCCTGGCGGGCTCATCCGCGTCTTTTTCGGTCAATGAAACCAGGCCGCAACTGGCAACGATTGTTGCGCGCTTATCGTCAATCAAATTTGCACTTGCGATGGCACGACAAAGCCGGCCTGCGAAATTGCGCGCGGAATCGACATTGATGGCACCCGTTACAAAGGTGAATTCCGCGTCGCCGGTTTTTGCCACGCTATCGGTTTGCCGGACAGCGCCTTGCAAAAGCTGACCGATCGCATTCACTACGCTATCCGGCAAGCTCGGCTTGTCACTCTCCCGGCGCGAATGTTTGAAGCCGATGCACATGCTCAAGAGAATGAAATTCTTGTTGTGACGAATGGCGGCGGAAAGCATGGCATCGGCCTGGGTTTGCAGCGCATATGGGGAAGAAAGCTGGAGGACACCTTCATTCTGAACACTGCTGACCAGGACCTCGAGATTATGCTCGTACTCACGCTGGGTATCGACCAGCTTTGACAAGATATCCAGCCGCGACAAAAGCTGTGCCGTATCGATGCCTTTGGTAATCAGGTCAGTTGCGCCATTGGCCATCGCGCGTTCACGCTCCATCTTCTCGTCACTGCCGGATACCACCACCACCGGCATGTCGCGTATGCGGCTGATTTTAGAGGAGCGGATGCGTTCGAGCAGACCATAACCGTCCAGCTTCGGCATGGTGAGATCGGTAATCAACACACGTATATTCGGATCGATCAACAAGGTTTCCCATGCTTGCTCGCCATCCAGTGCTTCACGATACTCGAATCTCGATTGAATATGCTTGATGAGCATGGCGCGTACTATCCGGGAATCGTCTGCAATCAGGACGCGGGGTTTCAGCGGAATATCAGCGGATGATACGTTTTTGGGCATGCTGCCAGCCTTTTACGGAAGTTGCCATTAGCATACCTTCACCTATTAAATTTTGACAGCACTACCGACTTAGCTTACGCTCCAGCTGTCTTATCGCACAAAACTGCAACAATGATAAAAAAGCATCGCCCTTCCAGTGTCTCTTTTGCACCTGCTCTCGTCATGGCTGCCGCATTTTTTGCTTGCAGTTTTGCCTGGAGTGCGGAAGCACCACATCCCGAATCAACTCCGGCTCTTTCCAGGCTGCAGGTCTTGTCTGATCGCGCATCGGATCTGGCAGTGCGTGCGATGGGCATGATCGGCATCAATTACAAGCGTGGCGGCAACTCGCCAGAGCTTGGCCTGGATTGCAGCGGGCTGGTACGTCACATATTCAAGGAAGCATGGGGGGCAAACCTTCCGCGTACCTCGGCGGAAATCAGCCAGGTCGGCGAACGTGTGGAAACGAAGGATTTGTTGCCGGGCGATCTGGTCTTTTACAACACGCTAAAACGTGGCTTTTCGCATGTCGGCATTTATTTGGGTGATAACAAATTCATCCACTCACCGTCTGCCGGCGGCAAAGTGCGCATCGAGAGCATGGATCTCAGCTATTGGAAAAAGCGTTTTGATGGCGCCCGACGGATGATTGATCCCGAAGAAAAGTAAGAATCATCGGCGTAGCGCAGAATAGCCGCATTACAAGTTGACTTGATGCGGCTTTTTTACTGCTCGCGTTTTGCCTTGAGCTTTTGCCTGATCTCTGCCATTGCGGCTGCCGCGGCCTGCTCACCAGCGAGTATCGCGATATTGCGGCCATTAAAATCGTTACCTTTCATCGCGCCAAGCTTCGGCTGGATCGCGACATCAGCCTCTTTCAGTTCAAAGCGGTTGATGCTTTGCCCCATGATCGCAAAGGTTTGCAACAGGACATCGACAGAGCTTGATGCCGGCTGTACGTCCGGCTGCGACGAAATGTTGACTGCAATAATGAAGTCCGCGCCCATCTCCCGCGCAAAACGCACCGGCACCGGCGATACCAATCCCCCATCCACAAAAACACGGTCGCCAACTGTTACCGGCTGAAAAACGCCAGGTACGGCAGACGAAGCCCGCACGGCAAGACCGGCATTGCCTCGCCTGAATAAAATCGGCTGGCCATTGTTCAGGTCGGTCGCTACCGCGCCAAACGAAATTTTCATTTTCTCTATAGGCGTGTTCCTGATTGTCTTGTTGACATAGTGCTGAATCGCTTCCCCCTTGATGACGCCGGTCACTTTGGAAAAAAACGGCACAGACCAATCCGATATGGCCGCTTCTTCCATTTCCAGGGCGAGCTTGTGTAATGCGAAGCCATTGTTGCCTGCTGCATAAAGGGCTCCCACCAGACTGCCGGCACTGGTGCCGACCACAATATCTGGAACGATGCCCTGCGATTCGAGCGCCTTGATCACGCCTATATGCGCAAATCCTCTGGCCGCACCACCTCCGAGCACCAATGCGACCTTGATGTCGCGGAGTGCGGGCGCCTGGGACACCGCCGCCGGTTTCACCGGATTCGGAGGCGCAACAGTCGTACATGCGCTCAGCATCAAAGCCGCACATGCCAGGGAAATAAAGGAAGAACGCATGGGAATCGTCACAGTTCGAAAGTCAGGGCCGGAAGCCAGGATGGCTGATTGTAGTCCATGCGCAAGACACAAGTGCAAATCCAATTGCGAATGATTCACATTTGCTGATAATGTGGCTATACTTATGTAATCAAGAACTATTCTCACTTAAGGATGACCGATGAAACCAGCTGTCTTCAAAACCGCCTGTGCCACTGCGCTGGCACTTGCCCTGGCAACGCCTGTACAAGCTCAGGAAAATGTATTGAACCTGTACTCTGCCCGTCATTACCAGACCGATGAACAGCTGTATGCAAATTTCACGAAACAAACCGGCATCAAGATCAACCGGATCGAGGCGGACGATAACCCCTTGCTTGAGCGAATCAAGAGTGAAGGCAAAAACAGCCCGGCCGATGTGATCCTGATGGTGGATGCCGCCCGCCTGTGGCGCGCCCAGAACGACGGTCTGTTCCAGCCGGTCAAGTCAACTGTGCTGAATGCACGCATCCCCGCCAATTTACGCGGTGCCGATGACGGCAAGGGCGCGGAATGGTACGCTTTTTCCACCCGTGGCCGGATCATTGTTTATAACAAGGTGGCAGTAAAACCGGAAGATGTCCCAACCTACGAATCGCTCGCCGATCCGAAGAACAAAGGCAAGGTATGCACCCGTTCCGGCTCCCATCCTTACATGTTGTCGATGATCGGATCGATGATCGAACGCAATGGCGAAGCAGCAACGGAAGAATGGGCAAAAGGTGTTGTGAGCAATTTTGCACGTCCACCCCGGGGCGGTGATACCGACCAGATCATGGGCGTCGCTTCTGGCGAATGCGGCGTAGCAGTGGCAAACACGTATTATTTTGCCCGCTTGCTGCGCTCGACCAAACCGCAGGACAAGGAAGCAATGAACAAGATAGGTTTCATCTGGCCGAACCAGAAAACTTCGGGAACGCATATCAACATTGCGGGCGGCGGTGTCGCCAAAAATGCGCCGCATCGCGAGGCGGCGGTAAAGTTTCTCGAATATCTGGCCAGTGACGAGGCGCAAGCCTATTTCGCCAATGGCAATAATGAATGGCCAGCCGTGCCGAGCGCGGTCGTCAATAACCCGACGCTCGATGCCATGGGGAAATTCAAGACCGAGAATGTATCGATTGCGGCAATCGGCAAAAACCAGGTCACTGCGCAAAAAATTCTTGACCGGGTCGGATACAAATAAGAAGCAGTAAGCGATCGGTCAGCGGAATGGTCTCGAATTACATTCCGCTGACTGCACGGGCAATCATTGCTTCACGAAGCGTCGACCCCGACTTCATGGTCCGCGCTCTTCGGAAACCGCACCGTGAAGGCACTTCCCTCGCCAGGCTTTGATTCAATGGCGAGCACAGCATTGTGACGCAGCAGCACATGCTTTACGATCGCCAGGCCAAGACCGGTTCCCCGCGTCTCTCTTGATCTGCCTTTGTCGACCCGGTAAAAGCGCTCCGTCAACCGGGAAATATGGTCATTGCGTATACCGATGCCGGTATCACGCACCACAAATTCCAGACCTGAGTCCGTTTCCTGCCAAGCCAGTGTAATTGCCCCGTGTTCGGGCGTGTAGCGCACTGCATTCGAGACCAGGTTGCCGAACGCGCTTCTTAACTCGTCGGTACTGCCATTGATATCCGGTCCATCGACAGCCAAGGAGATGGTGTGTTTCCCGCCCGACAAAGCCTCGGCCTCATCCAGAATCTGATGCAGCAGGTTATGGATGTTCACATGCTCGGGCCGCAACGGATAATCGACGGATTCGAGCCTGGTCAGCGATAACATGTCTTCAACCAGGTTTTGCATGCGCTGCCCCTGTTCGGCCATCAGCTTCAGATGCGCCATCCTGGTCTGCGGATCGAGATCAGGCTGGGCCGAGGCGATTTCAAGGAAGCCGTTAATCACGGTGAGAGGGGTACGCAGCTCATGCGACGCATTTGCGATAAAGTCACGCCGCATCATCTCGATGCGTTCCGTCTCTGTTGCATCATGGGTGACCAGGATCTGCCGCCGGTTTTCAAACGGAATGATATGCACGATCAACTTGCGATCGCGCAGTGCCAGCGTCAGCGGCTGCTCATATCGACCGAGGATGATGTAATCAATGAATGCGGGGTTCCGGATCAGGTTGGTGACGCGCATTCCCTTGTCGCGCTCATTGTTCAGGCCGAGATGCCGCTCCGCGGCCGGATTGCACCACTCAAGAAATAACACATCATCCATGATGGCGACGCCGTCAGGCAGCAAGTTCATCGCCTGCCGGAAACGGGCCAGCCACTCGGTCAGCTCGGTACGGTTTCGTTGATCGTCTCGCCGCAGCCGGTACAGGCGGGAGAAAATATCGGTCCAGGCGCCCCACCCGTCCGGCAGCTTTGTGCTTTCCGGATCATCGAGCCAACTCGACAACTTGAAAAGATAACGCAGTTGGATAACGATCAGCGTAGCCATGCCCAGCACACCGGCGGACAAACCGGCAATCGGGCCCAGGAAAAACCAGAGGATTCCAGTACCAAGCAAAATGAAGGACAAACGCAAGGCAGCTGGAATCCAGAACAGCAGTTGTGGATTCATACAATCAGTTGGAATTATTTTTCAGACAGCATATAGCCTACACTACGTACCGTCTTGATGAGATGCTCGGCGTCTTTTAACGCTTTTCGCAAACGCAGCACGTGGACATCGACGGTGCGTTCTTCGATCACGACATGGTCGCCCCAGACCTTGTCCAGCAGCTGGCTTCTCGAAAAGACCCGGTCAGGATGGGCGAGAAAGAATTTCAGCAGTTTGAATTCCGCATGACCGATGTCGATTTTCTGGCCATCCATGCTGACGGTACAACTGATCGGATCGAGGTTGACCGCGCCGGCAGTCATCATGCTTTGCGCATGCTCGGGCGCTTTTCGTCTCAACAAGGCTTTGATTCGCGCGGTCAGCTCGCGTGGTGAAAAAGGCTTCGTAATATAATCGTCGGCGCCATGATCCAGGCCCGCGATCTTGTCTTCCTCCATGCTTTTTGCGGTCAGCATGATGACGGGCAGCGTGCTGAAATTGCGGTCGCCGCGCACCTTGGCAAGGAAACGCAGACCCGACTGGTCTGGCAGCATCCAGTCCAGCAGGATCATATGCGGTGTGCGCTCCAGCAGGGCGTCCCAGGCCTGCGCCGCACTCTGAACGGCTATGGTGTCCCAGCCCGCGCCTCTCAGGGTAAATGTCACCAGTTCGATGATCGAGGGCTCGTCTTCAACTATCAGGATTGTTGTTTTGTCTGCAGCCATGGTTAAACAGCGGGATCCAGCTTCGTTGTCGCGTAAGAGGTATGACGGATATCCTTGCCCTCCACCACATAGATGACGTACTCGGCAATATTTTTTGCGTGATCGCCTATCCGTTCGATCGCCTTGGCGACCCACAGCGTGTCCAGCGCAGCCGAGATCGTGCGCGGGTCTTCCATCATGAAGGTAATCAGGTTACGCATGATGGAGCGGAATTCGTGATCAATCACCTCGTCCTGCGCAATCAGCCTGGTTGCCATTTTCTCGTCGAGCCGGGCGAACGAGTCCAGCGCATCGTGCAGCATGTCGCCAGCATTGCTGGCAATCATGCGTACCGTCTCATAATGGTTGATGGTGGCGACACCACGTTCCTGGATCGTCTTCGCCGCACGCGCGATTTTTGTCGCCTCATCGCCGATCCGCTCCAGATCCGTGATGACTTTGATGGTTGCCATGACGGTGCGCAAATCATTTGCCGCCGGCTGGCGTTTTACAATCAAATGGCTGCACGTATCATCCAGCGACACCTCCAGCCGGTTGACGTTTTCGTCGGCTTTGATGACTTGCTCTGCCTGCTCTATATTGCCGGTACGAAAACAGGTTATCGCATCATTGAACTGGCTTTCGACTAGCCCGCCCATCAACAATACTTTCGAGCGTATCGCTTCAAGGTCCAGGTCGTACTGTTTTGAAGAATGTTCGGCTGGCATCAATTTTCTCCTGAATCGTTTTATGAACAGCGTTTGCCCGCATCGGATGCGGCAAGGCTCCCGGGACAGGCTCTTAGAGCCTATCCCAGTAGTTCAAGTCGTCGTGGCGGGGCGCTTTGC
>JAZKDW010000057.1:0-18353 GCA_040387375.1 Pseudomonadota bacterium
CTCGTCCATTGTGTACATGTGTCCATGTAAGTTCATAATGGACACGATACTCGCCTCTTAAGCCTGATGGTTCAAGACGGGATCACCGGGTGCTTACCGTCGACTCGACCGGCGCTTTCACCGTCCGGGTAGAACGATGAGTTAGCGCTACTTGCATGATGCCAGCGCGTTCTCTTCATATGTGTGACACCTGACGCTGCATTAACCGGGGCACCATAGGTGCATCGGTGTTGAGAAGCAAGTTGAATCTCGCGACTTGGGTACCATCCGGGATCATTGCTTGTTGTATTCGCCGAGAGTGGCACAGGTCGAATTTGCCTCCATTTCGGGAGTCGTGCAACTGTCGGCCACTACAGCACCGCCTTTGATAAAGCTGATTTTCAAGACGCAAGTAAGCGTCCGAATCTAACCGTGTTGAATTATTCATTTTCACGAGGATTTCGCGGGCCAAGGAGCGAATTAAGTGTCCACTAGTTTAAGTGGACACCTATTAAGGGTGACTCTTGCCGCCGGACGATGTCGCTGGCGTAGTCGGCATGACGACGTTCCATGGCAGGAAGTCACCGACCTTGTTGACTGGGTGATCTGCAATGTGCGTGATCACGTGGCGAAGGTAGGCTTCCGGATCCAGCCCGTTCAGTTTGGCGCTCTCGGTCAGGCTGTAGATCGCGGCGGCACGTTCGCCGCCGGAATCTGAACCGGCGAACAAATAGTTCTTCCTGCCCAGCGCGACACCGCGCAACGCCCGTTCTGCGGCATTGTTATCGATCTCCACCAGGCCATCTGCGGCATAGGTCAAGAGCGCCTCCCATCGATTGAGCGCGTATTGAATCGCACCGGCCGTGGTCGATTTGGCCGATAGGGTCGACAGCGATCGCATTAGCCAGTCTCGGAAGTCATCGAGCAATGGACGGGCCTGCGCCTGACGAATCGCCAGACGGATATCCGGTGGCCGGGTGCGAATCTCCGCCTCGATGCCGTAAAGCTGACCGATACGGCGCAATGCTTCCCTGGCGATGGGCGATGCCCTGGCTTGTTCAAGATCGTAGAATTTACGCCGTACATGCGCCCAGCACGCGGCTTCACGTATGGGCTTCGTCAGGTAGATCTTGTCATAGCCGGCGTAACCGTCTGCCTGCAGAGTGCCTTTGAACTGCGCCAGATGTTCCTGCGGATGCTCCCCTTTGCGATTGGAAGAGTAGGCAAACCAGACGGCGGGTGGTACTGACTGGCCTGCAGGGCGATCGTCGCGCACATAGACCCAGAGGCGTGCTGTCGCGGTCTTGCCCAGACCCGGCGCCAGCACGGGGATCGGCGTATCGTCCGCATGCAGTTTGGCGCCCGCCATCACATGGCGTTGCAGCGCTTCGACCAACGGACGCAGCAGACGGCTGGTGCCGCCCACCCAGTCGGCCAGGGTGGAGCGCTCCAGATCCACGCCTTCACGGGCATAGATTTGCGACTGACGGTAAAGCGGCAGGTGATCGCAGAATTTGGCGACCATGACATGCGCCAGCAGACCTGGTCCGGCCAGGCCGCGTGCAATCGGGCGGCTGACTGCCGGTGCCTGGACGATGCAGTCACAGCAGGTGCAGCCCAGCTTGGGGCGCACATGGCGGATGACTTTGAAACTGGCCGGGATGTACTCCAGCATTTCCGAGACGTCTTCCCCCAGCCTGGCCAGTGCACTGCCGCAGCTCGGGCAGGCGATATCTTCCGGAAGGTGTTCTTGCACGTCGCGTGGCAGATGCTCTGGCAGCGGCTTGCGGGCAGGACGCGCGGCACGTTTCTTCGGCGCTTCTTCTGCCTCCGGCGGCAGGGACTGGCCTTCGTCCGTTTGCAGTTCTTCAAGCTTCAATTCCAGCTGGTTGATCTGCCCGTCGAGCTGTTCGGACTTGCGGCCAAACTGCCGTCGGCGCAATGCCATGATTTGCAATTGCAAGGCTTCGATTTGCAGTTCGCGCGACGACAGTGCCTGGGTAAGTTCGGTGACCTGATGTTGGCTTTGTGCGAGCGCTTCATTGCGTTCGGCCAGTGCCGTATCCCGGGCGATCAGCAAGGCCTTGAGGGCGGTGATATCGTCAGGGAAATTGGCATCGTTTTGCATGCCATGAGTTTACGCGCAGGACGGAATGTTTACAAGACGGCAGGTGCACATTCCTGCCGGTTTTACTCAGGCTGCGTGGCTGGGCGCAGCGGTACGCACCGGATGGCGCCAATCGATCCCTTCAAGCAGCATGGAGAGCTGCGCCGATGTCAGTGCGACGGTACCGCTGTCGGCCTGCGGCCAGATGAAGCGGCCACGTTCAAGGCGTTTGACGAACAGGCACAGGCCATCGCCGCTCCACCACAGCAGCTTGATCATGTCGCCGCGCCGGCCACGAAAGACAAACACATGACCGCAGAAGGGATCGCGCACCAGAGCCGTCTGCACCAGCGCCGACAGACCATCCATTCCGCGGCGCATATCGGTTACACCGGCGGCGATCCATATTCGGGTTCCTGCACCGGGTCCGATCATGGCGCCAGGCATTGCAGAACAATGCGCAAGGTATCTTGATCGACCAGGCCATGTACGCGCACTGTCGTCTGATGGCGAGTTATTTCGATATGGCCGATACGCTGATCCCGTGCCGGCATTGGCGCCGGCGACACTTCTCTTTGATCATCGGCAGGAAGTGGTGCCTTCAGACGCACGGGCAAAAGGACAGCATCCGAAGGCGCCGTCGCTTGCGGCAGCAGCTTCCTGCGCCAGGCAAAGAGCTGATTGGCATTGAGGCCATTGGCCAGGGCAATGCCAGAGATCGACGCGCCTGGCGCGAGCGTCTGCTCGACGAGCGCGCGTTTGAAGTCGGCAGTAAAAGTGCGGCGTACTTTTTTATCGGTACCTGGCCACGTGAACGCTTTGCTGGGAGTCATGCTGTGCTTGCCCTCGAATATCAAAGGGTCAAAGCTTCACAGATTGGGGTAAATGAGGGTAGACGGTTCAGACCGGACGCTTACAGACGCAACGCTTTCGCTCTAAGTTATACGGCAGGCTTAATGTATTGGTTTCTGAAAGTCGAGCCATGCCTTTTGCGACCAACTGGCCGCCGCAGCTTCCACTGCCAACTGTCAGTCTTACAGAATACCTTTCAGAGCTAACACCTATTACGTCGAGCAATCCGTGACATTCAACGCACTGGTATGAGCCGTTCAGACCAGGATTTGCGCTGGCGCCGTATGCGAAGGTGCTCAGCATGAAAAGAATTATCGTGAATCTCATCTGGCTATTTAACGCTCTATGTTGACCGGCGCGGTCGAGGACGATCGCAGTTTAAGCAAAAAATGTAGTATGGGCAACAATTTTGGCGCGGCACCGATCGTATGGGAAGGTCCGGTTTTGGCCGATAGCGGCCAAACGAGTAATCTGAAGAAAGCAAAGTGGCGAACAATTGTTTTCGTTGATTTTATAGTAGATAATTGTCGCCCATGACCGACACTACACACCGCCCCCCGCTTCCTGACCGACTCTCAGTCGATCCCCGCAGCCCTTTCTACAATGCTGCCATATTTGAACACGATGTTGGCATTAAGCTTAATGACAAAGAGCGCTCTGATGTTGAAGAATATTGCATCAGCGAGAACTGGATTAAAGTCGCGGCCGGGAAGGCCCTTGATCGCAAGGGCAAGCCCTTGACGATTAAAGTAAAAGGCAAGGTCGAACCTTTTTATCGGTAAGTGCTGTTCCTCAGATCGGCATTACCTGAGATTTGCGGACTGTCGGCAAGTGAATGGCATCTAAAAAATAGATGTCGTCCCAACCAACGACCTTCATCGAAAAAATTTTCTAACCAGAATACGCAGAAAAATCTAGTGGTTCGTCCCGCTTCAATTTGCGAGTGCCATGTTGCAATCAGATAGGCAGCTACCGGCCAAGCCTTGCACTTCTGTTTGTTCAGCTATCTCAAGCGCATCATCGACCTCTATACCGAGGTAACGTACAGTGGTTTCATGGGATTCTCCCTCAAAGAAAGGAATCCCATTTTCATCAACCAGCGGACGCATGCCGGCCCAAAGCAGACATATGCATTTCCCGAAAGCTGCCGTTCAACCGACCGATGAACTTCCCGCTTTCCGTGCTGTATAGATGTCTCTAACGATAGCGCGAGCCGGTCGAGCTACATCAACCAGTACGTCGACTGTTTGATTTTCAACCAGTGAAAGCACCGTTTGGTTTTTATGCACGGGGCTCCAGGCATGCCATTGACGGCCATTAAACTCATAGGCGTATTCAAGCCTTCCTCGGTCTTTCGCAATCCATATGCCAGTGATGATTCCCTTCGTGGCATGGCCTCGTTGGAAAAGAGACCTTATCCTATTAATTCGCCAAAAGAGAACTCCAGCCAATATAGCTGTCACAGCAATTGGGAAAGAAAATGGAAGGGGCTCATATGGTTGAGCACTCCTAAAGGTATGAGCGTAAGGCACGCCAAAAGAAACCATCCAGCACAAGGGCATCCCACATGCGGATGCCAGCGCTGGCCAATCCGTCCAAATGATTCGACGAGTAGATGGTTTCATAACGAAGTGTGAAGTAGCTGAGGCCGGATGACTGCGAATTTAGCCTGCGGCCGCTTGTGTTGGATGAACAAACGCGCATGCTTGCACGGAAATGCTCGAAAAGCAATACCGAATTTATGGCAGATGCGTCCGTCTGGTATAGGCCGATAGCGGACGATCATGACGCTTCAATGTTTGATTAAATTTGACAGCACCTGGCGGATCACGTCCGGCTTACTACATATCAGTGCAGCAATCTGGTTCTGGCACATCAGGCGAGAAAGTTTGCAGCATTGCCGCAGCCCGCGTTTGTGGCAGAAAAAAGTAGGGCGTCATTAAGCGCAGCGCAATGCGCCGCATGCTGCATCAACATCCCCACGGCCCTATGCAAGCTGGCAATAATGTGGGCGGCGCACCGCCATGCCGACTTGAGTTACCGCGCCAGGCACCAAGCGGGGAATTTTGAGTTAGCATGCGGCGCATTGCGCTGCGCTTAATGACGCCCTACTGATTACTCAAAGCTTAGACAAGTGCCATTCGAGACTGAGCCTGATATCCCATGTTGAACCTTTGGAAAGGTTACATTGTTTTATAGGAAGTGAACAACCCTGAGTGCTTATCTGTGTGCGGCAGCGCACTGTGACAGTGCGGCAAGCACGCGTACGCTGTAAAGGTAAGGTCAACGCCTCGCTGGTCATGCTTTAGATTTCAATAACCTTGAATTCGGACGCACAGTGCGACTTGGCATTTCTGACGGTATGCTTTTCGGCTTGGGTTTCCGGTTTGCTGTTTCGGGAATTTGCGTCGACCGGCTTACCCCATTCAATTTATTTTAAGGTTACCTATGACGACATCAAACACTTCAGGCAAAACCGCTGCTCCCGAAAAACGGGAAGTGCATACCGAATCCGACGCCAAGTCGATCGATGGCAATTCTGGCGAAAGCAAGAACAGCAGCCACGATGAAAAAAGCCATACCAAAGCAGGCAAAAATGAGGGCGCTGGAGGTGGGAAAAAGCAGGAACGAAAGCATTAATTCCAACTCAATTAAGCGGCAGTATTGATCGGGGGCAGCAGAAGATATGGGGGGCAGTCTCGAGATAAGGAACGTGCCGGAGGGAGGATATCGGAGATTTTGTCGGCAGATCTCGAGACTGCCCCTACTATCTCTATCAGGCCGAAGCCAGGATGGATATCGTTTCGTATATCGCCGGGTTCACCAATACGAGACGGCTGAACAAGCCCAGGCAATCTGCCGCCCGCCGTGTTTGAACGGAACATGGAAAAAAATAAACCTAACGCTGTGTTCGAACTTACTTGAGCACTACAGGCTGCTTCTATAAATCCCTGCGCTTGTTAGCCTTTAATATAAATCTTGTTTTTGCAACGTGGATAGTTCGAACATCCCCAGAATGCGCCACGCTTACTATCTCGCTTGATCAACTTGATACCGCAAGACGCGCACGTCGGCGTTTTGTAATCCCCGTCGAACGCATATCTGAGCAAAGCCTCTTGACGGTCTTCTGGAAGTTCTTGAATCTTTCTGAGAAATCCCGCGCCATCCAATAACTGGATAGGGTTCGTTGCCCCAAAGCTCAATGCGTCTTTGGAAAAGCTGCCGGTGATAATGAAAATGCCGCGGTTGACTTTTTCATGCGCCATAACGCCGAGTAGCTCACGGATTTCTTTAACTCCGACCGACAAGGTATTCCAGGCTTTGCACTGCACAATGGCGATTGGGTTATTCGGATCTACTTTGAAGAGCTTGATGTCGATTCCGCCATCGGCACCACTGTGTATCGTTACAGATTTGAAGCCAACCGCCTCATAGTATTTTGCACACAGCAGCTCGAACCGCTTCCATTCCAGCTCCCGGAGCGCTTCGATGGTCCACTGATTGAGCGTCTTGTTGATCGTTGCTGATTCATCGGCATCCGTACCACCCCTATCCCATTTTGCATTCAAATCAAAATGGGGAGTCTGGGCGCTTGGCTCGACGCGTGATTTATTGTACGGAACGGATGGCCGATCTATCGTCACTCTGCCCTGCGCTTTGGTCTTGGATCGCACGAAGGAAAGCAAGCCAAGGAATCCAAATAGGATTAACGGAAGCCACGCTGTAGATTGAATCGCTGGAGCCAGGCTCTTGAGAAGAGTCGGAAGCATTGCGGGGAAAATCCAGCGCATACCAATGAAGCCGAACATTCCGAGGCCAACGCTAATCCACCAAGGCATTGTTACCAGCACATCGGCTAACCCTTCATCATTCTTTCGTCGACGCGCCATTTTTTGTCTTTAATTTCCCCAGGGAAAGTATTGGATCATAACATCGACAAGAAGGACATCCCGTATTTAGGGGCATCAAGGAGGAAGCGGCGCACGGAAAATAGCGGCCAGGTTACGCGACCTTTTTGCCGGAAGCCGTTTTCGCAATCGCGCAGCCGAACCAATGGCATCAAAAGCCGGGCGACGATACATGTCGGTTGATCGATTCCCCGGCTGACCTGGTGAACTTACGCCGCACAAGATGTCTTGTGTGGACGCTTATGATTAGATCGCGGAGAAATCGCAATATAGTGCTTCGTCCTTGACGATACGATTAGCGCATATTCTATTAAATTCGGGAAACGGCATGACGGGCCGCTATCTGCCCGAATACACAAGCCTTACCGAGTGAGGATCCGCTCATGTAAGCTTCTCCGTGAAAGCCGCCGACCACTTCACCGGTTGCATATAGGCCTTCGATTACGCGTTCATACACATCGATCACCCGCGCATGGACGTCAGTCCTAAGCCCGCAATAAGTCGAGGTAAGCCCGGTCGTACATGGATACCCGTAAAACGGTGCCGTATCGAGCCGAATGCGCTTGCCATATCCTGTACTTAGCGATCTGCGGCCCACCTCGTCGGCGCAGTCGGCGTCGATAGAGGCGTTATAGCGTTGAATTGTCGTTTCCAATACGTCGGCATCTAATTGAAGTTCTGCTGCCAAGCCGCGAATTGTTGCCGCTGATTTCACCAATCCAGCGTTCAGCGCGCCCTCGAAATCATCAATTGTCGGGATCGGAGCCGAATGCGCCATTACCGTTTGATCAAAAATCTGGAATGCAGTGCCCTTCGGCTGGAGTAGGCAGGCGTCACCTATGGTCTTGTATGAAAGCGATTCATCTACGAATCGCCGCCCTGCATTATTGACGGCAATTGCGCCGCAGTAAATCGCAAGCATCAGCCGGGGATTGCCGTCTACCCCTTGGTCGCCGATCGATGCGCCGAAAGTCCCTTTGACGAAGCCCATATCTAGCAGGTCTGCGCCTAGCGCCCATGCCATCCGTAGCCCGTCACCATGGTTGCCAGCACCACCCATTGCGCTAGCTTGAGTCAGGTTCGGCGCGAAACGGCCAATCAGTTCCTGGCTACGCGAAAATCCGCCTGTCGCTAACACGACACCGCCGCGCGCCCTGATTTCCTGCTCCCCCTGTAGACCATCGATCCGGACACCGACGACGGCTTTGTCAGCGTCGTCACCTTCAGTGAGCAGCCGGCGCACTGCACAGTTTCCCTGATAGCGTGCATGGTGGAACGACAGCAGGCATTGGTGCAATATGTGAAGCGCAGTTACCGCGTTCGTGCTATGGGTGCGAGGTACTGACATACCGCTGCTCAGGGTCAGCGATTCAAATTTTATCCCCATCGCCTTCAGCCAGTGATAGGCATCCAGCTGGTGCTGTGCGTATATCTCAATCAGCGCGGGGTCGTTGTGATAGCCGCCCGCCTTCAGCAAATCCTCTGCCAACATCGATGGCGTATCCTTGACTTCCGCCGCATGCTGCATATCGGTGCCGGCAAATGCAAACGCACCACCGCACATTGCTGTACTACCGCCGTATACCGGCATTTTCTCCAGCAGCAAGACTGATGCACCGAGTTCGGCAGCCGCTAATGCCGCGCAATGGCCACCCATACCGCCGCCGACCACGATCAGATCCACGTCTTTCTGCATCATTGGCATGCTCCTGCCCTTTTTACACTACATATGGAGTTCAAATAGGAATTGGCGGTAAATAGCCTTGGCTATACGCCGCCCAAAATTGGATTTCCAGCCATGCGCTAACGCGCATGGCGAGATCAAGACGTAGCGTTACAGCGGGTTCATCTTGCAAGTCCCGGTTGGTGCTGGCGAGGACTGCTCCGCCGACATCACGGTCTTGATGACTGGCGTTAGCTTGCCGTTGACCATGCTAACTTCACCGAAGTAATTCGGCATTACTGCCTGGTGGTCTTCCGCGCGAATTGTGATTTTCCCCAGAACTGTGTCGAACGAGCCCCCGCGGATTACTTTGGCCAGGTCCATCGGTTTGATACTCTTGGAACGTTCAATGGCCTGAAATAGCACTTGCATACCAGTGTAGGTTTCCCCTTCATAGCTAGTCGGATCATCGCCATTATGAGCTTTTCGCCATGCTTCGACGAAGCGCTTGTTCTCCGGCGTATTGATAGTGGCATTGTAATTAATGATGCCCCACATGCCCTTGGTGGGCTCGCCCACTCCGTTCAGCAGCGCCGGGATAATGAAGTTTGTGCCGGAGGCACTAATGTTATCGAGCAGGCCGAACTGCTTGGATTGCTTGATGAAATTAACCAAGTCACGACCAGTGACTCCAACCCACATCGCTTGCGCCCCCGAATCCTTTACCTGCCGAATATAGGGTGCGAAGTCATTGGTGCCAGTCGGTGTGTAATGCTCAGAAACGATTCCCCTGTTGGTCGCCTTGGCAGCATCCTTGAACGCGGCGCCGACGCCGCGGCCCCAGACTGTGTCGATGCCTACGACCGCCCATTTCATTTCCTTACGTGTGGCCAGCCAGGGCTTGATAATCGCAGCATCCTGGGAATCCGCCTTGTTCACCCTGAACATGCGTCGAGTGCAGGAATCGCCCGTCAGCTTGTCGCTCTTGGCCATTGTGTTCATGTAGATGGCATCCCATTTTTCCAACATAGGTCCCATTGCCAAGCTTTCGCCGGAAGAAATGGTACCGATCAGAATTTTGTATCCTTCGAGCGCCAGGCGTTCCGCCTGCTTGCGCGCGATATCGGGCTTGATTTCTGTGTCGAGAATTTTAAATTCAACCTTGCGGCCATCAATGCCGCCCTTGGCATTGGCTTCCTGCACCGCAAACTCAATCGACTTTTTGACTTCTGCACCGATATCACCAGACGGACCGGTCAGCGCTGTTGGCACACCGATCTTCACCGGCTCCTTGCTCTGTGCGAAAACGACCCCTGTTGACATACCAATGGCGAGCGCTACCACTTTTAACTTGCAAAGACGTATCATGTTTTCTCTCCTCATATATCCCTCACTAGTAATGAAATTAAAAATCAGATTGCTACGTGCTTCTTCAGACTGTCCATCGTCAGATGGTCCATCTTGTCTTGCTCAATTACCGCCCCCTTCGACATCACGTAATATCGATCCGTGCTGCGCTTAATGAGACTGTAGTTCTGCTCGATTAAAAGGATACCGGTACCGGCTGCATGCACACGCCGCAGCACTGCCGCCAGTTCATCGACGATCACAGGCGCAAGTCCTTCGCTGGGCTCGTCCAGCACAAGTAATTCCGGATTGGCCATTAGTGCGCGGCCGATCGCAACCATTTGCTGCTGGCCGCCGGATAGTGCGGTGCCTGGCGCGTCTGCACGCTCTTTCAGGATTGGGAACAGTTCGTATACCTTATCCAGATTCCAACTGCCCTTGCGGTCGACTGCGCTTCCTAAAATCAGGTTTTCCCGGACTGTGAGGGTGGGAATGATGTGTCGGCCTTGAGGTACGAGTGAAATCCCGGCCCGCGCCGCGGTGTAATGATGAAGTGTGCGCGGCGTTTGTCCGATCAGCGTCAGCGTACCTTGCATCAGTTTGGCGATGCCAAGGAAGGTGTTTACCGTTGTCGTTTTGCCGACACCGTTGCGGCCGATCAGCGCCACGCTTTCGCCGGCCAGCACTCGCAGATTCATGCCGTGCAGTACGCGAGCGCCACCATAGCCAGAAATGACGTCCTTGAATTCAAGCAGACTTTTCATGCGGAAGTCCCCAGGTAAGCTTTAATCACTTCGGGCATATTGCGAATTTCGTCCGGCGTTCCCTCGGCAAGAACCCGCCCCAGCGTCAGCACTGTGATGCGCGAGCAGATCGAGAACACCACATCCATGTCGTGCTCGACCAGCACTACCGTTACGCGCCAGCGCTCGGCGAGGTCTTTCAAATGATGCGCCAACGACAGCGATTCGCCCATGGACAAGCCGGCCGCGGGTTCGTCCAACAGCAGAACCTGCGGCTTACCGATCAGCGCCAGGGCCAAGTCGAGACGGCGCTGGTCACCGTATGAAATATCACCAGCGTGCCGATGAGCGACATGGCCGAGGCCGAGTTCATGCAGGACTTCGTCGACGTTCGGCGATTCCGCTTTGCGGGCAGTCAGTTCCATCTGCTCCAGCACCGTCATGCCGGCAAAAATATTAGTCTTCTGAAAAGAGCGCGCAAGTCCAGCTTTCCGTCTTTGCTGGACGGTCATTGTGGAAATGTTCGTGCCATTCATAATGACTGTTCCAGAACGCTCGTCGGTGCGCCCGGAAAGCACGTCAATCAGCGTCGACTTACCGGCGCCATTCGGGCCGATCAGGCCACGGATCTCGCCTTTTTCGACATGCAGGTTAACGTCGCTCAAGGCCATGAATCCACCGTAACGGCGTGACAGATTGGTCGCTTCAATCGCGTACATCAGGCCTCCTGCTTTCCACTACCAATGAATAGGCGCTGTAATGCACCGCCTATCCCCATCGGCAACATTAAAGTAACGAAAATCAGCGTGGCGCCAATAATGATCGGCCAATGCTCGCTGACGTTACCCGCCATGTCCTTCACCAGGAAGAAAACTATGGCGCCAAAGGCCGGGCCCCACACTACTTTTGGTCCACCAATGATCGCCATCACCAGCGCTGATCCGGACAAACCCCAGTGCAGCATTTCGGGCGACAGAAAGGTGTTATATAGCGTGAACAGCACCCCTGCGATTGCCGCTACAGCGGCTGACACCGCAAGGATGATTGCGCGCGGCAAGACCGTGCGGTAGCCGATGAAACGCGCCCGTTCCTCGTTTTCGCGGATTGCATCGACGAGCTGCCCGAACGGCGAGCGTATCAACCAATAAAGGCCGAACAATACTAGTGTCAACGTCGTCCAGCACACGATGAACATCGTGTCAGCATTCTGGTACATGGTGGATGGCAAGCCAAAGATCCGTTCCGGCAGCGTGAAGGTCATCCCCTCGTCGCCGCCGGTAAGCGGACGCGCCTTGATCGCGACTTCGTGTACCGCCTGCCCAATCGCTAACGTGAGCATTGAAAACGCGACGCCGGGAATGCGGACGATGACAAGGCCGAGTAGCAATGCCATGACGGTTGGGAGCACGATTCCCAAAAGGATCGCCAGCTCAATCGAAATAATGCCACGCTGCGCCAGCAGCGCCATCACATAGCCGCCCAAGCCATAGAAAGCTGCATGGCCAAAACTGACCACGCCGTTTTGTCGGATCAACAGGCCCACCGAGGTGGCCAGGATACCGCTGATGACAGCTTGAGTGAGCAGGCTCAGGATGAGCATCGATGTCAGCACAGACGGTAAAACCACGCCCAGAGCCAGCGATGCGGTGAGCAGAATGAGCGAGGTTTTCAAGGTAAATCCTTTTCGTCCCGGATTTATGCGGCGGGGAGAAGTTTGCATAATCGCTTCCATGGTCAAACGTGCTTTCCGGCCATGCCGGTCGGCTTCCAGATCAGAATGACTACCATGATCAGGAAGGGAATAATCGATGCTGCCCACGGCATGTAAACGGCCCCGAAATTATAGATTTGCCCGACCAGAAGCGCCGCGAAGAACGCACCGGTAAAGCTGCCCAGCCCACCGATTACGACGACGATGAAGGACTCGATCAGGATGTAGCTACCCATCGACGGCGAGATCGCAAGCAGCGGCGCCGCCACCATGCCGGCTAGCCCGGCTAGCGAGGTACCGAGTGCGACGACCCCAATACTGATGCGGTCGGTCTTGACACCAAGTATGCCGGTCGTAAGAGGATCCACACTCGACGCGCGCACATATAGACCAACCCGACTGAGCTTGAGCCATAGCGACATGCCAAGCGCCACGGCTGCCGCCACACCGATCACAAATAGCCGGTAGAGCGGAAATTCCTCACCCTGCAGGCGTACGGTTCCATCCAGGATTGCTGGCACCGGCAGCGAACGGAAGTCCTTGCCCCAGATGATCAGCGCCGCATGTTCGAGCAAAATCAGCAATCCGAAAGTCACCAGCACAGTCACCAGCGGGTCTTCCTTTTGCAGCGGGCGCAATACGAACACATCCAGCAGTGCACCCAGCACGGCCAAAATGATCATCGCCCCCACCAGCGCGATCCAGTAGTTAGTAATACTGGCGGCGGTGTAGCCAACGTAAGCGCCCACCATGAACAGCGCGCCATGCGCAAAATTTACCACGCGTCGCAGGCCGAACAGCAACACCAGTCCAAGTGACAGAATGTAAAGGAGGCCTCCGTAGACAAGGCCATTAAGGATTTGAATCATCATCTATTGCACCTTTTTACGGTAATAAAATCAGGTGGCCGCCAGCATTCGCTGTTTGGCATGCATTGCGACGCGATAACCAAAGACGAGCGCGGGGCCCAACGTTGTGCCGGGGCCCGGGTAGGTGCCACTCATAATGGACGCCATATCGTTGCCGCATACGTAAAGTCCGTCGATCGGCGTGCCATCGTCATGCAGCACGCGTCCGTCGACGTCCGCAGCAAGCCCGGTACTGCAGCCAATTTCCGCCGGCCACACCGCCATTGCGCAGAATGGCCCTCTTTCGATTGGCGCCAGACAGGGATTGGGGCGGTTGCTTGCATCGCCGTTGAAGCGGTTGAGCTCCGTACTCCCCTTGCTGAAATCGGCGTCGATGCCGGTTTTGGCAAACCCGTTATGGCGGTGTACCGTTTCTGCCAAGCCAACAGGGTCAACCCCAATCAATGCCGCCAGTTCCGCCAGCGTGTTGGCGCAGCTCAGGTAGCCACTGCGCTTGTACGGATCAAGATTGCGTACTCCCGGATGGATGGCGCCTAACCCGTACTTGCGCACGAAATCGGCCTCGCAGATCAGATACGCGGGGATTGTCGGCACGGTTTTATGCGATTCCAGCATCGCGTTGACGAAATCGTGATAAGAGTTTCCCTCATTCACAAAGCGCTTGCCGGCAGAGTTGACCGCGATTAGCCCGGGTTTTGCGCGATCCATCGACAGGTGCGGATAAAGACCTGATTCGCCATTGGCGCGTGTGGTTTTGGATACCGGTGTCCAGAATGCGCCGGGGCCATGCCGATCTGGCTCAATGCGTGCCCCTAGTTTGCGGCCGATGGCGACGCCATCGCCCTGGTTGGTAGCGCATGCCAACGAGTTTGCCGGGGTCGGCTTCGGCATGAAAGCCGCGCGCAGCTCTTGATTGTGAGCGTATCCGCCGGTGGCCAACACTACACCCTTGCGGGCGCGGATGAATGTTTCCTTGCCGTCGATCCGCACCTTTGCACCCTGCACTTGCCTACTGTGCACTATCAGGTCTTGCAGGCCAGCGTTGAACGCGACCGGGACGTTCGCCTTGCGCAGGCTGTAGAACAATCGCGCAACAAGCGCATTTCCCATGACCAGGCGCGTACCGCGCGCATGGCTGAGCCGGTCCACCAGGTAGCGCGCAAACAATTTGCCTGCATACCAAAAATTGCCGACGCTTTTAAAGCGATTGATCAAGCGAGGAATATCATCCTTGCCCACCATCATGCCTCCGAATACCATGAATTCCGGAATCGGGGGCCGGACCCGGCGGAAGTCCCCCTTCAGCACGCGGGCATCGAAGGTGGCAGGCGCCAACGCGCGGCCGGTGACCGCTGCGCCTTCCCGGTCCATATAGTCGGGGTGTCGTCCACTCGGCACGAATTTCACTTCCGAGCGTCGCTCCAAATAATCAATCACTCCCGGACCGCTGGCGAGGAAAGCGTCACGCAGAGTATTGCCGTGATCACTGGCGATCAGGCCGTCCATGTAAGCCTTCGCCTGGCTGGCGGAATCGTTGTAGCCGGCCGCAATACTTTGCGTATTCCCCGGAATCCAGACGGTGCCGGCGGAAGTTGCGGCGGTGCCCCCTACCTGATCTGAACGTTCGCAGACCAGCACCTGTAATCCTTCCAGCGCCGCGACTAGCGCGGTACCCATTCCGCCGGCCCCCGCCCCAATTACCAGAAGATCGACTTCCTTATCCCATTTTGTTTGCATGATGTGTATGGCGCCGGTCAAGGCACGGTCGCAGATTCGGTGGCGACGGCTTCGCCCGCCAACATACCGAAAACACTGGCCTTGGAAAGGCCACCCGAGTAGCCCGCGTAGCCTCCCCCTTCCAGGCCGCCGGTGGTCGCACCAGCGGCGAACAGGCCGCGGATTGGCGAACCTTGGCCGTCAAGGACACGCATGTTGCCGTCGATTGCGATGCCACCCATTGTGTAGGTGACGCCCGCGCACACTGGCACCGCGTAGAACGGGCCGGTCTTGATCGGCCATGCCTTGTACTTTGTGGTGCTGCGCGCAGGCTGGCCGGCTGCAGGCGTGCCACTTTCCAAACTGTCGTTGTAATCTGCAATTGTCTTGCTTAAGGCTTGCGCATCGATACCAATGGCCTTGGCCAACGCTTCAATGCTGTCGGCCTTGATCACTTTCCCGCCCGCCGACAGCAGATACGGGTTTGCCGGCAGCAGCCAGTCGGTACCGGGCCCTTCCCAGATCGGCTTGTCGAAAATAATCACTGCCGACAGAGGATCTTCAATGCGAGCGATCTCGTTAGTAACATAGATGCCTCCGCCGCCTTCATCGCAAAAGCGGTGGCCATTTCCATCTACTACAATCGCGGCCGTGGCAAGCGAATCGAGCACCGGATAGGGCCACAGGCCTTGGTCTGTCATCGCGTCGCGGTGCTGGATATGGCCATAAAAACGATCCATTCCTACTAGTGCCGCGCCAACCGACTCCGCCATCTTGATGCCGGCACCCTTGCCCGATTGCGCATTGCGCTGCAGCAGGCGGTCGGGCCGCTTCGAGATGAACCGGGCAACCAGTTCCGGGTTTGCCTGAAAGCCGCCGTCGGCAATCACTACGGCGTGCGCACGATATTCAATTTTCTGCCGGTCGATTTCCGCTTCGACGCCGACGCAGCGGCCATCTTCCATAATCAGCGACTTGGCCTCGACACCGCGGATGATGCAGCCGCCGTGTCTTGCGAGTTGTTTTTCCAGAGTGCGTAACATTACGTCTCCAGCGCGTCCGCGCCAGTTCAGGCCGGTCTGCCGTACGCCGGGCGGGGCCAAGGAATTGCGGCGGAACCCTTCATGGCCGGCGACGATAAACTTAATGCCCATGCTCTTGAGCCAGTTGATAGTCCTCTCCGCATTTGCAACCAGCGCATCCGCGAGTTCGGGTTTCGTTTCACCGGAAGTCATCGCTTCCAGGTTGGCGCGCGCGGCTTCTGGCTTGGCGAGCATATCGTCCATCGCGATGTGGAACAAACCGCCCGTATACCGGCTGTTGCACAGGTACGCCTCGTCGGAACTTTGCTCCAGCACCATCACTTTCAAGCCAGACTGCGCGGCGCGGTTGGCGGCGCTCAGGCCCGCGAGGCCAGCGCCGATCACTATCATGTCTAATGTTTGCATGTTTGCTTTCCTGGTTGATCGCCTATTTGGGCATAAGGGTGTCAGCAATGATGCGCAGCACCTCGACATAACTGGCCAGCACGCCAGCCAGCAAGGCGCCGCCCGCCAGACCGGCGACCGCCCAATACCATGGGGCGCCGGCGACCGCTCCTGCAAAACCCGTGAGCGCGCCTAGCAAGCCCAGCGCAATCGCGAGCTTCATCCCATGCGCAACCAAAAACTGCACGACGGGATATGTCGGCGGTTTGTATTCATCGTCCAATCGAAGACTCCTGAGAATGTTCCTGTCTACACGCGACGGACTGAACGGGCAGCCCTATCGGACAGGAAGAATTGATATCACCAATATGAATTTCTGCTATTCAAGATTAATTTTTATCATAATAAGATATTTTTAAAATTATTCCTATACAATTATTGTGAGTTTTTGAACTGCTAACTTTATAAAGCTAAAGCGGCAGTCTTCCGATAATATGAGTAAATTATTATTTGCCCGCCAAGCTAACTGCAGATAGACGTTCCTTTAAATTCCCACGAAAACCAGCGTTATCGAATCTAACGGCTTATGAAAAAGCACATTTATGTGTTGGATACAGAGACCAATGGCCGACACTATCGTGCATTGACAAAAAAATATTTTTTGCTGGATGGGGGCCCGTTGAAATGCCTGCCGCCTTTCCCGATTTAAGATTAGTGAGGCGTGCCATGTCGATCAGGTGTTATCAGCGGCTCCACTCCCCGCTGACGACCGTCAACTGTCTTATGAGGCCGACGCGCTCAGATCATTTGGCATTGCGTAGTAAGCCCCTCGTCAATTAATGGCTAGACCGCCGGTTGCTTAAAGAGCGATCGGATAATGTATAAGTAAACCTGTAATGGAAAAATAGTCGATGAGCAGCGTATCTAAAATTCTGGCCATCCTGGATTTGTTCCAGGATGGTTCCATCAGCATTCATCATGACGATGTCACCATGCTTGTAAAGACTTCGCGCCCTACCGCATACCGCTACCTTCGTGAATTGATGGATGCAGGCCTGATCGCGCAGGCCAATTCAAGCAACTATGTATTGGGACCGCGCATTCTTGAACTTGACCGCTTGTTGCGGATGAATGACCCGTTGATTACGGCCGGGCGCCAAGTCATGGAGGAACTGAGCGCCCAATATGGATACAATCTTGTGTTGTGCAGTTATTATCGCGACCGCGTCATGTGTGCCGCGATTGCCTGGCCAGAAACAAAAGCGGAAGCCATGTACGAGCGAGGGCGACCCTTATCCATGTTTCACGGGGCGATGGCGAAAGTGATCCTCGCAAATCTCTCGCCCTATCAGTTGCGCAACATGATTCTGAAACGTGGCGATGAAATCAAGGCAGCGGAACTGGGGCAGAATTGGAATGAGTTCCGGGACAACATGTCCCAGATACGTAGAGAAGGATGTAGCGTTACCTTCGCTGAAGTAATGGAAAATACGGTCGGCTTGGGCGCACCAGTGTTTGCGGCGAACGGCAAGGTATTAGGCAGTATTACCTTTGCAATACCGGATAAGAATTTCCGTACTCTTGATGAAGGCACGGTGCGAGGGATCATTATCGACGCCGGTCGCCGAATCACCGAGCTGATTGCCGCACGTCACACGGGAGCCGGGACTCTCAGTAACATCGGCGGGGCCAAAAAAATAGCACCAAAAAAAATTGCGGCCGCCGCCACGCAAGAGTCCGCACGGCCGGCAAAAACTGTAGCAGCCTCAGCCAAGGTTGCGGCGCGGCGCCGACAGAGTTGATTGATTTCATCAGCGTGAAACAAGTGTTTTTAAATGGGTGAAAAGCATCAGGGAATCGAAACCGCCATCCAGACTTGAAATAGGCCTTCGTATTTATCTAATTGGAGCATGGCATGCTCGGTCGACGCCTTTCTCCCAGATGCAAAAAGCAGTAATCAGTAATAGGGTCAGACTCTGAGCCTTCCCCTCAAACAGATACAGCGAGGGCCATCGAGCAAAGCAAAGTCAG
>JAZKDW010000058.1:0-58956 GCA_040387375.1 Pseudomonadota bacterium
CGAAGCAAAAAAGAACTCGCCGCCGGGGCGAGACCCGGACAGCATCCACGAAGGGCAAGACGTATTGCGGTAAACGAAGGAAGAACCAGGACACACCTCAAATCAAGGCGCCAAGGCAGGATCCGAAGAAGATATCTGAGTCACATTCCCACTCCCGATATCAAAATGCACATTAAACAGCCAAGGCTCGTTACCAGACCGTAAATAAAGCCAATCCCACACCTCCTCATTCTTCAGCCCGAACCGCACCACCGATCGCGGCTTGCCCAACATCTTCCGCACCGTATCCCTGCTAATCCCAGGCTTAATCTTAGCAAAATTCTCCTCAGTCAACACCTGCTGGTAATCCGTCAGCTTGCCATCGCTCCCAATTGCAAAAACCCAGGTCCTGTGCCCCGCCGGCCCCTTCGGGTATTCCAGGCTACGAGCCCCGCCCTCCTCTTCCCATACGGTATCAGGCTGCCCCATGACAGTGCGCACATCAGACTCAGTGGAGACCCCCCGCCCCAGCTTTTCCAGCCCGAATTGTTCGATTGGACGGCCCTGCTGGTCGCAGCCAACCGCCAACAGCGCCGATCCCAGCGCCAGAATCGCGCGTAACAGTCGCTTCATAGTGCGTTCCTTTGGCAAAATAAGGCATGAGACAAGGTAGAATACTGCCTGAATCCACTCATTGTCGCCTACCAGCCCATGAAACTGACCAAGCAATTCCAGCGTTACGAGTCCGAGATTACCCAATTCATCACCGAACTCAGGCAGAAAAACCCCAATCTCGAAGCCGAGCAAAAAGCCGGCCGCGCGCTGTTATGGGACAAAGCGCCAATGGATAACGACAGCCGGGACCGTGCCACCGAATCCCGCGTCAAGCAGCAAGCCTACGTTTATCAAAACAAACTCTGATCAATCGTGAGTACGTCGGACAACGCGCCTGCCAGCCACGAGTCATCGGATGCGCTGGCGCTGGCCGGCCAGCCTGACTCAACGCCGAATGTGATCGATGGCGTTGCGTATGCCAAGCTATATGGCGAGCCGCTGTTCCGGATGCCGAACGATCTGTACATTCCGCCGGATGCGCTGGAAGTTTTTCTCGAAGCATTCGAAGGCCCGCTCGACCTGCTGCTGTACCTGATCCGCAAGCAGAATTTTAATATCCTCGACATTCCGATGGCGCAGGTAACACTGCAGTACCTGGAATACATCGAGCAGATCCGGGTGCACAACCTCGAACTGGCCGCCGAATATCTGTTGATGGCAGCCATGCTGATCGAGATCAAGTCGCGCATGCTGCTGCCGGTACGCAAGGCCGATACCGAAGAAGCCGGCGATCCGCGCGCCGAACTGGTACGCCGCCTGCTCGAATACGAGCAGATGAAACTCGCCGCGTATCAGATAAATACCGTACCGCAGCTCGGCCGCGATTATGTGCGCACGCAAATCTTCATCGAGCAAAGCCTGGTGCCGCGCTGGCCGGAAGTCAATGCCGCCGATTTGCAAGATGCATGGGCGGACGTACTGAAACGCGCCAAGCTGACCGCGCACCACATGATCAGCCGCGAAGAATTGTCCGTGCGTGAACATATGACAGGCATCCTGCGCCGCCTGCAATCGACAAAATTTGTTGAATTCGCCGACCTGTTCGACGCCACGCGCGGTGTGCCGGTGCTGGTGGTCAATTTCATCGCCCTGCTCGAACTGGCAAAAGAAACACTGATTGAGATTACCCAGGCCGAAGCCTTCGCGCCGATTTATGTGAGGCTGTCCTACTCACCGAGTTAATTGATCACCGATCATCACCAGTCTTTGCGCCGATGGATGGTCAGTCGTCCGGCACAAGGCGTAACCCTACCAAGGCTTGCCCATGAAAATCATCTCCTCCATTGATGAACTGCGCGATCAGTTGCGCGGACAATTACGTACTGCCTTCGTGCCGACCATGGGCAACTTGCATGAGGGCCATCTGTCTCTGATGCGCCTGGCGCGCAGGCACGGCGATCCGATCGTGGCCTCGATTTTCGTGAACCGGCTTCAATTCGGCCCGAATGAAGATTTCGACAAATATCCGCGCACCTTTCAGGGCGACGTCGAGAAGCTCGAAAAAGAAGGTGTGTACGTGCTGTTCGCACCAACCGAAAAAGACCTTTATCCGGAACCGCAGGAATTCCGGGTACGCCCGCCGGAAGACCTGGGCGATATTCTGGAAGGTGAGTTCCGCCCGGGGTTCTTTTCCGGTGTGACCACGGTCGTGCTGAAATTATTTTCTTGCGTGCAGCCGCGCGTGGCGGTATTCGGCAAGAAGGATTATCAGCAGCTGATGATCGTGCGGAACATGTCCAAACAATTTGCATTGCCCACCGAGATCATTGCGGCCGAAACGTATCGTGCCGAAGATGGACTCGCGCTATCGTCGCGCAATATGTATCTGTCTGCGGAAGAACGCTCGGAAGCGCCGGCGCTGTACCGTACGCTCAATGAGGTGGCGAATGAAGTGCGCGGCGGCCAGCCGGATTTGCTGCGACTGGAACAGAAGGCGATGGCCGGCCTGGCGGACCGCGGATGGAAACCGGACTATGTGTCGATTCGCAAGCGGTCCAATTTGCAGGCGCCCTCCGCCGAGGAACTGGCGCGAGGTGAATTGCTGGTCGTGCTCACCGCGGCCAGGCTCGGCGCCACCCGTCTGATCGACAATCTGGAAATCTGATTGCCTGCTGCCGGATCAGTCCGGCAGCAGCGCTAATCCATTTCCATATCTCTGTAAGTTTTCAGTCTTGCACGGTGGCGGCGAAACGTTGCAGAAAAGCGTAGGGTGTAATAAGCGAAGAGACTGGGAAAGTATTCGGCAGAATTTTACCGAAGAAAAAAACGGCCTCTCTGGAGGTCCCAGGATCAACGAACGACCACCGAGGAAGGGGTAAGAGACCCCCTGAAATGAGTGGATTCCGAATACTTGCACAGTCTCGAAGCGCATTACACCATTCAGCGTTCGCACATGCCAACCGACACGGTGTAATGCGCTTCGCTTATTACACCCTACGAACTACCCAATCAATCCGGCAGCAGCATCAGGTCGGTATCACCTGGATCGATTCCTTGTTGCGACAACAATGTCGTCACCTGCCCGCGATGGTGGGTCTGGTGGTTGAACAGATGCGCCACCAGTACCGATGCCGGCCTGGTACGGTTTGATTTGGAAAAGCCGCTATACCAGGTGAAATCGGCCGCCAGCCATGCAGGGTCAAGGCTCGCGGCCCACACGCACAGATCGGCGTCCAATTCGGCGCGCGCCGCTTTCAATTGTTCCCAGTCCGAATGAATGTCTACGCCAGCCGCACCCTGGGGATAGTCCTTGGCAAGTGCAGTACCTTTCACAAACCGGCTGAGCCACATGTAATCCGCCCACAGCAGGTGATTGAGCGACGAGTGGATCGATTTGAAAAAAGCGCCGCGATCGGCCTTGCGCTCCTCATCGGATAAACGGTCGCTGGCGGCATAGACTTTTTCATTCATCCAGCGGTTGTAGCGTGCCATCATTTGCGCATATTCAGCAGTAATCATTGTTGCTTTTCATTCCTTTTCATTCGTTTATTTTTGCACCCATTGCAAAAGATTCTCCCATTGCGCGACATCTTTTTCAACCCGCGATGGGGCCACATCCCATAGGGTCGCACCGAGCGCGGCGAGCTGCACATAGTTTTGCGTTTCGCGCAGATAACCCAGCACGGGCAAGCCCAGATTGGTCAGATAGTGGCCCAGCTGGTCAGCCGCCCGCATCCGTATATTGACCCGCATGCCGATCACGCCGACTTCACACTTGCCACGCCGGCTGCCCAGCTTCTGCAGGAAGGACTGGGTCGCCAGGATATCGAACATCGATGCCTGCAACGGCACGATCACCTTGTCGGCGATGCGCAAGACCTGGTCGAGCTGCGCGCCGTCCAGGCCGGCCGGCGTATCGAGGACCATGTGTGTGGTCCCTTTGGGCGCCTTCGCTACCTGGCTGTCGCTGATTTCCCATGCCTGAATCGGCGGCAGTGCGGCGGGCCGCAACGACAGCCACAATCGTGACGACTGCTGGACGTCGACATCGCCCAGCATCACATTGTGGCCCTGCTTGGCGAAATAACCGGCCAGGTTAGTCGCAATGGTACTTTTGCCAACTCCGCCCTTGGGATTGGCAATGACGATGACTGGCATGGGTTCCCCTGTCGAATAAAAGCGTTTTAGGTCACAATGAATGCGGCCATCTGTTGCCGCACTGCAGATATTTCTGTGACAAGAATAACATGACGCATCTTAAGGGCATACTTACAATGTTACCTATCGACATCACCGCCGCCGGCCTCAATGCCTTTCAGAAAGGCTCGCTCGCCGACTATCTGGGAATCGAAGTATTGTCGACCGATCGCGCCGGCGTTGCCGCCAAAATGGCAATCAAGCCACATCACATGGCGCCGAACGGGTTTGCGCATGCGGCGTCGATCGTTGCGCTGGCCGATACGTCCTGCGGTTATGGCTGCATCGCGAACTTGCCCGAAGGGGCGACCGGCTTCACCACGATTGAATTGAAAAGCAATCATCTGGGCACCGCGCGCAGCGGCGATATCGAGTGCCGGGCAACGCCGGCGCATCTGGGGCGCACCACACAGGTATGGGATGCAACGGTGACTGCCGGCGGCAAGACCATTGCGCTGTTTCGCTGCACGCAGATGGTGCTGTGGCCGCGGCCCTGAACTGACGCTACACCGCTCCGCCGCCGGCGGCGTCGCTGCTGGCATTACCCCAGGTGTTCTCGTAGACTATCGTATCGAGAGGACGGCGCTGGTCCCAGTGTTCGGTTTCCAGCATCGGCGCTGGGTAGAACGCCGCAACATGGCCTACGCATAACAGCGCGACCGGCTGGCTGTCCTCCGGCATCGCGAAGAGCGTGCGCAGATGGGCCGGATCAAACAGCGACACCCAGCCGACGCCGATACCTTCGGCCCGTGCGGCCAGCCAGAAATTTTCGATCGCGCATGACACCGACGCCAGGTCCATCTGCGGCATGGTGCGCCGCCCGAATACATATTTTTCCCGCTGGTCGATCAGCGCCACCACCAGCAGTTCGGCACAGGCAAGTATGCCTTCCACCTTCAGCCGCATGAATTCGTCGCCGCGTTGATCCAGGGCGCCGGCCGTCAGCAGACGTTCGTCATGCACATGCTGGTAGACGCGTTGCCGCAGCGCGGCGTCGGCGACCCGGATGAAACGCCACGGCTGCATGTAACCGACGCTGGGCGCGTGATGCGCGGCGCCGACAAAACGTGCCAGCTGCGCCGGGTCGATCGGGTCCGGCAAAAAATGCCGCATGTCGCGCCGTTCGCGGATGGCGCGATATACACCTTCGATTTCAGGGGCGGAAAACTGGTGCGGTGTCATGGTCAGAGTCCTTTTTCAGGCAATCCCATCAGAGCGTCCAGCAGTGGCGTGCAGGCGTCGGCGATGCGGTCCAGGCTGTCTTCGCGCAACCGGAACAGGTCGACCGCTTCGTCACTGTCAAGCCCGGCCCAGCGCAGCAGCGCGCCGCAGGCTTGCGGCGTGTCAAACAAGCCATGCAGATAGGTTCCCAGGATCTGGTCGTCCACCGAGCGCGCACCCTCGGGCCGCTGCGCGATATGGAATGCGGGACGGGCCAGCGCCGCGCCCCGCGATATCCCCATGTGGATTTCATAACCGCTGACAGTAGCATCGGCAAACGCACAATGTCCAGCCACTTGCAGCAGGCGCTTGTCCGCGGTCAGTTCGGTATCCATGTCGAACAGGCCCAGCGCCTGCGAGACGCCCGGCGCGCCTTCCACACCATGCGGGTCCAGCACCGTTTTTCCCAGCATCTGAAAACCGCCGCAGACGCCGATCACCTTGCCGCCGTAACGCAGATGCCGGATCAGCGCCGCCTGCCAGCCTTGCTCGACCAGCCATGCAAGATCGGCGCGCGTGTTCTTGCTGCCTGGCAGGATGATCAGGTCGGCGGGCGGAATCGGCTGTCCCGGTCCGATGAATTGCAGATCTACGCCGGGATGTGCGCGCAGCGCATCGAAGTCGGTATGGTTGCTGATTTTCGGCAGCACCGGCACCACCACGCGGAATCCGCCTCTCGTGACCTGCCCCGACTGAATCCCGTCTTCCGCGTCCAGGAACAGCCCATGCAGGTAGGGCAGCACCGCGAGCACCGGCTTGCCGGTTTGCTGTTCCAGCCAGTCGAGTCCGGGCTCGAGCAGGCTGATGTCGCCGCGAAAACGGTTGATGACAAAACCAATGACCCGCTTGCGCTCGCTGTCCGACAGGCACGACAGCGTGCCCACGATGTGGGCGAAGACGCCGCCACGATCGATGTCGGCCACCAGGATCACCGGGCAATCGACCGCTTCGGCGAAACCCATGTTGGCGATGTCGCGATCGCGCAGGTTGATCTCGGCCGGGCTACCGGCGCCTTCCACGATGACAGACTCGTATTGATCGGAAAGCCGTCCGTACGAGGCCAGCACCGCTGCCATCGCGACCGGTTTGTATTGATGGTAGTCGCGCGCATTCATGTCGGCGCGCACCTGGCCATGGATGATGACCTGGGCGCCGGTATCGCTGGATGGCTTCAGCAGGATGGGGTTCATGTCGGTATGCGGCTGCAGTCCCGCGGCTTGCGCCTGCAGCGCCTGGGCGCGCCCGATCTCGCCGCCATCGGCGGTGACCGCGCTGTTGAGCGCCATGTTCTGCGGTTTGAACGGTACGACCTTCACGCCTTGCCGTGCGAGCAGGCGGCACAGCGCGGCAACCAGGGTGGACTTGCCGGCGTCGGAGGTGGTGCCCTGCACCATCAGGGTCTGGTACGGAAAACGCATCAGCGCGCTCCGCGCCGGCTGCGTGCCAGTTCGAGTTTTTCGCAGACAACAGCGGCGCCGGCGATCAGTCGCGGACCGGCGCGGCTCAGCAGATCACCATCGATTGCAAACAGGTTGTTGCGCTGTACGGCTTGCAGTGTTGTGTACTGCTCCCAGATTTCGAGACCCTCCCTGGTCTTGTTGCGCCTGGCGCCGGTGATCAGCACTTCGGGATTTTCAGCGAGGACTGCTTCGATGCTCACCGTCGGCGCCGTTATCGTCAGCTTCGCAAAAATATTTTCACCGCCGCACAGGCGCAGCACGTCGCTGATGATGTGCGTGCCGTTGAGCGTGTATAGCGGCCGGCCCCAGACCTGGTAAAACACGCGTACCGGCGGACGCGCGCGATATTGGGTGGCCAGCCGCGCCAGTTCCTGACGCATCTGGGCGGCGCTTTTTTCAGCTTGCTGCTGGGTGCCCATCAGCTCACCGAGCCGGCTCACGCTGTCGGCAATGCTGTCGAGCTTGTGCGGTTCGCTGTAGTACAGCGGTATGCCGAGCTTGCGCAGGTGATCGAGCTGGCGCTCTGCATTGCCATGCAGCCAAACCACCAGCAAGTCGGGCTTGAGCGCGATGATGCGTTCGATATCGAGCTGCTTGTGGTCGCCGACACGAGGGATAGCGAGAGCAGCCGGAGGGTAGTCGCTGTAGCCGACGGTGCCGACGATGCGCTCGCCGCCGCCTGCCGCGAACACAAGTTCGGTAGCGTGCGGCGCCAGGGTCACGATGCGCTGGGCCGGCCGCTGCAGGGTGACGGCATTGCCGTTATCGTCACGCACGCTGATCGCGGCTGAAGCGTGGAGCGTCATCAGGAACGCTGCAAAAAACAGGATTTTTTTCATGTGTTCCCTAATGCGATAAAAATAAAACGTGCGCAGGATGGCAGTCCATCATGCACTCTTCGCAAACCGCTCCAGGCCCTGCGTCAGACGCTGCCATCCATCCTCATCCGGCGGCAAGCCTAACCTGATACCCCGCGCGCCATGCGTAAACAGGCGTACCCAAATACCCCGTTCCGCCATGTGTTCCCAGAATTTTTCCGCCCGGGGCTCCGGCCACCATTGATACAACGCGCTGCCGCTGGCAGCAATGCCATGCGTCGCCAGCAGCGCATGCAAACGGGCGCCGCCTTGCAGCAACTGCGCCCGCATCGCGTCTTGCCAGGCGCAATCGTTCAGCGCCGCGGTGCCGATCTCCTGCGCCGGCCCGCTCACTGTCCACGGACCAAGCGCGTCGGTCAGTTTCACCAACAAATCCCGGTGCGCGGCGACAAATCCAAGCCGCAATCCAGCCAGTCCGAAAAACTTTCCTACCGAACGCAGCACGATCAGTCCCGGACGATCCGACCAGGACGTTATGCTGGTCTGGGGTGTTGTATCGGCAAACGCTTCATCGACCACCAGCCAGCCGCCGCGCGCCGCCAACTGTTCGGCCCAGGCGAGCAGCAATGCGGGGGCGACCGTCGCGCCGGTCGGATTATTGGGATTGCAGATGACCATCACGTCACAGCCATCGACTGCCGCCTCCAGTTCTTCATACGGCACTTCACACATCGCATGGCCGGCTTGCGCCCAGTGAAACGCGTGTTCGGCATAAGCCGGCGCCGCGACCACCACCCGCGAACGCGCCCGCAGGCGCGGCAGCATCTGGATCGCCGCCTGCGTGCCGGCCACCGGCAGCATGTGCGGCGCACGGTAATAATCTTGCGCGGCAAGCGCCAGTGCCGGGTCGGTTTCCGGCAGCCGGTGCCAGGCATCCGCTCGCAGCGCCGGCACCGGGTATGGCTGCGGATTGATGCCGGTGGACAGGTCCAGCCAGTCTTCACGCAGCCGGCCAAAACGGATCACCGCGTCGCGCAAATTACCGCCGTGCTCAAGCATGCAGGCCTCTTTTCCATATCCACGCGCAGGCGGCGGCGACGATCACGACACCGATCCACAATGCGGTGGTGGCCGCCACCAGGCGCCAGGCGCGGCCGATATCGGCGCCGGTTGCCGCGCGTCCTGCTCCCAGTGGCGGCCTGTGTTCGATGATGCCATGGTAGGAGGCCGCACCACCCAGGGCAAGGCCGAGCGCGCCCGCGCCTGCGGCCATCACCGGACCGGCGTTGGGGCTCGGCCATGACGGCGCCTGCGATAGCCAGCAGCGCCAGGCCAGCGAGGTGTTGCCCAACAGTGTGTACGAGAGCGCGGTCAGGCGGGCGGGAATCCAGTTCAAGGCGTCGTCGAAGCGCGCGGCGGCACAGCCGAACGCGAGGTAGCGCGGCGTGCGGTAACCCCACATCGCATCCAGCGTATTCGCCAGCCTGAACAACAGCGCACCCGGCCCGCCCGCAACCAGGAACCAGAACAAGGTGCCGAACACGGCATCGTTGCCGTTTTCCAGCAGGGATTCGACGCCGGCTTTTGCCAGTTCCTCGGCGTCGGCCTGTGCGGTGTCGCGGCTGACGATGCGCGCCGTATTGTCGCGGGCGGCGGCGAGGTCGTCACGCTGCAGCGCCTGTTCGATCGGCGATGTATGGTCGCGCAGACTGCGCAGGCCGAGGCTGAAATAGAGCAGCGCCACATGCAGCGCGGCACTGAGCATGATGCTGATGCCGGCGCTCCACTGCAACGCCCAGCATGCAATCGCAACCGGCGGCGCCACAACAATCACCCACGCCAGCGCGCCGCGTGCAAGTTTGCGGCGGCCGCGGTTGAGCCAACGTTCGATCGCATTGGCAAACCGGCCGAAACCGACCAGCGGATGCCAGCGCCGCACTTCGCCCAGCACGAGGTCGAACACGACGCCCGAGGTGATCAGCAATGCCAGCCAGGGCAAACTCCATCCGGTCAGCATGATCAGCCCTTGAGCACCAGCGGCAAGCCGGCCGCTACCCACAGCGCACGTTCACAGCGCGCGGCAACCGCCTGATTCAGGCGGCCCGCTTCATCGACGAACCAGCGCGAAATCGCGCCTTGCGGAATCACGCCCATGCCGACTTCGTTCGATACCAGGATCACATCGCCGGCGGCGTGCTCCAGCGCTTGCAGGAATTCTTCGCGCTGTTCATTGAAGAACGGCGGCGCCACGATCGCGCCGACTTCCGGATAATCTTTCTCTTCCGAGAACAGCAGGTTCGATAGCCAGATAGTCAGGCAGTCCACCAGTATCAGACGCTGCGGCGCACTCCATTGCGCGATCACCGCGCCCAGCAGCAGCGGCTCTTCAATCGTGGTCCACGCGCTGTTGCGCTGCTGCTGGTGGCGCAGGATGCGGGCCGCCATTTCGTCATCGCCGGCGCCGGCAGTGGCGATGTAAACGACATCTTTGCCGGATGCTGTTGCCAACGTTTCCGCGTGCGCGCTTTTGCCAGAACGGGCGCCGCCAAAAATGAAGGTGCGTGTCATGTGTTTAGCTCTCCCAGAAACAGGTTCGCCACCGCTGCCGGGCAGGATGGGAAATACGTATGGAAATAGGACGCCGTGAGCGCGCCGCTGCGATAGACCGCTTCACCCGGATCGCCGGACGGATTTTTGCGCGTGTGTGCCAGCGGCGCCTGCGAAGTCTCGAATCGCGAATAGTGAAACGCATGGCCCCGCAACTGGCCCTGCGCCGTGGTCCAGCCCTGCATGCCCAGCGCCGCAAGGCGCGCCTGCATCCGTACCTGCCCCGGCAACAGGCCCGCCATCGGCCATACAACACCTTCCAGATCGGTCAGCGTATCGGCCAGCGCCATCAGGCCGCCGCATTCGGCCAGTATCGGCAGGCCGGCCGCATGTGCCGCGCGTATTGACTGCTGCCAGCGTGTGGCGCGCGACAGGGTTTGCGCGTGCAGTTCCGGATAACCGCCGGGCAGGTAAACGGCATCAGCGTTATCGGGCACCGGTTCGTTCGCCAGCGGCGAAAAATACAGCAGCTCGGCGCCCAGCGCGCGCAGGCAATCGATATTGGCCGGATACAAGAAGGCAAACGCGGCGTCGCGTGCCAGTGCAATGGTTTTCCCCCGCAGCGACGTTTCAACGGGTGAGATCATGTCGTCCGTCTCGAAGCGGGTGAGGCGCAGGCTGTCCCATGCATCGGCATCAAACGCCAGTTGCGCAGCGATCCGATCCAGCACCAACTCGAGCGCCTCCACTTCATCCGGCTGCACCAGGCCCAGATGGCGTTCAGGCAAGGACTGTTGCTGCTTCGGCAGCGTGGCAAACAGCGGCACCCCGCGCATCGCAGCCGTCACCATGCGGGCGTGACCCGGACTGCCGATCCGGTTGGCGATGACGCCGGCCAGATCGACCGGACCGTAATCACGCAAGCCCATGATGACGGCGCCCGCCGTTTGCGCCATCGCCGACGCATCCAGCACTGCCATCACGGGAACGCCGAAAGCGCGCGCCAGATCGGCTGACGACGGTGTGCCGTCATACAAGCCCATCACCCCTTCGATCAGCAGCACGTCCGCTTCGCTTGCGGCCTGCGCCAGCAGCAGCCGGCATTGCTCCTCCCCGACCATCCATAAATCCAGGTTGTAGACCGGCGCGCCGCTGGCCCGCGCCAGCATCATCGGATCCAGGAAATCCGGCCCCGCCTTGAAAATCCGTACCCGCAGTCCAAGTTGTATCAGCTTGCGCGCCAGCGCGGCCGTCACCGTGGTCTTGCCCTGCCCCGAGGCAATCGCGGAGATCAGCAGCACTCGTGCGGCGGCGGTAATTTTCATTGCCCTACCATTCCACGCCGGGCTGGGCGGCGATGCCGGCGGCGAAGGCATGCTTGATCATCTGCATTTCGGTCACGGTATCGGCAACCTCGATCAGCTCCGGCGGCGCGCCGCGGCCGGTGACGATGACATGCTGCATCGCAGGCCGCGCATCGAGGTCGGCAATCACCTGGCTGACATCGAGGTAACGGTATTTCAGCGCGATATTCAGTTCGTCCAGCACCACCAGCGCAATTTCGGGATCGCGTAAAAAGCTTTGCGCGCGCGCCCAGGCTTTTTCAGCGCAGGCGATATCACGCTCCCGGTCCTGGGTTTCCCAGGTGTAGCCTTCGCCCATCGCATAAAAGCTGACCTCGTCCGGGAAACGCCGCAGGAACAGTTCTTCCCCGGTTGCCAGCGCGCCCTTGATGAACTGCACGACGCCGACTTTCTTGCCGTGGCCGAGCGCACGAATCACCATGCCGAATGCGCTCGAACTTTTACCCTTGCCATTGCCGGCGTTAACCACCAGCACACCCGCATCACGTTTTGCCGCATTGATCTTTTGATCGACGACATCCTTTTTGCGCTGCATGCGCGCGCGATGCCGTTCGTTGATGTTGTCGTCACTCATGATGGTTTTCCTCCGTCGGGATGTAAATGAGCCGGCTGCCGTGCCGCACGATTTCAATCGGATGGCCGAGACAGCGGCTCAGGATGGGCGCCAGCATGACTTCACCGACCGGACCCGCCTGCCACTGTCCGTCGCCCATCAGCAGCAGCGCGTGCGTGGCGACGCTGTGCGCCAGGTTCAGGTCGTGACTGACCATCACGACCGCCATGCCGGACTGGCGGCGCAGCCGCGCCAGCAAGGCCATCACGCTGACCTGGTGCGCGAGATCGAGCGCGTTGGCGGGTTCGTCCAGCAACAGCAGAGGTGTGTCCTGTGCCAGCGCGGCGGCAATTGCCACACGCTGGCGTTCGCCGCCGGACAGTGTGCGCACATCACGCTCGGCAAGGTCGGCGACGTCCAGTGCCTGCAGCGCCGTGTACGCCGCCTGGTAATCGGCATCCGACTCCCAATAGCCTGCATCCTGAAACGGATGACGCGCCGACAAAACGGTGTCAATTGCGCGATAACCGAAGGCGTCGATGCGCCCCTGCGGCAGAAACGCACGCTCGCGTGCCAGCTCCTGCAGCGGCCATTCCGGCAGCGGCCGCTGACCGACCTGCACGCTGCCGCCATCCGGCTGCCGCAAGCCGGCCAGCGTGCGCAGCAGCGTGCTTTTGCCGGCCCCGTTGCGGCCGATGACACACCAGCATTCGCCGGCCTTGATCTGCCAGTCGAGTGATTTCACCAGCACACGCTGGCCGATGCGAAGATCGAGTTTGACTGTTCGCATCGGCCTACCTCTTGCGTATCTGATGCAGCTGCAACAAAAATACCGGCACGCCGATCATGGCGGTAATCACGCCGACCGGCAACTGCTGCGGCGCCACCATGCTGCGTGCCAGCGTATCCGCCAGCACCAGGAAGATGCCGCCGATCAGCGTCGCCGCCGGCAACAGCAGGCGGTGATCGGGCCCGAGCGCAAAGCGGCAGGCATGCGGCACGATCAGACCGACAAAACCGATACTCCCGGCGCTGCTGACCGCACTGGCCGTAAGCAATGCGGCGCAGACGAACAATCCCTGCCTTAAGGTGGCGACACGGACACCCAGCGCGGCCGCCGCTTCCGCATGCATGGCAAGCACATTGATCGCCCGCGCCTTGAGGAGAGCAAAACCCAGCGCGCCCGCCAATGCCAGCCACGGCAACCAGCGCAACTGCGTCCCGGACAGATCGCCTATCAGCCAGAACACCATGCCGCGCAAGCGGTTGTCGGGCGCGATCGATAACATCAGTGTGACCAGCGCGCCGCAGCCCGACGCGACAATCACGCCGGTCAATAGCAGCAAGGGCGCGTTGCCGTCGACGATGCCGCCGCGCAAATCACGATGCGCGAGTGCAAACAGCAACAGCGCCACCGCCATGGCGCCGGCAAAGGCCGCGACATCGATCATCCATGCCGCGCTGAAGAACAGCATCGCCGCCAGCGCTCCCACCGACGCCCCGCCAGACACGCCCAGCACATAGGGATCGGCGAGCGGATTGCGCAGCAGCGCCTGCATCATCACACCGGCCAGCGCCAGCATCGCGCCGGTCGCAAAACCGGACAGCGCCCGGCTCAGGCGCAACTCCAGCAGGCTTGCGGCGAGCGTTGAATTGGTGCCGCGCAGCGCGTCCCCGATTGCGCCAAACAACTCGGTTGCGGAGAGCGCGACCGAACCGACACTGCATGCGAGCAGGATGCTGGCAAGGGCCAGCAGCAGCAGGCCGCCGAGAATGGCCCAGGCACGCGATGATCCGCGTGCCTGTTTTGCAGTCAGGACATTTTGTGCGATGGTGTTCATTGCCGGTGCCGGATTCCCGTAGACGCGTGGACGTCAATCTTACTTGAAGCCATAACGCACCCCGACAAATACAGTCGATCCCGCTGTCGCATAGTTCCTCGCGAGTTCGTAATCCTTGTTCAACACATTGTCCCAGCGCGAATAAACGGACCAGTCCCGTGACACCTCGACACTGGCATACAGATTCAACAATGCATAACCGCTGAGGACAGTGGTATTGGCCGAGGTATCGAAACGCTTGCCGGCAAACACGGTTTCAGCACCGGCCTTGATGGCGCCGGCGGTATAGTCAATCGCCACCGAGCCATGCCTTTTTGCGCGTCTCGGCAAATCCTTGCCGCTGGTTTCATCATGCGGATCCTGGAAATCGAACGAACCGCGGAGCGTGAAATTTCCCAGCTTCGTGCTTGCGCCCAGGCTGATCCCGGTCAGCAGCGCCCGGTTGACGTTGTAGGCGCACCCAGTCGGATAAGTACCCGCAACCGGGCAGGGATTTGTATTGACGATCAGGTTGGTGATCATGTTGCGATAATAGACTGCGGTGAATTGCGATCTGCCATCGTCATAATAAAGCCCCGCTTCCGCATTCTTGCCTTCCTCCGGCTTATTGGCCGCTACGCCGAATTGCGTGTAATACAGTTCGTTGAAGGTAGGCGCACGAAAGCTGGTGCCGTAACTGGCGTTGGCGCGCAATGCCGGCGTGATGCGGTAGCCATAAGCAAGGCTGCCGGTGGTATTGGAGCCGAACTGTGCACTGCGGTCATTACGAACGCCCGCGCTGGCCAGATGGGATCCTCTTTTCAACTGATACGAAGCTGCGAAGGAATTGGTGGTGCGATCGCCGATGATGGTGCGTTCGGTGGAATCGACTTTTTCAACCCGCCGCTCGGCCAGCAGCTGCAGCACATCGGTGCCGAACGTGAAGTCATTCTGCCAGTTGAGATTACGCTGCGTGGTATCAAAGCGGTCCGACTGTATCCGGTAAACCGATCCGGTCCTGGCGCCGGCAGTCGAACTTAATTTATCCGTCGATTGCGATAACTGTATCTGGCTCAGCCAGTTCGGCAGAATTTGATTCTTGCCGTACAGCGCGAAAGTGCCCAGGCGGCTCACATTGCGGTCATCAAAAAAACGCAGCTTGCCGCTGATGGTTTGCGCATTATCGAATTGGGATTCGAGCCGGCTGTTGAGAAAAATCAGGCCGAGCTGATGTCCTTTGGCGACATCGATCGACAGCTGGCCGTTAACGCTTTTCCTCCGGTAACCATCGAGATCCGGATCGGCGCTGGAAAACGCCGGTTTCTTGACCGAAAATCCATCGGACCTCTCATCGGCAACACCGATTGCATAACGAAAGGTGTGCGCTTCACCGGCCGAGCCGGAGATACCCGCATCAATGGTGCGTGTACCGTAACTGCCGACGCCGGCTGACGCGCTCAGGCGCGGCGGTCCGTCGCCTTTCTTCGTGAAAATCTGGATCACACCGCCCATGGCGTCGGCGCCGTACAGCGTGCTCAAGGGTCCGTAGACGATTTCGATATGGTCGATCAGCGACAGGGGAATGGTTTGCCAGGTGGCGCCACCCGAGCTTGAGGCGCTAATCCGCACACCGTCGATCAGAACGACGCTTTGTTTGTTTTCGGCGCCACGGATGTAGATTGAAGAGGAGGAACCGGGACCGCCATTGCGGGTGATTTCAATTCCCCGTTTTTGCTGCAGCAGATCGACGATGGAGACATGTCCGGACTTGGCTATTTCTTCCGACGTGATAAGGACATTGTCAGCCAGCACATCGGAAGCCTTTTGCGGCATGCGCGACGAGGTGATGATCACTGGAGCAAGGGTTTTTTCCTGCGTGGCCTGAGCAAAAAGGGAAACAGGAAAGGCGGCGGCAATGGCGATGGCCAGTACCAGCGGCTTGCGCACCGGATGGGCGGGCCGTGTAACGATTGAGGTCATGATAGATGTCGGCAAATAGGCAACCAGCCTGCTTCCCCGCGGGCCGGATTGAACAGAAGCATGTGCACGGATACCATCGACCGAACGGAGTGGCCTGCGCAGACATGTTGCGCCGGTCCCATCCATATCGCGAAAATCCCCGTCCGCAGTACTTCCACCTGTCCTGGCCGGTATCCGGGCTAGCAAGTCAAACCGCCTCACCTTCCCATGCGAATTGCACAGTGGTCTTGAGAGAGGGCCAGTCACGATCGTGATCGTGACGCTTGTTTTACCGTTGCGGGGGCAGCACACCTTGGCTTTTTCAAGCCTGGTGTTTCCCGTTTAACTGCAGACATGGACATGTCTGCGGGCACCAAAACAGCGCGATTGTACGGCAGGCAATGATTGTCGGCAACCCTTCACCGCCTTGCCGCAGGTCTCCGACATCAAAAATCGTAACGCGCCGACACCTTGATCTGGCGGCCGGCGCTGGGGTAAATACCACCCCGGCAGCTGTAAGCCTGGCTGAAATAATTCTTGTCAGTCAGATTGTTTCCGATGACTGCAAATTCCCACTGCCCGACGCGCCTGGCATATCGGCCGTCCAGTGTCGTGTACGACGGTATCACTGCGGAACACGAATTACTGAAATCGCCGCCATAACGTTGTGAGCCCACCCATTGCGCACCGATATCCGCCGTCTGGCCATCGCCAGGCAACCAGCTCAGGCGCATCGATACCGTATTTTTTGGCACCAGAACCATTTCCTTGCCGGCATTCACACCGTCGGTGAACTCCGCGTTGACGTGCTGCCACTGCGCCGACAGCCTGAACGTTTTTGCGATACGTGTGCTGGTTTCAACTTCGACCCCTTGCCGGCGTGTTGGATCGAGGTTGCCGTTGGCGCCAAAAAATCCGATCGTCGGGTCGAAGAATATTTCATTGCGCAACCTATGCCGGAACAGTTTTGCGGTGAGCCTGTTTTCCGCATTGCCGACGCTGGCGCCCAGCTCCAGGTCATGCGAGGTCTGTGGATTGAGCGGCCTATTGGGTACCGCCGTAAAGCCGTTCTCGTCGACATTGGCGACACGATAACTCTGCCCTGCCTTGGCAAACAGATTCACCAGCGGTGCTATCTCATAACTGCCTTGCAGCTCCCATGCATTAAGCGCTTGTGATGAACTGTAGGTGGCGGTGGAGAAAGGTGCGGGATCAACCGAATCCTTGTCGAACACTTCATGCCGGGCGCCGAGCGCCACTCGTGCCTTGCCAACCCTGAGCTCGTCGCGGGCATAAACCGCCCGTGATTTCTGGCTTGCCCTTTGCTGCGAAAAACTGGAGTCCACATCGCGATTCCAGCGGATCAGATCGAAGCCCACCACCAGTTCATTGATCATGCCGTCGATACTGCGCAGGTTGCGAATGCGCGGCGAGAATTGTGTCTGTCTTCCCTTGTAGACCATGGGTGAGGTACCGTCGGTGCCATAGAGGGTTGTGCGCTCACGATGCGACAGTTCGGCCGCCGCTTCCCAGGCGCCGAACCGGCGTTCGATGAAGGCCGTATAACGGTCGGTGTCGATCACCGCATATTGTTTCGGCGTGAGCGTCTGGCGCGGATTGTTTTGGTATTGCGCCAGGCTCAGGCCACCTGCGAGACGCGAATCCTGGCGTGCGATATCGGCGCGGATGCCAAAACGTCCTTCCGCCGACGTCCATTGCGCGCCGCCGCTGAAATTTTCCTGGTCAATGGCATTGTTGTCCCGGTAATTATCGGCGCGCTGCTTGCTGACATTGGCGTCCAGCGCAAAGCTGCCCCAGTTCCGGGAGACAGTGCTGCGCACGTCGCGGTGGCCCAGTTGGCCGATTTCAGCGGTGACCGAACCATGCAGTCCAGGCTGTGTCGCACGTTTGGTAATGATGTTGATCACGCCGCCGGTGGCGCCATCGCCATACAGCACGCTGCTGCCGCCCCGAATGATTTCGATGCGCTCGACCGAGTCGACCGGTATCGAGGACATGATCGGCGCCAGGCCTTCGTTTTCGGACAGGCGCACACCGTCGACCAGCACCACCATGTTCTGGCTGCTGGCAACGCCGAAACCGCGCAGGTCAAGGTCAAAATCCTGGGATCCGAAACTGCTCTGGCGGCCATACACACCACCGATTTTTCGAATGGCCTGATTGACGTTATCGACGCCGGCGTTACGGATTTCCTCCGCGGTAATAACGGTCGCGCCGATCGGCGCCAGGGAAGGATCGCTGGCAAAACGCGATGATGTCACGACCACCGGGGCCAGGATTTTTTCCTGCGTGGCCTGGGCAAAAAGGGAAACAGGAAAGGCAGCGGCAATGGCGATGGCCAGTACCAGCGGCGTGCGCGCCGGATGGGCGGGCCGTGTAACGATTGAGGTCATGATAGATGTCGGCAAATAGGCAACCAGCCTGCTTCCCCGCGGGCCGGATTGAACAGAAGCATGTGCACGGATACCATCGACCGAACGGAGTGGCCTGCGCAGACATGTTGCGCCGGTCCCATCCATATCGCGAAAATCCCCGTCCGCAGTACTTCCACCTGTCCTGGCCGGTATCCGGGCTAGCAAGTCAAACCGCCTCACCTTCCCATGCGAATTGCACAGTGGTCTTGAGAGAGGGCCAGTCACGATCGTGATCGTGACGCTTGTTTTACCGTTGCGGGGGCAGCACACCTTGGCTTTTTCAAGCCTGGTGTTTCCCGTTTAACTGCAGACATGGGCATGTCTGCGGGCACCAAAACAGCGCAATTGTACGGCCGGCGCTGGTCGGCGGCAACTGACTATTTCTTAAAAAAATAATTAACAATCGATTATCATCACTTCGCCATAGTCGATTTTGTGGGCTGTACGCCCGGCATGCAAGGCCATGTCCGCCAGCGGCAAACCACGCTGGCAAGCCAACAGCAGGCGTATCGTGCCGGCGTGGCAAATCACGATTGCATGATGATGACGCCGTTGCTGCATCTCATCGTGAAATGCGCGCACCCGCCGCGCCATGTCCAGCACACTCTCCCCCCCGCCCGGCCGGTAATCGACCAGATCCTTCACCCAGGCATCGATTTCTTCGCGCTTGATATCATTCCAGGCGCGCATTTCCCAGGAGCCAAAATCCATTTCCGCCAGACGCGGATCCGGAATGGCCGCTCCACAATCGAGCGCATTCGCCAGCTCGGACGCCAGGCCGGAACAGCGCAGCAACGGGCTCGAATACAGCGGTGCGCCTCGCGGCAATACCGATATCAGCGCCTGTAATACAAGCGCTTGCTGCTCTGGCGGCACGGCGACATCACTGCGGCCATAACATGTTCCGGATGGAAGGTCGGGTCTTGGGTGGCGTACGAGATAAAGTCGCATGGCGAATCATCCATCAACATTCAATGCGGAAGGACTGCCAGCAGTCCCAGATAAAACGCTGCTTCGGAAAGCTGTTGAACCGCGCCCAGGCAGTCGCCGGTAAATCCGCCGATCCGGCGCACAAAAAACCGCGCGAGCCAGAGCGCCGCCACCGCCGTCAATGCAGTTCCGGCAATCAGTGCCTGCCACGGCAGCCAGCCGGCAAGGCCTGAGGCGAGCACAAATAACGATGCCGCACTGGCGGCGATGCAGAATTCCGGTGTCGACATGTGCTGCGCCAATGGCTTGGCCTTGCCTGCATCCCTGACGTACGACAAGCGCCAGATCAATGCAGTCGATGCCAGCCGCGACAACGGATGCGCCACCAGCAGCGCCGCGACGACCGACCAGGGCGGCAAGCTCGACAGCACCACACACTTAAATGCCAGCAACAAGCCGATGCCTATCGCGCCATACGCGCCTATGCGCGAATCCTTCATGATTTCAAGCACACGCTCCGCTGTATAGCCACCGCCGAATCCGTCACAACTGTCGGCAAAACCGTCTTCATGAAACGCGCCGGTCAGGTAAATGCCGGCCGCGGTGGACAACAGCACGGCGACCGGCTGCGGCCAGAAAAAGCTCGAGAACGCGTACACGGCGGCGGTGACCAGTCCCACCACAATACCGACTGCCGGAAAATACCGGGCGGCCGGCTGCAACCAATGCGGCGCGTATCCGACCCAGCGCGGAATCGGCAGGCGCGTGAAAAATTGCAGCGCAACGAAAAACAGGCGCACCTGATGTACACATCGATTGGCAAGAGTGGGCGGCGGAATGGCGGCGGGCAGCATAAGGGCAATATTATTCGATCTTGCCGCTGACTGCGGCCGATTCGAAGGTCGCCATCTCGCACAGGAAGTTGACCGCCGCCTGCACCAGCGGCAAGGCCAGTGCGCAGCCGGTGCCCTCGCCCAGGCGCAAACCCAGGTTCAGTAATGGTTGCGCCTCGAGATACGCCAGCATCGCACTATGGCCATGCTCGTCCGAACAGTGGGAAAAAATGCAGTAGTCCAATATCGAAGGCTGTACTTTCGCAGCGGCCAGCAGCGCACTGGTTACAATAAAACCGTCGATCAGCAGCACCATGCGCCGCTCGGCGGCAGCCAGCATCGCCCCTGCGATCATCGCGATTTCAAATCCGCCGAAGGTGGCGAGGATATCCAGCGGCGCCGTGACCGATCCGTGTACCTTGATAGCGCGCTCGATCACGGTGCGCTTGTGCAGGATGCCATCGGCCTCGAGCCCGGTGCCGGCGCCGGCACAGGCAGCCGCCGGCAGGCCCGTCAATTTCTGCATGATCGCACCGGCGGCGGTCGTGTTGCCGATTCCCATTTCACCGAATCCCAGCAGATTCCCCTCCAGCGCGCCCACCAGCGCTGCGCCATGCTGCATGGCGACGCTGCATTCGGCAGCGCTCATCGCCGGTTCCTGCGCAAAATTCCGTGTGCCCATGCCGACCTTGCGGTCGGTCAGGCCATTACGCACGCCAAAGTCGTGGTTGACCCCGGCATCGACAATATGCAGCGCGCAGCCGTTCTGGCGTGCAAACACGTTGATCGCGGCTCCCTGCCCGAGGAAATTTTCCACCATTTGCCAGGTGACGCTTTGCGGATACGCGGAAACGTTTTCCGCAACAATGCCATGGTCGGCAGCAAAAACGACAATCGCGGGATGGACCAGTTGCGGCCGGGTGGTTTTCTGAATCAGGCCGACCTGATGTGCGATGGATTCCAGCACACCAAGGCTGCCACGCGGTTTGGTCTTGTTGTTGATGGCGGCGTGCAGCGCTGCGGACAATGCGGCGTCTGCCGTTGGCTGGATGGTCGGGATGAACATATGCTTCGGGCGCGGTGACGCGCATGGCCTTTATAAAAAATGTCTGAGGGCAGATGGCATGTGGCGCCTGCCTTGCCCTTGAGGAGAAAGTCCAATCCGGCTGTCTGTCGCCGGCCGCTTGATCCATGTTCTGCCGGCGCCAAAACATTTGCAGTGTATGCGCGGGGATGGCTTGCGTCAAACCTTGCCATGGTGCGGCAGGATGCCGGCGCTGTAAAAACCGCGCACTCCTTTCAGGATAAAAACGTCGCCGAATACCCACAAAAGAGAAATATTTCTCGCCATCATGGCTCCCGCTTTTGCGCTATCATTTCGGCGAAAATATCTAGACAATCATCCCCTTGACCATGGATTCAGATGAAAAACCAAGCCGAGTATTACAGCCAGCAATACAATGCGCGTGCATCGATCCCGGATCATCCCAGGATTTTCAGCCGTTACAAACTCGACTCATCGCATGTGCGCCGCACTCATGCGGGGCTGCTGGACCTGGCTTATGGCGAGTCTGCCGGTGAACGGCTGGATTTTTTCCCGGCCAACCGGAGCGGCGCACCGCTGCTGGTATTCATTCACGGCGGTTACTGGCGTTCGCTGGACAAGTCGGATTTTTCCTTCATCGTTCCCGGATACAAAAATGCGGGGTGCAATGTCGCGCTGACAAATTACACGCTGGCGCCCGCGGCATCGATAGCGGACATCGCGCTGCAACAGTTGCGCGCACTGGCCTGGCTGTATCGCAGCGCCGCGCAATATGATTTCGATCCGCAGCGCATTGTTGTTGCCGGCCATTCCGCCGGCGCGCACCTGACAGCAATGTTGATGGCAGCGCGCTGGTCCGATTTTGCAAGCGATTTGCCGGCCAACCTGGTAAAAGCCGGCATCCTGGTCTCCGGGCTGTACGACCTTGATCCGTTACTGCTGGCGGACTTTGTCAATGTCGATCTGCGGTTGACCGCGGCAGACATCGGCCGCCTGTCGCCAGCCTGCATGCCGCAGGCGCACGCAGCGCCATTCATCACTGCGGTCGGCGGCCTGGAGTCGGACGAGTTCAAGCGCCAGAATGCATTGATTGGCGAATCATGGAAAGCGAATCATGTTGGCGACATCGCACAGCCGGATGAAAATCACCTGACCATCTGCGACGCTTTTGCGAGTACCGGAAATCCCTTGTTCGAGGCGGGCGTGAAGCTGATTCAGAGTACTAGTATTTGATCGCAACGATAACGTCGGTGTCGCCAGCAAATTTTGCCAGGCGAATGTCGCTGCGCTGTTCCAGGCGGGCGAGAAGCACGCGGTTTTTTTCACGACCTGATTCAGGCCAATCCGGTTGCGGCGACATGCCGTTTATGACATACAAGCCGCCTGGATTCAACAGGGCTAGCGTTTCATCGAGCAGACGGTATTTCCCGGAACAGGTATTCGCGAAAATGAAATCAAACCGCTGTCCGCGCGCCGCACGCAGGAATACGTCGCCATCCGCGCAAGCGATGGTTAATCTTGGATCTTTTCCCAGGCGCTGTCTGAGCAAGGCCAGTTTCGCCTCGTCGTTGTCGACGGCGGCAAGATAGGAAATCGAGTCCATTCCCGCAAGCAGACAGGCGGTCGACAGTCCAATTCCGGAACCGAGTTCAAGTAGCCGGGCAGATGGCCGGGAGGCCGCGAGCGTACGCAGGAATGAATATGTCTCGAGCTGCGATAATTCAGTACTTGCGCCGTTGTGGACGTCTTCCCGTGTCGCAACGCCGTTCTGAGTGGAGTGGTTTTTCATGGGCATGGAATCAGTGAGCCGGCCGCATTTGCGCGGCCGGCTCCGGGTCACCGATTGAAACTTACTTGAGCGCGATCGCCGTTAGCGCCCGTGCCACCGGAATCGTCACTACCTGGACAGGAATATTGCCGAATCCCATGCGAACATGATTGATCTGGTAGAGCGCGGCGGGCTCAATGACAAACAGACGGTCCCTCGTAGTGTCATATGCGAGGTTTTTCAAGGATTGGCTCATCGGCACGGGAAAGCCATCACCTGCGGATGCACCGCTCAATGTACTCGCCCGATCGATGATACCTACGCGGGCTCCCGAATTCACCGTGTACAGGCGGTCGTGCGTCGTATCGATCGCGATGTTCTCGGCACACTCGTCGTCGATCACACGGTTTGGCGTCACCGCGCCATCCTGCTTGCTTGCAGTATCGATGCCGACAAGTTCGCAGCCCTGCGGATCGACAAGACCTGCATAGAGAATGTCGCGCACCAGGTCGAGAGTCAGGCCCTTGAGAGACCCTGGGCTGGCGCCCGAAGCGGTGGCAATCGAAATTGAGCGCGCAGGTGTGGCATTCACCGCCGTACTGGCATTATCGAATACCAGTATCTGCAACTGCTGTCCGTCCACCACATACAAACGATCGTTGCCGCTGTCCAGGAATGCCGCCCCGAAAGAAGCAGTTGGCGAAGAGGCCAATGTTCGCGACGGCGCGATGTCGCCATGCGCTTCCCCGCCCTTGTCGAACACCGAAATTTTTGTTGCCTGCACCACGAACAAACGGTCAGCCAGGTTATCCACTGCCATGCCAGTGACGCTGTTGCCGATCGCAAGGCCGGTTTGCGGCCCATTGATGAGGCGATCGACGATACTGAACCTGAAAGAAAAATCAGGATTGATGATCGAGCCGATGGTCGCGCTTCCAGAATCGGCGACAAACAATTTGCTGGAAGGCCGCGCCGAGCCGCTCGTATTATTGTTATTGCTCGCTGCTGGTGTCTCGTTGCTGCTGTCGAGACTATCGACGGTGCCGCCACCGCCGCCGCCACAAGCGGACAGTACGGAAAACGCGCTGGTGGCAAGCAGCAATGAGATGCGCCGGCGGAAAAGCGGACTTGGTTTCTTGAAAAAATCCTTCATGAATATCCCTGACAAAAAAATAAGTTCCCGTACCCGGATAGGCACGGTTAATTTTTTAACAACTCTTTTTATTGTCGAAATACTAATTCAATTAATGTTTTTTTGATAATTTATTCTGGATTTGGTTGTAAGGTCACGACGAATTAACAAAATGAAAGACGAGTCGGCCTACCGGGATGGTTTTTTGCGCGTCAGGGAAAAACTGGGGGATGTTTGTTGCTGCTGGTCAATGCGGCTTTACTGGTTTGACGGGTAAAACCTCTGCAGATTGAGGAGTAAAGCCCATGCGGGAATGCCTACCAGCACTGCTGTAATACCCATATCGGGTATCGTGTGATAACCCTGATACAGCATCAACAGAAGATAGGCGAAAAAAGACGAGGCCAACATGATCGCCAGTCGCGGTACCGCTCTGGCAATGACAGCCACCAATGCCAGCGCCACTGCCGTATGTGTACTGTAATCGTGACCGAAGGCGGAAAAGAGATCAAAACAAAGATCGATCAGCATGAAACCCCAGGCAATGGACAGGACGGCGACAACAGATAACACACGCAGCCGGGCCAGACGTCTGTCCCGCCGCAAGAATGCACTTGCAAGCAGGACCAACATCAGGAGCGCCAGCAGCGGAATATAAGAACCGGCGATCCAATGCAAGGTGTCATGGCTTGGCATAACCGCCAATTTTCAGTCTGCTACACACCTCATGACTTGAATGACCGGATAAGCCGCTGCACAAGGCTCACGCCCCCCAGCACGATTGCGCCGGCCACCACCCCAAATACAGCACTCAACAAGGTAGGCGCCAGGGCTGCCAGCATGCCGCCGATTGCGGGAACTGTACCGGCGCCGAGCGCCAGTTCATGGATGATATTTTCGGCGCCGGGAATACCATGCACCAGGATGCCGCCGCCCACCATGAACATGGCTGCGGTACCAATGACGGACAGCGATTTCATCATGTAAGGCGCGGTGAACAGAAGACCCCTGCCGACGCTGCGCTGGAATGCGCGAAATGCGCTTTCGCCGCTTTTCAGGCTCAAGTGCAATCCGGCATCGTCAAGCTTGACAATGCCGGCTACCAGGCCGTACACACCTACCGTCATGATCAAGGCGATGCCCGTCAGCACCGCAACCTGGGTCCAGAATGGCGCTCCGGCGACCGTTCCCAGTGTGATGGCGATAATTTCAGCTGAGAGGATGAAGTCGGTACGTATCGCACCTTTCACTTTGTCTTTTTCAAACGCAACGATATCGGTAGCGGGATCAGCCAGCGCCTTGAGATGCTCCACGTGATGCACCTCGTCCTCATGCTTGTCGTGCATCAGCTTGTGCGCGAGCTTTTCGAAACCTTCGTAACACAGGAAGGCACCGCCCACCATCAGCAGCGGCGTCACTGCCCACGGCGCCCACGCGCTGATGGCAAGGGCGGCGGGCACCAGGATCAGCTTGTTTTTAAAGGAACCTTTCGTGACGGCCCAGACAACCGGCAATTCACGGTCAGGGCTTACGCCTGACACCTGCTGGGCGTTCAGCGCCAGGTCATCGCCAAGAACACCGGCGGTTTTTTTTGCGGCAACTTTGGTCATGACGGCCACATCGTCGAGGATGCTTGCGATGTCGTCGATCAGCAATAACAGGCTGCTTCCGGCCATAGTTGAATTCCTTGAATAAAATAGTGTAAAAGCGGTGCTGAAACAATCATCTTACCGATAATCGTGTAATGCTGTGCATGCGCTGGTCCGCAAGAAGTCCATGACTATAATGCTTGGTGTCCGTATCATCCTGTCCTGGAGGAATCCGCCATGCACGTTTCTGACATTTTCACAGCACTGGAATTGGACTGCAGCGCATATGCCGGCGCCGACTTGCTGGTGCGGTCGCCGCGCGATGGCGCCGCCATTGGGTCCCTGCGCGCGCATACCGCCGCGCAGGCCGAATCGATGCTGTCGAATGCACGCGACGCCGGTCAGAAATGGCGTCTCGTCCCGGCGCCGGTGCGCGGGGAATTGGTCAGGATCCTGGGCGAAGTGCTGCGCGAATTCCGTCAGCCTCTCGGACAACTGGTCACGCTTGAAACCGGAAAAATTCTCGCCGAAGGCATCGGTGAAGTCCAGGAGATGATCGATATTTGCGATTTTGCGCTCGGACTTTCGCGCCAGTTGTACGGCTTGACGATCACATCCGAGCGTGCCGGCCATCGCATGATGGAAACCTGGCATCCGCTCGGTGTGTGCGGCGTCATCACTGCCTTCAATTTCCCGGTCGCCGTCTGGTCCTGGAATGCGTCACTGGCATTGGTGTGCGGCAATGCGGTGGTATGGAAACCGTCCGAAAAAACGCCGCTGACGGCGCTGGCGGTTCAGTCCTTGTTTGCCAAAGCGGTTGCCAGGTTTTCTCTCCATCGCCCCGCCCTTGTGCCTGAGGACCTCTGCCAGGTGCTGCTCGGCGGCAGCGAAATCGGCGAGGTACTCGCCCGTTCGCCGCTGGTCCCGCTGGTGAGCGCTACCGGCAGTGTCCGCATGGGCCGTATTGTGGCAAAACATGTTGCCGCTCGCCTTGGCCGCAGCCTGCTTGAGCTGGGCGGCAATAATGCCATGATCGTCGCGCCGAGCGCTGATTTGAACCTCGCCTTGCGCGCCATTATTTTCGCTGCGGTCGGCACCGCCGGACAGCGTTGCACCAGCCTTCGGCGTTTGTTTGTTCATCGGTCGATCCATGCTGATTTGATCAGCCGCATCGAACGGGTATATGCCAGCGTCAAAGTCGGCGATCCGCTGGATGCCAGTACCCTGGTCGGCCCACTGATCGACCAGCATGCTTTCGAGGCGATGAGCAAGGCATTAAAACAGGCGACAGCCGAAGGCGGCGTGGTCAGCGGAGGCGAACGCGTCGGGATTGCCGGCGCCACGAATGCGTTTTATGTACGGCCGGCTCTGGTGCAAATGCCGGCGCAGACGGCAATCATGCATCAGGAAACCTTTGCGCCGATCCTGTATGTAGTCGCTTATGATGATTTCGAGGCGGCGATCCGGCTGAATAACGCCGTGCCGCAGGGGCTCTCTTCCGCCGTCTTCACCAATGATGTGCGGGAAGCCGAAACGTTCATGTCATCCACAGGCAGCGATTGTGGCCTGGCAAACGTTAACATCGGGACCAGTGGCGCCGAAATCGGTGGTGCTTTCGGCGGCGAAAAAGAGACTGGCGGCGGTCGTGAATCCGGCACGGATGCATGGAAAAACTATATGCGCCGCGCAACCAATACAATCAATTACAGCGGCACGCTGCCGCTTGCGCAAGGGGTGACGTTTGACATTGATCCGGCTGAACGACCGGTCTAGATCAATTGATGGATGTTGCTGATGTGCGATTTGCCGGCCGCACGCATGCGGCCGGCCGGTATCACAAATTGGACTTACTTGACAGCGATCGCCGCCAGCGACGTTGCTCTTGACTGGATGCCCAAGGTTACCAGTTGCAGCGCGCCGATCGAGATGCCGCTTGCGTCATTGATCTGGTAGGCCACGAGCGGGTCTACTGCGTACAGGCGGTCATTCACAGCGTCGTACGTTATATCCTCAAAGCCTGAACTCGTCGCGACCGCGACAGTCAGGCTGGCCGATCCACCGATTACCGTACTTGCGTGGTCAATAATGCTGATCGAACGCGCACCGTCTATTGCATAAAGGCGGTCGCGCGTGGTGTCGAGCGCCATTTTTTTGGTAGCGCATACATTGATTACACGATCTGCCGCGGCGACGCCATCCAGCGTATTCGCATTCCCGAAAACGCCAATCTTGCATCCTGTCGAATCATTGATGTTGACGTATAAAATGTTGCGTACCAGATCAATGGCGAGGCCATTAATGGACGTCACGGAAGAGCTGCCTGGCGTTGATTGTGCCGTGAGGGAAACAGCAATGGATCGTGCAGGCAGTGCATTGGCAGAGGTACTGGCATTGTCGAATACCAGGACTTTCTGTTGTTGTTGGTCAAGGATATACAAACGGTCGTTATTGCGGTCCAGCAGCGGCGCACTGAAACGAGACGCAAGAGAAGTGGCCAATATCCGTGACGGTGCGATATCTCCATTGGCCTTTCCACCTTCATCAAACACCAGGATTTCCGTCCCCTGTGCGACATACAGGCGATCTGCCACGCCATCGATTGCAATGCTATCGATGGCAGAGGTAATGCGTCTTCGGTCCGCTGATGAGGCGGTCCAGTGTAATGGCGCCAATAACCAGATTGGATTTTACGACCGAAACAATTGCCTGGTTCAATTTGTCGGCCACAAACAGATTGCTTGAACCGATAACCGGTTGGTTCACAAATAAATTGTCATCGCCGCCACCACCACCTCCGCATGCCGCAAGGACAGAAATGGCGGTAGTGGCGAGCAGCAAAGACACGCGCTGACGGAAACGTGCTCTTGATTTTGAATTCGAATTTTGCATTTATACCCCTTAAAAAATTGCAATTCTGCGAGATAAAAACAATTAATTTTTTACCAACGATAATTATTGATCAATTAATAACTTAAAGGTCTTTTTAATAACTTTTATCGATGGCAGCGTATCTTTGTGATCACATTAAGACCGGCTTGACAGGCGCGTCTTGCGCCCGGTTCAGGTATCAGGAAATTGCCTTGGCGCGATGGTCAGACAGACGTGCAGACGCCACGCGTGCATGTAGGCTGGCGCGGTGGCAGAGGATAAAAAAGGAGAGGAAAAAAGATTGCTGACGGCCGTGACCCGGACCGCAGGCATGGCGGACCGTGCTGGCCGCACGGCCGGTACGCGAATTACCACCTGATGCAGGTCATGCTGCGAGAGGTCCGGCTTGCCATTGGCCGGTACTTAACGAGCTTTCGTGGAAATGGCCTGCTTTACCTGCTGTTTGATGGCGCCGAAAATGGCGTTCCCGTCGGCGCCGGCATCCGGCCCATTATTTCAGGCGGCAGGTGAGCATCCAGAAATGTTCCAGCCGCAGGATCCGGATATCCTTCACCGCCGCACCCATTTTTTTGCGCAAGGCGCTATCGGTCGGAAAATTCTTCAGCACTTCATGCCGCTCGCCGTTGGCCAGCCTGCGGATCTGGTAGGTATTGCCTTCGAGATCAGTGCGCGCGATCGTGGTACTGATGCCTTCGACATAAACGCTGTCGACCAGCACCAGCAATGTGTCCTTGCCTAGCCTGGCGCGCAACTGCTCCAGATAGCCGCCCTGGTCCTGACGCTTGACATGCGACCACCAGCAGCCGCCAAAACACGCCGAAAAGGTTCCTGTCACCTGCAGGTCAAATGCGTCCGCCAATGCAAATTGCACCTTCTCCGCAGGCAAGCCCTTGGCCCGCGCGATCTCGAGCATTTCCGGATTGATATCGGTTGCCAGCACTGACTGCGCCGATTGCGCCAGTGGCGCCGTCCAGTAACCGGTGCCGCAGGCAAGTTCCAGGACCTGGTGATCGCGCACGGACTCGCGCACCCGCTCCTTCAATATCGCAAGGTCCGCTTGCCGCTCCGGTTTGCCATACACATCCTGTTCATGGGTACTGGCACGGCGGGCATAATAAGTGGCCAGGCCGCTGCGCTCTTTGCTATTCATGTTCGACTTTCCACATTCTCATAATTCGTATAAATCCTTTTCGCCGCTCAGGACCTGGTCGATCAGCTTGCGGTTCAGCGTCGGCGTCAGCAATTCTATGAAGGTATATACATAGCTGCGCAGATAGGCGCCCTGCTTGACTGCCACCCGCGACACATTGGTGCCGAACAGGTGGCCGACGCTGATCGCCCGCAGATTCTTGTCGCGCTCGGCATCGAAAGCCATGCCCGCGATAATACCCACCCCCATGTTGAGTTCGACATACGTCTTGATCACATCGGCATCGATCGCCTCCAGCAATACATTCGGCTTGAGCGAACGCAGCGCAAACGCATGATCGATCTTGCTGCGCCCGGCGAATGCCGCATCATAGGTGATCAACGGATAGGCGGCAATTTCTTCCAGCGTGACCGACTTCGATTTGAGCAGCGGATGATCCGGCGGCACCACCAGCAAATGTTCCCATTGGTAGCACGGCAATGAGATCAGACCGGGAATATCGGCAATCGACTCCGTGGCAATGGCAATGTCAGCCTGGTCTTTCAATACCATGTCGACAACCTGCTTTGGATTGCCTTGCAATAAGGATAATCGCACCTTCGGATATTTTTGCGCAAAAGCCTGCACCACCTTGGGCAGCGCGTAGCGCGCCTGGGTATGTGTGGTCGCAATGGTAAAACTACCGCTATCCTGGGCGGCAAACTCCTTGCCTATCTGTTTCAAACCGTCGATTTCCTGCATGATGACTTCGACGGACTGGAGTATAGCGCGCCCCGGCTCGGTCAGCCCCCGAATCCGTTTGCCATGGCGTGTGAAGATATCCACGCCTAACTCCTCTTCCAGCTCGATGATTGCCTTCGATACGCCAGGTTGCGAGGTGAATAATGCCTTGGCGGCCTCAGTCAGGTTGAAGTTCTGGCGCACCGCTTCACGTACGAACCGAAGTTGATGAAGATTCATTGTCTTTCCCTGATGCTTTTTGTAATGCGCTTATTTATATATGCCGAATAAGCATATAAGCAAATAAATACATTGTAGTTTGGAATATAGACGAAGTTTATTACGATTCAGCCTCGATTATCCGGGGTGATATGACTCTTTCTTATATAGTTTCAGGTTTTGCGGTGGGCATGCTGGTCGGTTTAACCGGCGTAGGCGGCGGATCGTTGATGACGCCGCTATTGACGCTGCTGTTCGGAGTCAACCCGACTGTGGCCGTCGGCACCGATCTTGCATTCGCCTCGGTCACCAAGGTGGCCGGCACATTCGCACATCGATATCGCGGCACCGTGCATTGGCAAATCGTAAAACATCTGTGCATGGGCGCATTGCCGGCGGCCGTGCTATCGATCCTGGCGTTGCAGTATTTCGGCGCCCTGGACAAGGAAATCGGCCAGATCATCCGTTATTCGATCGCCGGCTCCGTTTTACTGACTGTCATCGCCATCATCTTCCGCGGCAAGACCCAGGCATGGATCAAGGCGCATCCGGAACGGCAGCTGCAGGGTCGGGCGCTGGTGAACGCCACAATCACGGCAGGCGCCGTGCTCGGCATATTGGTTACAATATCGTCTATCGGCGCCGGCGCAATTGGCGCGACTTTGCTTGTATTGCTTTATCCTCGCCTGTCACCGGCCGAGATCGCCGGCACCGATATTGCGTACGCGGTACCGCTGACGGCGATTGCCGCCTTCGGTCACTGGTATCTCGGCTCGATCAACTGGGAACTGCTGGCGATGCTTTTGCTGGGCTCCGTGCCTGGCATTACGATCGGCTCCCTGGCTGCGCGAGCGATTCCGGAGAAATTCCTGCGTATTGTGCTGGCAACCACACTCACAGGCGTCGCCTTCAAGCTGGTTTTTTAAAGCGGATTTTCAAGACATATTTAAGGATTAACGATGTATCGCTACGATCAATACGACACTCAAATCGTCAAGGAACGCATCGCGCAATATCGCGACCAGGTGCGTCGGCGCCTGTCGGATGAACTCGCAGAAGACGAATTCCGTCCGCTTCGCCTGCAAAATGGCCTCTACCTGCAGCGCCATGCGTACATGCTGCGCGTTGCCGTGCCTTACGGTCTGCTGTCCTCGGCGCAGATGCGCATGTTTGGACACATCGCACGCAAATACGACCGCGGTTACGGCCACTTCACCACGCGCCAGAATATCCAGTACAACTGGATCAATCTCGAAGAAACGCCGGACATCCTCGAACAGCTGGCCTCGGTCGAAATGCATGCGATCCAGACCTCGGGCAATTGCATTCGCAACATCACCTCGGATGAATATTGCGGCGTGGCGGCGGACGAGCTCATCGATCCGCGTCCGTATGCTGAAATCATGCGCGAGTGGAGCACCTTCCATCCCGAATTCGCCTACCTGCCGCGCAAGTTCAAGATGGCGTTCAACGGCGCCGTGGAAGACCGCGCAGCGATCGCCGTGCACGACATCGGCCTGAACGTGGTTCGCAACGAGCAAGGCGAGATCGGCTTCCGCTTCATGGTCGGCGGCGGCATGGGGCGCACGCCTATCCTCGGCAGCGTCATCAACGAGTTTGTGCCCTGGCAGCACATGCTGACTTACACCGAAGCGATCATGCGTGTGTATAACCTGCATGGCCGGCGCGACAATATCTACAAGGCGCGCATCAAGATCCTGGTCAAGGCAATCGGCGCTGAAGAATTCAAGCGCCAGGTCGAAGCCGAATGGGCCGACATCAAGGATGGTCCAAGCACGCTGACCACAGAAGAACTCAATCGCGTCGCTGCGTACTTCCAGCCGCCCGCCTACGAAAAACTGAGCGCGGGCGATGATTTGCTCGAGCAGCAAAAAGCCGCGAGCAAGGGTTTTGAGAATTGGCTCAAGCGCAACGTGAAACCGCACAAGGTACCAGGCTATGCAATCGTGCTGCTGTCGCTGAAGAAAACCGGCCTGCCGCCGGGCGACGCCACCGCCGACCAGATGGATTTCATGGCCGATCTGGCCGACCGCTACAGCCTGGGCGAACTGCGTGTCACGCATGAACAGAACATCGTGCTGGCCGACGTCAGGCAGTCCGATTTGCTGGCGCTGTGGCAGGAAGCCAAGGCGAAAGGCCTGGCAACACCGAATATCGGCCTGCTGACCGACATCATCTGCTGCCCTGGCGGCGATTTCTGCTCGCTGGCCAATGCAAAATCGATTCCGATCGCGGAAGCGATTGCCGAGCGTTTTGACAATCTCGATTTCCAGCATGACATCGGCGACATCGAACTGAACATCTCCGGTTGCATCAATGCCTGCGGCCACCATCATGTCGGCAATATCGGCATTCTCGGTGTCGACAAGGATGGCGCCGAGTGGTACCAGGTCTCGATTGGCGGCGCGCAAGGCAATCAAAGCTCGATCGGCAAGATCATCGGGCCGTCATTCTCCGCGCACCAGATGCCGGAGGTAATCGACCGGCTGTTGCAAGTCTATGTACGGGACCGGATTGAAGACGAACGATTCATCGATACCGCACGCCGGGTTGGCGTGGCGCCATTCAAGGAACATGTGTACGCCACCCCGATCAAGGCCCGTCACAACACAGGGGAAGACGCATATGCGTGAAATCATCAAAGATAAAGTCGTGGTCAACGATGACTGGGAAGTGCTGCATCTTGCCGAAGGCCAGACTGCGGAATCCGTTGCGGTTCCCGCCGGTAAAAAGATCGTGCCGCTGCCAGTCTGGCTGGCGCAGCGCGAGACCTTGTCAAGCCGCAGCGATATCGGCGTCTGGATCGCCAGCGACGAGCGTCCCGAAGTATTGAAGGACGATGTCGCCAGGCTGCCCGTGATCGCGGTGGATTTTCCGAAGTTCGCCGATGGCCGCGGCTACTCGATCGCGTACAACCTGCGCTCGCGCCTGAATTACAGCGGCGAACTGCGGGCGATTGGCGACGTCTTGCGTGACCAGCTGTTTTACATGCAGCGTGTCGGTTTTAACGCCTTTGCCACACGCCCGGATCGCAATATCCATGAAGCGCTGAAAGGCCTGACCGATTTTTCCGAGTTTTACCAGACCTCGTGGGATCAGAAAAATCCGCTGTTCCGGCGTGTGCACCGCGAAGCCAAGGTAAACCCGCAATGAAAACCGACGACTTCGCCGGCCTGGTTGCAGCGACACAGGCAACGCTGAACAGGATCGCCAGCGATTTTTCGCCCGCCGTATTTGCGTCCAGCCTGGCGGCGGAAGACATGGTGCTGACCGACCTGATCCTGCGCGCCAAGCTGCCGATCGGCATCTTCACGCTGGAAACCGGCCGGCTGCATGCGGAAACCGTGGGCATGCTCGACCGCATCAGGGAAACCTATGGCTACGATGTCACGCCGTTTCGTCCTGACACCGCGGCGGTCGACGCATATGTGCAGCAGAATGGACTGAATGCGTTTTATGACAGCGTCGAGATGCGCAAGGAATGTTGCCGCATCCGCAAGGTCGATCCGCTGAACCGCGCACTGGCCGGCAACAAGGCATGGGTCACCGGTCAGCGCCGCGCGCAATCGACGACCCGCGCCGGACTCGACATCCAGGAAAACGACGAAGCGCATGGCATGACCAAGTTCAATCCGCTGGCCGACTGGTCGGAAGAGGATGTGTGGTTTTACATACGCACCAACAACGTGCCGTACAACCCGCTGCACGACCAGGGTTTTCCATCGATCGGCTGCGAACCATGCACCCGCGCGATCCAGCCAGGCGAGGATGTGCGCGCCGGACGCTGGTGGTGGGAAAACCCGGAATCGAAGGAATGCGGCTTGCATGTCGTCGACGGCAAGCTGATCAGAATCAAACCAGAAACGCAACCAACCGCAGTCTGAAAAAAATCATGAATACAGCAGTCGAATCATTATTCCTTGACGCCGCCAGCAGCCGCCATCTGGATTGGCTGGAGTCGGAAGCCATTCACATCATGCGTGAAGTCGCGGCCGAGTGCAGCAATCCGGCATTGCTTTTTTCGGGCGGCAAGGATTCAGTCGTACTGCTACGCATCGCGGAGAAGGCCTTCCGTCCCGGCAGTTTTCCATTCCCGCTGGTGCATATCGATACCGGTCACAACTTTGCGGAAGTCATTACCTTCCGCGACAAGCGTGTTGCCGAATTGCGCGAGCGCCTGATCGTCGGTTCGGTCGAGGATTCGATCAAGCGCGGCACGGTACGCCTGCGCAATCCGCTCACCGATTCGCGCAATGCGGCACAGGCAGTGACACTGCTGGAAACCATCGCCGAACACAAGTTCGACGCCTGCATCGGCGGCGCCCGCCGCGATGAAGAAAAGGCCCGCGCCAAGGAACGCATCTTTTCGTTCCGCGACGAATTCGGCCAGTGGAATCCGAAAGCACAGCGCCCGGAATTGTGGGACCTGTATAACACCCGCGTCCACCCGGGAGAAAACATGCGTGTGTTCCCGATCTCGAACTGGACCGAACTCGACGTCTGGCAATACATCGCGCGTGAAAAACTGGAACTGCCGCCGATTTATTTCTCGCACATGCGCCAGGTGATTCCGCGCAATGGCTTGCTGGTGCCGCTGACCGATCTGACGCCGGCAAAAGAAGGCGAAAAAGTCGAAACCCTCAGCGTGCGTTTCCGCACCGTCGGCGATATCTCCTGCACCTGCCCGGTGGCATCGGATGCGTCGACAGTCGACGCCATCATCGCCGAAACCGCGGTGACCCAGATTACCGAACGCGGCGCAACCCGCATGGATGACCAGACATCGGAAGCATCGATGGAAAAACGTAAAAAAGAAGGATATTTCTGATGAATGCCGTGGCTGCAGATCAAAAAACGCCGAAGACCGCTGTCCATAGTCCGGCAGAACGCGGGCTGTTGCGCTTCATTACCGCCGGTTCGGTCGATGACGGCAAAAGCACGCTGATCGGACGCCTGCTGTTCGACAGCAAGGGGATTTTCGCCGACCAGCTGGATGCGATGTCTCGCGCCAAGCACAAGCGCACCGTAGGCGACACGATCGACCTGTCGCTGCTGACCGACGGCCTGGAAGCGGAACGTGAACAAGGCATCACCATCGATGTCGCCTACCGCTATTTCGCCACGCCGAAACGCAAGTTCATCATCGCCGACACGCCGGGGCACGAACAATACACACGCAACATGGTCACCGGCGCCTCGACCGCCGATGCGGTGATCATCCTGATCGACGTCTCCAAGGTAAAACTGGGCGATGACGGCAGCGTCGAATTGCTGATCCAGACCAAACGTCATTCGACGATTGCACATCTGCTGCAAATCGAACATGTGGTGGTCGCGGTCAACAAGATGGATCTGGTCAATTACGAGCAGACGGTGTACGACCGCATCGTCGCCGCCTATGCCGAATTTGCGCAGCAACTGGGCCTGAAGGATATCCGGCCGATTCCATTGTCGGCGCTGGCTGGCGACAACGTCGTCGTGTCCAGCGATAAAATGCCCTGGTACCAGGGACCGACATTGATCGAGTTGCTGGAATCGCTCAGCGTTTATGACGAATCGCATGACGAGCCGTTCCGCTTCCCGGTGCAGCTGGTGGCGCGCCACAGCGGCCATGAAGCCAAGGATTTTCGTGGTTACATGGGCCGCATCGAAGCCGGCAAAGTCCACAAGGGCGACAAACTGGTGGTGCAACCGGGCGGTCAGAGCGCGACCGTGAAAGAGATCGTCACGCTGGACGGTTCGCTCGACATGGCCGTGGTCGGCCAGTCGGTCACGCTGGTGCTGGATGAGTACATCGATATTTCGCGCGGCGACATGCTGGCGGCGGCCGAGCGCCCCGCCACCGTGCTTAAAACCGTCAATGCCGATGTCTGCTGGCTGTCGGAAGAACCGCTCGACCTGCGCCGCAAATACTGGCTCAAGCACACCACCCGGCAGGTTGCCGCGCGTGTGACAAAACTCGATACGCTGCTCGATATCAATACGCAGGAAAAACGCCCGGCCGACGAATTGAAGCTCAATGGCATTGCCAGCATCACGCTCACCGTGCAGCAACCGCTGGCAGCCGATGCCTATGATGCGATTCGTTCGACTGGCGCTTTCATCCTGATCGATGAAGTCACCCACCAGACCGTTGCGGCGGGTATGATCCGGCTTGCCTGATTCATTCCGGGAAGTCCATGTCATCCAATAACATCGCGCAGCACACGAGCAGCAACGGCAAGGTTTATCTAATAGGCGCAGGTCCCGGCGCAGCCGACCTGATCACCGTTCGTGGAGCCCGCATCCTGGCGAAAGCCGATGTCGTGCTGCACGATGCGCTGGTCACGGAGGAATTGCTGGATCTGTGCCCGCAAGCTGTCAGGATTTCCGTCGGCAAGCGTTCAGGGCAGCGTTCGACCGCACAAACGCTGATCAACCAGCAACTCGTCGACTGCGCCAGAAAGTACCGGCTGGTGGTGCGTCTGAAAGGGGGCGACCCGATGCTGTTTGGCCGCGCCGATGAAGAACTGCGCGCGCTCGAAAGCGCCGGCATTGAAGTCGAGATTGTCCCGGGCATTACCGCCGCGCTGGCGGCAGCCGCCTCCACCAGGCAGCCATTGACCAAACGCGGCGTTGCCCGCAGCGTCGGCTTTTTCACGTCGAGCACCGCGCCCAATCATCCTGATCAGGAAACCCTGCCTGACTGTGACACGCTGGTGCAGTACATGGGTGGGAAAGAGGCGATTACCACCGCACGCAGGCTGCTGACGCGAGGCCATGCGCCGGGCACACCGGTGGTCGTCGTCGAGAATTGCAGCCGGCCCAATCAGCGTGTGCTCCGATTAGCACTGAGCGAACTCGAGCAGGGTTTGTCCGATTGCAGCGGTCCGGTGCTGGTCATGATTGGCGAAGCGCTGGCGGCACGCGGGACTGAACCGGTCTAAGTACCAACGCGGAATAAATTGAGAGATGGATGCGGGCCGGGCAACGCCGCAGTCCCGTAGGGTGGAAGGCGCTCCGCTTTTCCACCCTACGACTGCTCGCTCTTGCGTGCTGGGGAAGCCGCGCCCACACAATATTGGGCAATCGCATTCAGCACGGCCGCATTCTCCCCCACTGCCTCAACCACATTCAGCACCACCCCCGGATGCGCATCACGCAAGCCGTCGACGATCACCGGCAAATCCCGCAGCACATGTCCGCCCTGCCCCAGAAAAACCGGCACCACGGTAATCCGGTCGCACCCTTGCGCAACCAGTTGCGCAACCAGCTCCGGCAAACGGGGCTGCATCAATTCCAGAAACGCCAGCGCCACCACGGCATCCGGCATCTGCGCCTGCACCAGCACCTGCAGACGTTCGAACGGCGCCGCCCATCCCGGAGCGCGGGCGCCGTGTGCAAACAAGACCAGTGCCTGCTGACTCATGTTAATGCCTTTCTACCCACCATAGTGCGCCCAGCGCCGCCAGCAAAAACAGCGCGCTCGGCAAAATCGCCGTTGCAAACGGCGGCCATGTATTCAACAAGCCTATATGCGAAGAGAGGCTGTTCACCAACTGAAAACTGACGCCGATCATGATGCCCGTAAAAATCTTGAGGCTCACGCCGCCGGCGCGGAAGTGCAGATAGGCAAACGGCAAAGCCATCGCCATCATCACGAATATCGCAAATGGATAAATCAGTTTCTTCCAGAATGCAATTTCATATCGGTCGGTGCGCTGCTTGTTTTCCGCCAGGTGTTTGGTATACGCCGACAGGTCATACGCCGACATGCGGTCGGGATCGGCGAACAGCACCGCCAGGATGTCCGGCGTCACTTCCGAGAGCATCATCCGTGTCGGCGTGTTTTTAGTGGAGACAGTGGCAGTAAGGTTCTGCACCGCGTCCTTCTGGCCGGAAGAAATCGCCGCAAAGCGGGTTTCCGACACTTCCGTCAGACGCCAGGTATTGGCGCCCTCATAGTTTGCGCGGCCCGCCGCGATGACCGCGGTCATCTGGAAATTACGGTCGAACTCATATACCTTCACGCCGTTGAGTTGCCCTTCCAGGGTGAGTTCGCGGACGTTGATGAAGCGTGATCCGATCACCGGACCCGTTACGCCGCTCTGCCGAATTACATCCTTCGCCCATAAACCGGAACGGAAACCCTGTGAAATCGCCGTCCCCTTTGCACTGAGCTTGAGTTTCTCGGCCTGTTCGGTGGACCTGGGTGAAACAAATTCGCCAAACGCGAAGGTAATGACGACAAACAGCAGAGCGATCTTGGCCAGTATGGCGCCGACCATCAGGGTCGACATGCTGGAAACGCGCATGATCGTGAATTCGGACCGCGACGCAAATTGCGACAGCACCCAGATGGTGCCGATCAGCGCCGCGATCGGCATCAATTCATAGGTATAGCCGGGCAAGCCCAGCAATACATACAGGAAGGCATGCTGCAGTTTGTAGCCGCCGCGTCCGACGGATTGCAGCTCATTCATCAGATCGAAGAACGCGAACAGCGCCAGAAATGCGACCAGGACAAACACGACCGCCCGGATGATTTCAGTCGCGAAGTATCTTTCCAGGATTTTCATTCGGGCATCCTCCGCCTGACCCCATGCCCGCGCTTGACCGACGCCCACAGCACCAGCGGATGATACCGGCTATTCATTTTCACGCGCCAGAGGAACAGCGCCACAATCAGCAGCGCCACCATCGCGTGAATCGGCCACCACGCCATCAGGAAAGGCAGCTTCTTTTGCACGACCGCCGCCTGGAAAACGCTGACCATGTTGCTGTAGAAAACGAACAGCAATAATGCGATCAGCAGGTTGACCGAACGCCCGCCACGCGGATTGACAAAGCTCAGGGGAATCGCCAGCAGCATCAGCAAGCCGCCCATCACTGGCAATCCGGTCCGCCACAGCAGTTCGCCCATATTGAAGTTGTTCCGGTCAGTCAGCAATACACGCGTCGGCAGCGAACGTGATGACTTGTCACCAATCAATGCCTCCGATTGCCGCGACACCAGCACGCCGTAACGTTCGAATTCCATCAGGCGAAAATCCGGTTCGGCCGGTGTGCCGTCATATCGGTGTCCATTGGTCAGCACCAGGAATTTATCGCCACGGCTGTCCAGCTCAATCGTTCCTTCGTTGGCAACGACAATCGTGCTGCCCCCATTCTTGATGGTATTGACGAAGACATTCCTGACCTTGGTCGCATCGCCCGACACACCCTCGACAAAAAACACCCGGTCGGAGGAAGCGGACTCCTGGAATTTGCCGGGCGAGACTTTGGCGATATCTTCCCGCTTTTCAAAACGTTCCCTGAACTCCGCGCTCTGGCGATTGGCCCAAGGCGACACCATGAAGCTCAGCAAGCCAATCAGAATAATGATGGGCAATCCAAACTGCAGCACCGGACGTATCCATTTTGTCAGGCTCATGCCGGACGCGAACCAGACCACCATTTCAGAATCCTGGTAGCTGCGCGTCACCACCAGCAGCACGGAAATGAAGCCGGTCAGGATCAGGATGACAGGCAGATAATTCAGTGCCGCAAATCCGATCAGGGCGATGACATCGCCGGACGCGACACGGCCACCGGCGGCCTGGCCCAGGATGCGAATCAGCATCACGGTGATGGTAATCGTGAAAAGCGTAGTGAAAACAGCGCCGGCAGTACTCACCAATTCGCGTCGAAGCGCGCGCTGAAAAATCATTCGGAGGTTATAATTGCGTGGATTAAAGGAGTAATCATGGACTTTAGCATAAAAACATACGATGTAAAAAACACGGTCGCTCAGATGAAAAGCGGTTGTATTGCAGTAGGCGTATTCGAAAACAAGAAGTTATCACAAGCTGCCCAGGCACTCGATCTCAAAGGCAAAATCTCGCTGGCGCTAAAGTCCGGCGACATTTCCGGCAAGCCTGGCAGCACCCTTTTGATGCGCGACGTCGACGGCGCCGCCGCAGAACGTATCCTGCTGGTCGGACTGGGCAAGGAAGGAGCGACGACCGGAAAGGATTTTACCAGCGCGCTGCAATCAATCGTCCGCGTCTTCTCTTCGCTCGGCAGCAATGATGCCATTGTCGCTCTTCCGCTGCAAGACATGCAGGATCGCAATAGCGAATGGGCACTCCGCAATGTGGTAACCGTCGCACGCGACAACCTGTATCGTTTTGATGACATGAAAAGCAAGAAGGACCCGGCGCCGGAAGGTGTCAAGAAGGTCTTCATTGCCGTTGCAGCCGACGACGCCGGCGCCGCAAAAACCGTTCTTGCGCAAGCTGTTGCGCTCGCCAACGGCATCGAACTGACCAAAAACCTTGGCAACCTGCCACCTAACGTCTGCACGCCGACCTACCTGGCCAACACCGCGAAGAAGCTGGCAAAAGAGTATCCGCTGGGTGTGGAAGTTCTGGATCGCAAGCAGTTGCAGGCACTGAAGATGGGCAGCTTCCTGTCGGTGACCAACGGCAGCGACGAGCCGCCGAAATTCATCGTGCTGAAACACATGGGCGGCAAGGCGAAGGATGCGCCTACCGTGTTGGTCGGCAAGGGCATCACCTTCGACTCCGGCGGCATTTCACTGAAACCCGGTGGCGGCATGGATGAAATGAAGTACGACATGTGCGGCGCCGCATCGGTGCTCGGCACCTTCCGTGCGATCGCCGAGATGAAGCTGAAGCTGAACGTGATCGGCGTCATCCCGACCTGCGAGAACATGCCGTCCGGGCGCGCCACCAAACCCGGCGACATCGTCACATCGATGTCGGGACAGACGATCGAAGTGCTCAACACCGATGCCGAAGGCCGCCTGATCCTGTGCGACGCACTCACCTATGTCGAGCGTTTCAAACCCGATGCCGTGGTGGATATCGCAACGCTGACCGGCGCCTGCATCACCGCGCTTGGCCACCACAACTCCGGCCTCTTCACACGGCATGACGACGCGCATGATGCGCTTGCGGCGGAATTGCTGGCAGCCGGCAAATCCTCGGGCGATACCGCGTGGCGCATGCCGATCGAGGACAGCTACCAGGAGCAGCTCAAGTCCAACTTTGCCGACATCGCCAATATCGGCGGACCTCCCGCCGGCAGCATCACTGCCGCCTGCTTCCTCGAGCGTTTTACAAAGAAATATACGTGGGCGCATCTGGATATCGCAGGCACGGCGTGGAAGAGCGGCGCTGCCAAAGGGGCCACCGGCAGGCCGGTTCCGCTGCTGACGGCGTTCCTCATCAATCGTGCGCAAGGTGCGGTCAAAAAGTAAGCGGTAAACATTCCGCACCCGCGAGAACAATGTTGACGCGGGTGCGGGACAGTCGACGTCCTTCCTGTGCAAGCTCACTCTGGATTCCCGCCTGCGCGGGAATGACAGTGGTTAGATGGGAGGTCGTCTCAATTACTACCGTCGTTCCCGCGAACGCGGGAATCCAGAGTGAACTCGCATCACGATGCCTTCATACAGAACCCGCCACCCATGCAAGACCGTCAAGCGGTCTTGCATTCCCCCTGCGTGATACCGGACCTATGTACGGTAGCGCACCAATCTTCCGCAAGGTCTGCGGTAACATTTAGATACACCTGACAAGCCTGTCGATAGAAATGGCGCGCTGGCTTCCGGCCCGCGCGGACCTCACCATCATTCCGACGGCCGTCGACCGCCGATGCGTCCCCCCATGCGCTCGACCTGCCCGTAACACTTCGCTTAACAGAAAGAGACCACCTCGTTGAAGGCACATAGCAAATCCATTTTCGAGAATATCGCCGACTTCACGAATTCGCTGCGCAACGGCGGTTCGCAGGAACCAGGCGCCGACGACGAATTGCCGCTGCGCGCAGAATTATTCAGCGCCATCCAGATGGAGCATCACGGCAAGGTCCTGGCCAACGCCCATCAGTTGAGCGACGACCGCGCGACGGACCGGCTGCTGCCGCGGCTGGCGGAAAACGAAGAAGTATTAACCGATACCTGCAACATGCTGTCGGTCTCGCTGAAGGCCGATCGCCAGATCACGCCGGCCGCCGAATGGCTGCTGGATAACTTCTACCTGATCGAAGAACAGATACGGACTGCAAAGCGGCATCTGCCCAAGGGGTATAGCAAGGAGTTGCCCCGCCTGAAAAACGGCCCTTCCGCCGGCCGGCCGCGCGTGTATGACATTGCGCTGGAAACGATTTCGCACGGCGACGGCCGGGTCGATCCGGAAAGCCTCAGCCGCTTTGTTGCGGCCTACCAGAGAGTCACCACCCTGAAACTGGGCGAACTCTGGGCCATTCCCATCATGCTGCGCCTGGCGCTGATTGAAAACCTGCGGCGCGTCGCCGCCCGCGTCGCCGCCGGCAGACTCGACCGCCAGCGGGCCGACGCCTGGGCCGATCAGATGATGGAAGCCGCCGACAAGGATCCCAGCAGCCTGATCCTGCTGGTGGCCGACATGGCGCGCTCCGATCCGCCGCTGGACGGTTCATTCGTGGCTGAAATGGCACGCCGGCTGCAGGGCCAGAGTCCGGCCCTGACCTTGCCGCTGACATGGATTTCCCAACGGCTTTCGGAATCCGGACACACGATCGAACACCTGGTGCAGGTGGAAACCCAGCAGCAGGCCGCCGACCAGGTATCGATCAGCAATAGCATCGGCAGCCTGCGCTTCCTGGGAACCATGGACTGGCGCGAGTTTGTCGAAACGATGAGCGAAGTTGAACATACGCTGCGCAAGGATCCCGGCGACAGTTATGCCAGGATGGACTTTGCCACCCGCGACCTGTACCGCCACATTATCGAAAGTACCGCGAGGCATAGCGCCCAGACCGAAGCTGAAGTCGCCGATGTGGTGCTCGAGCTGGCCAGCCAGGCGGCGCGGGAGAACGGCCACGAAGACCGCACCGCCCACGTAGGTTATTACCTCGTCGGCAAAGGTTTGCCGGCACTGGAAAAGACAGTCGGCATGCGGGTGCCCGCTGCACAGGCGCTGGAACGGCGCATCAGCCGCACGCCGCTGCTGTTCTACATCGGCGCGATCTGCCTGCTGATCGCGCTGTTCTCCGGCGGCATGCTTGCAAAAGCGACTGCCGAGGGATTGCGGGGATGGCTATTGGTCTTCGTCGCGCTGGTATCGATAGTCGCCACCACGCAGCTGGCGATTTCGCTGGTGAACTGGGTTGCGACCCTGCTGGCCACGCCGCATCCGTTGCCGCGCATGGATTTTTCGAATGGCATTCCTACCACCTCCCGCACCCTGGTTGTGGTGCCGACCATGTTGTTTACGCCGCAGAATATCGACAGCCTGGCCGAGACCATGGAAGTGCGTTTCCTCGCCAATCGTGACGACAATCTGCGCTTTTGCCTGCTGACCGACTTTGCCGACGCGCAGACCGAAACCACGCCGCGTGACGAACCGCTGCTGCAATACGCGCGACAGTGCATCGAACAACTGAATGAAAAATATGCAGACGACCAGCGCGACAATTTCCTGTTGCTGCATCGGCCGCGGCGCTGGAATGGCCAGGAAAAAATCTGGATGGGCTACGAACGCAAGCGCGGCAAGCTGGCCGACCTGAATGCCTGGCTGCGCGGTGAAGAAGGCAATCCGTTTTCGCTGATCGTCGGCGACACCAATGATTTATCGAATGTGAAATATGTGATCACGCTCGATACCGATACGCAGCTGCCGCGCGATTCGGCGCGCATGTTCGTCGCCACCCTGGCCCATCCGCTCAACCAGGCCCGTTACGATGAAAGCCGGCAGCGTGTCTGCGACGGCTACGGCATCCTGCAGCCGCGCGTGTCCGCCAGCCTGCCGGGCGCCAGCGCCTCGCGCTACGAAATCCTGTGCGGCGGTGAACCCGGCATCGATCCGTACACACGCACCGTGTCCGATGTCTACCAGGATGTCTTTGGCGAAGGTTCTTTCATCGGCAAGGGCATCTACGATGTCGAGGCGTTCGAGCATGCGCTGAAAGGCCGGTTGCCGGAAAACCAGATCCTCAGCCACGATTTGCTGGAAGGCTGTTATGCGCGCTCCGGCCTGCTGTCGGATGCGCAGCTGTATGAAGAATATCCGTCGCGCTACAGCGCCGACGTGGCCCGCCGGCATCGCTGGATCCGCGGCGACTGGCAGCTGATCCACTGGCTGCTGCCGCGCGTGCCGGCGGCCGGACCAGGCCTGCAGAAAAATCCGCTGACCTCGCTGTCACGCTGGAAATTGCTGGACAACCTGCGCCGCAGCCTGTTCTCGACCACCATGATGACGCTGCTGTTGCTGGGCTGGAGCGTATTGCCTTCGGCGTGGTTCTGGACCTGCGCGGCGCTGGGCATCGTGCTGATACCGCCACTTTTTGCCTCCGTGCTGGATTTGCTGCGCAAGCCTGAGGAGGTGTTGCTGAGCCAGCATCTGTCGGCCACCATGGTGTCGACCGGACGTCATTTTTCGCATGCCTTGCTGACGCTGGCCTTCCTGCCCTACGACGCCTGGTTCAGCCTGGATGCAATTTTACGCACCTTGTGGCGACTGCTGGTGTCACGCAAGCAGCTGCTCGAATGGAACCCGTCCAGTGAAGCAAATCGACATCTGGGCACCGGCCTGGGCGCTTCCCTGCGGTCGATGTGGATCTCGCCTGCGATCGCCATCGCGGCCGCAGCCGCCCTGCTTTACTTCCGGCCCGAGGCGCTGGCAGCGGCCGCACCCTTGCTGCTGCTGTGGCTGGTCGCCCCCGTCCTTGCATGGTGGATCAGCGAACCACTGGCGCGCACTGATGCCAACCTGTCGTCGGAGCAGACGTTGTTCCTGCATCGGCTCGCCCGCAAGACCTGGGCATTCTTCGAAACCTATGTCGGCGCGGAAGACAACTGGCTGCCGCCGGATAACATGCAGGAGCAGCCGGTTGCGGTGGTGGCGCGGCGCACGTCGCCGACCAACATCGGACTGGCGCTGCTGGGCAATCTGTCCGCCTGGGACTTCGGCTACCTGTCAACCGGCGGCCTCCTCGATCGCACCGAAAATACGCTGCACGTGATGGCGACGCTGGAGCGCCATCAGGGCCATTTTTATAACTGGTACGACACGCAGTCCATGAAGCCGCTGCATCCCATTTACATCTCAACCGTGGATAGCGGCAACCTTGCCGGGCATTTGCTGACATTGCGGCCGGGCTTGCTGGCGCTGGTGGATCAGCCGGTTATCGGTGCCCGACTGTTCACTGGCATGAACGATACCTTCCTGGTGATGGAAGAGCTCACGCCGGACAGCGCGCGCCCCGCCCTGAAAGAATTCCGCACGCACCTGGCGGCGGCAATCGATGCGCCGGCAACGACGCTGACGGCCGCGTATCACACCCTCGGGCAGCTGCTGCAGGGCGCGTCCGATGCAGCGACAAAACTCGCGGCTGATGAAGGAAGTGAACTGCACTGGTGGGTGCAGGCGCTGGTCCGCCAATGCCGCGATGCGTGTGAGGACCTGACACTGCTCGCTCCGTGGATCAGCGTGCCCCAGACGGACAAGCTGACACAGGATCTGGCGGAGCTCAATGCCATTCCCACCTTGCGGCAGCTGGCCCGGCTCGATACGCAGCTGCAGCCTTGGATGGCAACACGAGAATCCGCCGCGCCGGATGAATTTGTCCGCAGCATTGCCGAGAGCAGCAGACGTGCAGCCGAACGAATCGCACGCATCGAACGGCTGGCGCTGCAGAGCGCCGAATTTGCGCGCATGGAATATGAATTCCTGTACGACCAGGGCACCCATCTGCTGGCAATCGGCTACAACGTCACCGAGCGCCGGCGCGATGCCAGCTATTACGACTTGCTGGCTTCGGAAGCGCGGCTGGCGAGTTTCGTGGCGATTGCCCAGGGCCAGCTGCCGCAGGAGAACTGGTTTGCGCTGGGACGTCAGCTGACAATCGCCGGCGGCGAGCCTATCCTGCTGTCGTGGAGCGGCTCGATGTTCGAATACCTGATGCCATTGCTGGTCATGCCGACCTACGACAATACGCTGCTCGACCAGACTTACCGCTCGGCGGTGCAACGGCAGATCGACTACGGCAAGCAGCGCGGCGTGCCGTGGGGCATTTCCGAATCCGGCTTCAATACCTTCGATGCCAGCCTCAATTACCAGTATCGCGCCTTCGGCGTGCCTGGCCTCGGACTCAAGCGCGGCCTCGGTGACGACCTGGTGGTGGCGCCTTACGCATCGATGATGGCGCTGATGGTGGCGCCGGAGGAAGCGTGCAACAATCTGCAGCGCCTCGCCAGCGAGGGTTTCGAGGGAAGATTCGGCCTGTATGAAGCGATCGATTACACCGCATCGCGCCTGGCCCGCGGCCAGACCTACGCCGTCGTCAAATCCTTCATGGTGCATCACCAGGGAATGGGTTTCCTGTCGCTCGCCTATCTGCTGCTGGATCGCCCGATGCAGAAACGTTTTGAATCGGATCCGCTGTTCCAGGCGACGATGCTGCTGCTGCAGGAGCGCATCCCGAAAGCCACCGGTTTTTATTCCAACACCTCCGACCTGGCCGATATCCGCAGTACCAGTGATGAACATGAAATGCCGCTGCGGGTGATGAACCGCGCCGACACCCGTGTGCCGGAAGTGCAGTTGCTGTCGAACGGCCGATATCACGTGATGGTCACCAACGCCGGCGGCAGTTCCAGCCGCTGGAAAGACCTTGCCGTCACCCGCTGGCGGGAAGACAGCACGCGCGATAACTGGGGCGCCTTCTGTTATGTCCGCGATGTTGCCGACGGCGCGTTCTGGTCCACGGCTTATCAGCCGACGCTGAAGCAGCCGCAAAGCTATGAAGTCATTTTCTCGGAAGGCCGGGCCGAGTTCCGCCGCCGCGACAACGATATCGTCATGCATACCGAAATCGTGGTGTCGCCGGAAGACGATATCGAATTGCGCCGCACGCACATCACCAATTCCTCGCGCGTGCGCCGGGTGCTAGACATCACCAGCTATTCGGAAGTGGTTTTGGCGCCGGCCGCGGCCGATTCCGCCCACCCGGCATTCAGCAATCTGTTCGTGCAGACCGAAATCATCGCCAAGCGTAGCGCGATCCTGTGCACACGCCGCCCTCGTTCGCTCGGTGACATCATGCCGTGGATGCTCAACCTGATGGTGGTGCATGGCGCCGATATCAAGGAAGTGTCTTACGAAACCGATCGCATGCAATTCATTGGCCGCGGCAACACGGTGGCGGCGCCGCAAGCGATGCTGAGCCTGGCAGCCCTGTCCGGCAGCCAGGGCTCGGTGCTTGACCCGATTGCGGCGGTACGCTACCGGATCACGCTGGAACCGGAGCAAACCGCGATCATCGACATGGTCACCGGCGTCACGGAAACGCGCGACCAGGCATTGCACATGATCGACAAATATCAGGACCGCCATCTCGCGGATCGTGTGTTCGAACTGGCCTGGACCCACAGTCACGTGGTGCTGCGTCAGCTCAACGCCAGCGAAGCCGATGCCCAGCTATATGGACGGCTTGCCAATTCCGTCATCTATGCCAATGCGATGCTGCGGGCCGATGCCAGCATCCTGATCAAGAACCGGCGCGGCCAGTCGGGCTTGTGGAGTTATGCGATTTCCGGCGATTTGCCGATCGTGCTGGTGCAGATCAAGGACATGGACAACATCGATCTCGTGCGCCAGATGGTGCAGGCCCACGCATACTGGCGCCTCAAGGGCCTGGCGGTCGACCTGGTGATCTGGAACGAAGATCATGCCAGTTACCGGCAGGTGCTGCAGGAACAGATCATGGGACTGGTGGCGTCGGGCGCCGACCCGCATGCGATGGACCGGCCGGGCGGCATTTTTGTGCGCCTTGCGGATCAGATATCGAACGAAGACCGCATTCTGCTGCAGTCGGTCGCGCGCATCATCATCTCGGACAGCCGCGGCACGCTGGCAGAGCAGATCGCCCGCCGCGGCATCCCGGAAGTGCGCGTGCCGCAACTGGCGCCGACCCGGGCCCAGACTGCCGCGCTACCGCTTGCCTACAAGGCCCAGCCGGACCTCATCCTGTTCAACGGCCTGGGCGGCTTTACGCCCGACGGCCGCGAGTATGTGATCACGACCGCGCCTGGCAAGGTGACGCCGGCGCCGTGGGTCAATGTGCTGGCCAATCCGAATTTCGGCAGCGTGATTTCGGAAAGCGGACAAGCCTACACATGGGGCGAGAACGCGCACGAGTTCCGCCTGACGCCATGGAATAACGATCCTGTGTCCGACTCCAGCGGCGAAGCCTTTTACCTGCGCGATGAAGAGAGCGGTCAGTTCTGGTCGCCGACACCCCTGCCCTGCCGTGGCCAGGGCCAGTATGTGAGCCGTCACGGTTTCGGCTACAGCGTTTTTGAACATGCCGAAAATGGCATCGTGTCGCAACTCACGGTCTATGTCGCGCTCGACGCATCGATCAAGTATTCGGTGCTGAAAGTGCGCAACGAATCGGACACATCGCGCAAATTGTCGGCGACCGGTTACGTTGAATGGGTGCTGGGCGACTTGCGGCCAAAATCGACCATGCATGTGACCACCGAATCGGACCCGGTCAGCGGCGCCATGTTCGCCCGTAATCCGTACAACACCGAATTCGTCGACCGCATCTCCTTCTTCGATGCCGATGCGACCAACCGTTCCATCACCGCCGACCGCACGGAATTCATCGGCCGCAATGGCTCGCTGCAGAATCCGGCCGCGATGGGACGTGTGCGCCTGTCGGGCAAGGTCGGCGCCGGTCTCGATCCGTGCGCTGCCATCCAGGTGCCGTTCGACCTGGCGCCGGGACAGGAACGCGAGATCGTATTCATGCTCGGCATGGCCGGCCGCCGCGCCGCCGATGCCAGCAGCCTGGTGCATCGCTACCGCGGCGCGGAAGCGGCGCGCAATGCGCTCGAGGCCGTACGCCAGCACTGGCAGCGCACGCTCGGCGCGGTGCAGGTGGAGACCCCCGATCCATCCTTGAATGTCCTGACCAACGGCTGGCTGATGTACCAGACCATCGCCTGCCGGTTATGGGCGCGCAGCGGCTTTTACCAGTCAGGCGGCGCCTATGGATTCCGCGACCAGTTGCAGGACGTGATGGCGCTGGTCCATGCCGAGCCGAAGCTGGTGCGCGATCACATACTGCTGTGCGCCGCGCACCAGTTTGTCGAAGGTGACGTCCAGCATTGGTGGCATCCGCCGACCGACCGCGGCGTGCGCACGCATTGCTCGGACGATTACCTGTGGTTGCCGCTGGCGACTTACCGTTACGTCATCAGCACCGGCGACACCGGCGTGCTGGATGAGAACGTGCATTTCCTCGAGGGCCGCGCGGTCAACGCCGATGAGGACTCGTACTACGACCTGCCGACCCGCTCCGCCGACGCCGGCAGCGTGTATGAACACTGCGTGCGCGCCATTGAAAGAGGCCTGCGATTCGGCGTGCACGGCTTGCCGCTGATCGGCTCCTGCGACTGGAATGACGGCATGGACAAGGTCGGTGAAGAAGGCAAGGGAGAAAGCGTCTGGCTCGGCTTTTTCCTGCATGAAGTCCTGATGCGCTTTACCGAGATCGCGCGTTTGCGTGGTGATGCCTCGTTTGTGGAGCATTGCCAGCATGAAGCCGGGCAACTGCAGCAGAACATCGAAAAAAATGCGTGGGATGGCAAATGGTATCGCCGCGCCTACTTCGACGACGGCACACCGCTAGGCTCGTCGACCAATCCGGAATGCCAGATCGATTCGATCTCGCAAAGCTGGGCGGTGTTGTCGGGCGCGGGCGACGAGACGCGCGCGCGCAGTGCGATGGAAATGGTCGACCAACGCCTGGTACGCCGCGAACATTCGCTGGTGCAGCTGCTCGATCCGCCGTTCAGCACCTCGGACCTGAACCCGGGATATATCCGCGGTTACGTGCCGGGCGTGCGCGAAAACGGCGGCCAGTACACACATGCGGCAATCTGGACCGCGATGGCATTCGCAAAAATGGGCGACAGCCGGCGCGCCTGGGAACTGCTGGACATGATCAATCCGGTCAATCATGGCAGCACACCGGAACAGGTGGCCACTTACAAGGTTGAACCGTATGTGATCGCCGCCGACGTCTATGCGGTATCGCCGCATGTCGGCCGTGGCGGCTGGACCTGGTACACCGGGTCGTCGGGCTGGATGTATCGTCTGATCGTCGAGTCGCTGCTGGGATTGAAGCTGGAAGTCGACGAGCTGACAGTGACGCCTTGCCTGCCGGCGGACTGGACATCGTTCAAGCTGCACTATCGCTACCGGGAGACCATGTACCACATCGAGGTGTTGCAGACGCCATCCAGTGACGGCGGCTTCAGCCTGCGCGTCGACGGCTTAGAGCAGCCGGGCCGGTTGATCCACCTGGCGGACGATCGGGTCGAGCATGCGGTTGAAATACGGGTAGGCGTGCCGGCGCAGTTGCCGGCGACGCCGGCCATGCAAGCGATTGCGGTGTAAAGGAATGTCCCGGCAGGGGCTGCCTGCCGGGATCAGGACGCTACGCTGACAACCTGTCCGGCATTTCTATGCCAGGTTGGCTTTGAAAAACGCAATGGTCCGATCCCACGCCAGTTTGGCCGCGGGCGGATCGAAACGAGGGGTGGTATCGTTGTTGAAGCCATGCTCTACCCCAGGGTAAATGTAGCCCTCGTATTTCACTCCCGCCGCTTTCAGCGCCGCCTCGAAAGCAGGCCAACCGGCGTTGATCCGTTCGTCTTTTCCCGCATAGTGCAACTGCAGCGGCGCCTTGATTTTTGCGGCCTCTGCCGCCGCCGGCTGGCCGCCGTAAAACGGCACTGCCGCACCCAGATCAGGGAAACGTGTGGCGAGCATGTTGACTATGCCGCCGCCATAACAGAACCCGACCGCGCCGATTTTCTGGCTGCTTGAAGGAAGCGTCTTCAGATAATTGACCGCGGCGATAAAATCGTTGCGGCTTTTTTCCTGGTCGAGTTTGGCAAAACTTTCCCGCGCCTTGTCTTCATCACCGGGGTAGCCGCCGAATGGTGTCAGTGCATCGGGGGCAAAAGCCTGGAAATTGTCGAGCGCCAGACGGCGGACGATATCTTCAATGTGTGGATTGAGTCCCCGGTTTTCATGCACGACCAGCACCGTCTGCAGCTTGCCGGTGGCATTGGCTGGCGTCGCCAGATAACCCTTGATCGTCCCATAACCATCGGGTGATGAATACTCGACATAACGGGCGTTGATCCGCTTGTCGTCCTTGGGCACTTGCTGCGCCGCCGCAAATTTGGGGTTGAGCGCATCGAGCAGCATCGCTGCCGACATTCCTCCGACTGCGTATTTTGACGCACCGCTCAAGAAGGCGCGGCGATCGATCACTCCATGCACGAACTTGTCGAACAACTTCAGTACTTCAGGATCAAAATCACTGGCTTTCTTGAGCTGCATGTTTTCCTCCGGAGGTTGAGGCGGAATCGCCTGTGGAGGCAATATTACCGGCAAAATCAAAAGGCTGCTTGCATGTAATATTATTGGATAAAAGAGGAGAAAAAGACGGCCTTCGGCAATCGAAGAACAGTTTGTTCAATGACGATTGAAAGAAACGTCACCTTTGAAATCCCAGTAGATGACCACTCTGTTATTCACACGCATCACGCTTATTTTCCCGGCAGTTATCAACCATAAACCGCCGTGCCATGCAAAATTGAATTTCTTGAATCCGCGCTTTCCCTTGGTGATCATTGTGGGTCTCCTGAGCCGGGCGATGCACGCATGACGTGATGCTTGCCCTGGTCGATTGAAAGTACCGCTCCAATCGCAATCCTGTCCATCGCAAGCAGCGGTGTTTGCAAAAAAACCACGAAACCAGTCTACGAAGGAGGCCTTTCTCCTCGAACATCGTTGGCTGATTACAACTGTTGGCGTGCGTGCAGTCACCGCAGATTATTCACGTAGACTGGGCAAGAATGTCCGCTTGCAGCGGCGGCAGCATGGCGATTGCGGTAAGATTCGGCAAAACGGAGAAAGCCCTCAATTTATGAAAATCGTTACCTGGAACGTGAACTCCCTGAAGGTACGCCTGCCTCAGGTACTGCAATGGCTGGCCGATAATCCGGTCGATGTGCTGTGCCTGCAGGAGACCAAAACAACCGATGACAAATTTCCTGTCGCCGCGATTGAAGCGGCGGGTTATCAGGTCGCATTTTCCGGCCAGAAAACTTATAACGGCGTAGCCATCCTGTCCAGGCATCCGCTGCAAGATGTGGTGAAGAACAATCCGCTGTTCGCCGATGAACAGCAACGCATCATCGCCGCCACGATTGAAGGTGTGCGTATCGTGTGCGCCTATGTGCCGAATGGCCAGTCGGTCGGTTCGGACAAGTACGAATACAAACTGCGATGGCTGGCGGCGCTGCAGGAATGGCTGGCAGCCGAATTGAAAACTCATGACAAACTGGCGGTGCTCGGCGACTACAATATTGCGCCGGCCGACCGCGATGTCCATGATCCCGCGCTGTGGCAAGACCAGGTACTGGTTTCGGCGCCCGAACGCGCCGCATTTCAAGGCCTGTGCGGCCTGAATCTGACCGATGCTTTCCGCCTGTTCGAGCAGCCGGATAAATTGTATAGCTGGTGGGATTACCGGCAAATGGCATTTCGGCGCAACATGGGCTTGCGCATCGATCACATCCTGTTATCCCCTCCACTGGCGGCCCGCTGCACTGCCTGCGTCATCGACAAGGCGCCACGCAAATGGGAACAACCGTCCGACCATGCGCCGGTGATCGCAACGATAGACTGAAAAAATTCTGTAAACAAGCGGGTGGCGCGGCGACTAAATGGTATTCGCACTAGAAAAGAAAAGACCGCACCGCGCATCCGAACCGGTCTTCCCTGCGTAAACAAGGTGAATGAAACAACCGGAGCCAGCATGAATCGTCGACAATTACTCATCCAGATAGGCCGCCTTTTTGCAGGGGCCGCGGCATTGTCCCTTGCCGGGCCATCGCTGGCAGCAGCGGCGCTGAAAAAATCGAAAGCGGAATGGCGCGCGTTATTGCCGAAGGAAAGTTATGCAGTGCTGTTCGAGGAAGCAACCGAGCGGCCCGGCAGCAGTCCGCTGAACGCAGAGAAAAGAACCGGCACCTATGTTTGCGCGGCGTGCAACCAGCCGCTGTTCAACAGCGCGCAGAAATTCGAAAGCGGCACCGGCTGGCCGAGTTTCTTCGACGTGTTGCCGAAGGCGGTAGAAAAGCGCACGGATTACAAGATGATTTTGCCCCGCACCGAATATCACTGCGCACGTTGCGGCGGCCATCAGGGTCACGTGTTTGACGATGGACCGAAACCAACCGGCCTGCGTTATTGCAACAATGGCGTCGCGTTACGGTTTGTAGCGGCGGACAGTAAATTACCGGAGCTGCGTGCATGAAAACAATGTTGAGAACAATAGCGGCACTGGCTTTCCTGCTGGTGACTACGCAGGCGCTGGCGCAAAAGACTGCGACGGCCATCTTTGCCGGCGGTTGTTTCTGGTGTACCGAGTCTGATTTTGAAAAGCTGCCAGGCGTCCTGTCCGCCGAGTCCGGCTATACCGATGGCAAGACCGTCAATCCGACTTATGCGCAAGTCAGCGGCGGCGGCACCGGGCATACGGAAGCGGTGCGTGTTACCTACGATCCGGCGAAAGTCAGCTATCCGGCCCTGCTGGATTTTTTCTGGCGCACCATCGATCCCACTGTCAAGGATCGCCAGTTCTGCGATACAGGCGATCAATACCGGAGCGCGATTTTTTACGACAATGAATCGCAGCGCAAGACCATCGAGGCCAGCAAGGCAGCGATATTGAAAGCCGGCAGAATCAAGGAAATCCATACCGAGATCGCTCCTGCGGCAAAGTTTTATCCAGCCGAGGATTATCACCAGGACTACTACAAGAAGAACCCGATACGCTACAAGTTCTACCGCACCAACTGCGGCCGCGATCAACGGCTGGCGGAAGTGTGGGGGTCGAAGGGCTGAGTATTATGTAGTTACTGCCCGAGCAGTTTCTGGAGCGTATCCAGATCCTGCCTGACCAGTGTGGCATCTTCCTCGAATTTGGCATCCGACATATCCGGCGTGCGGAATAAGGTAAAGAGCAGCTCGCTGCCTTCACCGTTGGGCAACACGCGCATCGGCACATACACTTCAACGCCGGGTGTTGTCATCACATAGTGGTCCAGCACACCCAGCGAATTTTTTTCCACGAAACGAACCGGCATCGGTCCGTATGGTGTTTCCGCAATCCAGCCGGAAGCGGTCTGCTTCACCGACAGGCAGAGCCCGGATGCCCATTGCGGTAAATTAGCGGGGTTGGAGACAAAGTCGACGACCTTCTGCGGGGTACAGGCGATCGGCACACTCAATGTGCGGGATGCAAGCAGCGCAACCATGGAATCAGCTTTCCTTTTTGAGCAATTGTTTTTCGAACGCCGTATCCAGCTTGCTGACCCGCCTCGGCGTCTGCGGACCGAAGCGGTTCACGAAGCTTACGAAGTCATCCAGTTCCAGTGTCTCACTCAATTTTTCCTGCACGCCATCGTCGGCCGTCAGCACCAGGTAAAACAATCCGCTGGCGGTGCGCACCATGGAATAATGCGCATTGCCGCTGCGCGACTTGAGCCGCTCGACTGCCGCGCTTGCTCTGGTTGATCTCATGATCCACTCCTTGACGAATGGGTGTGATTTTAACGGCTTGCGCCGGCCACCGCATCCCTGACTTGCTGCAGCGACAGCGGATCCTCGATCGTTGTCAAATCACCGGCATCCCTGCCCTCGCAGATTGCCTGTATCGCCCGGCGCAACAGCTTGCCTGAACGTGTTTTCGGCAGCAGCGTGACGCAATACACATGGGCAGGACGCGCCACCGCGCCAAGCTGCCTGTCGACCACGGCCATCACTTCCGTTTCCAGTGCCTGCCTGCTCTCCGGCGTTGCGGCCGCCTCTGCATTTTTCGGAATCACGAACGCTACCGCCACCTGCCCCTTCAACTTGTCCTCTACCCCCACCACGGCGACCTCGGACACATTCGGGTGGCTGGAAATGCTTTCTTCTATTTCACGCGTGCCGAGGCGATGGCCGGCGACATTGATCACATCGTCGGTACGGCCAAGAATGAAATAATATCCGTCGGCGTCCCGAATGCCCCAGTCGAAGGTGGAATAGACTTGCTCATTCCGGAAATTCGACCAGTAGGTTTTGACGAACCGTTCGTCATCGCCATACACGGTCTGCATGCAGCCGGGCGGCAGCGGCCCTTCGAGCACAACCACACCCTTTTCATTGGTGCCGCATTCCTCACCGGTCGATTCATTCAGTATCCTGACCTTGTAGCCGGGCATCGGCACACCGGGACTGCCCAGCCGGGTCGGCTTGTCCTCGATCCCCTTCGCGATCGACAGGATCGGCCAGCCGGTCTCGGTTTGCCAGTAATTGTCGATGATCGGCACGCCCAATGCGGACGCGATCCATTGCGAGGTGGTTTCATCGAGCGGCTCACCGGCCAGGTACAGCGCCTTCAGGGACGACAGGTCGTATTTTTTCATCAGCTCCGGCGGCTGTTTTTTCAGCACACGCACGGCGGTGGGTGCGGAAAACATGCGCGTCACCTTGTATTTCTCGACCATGCTCCACCAGATGCCGCCATCCGGACGAACCGGCAAACCTTCGTACATGACGGTTGCCATGCCTGCGATCAGCGGTCCATACACGATATAGGAATGGCCAACCACCCAGCCGATATCGGAGGTCGCGAAGTAGACTTCGCCCGGATTGCCGCAAAAAATATGTTTCATCGACGACGCCAGCGCGACCGCATATCCGCCCACATCGCGCTGCACGCCCTTGGGATTGCCGGTCGTGCCGGACGTGTAGAGAATATAGGAGATGTCGCTGGAATCGAGCCAGGTCACCGGCACTTGTGCATCGATGTGCTGCTGGCGCAGGGCGGCGTAATCGAGATCACGGCCGGCCAGCAATCGCATCGGCGCCAGGCCCCGGTTGACCAGCAGCACATGCGCCGGCTTGTGGCGCGCCAGATTGATCGCCTCGTCCAGCAGGGGTTTGTACGGGATTGCCTTGCCGTTGCGCGAGCCGGCGTCGGCCGAAAAAATCAGCGCCGGTTTTGCATCGTCGATACGGGTGGCCAGGCTGTTGGCAGCAAAGCCGCCGAAAACTACCGAATGGATTGCGCCTATACGCGCGCAGGCAAGCATGGCGAAGGTCGCTTCGGCAATCATCGGCATGTAAATCAGCACCCGATCGCCCTTGCGCACGCCCAGCGCCAGCATGACGGCTGCGGTGCGCTGCACCTCGGCGTGCAGTTCTCTGAACGAATACACCCGGTCCTGTGGCTGCCCGTCGGCGGTTTCTGTCGACACCGCAATCAGCGCCGGCTTGTCCCCTTGCGTGGCCACCCAGCGATCGACCGCGTTATGGCACAGGTTGGTTTTGCCGCCGGCAAACCATTTCGAAAACGGCGGCCTGGAATCGTCGAGCACCTGTGAATACGGCGCATGCCAGTCAATCAGCTTCGCTTCTTGCGCCCAGTATGTTTGGGGGTCGTCGATTGATTGCCGATAGGTTTCTGCGAAGTTCATTTTTGTCTCCATCGTATTGCGTACGTCATCAGTATAGCGATGCCGGGATAATATTATTGTGCCGGAATCAACTTACCGGCCTCTTACGCAAACGCGCAATGTCAGCGTTGCGTTTTTTCTCAAATCACGTACAAGTCGACGTATTCGTTAACTGGCATCGCTTCCAGCTTTTCCTGGTCGAGCGAGATGTCGAGGATCGCCTTTTGCTGCCGGGCCGGGAACTGGCGTGCCAGGTTGGTTCTGAATTTTTCTTCAAGCAGCGGAATGCCCTCGTTGCGGCGGCGGGCATGGCCAATCGGATATTCGACCACGATTTCCTGCAGTGTCTCGCCATCCTTGAATTCGACCGTCAGCCCATTGGCGATCGAGCGTTTTTCCGGATCATGATAATCGCTGGTGAACGCCGTATCCTCAACGCAAATGATCTTGTCGCGCAGCACATCGATGCGCTGGTCCGACGCCACATCATCTTCATAATCGGACGCCGTCAGGCGCCCGAAAATCAGCGGCACCGCCACCATGTACTGGATGCAGTGATCGCGATCGGCCGGGTTATCCAGCGGACCTTTCTTGTCGATGATGCGGATGCAGGCTTCATGTGTGCGGATCGTGATTTTCGAGATGTCGCCGACCGTCCTGCCAGCCATCTCGAGCATTGTATGCAAGGTCATTGCCGCTTCAACGGCGGTTTGCGCATGGAACTCCGCCGGGAAGGAAATCTTGAACAGCACGTTTTCCATCACATAATTTCCATACGCGCGCTGGAACCGGAATGGCTGGCCCTTGAACAGCACATCGTAGAAACCCCAGGTCCTGGCGGTCAGCACCGATGGATAACCCATCTCGCCCGTCCTGGCGATCAAGGCCAGGCGCACCGCGCGTGAAGTTGCATCACCTGCCGCCCATGATTTGCGTGAACCGGTATTCGGCGAATGACGATAGGTGCGCAGCGGCTGGCCGTCGACCCAGGCCAGCGACACGGCATTGAGGATTTCCTCGCGCGTCAGGCCGAGCATGCCGGCCACCACCGCGGTCGACGCTACCTTGACCAGCACGACGTGGTCGAGGCCGACCTTGTTGAATGAATTTTCGAGCGCGATGCAACCCTGGATTTCATGCGCCTTGATCATCGCCGTCAATACGTCCCGCATCGTCAGCGGTTTTTTGCCGGTTGCCACCGCATTGCGCGACAACCAGTCGGCGGTCGCCAGGATGCCGCCGAGGTTATCGGACGGATGCCCCCATTCCGCCGCCAGCCAGGTATCGTTGAAGTCCAGCCAGCGGATCATGGCGCCGATGTTGAATGCGGCCTGCACCGGATCAAGCTGGAACTGCGTGCCGGGCACCCGGGCGCCGTTGGGCACGATGGTGCCGGGCACGATCGGGCCCAGCAGCTTTTTGCAGGCTGGATATTCCAGCGCTTCCAGGCCGCAGCCGAGAGTATCGATAAGGCAGTTGCGGGCGGTGTCGTACGCAAGCCCGGAGGTAATATTGAATTCGGTGACATAGTCGACAATGTCGACCAGCACCTGATCCCAGTCGGGGCGATTGGCGGCATTCATGTCAAATCAGACACGGCAGCCGCCGGCTTTGTTCCATAGAGCGGCTTGCGAGTCAGTGTGCGGATGATGCGGGTTGATTTGGGGTGCAGGGCAAGGCGCGAGGAGCGCCG
>JAZKDW010000059.1:0-58370 GCA_040387375.1 Pseudomonadota bacterium
CGTTGGTAGGCACGATTGGACTCGAACCAACGACCCCTACCATGTCAAGGTAGTGCTCTAACCAGCTGAGCTACGCGCCTAAAGAAGCGAAATTATAACGACAAATTCATAATTTCGCTAGTGCTCTGCATCATATGTTTTTTTGATGGGGAATGACAGCAATCCCCCGCTCGTTATTGCCGCCGCGCATACTCCACCCCTTCGACATCGCGGATCACGGTCAGCGCCTTATTCAACTGCGAGGTGGATCCAATTTCCGCTGTGAACGCCATGCGCGCCTGCCCTTTCGCACTCTGCGTGCTGACACCGATCACATTGATTTTTTCACGCAAGAATATTTCGGAAATATCGCGCAGCAATCCCTGCCGGTCGCTTGCAAGAACAAAAATATCCACCGGATAAACGGTTTCCATCCCCTGCGTGCCCCAGGCGGTATGGATCACCCGTTCCGGCGCCTTGGCGCACATCTCGGCGAAATTCTTGCAGCTTGCACGGTGGATCGACACGCCCTTGCCGCGCGTGATGAAACCGGCGATGTCATCGGGCGGCGCAGGCTTGCAGCACTTCGCCAGTTGTGTCATCAGGCCATCGGTACCGACCACCAGCACGCCGGACTTGGCGCCCTGCATGACGCTGGAAGCGCGGCTTTTGCGCGGGATGACGGCATCGTCGGGATTCACATGCCTGGCCGCCTGCTTGTCCACATCATCCGCATGCAAGGCTTGCTCGACATGGCGCAGACTGAATTCTTCCTTGCCGACCGCGAGCAGCAGATCGTCGAGTTTCGAGAATCCCAGCTTGTGCGCAAGGACCTCCAGATTGACGGCGGTCTTGCCCTCGCGCTGCAGCGTCTTTTCAATCAGGCCACGTCCGGTCGCCAGCGTTTCCTGCTGGTCGATGGCATTGAACCATGCACGGATCTTGGTGCGGGTGCGTGAGCTGGCCGCATAGCCCGGATTCAACCAGTCGCGCGACGGGCCAGCAGTGCCGGACGCGGCACTGCCCCCTTTGGCGGTAATGATTTCCACCGTCTGGCCATTCTTCAATGGCGTGTTGAGGGGCACCATTGCGCCATCGACCCGGGCGCCACGGCAGCGGTGGCCGACATCGCTGTGCAGATGGTAGGCAAAATCGACTGGTGTGGCGCCGCTGGGCAACTCGATGACACGCGCCTGCGGTGTCAGCACATAAATCCGGTCATCGAGCGTGGCCGACTTGAGCTTCTCGACCCATTCGCGGCTGATATCTTCCTGGCCGACGACGGCATCGACCACTTCGCTTTTCCAGGCCAGCAGTTGCCGCAGCCAGGCGATTTTTTCATCGTATTTCTGGCCCGCCGAATGGGATCCGCCGCTTTCCTTGTAACGCCAGTGCGCGGCCACGCCGTATTCCGCGAAGTGGTGCATTTCGTTGGTCCGCACCTGCACTTCGAGCGCACGTCCGTCCTCCGCGGTCACCACCGTGTGGAGCGACTGATAGCCGTTCGCTTTCGGGCGCGATATGTAATCGTCGAATTCATCCGGTATCGGTGTCCAGATGTTATGCACAATGCCGAGCACCGTGTAACAGGCCTTGATATCGTCGACGATCACCCTGAATGCCCGCACGTCATACAGCTCTGAAAAATTGAGCGACTTGCCCTTCATCTTGGTCCAGATGCTGTAGATGTGCTTGGGGCGGCCGAATACCTCGGCCCTGACGCCGGCCGATGCCAGTTCGGACTTCAGGCGGGCGATCGCGTTATTGACGAAACTTTCGCGCTCCGTGCGCTTTTCTTCCAGCATCTTCGCGATGCGCTTGTAGGCGGCGGGCTCGATGAAGCGGAACGACAGATCCTCGAGCTCCCACTTCAGTTGCCAGACACCGAGGCGGTTGGCGAGCGGCGCATACAGATCGAAGGTCTCGCGCGCATATTGCTGGATGCTGTCGTCCTGCATTTTATTATCGGCAAAATAGCGCAGCGTGGTGACCCGCGACGCCAGGCGCACCAGCACGACACGCATGTCGGAAGCCATTGCCAGCAGCATCTTGCGCAGCGTCTCGACTTGCGCCGCAGCTTGCTGCTGCGCGTTCTTGCTGCGCAAGACTTCCTGCTGTCCAAAGGTAATCTCGTGCAAACGCATCAACTGCCGGATGCCGGTAACCAGATCGGCGATTTCCAGGCCAAAGCGGCTTTCGATGCTTTCAGCCGCCTTGCTGTCGACCACCGGCATTTCGACCAACAGACTCGCGATCCGGGTATCCGCATCAACTTTCAGCGATGCCAGTACTGTCGCCACGCCTTGTGCAAATTCAAAGGTGTCCTGAGCTGAGGCCACTGTTCTGCCCGCATAGAACGGCTTGACGAAGGCAAGCGCATCCATCACGCGCGCACTGTCGTCTGCGTTCAGGCCGGCCGAAAGCTGAAGGTGCGTATCGTTTTGTGTTCCTGCTATTGAAACCATGGGACTCTTGAGATGATTATTTCTGCGCCGCGGTCACAACGATTTCCACCAGCCATTCCGGTTTGACGAGGCTGGCTTGTACGGTGGCGCGCGGCGGGCTGTTGCCATCGGCAACCCAGTCATTCCAGACCGCGTTCATGGCGCCGAAGTTCTGCAGATCGGAAAGATAAATCTTGCACATCATTATGCGTGACTTGTCGCTGCCGGCTTCGGCCAGCAGACGGTCGATGGACGCGAGTACTTCGCGGGTCTGGCCGGCGATGTCCAGGCTCGCATCCTCGGCAATCTGGCCGGCGAGGTAAATCGTGCCGTTGTGAATCGCGGCTTCGGAGAGCGTTTTACCGACGTGCAAACGTTGTATGTCCATTATGTGCTGATGATTCTTCAAATAAGAGCGTTAACCGGGTAGAAATTCTTTGACAATCGAGATCTGCTCAGGCTGCACGAAAGTCGGCGCATGCCCTACTCCGGGAATCTCGATCAGCTTCGCCTTGGGGCCGCGCCGGGTCATGTCCTGCGCCACCTCGCGGGTCAACAGATCCGACTCGGCGCCGCGTATCAGCAGCGTCGGACATTTGATCGCATCGTAGGCGGCCCATAACATTGCTTCGTTGCGCTGCGTTGATTCCGGCGTCTCCGCCTTGAATGGAATCGCGAGACCCAGATCGTAATGACGTATCCATAACCCATCCTTGTCCTGACGCAAAACGTCCGCCGCAAGCTTGTGCCATTGCGCGTCGGTATGCGGACCGAAGGGTGCTGAAATCGTCCGTATGTAATTTTCCGCTTCTTCGAAAGTCGCAAACCGGACCGGCTCGCCAATATAACCTGCGATGCGGGACAGCGCCTGATAATTGAGGGCCGGTCCGATGTCATTGATGACTAGCTTTTTAATCGGACTGTCCTGCAGCGATGCCATGCCGATCCCGATCAGGCCGCCCATCGATGTGCCAAACCAGTTCACCGTTTCCGCATCAACCCGGGCCAGCAGGGTAACCATGTCGGAGACATATTGCGGCAACTGGTAAAACTGCGGATTGCGCAGCCTGGAAGAGCGTCCCCGGCCCACGACATCCGGGCAGACCACACGATAAACAGTGCTCAGTTCACGCGCCATTTCATCAAAATCATCCGATATGCGAGTGACGCCGTGCACACAAACCAGGACGTCGGGATTGTCTGCATCACCCCACTCCTTGTACGCCATATCATGCAAACCGGCGGGAGACAGGCATTGAACATTTCTGAGTTTGGGCTGGGTCATTTTGGGACTGATCGATTGGATTGATAGTATGACAGGTTGCAGGTATTACCATTTTACTGGTCGTTAGGCTTAAAATCCTGATAAGTTCATTGTTATCTTTACTTTACCTTCTCAAAGGACATCATGCAAAGCACCTCCCTCAAGGGCAAAACGGCTCTGGTTACCGGATCGACTTCCGGCATAGGCCTGGGCATCGCAAAATCACTGGCGGCGCAAGGCGCAAACATCGTATTCAATGGTTTTGGCGACAGCGCTGAAATTGCGGCGCTACAGGCAGAGCTTGCAAAAGAATTTGATGTCAAAACCACTTATCACAATGCCGACATGTCAAAACCAGCCGAGATTGCAGCCATGATGCAGGCGGCTGAAAAATTCGGCGGTGTCGATATCCTGGTGAATAATGCGGGCATTCAGCATGTCGCGAATATTGAAGATTTTCCGATCGAGAAATGGGATGCCGTGATTGCGATCAACCTGAGTTCCGCGTTTCATACAACCCGGCTCGCCTTGCCGAAGATGAAGGCCAACAACTGGGGCCGCATCATCAATATTGCATCGGCTCACGGGCTGGTCGGCTCGGCGCAAAAAGCGGCTTACGTCGCGGCCAAACACGGCATCGTCGGCCTGAGCAAGGTCACTGCGCTGGAAACCGCGCAGACCGGCATCACATGCAATGCAATCTGTCCGGGTTGGGTGTTGACGCCACTGGTGCAAAAGCAGGTGGATGCACGCGCAAAGGAGGGGAACATGTCAAACGAAGAAGCCAAGAAGGGCTTGCTGGCAGAGAAGCAACCGTCAGGCGAATTTGTCACCCCTGAACAATTGGGCGCGCTGGCGGTATTCCTGTGCAGCGATGCGGCGATTCAGGTGCGCGGTGCGGCGTGGAATATGGATGGGGGATGGGTGGCGCAGTAACACTCAGCCAGCAAGGGTTTCCTTGCCGCTTGCCTGAAATCAGAACGCCCTGCTCCTGGCTCAGGAACAGGGCATTTTATTTTGCATGGGCACGATCACATCGCGCCCATCCCGCCGGATCAGGCAAAAAGAAGCGTAGCGCCGGTCTTCTCTTTCAACTCATCCTTTGTCACGCCAGGCGCCAGCTCCACCACTTTCAAACCTTCCGGTGTCACATCGATCACCGCCAGATCGGTGACGATGCGATCGACCACACCAAGGCCGGTCAATGGCAAATCGCACTTCTTCAAAATCTTGTGTGAAGTCGAGCCATCCTTGGCCTTGGCCACATGCTCCATCAGCACGACCACACGCTGCACGCCGGAAACCAGATCCATCGCGCCGCCCATGCCCTTCACCATTTTTCCGGGAATCATCCAGTTCGCGAGGTCACCCTCTTCGGAAACCTGCATTGCACCGAGGATAGCCAGATTTACCTTGCCGCCGCGGATCATTGCAAACGAATCCGCCGAACTGAAAAATGATGCGCCGGGCAATGCCGTCACGGTTTGTTTACCGGCGTTGATCAGGTCGGCATCGACTTCCTCTTCCGTCGGGAACGGGCCAATGCCGAGCAAGCCGTTTTCCGATTGCAGCCAGACCTCCATATCCTGAGGCACATAATTGGCAACCAGGGTCGGCAAGCCGATTCCGAGGTTGACATAAAAGCCGTCCTTCAGCTCTTTTGCCGCGCGTGCGGCCATTTCTTCACGAGTCCATGCCATGTCAGTTCTCCGCTTACTTTGCTCGAATGGTGCGTTGTTCGATGCGTTTTTCCGGCGTCGCGTTGACCACGATGCGATGGACAAAAATGCTCGGTGTATGGACGTCGTCGGGATCGATCTCGCCGATTTCGACCAGCTCTTCAACTTCGACGATCGTCAGCTTGCCGGCCATGGCCACGTTCGGATTGAAGTTGCGCGCCGTCTTGCGGTAAACCAGGTTGCCGGCCTTGTCGGCCTTGTATGCCTTGATCAGCGACACGTCAGCCACCAGCGATCGTTCCATCACATATTGTTCACCGTCAAATTCGCGTACTTCCTTGCCTTCCGCGATCAGGGTGCCGACACCGGTCTTGGTAAAGAATGCGGGAATGCCTGCACCGCCGGCGCGCAATTTTTCAGCCAGCGTACCCTGCGGCGTGAATTCCAGCTCCAGTTCACCAGCCAGATACTGGCGCTCGAATTCCTTGTTTTCGCCAACGTAGGAGGCGATCATCTTCTTGATCTGGCGTGTGCTCAGCAACAAGCCCAGACCGAAGCCATCCACGCCCGCATTATTGGCAATCGCTGTCAGGTCCTTGACGCCCGAATCACGCAGCGCTGCAATCAATGCCTCGGGAATACCGCATAGGCCAAAACCGCCAACTGCGATCGTCTGCCCGTCCTTGACGACACCTGCCAGGGCTGCGGCAGCGTCGGGATAAACTTTTTTCATAACACCCCTCTTCTTTGTGTAAGGTAAACGACATCCATGTGCTTCAAATTAGTCATGCAGCATATGATGCACCAGTTGCCGATACAATACCGTAAAAGTACCGGATCTTCTTAAAATGGGCAAACCACTGAAATGAGCGCATCTCCACCGATCGATTACGAAAGCATTTTCAGGCATGCTCCCATCGGCATGTGCGTGTCGCATCACCGGATCATCCACGCCTGCAACCAGAGACTGAACCAGATGTTCGGTTATGGCGAAGATTCCCTTCTGGGAAAATCATTTTCGGTCCTCTATCCAACGGCGGATGAGTTCGAACGCACGGGCGCACGCATCGTTCCGATCATGAATGCCAGGGGACATTATTCGGATGAACGCATCATGAAACGTGCAAATCAGGAGCTGTTCTGGTGCCATGTCACCGGCAGCGCAATGATCAAGAATGACGCGCATGCGGCCGGCATCTGGACTTTTGAAGACTTGAGCGAGAAGCGGCCCGTGACCGCCGAACTGACGCCGCGGGAACGCGAAATTGCCGCGCTGCTGGTGGAGGGAAAAACCAGCAAGCTGATCGCGCGGCAAATCGGATTAAGCCCCCGTACCGTGGAAATGCACCGGGCCAAGCTGATGAAAAAATTTTCCGCCGCGACATCGGGTGAACTGGTCCACCGTTTGCTGGGCGTGCCCTTGCATGCGTCCGGCGTAGCGCCTTCTTAGAGCGGTTCTACATCGCCGTCGCCAGCCGCTCACGCAGAGCGTTAGGCAAGGCCATCGACTTGCCAGTCCCCGCGTTGACCCAGACCACCTTTGCGCCACCCTCGGCAATCAGCGTGTCCGGATCGTCGATTCGGCGAATTTCCTGCATGGTCTCAAAGCTGCTGCGGCCGATTGCTCCTGAAAAGGTCCGGATTTCCAGGTCGCCCGGGAATGTCAGCTGCCGCAGGAAAGTGCAATTGGCATTGATGACCACCGGTCCGTCGACGGCATGAACCGTCGCCACCCCCATGCTGACAAACCATTCGATCCGGGCCTGCTCGATGTAGCGGAAATAGACCGCATTGTTGACGTGTCCCATGGCATCCATGTCGCCCCAGCGGATCGGCAAGCGGCAGATATGGACAAGGCGCTTTTCACTCATGTCTGATTTCATGAAGGGGGAATTCAGAATGCGCTCATGCCATCATCGGCGGCAACAACCGAGCCATTGATGAAATGAGATTCTTCGGACGCCAGCAAAAGCAGCAGTCCATCCAGATCTTCCGGCTTGCCGATACGCTTGCGCGGCAGCATGTTCACCAGCTGTTTGCCCTGTTCGGTTTCAAAGTGCTCGGCGTTGATTTCGGTGCCGATATAGCCGGGACAAATCGCGTTGACATTGATGCCGTACCTGCCCCACTCGACCGCCATTGATTTTGTCATGTGCACCACCGCGGCCTTGCTCACGCAGTAGATGCCGATCTGCGGCAACACACGCAGCCCGGCGACCGAGGCGATATTGATGATCCGGTGCTGCTTTTTCGGATCGCCTTTGGCGCGGGCGATCATGCGTTTGGCGGTTTCCTGGGCGACAAAAAATGCGCCGCGCTGGTTGGTGTCCATCACGTAGGCATAATCCTCCGGTGTCACATCGACCAGGCGCTGTGTCGTCGACACGCCGGAATTATTGACCAGGATGTCGATCGGACCCGCCTCGGTTTCGGCATGCGCGATGGCCGACTTGATGCTGGCGTAATCGGTCACATCGAGCGCAACGACGTGCGCCGCACCGCCATTGGATTCGATTTCGGCGCGCAACTCCTTGAGGCGCTCGACCCGGCGCGATGCCAGCACTACCTGGGCGCCGGCTTCCGCCAGCACCTTTGCAAAACGCGCGCCTAATCCGCTCGAGGCGCCGGTTACCAGTGCGATCTTGCCTTCAAAATTGACTTCGATTCCCACGTACTTCTCCCTAATTATGCTTGCGCTTCATGCCTGCGCAAAAACGTTATCATTCCATGAAAGGCTTATTACGATAGCGACGTCTAGCATTCTGCCGCAAAATCCCGGACAATCAGCACACTCGTTTGATAATAACATTCCCACTGGTGAGAGAACATGACGCAGAGTCAAGAAGCAAACATCCTGGAGCAGTACGGCCCGCGTGAGGCGATGGAATACGATGTAGTGGTTGTGGGTGGCGGCCCGGCCGGCTTGTCCGCCGCAATCCGGCTGAAACAGTTAGCGGCAGAGAAAGGCCGCGAGGTCTCCGTCTGCGTTCTCGAAAAAGGCGGCGAGGTGGGCGCGCATATCCTTTCCGGTGCGGTGATGGATCCGCAGGCCCTGACTGAATTGTTCCCGAAGTGGAAAGAGCTGGGCGCGCCGCTCAACACGCCGGTCACTGAAGACCGCTTCCTGTTCCTGACGCAAACCAAGGCCTACAAGACACCAGGCTGGATGCTGCCGGGCTGTTTCCAGAATCACGGCAATTACGTCGTCTCGCTTGCCAACGTCACACGCTGGCTGGGTCAGCAGGCCGAAGCGCTAGGCGTTGAAGTGTTCCCCGGATTCCCGGCAGCGGAAATCCTGTATGACGAGGCTGGCGCGGTCAAGGGCGTCGCTACCGGCAACATGGGCGTTGACCGCCACGGCAAGCCTACCGATGCATTCCAGCTCGGCATGGAACTGCACGCAAAATACACCTTCTTTGCCGAGGGTTCACGCGGCCACCTCGGCAAACAGCTGATGGCAAAATATGACCTCAACAAGGGCAAGGATCCGCAAACCTACGGCATCGGCATCAAGGAATTGTGGGAAATCGATCCGGCGCTGCACAAGCCCGGCCTGGTAGTCCACACCGCCGGCTGGCCGCTGGACCGCAGCACCTATGGCGGCTCCTTCCTCTATCACCTGGAAAATAACCAGGTGGCGGTCGGTTACGTGGTTGGCCTGGGCTACGAAAATCCTTATCTGTCGCCTTATGAAGAATTCCAGCGCTACAAGACCCACCCGGAAATTCGCAAGTTTTTTGAAGGCGGCAAGCGTATTTCCTACGGCGCGCGCGCGATCACCGCGGGCGGATTACAGTCGCTGCCCAAGCTGACCTTTCCGGGCGGCGTGCTGATCGGTTGCGACGCGGGTTTCCTGAATACCAGCCGCATCAAGGGCAGCCACGCGGCCATGAAGACCGGCATGCTGGCGGCGGAAGCGGCATTCGATGCATTGAGCGCGGAACGGCAGTTCGATGAACTGACCGCCTATCCACAGGCATTTGAAAAGTCATGGCTGCACGAGGAACTGCATGTCGCTCGCAACTTCAAGCCATGGATGAGCAAAGGTCTGTACACCGGCACGCTGATGGTCGGCATCGACCAGGTGCTGTTCCGCGGCAAGGCGCCGTGGACACTGCATCACACCCATGCTGACCATGAAGCCCTGCGCCCGGCAGCGGAATTCAAACCCATCGTGTATCCGAAGCCGGATAACAAGCTGACCTTCGATCGTTTGTCTTCGGTCTTCATTTCCAATACCAATCATGCCGAAGACCAGCCGATTCATCTGACGCTGAAGGACGCCAGCGTCCCGGTCAGCATCAATCTTGCGAAATACGCCGGACCTGAAGCGCGTTATTGTCCTGCCGGTGTGTATGAGTTCGTGAAGGCCGATGAAGGCGGCGATCGTTTGCAGATCAATGCGCAGAACTGCGTGCACTGCAAAACCTGTGATATCAAGGATCCGACCCAGAACATCGTGTGGGTGACACCTGAGGGCGGCGGCGGGCCGAATTATCCGAACATGTAAGGTCTAATCATTGATGCGGCGTGGCTGAGCCTTTCGGTTACGCCTGGTGGGATCGGCATGGAGACGTCGTGATGCAGGCTCAGTCTGGATTCCCGTTTTCACGGGAATGACGGTAGTAATTGGGCCGGCCTCCACTCTTGCCGCCGTCATTCCCGTGAAAACGGGAATCCATAACCCGCTCGCACGAGAAGAACGTCGATATCCTACAAGCTCCCCACTTTATCGATTCCCCTTGTCATGCGACCTGAATGGATAAAGGCCAGCTTCAGGCGGCGCCAGCACGTCGCGCCCCTTTCAGAACACTACAATTTCCACTCACCTTTCGTGATTTTTTCCAGCCAAAACGTGCCGATCACCGTTTTTACATCGGTGATCTTGCCTTCCCTCACCCAGGCCAGCAGTTCGTCAAGGCTTGCGGTGAAGGTCTCCAGGAATTCGCCGTCATCGAGCTGGCTGTCGCCTGCCTTCAGTCCGGTAGCCAGATAGATTTCGAGATGTTCATCGGCGTAGGCGATTGCATTGTGGATGGTGCAAACGAATTTCCAGTCCGACGCGGTATATCCGGTTTCTTCCCGCAGTTCACGTTTGGCGCACAGTAGCGGATCTTCATCGGGATCGATTTTTCCGGCCGGGAACTCAATGAAAACACGATCCAGCGGGTAGCGGAACTGCCGCTCAAGCAGCACCCTGCCGTCGTTCAGCAAGGGCAGGATAACCACTGCGCCCGGATGCCGGATGTATTCGCGTGAGGTCATTTTGCCGTCTGGCAAACGAACCCTATCCTTCTGGACTTTTAAAAAATCGCCGTCGTAAGCGATTGTGCTGTCGAGCTTGATTTCTTTCAGGTGCTTGTCCATTGCCAAAGCTCCGGGGAAAAAGTGACTCTGCGGCTGCTCAGCGATGCTGTTTGCGCAAGTAGCGAAACACGAATCCGGGAAACGCCAGCACAATAAAAAGGCAGGCGGTCACCGCATAAAATTCCCATTTCTGCGGAAACGCATTCCCGATTTGTGACTCGAGCAGGAAACCGATGCCGCCGACCAGCGCGTACAGCACGATCAGTTCGATCAGGCGCAGCCAGAATGGCTTGTCGCTGCGCTTGAGCGGAATGAATCCGAACACACGCTCGTTCAGGAAGGGCAAGTTGGCGGCAAGGACCGCCAACAGGATCACCAGCCAGCTTGAAAGGGACACTTCCATGCGTGCCTATCGGAGCGCTGACAAGATCACGACGCCAGGGTCTTGATGATGGCGGCGGCACACGCAGCCATCAACGGACCCGGCAGCAGGCCCAGCAGCAGCACTGCACCGCCATTCAGGCTCAAGGCCACCCGCATGTCGTTGTGGACCACGATCTTCGACTTGTCGATCGCGTCATCGAAATACATCAGCTTGATGATGCGCAGGTAATAATAAGCGCCGATCAGCGAGAACAACACCGCTGCGACCGCCAGCCAGACCTGGCCGGTACCCAGTACCGATTGCAGGACCGCCAGTTTGGCGTAGAACCCCATGGTCGGTGGAATGCCGGCCAGTGACAGCATCAGGATCATCATGACGGCGGCAAACCAGGGACTACGCTGGTTCAGGCCTTTGAAATCTTCCAGGTTTTCCGCTTCGAAACCGGTGCGCGACAGCAGCATGATGACGCCAAACGTACCCAGCGTGGTCAGCACGTATGTGATCGAATAGAACATTGCCGAGCTGTAGGCGTCGGCAGCCGAAGCGGCCGTGCTGCCATTAAAGACACCTGACAAGAGACCAAGCAGCAGGAAGCCAGTTTGTGCAATCGTCGAATACGCCAGCATCCGCTTCAGATTGGTTTGGGCGATGGCGGTGATGTTGCCAATCGCCATGGAAAACAGGGCAAGCACGGTCAGCATTTGCTGCCAGTCGACGGCCAGCGTCCACAATCCTTCCACCAGCAACCGGATGCAGATGGCAAATGCCGCCAGCTTTGGCGCCGCACCCAGCAGCAGGGTGACCGATGTTGGCGAACCCTGATAGACGTCCGGCACCCACATGTGAAACGGCGCCGCGCCCAGTTTGAAAGCGATACCGGCCATCAGGAACACGATGCCGAATACCAGCACGGTTTTATTGACCGCCGGCGATGCGGCTGCCCTGGCGACTTCTGTCAGATCGAGCGATCCGGTGGCGCCATACAACATGGATATGCCGTACAGCAGGAAACCCGACGCCATCGCACCGAGGATAAAGTATTTCATCGCCGCTTCGGTCGAGACGGCATGATCGCGACGCAAGGCAACCAGCGCATACAACGATAACGACATCAGTTCCAACCCCAGGTAAATGATCAGGAAATTGTTACCCGAAATCATGATCATCTGACCCAGCAAAGTGAACAGCGCCAGCACGTAGAACTCACCGCCCAGCGTACCGCCGAGCATGCCGCGCGCAGTCGTATATTGACGCGAATAAATCAGGGTCAGGCCAACGGCAAGATAGGAAAACAGCTTGAGCAGGTTTGACATCGGATCCGACACGAACATGTTATGGAACGTGTAGACCGTGGCGCCGCTGTTGAAATCGATCAATGTCAGGAGCGCGCACACAAACAGCGTGGCAAGCGACATCAGGTAGGTGATGTGGCGTTTTTTTTCCGACAAAAACATGTCGATCAGCAGAATCGCTGAGGTCGCGATCACCAGAAAAATTTCCGGATAGACCGGCACCAGGTTGATGTTCATGTTCAAGTTATTCATGTTGTCCGCTGTGTGCGTCCATGGGTTCGTTCACGATGACGTGTTTTAGTTAATCTTTGAAATGGCGACATGCTTGAGCAAATCGGCAACGTTGGTCTGCATCGCATCGGTGATTGGCGCCGGATACAGGCCTATCCAGATCACGGCGATCGCCAGCACACCCAGTATCAGAAATTCACGCTTGTTCAAATCCTGCAGCTCGGCGACTTGCTTGTTGGCGACATCACCGAATATCACGCGCTTGACCAGCCACAACGAATACGCAGCGCCGAGAATCAACGCAGTCGCCGCCAGCAGCCCGATCCAGAAGCTGTACTTGACCGCGCCCAGGATCACCATGAATTCACCGACAAAACCGGATGTGCCAGGCAGACCGGCATTGGCCAGCGAAAACAATACGAAGAATGTCGCAAATTTCGGCATCGTGTTGACGACTCCGCCGTAATCGGCGATCTGGCGCGAATGCATGCGGTCGTACAGCACACCGATGCACAAGAACATGGCGCCGGACACGAAGCCATGCGAGATCATCTGCGCGATCGCGCCCTGCACCGCCATGTCATTGAACATGAAATAACCAAGTGTGACGAAGCCCATGTGCGCAATCGACGAATAGGCGACCAGCTTTTTCATGTCGGTCTGCACCAGTGCCACCAGTCCGATATAAATCACGGCGATCAGCGACAACACGATCATCATGCCGGACAGGGTATGGCTGGCGTCCGGCGTGATCGGCAGGGAGAACCGGAGGAAACCGTAGCCACCCAGCTTCAGCATGATCGCCGCCAGCACCACGGAACCACCGGTCGGCGCTTCCACGTGCGCATCCGGCAGCCAGGTGTGCACCGGCCACATCGGCACCTTGACGGCAAAAGCCATCAGGAACGCCAGGAACAGCATGATCTGCGCCGACAGCGGAATCGGCAATTTGTGCCATGCCAGGATATCGAAACTGCCGCCCGACTTGAAGTACAGGTACAGCAGCGCCACCAGCATCAACAGCGAACCGAGGAAGGTGTACAGGAAGAACTTGACCGCCGCGTAGACGCGGTTTGCGCCGCCCCACACGCCGATGATGATGAACATCGGAATCAGCGTCGCCTCGAAGAACACGTAGAACAGCACACCGTCGAGCGCGGCGAAAACACCGATCATCAGTCCGGACAGGATCAGGAAAGCACCCATGTACTGGGATACTTTCTTTTCAATGACTTCCCATCCGGCCAGCACGACCAGGATGGTGATGAATGCCGTCAGCGGTATGAACCACAGCGAAATGCCGTCGATGCCGAGCGAGTAAAAGATATTGAAGCGGGCAATCCATGACACATTTTCGACAAACTGCATGCCGTGCGCGGCATTGTCGAAATGCTGGATCAGCGGCAGCGTGACGAGGAAGCTGAGGATCGCACCGGCGAGCGACAAACCGCGCGCGAGAGCGGGATTTTTATCCCGTCCGGTGACAAGGACGAGAACACCAAACGCGATCGGCAACCAGATCGCCAGGCTGAGTAAAGGGTAAGTTGACTGCATCATGTTTTTTCTTGTGGTGACTCGCCGTTATTTCAGTCTAGGGAAAAGAATCAGATAACCGAGATACACGGCAATAGCCAGGATCATGGAAAATGCATAGTGGTAGATGTAGCCGGTCTGGAATTTTCGGGTAACGGTCGAAAACCAGCCAACCAGCCTGGCGCTGCCATTGACGATCAAACCGTCGATCAGGCTCTTGTCACCGATGTTCCAGAAACCCCGGCCGAGCAGACGCGCACCGCCGGCAAAAACGACGTCATTAAACTTGTCCATGTAGTACTTGTTATCCAGCAGCGTGTGGATGGCATGGAATTTCTTGAAGAACCACGCCGGCACTCTCGGATTCACCATGTAGCAGTAATACGCCGACACCACGCCCGCCAGTGCGAGGAAGAAAGGCAGTGAGGTCAGGCCGTGCAGGGTCATTGCCATTGCGCCGTGGAATTCTGCCTGCAGCGTTTTCATCGCCGGATGTGCGTCGCTTACAAAAATCACGCCCTTGAAGAAGTCGCCGTACAACATCGGGCCGATCGTCAGGAAGCCGATGATCACGGAAGGAATCGCCAGCAGGATCAGCGGTATGGTGACGACCGCCGGCGCCTCGTGCGGTTTTTCGCCCGGGGCAAGACCGTGGTGATGTTCGTCCGGGTCTTCGTCATGGCTGTGGTCCTCATGGCCATGATGATGCGGTTTGCCGAAACGCTCTTCGCCATGGAACACCAGGAAGTACATGCGGAAGGAATAGAAGGCAGTGACAAAAACGCCGGCCAGCACCGCAAAATTGGCAAATCCGGCGCCGGCAATATTGGTCAGATGCACCGCCTCGATAATGCTGTCCTTCGAATAAAAACCGGAAAAGAACGGCGTGCCGATCAGCGCCAGCGATCCCAGCAGCGATGTGATCCAGGTGATCGGCAGGTACTTGCGCAGGCCGCCCATGTTACGGATATCCTGGTCGTGATGCATGCTGATGATGACGGCGCCGGCGCCCAGGAACAGCAAGGCCTTGAAGAATGCGTGGGTCATCAGGTGGAACACGGCCACGGAATAAGCCGACGCGCCCAGCGCTACGGTCATGTAGCCCAGTTGCGACAAGGTCGAATAAGCAACGACCCGCTTGATATCGTTCTGGATGATGCCCATGAATCCCATGAACAACGCGGTGATCGAGCCGATGACCAGCATGAATGACAAGGCGGTATCGGACAGCTCGAACAGCGGCGACATGCGCGCCACCATGAAGATGCCGGCGGTGACCATGGTCGCCGCGTGGATCAGCGCCGAAATCGGAGTCGGGCCTTCCATCGAATCGGGCAGCCAGACATGCAGCGGAAACTGCGCCGACTTGCCCATCGCGCCGATGAACAGGCAGATGCAGGCGACCGTTAGCAGCATCCAGCTGGTGCCCGGCAGCGTCAGCTGCGCCAGCGCATCTTTCTTCGCGAAGACCTCGGCATAATTCATCGAACCGGCGTAGGCCAGCAGCAGGCCGATACCGAGGATGAAACCGAAGTCGCCGACACGGTTGACCAGAAACGCCTTCATGTTGGCGAAAATCGCCGTCGGCCGTGTGTACCAGAAGCCGATCAGCAGGTAGGACACCAGGCCCACCGCTTCCCAGCCGAAAAACAGCTGCAGGAAGTTGTTGCTCATGACCAGCATCAGCATCGAAAAGGTGAACAGCGAGATGTAGGCGAAGAAGCGGTTATAGCCCGGATCATCCTTCATGTAGCCGATCGTATAGATGTGCACCATCAGCGACACGAAGGTGACGACACACATCATCATCGCGGTCAGGCTGTCGACCAGGAAGCCGACTTCAAGCTTGATGCCGCCGACCGTCATCCAGGTGTAGAGGGTGCCGTTATAAAGCGCGCCGTCCAGCACCGCCAGCAGCGTGTGACAGGACAGCAGGAATGCGATCAGCACACCCGCGATCGTCACGGTATGCGACGTCTTGCGGCCGACGATGTTGCCGAAAAAACTGGTACCGAACAAGCCTGCAATCAAAGCGCCGGCTAGCGGCGCAAGAGGTACGGCAAGAAGGAGGTTAGGGTTGAGTTGCCCCGCCATGATGAACCTTATCGTTATTTTTGGTGATTAACCTTTGAGACTGTCCAGCTCTTCCACGTTGATGGTGTCCAGGTTACGGAACATCACCACCAGGATGGCAAGACCTATCGCGGACTCCGCGGCAGCCACAGTAAGGATGAAGAATACGAAAATCTGTCCGGCCGCATCGCCCAGGAAATACGAGAAGGCGATGAAGTTCATGTTCACTGCCAGCAGCATCAGTTCGATGGCCATCAGCAGGACGATGATATTCTTGCGGTTCAGGAAAATGCCGACGATGGAAATCGCGAACAGGATTGCGCCAAGTATCAGGAAGTGTGAAAGTGATAATGCCACGGGGCCGCCCTTATTGTTTTTCTGTTGCCTGCGCCGCGGGCGGTGCTTCGCCGGCGGCACGGTTCGAATTGACTTCGGATTTCATGCGGACGATACGCAAACGGTCGGTGCTCTTCACCTTGACGGCGTCGGCAGGATCGTAATGTTTGCTGTCCTTGCGGCGGCGCAGTGTCAGTGCAACCGCAGCCACAATCGCGACCAGCAGTATGATGGCGGCGATCTCGAATGCATAGACGTACTGGGTATAAATCAGCTTGCCCAGCTCCTTGGTGTTGCCGATCATGTCCGAGGCCGCCGGGACCGGAGTGTCGTTCAGGAAGCCCTGGAACAGCACGACCGCCATTTCAAGCACGATGATGACCCCGATGGTGGCCGCAAGCGGAAAATAGCCCCAGAAACCTTGCCGCATCTTGTCGATATTAATGTCCAGCATCATGACCACAAACAGGAACAGGACCATCACCGCGCCGACATACACCAGCACCAGCACGATGGCCAGGAATTCCGCCTTGAGTAACATCCACAGCGCGGCTGCCGAGAAAAAAGACAGCACGAGGAACAATGCAGCATGAACCGGATTGCGATCTGTGATGACGCGCGTGGCGGCGATAATCAATATCACCGAAAACGCGTAAAACAATACAGTTTTAAATTCCATAATGGACCAGAAATATCGGCTTCAGGCGGGGAGCCAGGCAACGGCTCCCAGGTTCGGCCAAATTAATCAAATTAATCAAATTAACGATACGACGCATCGGCAGCACGAGCGGCCGCGATCTCATTTTCATAACGGTCGCCCACTGCCAGCAGCATTTCCTTGGTGTAGTAAAGGTCACCACGCTTTTCGCCGTGGTATTCAAGGATATGCGTCTCGACAATCGAATCGACCGGACAGGATTCTTCGCAAAAACCGCAGAAAATGCACTTGGTCAGATCGATGTCATAACGTGTGGTGCGGCGCGAGCCGTCATCACGCTGCTCGGATTCAATCGTGATCGCCAGTGCCGGGCACACGGCTTCGCACAGTTTGCAGGCGATGCAGCGCTCTTCGCCATTCGGATAACGGCGCAGTGCATGCAGGCCGCGAAAACGCGGCGACTGCGGTGTTTTTTCCTCTGGAAATTGCACCGTGATTTTACGCGCGAACATGTAGCGCCCGGTCAGCGCCAGCCCTTTTAATAACTCCCGGAGCATCAAGCTACCGAAAAAATCTTTAATGGCTTCCATTTGATTCCAGCCTCTTGCTTTCAATTACTTCCAAATATTGAATGACGTCTGCATCCATACAGCCACAATCACCAGATACGCCAGCGTGAGCGGAATGAATACCTTCCAGCCCAGACGCATGATCTGATCGTAGCGATAACGCGGGAATGACGCGCGCACCCAGATGAATATCGATACAACCAGGAATGTCTTGATTCCCAGCCAGATCCAGCCCGGTATCCAGTTCAGCAGGAACGAATTGACCGGTGCATCCCATCCGCCCAGGAACATCAGCGATGCCAGCGCGGAAATCAGGATCATGTTGGCGTATTCCGCCAGGAAGAACATGGCGAACGACATGCCTGAATATTCGACCATGTGGCCGGCGACGATTTCCGATTCCCCTTCGACCACGTCGAACGGATGCCGGTTGGTTTCGGCAATGCCCGAGATCACATAGATCACGAAGACAGGCAACAGGGGCAGCCAGTTCCAGGACAGGAAATTCAATCCCATGTCGGCAAAATATCCCCGCGTCTGCACCAGGACGATATCGGTGAAGTTCAGGCTGCCGGATACCATCAGTACGATCACCAGCACAAAACCCATGGCAATTTCGTAAGACACCATCTGCGCCGAGGCGCGCATCGCACCGAGGAAGGCATATTTCGAGTTCGATGCCCAGCCGGCGATGATGACACCATACACTTCCAGCGACATGATGGCCATCGCAAACAGCAGGCCGGCGTTGACATTGGCCAGTGCCTTTTCGGGGCCGAACGGGATGATCGCCCATGCGACCAGCGCCGGCATGATGGTCATGACCGGTGCAATCACGAACAAGGCTTTGCTGGCTTTTGCCGGGACGATGATTTCCTTCAGCAGCAGCTTCAATGCATCGGCAATCGGTTGCAGCAATCCTGCGGGGCCGACACGGTTCGGGCCGATGCGGACATGCATCCAGCCGATCATCTTGCGTTCCCACAGCGTCAGATAGGCAACGCAACCCATGATCGGCAGCACGAGCCCGATGATTTTTGCGAGATTCCATACCAGCGGCCAGAGAAAACCGAACCAGCTTGAGCCAGTCGCATGGATGGACACGAGCATTTGATCCATTACGCCTTCTCCACCAGGATTGAACCGAACATCGGACCTAAGGTTCTGGTCGAGACATGCGCGGCGGCGACACGCACCACGCTGTCCGGCAAGCTGCCATCAATGCCTGCCGCCAGAATCGCACTGCCCTCGCCTTGCGTGACTTTCACTTGCGCGCCATCGGCAACACCGAGCTTTTGCGCCAGCGCCGCCGATATCCACGCTTTTGGCGCGGCGGCGTCATTGGTCTGCTGCAAAGACGGGGAGCGGCGCACGATCGCATCGCTTGCATAGATCGGCACCGGTGCAATGCGTTCCAGTTGCGATCCATCCGTTGCGCCAGCCTGCGCTTGAGGCATCAGACCGGTCACATTGTTCAGACGCGCGGCAAGGTCGGCATCGGCCGCCGTTGCTGCCGCGAGGACTTCGCCGCGAATCGACTCGGAAGTGTCGTAGTCGAATCCTGGCAGGCTTAACAGATTGCCGAGCACACGCAGGACTTTCCAGCCCGGGCGCGTCTCGCCCAGCGGCTTGACGGAACCGTTGAAACTCTGTGCACGACCTTCGCAATTGACGAAGGTGCCGGCGGTTTCGGAAAACGGCGCGATCGGCAACAGCACATCGGCGAAATCCATGCCGTGCTGGTAGGCGGACAGCACAACGACCATGTCGGCCTGGTCCAGCGCGCGGCGTGCCAGTTGCGGATCGTGGCAATCCAGTTCAGGCTCTGCGTTCAGCAGCAGATACGCCTTGCGTGGCTGCGCGAACAATTGCAGCGCATTCGTCGCGCCATTGGCGGGCAACGCGTTTGCCAGGTAACCGCCGACGGTATTTGCCGCTTCGGTCAGATAGCCGAATTTTGCATCGGTGTTTTGCGCGATCCACTGCGCGGCCGCATGCAATTGCGAGGCCTGCGGATGTTGTGCCGCGGCGTTGCCGAGGAAAACCGCTTTCGATTCGCCGGACAACAGGCTGGCGGCGGTTTGTTTCGCTTCGGCCGATGGCGTCACCTTCTCGAATCCGGCCGGCGCCGCAATATTTTTTGCCTCGGCGACAGCGGCAATCACTTCACCCAGCGCAGCCAGCCATGCCGACGGCGCCTTGATCATCTTGTTCGCAACCGGCATCAGCAAATCGTCATCGCTCGCATGCAGGAGGTTCAGTTTTGCGCCGTGCTTGAGCGCCAGGCGCAGGCGCGCCGCCAGCAACGGATGATCCTTGCGCAGGAAAGAACCGATCACGAAGACACGCTTCAACTGGCTGAATTCGGCAATCGACATGCCCAGCCATGGAGTGACTTTGCCATCGAGCGAAAAATCGGATTGACGCAGGCGGAAGTCGACATTCTCGGAACCGATGCCGCGCACCAGCTTTTGCAGCAATGACAGTTCTTCCAGCGTCGAATTTGGCGTTGCCAGCGCGGCAATCGCATCGGCGCCGTGTTCATGACGGATATTGCGCAATCCATGCGCGACATATTCCAGCGCGGTCTGCCAGTCGGTCTGCTGCCACTTGCCGTCCTGCTTGATCATCGGCGAGGTCAGGCGGTCTTCGGTGTTCAGGCCTTCATACGAGAAGCGGTCCTTGTCGGACAGCCAGCATTCATTGACGGCCTCGTTTTCCAGAGGCAGCACACGCATCACCCTGGCACCCTTGACCTGGACAATCAGGTTGGATCCCAGGCCGTCATGCGGACTGACTGACTTGCGGCGCGACAGCTCCCAGGTACGTGCGCTGTAACGGAACGGCTTGGAGGTCAAGGCACCGACCGGGCACAGGTCGATCATGTTGCCCGACAGTTCGGAGTCGACGGTCTTGCCGACGAAGGACGTGATTTCCGCGTGTTCACCACGACCCAGCATGCCGAATTCCATCACACCTGCGATCTCCTGGCCGAAACGCACGCAGCGTGTGCAGTGAATGCAGCGGCTCATCTCTTTCATGGAAATCAGCGGGCCCGCATCCTTGGGCGTGACAACGCGTTTTTCCTCTTCGTAGCGCGACGACGAGGCGCCGTAACCGACCGCCAGATCCTGCAACTGGCATTCGCCGCCCTGATCGCAGATTGGGCAATCGAGCGGATGATTGATCAGCAAGAATTCCATCACGCCTTTTTGCGCCTTGACCGCCCGTTCGCTATTGGAGCGCACGATCATGCCTGCCGTGACCGGTGTTGCGCACGCGGGCAAGGGTTTCGGCGCCTTTTCGACCTCGACCAGGCACATGCGGCAGTTGGCCGCAATGGACAATTTTTTGTGATAGCAAAAATGCGGTATGTAGGTGCCAATCTTGTTGGCAGCATCCATCACCATGCTGCCTGGTGGCACCTCGACTTTTTTGCCGTCTATTTCGATTTCAACCATGGCTTTGCTTTTTTGCCTCAGTATTCCCGGTTACGTTTGAAGGTTCACTCACGCAACCGGCTGCTGACTTAAATGTAAGTGGGCACCAAGCAACGTTTGTGCTCGATGTGGTATTCAAATTCTTCGGTAAAATTCTTGATCATCGCGCGCACCGGCATTGCTGCCGCATCACCCAGCGCGCAAATCGTGCGGCCCTGGATATTGTCGGCGATCGAATTCAGTAAATCCAGATCGTCGGGACGGCCCAGACCGTGTTCGATACGATGCACCATCCGGTACAGCCAGCCGGTGCCTTCGCGGCACGGTGTGCACTGGCCGCAGGATTCTTCGTAATAAAAATACGACAAGCGCAGCAGCGAACGCACCATGCAGCGTGTTTCATCCATCACGATCACGGCGCCCGAACCGAGCATCGAACCGGCTTTTGCAATCGAGTCGTAATCCATGTCGGTCGCCATCATGACGTCGCCCGTGAGTACCGGCATCGACGACCCGCCCGGGATCACGGCCTTGATTTTTTTGCCATCGCGCATGCCGCCGGCCAGTTCCAGCAGGTCCGCAAACGGCGTACCCAAAGGCACTTCGTAATTGCCTGGCAGGGCCACATCGCCGGACATTGAAAAAATCTTGGTGCCGCCGTTGTTCGGCCTGCCCAGTCCGGCATACGCTTCGCCGCCGAGCTTGAACACGAACGGTACCGCGGCGAAGGTTTCGGTGTTATTGATCGTCGTCGGTTTGCCGTACAGGCCAAAGCTGGCGGGAAATGGCGGCTTGAAGCGCGGCTGGCCTTTTTTGCCTTCCAGCGACTCCAGCAGCGCTGTCTCTTCGCCGCAAATGTAGGCGCCGTAGCCATGGAATGCATGCAGCTGGAAATTGAACTCGCTGCCCGCGATGCCGTCGCCGAGCATGCCTGCCGCGCGTGCCTCTTCCAGCGCTTCTTCGAAACGTTCGTAGTCGGCCCAGATCTCGCCGTGGATATAGTTGTAGCCGACGGTGATCCCCATTGCATAGGCGCCGATGGCCATGCCCTCAATCAGCGCGTGCGGATTGTAGCGGATGATGTCGCGATCCTTGAATGTGCCCGGTTCACCCTCGTCGGAATTGCAGACCAGGTATTTCTGTCCGGGGAACTGGCGTGGCATGAAACTCCACTTCAGGCCGGTTGGAAAACCGGCGCCGCCCCGGCCGCGCAATGAAGAAGCCTTCAGTTCGGCGATCACCTGCTCAGGCGTGATCTTGTCGTTCAGGATGCGCTTGAGCGACTCATAGCCGCCCCGCCTGACGTAGTCGGCCAGGTGCCAGTTCTGGCCATCGAGGCCAGCCATGATCAGCGGTTTGATATGGCGATTGTGCAAGCTGGTCATTTTTTCAGCTCCTCCACCAGTGCATCGATCTTGTCGTTGGTCATCCAGCTGCACATGCGCTTGTTGTTCACCAACAGCACCGGTGCATCGCCGCAGGCGCCCATGCACTCGCCCTCCATCAGCGTGAACTGGCCGTCCGGCGTGGTCTCACGGTAATCGATATCAAGCTTTTGTTTCAGATAATGGGCGGCCTTCTCGCCGCCTGACAATGCGCAGGGCAAATTGGTGCAGATGGTAATCTTGTGTTTGCCGATCGGACTGGTGTTGTACATCGCGTAGAACGTGGCGACTTCCTGCACCGCGATCGCCGGCATGCCGAGATAATCCGCGATGTCCTGCATCAATTCCGGTGCGAGCCAACCCTTTTCATCCTGGGCAATGGCGAGCGCAGCCATGACCGCGGACTGCTTTTGGTCCGCAGGAAATTTTGCGATTTCGCGATCGATTTTTTTGTACGCTTGCTCTGATAACAGCATTATGTAAGCCTTAAGTACTGATGCCTTGACTACTGGCCCGCCTCAGCGGTCAATTTCACCAAACACGATATCCTGGGTGCCGATGATGGTTACTGCATCGGCAATCATGTGGCCTTTTGCCATCTCGTTCAATGCTTGCAGATGCGGAAAACCAGGAGCGCGGATTTTCAAGCGATAAGGCTTGTTGGCGCCATCGGAGATCAGGTAGATGCCGAACTCACCCTTCGGATGTTCGACTGCCGCATACGCTTCGCCCGGCGGCACATGCATGCCTTCGGTAAAGAGCTTGAAGTGATGGATCAGCTCTTCCATGTTCGACTTCATGTCGACCCGCGACGGCGGCGCCACCTTGTAGTTATCGATCATCACCGGGCCCGGATTGTTGCGCAACCACTCGACACATTGCTTGATGATGCGATTGGACTGCCGCATTTCCTCGACCCGCACCAGGTAACGATCGTAGCAGTCGCCATTGGTGCCAACCGGGATGTCAAAATCCAGCAAGTCGTACACTTCGTACGGCTGTTTCTTGCGCAAATCCCATTCAATGCCGGAACCGCGCAGCATCGGGCCGGTAAAGCCCATCGCTTTCGCACGCTCGGGCGACACGACGCCGATACCGACCAGGCGCTGCTTCCAGATCCGGTTATCGGTCAGCAGGGTTTCGTATTCGTCAACGTAGGTCGGGAAACGATTGGTGAAGTCTTCGATGAAGTCCAGCAGCGAGCCCTGGCGGTTCTCGTTGAGCTGGCTGATGGCCTTGGCGTTGCGCAGGATCGATGCCTTGTGCTTCGGCATGGCGTCCGGCAGATCACGATAGACACCGCCCGGCCGGTAATACGCAGCGTGCAGACGCGCGCCGGAAACGGCCTCGTAACAGTCCATCAGATCTTCGCGCTCGCGGAACGCATACAGGAACACGCCCATCGCACCGACGTCGAGCGCATGCGCGCCCAGCCATAGCAGATGGTTCAGCAAACGGGTAATCTCATCGAACATCACGCGGATGTATTGCGCGCGCAGCGGCACGTCGATACCCAGCAGCTTTTCGATGCTCATTACATACGCGTGCTCGTTGCACATCATCGACACGTAATCGAGACGGTCCATGTAGGGCACGGATTGCAGATAGGTCTTTTGCTCCGCCAGCTTTTCGGTTGCGCGATGCAACAGGCCGATATGGGGATCGGCGCGCTGGATGACTTCGCCATCGAGCTCCAGCACCAGACGCAAAACGCCGTGTGCGGCCGGATGCTGAGGACCAAAATTCAGCGTGTAGTTTTTAATTTCAGCCATTATTTCAATCCGTACTGTTCTTCACGAATCACGCGCGGCACATTTTCACGCGGCTCAATCGTTACGGGTTGGTAAATGACGCGTTTTTGCTCGGGATCGTAACGCATCTCGACATAACCTGTGACCGGGAAGTCCTTGCGGAACGGATAGCCGATGAAGCCGTAGTCGGTCAGGATCCGGCGCAGGTCGTTGTGGCCTTCGAACAGGATGCCAAAAAAATCGAAGGCTTCGCGCTCATACCAGTTTGCCGTCGACCAGATGTCATTCAGGGATGCGACGATCGGCATTTCATCGTCCGGCGCAAAAACACGCACACGCAAGCGCCAGTTATGCTCCATCGACAGCAGGTGGGAAACCACCGCAAAACGCGGACCATCCCAGGCGCCATCGCCGTAGGTCGAATAATCGACGCCGCACAAATCGATCAGCTCTTCGAAGCGCAAGTCGGCGTGATCGCGCAGCACACGCATCGCTGACAGGTAATTGGACGCTTTAACCACAATGGTGACCTCGCCCAGGGCAACGGTCAGATCCTGAACATGATCGCCGAGCGCATTGCTCAAGGCGGCTTCAAGGATGTCAAGTTTCGTCGTCATATGTTTTGTAAGACCACCCTCTCAACGTGCAATTGTGTTGGTACGCTTGATCTTGTTTTGCAATTGCATGATGCCGTAGAGCAGCGCCTCGGCGGTTGGCGGACAACCCGGAACGTAAATATCCACTGGAACGATACGATCGCATCCGCGCACGACCGAGTAGGAGTAATGATAATAACCGCCGCCATTGGCGCAGGAACCCATCGAGATGACCCAGCGCGGCTCGGCCATCTGGTCATATACCTTGCGCAGCGCTGGCGCCATCTTGTTGCACAGGGTGCCGGCAACAATCATCACGTCCGACTGCCGTGGCGATGGACGAAATACGACGCCAAAACGATCAAGGTCATAACGCGATGCGCCTGCGTGCATCATTTCAACCGCGCAGCAAGCCAATCCAAATGTCATCGGCCACATGGAGCCGGTACGCGTCCAGTTGATCAGCTTGTCAGCCGTGGTGGTAACAAATCCTTCGTTCAGTACACCTTCAATTGACATGGCCTATTCCCAATCCAGCGCACCCTTCTTCCAGATGTACCAGAATCCGACAACGAACTCGGCGATAAATATCGCCATCGTGACGAACCCGGCCCAACCAAGGTCGCGCATTGCAACGCCCCACGGGAAGAAAAATGCAGTTTCCAGATCAAACAAGATAAATAAAATCGCAACCAGGTAATAACGCACATCGAACTTCATGCGCGCATCTTCGAATGCCTCGAAACCGCATTCGTACGGAGATGTTTTTGCGGCATCCGGCCGATGCGGGGCAAGCACACGACCCAGCACCTGCGGTGCAATACCCACGCCGATACCGACGAGAATAAATAAAAGAACAGGAAAGTAGTTTTCGAGGTTCACGATTGATCACAATATGTTGAACAGACAGTTGAATCACGCAATGAAGAATTCAACAATTACTCGATAAAAAGCCAGCGTAGGTACGTCCTTTGCTGGCCTTATTATTCATGGTGCCGACGGCGAGACTCGAACTCGCACAGCTTTCGCCACTACCCCCTCAAGATAGCGTGTCTACCAATTTCACCACGTCGGCATAAGCCCAGTATTTTAACCTGCCTGACACCTTTGTTCAATGTACTATTGCGCCCGCTTAAGGGTATAACGCCAACTATTTCACTTATTTCGGGATTTGATTCGATTGACCCGATGTTCCAGCGCCGGCACCCGAGGAAGGTGCTGGGGCAGTTGCCGAACCAGCAGGCGCAGGGACGGGAACAGTTGCTCCCGGCGCTGGCACAGCCGGCGTGGCCGGTGCGGTTCCTGCAGCCGGAGCCGCCGGTACCGCGGGCACAGGCAATTTATCCATCACACCGCCAGTATTACTGGCAGGGCGGTTGCCAAGATAGGCCAGCCCCAGGGTAGCGGCAAAGAATATTGCTGCCGCCACGCCAGTCGACTTGGACAGAAAGTTCGAGGATCCGGTTGCGCCGAACAGGCTGCCGGAAGCGCCAGAGCCGAAAGCGGCACCCATGTCGGCGCCCTTGCCATGCTGCAGCAGCACGAGGCCGATGATCGTCAGGGCGGACAACACCTGGACGACAATGATGAGAGTAAGAAAAGTGTTCATTTAATTAAAATTCCTGTCTTGGTTAATCCGTCTTGTGATTGCTGTCGTGTTCAGATGCAGGCGGCGCGGGCAATTGAGAGGAAATCCTGCGCCTTGAGTGCGGCGCCGCCAATCAGACCACCATCGATATCTGGCATCGCCAGCAATTCTTTTGCATTGTCAGGCTTCATGCTGCCGCCGTACAAAATCTGCACTTTTTCAGCCGCCACCGAATTCCTGGCTGCAAGCTTCGAGCGCAGCATGGCGTGCACCGCCTGCGCCATCTCGGGGGTTGCAGTTTTCCCGGTGCCAATTGCCCAGACTGGCTCATAGGCAACGACCATGTTGGCCAGATCGTCTGCCTTGATAACGGCCAGCACGGCGTCGATCTGCTGCCCGACCACCTGATCGGTCTGTCCGGCCTCACGCTGCTCCAGCGTCTCGCCCACACACACGATTGGGTTCAATCCCGCCTCCAGCGCGCGCACTGCCTTTTGTGCGACCAGCTCATTGCTTTCGGCATGATATGCACGGCGCTCGGAATGCCCGACGATGACATACCGGCAGCCGAAATCGCGCAGCATCGCTGCCGACACCTCACCCGTGTAAGCGCCCGATTCATGCACTGACAGATCCTGGCCGCCCCAGGCAACCGGACTGCCCGATAACCCGACCTGACACTGCGCCAGATACGGCGCCGGCACACAGACCGCCACATCACAAGAGAGCGGGGCTGATTCGGCTTGAATGCCGGCTAACAAAGCGGCATTTGCCGCGAGGCTGCCATTCATTTTCCAATTACCGGCGATGAGTTTGCGACGCATAGGACCCTGAGATTTTAATAACCGGCTATTTTAACGCGCCGCAGCAGAACTGGTCAAACAAACAGGGAGTTTAGACCCCCGTTGCCGGCCAAATGTTTCAGCTCTTTTTGGCGCCGGCAAATCATGCGTGCAATAAAATCCTCAGATTACCTTCAGCATGATCTTGCCGACATGTGTGCTGGTTTCCATCAGCGCATGCGCTTGGGCCGCCTGCTCCAGAGGGAAGGCCTGGTAAATGACTGGCTTGATTTTTCCTGCTTCCAGCAACGGCCACACACGCTCGCGGAGCCTGGATGCAATTGCCGCCTTGAATGCGATCGACCGTGGACGCATGGTCGAACCGGTAATCGTCAGGCGCCGGCGCAACACCTGCCCCAGGTCGAGCGGCGTGGTTGCGCCGCCGAGCAGGGCAATGATCGACAACCGGCCGTCGTCCGCCAGGCAATTGATTTCACGCGGCACATAATCGCCGCCGACCATATCCAGGATCACGTCGACACCCTTGCCCCCTGTCGCCGCCTTGACGATCGCGGCAAAATCCTCGGTCCGGTAATTGATGCCGCGCTCGGCGCCCAGGTCCTCGCATGCACGGCATTTTTCGTCAGAGCCGGCGGTCGCAAATACACGGTGCCCGAGAGCCCTTGCCAACTGGATCGCAGTAACGCCGATACCGGAGGTGCCGCCTTGCACAAGCAAGGTTTCAGCCCCTGACAACTGGACCCGATCGAATACATTACTCCAGACGGTGAAGAAAGTTTCCGGCAACGATGCGGCCTCGATCGCAGTCAGGCCTTTCGGCAATGGCAGGCACTGCTCGATGGGCGCGGCGCAATATTCCGCATATCCCCCGCCCTGCACCAGCGCGCACACCATGTCGCCTTTTTTGAAATCACTGCCTGACAGATCACCATCGACAATTTCCCCGGCCACTTCCAGTCCAGGCAGATCGGATGCGCCCGGCGGCACCGGGTATTTGCCTGTGCGCTGCAAGAGGTCGGGCCGGTTTACGCCAGCTGCATGAACTTTGATCAGCACTTCGCCAGACTTGAGCGTGGGCACTGGCCGGTCGCACATTTTCAAAACGTCCGGCGTGCCGGGTTGAGTGATTTCAATCGCGCGCATGTGAGCTTCCCTGTGAAAAACGCATTGTACGGCAGCCGGCAAAAAATGTTTTGCGACGCATTTTTGCCGGCACCCCGGAACTGCAAACTGTAGTGGTCAAGTAAATTCGGCCACCACGATAAGTTCTTTTACTGCCATGTTCTGTTTGAATACTGATGGCGGCACGTTGCCGATAGCTACTGACCAGGGCGAGCAATGCGTCCGCCATTGGTTGACGGTCTCGAACCACCATACCCGCCGCTTCGTTGAGTGCTTCACGGTACTTGACGCGGAAGGGGTCTGGCGACCCTAGAGACTCCGATACAACCTTGTAGGCGGTCGCCGTATGGCATAAATTGGCTCGATAGTGTGAGCCGATTCTACTGAAATCGAGCCGATTCCATAAGTATCGGCTCGATTTTGAGCCGATACTGCGAGGCCGAGGCGATTTTGGATCACAGAACCGAGTGGGCCCAAAGTGCTTGTTGTCTTGGGGGGAGCTTGGTAGCCCAAAGGCTATCCCTTGAATCAAGAGACGCCCCACAGCGCTGTGACACTCTGTTGGAAGCGCATACTCGCAAAAGAAAACCGCCCCGGCTATTAAGCTTGGGGCGGTTTTTTAACTTCAGTCCAGCCTTACTTAAAACCAGCCTGGATTACAGTTGCGCCTGCGGCGCCACTTCAGTGCCTTCATCGGCGGCGGCGGCTTTCATCGACAGCTTCAGACGGCCACGGTCATCGGTTTCGAGGACTTTCACGCGCACTTGCTGACCTTCTTTCAGATAGTCGGCGACCGCATTGACACGTTCGTTGGCGATCTGGCTGATATGGAGCAAACCATCCTTGCCTGGCATGACTTGCACGATTGCGCCAAAATCAAGCAACTTGAGCACGATGCCGTCATAGGTCTTGCCGACTTCAACCGACGCCGTCAGCTCTTCGATACGGCGCTTGGCTTCCTGACCGGCCGCTGCATCGACGGATGCAATGGTGACGATGCCTTCATCGCTGATATCGATTTGAGTGCCGGTTTCTTCGGTCAGCGCACGAATGACCGCGCCGCCCTTGCCGATCACATCGCGAATTTTTTCCGGATTGATCTTGACCGTGATCAGGCGCGGTGCGAAGTTGGACAGCTCGGCTTTGCCAGCAGGCACAGCTTCCTGCATCTTGCCCAAGATATGTATGCGGCCTTCCTTGGCTTGCGCCAGCGCGACTTGCATGATTTCCTTGGTGATGCCCTGGATCTTGATGTCCATCTGCAGCGCAGTAATGCCTTTTGCAGTGCCGGCCACCTTGAAGTCCATGTCGCCCAGGTGATCTTCGTCGCCCAGGATATCGCTCAGCACGGCGAACTTGCCGCCATCCTTGATGAGACCCATCGCAATACCGGCAACGTGCCCCTGCATCGGCACGCCGGCATCCATCAACGCCAGGCAACCGCCGCAGACCGACGCCATCGACGAGGAGCCGTTGGATTCGGTGATTTCGGATACCAGACGCACCGAATAGCTGAAGTCTTCAGGCGCCGGCAATGCCGCAATCAGCGCACGTTTTGCCAGCCGGCCGTGACCGATTTCACGACGTTTCGGCGTACCGACGCGGCCGGTTTCGCCAGTGGCGAACGGAGGCATATTGTAGTGAAGCATGAAGCGGTCGCTGTACTCGCCCATCAATGCATCGATCTTCTGTTCGTCACGGGCAGTGCCGAGCGTGGCAACAACAAGGGCCTGGGTTTCGCCGCGGGTGAACAATGCCGAACCGTGGGTACGCGGCAGCACGCCGGTACGAATCGAGATCGGACGCACGGTGCGGGTATCACGGCCATCGATGCGTGGTTCGCCGTCAAGGATCTGCGAGCGGACAATCTTGGCTTCGAGGTCAAACAGGATGTTGTTGACTTCAGCGGCATCAGGTGCGCTGGCGCCAACGGTTGCGGCTTCTGCAGCCAGTGCATCATTGACTTCCCTGCTCGCATCCTTGAGCTTGGCGGTACGCGCCTGCTTGTCTTTGGTTTGATAGGCATCACGCAGCCTGGCTTCGCCAAAATGCGTGACGCGTCCGATCAGCGCTTCATTCTTCGGCGCCGGGCTCCATTCCACTTCAGGCTTGCCGCCATCGCGCACCAGCTCATGAATCGCGTCGATGACTGCTTTCATCTGGTCGTGCCCGAAAACGACTGCGCCGAGCATGACTTCTTCGGACAGTTGTTTGGCTTCCGATTCGACCATCAGCACGGCGCTTTCGGTGCCGGCAACCACCAGGTCGAGCTCGGAAGTCGCAAGCTGCGTTACCGTCGGGTTCAGGACATACTGGCCGCCGATATAACCGACGCGCGCGGCGCCGACGGGACCACTGAACGGGATGCCGGCAACACACAGCGCGGCTGAAGCGCCGATCATCGCCGCGATGTCCGGATCAATTTCGGGATTGACGGACAGGACGTGAATGATGATCTGCACTTCGTTCAGATAACCTTCTGGGAACAGCGGACGCATAGGACGATCGATCAGGCGCGACGTCAGCGTCTCTTTCTCGGATGGACGGCCTTCACGCTTGAAGAAGCCGCCGGGAATGCGGCCCGCAGCATAGGTTTTTTCGACATAGTCGACGGTCAACGGGAAAAAATCCTGACCAGGCTTGGCATCCTTGCGCGCCACCACAGTGGCGAGGACAACGGTATCTTCAATCGACACCAGCACGGCACCTGAAGCTTGACGGGCGATTTCGCCGGTCTCGAGCGTAACTTGATGCTGGCCGTACTGGAAGGTCTTGGTAACTTTATTGAACACGGTATTCCTTTCTATTTTTGCCGACAGATTTTCAGGCGCTGTCGTTCACCTCACCACGGATGCCATCTTTTGACTGATGTGCACCTTATTGCCAATTTATAAGATCAAAACCAACTTCAAAAAGACAAAATGCCCGCATCAGCGAACTGACGCAGGCATTTCAGCATGAAATCTGAATCCAGCAATGAGCTTACTTGCGCAGACCGAGTTTCTCAATGAGTGCACGATAACGGGTAGCGTCTTTGCCTTTCAGGTACGAAAGCAAACTTTTACGACGATTGACCATCATGATCAAGCCGCGGCGGGAGTGGTGATCCTTGGCGTGGGCCTTGAAGTGACCGTTCAGTTCATTGATACGGGCGGTGAGCAGTGCGACTTGCACTTCCGGGGACCCGGTATCGTTCTGACCGCGCGCGTTATCCGCGATAATAGCGGCCTTGCTGCTTTTTTCTACTGACATGGCTTACCTTTCACATGCGGATCATGGAGTCGCAACCCCAAAGTCCGTGAACAAACAATTAAAAAAATAGTCACAACGACTAAGCTGCGCAGTATAGCGGAATTATCATAACGATTCAAACACTTAGCGCAAATTTGACGATTTAAATCAGGAATTCTTGTGAGACACTTGACCTTCGGCATCCTGACTGCAATTTTGACAACACTTGCAGGCTGCGCGAATTTCGGCGCGAAGCCGGTTAATCCCGGCGATTCCCGGGCGGACGTCCTTGGCAAGCTCGGTTCACCAACGCATGTTTATCCCGATGGCAAAGACCAGTTGCTGGAATACGCGCATGGGCCATGGGGACAAACGACCTATATGGCGCGGATTGGCGCCGATGGAAGACTGACCTCCTTTCAGCAAGTCCTCACGCCTGAACGATTTGCGACCATCAAAATCGGTGAAGCAAACAAGGAAAGTGTGTTGCGCACCATCGGCGCCCCGAGTGAAAAAATGGTTTTGAGACTGTCCCGGCTGGAAGTATGGACTTATCCGTACAAGGAGGGTGGCGTCTGGGATTCAATGATGCATGTCCATTTCGACGATGCGGGGATCGTGCGAAAAATGGAAAATGGCCCGGATATGCGGCGCGATCCGGACTCGTGGGGATGGTTCGGGATGCTGCGGCTCTAGAGCGGCAGCACATGATGGCCTGCCGCCCTTCTTTTCGTCTATTTACAGTTGCGGGTTCAGCTTCTCGACTTTCGAATGCAATTTGTTCAACGCAGACAGATAAGCCTTGGCAGACGCGACCACGATGTCGAGATCGGCGCCTACGCCATTGACGATGCGGCCTGCTTTTGACAGCCGCATCGTCACTTCACCCTGGGATTGTGTGCCGGTGGTGATTGCATTCACTGAAAACAGCAGGAGTTCCGCGCCGCTGGCGGTCTTCGATTCAATGGCATTGACGATCGCATCCACCGGGCCATTTCCCTGCCCTTCGCAAGTCGCTTCTTTGCCATCCATGGAAAACACCACTTTTGCCGCTGGTTTCTCGCCGGTTTCCGAATGCTGGGACAGCGATACAAAACGGTAATATTCATTCTCGTGCGAATGCTGCTCATCCGATACCAGCGCCATGATGTCTTCATCGAAGATGTCGGACTTGCGGTCAGCCAGTTCCTTGAAGCGGGTGAATGCCGCATTAACTTCGGTTTCGGAATCCAGCGAAATGCCCAGTTCCTCGAGGCGCTGCTTGAACGCGTTTCGACCTGACAATTTGCCCAATACGATTTTGTTTGCGGCCCAGCCGACATCTTCCGCACGCATGATTTCATAGGTGTCGCGCGCTTTCAGTATGCCATCCTGGTGAATGCCGGAGGCATGCGCAAACGCATTGGCGCCGACCACCGCTTTATTCGGCTGCACTGCAAAACCGGTAATTTGCGATACCAGTTTTGACGTCGGTACGATCTGCGATGCATCGATGCCGAGGTCCAGATTGAAATGATCCTTGCGGGTACGCACGGCCATCACGATTTCTTCCAGCGCGGTATTGCCGGCACGTTCGCCCAGGCCATTGATCGTGCATTCGACCTGACGCGCGCCGCCGATCATCACGCCGGCCAGCGAATTGGCGACCGCCATGCCCAGGTCGTTATGGCAGTGCACCGACCAGACCGCCTTGTCGGAATTGGGAATACGCTCGCGCAGGGTCTTGATCATGTTGCCATACAACTCCGGCACGCCGTAACCGACCGTATCCGCAAAATTGATCGTTGATGCGCCCTCGGAGATGACTGTCTCGATCACACGGCACAGAAAATCCATGTCGGAACGGCTGCCATCTTCAGGGCTGAACTCAACATCGTCGGTGAACTGGCGCGCATAACGTACCGCAAGTTTGGCCTGCTCATGCACCTGATCAGGCGACATGCGCAGCTTTTTTTCCATGTGCAGGGCCGACGTTGCGATGAATGTATGAATGCGCTTCCTGGAAGCAGGCGCAAGCGCCTCGGCGGCACGGGCAATATCCTTGTCATTGGCACGCGACAGGGAGCAAATCGTGGAATCCTTGATCAATCCGGCAATCGCTCTGATCGATTCGAAATCCCCCTGGGAAGATGCCGCAAATCCGGCTTCGATCACATCGACCTTGAGGCGCTCCAGCTGTTTGGCAATGCGGATTTTTTCATCCTTGGTCATCGATGCCCCGGGAGATTGTTCCCCATCGCGCAAAGTGGTGTCAAAAATGATCAGTTTGTTTGAACTGGCGGCCATGCTGTGCTCCTTAGGAAAGTCGGTGATTGATAGTGTAAACCGTGTCGTTGAATACTTTTTCGCCCGCCCTTGCCAACTTCAGCACGGACCAGACACTTCACAAATTGAGGGGGTTTGGAGTGTGCGCGCTAGCGCAGTAGGACGAAAGGCAGCAGCAGGCCTGATAGCAGGCGGCTGAATAAAGCAGATGCGGACATGTGGGTTATGCGTGACATGGAAAAACTATAAGCTGAAACCGGGGAAAGTGCAACTGTTTGATCACACCCCCCGGTGAATGCCGGCTAATCCTTATCGTTCTTGTCTTCCATCGTCTCCGGCCCGGTTTGAATAATGCTCACCGGCTTGCCTTTCAACAAGCGCCAGAAATAAATCACATACCCGGACAATCCATACATGACAAACAAGCCGAACAATACTTTAGGCGGATCGCTCGACACGGCAACGAACACAAGCACGATCAGGAAAATCGCAATGAAGGGCACCGACTTGCGGAAATTGACATCCTTGAAGCTGTAGAACGGCACATTGGTGACCATGGTCAGGCCGGCGTACAAAGTGATACTCCAGGCCGCCCAGGTGAATTCCGTCCCGGCAAAACGCAAGTCGTCCATCAGCCAGATGAAGCCTGCAACCAGAGCCGCCGCGGCCGGGCTTGGCAGCCCCTGGAAGTAACGTTTGTCAACAACAGTAAGATTGGTATTGAAGCGGGCAAGCCGAAGCGCCGCACCGGCGCAATACACAAATGCCGCAAGCCAGCCCCACTTGTCCAGCCCGCGCAACGACCATTCATACATGACCAGCGCAGGGGCCGCACCAAACGACACCATGTCGGAGAGACTATCGTATTGGGCACCGAATTCGCTCTGCGTATTGGTGAGCCGCGCGACACGCCCGTCGACCGCATCCAGCACCATTGCCGCAAAAATCGCAATCGATGCATGATCGAACTTCAGGTTCATCGCCATCACGATCGCATAAAAACCGCAGAATAATGCTGCGGTTGTAAACGCGTTCGGCAACAGGTAAATGCCACGCCGCCGCAAGCTCGGCCGAATGGGATGATTTTCATCGAGACGCGGACGGCGCAGCGAGTTCTTGTACGCCCGCGACACTTTCGGGAACTGGGTTACATTATTTTTCGCTTTACGGCGATTGAAGCTTGGCATAGGAATTCCGTTTCGAAGTTCTGCGACTAAAGGGTGAAATCAGAATGGGCCAAACTGTTTCGTTCGCTGTGCAAATAATTAATCAACATCACTCCGGGTTGTATTGTAAAGATTGTCCAAATCGAAAACTCGTGGACATTCTAGTGGGTCACTTGGTAACAGTCTACGCATAAAAGCGCGTCTTTTTGCGCCATGCGTCGTTGCCAATCCTCGCGATAGCGGGGCTATCGCTGCGGTTGACGCCTAGCCTGGCACAAAAATCCATCGCTTTTATTTGCGCAGCCCGTTACCAAGTGACCCACTAGTCGAGCCACGCTGGAAAGTAACCCCCGCGATACCTGGCATCGGGATTACTTCCCTGACTCGTCGGCGGCTTTCATTTTCTCCTGCGCCGCCTGCTGCAATTGTCCTTCGACTGCCTTGGCCTGATTTAGTCCCTCCCGCTGGGTCTGGATCAGGTCGGGTGCGGGACCAGCTGGCTTGCAACCCAGCAGTGCGATGCCCAGAAATCCGGTAGCCAGGACCAATTTTGCATTCATTCTCACCCCCCAATTCATCTGAATCTGACCTTCCCGACCACACGCATCTGCAACGTCGTCTCACCGGGCTCAAAGCTCGGCTCTTCAATCGGCGCCTCTGCGGCCGAAGCTGCTCGCATCGCCATTTTGGGCGATGATGCATCCGCCTGCTGTCCGTAGGCGCCGGACGCCTCAAAGTCTACCGTATCGAGCACCGCATCCGCTGCATTTCGTCCCATCGCTTTTGCAATCGATGCGATGCGTTCGGTCAGATTCTGATAAGTGGCAGCAATCCGTTTCTCATCCAGTTTCCTGGCAGTGGCTTCGGATAGACCAAAATGCAGGGAACTGATCGCCAGCAAACGCTGTGCCGCGGCGACGGTTTTCGGCAATGCAGCCAGGTTCATGGTTTTCAATTCCAGATACTGGCCGACACGCCAGGCGGTAACCTGCCTGGTTTTGTTCGCAGGCCTGGGCTGCTCGTCCGCGTACACCGGATAGGTGTAATAACCGCGGGTCTTGAGCGATGCTTGCGGATCTTCCCGCTTCAGGATGTCGATCCCCTGCTTCATTTTCTGGTTGACACGTGACGCCGCTGCCGCCTTGTCCTTATCCTGTTCCTCGATCATCAGGGTGACATTGGCTTCGTCATTGGCTTGCCTGACCTCGCCAAACGCCGGCACTACAATCAGCGTGCCGCTGGTATTCAAGGGGGCCCGGGTCTGCGCTGATGCAATAACAGCCGGGCCCAGGCATACAAACAGCAGAACCAATAATCTCAATCGTGCCATGACAATCTCCAATAGAAAAGGGGCGAACCATACAGTACGCCCCTTTTTTTACACAGCGGAATAATGATACAAACAATTACAGACTGAAGCGCCCGTCCCTGCCCGTATCGCCGCCGGTCTTAGTTCTTCGCTTGATCTACCAGCTTGTTTTTCGCGATCCACGGCATCATTGCGCGCAGTTTGGTGCCGACTTCTTCGATCTGGTGCTCACCGCTCAGGCGGCGACGCGACAGCAAGGTCGGTGCGCCGGCCTTGTTTTCGGTGATGAAGCTCTTTGCGTATTCACCGGTCTGAATGTCTTTCAATACCTGACGCATCACGTTCTTGGTCTCTTCCGTAATGATGCGCGGACCAGTGACGTATTCGCCATATTCGGCATTGTTCGAGATCGAGTAATTCATGTTGGCGATGCCGCCTTCATAGATCAGGTCAACAATCAGCTTCAGTTCGTGCAGGCATTCGAAGTACGCCATTTCAGGCGCATAACCTGCCTCGACCAGTGTTTCAAATCCAGCCTTGATCAGCTCGACCGTACCGCCGCACAACACTGCCTGCTCACCGAACAGATCGGTTTCGGTCTCTTCGCGGAAGTTGGTTTCGATGATGCCGGCACGGCCACCGCCGTTGGCCATTGCGTACGACAGGGCGATGTCGCGGGCGATGCCGGACTTGTCCTGATAAATCGCGACCAGATGCGGCACGCCGCCACCCTGGCTGTAGGTTGAACGCACGGTATGGCCCGGTGCTTTAGGCGCAATCATAATGACGTCGAGATCGGCACGTGGCACGACCTGGCCATAATGCACGTTGAAGCCATGAGCGAAAGCGAGCGTTGCGCCCTGCTTTGCGTTGGGCGCGACACTTTCGTTGTAGACCTGGGCGATATTCTCATCGGGCAGCAACATCATGATGACGTCTGCTGCCTTGACTGCTTCATTGACTTCGGCAACGTTCAGGCCTGCACCCTTGGCCTTGTTCCAGGAAGCGCCATCCTTGCGCAGAGCGACCGTGACCTTGCAGCCGGAATCGTTCAGGTTTTGCGCGTGCGCATGACCCTGGGAACCGTAGCCGATGATGGTGACGTTCTTGCCTTTGATGAGGGACAGGTCGCAGTCTTTATCGTAGAAAACTTTCATGATCTTCCTAGTGGGTATGAATTGTTAGTATGAGATTAATTTAAACTTTGAGAATACGTTCGCCGCGTCCGATGCCGGATCCGCCCGTGCGGACAGTTTCCAGGATCGAGGTGCGATCGATTGATTCGATAAATGCGTCAAGCTTGGTTTTATTGCCTGTCAGTTCAATCGTGTAAGTCTTCTCTGTGACATCGATGATGCGGCCGCGGAATATGTCCGCCGTACGCTTCATTTCCTCGCGCTCCTTGCCCACCGCACGCACCTTGATCAGCATCAGTTCACGTTCGATGTGCGCACCTTCGGTCAGGTCGACGACCTTGACGACTTCAATCAGGCGGTTCAGATGTTTGGTGATCTGTTCGATCACATCATCCGAACCGGAGGTCACGATCGTCATGCGGGAGAGGGTCGGATCTTCAGTGGGCGCTACGGTCAGGGTTTCGATATTGTAACCCCGCGCCGAGAACAGTCCGACTACACGCGACAGTGCGCCCGCTTCATTTTCAAGCAAAACAGAAACGATATGTCGCATGGTTACAGATCCTCCGAACCTAAAAGCATTTCACTCAGACCTTTGCCAGCCTTGACCATCGGCCAGACATTCTCGGTCTGATCCGTAATGAAATTCATGAACACCAGCTTGTCTTTCATTCCGAACGCCTCTTTCAACGCACCGTCCACGTCTCTTGGATTTTCAATTTTCATGCCGACGTGGCCGAAGGATTCAGCCAACATGGTGAAGTCCGGCAGCGAATCCATGTACGACTCCGAATAGCGGGAGCCGTAATCGATCTGTTGCCACTGACGCACCATGCCGAGGAAACGATTGTTCAGCAAAATGATTTTCGGCGTCAGGTGATACTGCTTGCAAGTCGCGAGTTCCTGGATGCACATCTGAATCGATGCTTCGCCCGTGATGCAGGCAACGGTCGCGCCCGGGTTGGCCATTTGCACGCCCATCGCATAAGGCAGTCCGACGCCCATTGTTCCGAGGCCACCGGAATTGATCCAGCGGCGCGGCTTGTCGAAATTATAATACTGCGCAGCCCACATCTGATGCTGGCCGACGTCGGACGTGATGAAGGCGTCGCCCTTGGTGATATCCCAGACTTTCTGGACTACCGATTGCGGCTTGATGACGTCATTCGATGTGGCGTATTTCAGGCAGTCGCGCTCGCGCCATTCATTGATTTGTTTCCACCAGTCGGCAAGCGCAGACGCATTCGGCTTTGATGCGGCCGCTTCGGCAGCGTCGAATTGCGTCAGGAATTCCTGCAATACGTCTTTGACATTACCGACGATCGGAATGTCGACCTTCACGCGTTTGGAAATCGATGAAGGATCGATATCGATGTGGATGATCTTGCGCGGATGAGAGGCAAAATTCTTGGGATTGCCGATCACGCGGTCATCGAAGCGGGCGCCAACTGCGATCAGCACGTCACAGTGCTGCATCGCCATATTGGCTTCGTAGGTGCCATGCATGCCGAGCATGCCGACAAATTTGTCGCTGGACGCCCTGTACCCGCCTAATCCCATCAAGGTGTTGGTGCACGGGAAACCGAGCTTGTCCACCAATTGGTTCAGTTCGGGGGAGGCATTTGCCAGGATCACGCCGCCGCCGGTATAAATCATCGGACGCTCAGCCTGCAGCAACAGTTGCACCGCCTTGCGAATCTGGCCCGAATGACCTTTGTCAACCGGCTTGTAAGAGCGCATCTCGAGTGTCTTCGGATACTCGTAGACACACTTGTTCATCGTGATGTCTTTGGGAATATCGACCAGAACGGGGCCGGGGCGTCCGGTCGTCGCGATATAAAACGCCTTCTTCATCGTCTCCGCCAGATCCCTGACGTCCTTGACAAGGAAATTGTGTTTTACGCATGGACGTGTGATGCCCACGGTATCGCATTCCTGGAACGCGTCCTGTCCGATGACGGCCGAAGGTACCTGACCCGAAATGACAATCATCGGGATCGAATCCATGTACGCGGTCGCCAGGCCGGTCACTGCATTAGTGACACCAGGCCCCGAGGTAACAAGAGCAATGCCGACTTTGTTCGAACTGCGTGAATAGGCGTCAGCGGCGTGGATCGCTGCCTGTTCGTGGCGCACAAGAATATGCTGGAATTTGTCCTGATTGAAGATAGCGTCGTAAATGTAAAGCACTGCGCCGCCGGGATAACCGAACACGTGTTCGACACCCTCCTCGGCCAGACATCGCACGAGAATTTCCGCGCCTGTAATTTCTGAACTCATAACTCGTTCCTTTCAAGGTCCATTGGAGATTGATCGGATGCTCTTTCCTGGCGAAATCGTGCGAAGCGGCAGTACCGGGGGCATTCCTTTTTTGTGCGGTCACGTCAACTCGTCATGCATCCCTGGATACGGTCCGAATTGCCGCTAAACGCTACTCGTTCAGCCGGAAGTACTGCTGCAACATTGCACCGGATTTCTCACACTTGTGGCGTGGGTCAGAGCAAACAGCTTTCAAATAAAGCGCGTCTTGTCGGTAAGCGGCATCATGCGTCGCGTGCGAAAAGACCATAGGATCCCTTCGAGATGGCGAAGGGACTGATACGTTAATGCGTTGCACCATTTTGGTCAAGTCAAATTTCGGCAAAATCCGTTTGAAATCAAGCGTTTTAACTAGAAAACAGGGACAACTCAGTTCTTTTTTGCTAGCATGCGGACAGTTTCCGAAAACAAATCCGGGCAGGAGCAACGATATCTATCCAAGGCCCCTGGTAAAAAGAAAATGACGCGCCGCACCGAATGGCAACTGACAAAGAACTTTCTGATTTCCTTGAGGCAGCGGAGCGTCGCGCATTCAAGCAATCCGTTTACGCGGTTCGCAAAGACGAGGCTGCGCTCGATATTGTTCAGGATGCAATGATCAAGCTGGCTGAAAAATACGGTGACAAGCCGGCCGCGGAGCTGCCCCTGCTTTTTCAACGGATATTGCAAAATACGATACATGACTATTTTCGTCGTGAAAAGGTACGCAATACCTGGATTACCCTTTTTTCCAGCCTCTCGACCAACGCCGATGACCAGGAGAATTTTGACTTGCTCGAGACGTTCGAAGCGGAAGAAGGAAGCCGGTCCTCGGAATCGAGTGAAGATAAGGTTGCACGCGAGCAGATCCTTACAGCAATAGAAAATGAAGTACAAAAACTCCCGATGCGTCAACGGGAAGCATTCCTCATGCGTTATTGGCAGGATATGGATGTCGCTGAAACGGCTGTCGCCATGGGATGTTCTCAAGGCAGCGTCAAAACACACTGTTCTCGTGCAACACATGCTCTGGCCCAGGCTCTCAGAGCCAAAGGAATTCGTTTATGACCCCTCAAGAACTTAATTTTGCTTATAAAGTGCGGTCCGCACTGAATGAAAATCTGGATAATTTGCCGGCTTCGACTGCTGAACGGCTGGCTTTGGCACGCAAGTCCGCGTTAACCCGCAAGAAAAAAGATTCCCCGTTACGCCGGCTTGCTGCCCGGGGAGTGTTTGCCGGCCAGGTGGGAAATTTCTTCGATCAGCCGCTTCCCTGGGTTGGGCGCATGGGCATTTTGTTGCCGATTATTGTCCTTGTGGCAGGATTGATGGGCATTTATCAGTGCGCCCAGCAGGAACGCATCCGCGAAATCGCAGAAATAGATGCGCTTGTGCTGTCCGACGAATTGCCGTTGAATGCTTATCTGGATCACGGATTTAACGCCTATCTTTCCAAGCGGGCAGAATAAGCATGATCAGTGTTCGGGCTTTCGCCGCGTCTCATACCGTGCGGATGACTTTTTTAGTGCTTGCCTGGATTGCAACGGGTGCCATTGCGATCGCAGCGACAGGTACGTCGGTTGACCAAAAAATCCTGAGTCCCGCCGTCGTAACGGCAAATGGCACGACATCGGTTGCGGCGACAACACCCGCAATTCCGGCGAATAGTCCCGCCGCAAAAGCGGCCGAACAGCCGACAAAACCATTATGGGCAAACCTGACGCCCCCGCAGCAGCAGGCGCTTTTTCCTCTGGCCGCTGAATGGGACAGGCTTGATCCGGTCCACAAGACCAAATGGCTTGCCATCAGCAGCAAATTTTCGACAATGAAGAATGACCAGCAAGTCCGCCTGCAGAATCGCATGCGCGACTGGGCGAAATTGACGCCGGAGCAGAGACGGGTCGCTCGTGAAAGCTACTCACGCGCCAAAAAGCTCAACCCGGGACAAAGGACGGCGGAATGGCAACAGTATCAACAGCTTCCCGAAGAACAGAAAAGGAAACTGGCTGCTGAAGCGGCGGCAAAAAAACGGATCGCCAACCTGCCATCGGCCTCACAGGGCAAAAACAAGGTAACACCGCCGCCAAAGTCGGCGCTGAAGTCCCAGTCCGAGCAATCGCTGATGCCTTCAGCGGGCAACCAGTCCGCACTCCAGCCCTCCACTCAACCTGCCATCAAATAATTCTTGCCGTTGACTACTTTCGTACCACCTACCTTGAAAACCCGCCTCGCATGCATGCTTTATGAAGCCATGCTGCTGTTCGGTGTGCTGTTTATCGCCGGCTGGCTGTTCTCCACCATGCTGCAGCAACGGCACGCGCTGTATCTGCGCAGTGCACTGCAGCCCTGGCTGTTTTTGGTGCTGGGCGTCTACTTCACCTGGTTCTGGACACACGGCGGGCAAACACTGGCGATGAAAACATGGCGCATTCGCCTGGTGACGAACGAGGGAAAGCCGGTGAAATTCTGGCGCGCGATCACACGGTATTTGTTGGCATGGGGCTGGTTTTTACCCGGCCTTGCCGTGGCCTGGGCTCTCGACGCCAAAGGCTGGATGCTGCTGGCAATTCCCGTTGCTAACATGGTGTTGTGGGCTTCCGCCATTTTTGCGGATCCGCAGCGGCAATTTTTGCATGACCGCTTGGCGGGAACACGTTTGGTCAAGGTGCCCAAATAGGGTGACCAGTCGCAAGTCGATTCCTGGCTTGTAACAAATTACGGTTAACAACATTCAGCACAAAACGGCTTGGAAAAACCCCTGCCGTTACCCGCCCAAATCGATGATTTGCGACCCGCCTGCGCTAACAATTTCCTAACACTTTCACAATCCACTTTTTCTTCCATGCATGTGTTGCACCAGCACATCACGTGCGTTGCACTAAGGTAAAAACATTGTCAGTATCTACATCAGATCATTGCTGTCAGGACAGGACAAGCAATGAATCTGAATGCAGGCTTGCCGATATGGATTCGAATAGCAATTTCCGAATCCTGCATCTGGAACGATAAGCCAAGGTCCCTCCGATTTTAAAGACTGGATTCCACAATGAGTCTGCGTTTTGAACACGGCTTCTTGACGTTGGCACTCATTGCACAGGCGGCATCGGCACTGGCCGATGATCGTTTTTCGGTACGTCATTATGAAATTTCGGGCGCCCAGGTAGATGCCGAAGTAACCCGCCCCTTTACTGGCGAAAACATATCCATTGAGGACATCCAGCGCGCCTCCCGTGCTGTCGAACAGCGGCTCGGAAAAGGCTGGAAAGTGATCATTGTTCCTGATCAGGATGTGACCGATGGCACGGTGCGCTTTCAGGCGATCCTCGCGGGTCATCCGCCCATTGTTTCCATTCAGGATCCAGCAAAAATCGCTGATTATTTTACCGGCTTGCAGGCAGGCATGCCGTTCGACGCCACGCGTGCACGCGCACAAGCTACGCTGTACCGCGACATGACTGGCGATTTCGCGCGGGTCGATGTACATCCGGAAGCAATCGGCGTCGGGCTGACATTGCAGGCCGATCAATCGATTCAAAAAACGCCGCTGCGTTTTAGTGCCGGCATCGACAATACCGGGAGCACGGAAACTGGCTGGAACCGTCTTACCCTGACGGCAGGCCACATCAATTTATGGGGCGAACGTCATGTCGGTTCGATTGCGGCAGTATTGTCGACTGCACAGCCGCAAGACGTGCGTGTGCTGATTGGATCGTATCGAGTACCGTTATTCAACCAGGATGCAGCGCTGGATTTTTACGCCGCCAACTCACGGTCTGCGATCAGCAATGTAAATGAACTGGCGATCCGCGGCAATGGCACGATCCTTGGCACGCGCTATTCACGATTTGTGGCATTTGACAGCATCGCCGGCACCCATCAGTTTTCGGTGGGCATCGAGCAGCGCAAGCTGGACAGCGTAGTCAGCTTTAATGATGTGGTTCTCGAGATAACGCCTGACTACGCCATGCGGCCTCTTACCCTCGCCTATTCCTATACTCAGGCCGGGCGCTTTACCAGTTCGGTTTCTTTTTCCCGCGGACTGGGCGGCAGCGATGCGGATAATGAAACCTACGAGCAGGTTCGTTATGGCGCCAAAGCCAATTACAACATCTTGCGGGGCAGCGCTGAAGCGTTGTGGCCCCTGTTCGGCGGGCTTACCGGCCGGCTCGCCGTTAGCGGCCAATACACCAATAACGCGCTGGTGCCCGGCGAGCAATTCGGCCTGGGCGGCACCTCGACGATCCGTGGTTTCCAGGAACGGGAGATCAACAATGACAAGGGTTACCGGATCAGCGCCGAACTCAGCAAGCAGATCGAAGGCGAGCACCGCCTGATCTCGTTTCTGGATCACGGCCGGACTTCACGCAACGCGGAGCAGCCAGGCGACCCCGGAACGCAAAATGTTTTGAGCGTGGGCATAGGCGCACGTGTTGGTGTGCGCAGCAAATGGGCCGGCGGTCTCGATTTCGCCCATGTTGTGCGCGGCTCGCAAATCACGCCAAAGGGCAATTACCGCATTCATTTTCACCTGGCAGTTTTTTTCTAAGGGCCGATCATGCCTATTAATTTCAAACTCAACTATCTGGCGCTGTTGATTATGTCTGTGCTGGGTCACGCAGCGCACGCCAATCCTGTCGGAGGCAGCAGTACAACCGCGACCTTCAATACGGTCGGGAATCAGCTCGATGTGACTACCAACGCCACGTCCAGCATCATCAACTGGACATCGTTTTCCATCGCCAACGGTCAGACCACCAATATTATCCAGCCTACCAACACATCGGTCAGCCTGAATCGGGTAACGGGTACGGTGTCATCGGTCATCGCGGGAAACCTGAATTCGAACGGCAAAGTGGTTCTGGTCAATCAGAATGGCATTGTGTTCAGCAGTACCGCTGTCGTCAACGTCGGCGGCCTGATTGCAAGCACGCTGAACATCACCGACGCGGACTTCAATCTGGGAAACAATGTAATCGCGGGCACAAGTTCGGCCCAGGTGATCAACGAAGGCACTATCGAGGTGAGCAGCGGCGGCACGGCGGCCCTGATCGGGCAGAGCGTCACCAACGGCAGTTCAGGCGTGATTCGCGCGCCCGATGGCAATGTGTGGTTGCTGGCTGGCCGCGGCGTCACTGTCTCCAGCCTGGGCACGCCGGAGATCAGCGCGACGGTCAGTGCGCCGGCAGGCGAAGCGCGTAACCTTGGCAGCCTCTTTTCCCCAGGCGGTCTGGTCGCAATGATTGGCGATACGGTAAAGACCAGCGGCCTGATCAATGCCGACATGGTGTCCACGACCGCCGGCCGGGTCATCCTTCGTTCCAGCCACGATCTGACGATCGACAGGAATGCCACAATCGAGGCCCGCGGCGGCAGCGTTGTACTGGATGCATTGGACGGACACGTGAGATTGCTCAAGCGCAGTGTCGTTGATGCGACCGGCGGCACGATAGACATAAATGGCCTGACCATCACCCAGGACCTTGCCACTGGCACCTCGCTCAAGGCAAACAGGGTGACTACCAGGTCGTCCAAGCGCGGCACACGATTGAACCAGGCAACCAACGACATCATCAGTCTCACTTCCGAATCGGTGAATGCAGACGGCACCACGGAGCGAACGACGCTGGAAGAAAATTCCATCCTCGAGACGCCTCTGGCCGATTTGATTCCACCCAGGATCGAGGGCGTCACCGCCAGCGACCCGAACCGGGATGTCGTCAGCACCCAGACCGCGGAACTTGAGACTTCCCCTGCCGCACCCTCTTTGCCATCGAACACCGGGAGCAATAATGCCGAAAAAAATCCAATGCGCAATCGTTTTGTATGCAGCGCTTAATGCAGCGACCTTCATGCCAGACGCCACTGCGGCGACGGTAGTCGGCAACGTCAACTATGTTTCCGGCGCGGTGTCGATTGCGCACGCCGACGGCAGGAAGCGCCTGATCGGCGTTGGCTCGGTACTTGAAAACGGCGATACAGTCCAGACTGCGCAGGATGCGGAGGCGGTGCTGATATTCACCGACAGCCAGCGTATCTATCTGAAGCCCGGGTCGGTATTCCGCATCGATGACTTCAGTTTCGTTGCGGATAGTCCGGGCGCCAATAAAAGCTTCATCTCGCTCATCAAGGGCGGCTTGCGCACCATCTCGGGACTGATCGGCAAGCATGGCAATGAAGCGGACTACCAACTTAAAACAAAAACGGCGACGATCGGTATCCGCGGCACGGAATATTCAGTTGTCGACTGTGCGGGCGGCAATTGCGGCGGCCTTCCCGACGGCATCCACGTGTCGGTCTACGATGGCCTCGTGCTTGTATCCAATGAGGCCGGCGGCGCGGAAATCGGCACCGGCGCCGGCGCGATCGTGTTCACCGTGACAGCGCCGGTAACACAACTTCCCGCACGGGAGGTGCAGCCGGTTGTGGCGCCGCCCGAAGCATGTCTGTAGCAGAGAGGTAATCGCGCGAACCGCGGGGAGTTCAATTTGAGGCGCCATGTTTTGCGGTACTCCCTCGGCCTGCTGGTTTTGCTGGTGCTCCTTGGCCATGCGATAAAAAGCCATGAGCTCTCGTTCGTTAATGCCCTCGACCGGCTTATCTACGACACCAAGGTCAAGGCCAGCATGCCGCAGGACATCGATGAACGTATCGTGATACTCGACATTGACGAAAAAAGCCTGGCTGAAATCGGCCGTTGGCCCTGGCAGCGGGACCGGATGGCGACGCTGGTGAATAAATTATTTGATCATTACCGCATCAGCTTGCTCGGGTTCGACATCGTGCTGGCCGAACCTGACGTCAGCTCCGGACTGAAAATTCTGGAGAAACTGGGCCAGGACGAACTCAAGGATAACCAGCAATATCTGGCGACAATGAAACGGCTCAGTCCCCTCCTCGATTACGACAAATTATTTTCCGCGTCGCTCCGGAACCGGCCGGTCGTGCTCGGCTACTACCTGGCGCAGGAAGGCGTCAGCAGTGGCGCCCTGCCCGCGCCGGTGCTGCGCGCGGGCGCCTTCAGCGGGCGCAAGATCCGCATCACCTCCTGGTTGAGCCACGGCGGCAATCTGCGTGAATTCCAGGAGGCAGCCACGCGCGGCGGCCATTTCAATCCGATCGTCGATGACGATGGCAGCGTGCGTCGCGTACCCTTGCTGGCTGAATACAAAGGCGCTTACTACGAAGCCTTTTCTCTCGCGATGGTGCGTGCGCTTTTTGACGGCGCCACCGTGGTTCCCGAGTTTGGCGAAGCGCAGGCCGCCGGCAGCGGATATGCCGCAATCGAATGGCTGGGCCTGCAGACTCCGCGCGGCAACGCCCATCGCATCTCGGTCGATGAAAATGTCGCCGCGTGGGTGCCGTACCGCGGTTACCAGAACAGCTATCGGTATTACTCGATCGCAGACGTGCTGGCCAATCGCATCCAGCCACAACTGTTGAACGGAAAGATTGTGATCGTCGGCACAACGGCGCCGGGCTTGCGCGATTTTAGAACTACACCGGTAAGTCAGCTGTATCCAGGAATGGAAGTGCATGCGAACCTGATCAGCGGCATGCTGGATGCATCGATCAAGACCAAACCGCCCTATGCCGATGCGATTGAATCGGTGCTTTTGCTGATGACGGGCGGCGTCATGATTTTCCTGTTCCCGTGGCGCTCGCCGCTGCGCGCCACGCTGGCGACGCTCACCATGATGGCGCTTGTCATCGGAGTAAACCTGGCGTTCTGGCAGGCCGCAAACTGGGTATTGCCGATTGCCGCCGGCCTGCTGCTGGTGAGCGCGCTGTTCGTATTGAACATGTCATATGGCTACTTCGTGGAATCCAGAGCGAAGCGGCAGATGGCCGAGCGCTTCGGCCAGTATGTGCCGCCCGAGCTGGTGCAGAAAATGAGCCTGAATCCGGGAAGCTACAGCATGCAGAGCCGCAAGGCCGAACTGACGGTTCTGTTCTCCGATGTGCGTGGTTTCACCTCGCTGTCCGAAGGCATGGCGCCGGAGCAGCTGGCACAGCTGATGAATGAGTATCTGACCGCGATGACACTGGTGATACGCAAACATCGCGGCACGCTGGACAAGTACATCGGCGATGCCATAGTCGCGTTCTGGGGCGCTCCCATGGACGACCCCCAGCACGCCCGCAATGCGGTGCTGGCGGCGCTGGAAATGCAGAAATCGCTGCAGGATCTGAACGATACCTTCCGCACGCGGGGCTGGCCGGAAATAAGGATCGGCGTCGGCATCAACACCGGCGCCATGATTGTGGGTGACATGGGATCCAGCATCCGCCTGGCCTATACGGTGATGGGCGACGCGGTCAATCTCGGCGCCCGCCTGGAAGGCAAGACCAAGGACTACGGTGTCAGCGTCATGGTGGGTGAATCCACCCGCACCTCGGTGAACGAGGTGCAGTTCAGGGAACTCGACCGGATCCAGGTCGTGGGCAAGGAAACGTCTGTCACGATTTTCGAACCCTTAGGCGCCACCGGGGAATTGTCCGAATCCACTGCGGACGAATTGGCCCTGTGGCAGAAAGCACTTTTTTGCTACCGGCAGCAGGACTGGGATCAGGCCGAAGCAGTACTGGCCAGCCTTGTTCGCACCCAACCCGCTTCCAGGCTTTATTTGCTCTACCAGGAACGCATTGCCGCATTTCGCACCAATCCGCCTGGTGCGGGTTGGAATGGCGTCACCATATTCGATACAAAATAGGCCAATCTGAAAATGAAAGTACGAATTCTCGGTTGTAGCGGCGGCATAGGTGGGCGACATATGCGAACCACGTCCATGCTGGTCGACAATGACATCCTGATCGACGCCGGAACAGGCGTAGGAGAATTGAGCGTGGCGGCACTGGCCCTGATCGACCACGTCTTCATCACTCACTCGCACCTCGATCATATCGCCATGCTGCCTTTCATCCTCGATACCGTCGGCGACATGCGCAACAAACCGCTAACGATGTATGCAACGCAGGCAACGCAGGAGATCATCCGCGCACACATCTTCAATTGGGCGATCTGGCCCGATTTCAGCGAGATTCCCAATGCGGAAAATCCCTATCTCCGCTTCGAGACCATCCGGCTGTGCGAGCCGGTGCTCATCAACGGCAGGGAAATTACGCCGCTGCCGGCCAGGCATACGGTGCCCGCTGTTGGCTATCGGCTCGACAGCGGCAAGGCAAGCCTGGTGTTTACCGGCGACACCTCGGTCAACGACGAATTCTGGAAAGAAGTCAACAAGATTGCCAATCTGCGTTACCTGATCATCGAAACCGCTTTCTGCAATAACGACCGGCAGCTGGCCATCGTTTCAAAACATCTCTGCCCCGACTTGCTGGCCGACGAGCTGCTGAAGCTGCAGCGCACGCCGGAAATATTCATTACCCATCTCAAGCCCGGCCAGATCGAACTCATCATGCGCGAGATAGAAGAAAAGATAGGAGAGTATTTACCGCGCATGCTGCAGAACAATCAGGTATTTGGCTTCTGACGATGACCACAGGCGTGACGCGCCTCTTCTTTAATGAAATGCTTGAAGGATTTTTATGCCGCCCGTAACGATCGAAGAATTCAAGAACCTGGAACCGCTCTCTACGCTGTCAGCCCAACATGCAGAAGAGCTGGCGCGGTTATGCAATACGGTAAAGATAAAGCGCGGAGTGAATCCATTTACCCTGGAGATCCTGGATCGCTGCACCCTGTATCTTCTGAAAGGACAATTGCGCCTGGTGTCCACGGATTTTAGCGACGAGGTGCTTGTCGCCGGCGCCGACTCGGATAATTTTGCCATCGACAAGCGCTCGTCCAGATATATTGAGGCAAAGGCGATCACCGATATCGAAATGATGTATATCGACAGCGATACGCTCGACGTGATGCTGACCTGGGATCAGTTGACGGGGCCGCGTGGTAAAAATTCGGCAAAGGAAATTACGGACTGGCGCGTCATGTCCGGCGTCCTTGCTGCCGAAAATCTGAGCAATGGCGTGTTTGCGTCCCTCCCCTCCGCCCACATAGACGCGTTGCTAAAACGTTTTGACCTCATCAGCGCAAGCGCCGGCCAGCAGGTTATCTGCGAGGGCGATGAAGGTGACTATTACTACATCATTGAAAGTGGCCGTTGCCGCGTAACGCGCCAGGTCGGCGCCACCCAGGTGCAAGTAGCGGAACTCAAGGCAGGCGATGCCTTCGGCGAGGAGGCGCTGGTGGCCAATACCACCCGCAATGCGAGCGTCACAATGAAAACCGACGGCGTGCTGCTGAGAATTGCCAAGGCGGATTTCATCGAACTGTTGCGGGAGCCGCTACTACAGCGCCTGAGCCTGCAGGAGTCACAGCAAAAAGTAGCGCGAGGCGCCATATGGATCGACGTACGTTTTCCATCGGAATATCGAAACGACAAGTTGACGGGAGCGATCAACGTTCCCGTCAACGAGATTCGCGATCTTTTCAACGCCCTCGATCGCAACAATGAGTACATCGTCTATTGCCAGAGCGGGCGCCGCAGTTCGGCGGCCGCGTTTCTGTTGGCGCAGTATGGCTACAAGGCGTATGTGCTCGAAGGCGGATTATGGACTTTGCCAGACGCCACACGGAATTGAAAGCGGTTCGAAACGTCAACGGAGAAAATCAGATGAGTGCGGTTCGCGATACAAAAACGGAGGGCAGCGGCGCTGGTGACGTCAATAGTCGCCTGGATTTTTCGATGAAACTCCAGGCGGTCACAAACAAGATTCACGCGACCACCGATCTGGACGAAATCATGCTCGATCTGTCAACCGACATATGCGGTCTGTTCAATTGTGACCGCCTGACCATTTATGCGTCAATGAAGACCGAAGGAATCATTATTTCCAAAGTCAAAACCGGCCTGAATTCATTCAGTGATTTGAAACTTCCCATATCCGAGCATAGCGTGGCGGGCTACGTCGCCCTTACCAGGAAGATCATCAACATACGTGATGTCTACAATGTTTCGGAGTTGCAGGCGATTTCAACCAGGATTCGCTTCATGCAGGAAATAGACAAGCGCACTGGCTATCGCACCAGGGAAATGCTGATTGCGCCACTGACCGATGCGCGTAACGGCGAGTTGCTCGGCGTGGTTCAACTGATCAACAACCGTCTCGGCGGCCCCTTTCCGGCGAGTGCCGAAGCAGGTCTCAAGGAATTATGCGCCACGCTCTCGATCGCATTCAATCAACGCATGCAGCCGCGCACCCCGATGCGTTCGAAATACGATTCACTGGTATCCAGCGCCGTGCTTTCCGCGCCGGAGTTTGAGCTTGCTACCCGCTCCGCGCGGCGCCAGGGTGTCGATATCGAGGAAATCCTGATCAATGAATTCCAGGTCAAGCTTTCAAGCATCGGGCAGGCACTATCGAAATTTTTCAATGTCCCCTATGAGCCTTTCAAGCCGGACCGTATCAAGCCTATGGATCTTTTGAAAAACCTCAAGCGCGAGTATGTGGAACAGAACAACTGGCTACCGATTGAGGACAGCAAAGACGGATTGATCATTCTCGCACTCGATCCGGAACAGATGAAAAGCACGCACGTCGTCAGCCACATTTTCACGAAGGCCAAATTGCTTTTCCACGTTACGACCAATGCTGAATTCAAACAGATACTTGACCAATTTTTTGGCAGCGCCGAGGATTCCTCCTCGGTCGGAGAACTACTGTCGGGAATGGAGGACAACGACGACGAAAAAGGCGACGTGGGCGACGTCGTGTCGGCTGCTTCAGACAACGAACTGGTCAAGCTGCTGAACAAGATCATCGTCGACGCCTATCGCCAGGGCGCATCCGACATTCATATCGAGCCGCGCCCCGGCAAGGAAAAGACCATCATCCGTTTCCGCAAGGATGGTTCGCTCGAGCCGTACATCGAAATTCCGTCGAGTTACCGCAATGCGCTGCTGGCGCGCATCAAGATCATGTGCGATCTGGATATCTCGGAACGCCGCAAGCCGCAGGATGGAAAGATAAAATTCCGCCGATTCGGCCCGCTGGACATTGAATTGCGGGTTGCCACCATACCATCGGCCGGCGGCGTGGAAGACGTTGTCATGCGTATTCTTGCCGCCGGCGAACCGATCCCGCTGGACAAGCTCGGCGTACTGCCCTACAACCTTGAGCGCCTCAAGGAAATCGTCGAAAAGCCATACGGAATATTTTTTGTCTGCGGGCCGACCGGATCCGGCAAAACCACCACGCTGCACTCGGTGCTCAATTTCCTCAATCGCCCCGAGACCAAGATCTGGACCGCCGAAGACCCGGTCGAAATTACGCAGAGCGGCCTGCGCCAGGTCCAGGTCAACCGCAAGACCGGTCTCGACTTCGCGACGGCGATGCGCGCATTCCTGCGCGCCGACCCGGACATCATCATGGTTGGTGAAATGCGCGACAAGGAAACCGTCTCGATCGGCCTGGAAGCCTCTCTGACCGGCCACCTCGTGTTCGCCACCTTGCATACCAACAGTGCGCCGGAATCAATCGTGCGCCTGCTCGACATGGGGATGGATCCATTCAACTTCGCCGATGCGCTGCTCGGTGTGCTGGCGCAGCGGCTGGCAAAACGGCTTTGCGGCAAATGCAAAACCGCGTATCAGCCCGGGCCCGAGGAGTTGCAGGCCATTCTGACCGAATACTGCTCGGAACTGACAAATACCACCACCTTCCTGAAGGACCAGCAAGCCGGGCGGGACAACGTGTACAAAAAATGGACGGAACAGTACGCCGACAGCAGTGGCAATTTTACGCTCTACCGGGCAGTTGGCTGTGAAGCCTGCGGCAAGGGTTACAAGGGCCGGATCGGACTGCACGAACTGATGGCCGGATCGGACAACATCAAGAAGCTGATCCAGGAGCACGCCCGTGTCTCGTCGCTACTCGCCGCCTCTCTCGACGAAGGCATGCTGACCCTGAAGATGGATGGGATCGAAAAGGTGCTGTCCGGCGCGACCGACATCAAGCAGGTACGGCTTGTATGCATGAAATGAGCAAAAAAGCGGTGGGGAAGCCCAGGAAGCTTCTTCGCCCTTTTGAACAACTCAACGAGATCGGGGCAGCGCTTTCCAGCGAAAAGGATATCCATCTGCTGCTTGAAAAAATCCTGGTTGGCGCCAGGACGATTACCAATGCCGATGGCGGAACGCTGTACCTCATGTCCGAAGACGGACGCAGTCTGCGCTTTGAGATCGTGGCCAACAGTAGCCTGAACATCGCGATGGGAGGGTCGTCGGGCAACCCGGTTCCCTATCCGGACCTGCCCCTCATCATGGCCGATGGTTCGCCCAACAATGCGATGGTTGCCACCTATTGCGCGATACACCGGAAAACGGTCAACATTCCCGATGCATATGGCAAAAGCAATTTCGACTTTTCCGGAATGCGCGGCCTGGATGGGATCACCGGCTATCATTCGAAGTCCTTGCTGGCGGTTCCGCTGACGAATCAGGATAGCGAAGTCATTGGCGTGCTGCAGTTGATCAACGCGCTCGACAGGAACACTGGCGAGGTGGTCCGGTTCTCGCGGGCAGCCCAACGTCTGGCCGAGTCGCTGGGTTCGCAGGCCGCGATCGTCCTCAGCAACCGTCGCCTGATCTTGCAGCAGGAGGCGTTGTTCGAATCGTTCATACGCATGATCAACCTCGCCATCGACGCCAAGTCGCCCTATACGGCGGGGCATTGCCAGCGGGTGCCGACGCTGACGATGATGCTGGCTGAAGCGGCACAGGCCACCGTTGAAGGTCCCTTTGCCTCTTTCAGCATGACCGAGCAGGATCGTCATGAACTGCAGATTGCCGGCCTGTTGCATGATTGCGGAAAGATCACAACGCCTGTCCACGTGGTGGATAAGGCGACCAAGCTGGAAACCATTTTCGACCGCATTGCGCTGATTGATACCCGCTTTGAAGTTCTGAAACGGGATGCGGAAATCGAAGCGCTCAAGGCCACGCTCGCACTACGTTCGCCAGTCGATCCGGCGGCTGAAGCCGTCCTGGAATCCACACTCAGGAGGGAGACGCTTGAACTGGATGCGGAGCGGGAGTTTCTACGCCGCGCCAATATCGGCGCAGAGAAAATGCGGCCCGAGGATCAGCGCACCGTTCGCGATATCGGTACACGCCGCCAGTGGATCAATCCGCAAGGTCTGGTTGCCAATTTTCTTAGCGCCGACGAGACGGAAAATCTTACCATCCGGGCCGGCACCCTGACCCCCGCGGAGCGCCGGATCATCGACGACCATATCGTCGTCACGATCAGGATGCTTGAAAGCCTGCCCTGGGTCAGGCATCTGAAAAACGTGCCTGAGTATGCAGGCGGCCACCATGAACGGATGGATGGCAAAGGTTTTCCGCGCGGACTTGAAGGGCACCAGATGTCAGTGCAGTCCCGGATACTGGGCATTGCGGACATCTTCGAAGCGCTCACCGCCGAGGATCGTCCTTACAAACAGGGCAAGTTGTTATCGGAGTCTCTCAATATCCTCGGCAATTTCAGCCTCAATGGCCACATCGACCCCGACCTGTTTGATGTATTTGTCCGCAATAAAATATACCTGCAGTACGCATTGCAATTTCTGAAAGCCGGACAAATCGATGCAGTTGACGAGTCGAACATTGCCGGCTACACACCCTGATCCGCATTTCTGGTCATGGCACAGCCCCCGTCACGGCCTTTCCGATAAAATCGCAGCACGCATTCCTGCGACGGTCTTCCCTTTTGAAATTATTGCATGATCACCCGTCTCACCCGCATTCTTGTTCTTTTCCAGATTGCCATAGCCTTCGCAGTATCGCTGATGGCAATCAGGGTATTCCATGTGCAGAGCGTAGCGCTGGCGGCGGCGCTGGGGCTGGGCGCGGTGTTATTGGTGCGTCTTCTGATTACCGCCAATAATTTTTTCATGGCATGGCGCTATCACAGCGAAACACCGGCATCGCTGCGTCTTGACTGGCGTCGGGCCTGCCGCCTGTTTGCCGGCGAATTCATGGCCACCATGGGGAGCTCTTCATGGACCATGCCGTTCCATCGCTTCAACAAACGTCCGGCCAAACATCCGGCCGGACTGCCTGTGCTGCTCATCCACGGTTATGCCTGCAACAGTGGCTACTGGCACTCGCTGAGCAAGGTATTGGCACGTGAGCACATAACCCATCACGCAGTCGATCTGGAGCCGGTATTGGCCGGCATCGATGACTATGTGCCTCTGGTGCAGGCTGCAGTCGATACCCTGTGTGACGAGAGCGGCCATGACAAGGTCGTTATTGTTGCCCACAGCATGGGCGGAATTGTTGCCCGCGCCTATCTGCGGGTGCAGGGCAGCGCACGGGTGGCGAAAGTGATCACCCTGGGGTCTCCGCATCGCGGCACAGGCTTGGCCAACCATGCCATCGGCCTGAATTCGCAGCAGGTGCGCTGGATCGGCAGCGCGTCCAATGGCGCGCCTTGCGAGTGGCTGCGCGAACTGGAGAAAACCGAAGATGACGAAAGGCGGGCACTCTTCCTGTCGATCTATTCACACCACGACAACATCATTTCTCCGCAAATTTCGTCCAGCATGAGCGGCGCCAGGAATATTGCGTTTCATGGCATCGGTCATGTCGCGCTCGCATTGGACCCGGTGATTCAGGCGCAAGTGGTTGAAGAGATTCATGCCGTTTCAAGAAAGTATCTGACGCCGGCAGCCTGAATCTAGATTCTCGTGATCAGCAAATAAAACAATACCGCAGGAACCAGGGATCCAGGCAGCAGTATCGCGATATTGCGCACCACACCCATCCATGGAATGGGAGTGAACGCGGAAGCCCACCACGCCACCGTCAACAGCACCCACACCACTGCACACAAGGCAGCAGCACGCAGGGTCAGCGTTTTGCGCCTGAGCACCCACACCACAAGAAGCAGCAGCGGCGGCAATACGTAGACCAGGCTGGATTCGGCCGCAGCGTACAAGGCGCCTCCCATTGCGGCTGCGGACCAGCGTGGCGGACTGAATTGCAATGCGAGGAACAGGCACGCGATCCCTGCCAGCCATGACCACAGGAATGCGAAGGTGATGCGTTTTGTAATTTTATTCATGAAACTCTCGTGAATTGAACTTTTTTGGCGGCATGACAACTTATTAGCAGTGTCCCTTTGATGAGGCTTGTCTCATTCGCCAAACGATCGCGAACTCCGTGATGAGTGATGCCGATGCCTTGACGCTACGATTATTCCCTATTTTCCCAATATGAGAAGGAGGCTTTCGTGAAGAAATATTTTTCCGCAATTTTACTCGCTGCCGCGCTTGGCGTTGGCATCGGTCCATTGTATGCCGCCGATATTGTCGATACAGCGGCTGCGGACGGCTCATTCAAGATTTTCGTCGCTGCCCTGAAGACGTCCGGACTTGACAAGACACTCAAAGGCGCAGGTCCTTATACTCTCTTCGCGCCAACCGACAGCGCTTTCGAGAAATTGCCCGCCGGCGCCTGGGAGCGCATTTCGAAAGACAAGACCAGGCTATCACGAGTACTTGCCTATCATGTCATCCCCGGCGCGGTGCTGGTGGCGGAAGTCAAGCCCGGCAAGACAAAAACGATTCAGGGCGAATCCCTTGCCCTGACTTCGGACAATGGCAAGGTGACGGTCAATGGAGCGAATGTAACGCAGAGCGATATCGCCGCGGACAATGGCGTGATTCATGCAATAGACGCGCTGGCGCTGCCCCCGGAATAACGCATCAAGGTCTTCTGCAGATGAAAGGAGCAATGTTATGCTACTAAGCACCCGCCCGGAATAAATTGTGAGTGTCTGCGGCCCTGACCGGCGCGCTGCGGCGTTGCCCGGCCCTTGCAGTGCTCGCACTGCGGCGGCCCAGGCGCCTTGCATCGCACTCGGTCAGAGCCGCATCCATCTCCCAATTTATTCCGGCCGGGTACTTAATAAATCAAACCGCAGACAGAGATCAGCGCCGCCATGGAACAAAAAGCGCCACGCCGCACCCGCGAACGAATACTGGAATTGTCGCTACGATTATTCAATGAATTCGGCGAGCCTAACATTACGACCACCATGATTGCCGAAGAGGCCAATATCTCGCCTGGCAATCTGTACTACCATTTTCGCAATAAGGACGACATCGTCAACTCGATCTTTGTCCAGTTTGAAGCTGAAATCGGGCGCATGCTTGCCCTTCCTTCCGATCGCCGGCCGACGATCCAGGACGTGTGGATCTATTTGCACCTGATGTTTGAACTGGCATGGCGCTATCGCTTTTTTTATCGCGACCAGAGCGACCTGCTCTCGCGAAATCGCAAGCTGGAACTTCACTTCAAACAAATCCTCGCGCATGAAATCAAGATCGCAAGGCAGCTATGCGAAGGCCTGCGCATGGACAAGGTCATGCAGGCAAGCGATCTGCAAATAGAAGCGCTGTCGATCAACATGGTGGTCGTCGCGACCTACTGGCTGTCTTATGAGTATGTGCGCAATCCGCGCAAGTACACTGAACAGCAGTCCATGGCTGATGCCCTGGCGCGCGGCTGTTATCAGGTACTGTCACTGATCGGTCCGTATCTGCGCGGCGAGGCGTGTGCCCTGTTCGAAACGCTGGTGGAGGAGTATCTGGGGTCCGGGCAATCGGCAATCAATCACATCGGCTAAGCAGACCACCTGAGGAACGCACATCCGCGGTGCATTTACGCTATGCTTTGATGTTTAGTACCCACCCACTCCGGTGGTCGTTCCTGTTCAACCAAACTACGCCGGAGTGCTCCCGGCATTTGCATCATGCCCATATTGAAATCCATTTGTGTCTATTGCGGTTCCTCGCCCGGCGCGTCGCCGGCTTATGCCGAAGCGGCCCGTGTCCTGGCAAAGTCCATGGTAATCGACGGCATCGCCCTCGTATACGGTGGCGGCAAGGTCGGGCTGATGGGAGTCATCGCCGATGAAGTGATGCGCCTCGGCGGCCAGGCCACTGGTGTGATTCCGCAGGCGTTAATGGATAAGGAAGTGGGGCATATCAGTCTGACGCAGCTGCATGTGGTCAAAGACATGCATGAACGCAAAGCCATGATGGCGGAACTGTCGGACGGATTTATTGCCATGCCGGGTGGAATGGGCACGCTGGAAGAATTGTTCGAGATGCTCACCTGGTCGCAACTCGGCTTTCATGGCAAACCGATCGGCATATTGAATGTCGATGGTTTTTATGATGGCTTGATCGGGTTTGTGCAGCATTTGGTGACGCAGGGGTTTTTAAGGGCCGAGCATGCTGCGCTGATGATGAATGCGCCGGATGGGCCTGGCCTGTTGGCGCGCTTCAGGGCGTTCACGCCCAGCGCGCAGTCGAAATTGCTGGACCGGGCTACGGCGAACATTTTGCTTCCGTGATTATGATTTAGCCTTCGGTGACCGCGATACGGCTTGTCCTTCGTTAAACGAAATACGGCTTGTCCTTCGTTAACCCCAACACGTTTTTCCCTTCGTGGATGCTGTCCGGGTCTCGCCCCGGCGGCGAGTTCTTTTTTGCTTCG
>JAZKDW010000060.1:0-22173 GCA_040387375.1 Pseudomonadota bacterium
TGCCACGATACCGGCAAGCTGTCGTGTGCTTGAAATTGGTTCGACTGCCCGGCCAGCAGCAATCGCCTTTGCAATCTGAAAAGCAAACCGTTCTTCCCCATAATTTCGTATCACCCTCTCGATATTTTGTTCGGTTTCCGTTGCCAGCCACTGTGCCGCCGAGATGCCGCGCGTGGTGTCCATGCGCATGTCCAGCGGGCCATCGGCGCGAAAGCTGAAACCCCGCGCCGCATCGTCCACCTGCGGCGACGAAATGCCCAGATCCAGCAAAATGCCGAGGACCTGGGAAATGCCGCGCTCGGCAAGTACCTCGTCCATCGTTGCAAAGCTGTCGTGCACCACCTCAAATCGCGGATCCGCAGCCACCATCGCCTGCGCGGTTGCAATCGCTTGCGGATCCTTGTCAAAAGCAAGCAAGCGTCCACGAGCGCTCAGGCGTTCGAGTATCTTGCGGCTATGGCCACCTCGCCCGAACGTACCATCAATATAAATTCCGTCGGCACGCTCGCCTTCAATCGCGAGCGCATCGACTGCCTCATCCAGCAGCACCGTACGGTGCTGAAACTCGGGCACCGCTTGTAAAGTCATCACGGCCCGTCAGAACGAAAAATTACTTAACACATCCGGCATGCCATTCGCGACCGCCTGCGATTCACTGTCGGCCAGCTTCGCCGCATCCCAGATTTCAAAATGACTTCCCATACCGAGCAACATCACATCACGCGTCAATCCAACCGCAGTGCGCAATTCAGGGGCGATCAGGATACGTCCCGCTGAATCCATCTCGACATCGGACGCATTGCCGAGAAAAATACGCTGCCAGGCCCGCGCCGACATCGGCCAGGCGGCAATCTGTTCACGATGACTTTCCCACACGGGGCGCGGAAAAAACAAAAGACAGCCATGGGGGTGTTTGGTGAGCGTAACCCTGCCTTCGCATTGAACGGACAAGGCGTCACGATGCTTGGCGGGAATAGACATCCTGCCTTTGGCATCCAAATTCATTGCAGACGCGCCCTGAAACACCCCGATGACCCTTTTATTTTCGTTTTAGCAATAGTGGTCGTTCGCTTGTGATTGCGCATTTGTTGCGCAAATTCCCCCACAAAAAAACACTTTTTCACACTGTTGCCCACTTTAGTGGATGCGCAATTTGCGGTCAAGGAATATTAAGCGTTGAAAAGAGGATCTTTTCTAATAAAGTCAAGGACTTAGCACGCATAGTTCAAGCTGGCATTTTCGACAATTCGTCGATAAATTAAGCACTTAACGCCGACATTGAAAGTCAGGTCTCAATTAAACACATGTGTTTAGCGCCACCGCGACTTTATGAAAGCAAGTGTGACGTTTGACAGACAGATGCAAAATGGCGGGGAAAGACGGGTTCTTAGCGGAAATTAGATGGTTTTCGCCAAGTTGCCGTTTGGGCAAAATAGAGGGAAATATTTTGCTTTTTTGAAATCAAAAATGTCTGAAAACGCAAATCGGTTCAGGATCAGATGAAGTTGCGCCGATGCGGCGCGAAGAGTACAGGACGAAGGATAGACAGCGGAAAGTGCGTTGGTCGTGGGATGAAATGGCTATGCGAACAGCAACGCAAGTCTCCATCCATCTGACGCAATTGCATGGCAGCCGGCTTGATCCGTGGATTGGAGGTTGCCTTACCGGCTTTTCGCCTCGTCCATCCCACGGCCAATGCACTTCCGACATCCCATTCTAGGGCCGGCCGCACAGTCGATTTTGAGGCTCATCAAGCGGCGCCACCCTCGGCAAAAACGGGTGGCTTTGCCAGCAATGAAAAATAAAAGTGAAGCAAGCCGATAGGCCGGATTCTGTTACGGCGAGCGGGACGAACCCGATCGCTATGACAGCCATTCCTCTAGGCCGTGAATTACTCCACGGCTCAAGCTTCCTACCCGCACGCTCCGCGAGCAGCATCAACGCGTGCCTATTTGGAATTGCTCCGGGTAGAGGTTACCGCGTTTCACCGTAACTAAATACGCTCGTCTCTGTGGCCCTGTTCCGCGCCTTGCGACGGACGGCCGTTAGCCGTTACCCTGCTCTATGGAGTCCGGACCTTCCTCCCGCCATCGTTGTGATCAACCGAAGTTGCAACGACGGCCAGCGGCTGTCTGGCTTGCTTCGGTTGCCATTGTAACTGATCGCGCTTGCTGCGACCGCGTGGTGAAGAAGCGCATCATCTCCTCGCTCGCATCCGGACCTTTCGCGTCAGTGTACGACCCCCGGCTGCTGCCGCCAAACCACGCATGACCGGCGCCATGCACCAGCCACTGCTCGGCGAGCACCTGACCGCCGCCATCCTTGTGCACCGTGCGCGTAAAGGCGTGGCCGCCGGGCGCCCGTCCCTGCTCGACATTCGCCTGGGCCGCCGGCTGGCCCGCGTGCATCGACTGCGCGATGATCTGATCGCCATTGCGGGCATTGACGGTATGGTCACTGTCCCCATGAAAAACGATCACTGGAATTGCCTGCAGCCGCGCGTTCGCCCCAGTTGCCGGCGCGGGCCGGGCTCGCCCTGCTCCCATGCCGCCTCTCATTGCGGCCAGCGCAGAGGGCAAATCATTCGCGGCCGCGTACGGCAAGCCGGAATGAATGCCGACTGCGGCGTAGAGGTCGGGATAGGTGTTTCCCATGATCACGGCCATGGCGCCGCCGGCGGACAATCCGGCGATATAAACCTGCTGTGCATCGACCCGATAGGAATCGATGACTTCACGCGTGATGCCGGCAATGATCGACGGCTCCCCCAAGTCGCGCTGCTGGTCTACCGCGTTGAACCAGTTCCAGCATTTTGAACCGTTGGCTGATTGTGCCTGGGCCGGATACACCACAAAACACTGCTTTTCCTCGGCGATCGCATTCATCCGCGTGCCGGCCGCGAAATCATCCGGATTTTGCGTGCAGCCATGCAGCATCACCACCAATGGCAAGGCCTGGCCATCGTAACCGGCGGGTATGTACAGCTTGTAATCGCGGGTACCTGCATGATTGCTAAAGGACCGCGCCAGGAACTGGCCGCCGCTGGCCCCATCCGGCCGCCGGTCCTGCCCGGGCTGCGGTTTATAGCCTGGCAGGTCGAATTTCATGTCGCCGAGCGGCGACGGCATGCGCAGACCCGCGAGCAAATCGGGAACGAAGCCGTCGGCCGAAGCAGTTTTTTCTTTTCGGGCTGACGGTGCCGGATTGATGTCGCGCATCGGCCGGCTAACATCTGCCGCCGCGCCTGGCGCATCGGCGGGCATCAGGCCCCTGAGCGACCGTTGAATGGTGCTGGTAGCGGCCGCTGGTCCGTCAGTCTTCAACAAACGTGCCGCTTCACGCATTACATCGAACATTTTTTCATTCATTTTCATTTGATTCTTTCAACTTTAAAATCTTGGTCGGACCTGCTACCGAATTCGTGGCGCCAGCGCTTTTTTAACGGCCGGACTTGCATGCAAGGCACCCAATACGACGACCGAGTCAATCGTGGCCAATGCCAGCTCTGGAGAAACATCCGATCCAATGCTGGCCAACCCCAGTACCTGTATCTGCAATGTCTGCCCTGCCGCCTGTACCGCTTCCAGATCCGCACGCGAATAGTGCTGCAAGCCGAGAACCAGGCTCTTGCGAGCGACGGTTTGCCGGACAACTTCCGCATGTGTGGTGAGCTGGTTGCGGATCGCGGTACGGATCAAATCCGTACGGTTTGAATAAAACCCTTCCTGCACCAGCAAGTCGATTTGCCCCAGATCGACCAAACCGAGATTGATCGTGATTTTTTCCGACTCCGCTGCTTTTATCCGAATGTCATGCACACTCATCATCACTCCACTTCCATCTGGTTGGAATCCATATACCATCTGTATGGATGGTATTTTAAGCTTCCGACGGCGATTGTCAAGCGCCTTCCTCAAGAAAAAGGATGCAGTCACCAGCAATGTCGATTGGATTGGAGAGGGAAATAAAAAAGAGGGTTTATTGACTGAATTACACTCAGACCCAGGAATCGGGACTTGAATAACTTCACGATATCGGACCGCGACAGCCAAGGGGATGGCTGTAACTGCTCCTGCTGAATTGAAATTCGGGACGCTGCCGGCGCCTCCCGCGACAGGAACCGCAGGCAGCAATGAAGTGGCGCGTTATTTACCTTTTAAAACCTCTTTCACATTGCCCACACCTTTTTGCACCTTGCCTTCAACCTGATTTGCCAGACCTTTTGCTTGCTGCTCATTGTTGCCGGTAAGCTTGCCTACCTCTTCCTGAATCTTGCCGCCCACGTCTTTTGCCGCGCCTTTGACTTGGTCTTTATTCATGCTGTGCTCTCCTTGGAGTGGTGAATGAGTGCTTGCTGTGTCCACAGTAAAGAGAATGCAAAGATCGCTCGGTACGCTCGATAACATAAGGATTGTTTTTCATACCGACAGTAACATTCGCTCCGTATCCGCCCTGCAGAGCCTGCAGACGGCTGGCGAAATCCTGGTAGCGAGGCAGCCTGAACCGCACTGATCCTATCGTGCCTGTTTCTTCTTGATCACACAGGTACCGATACCGCCGCTCTCGTCGAAACGAATGTCAACCGGCAAAAACCGTGCGATCACCGCTGCATTTGTCACAGCATGCTTAGACACACAATTAGTGGTGAAGCGGCCACCGCCAGCCAATGCCATCGGCAGCATGACTTGATCGGCCAGATGCTCGCCTACCGCCGCGCCCGACGCGAGGTAATCACGCACCTGCCCGATCACGTTTTTTGCAACCGCTTCGGCGCGCACCCTCTTTTCACCGAATGCGCAAAACACTTCCGTCACATGCCGGTGTTCGAGCGTCACCAGGAGTGCATTTCCCGGGCCCTGATCCGCCGGCAAGCCGCGCACCAGCAGTTGTGTATCATCCCAGCCCATGCTGCGACCGATACATTCCAGTTCACGTTGTGCCACACTTGCCGGAATGCCGGCTACGAAACTTTCCGCATAGGCCGCTACGCGCTCGCCCGGGCTCAGCAATTCGATCGGCTGCAATTGTTTGCAAGGCGCATTCCTGGCAATCAACTCACCGCCACCGGCGGGATAAAAACCGAAGCGATTCAACTGAATATCGACCACCGCGCCCATTTCCGCCAGCACCCGGCCATACGCACGCTGCAAAAACTGCGCGGGCGGCGCCATCGGATTGTGGGTGCCGCCACTGATTTGAATCACGGAAGGCATTTCCGCAAACAGCAGGGCAGGCAATAGTGTTTGCAATACCAGTGTGCAGCTGCCCGCTGTGCCGATGGCGAACTTGTAATCGCCACCCCGGATTTTTCCCGGCACAAATTGCAGCACCTGCGATCCGACCGACGCTTCTCCGATCGCTGCACTGCACACTTGCGCGGCAGCCTGTACGGCAACCAGATGCTGACGCATCAATCCGGGCCTGGAGCGGTTCGCCCGGATATTGGTGATGCGGAAAGGCTGACCGGTAATCATCGACAGCGACAACGCCGTTCGCAAAATCTGGCCCCCGCCCTCTCCTGTTGCTCCATCCAATTCAATCATGTTCTTCATCTTTTATTTTTTAGCAGAGTCACGCATCACCCCTTCACACATACCACCTGCTTCAAGGTGTGCACGACGTCCACCAGAGCCCGCTGCGCGTCCATCACGGCGTCGATATCCTTGTATGCCATCGGAATCTCATCGATCACATTGGCATCCTTGCGACATTCCACACCTTGTGTCGCATTGACCTGATCCGCGACCGTGAAGCGCCGCTTGGCTTCGGTCCGGCTCATCGTACGTCCGGCGCCGTGGCTGCAGCTATGGAAGCTATCCGGATTCCCCTTGCCGCGCACGATGAAGCTTTTTGCGCCCATCGACCCGGGAATGATGCCGAGTTCACCCTCACGCGCCGATACCGCCCCCTTGCGTGTCACCAGCACATCCTTGCCGAAGTGCGATTCCTTCTGCACATAGTTGTGGTGGCAATTCACCGCTTCCACATGGGTCTCGAACGGCTTTGAAATAACGGTGCGTACCGCGGCAATCAAATTCTGCATCATCACTTCACGATTCATGCGCGCGAATTTCTGCGCCCAGCTCACCGCCTCGACATAATCGTCGTAGTGCTGAGTACCTTCGGGCAAATAAGCCAGATCCTGGTCCGGCAAGTTGATGAAATGCGTGCGCATATCCTGCTTTGCCAGCTCGATGAAATGGGAGCCGATTGCGTTACCCACACCACGCGAACCCGAGTGCAACATGAACCATACGAAGTTGGCTTCATCAAGGCACACTTCGATGAAGTGGTTACCCGATCCCAGGGTTCCCAGATGGCGATAGTTATTCGTATTCCGCAGCCTGGGCGTCTTCAGGCACACCACATCAAACGCCTCTTTCAATTGCGCCCATGCGACATCTACCGGTGCCGGCGGCGTTTCCCACGAGCCCTGGTCGCGGCCCTTGAAACTGCGCGTCTTGGGCGACATTCCGTGCGGGATGGCTTTCTCGATGGCGCTGCGCAAGGGCCCCAGGTTATCCGGCAGATCGTTTGCGCTCAGGGTCGTTTTTGCAGCGATCATTCCACAACCGATATCCACTCCGACGGCGGCTGGAATGACCGCACCCAAGGTAGGGATCACACTACCGATGGTCGAACCTTTGCCGAGATGCACATCCGGCATCACGGCGATATGTTTATAGATGAACGGCATCTTCGCGATGTTGCTCAATTGTTGCCTGGCGCCGTCCTCCACCGGCACACCTCTGGTCCACATCTTGATATGGCTTCCGCCTTCGACGTTCAGTACATCGTAATCTTCATGCTTCATGATCTTCTTTTCAAGTATCAGCGATTGTCATTTCCTCATATTGTCCCTGCGGCCACGACGCGATTCAAGTTGGAGAATAATAAATTATACGAAAAATCGAGAACAATGCAGATCGTGATAGTCGGGTTCTCACGGGAACAGATAAGAGCATCCATCGTAAACAAATAAAGCTCGCCGAAGCGAGCTTTATGCACACCAGACTCAGTTCTTAAAACTGGTTCATCGTGTTGTGTTTACCAGATGCTTTCAAGGCAGCTTCGCCACTGAAGTATTCTTTATGATCATCACCAATGTCTGAACCGGACATGTTCTGATGTTTGACACAAGCGATGCCCTGACGGATTTCCTTGCGCTGAACACCCGCAACATAACCCAACATGCCTTGATCACCAAAATATTCTTTAGCCAGGTTGTCAGTCGACAATGCAGCCGTATGGTAAGTCGGCAGAGTAATCAGGTGATGGAAAATACCGGCTTCACGAGCTGCGTCAGCCTGGAAAGTGCGGATCTTTTCATCCGCGGCAATCGCCAGTGCAGTTTCGTCGTATTCCACTTTCATCAGGTTAGCGCGATCGTAAGAGGAAACATCTTTGCCTTCGCTTTTCATGCTGTCGAAAATTTGCTGACGGAAGTTCAGTGTCCAGTTGAATGATGGGCTGTTGTTGTAAACCAGCTTGGCATTTGGAATGACTTTACGAATTTCCTTGACCATCCCGCCTATCTGGGCAATGTGTGGTTTCTCGGTTTCGATCCAGAGCAAGTCGGCACCGTTTTGCAGCGATGTAATGCTATCCAATACGCAACGCTCTTCACCCGTGCCAGCGCGGAACTGGAACAAGTTGCTAGGCAAACGTTTTGGACGAACAAGCTTGCCGTCGCGCTTGATGACAACGTCGCCACTGTTCATGGATTCAATCGAAACTTCTTCAACGTCCAGGAAGGAGTTGTATTGATCACCCAGATCGCCTGGCTCACGCGTTACCGCGATTTGTTTGGTCAGGCCTGCACCCAGGGAGTCGGTACGCGCAACGATCACACCGTTGTCTACACCCAGTTCCAGGAACGCGTAACGAACAGCACGGATCTTCGCGAGGAAGTCTTCGTGAGGAACGGTGACTTTACCGTCCTGATGGCCGCACTGCTTTTCATCGGAAACCTGGTTTTCGATCTGGATACAGCATGCACCGGCTTCAATCAACTGCTTGGCCATCAGGTATGTTGCCTCAGCATTACCGAAACCGGCATCGATATCGGCAATGATTGGCACGACGTGGGTGATGTGGTTGTCAATCTGGTCCTGAATAGCTTGCTTTGCAGCGCCTTTGGCCTCGTCCAATTGACGGAATAAACCGCCCAGTTCACGGGCATCGGCCTGACGCAGGAAAGTGTAGAGTTCTCTGATCAGGTCGGCAACAGCAGTCTTCTCGTGCATGGACTGGTCAGGCAACGGGCCGAACTCGGAACGCAGCGCAGCAACCATCCAGCCAGACAGGTAGAGGTAACGACGGTCGGTGCTGTTGAAGTGCTTCTTGATCGAAATCATCTTCTGCTGACCGATAAAACCGTGCCAGCAACCCAGAGACTGGGTGTACTTGGACGAGTCTGCGTCGTAGTTCGCCATGTCATCGCGCATGATCTTGGCAGTGTACTTGGCGATATCCAGACCTGTTTTGAATCTGTTCTGGGCACGCATGCGTGCAGCGGACTCAGGATTGATCGCATTCCAGGCACTACCTTCTTTGTCTTTCAGGCCGGTTATGGCTTTGATATCGTCTTGATACTGTGACATGTGCGTATCCTAAATAATAAAAAGATTGAGAAACGGTTTGAGGGTCCTTACTTCGGTTCCCTCTTGCAGAAATCTGGCTGGTGAAATCGAAACAAAACTGCTTGGAAGAATAATAGCCGTTTTTTGCAGTGGAACCATGTCTTATATAAGACATAGGACTTAAATTAATCTTTTTATTTTCAAGGAGTTACATATTGTTTTTTGCCATATGAAATATATTCCCAAAAAATGGAATAGGTTGGCTGGATTATTTTGCACCCATATTTCACAATGCGGAATTTACTTTTCGCATCGTGGGAAAATGATGGCTCTGGATAGGGGAGACATTCACCGGGAGCGGCGTTTCAACGGGGGATTCTTTGCGCGCAGCCATAGGCGCGGCCGGTGCGCCTATCCTTGACGACAAAGCGTATCTGCCTGCTTGAGCACACCTTCAAAAATGGTGTCGCTCAGCTGTGCGGGAAGTTTTTTGGCAGCTGCGTATGAACTTCAGCTACCGCGACATATCGTTCATGGCTCATGAACGAATATTATTTGCCATAACGAATAAATTCTGGAATTTCTTCATCAGGAAAACTTCGTGAAGTCAGGCTTGCGTTTCTCAAAAAACGCGGCAAACGCTTCCTTCGCTTCTGGCGCGCTCAACATCTCGCCGAAGTACTTTATTTCCTCGTTCTGCTTCGCTTCGATCGCCGCGCGTTGATCGCCTTTCATCAGGCGTTTGGTGGTGCGGATCGATGAGGCCGGCAGTGCCGCGAGTTTGGCTGCCTGCGCCTGCGCGAATGCCACCAGTTGATCAGGCGGCAAGACCTTGTTGACCAGTCCCATCTCACGCGCTTCTTCCGCCAGGAATGCTTCACCCAGCATCAATTTTTCCGCGGCGCGCTGATAGCCGGTGAGCTGCGGCAGCAGCAGGCTCGATGCAAACTCGGGGCACAAACCGAGCTGGCTGAAAGGCAGGGAAAATTTTGCGTTCGCGGCCGCATATACCAGGTCGCAATGCAACAGCAAGGTAGTGCCGATGCCGACCGCTGCGCCGGACACGGCGGCAACCACCGGTTTGCTGGCGCCACCCAGATTGCGCATGAACTGGTAGACCGGACTGTCGCTTTTTTTCGGCGGGTTTTTCATGAAGTCTTCCAGGTCATTGCCGGCCGTGAAAATTTCGGGTTTGCCCATGATCAGGATCGCACGCACCGCACTATCGTTCTCCGCTTCCCGCAAGCCATCCGCCATCGATTGATACATCGCTGCAGTGATTGCATTTTTCTTTTCCGGCCGGTTGAATTCGATCGTCAGAACGCCATTCGATTTGCTGGTTAAAATTTCCATGTGATTTCCTGATAAGGACGGTTCGATGAATCAAAGAGGTGGGCCGCAATAAAAAAGCCGTGCAGTGTGGCACTGTACGGCTTTTGCGGTCAGGCAGGACTGTTTCTTTACATGCGCTCAAAAATGCCCGCCGCGCCCATGCCGGTGCCGACACACATCGTGACCATGCCGTACTTCAGGTTGTCGCGGCGCATGCCGTGGATCACGGTCGCCGAGCGGATCGCGCCGGTCGCGCCGAGCGGATGGCCCAATGCGATCGCGCCGCCAAGCGGATTGACCTTGGCCGGATCGAGGCCGAGGTCCTGGATCACTGCCAGCGCCTGCGCAGCAAACGCCTCGTTCAGTTCAATCCAGTCGATCTGGTCCTGCCTGAGGCCCGCTGCGCGCAAGGCTGCAGGAATGGCTTCTTTCGGACCGATGCCCATGATTTCCGGCGGTACGCCGCGCACGGCAAACGAAACAAAACGCGCCAGCGGCGTCAGGTTGAATTGTTTCAGGATTTTTTCGCTGACCAGGATCAGCGCGCCGGCGCCATCCGAGGTTTGCGAGCTGTTGCCGGCCGTGACCGATCCTTTCGGGGAAAATACGGGCCGCAGTTTGGCCAGCGCAGCCAGGCTGGTATCGGCGCGGGCGCCTTCATCGTCGTGGACGGTGCGGGTGCTGACATCGATCTGGCCGGTTTCCAGGTTCGGGAATTTTTCGATGATGTCGACCGGGGTCGTCTCATCGGCGCGCACGCCGGATTTTTGGGCTGCGATCGCTTTCATGTGCGACTCCAGCGCGAACTGATCCTGCGCCTCGCGTGAAATTTTCCATTGCTGCGCGACCTTCTCGGCGGTCAATCCCATGCCGTAGGCCATGCCGATGTTTTCATCCTTGAAAATGCCCATGTTCATCGACGGATGATGGCCCATCATCGGCACCATCGACATCGATTCGGCGCCGGCGGCAATCATCACATCCGCTTCACCGACGCGGATGCGATCAGCCGCCATCGCAACGGCGGTAATGCCGGAGGCGCAGAAACGGTTGATCGTGACACCGCCGACCGAGTGTGGCAGGCCAGCCAGCAGCACAGCCATGCGTGCCAGGTTGCCACCCTGCTCGGCCTCCGGAAACGAGCAGCCGACAATGGCGTCCTCGATCAGTTTCGGGTCCAGGTTCGGCACCTGCTGCAGCGCCGATTGCAAAACGCGCACCAGCAGGTCGTCGGGCCGGACGTTGCGGAACATGCCGCGCGGCGCCTTGCCGATCGGGGTGCGGGTGGCGGCGACAATATAAGCTTCTTGAACTTGCTTGGTCATTTGTTGCACTCCTTGTCATTCCCCTCTGCCTTGAAGGCAAAGGAGATTTATTAGTTACGTACTGGCTTCCCGGTCTGCATCATGCCCATGATCCGCTCTTGCGTTTTGGGATGATTGAGCAGTTCCATGAAGGATTTGCGCTCCAGATCGAGCAGCCATTGTTCGTTGACGACGCTGCCCGGTTCGATATCGCCGCCGCTGACGACTTCGGCAATCATCGACGCAAGCTTGTAGTCATGCGCGGAAATGAATCCGCCGTCACGCATGTTGACCAGCTGCGCCATGATGGTCGCCATGCCGTAACGGCCGGTCACCGGCACCGGCACTTTCAACGGCGGACGATAACCTGCATCGAACATCGCGCGTGCTTCCACCTTGGCGACGTACAGCAGTTCATACGGATTGAAGACAATGACATCATCGGCCGCCAGATATCCCATCTTCTGCGCTTCAAGGGCTGACTTGGATACATTGGCCATCGCCGCATTGGTGAAGTAGTTCTTGAGGAACTGCAGGATGTCATTGCCCTTGGCCTCGGCCGCTGCCCGCACTGCCGCTTCCTTCAAGCCGCCGCCGGCCGGTATCAGGCCGACACCGACTTCCACCAGGCCGATGTACGATTCGATCGATGCCACGCGTTTTGCCGCATGCATCATCAGTTCACAACCGCCGCCCAGCGCCAGGCCAGCCACTGCCGCGACCACCGGCACATTGGCATATTTCATTGCCTGGTGCGCCTGCTGCAACTTCGCCACCTCGGGCTCGATCGCCTTGACACCACCGGACATGAACAGGGGCAGCATCGACTGCAGATCGGCGCCGGCGGAAAACGCGCCGCCGTCGGCCGCATCCGCGCTCCAGATCACCAGTCCCTTGTAGTTTTTTTCCGCCTCGTCGATCGCCTTGGCCAGACCGGCGATCACACCGGCGCCAATCACACGCATCTTGGTTTTCAGCGACAGGATCAGCACCTCGTCGTCCTGATGCCAGATCCGCACCGATTCATCTTCGAATACGGTGGTGCCGCCAGTCTTGCCATCGGCAACACCTTCCCCGAGCAGAGGCGCACGGAATGCCTGGCGCTGATAAACCGGCAGCTGGGAACGCCCGACATTGGTTTTCTTCGCCGGCGCCCAGGAACCATCGGCGGCATGCACGCCGGTGCGGCCATCGAATACCCAGGCCGGCAGCGGCGCACTGGACAATGCCTTGCCCGCCTCGATATCTTCCTTGACCCAGGTGGCGACCTGCTGCCAGCCAGCGGCCTGCCATGTTTCGAACGGGCCGTGATTCCAGCCGAAACCCCAGCGCAGCGCAAAATCAATGTCGCGCGCATTGTCGGCGATCGATTCCAGGTGTACGGCGATGTAATGGAAGGCGTCACGGAAAATCGACCACAGGAATTGCGCCTGCGGATTGCTCGAATCGTGCAGCGCCGTCATGCGCTTGACCGGATCCTTTTCCTTCAGGATGCGGACGACCAGATCATCGGCCTTGCCGCCGCCGGCGACATAGTCACCCTTGGCCGGATCGAAACGCTGGATATCCTTGCCGACTTTCTTGTAAAAACCGGCGCCGGACTTCTGACCCAGCGCGCCGGCGGTTACCAGTTTCGCCAGCACCTCCGGCGTCTTGTAGACCGCGGCGAAAGGATCATCCGGCAAGTTGTCCTGCATCGTCTTGATCACATGCCCCATCGTGTCCAGGCCGACCACATCGGCGGTGCGGAAGGTGCCGGATTTTGCGCGCCCCAGTTTGGCGCCGGTCAGGTCGTCGACCACATCAAAGGACAAGCCGAATTTCTCCGCCTCATGAATGGTGGCAAGCATGCCGAACACGCCAACCCGGTTGGCGATGAAGTTGGGGGTATCGATTGCGCGCACCACACCCTTGCCCAGCGTCGACGCCAGGAAACCTTCCAGCTGGTCGATGATTTCCGGCCTAGTCGACGCGGTCGGAATCAGTTCGACCAGGTGCATGTAACGGGGCGGGTTGAAAAAATGCACGCCGCAGAAGCGTGCCTTGAGCTGCTCGTCAAAACCTTCCGACAGCGCAGTGATCGACAGGCCGGAGGTATTCGATGCAAAGATCGCATTGGGTGCGATATAGGGCGCCACCTTCTTGTACAGGTCGTGCTTCCAGTCCATGCGCTCGGCGATCGCTTCGATGATCAGGTCGCATCCCTTGAGCAGTTCGAGATTGTCTTCGTAGTTGGCAACCTCGATCAGCGCCGCATGATCCTTGTTGCCCAGCGGTGCCGGGCTGAGCTTTTTCAGGTTGTCGATGGCGCGCAGCGCGATGCCGTTTTTCGGACCCTCCTTGGCCGGCAGATCGAACAGCACAACCGGCACCCTGGCATTGACGCAATGGGCGGCGATTTGCGCACCCATCACGCCGGCGCCGAGCACGGCGACTTTTTTGACGATGAAATTAGACATGGATTAACCCTTTAAACGTAGTTGTCCGGCAGCGCAGATTACACGCACGCTGCCGCTTTTCAGAACAGATCGGCGTCGAGTGCCATCAAATTCGCCGAGCCGGAGCGCGCCTGCCGAATCAGCATTGCCGTTTCCGGCAACAGGCGAGCGAAATAAAAGCGCGCCGTCCCCAGTTTCGACGTATAAAAACTGTCTCCCGAATCCTGCTTTTCCAATGCGATCTTGGCCATCCGCGCAAAGAAATAGGCGTACACCATATGACCGACGACACGCAGATACGGCACTGCGGCGGCGCCCACTTCGTCCGGATTCTGGAACGCTTTCATGCCGATTTCCATCGTCAGCTTGGTGACCTTGTCACCGATATCGGCCAGCGGCGTGATGAACTCGGACATCGCTTCGTCGGTACCATTTTCCTCCACAAATGCCTGGATCCTGGCGCCGAACTTGCGTAGTTTGGCACCGTTATCCATCAGCACCTTGCGGCCTAGCAGGTCCAGCGACTGGATCGTGTTGGTTCCTTCGTAGATCATGTTGATGCGCGCATCGCGCACATACTGTTCCATGCCCGACTCGGCGATATAACCGTGGCCGCCATAGACCTGCATCGCTTCCGATGTTGCGATCCAGCCGTTATCGGTCAGAAAGGATTTGATGATCGGGGTCAGCAGCGCGACTTCGTCGGCCGCGTCCTTGCGCACTTCCTCGTCCGGGTGATTGAGTTCCTTATCGATCTGCAAGGCGACGTACGAGCTGAATGCACGGCCGCCTTCCGCATAGGCTTTTGCCGTCAGCAGCATGCGGCGCACGTCGGGATGCACGATGATCGGATCGGCAGCCTTGTCCGGCGCCTTGACGCCGGAGAGGCTGCGCATCTGCAGCCTGTCGCGGGCGTACACCAACGCGTTCTGATACGCGACTTCGGTCAGGCCCAGCGATTGCATGCCGACGCCGAGTCGCGCGGCATTCATCATCACGAACATCGCGTTCAGGCCCTTGTTCGGCTGCCCGATGATCCAGCCGGTCGCGCCATCCATATTCATCTGGCAGGTCGAATTGCCGTGGATGCCCATTTTTTCTTCAATGCCGCCGCAGAAAATCGGGTTGCGCGCACCCACTGTGCCGTCCGCATTGGGCAGGAATTTCGGTACCAGGAACAATGAAATGCCTTTGGTGCCGGCCGGCGCATCCGGCAAGCGTGCCAGTACCAGATGCAGAATATTGGCGGACATATTGTGTTCACCCGCCGAGATGAATATCTTGCTGCCGGTGATCTTGTATGAGCCATCCGCCTGCGGTTCCGCCTTCGAGCGCAGCAGTCCGAGGTCGGTGCCGCAATGGGCTTCGGTCAGGCACATGCTGCCGGTCCATTCGCCGGCCACCAGCTTGGGCAAATACAGCTTTTTCTGCTCCGGCGTGCCGTGTTCATGCAGGCACTCATACGCGCCGTGGGACAGCCCCGGATACATGGTCCATGCCTGGTTGGACGAGTTGAGCATTTCATAAAACGAATTGTTCAGCACCAGCGGCAAACCCTGGCCGCCATATTCCGGGTCGCATGACAACGATGGCCAACCGGCTTCGACGTACTGCCGGTAAGCTTCCTTGAAGCCCTTCGGCGGTGTGACTTCATGCGTCTCCCTGTCCAGGTGACAGCCTTCGCGGTCGCCGGAATGATTCAGCGGGAACAGGACCGCGGAGGTGAATTTACCTCCCTCTTCCAGCACCTGATTGATGATTTCCGCATCCACTTCCGCATGCGCAGGCAGCTGCTTCAACTCATCTTCGACCTGCAATAACTCGTGCAATACAAACTGCATGTCACGTAGCGGGGCGATATATTGACCCATGATTTTCTCCTGATGGCTGAATGATTAAGCTGTTTTTTTCACAGCGGATTTTCTTGCGGGTCTGTCGGTGAACTGCGGTAGCTTTCAATGAGGCGCTCGAAGCCGATCTGCGCCCGATCGACGCTGCCCGGCCGGTTCAGGAAACGGGCGTCGTGATGCAGCGCCAGAATCAAGCCGTACATTTCAAATACCAATTGCTGCGGATCGGTGCCGGCGCGCAGATGCCCCAGTTCGGTGGCCTGCCCGACACAACGCAATAACGCACTTTGCCACGCGCGCACCATGCCAACCAATTCTTCCCGTATCGCGCCGGGCCGGTCATCGTATTCAACCGCACCGCTGATGTAGATGCAGCCAGAGGCGATTTCAACTGTCACCCGTTTGACCCAGCGGGCGAACATGCCCTGCAGACGCGGCAGGCCGCGCGGATCTTTCATGCTGGGATAGAAAATTTCCTGCTCAAAGTGGTGGTGGTAAAGCTTCAGTACCTCGATCTGCAAGTCCTCACGAGAACCGAAGTGGGCGAACACGCCAGATTTGCTCATGTTCATTTTGTCCGCCAGCAAACCGATGGTCAGTCCCTCCAGCCCATCGCGGCTCGCCAGGCCAAGCGCAACATCAAGGATGGCTGCACGGGTCAGCTCACCTTTGCGCATGAATTTTGGCGCTGTGTCACTCATGGTAATGGCCACAAAAGTCCCATATGAAAATTGCAAAAACACAAACCGCAGAAGAATACGAACGCTCGTACTATTATGCACCTGATTATAAAAGTCAAACAGGAACTTAGAAGGGGGATTCTATTTATGATGTGCGGCGATCACAGCAGCGCCGGATTGCGCGAAATGGCCAAGGGAGGCTAAACCGCCAGCGCTATTCCCAGGAAGTTTGATTTTTAGGCAGCGCGTGATTTGGGTCATGGACTTCGATCGAATCCGAAGCAGTCAACGCATCGTTGTATAACACCAGGTTAGTGCCCCCTGTAAGGACCGACTTGAACATGATTCCCTTGGCGCCCATGGCCAGCACCTGGTCGCCGATAACCCAGGATGGCGGCTCGATGCCGTCATTGAAACGCATCTTGCGCCAATCGCAGTAAAAGTCCTGCCACAGCGCATTCCATGTATTGGTAAATCCGCCCCGGTAGTCGATAATCGATTCGACCTTGATCAGATAACTCACCATCAACGCCGGCGGCATCAGCGCGTCGAGCTGCTTGTACTCGTTCAGGGCTGTTTCCAGTTCCATCGACAGATAAATCGCATTGATGCCCAGCCGATTTGCGCGACCGCCGTACTTGCCGGCGCCGGCGCCGGATGTCGGGTCAAATGCCCACCTGGGATCATGCACACGATAGGCGACTGTGTCGATCGCGGTGACGATCATCCGGTGAACCCAGCCTGGAGCGACTGAATATAACGAATCAACGCTTCGGTGCGCCCCTCGGACACCAGATCGTGCGGTGTCTTGTAGTCAAAAGCCGGCAGCGGATTGTTCTTGAACCAGAAAATCGCCTTCTCCACGCTACCAGTGATATCGGCAGAGGCGCGCATGACACGCACCGAATCGCGCAGGTACCCTTGCACGCTCTCGGCATCTGGCGCGCGGCTAATTGTATTGCGATGGACATGCGCCTTCGCCGCCAGCGTCTGCATATCCAGACTCAGCACCTGCCCAAAGCGCTTGGGGGAGATCGATGCCGTATTAGCGCTGTCGTTAAGAAAGTTCAAAAATCGATCAAAATTTCGCTCGAATACAGGGATTGCTTCGGCAATGGCCATCATCATTCCTCTCTTTATGCGCACTATTTTTGCATCATTGTTGCACTTTTTCTGAGCTTATTCAAGTTGTTTACCAGGCGAATGGCCCGTTCAAAGCGTTATTGCAACTGCTTCACGCACGTGCCATTCGAACGTTTTGATTACGCTTGCATATTGTTGATCTGCGTGAGCCACGGGGATAGGCGCAAAGTAGCCGGGCTTGCTCAGCTGCTCGATCGATCCATTTGCCTGCGGTCGCGCTTGGTCGGGCGCCCCTTGATTGTGGTGCCCGGCTCGCGGAAATACTTCCTTTGGTCAGCCTCGGTTTGCCGCCGGGCGATGCTTGTTTCAGTTTCCGCATACAAGGCTTGCGCCGCCGCTGCCGAACCGCGTACATCGGATAATTCGATCACCACCACTTGCCACTGGGTAGAACCATTATCGATGTCGACGGTATCGCCAGGCTTGACGTTGCGCGCCGGCTTGACCCGCTCATCATTCAGGCGGACCTTGCCGCTGTCGACAGCGTCCGTGGCGAGCGTGCGGGTCTTGAAGAAGCGCGCCGCCCATAACCATTTGTCAACCCTAACCGTGCCAGTCACCATGTAAACCTCGTTCCAAAACAGCTTATTGGACAGCATAAGCTTTCAACATCAATCAATCAATCCGTTCATCCTGCCCGGTTTTTTTGAAGTTGCTGCGCACAATTTGTTGATGAGGTAATCTCCGTGTGTGATTGAATTGTTATTTGGCAGCACCCGCGCGAACTGATGCCCTCTCCCCTTCATATGGATTCAAATTGGCTAATCTTGATCCCCAGCAGCTAAAGACCTGGCTTGCCGCCGTTGCGCGCAAGGATACAAAAGCCTTTCGTTTGCTCTACGATGAAACATCGTCGAAACTGTTTGGCTTTGCGCTGCGTATATTAGTCAAGCGCGAGCTGGCGGAAGAGGTGTTGCAGGAAAGTTTTGTCAATATCTGGAATAACGCCCCCAGCTACCAGGCCAGCCTGGCCGCGCCGATGACATGGATGACGACCATCGTGCGCAACAAGGCGTTTGACCTGTTGCGGCGCGTCGACCATACGATCGAAATTGACGCGGATACGTTTGACAAGGATGTAATGGATGCACTTGAAAGCGCCGATCCCACACCTATCGAAGCCCTGCAGCTGAGCGCGGATTCGAAAGCGCTGGCGCACTGTTTTACCACGCTCGAGGGCTTGCATCGGCAGGCTATTGCGTTGGCGTTTTATCACGACCTGTCCCATAGCGAAGTTGCGGAACAAATGAAGTTACCGCTGGGTACAGTCAAGACCTGGGTCCGTCGCGGACTGGAACGCCTGCGTCTTTGCCTGACGAAACTGGAGAGTGCATGAATATCCGTCATAACGATGCGCTGATTGACAAACTGGCTGCGGAGTACGTGCTTGGCACGCTCAGAGGCGGCGCACGGCGTCGTTTTGAAACCTGGCTGCGCGACAATGCCGCACTGCGCCGTGCGGTCGCCGAGTGGGAAGATCGCCTGGTGCCCCTGGCCGAATTTGCACCTGCTGCAAAACCGTCACCGCAAGTATGGCAGTCGATCGCAAAACGGCTGAAACTGACCGACGCTCGTACCGAGAGCAGCCGTTCCTTCTGGACCTCGTTGCGAGAAGACTTGATGTTCTGGCGCGGTCTGGGCCTGGTATCGACTGCATTGGCAACCATCCTGGTCGCGGTACTGGCAACCAAACAACCGGAACCGGCCTCGCCACTGACCTCTTACGTTGCGATGCTGGCCGATGACAAGGCGCAGCCGATCGCAATCGTCACCGGGGATGCCAAACGCCGTCAACTGGTCGTCAAGATGGTGGCCAGCCAAACGGTAGCCGCCGACAAGAGCCTGGAATTGTGGGCAGTGCCAAAAGAAGGGCCTCCACGCTCCCTGGGCCTGGTAGCCAGCAATGGCAGCATTACGCTGAACATGCCGGAGAACGCTACGCCGCAGACAGTGCCCGTGCTGGCGGTGACACTGGAACCGAAAGGCGGCTCGCCGAAGGCGGATGGCCCGACCGGGCCGGTGGTATTCAAAGGTGCGTGGATTCAGATATAACGGGCAGTAAGGAATGGGAGAAACAGAAACGCTTCTCCCATTTATCATTCAGTATATTTTCCCAGCGTGATCACACGCAGGATGCTTCGGTATAAAAAATAGGCGAAACCATAATAAGCGCGCCGATGCCACGGGTGGTGCGCAAACTCATCCTGCCTGATCAGGACACCCTCGGCCACACCACGTTCAATATGTTCGCGCAGCGCCCGGACGAACTCGACATCCTTGACCACGATGTTTGCCTCCTGATTGACGAACAGGCTGAAGCCATCGTAATTGCTGGAGCCCACCGTCGCCCATTCATCGTCGATCACCGCAACCTTGCCGTGCAACTGGGTCTTCTGATACTCGACGACTTTCACACCACTCTTGAGCAGCTTCGGGTAAAACGAATGTGCGACGGCGTCCTGCAGCCGGAATTGTCCAACGCCGAGCAACAAGGTCACATCCACACCACGCGCGGCGGCCGACGCCAGCGCGTCGCGCAATTTGCGCCCCGGCGCAAAATACGGATTGGCGATCAGGGCGCGCTGACGCGCATGTCCCAGCGCATGCAGAAACGCACGTTCGATGGTGCGGCGATTGCGCAGGTTATCGCGGACCACAAGCGCGGCGACGGCGGGACCACTGCCGCTCGGAAGGCGTTTCGTGCGCCCTTCCTTGAATTTTTCCCAGCGCGATTGCAAGGCCAGGTTGCCGAGCCGCGCCCATTGCGATTCGATCTCCCGATGAATCGCCGTTACCAGAGGACCCGTTATCCTGACACCGAAATCCCAGCGCGGGGCCGGCAAGGGCATGGCGCTATTATCGTCGGAGATCAGATCATCATTGATGTTGAGCCCGCCAAGATAGGCCAGCTTGCCGTCGACCACACACATCTTGCGGTGGGTGCGTGCAACGCCATTCCGGAACCAGGGATTAAAGCTGCGGTGCTTGACGCCGGCCTTGGTAAATGCCTCGTGCAGCAGCGTGGATTGCACACGGCCGGTGCCGACCCAGTCGGTAATGACCTTGACTCTTACCCCGCGGCCCGCCGCGCGCTGCAGCGCCAGCCTGACCTGCTCTGCCGTATCGTCAGCGGCAAAGATGTAGGTTTCCAGGCATATCTCTTTCGTTGCCGCATCGAACGCTTCCACCAGGCTGGGGAAAAATTCAGCGCCGCAATGCAAAAGATCAATATTGTTTTTGGCGGTATAGGTAAGCGAACGCATGAATCTTGACCCGCCTGGTTGAAAGTCGCTGTTGCATTATTTTTATAGCGAAGTGATTATCGCGTTATTTTATGCGATGTCGATCGCGCGCACCGGACATGGCCGCCCGTGCTCGCTATGGCAGTTTTTCAGCAGAATGTTTATTTGAGATTCAGCGTCGCCACGATCGGCGCATGATCCGACAAGCGGGCCCACAGCGCGCCATGCAGCACCTGGGCTGATTCCACGGTAAAACCGCGCACGTAAACCCGGTCCAGCTGCAGAAACGGCATCGCCGCCGGGAAGGTGCGGGCCGGCTGAATCTTGGGCCCGCGTCCGCTCAGCTGTCGCAGATAACTGCCGAAGCCGCGCCTTGATATATTTTCATCGAAGACTTCACTCACGCCCAGGCCAGAGCGCAGCGCCTCGCTCAAATGGTTGCCCCAGTCATTAAAATCACCGGCGATGATCACCGGCGCATCGGATGGCGCCGAACTGGCCACCGCACTGATCAGCGCATCGGTCTGTCGCTTGCGGCTGCCGGCAAACAAACCAAGATGGACCACATAACAATGCACTTCGACTTTCGGCGTCTGCACCACACAGTGCAAGATGCCCCGCGCCTCATAGGCATGATCGGAGACATCCTGGTTGCGGGAAGAAGCGATCGGAAAATTGCTCAACAGCGCATTGCCGTGATGCCCATGATCATATACGGCGTTAACGCCATACGCACAGTGCTGGTCGTCACCCTTCAGGAATTCATGCTGGCTTTGGGATGGCCAATTTGCCGTATGACGCATTGCCAGCAAATCGTGACGTCCCTGTACTTCCTGCAAGAACACGACATCCGCTTCCATTGAGGTCAATGCCTGCTTCAGGGCGTGGATCCGCGGACGGCTGCCGAAAGAGGAAACCCCTTTATGAATATTGTAGGTAGCGATGCGAAGTTTCATAAAAAAGTCTTGTTCCTGCTTTCTATTCGCTGCGCAGTTGCGGAGGGCGAATATTTAATTTACATACTGCGGCAACTGCAAAATTGCTTCTGCATTCGACGGCGAAAAACACTTGTCGGCGGCCTCGCGATACGGCAGCCACAGATAATGCAGATGCTCGCGCGGAGCCAAGGTGATAGGTATGTCGCGCGGAACCTGCAAGCCGAAAACATGCTCGGTATTTTTTGTGACGCCTGCGGCATAACGGTGGCGCCATACGGGATAGATATCGTAAACATTGGAAAGTTGCCAGTCGCGAAGCTTATTTCGTGGCACGACTGTATTTTCAGACACTTTCACTGCGGCTAGCGTATCAGCAACAATGATTCCGGTCTCTTCCCCGACTTCGCGCATCGCTGTCTCGATCAGCGGCTCGTCCGGAAAATCCTTCGAACCAGTCACGGATTGCCAGAATCCGGGCCGGTCGGCGCGCTCGATCAGCAGCACGTCAAGAGCGGCGGTATGGATGACAACCAGGACGGATTCCGGAATTTTATGAATCATGAACGCTTCAAAAGACAAAGGCGCAGTCACCTGCGCCTTTGATTATGCCTTAGAGCCTATCCCAGTAGGGCGAGTCAGTTGTGGCGGAGGTGATTTGCGTTCG
>JAZKDW010000061.1:0-26309 GCA_040387375.1 Pseudomonadota bacterium
AAATAATCTTCGTCGTCAAAATTATTCCGTCCGGATGTGATTGCCGGATGCTTACAGTCGACGTTAGGAGTAAGCACCACTATGCGTTATTTTTTTAATTGCTTGCTTTGGGTTGTGATGCTTGTCGGTTGGCCGAAAATTGTATCTTCGGCGTCCCTTGAGACCCGCTATGGAAAGCTTGAGACGAGAACAGAAGATGATGCGGTGCTGCTGTTGTGGGAAGGAAGGCAGATAGCATCTGTCAAAGGTCTCGATATGGAACTTTATCGAGTCGACTCCAATGGACCTAACGAGATAATTATTGTAGACACCCTTTTACCGGGACTGCACTGTCTACATGAATATGCCATGCTTGAGATTACTGCGGGTGCTGTTGCGTCACTGTCAAAACCGTTTGGTACATGCACTAATTTAGACGCGGTGAAGAGTACGAAAGACACACTAGTAATTCAGCTACGCGAAACGTATGTCGATGGGGGAAGAAAACAGCGGATAAAGCGATACAAATGGAAAAAAGGTCTTTTAGTTCAGCAAAAATAGGTCGTCAGGAAGTGTTAGCTATGCGAAAGACTGCTATATACCTCGCCGTATTAATCAGCCTGACGACTGCCAACGTTTATGCCGAAAACTGCGTAAAGGTGTGGAATGACTCAGGGGGTGACAACTGTATGGAATTCAGCCAAGCGGAGCGAAAAAAAGCGTTGCAATATGGGGTGCGGTTAGGAAGTCCCTACAAAACCGTGCGAAAGTATCTGATCCGAAACGGCTGGACCATCAATCAATCGCGGCTGAAAGAGGAATCGATGGAACGTCCCCTAGACGGGGATCTTGTCTGTGGAAGCGGATGGGACGCGGTTTGTTCAACCTACTTCATCAGGAAGAAGTCTGCGATCATGCTTACCTTCAGCGCAGCAAATGATGGAATTCCTCTAACTGGCATCGATGCTGCAGACGCTGAAACCTTGGAGACACCGTCATTCGTCATCAAAATTGACGTGCGTTGCGCTGAGGGGAACGTCACCTGTGATGACGTGATCTATTCCGGAACAAGCAAAAAGACCCAAAAGTCCATTGTGCTTCGTGGACGTACAATGCATTCCAAGTGCGCTGATGGCGTGACGCCGTGTCAGTTCCAAGGTTACCTATTCACGAGTGGACATGCCCGCTATACGATCACGCAAGACGGCGAACTCATAGTGATGCAAGGTGAAAAGACTCTTGTACAAGAGCGCGGCACATGGAAATAGCTTGGTCCTATCAATCAATCGACCCGTACGTGAAACGCCGGTCATCTAGGCGCGGAACGACCGCTTTCTGGAATCGGCCTCTGACGGCAAGCGCAAGCGGTGATCCCACTGGCTTCTATTGGCGAGACGCTACGAGCCCGTACGCGGACACTTTTGAGATCAGGCGAGAGGGCGACGAATATGAACTGCAATTGGACACCTACGGTCAAAAGCTCTCGGATGGTACTCGCACTACCGGTGCTATACGCGGCAGGTTCGAACTCTCTCAGAATGGGTGCGCCGGCGCATACTTGGCTCCAGAGGACGAGTGCTCAATCTTTATCCTGTTTACTCCTGGAGGTGCTAACGTTCATCAATTTGGTGGCAGTCTCTTTGGTGCCGGAGCCTGGGCTGGTGGTGCTTACCGACGCTCGCACACGCCTGGTGAGCAACGCGGTTTAAGACGCCATTCCGGCGCAACGCCTGCAGCATCCGCTGACGTTAAGTTTTAGGGCACAGTCATGCGCTTCCTCCGTTTTGCCACTAGCGTTCTCCTTGGCTTCGGCAGCGCCTACGGCTACTGCGCATCACCGTCGCCGCATGGTTGGTGGAGTGCGAGCAACTCGCCACTGACGATCAACGGGAATCGTCCCGTCTTCGGCGAGAGCTGGTATGTCATTGCTAGAGGCTCTTCGGTGTGCGCGGTCCGGGCGAACCACATGAACGGTACTCTCTCTGGCATGCGCATTTACCGTGGAATGCTGGAGAACGGACACATGGCACTCTACAAGGGGCCTGTCATCCTCGGCGCATATTCGGACGACCCTCAACTAGCGAAATTCATCCCTGTTGATCCGTACCACTTTTTCGTCGGCTCAGCTTCTTTGGTTCTGAGGCTACAGCTGCCGGGTGAGAGAGCCAATCGCTTCATACTCCTGTGGCGCCACGGTGATGTACCGGATGATCCCGACGTCCTCAAAGCTGCAGCCCGTTGCAATGTCCCTAACTAGCCTGCTCTGTCGGGGAGACAGCCGCCAGAAAACTTTGTTTACGAGCGTCTACGCCTCATGTCGAACGTCGAACGACCGCTTTCTGGAATTGACAAGGGCTGCTCAGGGTCTATTCTGTTGAAAAAGTCCCTTGAAGGAAGGCGGCATCCGGTCTACGGTATGAAGGTGTTGCGGATTTTGGCCGAAGGCTGTGATGATGGGACGCCAGGCAACGAAGCGGGAGTTCCAGCGGCATTTGGGCGTGGCGCCGCGGGACTATCGGCGCCGGTTTTCTTCAGACATCAAGACGGCAACGATGTAGAGTGGTCTGCGATTGATGTGCGGATGATGCGAGTTGATTTGGGGGCAGGGCAAGGCGCGAGGAGCGTCAGGTGACAGGGGATCAATAACAGTCATCGCCGGAAACGGTCATTCAGCGGCCCATGCTGCGGCTCTGCTGCCTCGCCTGGACCAGATTTTCTGCCAGTTTGTCGACCGCTGCCGGATCACGCCGCAGGTCCTGGCGCATCTGCGCCAGCGCCAGGGTTCGGGCATCATTTGGCAGTACGTTGTAATCATCAATGGTCTTGCGTATTTGTTCCGGTAGAGCGTTCCACTTCTTGCCGGTGTCGCCATAGCCATATGCCGTCATCTCACGCATTCCGGCATGGATCTTAAAATCTGACATCACCTTGTCCAGCGCCGGCTCAGGCTCCTTGCGCGGCCGATCCAGCTCACTGACTGGGTAAGTCGATTCCCGGATGATCGTTTTTAGCGTGTCCGCGTGCTGGTAGCTCGCCAAAAACAGCATGGCATCCTTCTCATCTGACGTCATTTTATTAGCATGATCAATACCAGCGATCACGTGCCTGATGACCTCGATGTCCCGGGCGATATACAGCCGGTCACGGCTTTTCCCGTCGACGGCGCTGGTAAACCAGTCCAGCTTCATGCCGACTTCATCCGCCAACTGCGCCGTAAAGGAGCGAAGCGTGCGGCTATTACCTTCCTTGAATGGGTGCAGGAAATCAAGATAGCCGTAGAGCTTCGCCATCCGGCCAGAAAACTGCTCGGCGTTCAACCCGCGCAAGCTTTCAGGACCGCCGAACGCAGACAAGACTTTATCAACGCCAGAATCGACGTTGCTGCGTGGCACATAAAAAACCGGGTAGGAAACACCTGAAGTCTCGAGCACGCGGATTTTGCTATGTCCAGGCGCATCCGGACGATATTCGCCCGGTGCATATACGGGGGAATCCTGGAAAATACGACGGTGGATTTCCTTCAGGTGGGCAGCATTGAAATTTCCTTCAACAGGCCGAAATTCCAGCTCGGATATTCGCGCAAAAGCAAGTAGTCCTACTCGCTGTTCAACTTTGCTCCTGTCATCCATGTGAGGCGACCGCCTTGATCTCCTTTATATGCTCATCGATGGTCAATTCACCGTCAATAAAACGGCGATTGATTTCCTCGACTTCCGGGGAGAGCACTACCCCCTCATGGCGAACGCTACCGCGTGCGAAGTCAATTGCCTTTTTGCGTCGCACGCGCTCTTCGTCACTGATCCTGGGTTGCCCGGGACCAGTCGGTGGAATCTCATTCATCACATGCCTCCATCAAAATAATAATTATATATATTTAGCTATTTTCGACCGCGACTTTAGTTCTTTTTTGTCAACGCGGTGCAACTTGAGTTTTTTGCTGAAGATAGCGCGTGGATACTGTTATTGAAGTCAAGCCTGGGAGGATCTGTATCCGCTGGCACCTACAGGACTCCACCGCTCAGGCCTCCGGCGCTCAAGCAGTGGTTTCTCCTGAAAAACTCGTGCATAATATGCCGCCCGTCTTATATCCTATACAAATGCCGATTTCGCCGCAAAGGCGGCCTCCGCAGAGGCAGTCTGTCAATCATGCTACCCCAATGGTCAAGTGCGATCCTGGGTGAGGCGTTGACCGTAAGCCTGGATAGGCGATGATTTTCAACATACGAATCCCAAAAACCTTCTGGAAAACCAAGGAAAAAGCGCATGAGCAGCGATCAGACCATCATCTACACGCTAACCGACGAGGCGCCACTATTGGCGACCCACGCATTCCTGCCAGTGGTCAGCGCCTTCGCCAAGCCGGCTGGCATCCGCATTGAACAGAGCGACATCTCAGTCGCGGCACGCATCCTGGGCAGCTTCTCCGATTACCTCACGCCCGAGCAGCGCGTGCCCGACACGCTCGCCGAACTGGGCAAGAAGACGCTTGAGCCGGACGCCAACATCATCAAGCTGCCCAATATCAGCGCCTCGATCCCCCAACTGCTGACAGCAATCAAGGAACTGCAGGGCAAGGGCTACAAGATCCCGGACTATCCCGCGGACCCAAAGACTGACGAAGAAAAGACGATCAAGGCACGCTACGGCAAGTGCATCGGCTCTGCCGTCAATCCGGTCCTGCGCGAAGGCAACTCCGATCGCCGGGCGCCACGTGCAGTGAAGGAGTATGCACGCAAGAATCCGCATTCGATGACCGAATGGTCACCGGCCTCGCGCACTCACGTGTCGCACATGGAAGGCGGTGATTTTTACCACGGCGAGAAGTCGATGACGCTGGACCGGGCGCGCGACGTGAAGATGGAGCTCATTACCAAAAGCGGCAAGACGCTGGTCCTGAAATCGAATATGCCGTTGCTGGCCGGCGAGATCATCGACTCGATGTTCATGAGCACCAAGGCACTGCTCGACTTCTACGAGCGCCAGATCGAAGACGCTCGCAAGACCGGCGTGATGTTCTCGCTGCACGTCAAGGCCACGATGATGAAGGTGTCGCATCCCATCGTCTTCGGCCACTGTGTGCGGATCTTCTACAAGGACGCATTCCAGAAACACGCCGCGCTGTTCGACAGCATGGGCGTGAACGTCAACAACGGCATGGTCGATCTGTACAACAAGCTTGCCAAGCTGCCCGATTCGAAGCGCGAAGAAGTCATGCGCGACATCCACGCTTGCCACGAGCACCGGCCTGAACTGGCGATGGTCGATTCGGCCAAGGGCATCACCAACTTCCATTCGCCCAGCGACATCATCGTCGATGCCTCGATGCCGGCAATGATCCGTGCCGGTGGCAAGATGTACGGCGCCGACGGGCGGCTCAAGGAGGTCAAGGCGGTGATCCCCGAGAGCACGTTCGCACGCATCTACCAGGAACTCATCAACTTCTGCAAGTGGCATGGCGCGTTCGACCCCCGCACCATGGGCACCGTGCCCAACGTGGGCCTGATGGCGCAGCAGGCGGAGGAGTACGGTTCGCACGACAAGACCTTCGAGATCGAGGAAGACGGCGTGGCCAATATCACCGACCTGGCCACCGGCGAAGTGCTGTTGTCGCAGAATGTCGAGAAGGGTGACATCTGGCGCATGTGCCAGGTCAAGGACGCACCCATCCGCGACTGGGTCAAGCTCGCTGTCACGCGCTGCCGCAACTCGGGCATGCCGGCAGTGTTCTGGCTCGACCCGTACCGCCCGCACGAGAACGAACTGATCAAGAAGGTCAGGACCTACCTGAAGGATCACGACACCACCGGCCTGGACATCCAGATCATGTCGCAGGTGCGTGCGATGCGTTATACGCTCGAACGCGTGATGCGGGGGCTCGATACGATTTCGGTCACCGGCAACATCCTGCGTGACTACCTGACCGACCTGTTCCCGATCATGGAGCTGGGCACAAGCGCGAAGATGTTATCCGTCGTGCCGCTGATGGCTGGCGGCGGCCTGTACGAAACCGGCGCCGGCGGCTCGGCTCCCAAACACGTGCAGCAGCTGGTTGAAGAGAACCACCTGCGGTGGGATTCGCTGGGTGAATTCCTTGCGCTGGCGGTGAGCCTGGAAGACATGGGGATCAAGACCGGCAATACCAGGTCCAAGATTCTGGCCACGACGCTGGACGCCGCTACTGGCAAGCTGCTGGACAACCGCAAATCGCCTTCGCCCAAGACCGGTGAGCTCGACAACCGCGGTAGCCAGTTTTACCTGACCCTGTATTGGGCGCAGGGATTGGCGGCTCAGAAAGAAGACGCTGAGCTTGCCGCTTACTTTGCGCCGCTGGCAAAGACGCTCACGGACAACGAGCAGAAGATCGTTGCCGAGTTTCTCGCGGTCCAGGGCAAGCCGGTGGAAATCGGCGGGTACTACAAGGCTGATGAGGCCAAAGTGAAGGCAGTGATGCGTCCGAGCGCTACTTTCAACGCAGCGTTGGCGTCCATGGGCGCCTGATGCAAACGGCGCACTGGGAAGTGCGCCGATTCATTCGGCTGGGCGCATGTCTGAACGGCCGCAACTCAGGCATCACGAATCAAGTGGCGCCGGGGTTCAGATAAATGCTGCTTCCAAGACCGGATGGAAGACGGACACCCGAGACTCGCCACGCATGAAATGGCGATCAAACGGCGCGCGCCTTTTGCCGGAGGAGAGGTTTCATGACGATCGCTGGCTACCCGGTTCCCATGTGGCTGTTCGACTGGCTCGGATCGGCGTTCGTCGTCGTCTCGCTACTCTATCTCTGGAAAAAGCAGCTGTCTTACTGGTTGTGGAGCAATCTGAGCACACTGCCTTATTTTATCCTCTTCATCCTCACGAAGCAGTGGCTTCTGGCCGGACTGCAGGTAAGTTATCTTGTTTTCGGGGTTCACGGGCAATGTCTGTGGTGGCTCGAAAAACGCCGCGATCAACGCCGCCTGCCGTTTAACGAATTCTTCTGGTACAAGCTCGGATGGATGCTCAGCATTCTCATCTTCCTGTACGCCACCTCGATTACTGACCTTGCAGTTACGGAAAACCGGCTGCAGTTCATCATCACGACATTTTCTCTGCTGGCGAACTGGGCTACGACGCGAAAATGGCTGTGGAGCTGGCCAGTCTGGATCTGCGTCAATCTGCTTCAAATAGGTTATTTCTGGCAATTGCAATTGCACGGACTATTGGTGCTCCAATTCGTCCTCATAGCCATGTCGGTGAAAGGCTGGATCGAATGGCGCAAGCCTGCGGTGCATTCAGGTGTAGCTGTGGAGGCATGAGGACGATGCGCTTTCGCCATGCACTGGTAGTCGGAAAATTTGCGCCGCTTCACGCGGGCCATCAATTTTTAATTGAAACCGCCCTGTCCGAGGCCGATCACGTGACGGTGTTGTGCTACTCAAACCCGGACTTCGCCGAGATGCCGGATGCCGTGCGGGCCGCCTGGATAGGCGAGCTTTATCCTCGCGTCACGGTACGGATTCCGCTCTGCCCGCCATTAAACTCTGAACGGGATGAGGTGCATTGGGAATACCTGAAGAATTGGCTGCGGGCGGAGCGCCTGGACATCGATACCGTCTTCTCCAGCGAAAGTTATGGCGCTCCGTTTGCACGGACTCTTGGCTCAGACGTCGGGCATCGGATGGTCGATAAAGCACGCACAAAAATCGCTGTCTCCGGAACCAGGATCCGCCAGGATATCCACTCGCACAGGTCGTGGCTGGATCCACGGGTCTATCGCCATTTCGTCAAGCGCGTCGTGTTCATGGGCGCGGAGTCCAGCGGCAAGTCGACACTGGCCGAACATGCGGCCCGGGACTTCGACACGGTCTTCGTTCCGGAAATAGGAAGGCTGGTGTGGGAAGCAAAAGCAGGCGCGCTGTCAGTCGGCGACTACCTTGATATCGCGCGAGCACATCGGACGGCGGAAGATGCCGCGATATTAAAAGCAAACCGCTATGTGTTCAGCGACACGAATGCAATCACGACCTTGCTGCTCGGATTTTGTTACGGCCACATTCGGCAGGCGCCGGAAGAACTTGTCGAACTGGCCCGGCTATGCAAGACACGCTATTCCGACACTTTCATTTGCGAAGATGATTTCCCGTTCAGCCAGGATGGCTGGCGCGATGATGCCGCATGGAGATCGCGAATTCAGGGGATGATTCGTTATGATTTGCAGATGCGGGAAATTTCCTCTGTTTCCCTGTACGGTCCGGTTGAACAGCGGTTGCAGACGGTGCGGTCAGCGCTGCTGTTGGTCATTTCGCAAAATCAATAAAATTCATTCGCAAGGTTCGCGGCACCGATGTTATAGAAGGTCCTAATTCGGCTAAGTACCCGGCCGGAATAAATTGGAAGATGGATGTGGTCCTGGCTGAGCCCGCCGAGGGCCGTAGATACTCACAATTTATTTTGGACGGGTACTTAATAGTTCGTAACGTTGATTCCGATCCAATGATCTCTCAATTTGTCCTATAAGATGGACAAAAAATAAATAACTGTTCATTTTGCCGGACATTATTTTTTTCTCCAATATAAAATGTCCGATATATTTGACAAAAATAATTTTATTGTCCAATATCACAGACATGAAAAACTCATCCCCACGTCCCTTTCCTGCCATCGAAAAGCAGATGACGACACTTGGCCAGCGCCTGCGCGAAGCCCGGCTGCGCCGCGGCATCAGCACACTCTTGTTCGCCGAACGCATGAATGTGTCGCGCGATACGCTCAATCGCCTCGAGAAGGGCGACTCCAGCATCGCCATGGGCACGTATGTGCGGGCGCTGCGCGTCTTGGGCCTGGAAAAGGATCTCGACAAATTGGCACAGGACGATGAGCTTGGCCGCAAACTGCAGGATCTGAAACTTCCGCTTGCCAGAAAGCCGAGAGGCGCTTCGGTGCGCACGCGGCAAGCTCGCACCAGCAATGAAAGCAACACCGAAAACCATGGCAACGAAAAAGCCGACTAAGGACACACGTGACGTCCATGACGTCTTTCTCTGGGCCGACCTGGGCGTGGAGATGCGCGTCGGCACCATGTACAGAGAAACCGCGCGTCTGGACTTGCCCGCAAGCTTTGCCTACGACACCGACTGGCTCAAGAGCGGAAACTGCTTCATGCTCGATCCCCGCCTGGCGCTGTGGGCAGGCGAACAACACCCTGAAGTTGACATGCCGGCTTTCGGCGTGTTCATGGATTCCGCGCCAGATCGGTGGGGGCGAGTCTTGCTCGAACGCCGCGAAGCCGCACTGGCCGAGCGGGAAGGGCGCAAGATGCGCCAGCTCCACGAAGTGGATTTTCTACTGGGGGTGCATGACCTGACGCGCATGGGTGCGCTGCGTTTCAGAAAGGGCACTGACGGCCCCTTTCTGGACAATCATCCGCACGCGGCACCGCCCGTCACAAGTCTGGGCGAGCTTGCACACATCAGCCGCCGCATCGAAGAACCCGGCGTCGAGAAATTGCCCGAGTATGAAAAATGGCTGGCCATGCTGATCGCGCCCGGCAGTTCACTGGGCGGCGCACGGCCGAAGGCGAACTTCACCGACACCGATGGCGGACTGTGGTTCGCGAAGTTCCCGGCCAGCGATGACCGCTACGATGTAGGGGCATGGGAATTCGTGGCCCATACTCTTGCGGCCAGAGCGGGCATCGATGTTCCTCAGGCACGCCTTGCACAGCTGGGTGAGCGCCATCACACATTTTGCGTCAAGCGTTTTGACCGCGCCGGCACACGCCGCAAGATGTTTGCTTCCGCGATGACGCTGCTGGAAAGAAGGGATGGCCAGCCTGGCGGCAGCTACCTGGACTTGGTCGGGTTCCTCGAAGACCAGGGCGCACAGCACCATATCAATGCCGATCTCGAGCAGTTGTTCAGGCGCGCCGTATTTAACGTACTGATTGGCAACCGGGATGATCACCTGCGCAATCACGGCTTCATCAGAGAACTCACCGGTTGGCGTCTTTCCCCCGCCTACGACGTGAATCCCAACCCAGGCAAGGCGAGCCACGCGCTGACCCTGGATGGCCACAACGCCGAGCCCAGCCTGGAGGTTGTAGTCAGCAGTGCAGACATGTACCGACTGGGCGCAGCGCGTGTCACGGCTATCGTCAATGAGGTGCGTTATGCCTTGACGAGCTGGCGCGATGAGGCACGATCTCACGATTTGTCGCGCCTGGAAATTCAACGGATGGAAGCAGTGATTCAAGCGTAGGCAAAGCGCTTTGTGCAGCGGGGCCAAATCTCGCCTTTTGCCGATTTCAGCTTTGCCCTCTTGTCGAAAATGCTTACACCCCATGTATGAATCCCATTAACATTTCCTTCAGGCATTTGATTTCTCATGTTGGAATCGGTGTCATGCGACAGTGGTGTCATCAAGGCCGTGGAGGCAAAACGCAAGACCCGATCCAAACGCTGTGTGCTGTGCGTGGTGATGACGGAAGAACTCCCCGAGTTCAGCCAAGGGCACGGCAATGACCCAGCACGCAGGCGCCGGAATGCGGAGCCCGGAGATCAGTGCTGCCATTATGTTTTACATTGGGAAGCAGCGTTGTATGCCGGCGTGGCGCCGCCGGTTGTTTCCGAAAGTACCAACTTCAGTGCGCTGGATTTTATCGATGCCGGGGTCTTGCCATACTTCGATCACAGGGATCCGGGCCTCGGGCAAGAGCCCACCCGCTCCGCGTCCCGGATCAAGGCGTAGCGACATGCCAGACCTTGTTGATCCCGTCGCCGGTCTTGTCCCCCGGCTTCTGATCCTTGGACCATTGATATAGCGGCTTGCCTTTGTACGCCCACTGTTTGCTTCCGTCATCACGATTGACGATGCTGTAATCGCCCTGCGCGCTTGCACCTTCGATCACGATCAGCGGCACCCAGTTCGTCGCGCACGGACCGTTGCAGACACTTTTGCCACTGTTTGGCGGGTCGCGATCATTGACATACAGCGTCATTCCCGCCGTATCGGTCAGCGTGCCGTCCGCCACTTTGGTCGGCGCCTGCGCCCACGCCAGCAATGCCCAGGTTGCCAATAATACGCCGGGCAGGTTTTTCAAAAGGGATAGGAAAATTTTCAAGATATCCTCACTCGTCTGATTGAACAACGCGGTCCGCGGCAACCAACCGCACTCCGCACATTCGATACGCAGGATTTGTTCCAGCCGAAAAGTTGGCGCGAGTCACATTGGCGAATGCGCGAACTCGTTCCAGGAAAATTCGGATTGGTCTCTTCGAAGAGGCATGATAAGCCTCTCATGCATGCCTTGCGTCCTTGCCTGATCGCATCCTGCTGCATTGCGGACAGGAAAAAATATGAGGGGAGACCTCAAAGTCTGACCCTATTACCTCATTTTGCCAATGTATCGCGAGACTGACCCTACATACTGCAATGCAGTCATCGCAACGCGGCCCTCTTCGCTTTGGCGAAAGTACGCAAGGTTTTTATTACCAAGGCTTCCATGGCCTCGGCCGCCGGCAATAGCGTGCGGCCGGGGCGCTTGATCACGCCGATCTGACGCGTGATCCTGGGTCCGATGAGCGGCACGAAGACCAGGCCGGAACGCCGGCCCGGACTTGCCAACATGGGCAAGAAGGTAATGCCCAGGCCGCTCCTGACGCATGCGTTGAGCGCGGCGCGGTTGGTAATATGGAAGGCCGGCTCGTCGAGCCATTCTCCCGGGCCGGCCCCCTGCAGAAGCGATAAAGTCGCATTGCCGATATGGCGTTCATTGCGCATCTGGTCCCACCTCAGCGATTTGCAGAGCTTCGCGAAAGGATGGTCCTGCGCGCAGATGACGCCGAAAGAATCTTCGACGATCGACTGGTAAAGCAGCCCATCCTTGGCATCCATGAACCCCGAGATACCCAAGTCCGCATCTCCTGAAGCAACCAGTCCTGCGACGACTTGCGACGGCTCGTCGATCGCAAGCACGCGCACGTCCGGATGGCTTTTCGAAAATTCTTTGAGCATCAACGGCAGCCATTCTTCGGCCAGCGAAGGCGCCACTGCCAACCGGATCGAGCCGCGCTCGGACTGCGCTAGTTGACGCGCATCCTGCCAGGCGCGGTCATGTACGCGCAGCAATTCCTGGAAGATTGGCAATAGCGCATGCGCAAGCGGGGTTAGCGTCGCGTTCCGTCCCTTTTCAAACAAGGCCGCGCCGATCTGCTTTTCCAGGTCGTGCATCGCAATCGAGACTGCTGATTGCGATCGAAAAGTGCCGTTTGCGGCGGAACGGAAGCTTCCATTGGCCGCGATAAGGAGAAACTGGCGAATCTGCTGGATACGGAACGGACCGTTCATGTTTTCCCATCTTTAAAATTTTCAAATTTAATATGAATAATATTCGATTTACAAAAGATTTATGCCATGCAAATATTCACCTCGCTACATCGCGGATACTGGATTACGCATTTGCAGCGCATGGAGGATTCAAAGGGACAAGGGGCCGCACGGCGCAGGAATTATGTTTCAGCCGACATACGGCAAATTTAACGGCATGACATAAACAGGAAAAAAATTCATGAATCGTCGAAACGTTCTTAAAGCCGGCGCTAGCAGCGTTCTGGCGGTTTGGCTGGGCCAAGCAAAAGCCCAAGGCGCCGACCCATTGCGACTTGTTATTCCCTTTCCTCCGGGCGGCGGCACGGACGTGCTCGGGCGCGCTATCGCACAGCGGCTCGAAGCCGTGCTCAAGCGCCCGGTGATCGTCGATAATCGGCCTGGAGCGGGCGGAATCATAGGCACCGAACACGTTGCGCAATCGGCCAAGGATGGCCGTACGCTATTGTTCGCGGGCGTCGTGCCAATGCCCAAACTCTACACGGTCCCGGAATCGATCAATGGTATTGCTCCGGTCACCACCATCGCGCGCTCCCCATACCTGCTGGTCGTTCACCCTAGCGTGCGGGCCAACACGCTGGCGGAGCTGATCGTGTTGGCGAAGGCAAAGCCGGGGGAGCTCAATTTCGGCACGCCGGGCAACGCGACACCGCAACATCTGACCATAGAAATGTTGAATGTCGCCGCCGGCATTCAACTCGTTTCCGTGCCCTACAAAGGCGCAGGCCCGATGATCGCCGATCTGGTCGGCGGCCAGACCCAAGCCACCATCGCCACTGTTTCCTCCGTCGAGGCCTTCGTTCGCAATGGACGGCTTCGCGCGCTGGCAGTGACCGGGGCGTCGCGCTGGGACAAAATGCCATCCATTCCCACGGTGGCGGAAAGCGGCTTTCCTGATTTTCGCGCTGACATCGGATTTGCGACGTTCGTGGCTGCGGGCACGCCGCGCAATATTGTCATGGCATTGAATGCCGCTCTTCATGAGACGCTGGCGCAGAAGGAAGTGCGCGACAAACTGGCTGAACAGGGCTACACGCCCGCTGGCGGCACGCCTGAAGAATTGGGCGCTGCGCTACGCCGTGAAATCGAAAACGTGCGCGCATTGGTCACTTCCGGAAGGGTAAAAATCGAACTATGACCAAGGACGCTGCATTTTACGAGCTGCAATTTCGCAATCGTCCCGCGGTACCGGATCATCCGCGGATCTTGGCGCGCTGGGCCTCGGAGTCGGAAAAGGCGCGTCGCGAGCTGCGCTGCTTTTTGGATGTGCCGTATGGCGCGCATCCGATGCAGAAGCTGGATATCTACGCGGCCCGCGGCGAGTGCCGCGCGGTATTGATGTTCATCCATGGCGGATACTGGCGAGGAATGGACAAGAATGAGCATGGCTTCGTCGCCAGCGCGCTCGCGGATCAGGGCGTGACGGTCGTGACGCCCAATTATGCACTATGTCCCGAGGTCAGCATTGCCGAGATCGTGCGTCAGATACAGGGGGCGTCGGCGTGGCTGTACCGGCATGGCGACGGCTTCGGCGTGCCGCCCGACCGGCTTTACGTAGCCGGACATTCGGCCGGCGGGCACCTCGCCGCAATGATGATGGCGACATCGTGGCCTCAGGTCGGACCGGACTTGCCTGCCAAACTGTTTCAAGGCGGCTTGGCGATCAGCGGCTTGTACGACTTGCGCGAGATGATTAATGTGGCTTCGATCAATTGCGACCTTAAACTGGACATCGAGTCGGCAACGGCGGTCAGCCCGATCTTCATGCAGGCCGCGACCGATGCGCCGCTCTACCTTGCGGTAGGCAGTGATGAACTGCCCCCTTTCCAAAGGCAACATGCCGACTTCGGCAGGCACTGGGAAAATGTACTAGCCGAGTCCGCGCGCTGCGACGGGGAAAATCACTATTCGATTCTCCTGCAGCTTATCGATAAAAAATCGGAGTTGCGTGGATTGATGCAACGAATGATGCGGCCATGGCCTGCACCGCATGGACTTGTCAGGAAATAAGATAGCGCATTCTGCCGTATAGGTGCACCATAGGAGCTGGTCGTTGTAGAAGGAGTTGGTCATGTCATCCTTGCCAGTGCACCGCTGCGCGTGCATCAAGTGCCGAGCGCGCAAGCCTCACCCGGATCGCGCCTATTACCAGCAAATCAACCTGTTTCTCAGCCGCCTAAATGAACCGCAGCGGCGCTGGTACGCTGCTCTGGAAGCCATGCGTATCGGCCATGGCGGAAAACAACTGCTTGCACAAATTACTGGCTTGAGCCCGACCACCATCCGGGGCGGATGCAGCGAACTCCAGTCGGGCCTGGCAGACTGCCTCAATAAGGGCTTGCGTGCTCCAGGCGGCGGTCGCCCGACGGTCGAAGTACAAGACCCCGTACTGGAGGACGCTTTGGAGAAGTTGCTGGCATCTGAAACTGCAGGCGACCCGATGGGGCGGCGTCCCAAGGCCAGGCGCACCTTGCAAATGTCACCGCCGGCATTCCAGCACTGTCGCTACAACGATTGGACATGGGTTGCAAAGATATGGGTATAGATTAGCGCGAAAGCGGGAATCCAGGCTGAGCCTGCACTCCCCGATCGGCCGCCATCTTTGCATAGTCTCGCGCGACGTTGCCGGGAATGACATTCTGCGGTCAGCCTGTCATGGCCTCCGACAAAATGGACAATTCAAGAGTTCTTGCGTTCGTTGGTTTCTTTAGGGGGCAGGGCGCACGCTTGCAGTTCTTCCAACGTGACGAACTGAAGCGCCTTTTGATGTGTGCATTCCAGAACAACCACCGGGGCGACGCCGGCGCCAAACGCTTCTTTCCATCGAAGCGCGCACAGGCACCAGCGGTCTCCCGCTGTCAGTCCCGGAAACCGGTATTGAGGAATGGGTGTGCTCAGGTCATTGCCGCGGCTTTTTGAGAACGCTAAAAATTCATCGGTGACCTTGACGCAAATGACATGCGAGCCTGTGTCATCCTCGCGCGTATTGCAGCATCCATCCCGGAAAAATCCCGTCACGGGATCGAAAGAACAGGCCATCAGGGGCGTGCCCAACACATTGAGGGCGCCTTGTATTGTCATGGTGAACTCCGTAGTGTGCGGTGATGCTGGATCAGGCCATTGACGCCGTCTTCCACGAGGTCGAGGACGTATTCAAAGTCCTTGTGATGGCCGTAGTATGGATCGGGCACGGCAGCCGCGCTGCTGGTTTGAAAAAACTCGGCGAAGCGCCTGACTTTCTTGCGGTAGGGCTGTGGGCACAACGCCTCGGCCAGGGCCTGGTTGTCCCAGTCCATGGTCAGTATCAAGTCGAAGTCTTCGAAATCCCGCCCAGTGATCTGTCGCGCTCTCAGGCCCGACAAGTCAACTCCCCGCAACCTGGCGTGATTCTGGCTTCTCTCGTCCGGGGCGGAGCCAGGATGATAGTTGTGCGTTCCTGCCGAGTCAATATGGATTTCCCCAGCCAGCCCTTCCTGGTGCACGCGATGGCGCATGACTCCCTCTGCGGTAGGGCTGCGACAAATATTGCCCATGCAGACAAACAGAATTTTCATGGCTTGCCTTGTGATTTTGTCGTGACTGAATCCGCCGCCTATCTGGTGAACTGCAGGCAAGTTCTTGCTTGAGACAGGCATGAACCGGATTTTTGCGTGGTACTGAGTAGATAAAATTGAATGTTTGATCATCTGAATGGATTGTATCCGTGGAAATGGCAGATTACAAACTGGCCGGGTACTTCGCTTTCTTCCTTCGGCAGAAGAGGCAAAACTAGGTCACAATTTGCCAGTGAATATCGGCGGCTTATCCGGATAGGGAAAGTATGAACGAACAGGTTGCCAGAGATGTGGTGTTGGTGCGTGCGATAGAAACCGCGGATCAGAAGCATGAGATCCTTAGCCAGGACGACCGCAAGTACGCCAGCCGCAGCGCGAAAGAACTGGCGCAATGGCAGGCTTCGGATAACAAGTCGGAAGCGAGCGCAGAGCATTTCCTGCAGCATCGCGCCGAGCAAATCCTGAAGCGGCTTTCCGAGCGGATGCCGTCGCTTGCGGGGTTCCTGCAGCGGCGAAATGTCTTTGGCAGGAGTCTGGCATTCCTGCCATTCCTGGCGCTGCTGGCAGGCGTTGCGCTGGACAGGATCGCCGACCCGCACCGCGTCGATCTGTTGTCGGCGCCGCTGTTGCTGATCATAGGCTGGAATCTGCTGGTCTATGTCGGGATGATCATCTGGCTATGCATGCCCGCCGCAAAACGGCGCCCGGGCGGTCTGGTTCGCCTGCTGAGCGCAGGCGGCAAGAAATTGCCACGTAAACTGCCGCACACATTGTCGGCCGCGCTGATTGCATTCACCACGGAGTGGACGCAACTGAGCAGCAAGCTCGCCGCTGCAAGCATCAGCCGTACGGTGCATCTGAGCGCGGCGCTGTTTGCGTTCGGCGCGATACTGTCGCTCTATGCGCGTGGTTTCCTGTCGCAGTATGCCGCGGGATGGGAAAGCACATTTCTTGATGCCGGTCAGGTGCATGGGATTTTATCCATCCTGTTTGCGCCGGCCATTGCGGTCTTTCAACTCCAGGGATTTTCGATCGCGGACATCGAAGCGCTGCGATTCGGGCAGGTCACTTCACCGGCAGGCGGCGCCCGCTGGGTGCATCTGTATGCCGCAACCCTGGCCTTGCTGGTGGCGTTCCCGCGCATGCTGCTTGCCGCCATTTCCCATGTCAAGGCGAAGAGACTGGCCAAACACTTTCCGCTTGACCTGAAGCATCCTTACTTTCGCAAACTGACTGCGCCGCTTCAAAATCGTCAGGAAACGCTGCGCGTGCTGCCGTACAGTTTCACGCTGGATGAAGCGCGCGATAAAGGCCTGACCGTCTTTGCCCGGACGCTGTTAGGAGAACAGGCGCGTGTCATGTTGCGTCCGCCTGCCGCTTACGGCGAAGAGCCGCAAGACGCGCTGCGCGATACCCGGCTGGATGACCCCAACGTCACGATGACAGCGGTACTCTTCAATTTGTCCGCTACACCGGAAAAGGAAAATCATGGCGCCTTTCTCGACTATCTGGTGCGTCAATCGCCGCGCGGCCTTTCCGTGCTGATCGACGAGTCCGCTTATCTCGAGCGGCTTGGCCGGCAAGACGGCGACCAGGCGAGAATAGAGGAGCGGGTCGCGTTGTGGCAGCAGTTTTGCAGCTTTCACAAGGCGCCTGCGACCATTGTCAACCTGATCGATCCCGGCGCCGGATTGAACCAATCGGCGGCGCCATGAACAACACGCCGGTCGACATCCAGTTTGCGCTGATTTCGCACACCAATAACGGCAAGACCACGCTTGCGAGGACCTTGACCGGCATCGATGTCGGTGAAGTCCGCGATGCGGCCCACGTCACCGTCCTGTCCGAGTCGCATGTGTTGTTGACGACCACGGAGGGCGACTCCCTGCAGTTGTGGGATACGCCCGGCTTCGGCGATTCCGTGCGTCTGCTCAAACGCCTGGGCATGTCCGGCAATCCCATAGGCTGGTTCCTGCGCGAGGTACTGGATCGGTTTCGCGACCGTCCCTTCTGGTTAAGTCAGCAGGCGCTGCGCACGGCAAGAGATGCCGCCGATGTGGTGCTGTATCTGGTCAACTCATCCGAAAATCCGAACGACGCCGGTTACCTTGCCGCGGAGATGAAAATACTGGAATGGCTGGACAAGCCCGTGGTGGTGCTGTTGAACCAGATGGGCCCGCCTCGTCCGGCACAGGAAGAGCATGCGGAGCGGACTCGCTGGAGCCAGCATCTCGGTCAATACCGGATCGTCCGCGAGGTGCTGGCACTGGATGCGTTTGCCCGCTGCTGGGTGCATGAGCGGGTCTTTTACGAAGCGGTCGGCAAGCTCATTGCGGAGCCAAAGGCAGAGGGATACGCGCGGCTGTTTGCATCCTGGGAAGCGTTCAATGCGCAGCGATTTCATGAGGCAATGCGCCTGACAGCACATCAACTCGTTGCGGCGGCACAAGACAGGCAGCCGATCGACGCCGAGAATAAAACCTTGGTCAAATCCGCCTTGAAAGCCGTTGGCCTGAATAAGGGCGGCCACCAGCGCCGCCACGACAAGGCGATGAACAGCATGGTCGAGCGGCTCGAACGCAGCATCAGCCAAACGACTTCACACTTGCTGGTGGCGCATCAGCTTGACCCGAGAGAGGCAGGCAAGATCAACGCGAGGGTGCAAGACAATTTCATCGTGCGCGCCCCGATCGACAAGGCGCAGGCAGGTTTGCTCGGTGCGGTCATCTCCGGCGCGGCGACAGGCCTTTCTGCCGATCTGATGGCAGGCGGCCTGACTTTGGGAGCCGGTGCGCTGCTTGGCAGTGTGGTCGGCGGGTTGACATTCGCGGGCGCCGCGTGGGGGTTCAATTCGGTAACCGATCGGGATCAGCCGACCGTGCAATTCACGGACGCGTTTCTCCGCTCCTTGGTTGTCGCAAGCATATTGCGCTATCTGGCAGTCATCCATTTTGGCCGGGGGCGGGGCAATTTTGTGGAGAGTGAAGCGCCGGCATTCTGGCAAAATGAAGTGGAGCAAGCCGTCGCCAGCCACGATGACGCGTTAAGCGATTTATGGCCGGCGGTGCGTGCTGACACCGGCTTCGATGACGCGTGTAAAAGGGGGCAGGCGATTATTGCTTCGATTGCTTCCCAAACCTTGAGCCGGCTGTATCCGGATACGGTGATCGGGTTCTAGGACGATGCGGGCTCTGCAGGCCTGAGCACCCACCCGGAACGAGTTTTGGGGGTTGACACAATAAGTAAATGTTTCTTCACCTGGTTGCAGGGTTAGTTCATACCTACAATTTTCAGTGAAACTGGCTCAGTTTCATGTGATCGTCATCAGCCTTGCCGATCGCAGCACTACATTGTTTTCAATATGGTTCTGATCCATCACATTTTCCGTTAATGCATCAAATAAATTGGGACGCCACTTTTCTTGGCAGCTTTGCGCAAATTTTTATCCAATGTGGCAATTGGAAGATTGCGCCGCCTTGCCAGCTCAAGGTACTGGGCGTCATACCCGGACAACTTGAATTCGCGTGAAACGGCTGCCACGGCCAGCTGCGTTCCAGCCGGCGAGGCTGGATCAAGGCTAATAGGCAATTGCCCTAGTTGGTAGACAAAACCTGCCAACGCCGATTCGCCCAACTTGCCATCGTCTTCATAGCATCGCAGAACATGGATCGTCTCTGTGTACCAAAGCCCTGGTACCAGGGCCGCCGATCCTTCCAGCGAATCCAGCACTTGGTCAGCGTATGCCCGGTCAGCAGGAGATCCATCTTGGAGTGCCCAGCGAATGGAAACTGAGTTATCCAGAACAAATTCTCCAGCCATTACCGCCGCCCCCTCAGACGCATTTCGTTGTATTCCGCCTCAGTAGTCACTCCTGAACGCAATGCCCGGATTGCCAAGATCGCAGTTTTTGTTTGCTCAACAGAGCGCCTTGCACTCGGCACCAAGTCCGCGACAGGCTCGCCTCGATTTGTGATTGTGACACGCTCCCCTTGCTGAACCTGCTTGATCAATTCAGGCAGTTTCGTTTTAGCTTCATAAACTCCGTATTCCCGCATTACAACTCCTTGAAGGGAAATCATTTCAATTGATCTAGTCTATACACTAGACTAGATCAAGGCAAGTACCTGAATTGCAACGGAGAGCATTTCTTTTGGTGTCCTGGCTTGTTGAATATCGCGTCGGATTGATCCACCATCCTGCTTCTCGATCTGTGACACGTCGTCGTGTCCGATGCTGAAATCACATCGATCGGCGAAAATTGAGGTCTCCCGGTTTCTGGCGGCATTGAATAGCATCCATTACTTCCAAAATCAATAAACGAAGGACACGTAATGAAACTACGATTCGCCGCAGTCCTGGCCGCAAGCATTGGCCTCTGTTCAGGCCTGGTCGCCGGGCATAGCTGGGCCCAATCCTTTCCCTCGCAATCCGTGCGTATCATCTCCCCATTCCCTACGGGCAGCGGGCCGGACGTGATGGCCCGCATCGTGGGCGAGCGCCTAGGCGCCGCCTGGAAGCGCCCGGTGTTGATTGATGCGCGGCCGGGCGCCAACGGTTTCCTCGCTGCCGGCGCGGTAAAGCAGGCGGCCCCGACGGGTCATGACTTGCTGCTCGCCGATGTGGGTCATCTGGCCATCAGCCCGTCGCTGTTCAAAAGCCTGCCCTACGATCCCAAAGCGGATTTTGTACCTGTCGGCGGTTTTTACCGCACCTCGTTTTTCATTGTGGTCGGCGCCAATAGTCCGATTCGCTCCGCCAGGGACCTGATCGCAGCGGCGGCTGTCGCGCCGGGAAAAATTACCTATGGTTCCAATTCGGTGGGCGGTCCGCTGCACTTGGGCGCGGCACAAGTTGAGGCGGCCACCGGGACGAAGATGCTGCATGTGCCCTACAAGGAAATTTCGCAGTTGTACCTGGGGGTTTCCACCGGTGAAGTGGATTGGGCCATGGGCAGCCTTGCCAGCGCCGGCCCCTTGCTGAAAGCGGGTAAACTCCGGCTCGTTGCCGTGGCGGACACGGCGCGCTCCACCGTCTATCCCGAGGTGCCGACGTTTGAAGAGTCTAGCGGGCTGAAGGGGGTGGTTGCGCGTACCTGGGTGGCGCTGCTGGCGCCCAAAGGCACTCCTGCGGCAACGATCAGCTTCCTCAACAGCAGTCTCAACGACGTGCTGAAGCAGGCCGAGGTGATCGAGAAATTTTCCACTTTCGGCTTTGTTCCCTATACGACCGCACCGGCGGCCATTTCAACGCTCATCAATAGCGAAACCGTGTTTTATGCGGACATGGTAAAGCGTACCGGCGCGAGCGTTCAATAGTGAACCGGCAATGCGGTCACTCAATCTGCGTTGTGCAAGACAGCGATGGCAGCGTTCGGGTGACCGCAAAGATGCAGACTAAAACGAATTAAGGTTCTCACCATGACCATTTCCAAAACTGATCACACCCGCGTTCTGATCATAGGCGCCGGACCGACCGGTCTTGCGCTCGCGATCGAACTTGGACATCGCTCCATACCGTGCATCGTGATCGAGAAAAATGCCCGGGTCGGCTACGCGCCGCGCGCGAAGACGACGAACGTACGGACCCGCGAACACATGCGGCGCTGGGGCATCGCTGGCGACTTGCGGGCTGCCTCGCCGCTCGGCGTCGACTATCCGTCCAACGTTCTCTTCGTTACCCGGCTTGCCGGCTACGAACTCGCGCGATTCGAAAATGCGATGTATTGCGCGCCGGGCAAAAATCCGATGTACTCTGAACACGCACAATGGATACCCCAATATACCGTCGAGGAAATCATGCGCGCGCATGCGCAATCCCTGCCCGGCGTTGACATCCGGTTCAACTGCGAGCTGGTGTCCTTCGATCAGGATGAGCGTCACGTCACGTCTCGGATAAGGGATCTCGACGGTCAGACGCAGTTCGAGGTGCAAAGCGATTTCCTGGTGGGGGCCGATGGCGCGCGCAGTGTAGTGCGTGGTGGCATAGGCGCAAAGATGGCGGGTACTTATGGCCTTTCACGCAATTACAATGTGGTGTTTCATGCGCCCGGGCTTGCGCAGGCGCATGCGCATGGTCCGGCCATCATGTACTGGCAGGTCAACTCGGAGGTGCCCAGCCTGATCGGTCCCATGGACCGCGGCGACAAGTGGTTTTTCATGCCGACAGGTGTGCCTGAAGGGTTCAAGTTCGAACCTTCCCAGGCGCCCGATCTGATTCGAAAGGCTACCGGCATTGACCTGCCCTATGAAGTTCTGAGTGCCGATGAATGGACCGCTAGCCGTCTGCTTGCCGATCGCTACCGCAGCCGCCGCGTTTTTCTTGCGGGCGACGCATGCCACCTGCATCCGCCATTCGGCGGTTATGGCATGAATATGGGTGTCGCTGACGGTGTGGATCTGGGCTGGAAAATGGCGGCCGTCCTCCAGGGTTGGGGCGGCGCGCGTTTGCTGGACAGTTACGAAGCCGAGCGCAAGCCGGTGCACGAATACGTGCTGGAAGAAGCGGTTGCCAATCATTCAACGCTCGGCAACCAGCTCTGGCGCGAAGGCATGGAAGAAGCGTCCGGGCATGGCGCAGAACTGCGTAGAGAGATCGGATCGCGTATCGAGTCGGCCAAGATCCGGGAGTTCAACACGCTGGGGGTTGTGCTCGGCTACCGGTATGAAGATTCGCCCGTCATCACCAGTGATGGCACTGATGTGCCGGCCAGGGACTTCCTCAACTATGTGCCATCGGCGCGGCCCGGCAGCCTTGCGCCACACGCCTGGCTGCACGACGGCAGTTCGCTGTACGACCATTTCGGGCAGGGGTTCACTTTGCTCGTTACGGATGGATCGGATTCGGCTGCAGCCGATCATCTTGTTGAAGCGGCGAGGCTGGTCAATGTGCCTCTCAAGTTGTTGCGGCCGACCGGGACCGCGCTTGCCGATCTTTACCGGGCGCGCTATGCGCTGATCCGGCCGGACCAGCACGTTGCCTGGCGTGGCGATGCCCTGCCTGCGGATGTGACTCGCTTATTGTTGCAAGTCACGGGGCAGGAATGTTAAGTACCCGCCCGCCGTGCCCGTGTCTGCTGCAATAGATGGAGAAATTGCGTTATCGATACCGGACCGGCATCACTGAGCCCGGAGAGGGGGCTGGCAGTTGAGGGAAAAGTCCTTGCACGCGCTTCAGCCGAGCACGGTTTCCATATGCATGCTGGCGCGCCGCATCATGTCGCAGAAATATTCCGCAGCCGGCGTGAGCGGCAAGCCGGTGCGCTTGACGATACATATCGGAGGGGCATTAATGGGCTCGGCTACATGGATCCGCTGCAGTGAGTCGCGAAACAATTGCGCCTGACACCACTGGATCGGCAACATCATCAGAAGGTCCGAGTAGGCCACGGTAAAGAAAAACGTGAGTGCGGAATGGGCCTGGACCGCAATCTTTGGCGGCGGCAAACCATAGCGCTGGAACAGCGGCGAGAGTTCGTCTTCGGCCTTGTGCGTAACCGAACTTGTGGCCCATTCCGCCCCGGCCAGCTCACGCAAGGACTGTGCGCCGGCCAACGGATGGCCTTTTCGGCCTAGCACAATCCTCTGGTTTTCAAACAGCGTCTCCGCGGACAATTCGCTGGAAGTTCCTCCATAGGCGGGGCCGATATAGAGATCGATCGTGCCATCCTTCAATTCGCTTTCGACGCGCGGCAAGACCGCATCCAGGATCTCCAGCGTGACATCAGGGAATTTTTTCCGAAACGCTCCCAGTGCATTGGGCAGCAACGCCATATGGGCCACGCTGGACAGGCATATGCGGATCCGCCCGTGCGTCTCTCCACGCATTTGATCGAGTTCGTCCTGGGCACGGTTGAGTTCGCTGCGCACAGCCTTCGCCCGCCGCAAGAATACCTCGCCCATCGGAGTAAGGACGACACCCTTGGCGCGCCGCTCGAATAACACCACACCCAGCTCTTTTTCCAACTCCTGAATGCTGCGTGTCATGGCTGGCTGAGCGAGGCCCAATTGCCGGGCTGCGGCCCGCACACTGAGGCGTTCGGCCACCGCGAGGAAATCGCGTAGAGAGTTGAATTTCATAGTGTATGGAGCGCAGGCGCGCGATTGCGATAGGGTCCCGGTTGCGGTAGGGTGGTTTTTAATCCGCCAATGGCTGGAGAGCCAGGGGCCCCTGACAGTAACCTGCACGCTGGTGCCCAGTCAAGGCCAGAATCGGCCGCAAGAGGCCGCCGCAGCGCGCTCGTGCCAATCCCGGGCAGCGCGCAAGTTGAAGGCCAATGCGGTAACCTCAGTCATGCCATAATTCGACGTCGCCCTTTGCCCGGTATGGGGTTGATGCCATTCATGGATTCATCTTGGGGAGACAGTTGTGGACTTCAGTAATAAAGTCGTATTGATCACGGGTGGCGCCGGTGAAATCGGTCATGCCGCCGCACGCGCATTCGCGCGCTGCAACGCCACCATCGTTGTGGTGGACCGCGACAGCCGGGGCGAAGCGGTCGCCGCCGAAATTTGCGCCGCGGGAGGCGAGGCGCGTTTTATCGCTGCCGATGTGACGCGCTCTCAAGACGTGGAGCGATACGTGAACATGACGCTCGATACCTACGGCGTGATCGACTGCTTTCTGAACAACGCCGGCATCGAGGGCCGCGTGGCGCCGATCGCCGAATATGATGAAGCCGATTTCGACGCGGTGATGGCGGTAAATGTGAAGGGTGTCTTCCTGGGTTTGCGCTACGTGCTGCCGGTCATGATCAGGCAGCGTTCCGGCGCCATCGTCAACACGTCATCGACCGCGGGCCTGAAGGGTGCGAGCGGACTGGCTCCCTACATTGCATCGAAACATGCGGTGCTGGGCCTGACGCGCAGCGCGGCACTGGAAGTGTCGCCGCATGGCGTGCGGGTCAATGCGATTTGTCCCGGTCCTGTCGATACACGCATGATCCAGTCCATCGAGACACAGCTGAACATTGACGACCCCCTCGGCGCACGGCAACGCGGCGAGGCGGCGATCCCGACGCGCCGATATTCGACGCCTGACGAAGTGGCGAACGTGATGCTGTTCCTTTGTTCGGATCTGGCGACCAATATGGCTGGTTCGCATGTGGTGATTGATGGCGGACGCACTGCTTGAGATCTGGTTGCTGTCCCGACATGCCATGTGCGGGCCCCCTTGTGTTGCCTCTTCGGAATCCGCCATTTCATGGCACCGTCGATGTGGAAAAAATGAATGATGAGCCTTGAGTCATTCCTGTAAAAAAAATATAAAATTTCATCGGCTGGAATTATTTTTTTGGCGGGACGTGTGCCAGCAGACAGACGCCGTCCCTTTTCATTTTTATACTATCAACATTTCCAGTGCGATTGCACGTACCCTGGCGCTCCCTGCCCACTTTTCTTCAAGCCCACACATTGATGCCCGAACTCGCGCCTGACGCGCCCTTTTTCTTCATCCTGAATTCCGCTGCCGGCCATCAGCAACCCGGTGACGCCAGCGCCATCATCAGCAGGGTGATGCGGGAGGCTGGCCGCGAACATTACCTGACCGTGGTTGAGCATGCGTCCGGGCTGGCCGCCGTTGCCCGCGACACTGTGGCGAGGGCAAAACGCGCGGGTGGGGCAGTGGTGGTCGCCGGCGGCGACGGCACCATCAATACCGTGGCCCAGGCGGTGCTGGCGAGCGCTTGCCCGTTCGGTGTGCTGCCCCAGGGCACGTTCAATTATTTCGGCCGCACCCATGGCGTACCGGAAGATACCGAGGACGCGGTCCGGATGCTGCTGAGCGCCACGCCGCACCCGGTGCAGGTCGGCCTGGTCAATGACCGGCTGTTCCTGGTCAACGCCAGTCTGGGCCTTTATCCGAAACTGCTGGAAGACCGGGAAGCCTGGAAAAAGCAGTACGGCCGCAGCCGGCTGGTCGCATTCAGCGCGGCGCTGTTCAGCATACTCCGCGCGCGGCGCCAGCTGCATATCCGCCTGGCGCAGGATGGCCGGGTGGCGGAGTGGCGCACGCCGACTCTTTTTGTCGGCAACAACAAGCTGCAACTGCAGCAGATCGGCATGGAAGAAGCCGATAAGCTGGATGCGGGCTGCCTGGTGGCGATCGCGCCGCATGCGGTCGGCAACCTGTCGCTGCTGTGGCTGGCTTTGCGCGGCGCCTTGGGCAAGCTGGGCGACGCCAGCGAGGTGCGCCACTTCAGCCTGCATGAACTGGATGTAAGGCAGTTCGGACGGCGGCCGCGCGGTGTGAAAGTGGCGGTCGACGGAGAAGTATTGCGGCTGCAGGAACCGCTGCGATTCCGGGTCTCGCCGCAGCCGCTGTACCTCCTCAAGCCCGGGCTTGCCTAAGTACCCGGCCGGAATAAATTGTGAGTGTCTGCGGCCCTCGGCGGGCCCCCCTGATCGGTGCGCTGCG
>JAZKDW010000062.1:0-12885 GCA_040387375.1 Pseudomonadota bacterium
CGCCTGCGCGGGAATGACGGTGGTAATTTATACGATCTGCAACGCCTTCCGCCTTCCGGCATCCGCTCCCACTACCGTCGTTCCCGCGCAGGCGGGAATCCAGAGTGCGCCTGCATCACGATGTCTCCATACAGCTACCGCCAGCCTTGACTTCGATAACACTATCCGCGAAGCCGAATCGCCGGCGCCGCCTTTGACCACTATTTAACCCGAGGCCGATCCAAACCAGCATCAGGCCTCGACAATTTCCCCGCTCGTATCTCCACCACCGCACGCGCGACAGCACGCGCAACATTACGCACCTCCTGTTGCATCGCCAGGTCGCGATCCAGCGCTTCATGACTTTCCGCATAGGATTCGTAATAACCGATATACCTGTCCAGCCGCGACAAGGCACCCGCATCGACCAGGCCCATCCAATCCAGCCAATCGGACAGTCCCCTGCGCACGCCTTCTATCCCAGCTACATCACCATGTACCACCAAGCCATAAGCGCGGCCGGCCAGGTGTTTCGGGTACGACCATCCCTTGAGTTCCATTTCCTTTGCCTTGCTCGCATTTTTGCCGGACGTGGTCGTTGGGTCGGGATTGCCGCCATCGGCACAGACGAGCCTGTCTATCATCTGCTTCAGGACACCTGGTGTCTGGTACCAGTACACCGGCGTCATGATGATGACCGCATGCGCGGCGACCCATTTTTCATAGATCTCGGCCATCCAGTCATTGGTCTGGCGCTGGCCATAATTGGGATAACAGCTGCATGGCCAATGACATAGCGGCATCGCGGTGGACACACAGGCCTTGCACGGATGAATGTGCTTGTCGTAATCGGATGTAAGCAGGCTGAGGTCCAGCAGGTCGACATCCATTTCGCTGGCTTCCAGTATTTCCGTTGCGAGCTGTGTCATGCGAAAGGTCTTGGAGATTTCGCCAGCGCAGCTGCCGTCATTGCGTGCCGAGCCGCAGATCAGCAAAACCCTCGATCTGGTGGAAGAGTCCTTTTGCTTGTCCTCCGCTGCAATCAATTTGTCGCGGGTAGATCTCCATTCCACTGACAGGTCGTAGTCCGGGTCCGCAAATCCGGGTCCCGCTTTTGCGGTGAAGGGCGCCTTATGGCCGTTGATGTAATTTTCCCAGGCGACCTGTTCCACTTTATCGATTTCCAGCTTCACCGCATCAAACGTGGGATCGATGAAAGAACGCCGGAATTCAAGGTGAAATTCATCTCGTCCAAGCACGGCAGGCGATTGCCCTTTGCGCGGTTGTGTCATGTTCAGCTCCTGGTGCGGTTCGGAATGCGGATGAAGTCTCCCGGCCGAGCCTATGCCCCATTCGCCGTGGCGTCGGTGCGCCGTCGAACACACGGGTCATCACCGGGCTGTCGCTTGCTGGGCGAGTCCATGCTGAAGGCGCTCGCACTTGATTGAGAGATGACCATGACCGCCGTGCGGTAGCGCACAGATGGAATCACGATAAACGCGCACTATGGCCGTGGCGCCTGATATCCGGATCAACATCGTCGAGCACGCGGCGCGGCTCCATTTATAGCGCGCCCGTTTCGAAACTGCCAACCCATGCGTGGCCTCGCAAGAAAAGCGCAACGCACGAGGCGCGGCATTCTACAAAGCGCCGCGACTTAATCCAATTTACGAATCACCACGAAAGAGAACTCCATATGTCATTTAATCATGCGGTTGTTTGGCTGGATCATACAAAAGCGCAGGTCGTTCATTTTGACCTGAATGCGGCCGAGTCAGAGTCTCTGAAGACACATTCCACCCATCCTCATCCGCGTCAGAACCACGGCAATGGCGAGGATTCCGACAATTCGCGTTTCTTCAACGATATCGCTGAAACATTGAAAGACGCCGTCGAGATCCTGATCGTCGGACCCGGCGAGGAAAAAATGGTTTTCGTAACGCACCTCAAAGGACATCAGCCGCTCATCGCCGGAAAAATTCAAAGCGTGGAAACGGTGGATCATCCTACCGAAGGCCAGTTGCTCGCCTATGCACGCAAGCATTTTACAAGCGCGGGCAGTCTGCATAAATCCTGAATGTAGCGTCCGGCAGGGTGGCATCGTGCGGACCCGCAGGAATGACCAAGCTCCGGCGGCGCAGGCGCATCATGCCAGCTCATAGCTGGTACTGCGCCCACCTGCCGCGGACTTGCGCAACACACCGTACTCTAGCAGTTCATTGATGTCGCGCAGAGCAGTATCGGGTGAGCACTTCGCAATGGCTGCCCACTTGCCGCTGTTCAGCTTGCCTTCAAAACCATCGAGCAGACGATTGAGCAATTTCACCTGACGCTCGTTCAACGGCGTGGTGGCCCAGCGTTGCCAGAAGCGTGTCGTGGCAAACACCGCATCGAGATTGTCCTGGGCGGCATTGATCGCCATCTTCAGATTTTCCAGAAACCACTTCAGCCATGGCGTCACATCCAGCGAACCTTTTTGGGTGCTCTCCAGGATATCGTAGTAAGTCCGTCGCTCCCGTTGGATCTGTGCCGACAGACTGTAGAAACGCTGCGGGCTGCCATCGGCACGCGCTAGTAGCAGGTCGCCTATGGCCCTGGCGATACGGCCGTTGCCGTCATCGAACGGATGCAGCGTAACAAACCACAAGTGGCCAAGACCCGCCTTCAGTATCGGGTGATCATCCGAGCTGGCATTCATCCAATCGATGAAGCGTGTCATCTCCGCATCGAGCCGATCAGCTGGCGGGGCCTGGAAATGAACCCTCTGGCGGCCAAGCGGGCCGGACACAACTTGCATGGGACCATTCGTGTCGTCCCTGAATGCACCGATATGGATCCGGGCAAGCCCGCTATAACCTGTAGGGAACAGGGCGGCATGCCAGCCGAACAATCGATCATTTGTCAGCGCGGCTTCAAAACGTGTCGTTGCATCCAGCACCATGTCGACCACACCTTCAACACGACGATCCACTGGCGCAAGTGCGCCAATGTCTACCCCGAGACGACGGGCAATGGAGGAACGGACGGCGTTGACATCCAGACGCTCGCCTTCAATCTGGCTGGTCTTGAGCACATCTTCCGTCAACGCCGACACACTGGCTTGTTCGCGCAATGGCATGCCGACGTCGGCTAAGCGGCCGAGCAGCAATCCTTGGGCCAAGCTGACCTCTGCCAATGGACTGGCCAGGGACGCCAGGTCGTAATGCCATTTCGGCCAATCGCCTGCCTGCCAGATGTATGTGTAATCGCCGCTATTCATGCGGAGATTATGAGATGTATTCTCCGCAAAGGCAAGTCATTCACCGCACATTGTGCGGTGAATAGGCGCTTGATTCGCCGTAGTGGCAGGCAAAGACTAAAAACATGTCGATTTTCTTTACAGTCAGAGTTAACGTCAATGGTTCGACGAAACAGGCTTGCGTTCAAGATACTTGATTTGTATGGATTATTATTGGCAATATTGTTGATGGCACAATCTTTGCATTGTCTCGAGGCAACTTGTTTTTCCTGTTCCCTGACCTTTAACAAAGATAACTCTAATGAAAATCAAATCCCTGTTGATGCCGGCCATGTTGGCCGTATTGTCGGTGGCAAGCAATGTCGCTCAAGCTTCAGTTGTTGCCTACACCACGCAAGCCAGTTTTCTGGCGGCGATTTCCAACGCTGGCACCGACACATACGACGACCTGGCCGTCGCCCCGCTGGCCACCCCGCAGGCACGCACCGCAGGCGCCTATTCGTACAGCGCAAGTGTCGGCCCAACCAGCGGCTTCTATGGCGCTTCGGACAACGGCATCGACAATTGGCTGTCCACCGACAACAGCACCGATACCGTCACTTTTAATTCCTTTTCGAGTGGTGTCACTGGTGTCGGCGGTTTCTTTTTCGGCTCCAATATATTCGGATTCTCGACGTCGACTCCGGCGACCTTGAACTTCAGCGCCGTCGATGCCGACGGCGCACTGCTGCACTCGCAGGTGAATCCAACGACGAGCTCCTTTCTTGGCTTCGTCTCCACTAGCGGAATGACATCCTTGAGCTTCTGGATCGGTGATCAGGGCACTGGCATCACGGGCGTCTGGCACACCGTCAATGACTTGACCCTGGGCACCGCCGCTTCCTCCTCCGTGCCCGAGCCAGGCTCGCTTGCGTTGGCCGGGATCGCTCTGCTCGGTTTGTCCGGCGCACGCCGGCGGGTGTTGAAGAAGCAGTGATCGCAACACCATTGCGTGGTGAAGCAAGCATGGTGACAAGGTCCGCTACGGCGGAGCTTGTCGTTTCCGTGGTTGTGAAATGCATTCTGCAGTCGTCAGTCAGGCTGCATGCGGCGCAATGCGCTTCGCTTATTGACGCCCTACACGATCACTGCGCTTGCCCGGTAATCAAGCCTGGACAAGCGCCAGAGAACTCCGTCCGCCTGCCATCCGCTGCACCAGGATCTTGGCCCCGATGCGCTCTGTCATCTCCTGCACATGCGAGATCACGCCGACCTTGCGCCCCATCGCCTGCAACCCGTCCAGCGCTTCCATCGCGACCCGCAGCGTATCCGAATCAAGACTGCCGAATCCTTCATCAATGAACAGCGATTCGACCCGTACCCGGTTCGATGACAGCGATGCCAACCCCAGTGCAAGCGCCAGCGAAACCAGGAACGATTCTCCGCCCGACAGCGAATGCACCGAGCGCGCTTCATCGCCCATGTCCTGGTCCAGCACCATCAGCGCCAGCGTCTCGCTGACGCGCTCGAGCCGGTAGCGGCGGGACAATTCATGCAGATGGCGATTGGCGTAGCCGAGCAGGACGTCTAGCGTGAATTGCTGCGCGTAGTTGCGGAATTTCTTGCCGTCGGCGGAGCCGATCAGGTCGCTCAGCGTCGCCCAGCGATGATGGACAGCCGCTTGCTGATCGATCAGTGTCACCAGGGCCGCCGATTGCTGGCGGCGGGTGTTGTCCTGGGCGATGCTGACTTGTATTACCGATGCGGTGTCGTTGGCGGCACGCCGTTCGGTTGCGAGGGTGTCGAGCGCGGACTGGATCGTTGCGGCGTCATCTCCTTCTTCCACGGTCTCCAGTGCCGGACGCGACAGCTCATGAAGTTCGCGTTGGGTCTGGCGCTCCTTCATGATGGCAGCTGCGCTCGCTGCTGCCGAGGTAATGGCTTGCAGTTGCATGCGTTCGCTGTTGATCCAGTCGGCGGTGTGCACGAGCAGCGCGCGCAGCCTGCCGAGGTCGAGCAGCGTGGCGGCGCCGGGGTGCCCGCTGTCATGGCGGATGTTGAATGCCCCTAGCCAGGCGTCGAGCTGCCGGCCTGCTGCTTCCGCCGTGTGAATCTGGCTGGCCAGATTCGCTCTTGCCTGCGCCAGCGCTTCGGCGCAGCGCGTCTGACTTGCGGCATGCAACTTCGCCGCCTCGGTCTGTTCCGCCAGCCTGGTTTTTGCGGCCTCGATCGTGTTACGGAAATCGAGTTCGACTTGCCTGAGCGGTTTGCCCTCGAATAAGGTCAGGCGTTCCGCTTGCATGGCCCTGATCTGCGTTTCGCTTTCGTTGAAGGCGGCGGCGGCGCGCGCGGCTTCCGCTTGCGCCTTGGCGAAGATCCCGGCCAGCGCCTTGTGTTCGACGCCGATGGTGCCGATGTGTGTCTGGTGTTTGTCCCGCGCCTGGCATTGCATTTGCCATTGTTCCGCTTCCGAACGGCAGCGTGCATGGAAGGCTTCCGGCTCTTTGCGCCAGAGTGTGTGCCAGGCGCTGGCCTCGTGGGATGGTTGAAGATCCAGCACAACGGCCAGATCGGCGAGCTGCGTATCGAGCTGCGCTCCGGCGCTGTTGCACTTTTCCGCGAGGGCCTTGCTTTCGGCGCTGGCCTGGGTCAGGTGCGCCGTTGCGGTTGTTGATGCCTCCTTGATGCTGGCGTGTTGCGCCAGGCTGGCGTCGTATTCCTTTTGCGCCTGGTCTTTCGCGCTGGTGGCGAGGCGCCAGATGCTTTCCTGTTGTGAGATGTCGCGCAGCAGTTCTTGCACTGTTTGTTGCTGGCCGGTGAACCATGGCGCGCGTTCGTCCGGGGCGATCGAGGCCATGCCGGAGAGATCGGCGTTCTTTTCGATTGCCAGCACGAGCGTGTCCCATGCCTGCCTGGCGCTCTGGATTAAAGTTGCCAGGACCGCCAGTTCTTGCGCAACGGCGGCAAGCTGGGTGCGATTGTTTTCGGAATGGGCAGTCTGGGCCGCATGCTGTCCGGTGTTCTGTTGCAGTTGCTGGCGGCAGCGGTTGACTTCCTCTTGCAAGATGGCGAGGGTTGCCCGCAACTGCGGATTGTCGACACGATAAGGATGATCCAGCGCGCCGCAGACGGGGCAGTGTTCGCCTTCTTCCAGCGCCGCGCGCAACGATTCGACGGTCTCGCCGCAGGCGGCTTCCGCACGCTTCAGCGAGCGTTCGGCCTGCTCCAGCGCGGCGCTGAAGCCGGCCTTTTTTTGCTGCGCTTGTTCCAACCCGGTTTCGGTCTGCGCGATCGCCTGCTGCAGGTGTTGGGATTTTTCTTCCTGTTGTTGATGGCGCGCCAGATTGCCGGCCAGGCCGGTCCATGCTTTTTCTGCGCTGACGAGCAGATCGCGGCGCGCTTCGGCGGCGAGCCGGCGTGCCGGCAATGCCTGCGGGTCGAGGCCGGACAGGGTCTCAGCGGCTTGCGTGCGTTTGATGTCCGCCTCTTGCAGCGCCGATGCCGCAGCCTGGAATCTGGCCGCGGCATCGGCGTCCAGTTGACGCTTGTGCGCTTCATCTTTCATGAGCGCCGCCAGTTGGTGCCCATGTCTGGTGTGGACCTGCGCGGTCTCGCCGGCCTGCTTGAACAGCGTGTCCCAGCGCGGCCAGCTTTCCGCAAGCAATTGCAGATGCCTGTTTTGCGTGATCCAGTCGTCGATGCTCTTCTGTTCGGCGATCGTTTTTACGCGTTCATCTTCCTTTGCCGCGAGCGCTGCCTGCGCCGTGGAGGCTGCGCGCCGGCTGTCGCCGCCGGCCTTTTCGGCTGAACGATGTGCAGGCGTGATGGCATCGATCCGGGCATCAAGCGCCTTTGCCGCGTCGAGTTGCGGAGCGGCTGCGCTGCTGGCTTGCTCTGCTGCCTGCAGCGTGAGGACGGCGCTTTGGCAGGTGGCGTCTGCCGCTTCCCTGGCAAGGGTGGCGGCGGCGAGTTCCGCTTCGCCGGTGCTGATTTTTTCGTGGCTGGCGGCGATATCGCGGGCAAGGCGGTCGGCTTCGTGCAGAAAGGGGCGGGCGGCTTGCACCGATTCGAGCTCGGTCAATTCGTGCCGGCGCTGCGCGGCTGCCTGCTCCACCTCTGAACGGGTTTGCCAGTCCATGCGCGCCGCCTGTTCGTGCTGCTGCAATTTGAGCCAGTCCTGGTGCCAGCGCAGGCGCTGTTCGAGATGGGACTTGCGCTGCTCCAGTTGATCAATCGTGTGGCCAGCGTTGCGGTGGTCGAGATCGAGTTGCGCGCGCACCTCGTCGGTCAACGGTTTCTGGTCGGCGAAACGGTCGTTGAGTTGCTGCAGTGCAGCCTGTTCCAGCCTGGCGCGCTCGAAGGCGCGTCTGGAAATAGTGGAGTAGAGCGTGCTGCCGGTCAGTGTCTCCAGCAGTGCGCCGCGTTCATTCTCGTCGGCTTTCAGGAATGCGGCAAACTCGTTTTGCGGCAGCAGCACCGCGCGCGTGAATTGTTCGAAGCTGAGACCGATGCGTTTTTCAGTTTCAATCTTGACTTCCCGATTGGTGACTCCGATTGGCTGCATGTCGGCCAGGCTATTCAGCGACATGCTGACCGCTTGCAGCGCGCCATCGATCTTGATGCGGGAGCGCCGCACGCCCCAGCGCGCGCGATAGGCGGCGCCATCGCTGCCGACAAAATCGACTTCGGCATAACCCTCCGCGGTGCCGCGGCGCAGCAGGGTGCGGCTGTCTTGCGGCGTGACCCGTTCATCGCGCACGTCCGGCAAGGCGATGCCCCTGCTGCCGGCGTTCAGCAGCCGCGGCGTGGCGTCGTACAGCGCGAGACAGAGCGCGTCGAGCAGCGTGCTTTTGCCGGCGCCTGTCGGGCCGCTGATGGCGAACAGGCCGGCCGATGCGAGTGGTTCCTGCTGGAAGTCGACTTCGAACTCACCGGCGAGCGATGCCAGGTTCTTGCCGCGTATGGCGAGGATTTTCATTGGGTGCTGCTTTCCGATGGCGCCAGCAGTAACTCGGTGAAGGCAGCGATTTGATCGTCCGGCGCCGCGTTGCTGTATTTCTGCTGATAGAGCCGCTTGAAGATGTCCTCCGGCTGCAGCCGTTCCAGGTCGTCCAGCGACATAGTGATTGCTTCCGTGTTGGTGCTGCGTGCGATGCTGGTTTCGATTTTCGCCAGGCGCACCGGTTTGCCTTCGAGGGCGGCATCGATGCGCGCGCGCAGTCCCGGCTCGGGCGCGTCGAGCAGCACGCGCACTTCGAGCAGGGGTTGCGCTTGCCAGGGCGCTTCGGGCAGGTCTAGCGCGGTCAGGGCCGCCAGCACCGCATCGATCGGCGCCGGTTTGGCCGGCACACGCAGCAGTTCTACCGCGCGCGGCACCGGGATGGGTGTGATGGCGGCGACCGCTTCGCCATCGAGGTCGATGCGCAGGATCTGGTGCGGGTAGCCGATTTCGGAAAAGGACATCGGCAGCGGGCTGCCGCTGTAGCGCACGCGGTCCTGCTTGCCCACGGCTTGCGCCAGATGCAGATGCCCGAGCGCCGCATACGCAATGGCCGGGTCGAACATGCCGGCGGACAGCGCTTCGGCGCCGCCGATGACGATGCGCCGTTCGGAGTCGGCGGAGATTTCACCGCCGACCATGTGACAGTGGCCGAGTGCCAGGATTGCTTGTCCGGGTTGGCGTCTGGAGAGCGCCAGCTGCAGCGCTTGCTGGTAGAGCAGCGCGATGCCCGCCATGTAGGGATCGCCGTCGTCGCCGACCTCAACGCGCGGCACATCGCCCGGGCGCAGGAAGGGGATCGCCAGGCACCAGGCGGCGATGTCGCCGGCCCGGTTGGTCAGCGGCAGCACCAGCCGCTCCAGGTCGATGTCGCCATTGCCGAGGCGCGTCACGTGGCCGATGACGGCAATGTCGAGTGCCTGCAGCAGTGGGCCCGGCGCTTCCAGCCGTCCGGGCGAATCGTGGTTGCCGGCGATGAGGATGATGTTGAGATGCGGCGTGCGGGTCTTGGCTTGCTGCAGGAAGCGGTAGAGCTGCTTTTGCGATGCGGCGGAGGGATTTGCATTGTCGAAGACGTCGCCTGAAATCAGCAGCGCTTCCGCCTGTTCGAGGATCAGCGTATCGAGCAGCCAGTCGAGAAAACACTGATGTTCGTAGACACGCTCGAAGTTGTGCAGGGTCTGGCCCAGATGCCAGTCGGAAGTATGCAGGAAGCGCATCAGGAGGTCCTTTGTCCGCTCGGGACGTAATGGTCGTTCGGTTTTGTGCGGCGCGCTGCGGATTTGTCGGGTGCGTGATCCTAACCCAAGCGCGGCTTCATGTCAGTGGGTGTTGCCAATCCTGCACGGAATGGAGCTCATGGCGTGAGCCTGACCGTGGCGTCGCCACCGGAAAAGTCCGCCGCCGTGAGAGAACCTTCGCCGGGATATCACGAACTATTTCCCCGCTTCCATGGTCACACTTTCAATAGGATCAGGCTTCCTCAAGCTGATCGGCTGGTGCCGACGCAAACAGAATGTCATTCACTCTGATACGCGCGGCGCCCCTCGACAACCGGGATTTTTTTCAATGAGTAAAAACAAAAACCATCACGTTCCCAGGCTTGCAGGCGAGACCACGAGCGGCTTCGTCCATGTGCGCGGCGCCCGCGAGCACAATCTCAAGGATATCGGCGTTGACATCCCGCGCAATGCGCTGGTGGTTTTCACCGGCATTTCCGGCTCGGGCAAATCCTCGCTGGCCTTCGGCACCCTTTATGCGGAGGCGCAACGCCGCTATCTCGAATCGGTGTCGCCCTACGCGCGGCGCCTGTTCCACCAGATGCCGGTCCCGGACGTCGATGAAATCGACGGCCTGCCGCCGGCCGTGGCATTGCAGCAGCAGCGCGGCTCGCCGACCACCCGTTCGTCCGTCGGCAGCGTCAGCACGCTGTCGAATTCAATCCGGATGCTGTACTCGCGCGCCGGCGATTACCAGCCCGGACAGCCGCTGCTTTATGCGGAATCGTTTTCGCCGAATACCGCCGAAGGCGCCTGTCCCACCTGCCATGGGCTCGGCCGCATCCACGAGGTGACCGAGCGCTCGATGGTGCCCGATGACACGCTCACGATCCGCGAGCGCGCCATCGCCGCCTGGCCAACCGCGTGGCATGGCCAGAACCTGCGCGAAATCCTGATGACGCTTGGATTCGATATCGATCGCCCGTGGCGGGAAATCCCGAAAAAGGACCGCAACTGGATTCTCTTCACCGATGAACAGCCGGTGGTGCCGGTCTACTCCGGGTTCGACGCCGAAGAGGTGCGGCGCGCGCTAAAGCGCAAGGACACGCCCAGCTATCAGGGAACCTTCACCAGCGCCAGGCGTCATGTGCTGCAGACCTACGCCAACACGGAAAGCGCGTCGATGAAAAAGCGCGTTGCGCAGTACATGGTCAGCAGCGAATGCCCGCTCTGCCACGGCAAGCGCCTGCGCCCCGAATCATTGTCGGTGACCTTTGCCGGCCATGATATCGGCGACCTGTCGCGGCTGCCGCTCAAGCGCCTCGACGAGATCCTGCGTCCCTATGCGGATGGCAGCGCTCTTCATGATGCAAGGTCCGCCAGGGAGCATCCGGAAAAAATGATCGTCACGCAGCGGATCGCCGAGGACCTGGTGGCGCGGCTTGACGTCCTGCTTGATCTCGGGCTCGGCTATCTGACGCTGGAACGCAGCACACCCACGCTGTCGCCGGGCGAACTGCAGCGCCTGCGGCTGGCGACCCAGGTGCGCTCGAATCTGTTCGGCGTCGTGTACGTACTCGACGAGCCCTCGGCCGGACTGCATCCGGCGGACACCGAGGCATTGCTGAGCGCGCTCGGACGATTGAAAGCCGCCGGCAATTCACTGTTCGTTGTCGAACATGCGCTGGACGTGATCCGTCACGCCGACTGGATAGTCGATGTCGGGCCCGCGGCCGGCGAACAGGGCGGGTTCGTGCTCTACAGCGGCCCGCCCGCCGGGCTCGAAAAAGTCGAGGCGTCCCAGACCCGGCGTTATCTTTTCGTCCGCGATCCGCTGCCGGCACGGACACCGCGCCTGCCGGCGGCATGGCTGCGCCTGGAAGGCGTTACGCGCAATAACCTGCACCGGCTCACCGTCGACTTTCCGCTTGGCGTGCTGACCAGCGTGACCGGCGTGTCCGGCTCGGGCAAGTCGAGCCTGGTGAGCCAGGCACTGGTGGAACTGGTCGCCGCCGCGCTGGGCCATGAGGCGCCGGCAGATGCCGAGGAAGATGAAGAGCTGGGGCAGGCGGCGCCAGTTACCGCCGGTGGCAGGATCTCGGCCGGCATGGACGGCATAAAACGGCTGGTGCGGGTTGACCAGAAACCGATCGGACGCACGCCGCGATCCAACCTTGCCACCTACACTGGACTGTTCGACCACGTCCGCAAGCTGTTCGCCGCGACCGGCGCGGCGCGCAGCCGCCGTTATGATGCCGGGCGCTTTTCATTCAACGTTGCCAAAGGCCGCTGCGAGACCTGCGAAGGCGAAGGTTTTGTCATGGTGGAGCTGCTGTTCCTTCCCAGCGTGTATGCGCCATGTCCCGCCTGCCACGGCGCCCGCTACAATGAAAAAACCCTGGAAATAAAATATCGCGGCCAGAACGTCGCCGAGGTGCTCGGCATGACGGTCGATGCGGCATGGGCGTTTTTTGCCGACGAGCCGCTGGTGCTGCGCTCGCTCGCGGTGCTGCGGGACGTCGGCCTCGGTTACCTGCGGCTGGGCCAGCCAGCGACCGAGCTCTCGGGCGGCGAGGCGCAGCGCATCAAGCTGGCCGCCGAACTGCAGCGCGCGACGCGCGGCAACGCGCTGTATATTCTCGACGAACCGACCACCGGCCTGCATCCGGCAGACGTCGAAAAGCTGGTGGCGCAACTCGACGCACTGGTCGAATCGGGCAATACCGTGATCGTGGTTGAGCACGACATGCGTGTGGTTGCGGCGAGCGACTGGGTGATCGACATTGGTCCCGGCGCGGGAGAAGAGGGTGGTCACGTGGTTGCCTCGGGAACGCCGGCCGCGGTGGCAGGCGCGTCCGGAAGCTGCACGGCGCCTTATCTGGCGCGCTTTCGCGCGGCACAGGAGGCGGCCTGAATAAAACAGGCCAAGCATGTAGAATGGCGCAAAATGCGACGCATCACATCGTGCGCATACCTTTGACAACTGGCGGCCCGCAGGCCTTTCCTACCCTACACGGAGTAAAAAATGCTGAAAAAATCCACTTCCATATTATTTGCGGCAGTGACATTGCTGGCAGGTCTGACCGCATGCCAAAAGACCGACACCACCCCCGCAAAAGGCCCGGCAGAACAGGCCGGCGCGCAGCTTGATGCAGCCGCATCCAAAGCGCGGGAGCAGATCAATGAGGTCGGAGCGAACGTCGGAAAAGCGCTGCAACAAGCGGGTGAAAAAGGCGGAGAAGCCGTGAAAAAGGGCGGGGAAAAATTGGAGGAAGCGGCTAAAGAGGCGCAGAAGAAAGATTAATTTTAAGTCCGGGTAATGTCGTAGGGTGGGAAAGCGCAGCGCCTTCCATCATGCGGCGTTTGCAATTGCCATCCGTGTTCGGAGATGGTGGAAGGCGCTGCGCTTTTCCACCCAGGGCTGTCAACATGCCGAATGTTAAGTTGCCATATCGAGCAGGCGCTTGACG
>JAZKDW010000063.1:0-26263 GCA_040387375.1 Pseudomonadota bacterium
CGCCATCGATCCGGTACACGGGGCGCCCCGCCGCATCGAACACGGTGCGTGTGATCCGGTCCAGTCCGGTATCCGGTTGCAGGGCGGCGGCGACGGTGGCGGCAGCGGGCTGGCCCGGCAGCGTGACGGCATTCGCATACTGCACGGTGCGCACCACATTGCCGGCCTGGTCGTAGCGGTTCTGCGTGACCGCGCCCAATGCATCGATGCTGTAGAGCGCACGATTGGCCGCGTCAACCACGATGCGCACATGCTGGTCGGCATTGGCGTCGGGCACCAGCGCTGCGGTGATGCCTTCCATCGTCCATGCGGTGCCGGCGGCAAGCGGCCGCGCATAAGCGATGGTTTCCAGCACATTGCCATTGGCGTCACGCACCGTTTGCGTGACGCCGCCGAGCGCATCGATGCTGAAGATGGCGCGACCATCCCGGTCGAGCACGATGCGCATGACCCGGTCGGCTACATCCGCTCGAATCGCGGCGGTGATGTCCGCCGCCGTCGCGCCCGGCTCGGCCAGTGCAATCGCATGCACGGTGGTCTGCACCACACGCCCTTCGCGGTCATGGACATGTGCGGTCACGCCGTTCAACGCATCTAGCGTGTAGACCAGACGGTTGTTGCCATCGTAAAAATAGCGGGTGGCGTTGCCTTTGGCATCGGTCTTGCGTGCCAGGTTGTCGTTGGCGTCGTATGCGTAGCCGGTGGCAATCGCCAGACCGGCCGGATCGAGCGTTTGCACGATGCGCCGCCCCAGCTTGTCGTAGCGGCAGGCGGTGACGCGCGGGGTGCTGCTGCCGGCGCCTTCGGTCAGCGTCAATATCTTGCCCCGCGCATCATAGGTATACGCCGTGACCAGATGCAGGCCGTCCGGGTCGACGGTGACCGAGACTGCCTGGCCCTTCCTGTCGTACGTCGTCGCCGTAACCACACCGGCCGGGTCGGTGATGCGCAGCACTTGCCCTTTGGCGTCGTAGACCCAGGTCGTCTGCAGATTCAGTCCGGCCGGGTCGAGCGTGCGGCTCAACAGCCGGTTCGCGGCATCGTACTGGTAGACCGTTTTTATGCCATTGGCGTCGGTCGATTCGGTCAGGCGACCGGCATGGTCGTACTGGCTGCCGCTGGCGATCGCCAGCGCTTCCTGGCTGGTGCGCGTGAGCCTGCCATTGCGGTCGTAGGTGTAGCGGGTCGTGTTGCCGTTGCCATCGGTGAGTTGCACCGTTTCGCCATGCCGGTTGCGGCTGGTGGTGACGGTGATGCCTTCGGCGGTGGTGACGGTGATGCTCCGGCTGGATGCATCGTAACGTGTGGTGGTGGTGTTGCCGTTGCCATCGGTCTGCGTGAGCACACGGTCGAAGGCATCGTAACTGCTGCTGCGATGGACATCGAGCGCATCGGTGACTTGCACGATGCGGCCGAGGCGGTCGTATTGCCGGCTGCTGCTCTGGCCATTGGCATCGGTGCTTTGCGTCACGCGGCCGAAGGCGTCGAACACTTGCCGCGTGATGCGGTTCAGGCCGCCGTCATCTTCGGTGGTCTGGGTCACCTGGCCGCGCCGGTTGAGCGCATATCGTGTGGTGACGGTGCTGCCGTCGCCAATGCTGCCGGTGGTGCTGCGCAATTCGCCAAACGCATTGTAGGTAACGCTGTTGACGGCGCCAAGCGCATCGCGGGTAAACGCAACTTGACCGCGCACATCGTAGACCATCGTGGTCGTGCTGTCCGCTTCGCCGGCAAGACCGTTGAGCAGACTCACCATCTGGGCCGACGCGACACCGCCGGTCAGCGTCGCCATATCGATACGGCTGCCATACTGTGTGGTTTGCACCAGCTGATTCAGCGCATTGTAGTCGTGGCGCGTGATTTCGCCAGCGGCATTGATCGTGTAGATCAGCAAGCCATCGCCGCTATCGTAATAAAACAGCGAGCGGTTGCCGTTGGCATCGGTGCTGGCGATCCTGCGGCCGGCCTGGTCATATGCATGGCTGACGCCATACTGCGTCCACAGGACATCGATCTGGTCCGGGGTTGGCGCAATGAGGGCCGCCAGCGCGGCACTGCCTTCGGCCGTCAGTTCGCCAGTCAAGCGTCCCAGCCTGTCATGCCGGGCTTGCAGCGTGCGCACCTCGCCGGTGCCGAACGCACGGTCGGTGCGGATCAGCTGGCCGCTGCTGTCGTAGGTGAAGCGGGTGACGGTGCCTTCCGGACTGGTTTCGGTCGCGACCTGATTGGCCGGCGTATAGGTGCGGATGGTCGACTGGTCCTGTGCCGAGGCCGCCGGGCGCAACTGGCCGATGACGGTGGCGGATGTGATGGCGTCGGGGGCGATGCGGCTTTTATTGGCGTAGCGGATCTGCTGAACCGGGTTGCCATTAGCATCGTGCATTGTTTCGGTCAGGTAGCCTTCGCCATCGATGCTGGCGATCACCCTGCTCTGGCCGTCGTACAGGTTCCAGCGATGGCTATCTTGCGCGCTGGCGGCCGGACGCAGTAACACGAACGTGCCGCTGGCGCGCTGCGCGCTGTCGGTGACCGTGGACCAGCCAATGCTGTGCACCAGACGGCCGGCGGCGTCGTATTCATTGCCGGTCAGGTAACCGTCGGCATCGAGCACGGCGACGATCTTGCCGTCGTTGTCATACAGGGTGCGGGTGCGGCGGTCAGTCTCACTGGCGGCCGGGTTGACGGCAGCGGCGGTGGTGGCATCGGTGAGCGCGCCGCCATCGACCGCGGTGGCGTAGCGGATCGTGGCGCTGATGCGCGACGCGCCGTCATACATGATTTCGTTGACAAACCCGAGTTCATCGACGGTCTTGACGAGGCGGTTGGCGGCATCGTACAGATTGCGCGTGCGGCGGTCGGCGGCAGCGGCTGCCGGGCGAATCGCGTCGAGCTCCAGATCGGCGGGACTGCGATCGGCATTGCGCAGCCCGGCGGTCGGCACCGGCGTGGCGTAGCGGATGGTCTGGATGATCTGATCATTGGCGTTGTAGCGGTGTTCGGTCAGGCTGCCATTGCCGTCGATGTCGGCCACCTTGCGGCCGGCTTCGTCATGCAGCATGAAGGTGCGGATGCCGGTCGCGTCCTGCGTCATGCGCAACCGTCCATTGGCGTCGTAGCGGAAGCTGCTCGCGCCGAGCGCACTGGCGCCATCGGCGTGCAGCAAACCAATCAGTTCACCTGCGCGGTTGTAGACCGAGGTGGTGGCCAGGCCATTGGCCAGCGTGGTGCGGGTGGTGTTGCCGGCGTCGTCGTAGGTGGTGACGCTGGTGTTGCCGAGGGTATCGGTGCTGCCGATCAAACGTCCCATGCCATCGTAGCGCCAGGTGGTGACAAAATCGCCGGCGGCTGTCGTTGCAGCGGCTGCCGTTGCAGCGCCATTCGGCGCCACGGTGCTGAGCAGCTGGCCGGCCTGGTCGTAGACAGTGTAGGTTACCGATGCGGTGCTGTCGGCGAAGCGGGTTTGCGCCGCGACCTGGCCGCGGAAATCGTAGCGGGTGTCGGTGCGCAGACTGCGGCTCTGGTCGGCCCCGGCAGCCCAGGCCGAGAGGGTGCTTTCCGTCATCGACGCGTCGGCGGCCAATCCGGAAACGTCGAACATGTTGCCGGCGTAAGCGATGACGGAAACTTGCTGGCCCAGCGCGTTGTAGCGATATTCGGTAACCCGCCCTTCGGCACTGACCGCAAAACGCAGGTGCTGCCGGCTGTCATAGGCATAACACATCGTCTGCGGCTGGTCCGCCGCCGGATACACGGTTTGCGTGAGCAGTTCATTGCGGGCGCCATAAGTGCGCCTGACCGTATTGCCGGCCGCATCGCGCTGCAGCGTCAGGTTGTTGCTGGCGTCGTATTCATAAAACGTCGTGTGGCCCAGCGCATCGGTGCTGGTGACGATATTGCCGCGCTCATCGTAGCTGTAAGCGATGTGCTGGCTGACGCCCGCAATGGCCGGTCCCGTCAGGCTGGTCAGGCGCCCTTGCGCATCATGGCCATGCACGGTGCGCTTGCCGAGCGGATCGGTGACGCTGGTGCTGTGGCTGGCGAGGTCATAGCTTATGCGGGTGATGCGGCTGCCCTCACCCATGTCCTGGCGGATTTCGCTCAGCCGCGTGCTGCCGTCGGCCAGCTGCGTGTACGCAAAATCGAGCCGGCTGCCATCGCTCTGGACCATGCCGGCCAGACGTGTGCTGGCGCCGTCGTAGGTATAAGTCGTCGTGTAGACCTGGCCATCGGCAATGCTGTTGTCGTCGGGCGTGAGGTCGAGCGTGACGCTGGTCAGGCGCTGCTGGGCGTCGTAGCCGTAACGCACGCGTGTATGAGTCGCGCCATCGGCCGTGACGGTGTGCATCGCCACCAGGCTGGTGCCGGAATAATCAAGATATGTGGTTTCGCCGGAGGCGTCGGCAACCGAGGTGAGCAAGTTCCCGGTGTACCGATAGGCCAGCGTATTGCCGTCCATATCGGTCAGCGCCAGCAGCTTGCCTTCGCTGCCGTTCCAGTCATGGGTTTCGCACAGGCGGCTGTCACCGTCGGTCCAGGTCCAGTGTCCAGAACCGTCGTCGTAAGCGAGCGTATCGGCGCTGCCGGCGCCATCGTGATTGAGGTACAGGCCGCGAACGATGTCATACACGTAGATCAGTTCGGCGCCATCGGCATCGGTGCGGCGCACGGTGCTGCCGGCGGTGTTGGTCATGCCGGTCAGGTTGTCGATGCGGCGGTGGATGCCGAGGCGCCAGTTGTCGCCATTGTCGTCGGTCAAACGGCCCTGGCTGTTGTAGGTACGCACCAGGCTGATGTCCGGCCCCTGCCCCAGCAGCACGTCGTCCTGGCGCTGCACGATCAGGTTGCCAGTCGCCACGTTGACGAAAACGTGTTCGCCGGCGCGTCCCAGACTGGACTGGCCGCCGGTGCCGGGCGATCCGGCCAGCAAACCCAACTCGTTGCCGCTGACAATTCCAACCATTCCCCACCCCTTGCGTTAAGAGCCCGGCCTTGCGTGTATGTCTTTACCCGATCGGGGTGAGACTGTTACGCAATCTATCCACGCCTTTCCGCAAATGTTTAGCGAGACAGCGCAATTTTTTTGCGCCACTGTCTTTTTCATGGCGCTACAGGCTGACATTCACGCCTTCGCCGCCCGCGTACACTTTCTGCAACAGATTCAGCGCCTGCCGGTGGATTTGCGAGATGCGCCCTTTGCTCAAATCCATCGTCCGGGCAATTTCTTCAAAACTCATGCCTTGGAAATAATGATGGCGGATCACGCTGCGCGCCTGCTCCGGCAGCACATCGACGATCCGCCGCATCATTTTCTTGAGCTCGTTCAGTTCATGGCGGTCATAAAAATTCTCGATCTGATGCGGCTCCTGGCTCTGGTACATGGTCGAGTCTTCCAGCATGTAACCCAGCGCCAGTCCGATTGCGAGGTCCGCCAGCTCGGCGAACAAGTCCTTGCCCGGCGCCGGTTTCCTGCCTTCGCGCATCGATTCCAAGCGCTGCTGGCGCAGGTACGCGCGCGCGGTGATCTGCTGCTGCTTTTCGCACGACTTTTCCATGCCGTTCAATATCGCGCCGTTGATGCGATGCCCGGCATAAGTCTTGAAGCTGGCGCCGCGGCTGGCATCGTAGCGATCGACCGCTTCGATCATGCCGATGATCGCGTACTGCCTATAATCCTGGAACTCGCTCTGCGCGATCTGCCGCCCTGCGTACAACTTCGCCGCCAGCATGTGCGCGAACGGCGTGTACGCATCGATCAGTTGCTGGCGCGCCTGCTGCTGGCCCTGGCCCTTCCATGCCTGCCACAATTGCCGCTCCACTTCTTCATCAAGGTCCTTGAGCTTCACCATGGGCGACCGGTCAGTGGAAGCTGCCGATCAGCGATTTGACGATCAGGTTCCAGCCGTCGATCAGGACGAACATCAGGATTTTTACCGGCAATGAAATCATCACCGGCGGCACCATCATCATGCCCATCGCCATCAGTACGCTGGAGATGATCAGATCGATCAGCAGAAACGGCAGGAAGATGACAAAGCCGATCTGGAACGCCGACTTCAGCTCGCTCAGCATGAAGGCGGGAACCAGCTGCACTAGCGCCACATCGTTGATATCCTTCGGCGGCTCGCTGCGTGATATCTCGACCATCAGCAGCAGGTCCTGCTCGCGCGTCTGGCGGATCATGAAATCCTTGAGCGGCCTGGTCCCGGCCGCCAGCGCGGCCTCGGGCGCCATCTTGTTCTCGTTGAACGGCTTGAACGCCTGCTCGTTGATCTGCGTGAAGACCGGCAGCATCGTGAACAGGCTCAGGAACAGCGCCAGGCTCACCAGCACCGTGTTCGGCGGCGTCTCCTGCATGCCCATTGCGTGCCTTAACATCGACAGCACGATGATGATCCTGGTGAAGGAGGTCATCGCGATCAGGATCGCCGGCGCCAGGCTGATCACCGTCAGCAGGAGCACGATTTTCAGCGCATTCGCCACTTCGCCATTCGATGTCTTGCCGCCATCGAGCGTAATGCTGAGGCCGGGCAGCGTGGCGTCGGCAGCCGCGGCGCATAAGGGGAATAGCAGCGCGGCCAGCACCGATGCGCGCGCCAGGCGCTTGAATGAATCAACCATGATGCACCGCTTCGCGGGCGTTGCCGCCGTCATCGGCGCCGCCGTTGGCAACCACGGTGATGCTGTCGCCGCTTTGTCCCAGCAACAGTGTTCGTCCTTCCAGCTGCACCAGATACAGCGATGCCTTTGGCCCCAGGCGCATGGTTTCCACCAGCGTCAGCTTGCGCGGCACACCGGCCTTCAAGGGCATCTTCAGACCCATCGGCAACTGCGGGAAATAGCGCCTGAGGACAAACAGGCCTGCGCACGCCAGACCCACCAGCACCGCCAGAATCGAAAATGACTTGCCGGCAGTCGCACCCGTTCCCGCGTCGGTCCTCTTGTACGGGATGGCGTTGGCCGGCACCGCCGCCTGCGCTGACGGCGCCGTGCTGTCGGCCCGGGCGATTGATCCGAACGCGAGCGGTATCAGCATCGCCAGGATCAGCAACAGCGTTTTCACGGCTTGCCGGGATCGGAAATCTCGGTAATGCAGATACCGAAATTGTCATCGACCACAACCAGGTTGCCACGCGCGACCGCTTTGCCGTCGAGGTAAATATCGAGCGGCTCGTTGGTCAGCCGATCGAGCCGGAGGATGGAATTTTCTTTCAGCGCATACAACTCGCCTACCGACATTTCGCAACTCCCGGCCCGCACTTCCAGCCTGACCCTGAGGTTCTGGATCAGGCTCAGATTGCCGTCATACAGATTGCGGCCCGCTACACCGTCGGTGATTTCCTGCAGCTTTACCTGCTGCGCGGATTGCGGGGCTTCGGCGCTGATGCGGCTGTTTGCTTTAGCGGACATTTTTTATTCTCCTGAAATGGTGGGGCTGGTCAGCTGCACGGACTTGTGTCCTTCGCGGCTCCCCAGAAAAGCGCTGCACAAACGAACGCCGTCAGCGGTCATCACGGCCAGCGGCTGGTCGATCCGGGTATTGAGCCGGATCACGTCGCCAGCGACGATGGTTTGCAACAAGCCGATTTCCAGTTGCGTCTCGCCGATCGCTACCGTCAGCGCGATGCGGCCATTGGCCAGCGCATCGCGGCGATTTTCAAAGGCTATTTTTGCCGGTGCGGCGGCAGTGAGGCCGGCCAGCATCGACGCCGCCTGGTGCGGGCTGATCAGCAACGTGATCCGGCATTCGCCACAGGCGATTTCGGCGACTGCCGCACCGGAGCCGGGCGCATGCAATGACTGTTCTGGCGCGAATGGTTCGTGCAGTCTTGCGGCATCTTCTCCAGCCAGTGCCTCCAGAAGATCGGCCAGTGCGCGCTCGGCCAGCGCAACCAGCAATCCCGATGGTTTTGCGCCCGCTTCATTGCCGGCCACGCCGGCGATCAGCATGCCGCGCAAGGGCGCATGCAGCGCAGCCGAGGAGCGCACCGCGACCCAATGCGCGGGCCCGGTGCCGACCGCCATCCAGCCGGTCTTCTCCTCAAGAATGGCCGCATCGTGTTCGGCCGCCCGAAAGCAGCGGACCGTGCTGTGGACGTCCGCAGCCAGCCATGCGAGTGACCATTTTCCGCATGCCGCCGCCACTTGCGATTCAAGCGCCGACAGTTCGCTGGCGTTCAGCAGCCGGTAGAGAAAATGTGTCATCAGCGCTTGCCCCGGATATCGAATAGCTGCTGGATCATTTCATTCGACGCGGTGATGATCTGGGACGATGCCTGGTAACCGCGCTGCGTGATGATCAGTTCGCTGAATTGCTGCGCCAGATCGACATTCGACAACTCGATGCTGCCGCCCTTGACCTTGCCGAAGACGCCGCTTCCCGCGCTGCCCAGTTGCTGTTGCTGGCCGGAAGAATTGATCAGCATGTTGCCGCCCGCAAGCTCCAGTCCCTGCATGTGATTGAACCAGGCCAGCGCCAGCCGGTCCTGTTTCACGGTCTGCCCGTTTGAATACGCAAGCACCAGATACCCATCGATATCGAACGTGGCCTTGGTCAGCGAACCGGCCGCAAATCCATCCTGGGTATCGATGTTGAGCGACGATGCGGCGCTGGAAAAATTATTGGTTTTAGTGAAATCCAGCTTGACCTCAACCGGATTGGCGCCATTGACCGGGGTGTAGGTAAAGGTGTGGCTATTAAAATCGGCCAGCGCCGAGCCGTCACCCTGGTAGCGGATTTCGCCGCTGCTGATGACGTTCTCGCCTTCCTTGACCTCGATCAGCCAGCTGCCGGTGGTAACCGCCTTGTTGTTTTCAAAATCGATCGTGAGCGTGTGCATGGCGCCAAGGCTGTCATGGAGCACCAGGTCCTTCAGCGTAAAACTGGTGTCATTGCTGGACAGGGAGGCGCCCAGCTTGACCAGCGATGTCACCTTCGGCGGATTGCTGCGCAAACCGCTGATATTGATATCGCGCAGCGTATCGCGGCCATCCAGCGCGGCCACGCGTGCCTGGTTGTCGCGCGACACGAGATAGCCGTCGGCATCAAAAACGAACTGGCCGGCGCGGGTGTAGAAAACCTCGTTGTCCTTACGCAGAACAAACAGCCCGTTGCCTTCCAGTCCGACATCCTGGTCATTGCCGGTTGCACGTAATTCCCCCTGCTTGAGGACCATGCTGTTGCTGCCGACGCTGACGCCTGAACCCTGCGCATACGAAGAGCCATTGCCGCCGTTGCCGCCCGAATTCTGGTAGCGGTAGAACAGGTCGGTGAACTGCATTTGCGAACTTTTGAAGCCGGGCGTATTCAGGTTGGCGACGTTGTTGCTGATGTTGTTCAGGCCGCGCGCATAGCCTGTCAGACCAGACAAACCTACATAGATGGAATCGAGCATGGTCAGATTCCTTCGCGGACCAGCATGATCTGGCTGAGGCCAATGTCGGTCAGCACCTCGTCACCGACCTTGACCGTCATCACCGGCTGGCCTTCCTTGAAGGTCAGGGCCGTGACTTGTCCGGTCACCGCGCCCGACTCGGTCAGGACATCGACGGTTTTGCCGAGCAGGCCGATCGACTGTGACGACGACTGGATGGTCAGCAGGGTGTCGATGCGCTCATTGAGCTGGCGCGACTGTTCGAGCGAGGAGAATTGCGCCATCTGCGCCAGGAACTGCTGGTTGTCCAGCGGCTTGAGCGGATCCTGGTAATTCAGCTGGGTCAGCAAGATTTTCAGGAAATCCTCTTGCCCTATCGCCGACGATTGTGACGCGCCGCTCTGCGTTTGTGCCGCGCCGCCGGCACCGATTGTTGCTATCGCCATGCTGTTCTCCTTAGCTTAGTCTTGCTGTTGATCGAGATGGGTGGCTTGCGCCACCTGCTTGCCATTCAAGGTAAATTGCGCCAGCCGCAGACCGAGCTGCGCAAACCGGGACCGCAGTTCGCGCAGCAGCTTCAAGCCGTCGGTCTCCTGATGACGCGCGTCGCGCAGCCATACCTGCAGACCGTTTTCGGTGGCGCGGACATGCGCGTGTTGCGCCTGCCAGGTAACCGCCGGCAATCGCCGTCCGAGCTGCGGCAACACGCTGTCGTGATCGCTGCCTGCCATGAGAGGGCGTTGCGCCGGCTGCGGACTTGAAGCGTTGCCCGCGTTCGCCGCGCTCGCTCTGGCGGCGCCGGTGTTGGCGGTTGCCGTTACGACGTTGCTGCCGGGCGCCGACGCCGCCCGTGCTGCATCGGATGTGGCATGAAACTGCTTGTCCCCACCTGCGGCTGCGGGCGCCGGCCGGGATCGCGTCTGCGCCTCGCCGCCAGTGCCGGCCTGCGCCGCGGGCCGCTGTTGTTGACCACCCGGCTGATAACGCAAACGCTGCTGCCACTGTGCGGACTCCAGCTGCTCGAGCCAGGCGGAATGATTCGCCACACCCGGCCCGGCGCCGGCTGCCGGCGCGGCCGCATCCTTCTTGAAGACGGTAATTGCAGACATGGATGTTCAGCTCCTCAATGTGCCGCGGCCAGTTTTGCCAGCCACAGCGCGTCGGCTTCCAGACTGTCCCGTCGCGCTTGTTCGGCAAGGAAGGCCTGTTGTTTTAGCTCCCGATGATTTTTAATGCTGCGCTGCACCTGCTGCTTGCTTCTCAACTGCAGGAACACCTGATCGATCAGCGCCTGCGCCCGCGCGATCTCCTGCTGCTTGAGATCGGTTTGCCGGCGGCGGTCGCCCAGATAGGTTTCGACAATCGCCTTGTGGTCGCGCCTGATGATCGTGTGCTGGCGGCAGATACCCTGTATTTCCTGTTCCGCTGCGCGTACTGCGTCCTGCAGTGACTGCAGCTCGGCCATGCGCGCATGCATTGCCTGGTTCAGGGTTGCCATCTCCCCTTTCAGCGCATCGATTTCCCATTCGTTGCGCTTGATGACCGCATCCAGCGGATAGTGAAAATTTGTCATTGCCCTTACCTTCCGCCGGTCAGCAGCGAGCGCAGCTGCGAGAGGCTTTCCGCCCGGGTTACACACTGGTCCATTTCCTGGCACAGGAACTTGTTGAGCGCCGGCATCAGCCTGATTGCGGTATCCAGTTCCGCGTTCGCGCCTGAGCGGTAGGCGCCGAGTTCGATCATGTCCTTGCTCTTGTGATAGAGGCTGGCCAGCGTCAGCGCCTGCTGCGCCAGTTGCCGCTCTTCCCTGCTGACCAGATCCGTCATCAGGCGGCTGGTGCTGGCCAGCACATCGATCGCCGGATAATGTCCGTGGTGCGCAAGCTCGCGCGCCAGCACGATATGGCCGTCGAGGATGGAGCGCACGCTGTCCGCCACCGGATCGTTCATGTCGTCGCCCTCGACCAGGACGGTATACAGCGCGCTGATCGAGCCGCCGGAATCCGAGGTGCCGCAGCGTTCCAGCAATTTCGGCAGCAACGCAAACACCGAGGGTGTATAACCGCGCGCGGTTGGCGGCTCGCCGATCGCCAGTCCGATTTCGCGGTGCGCCATCGCAAAGCGGGTAATCGAATCCATGATCAGCATCACGTCGCGGCCCTGGTCGCGAAAGAATTCCGCGATGGCGGTGGCTGCGTAAGCCGCCCGCGAGCGCACCAGCGCCGGCTGGTCGGACGTGGCGACCACAACCACCGAACGCGCCAGCCCTTCCTGCCCCAGATTCTTGTCGATGAAATCCAGCACCTCGCGGCCACGTTCGCCGATCAGCGCGATCACATTGATATCGGCCTGCATGTTGCGGGCCACCATGCCGAGCAAGGTGCTTTTGCCGACGCCGCTGCCGGCGAAGATGCCTACCCGCTGTCCGCGGCCCAGCGTCAGCAGCGCGTCGATCGGCCGCACGCCGGTCTCGAGCACCTGCCGTATGCGGGGCCGGGTCAGCGGATTAAGCGGCTCGGCTTTCACCGGATAATGTGCCCGCAGCGCGGCCATCGGCTTGCCGTCGAGCGGCCGGCCGAACGCATCGATCACGCGCCCCAGCAATTCTTCGCCGATCGGAATCTGCACCGGCCGCCCGCTGGCGATCACTTCACTGCCCAGGCTGATGCCACGCAACTCGCCATATGGCATCAGCAGCACCTTGCCGTTTTTCAGCCCGACCACTTCCGCCATGATCGGCACCGCCTGTCCGCGCGCATGGATTTCACACACTTCGCCGAGGAACACCTCGGGCCCGTCGGATTCCACCACGAGGCCGAAAAACTGCGATACACGCCCGGTGCGGCGCACCAGTTCGGTATTGCGGACAGCGGACAGGTAACGGTCATAGGTCATTGCTGATTACTCCGGCAGCATGCGTCTGGCGCCGAGCAGCGTGTCGCGCAATTTCTGCATCTGCGTCTCCAGCCGGCCATCGAGCGTGCCGCCCGACGTCTCGATCAGGCAACCGCCCAGCAGCACGCGCTCGTCGGACAGGAGTTCATGTCCGAAGGCGTTGCCATCGCCCTCCTTCGTCAGCAGCTGATAATCCTGAGGTGATACATGCAGCAGCATTTTTTCCTGGTCCCTGACGCGTGACATGACTGCGCGCACCACGGCCTCTACCCCGGCACGCTCCTGCAACACATCGCCGACCACCTTGCATGCCGCTTCGAACACGATGCCGACGACCACATCTTCGAGGCCGGCAATCTGGCCCTCGAATTCGCGCCGGAATGAATCGATCAGGTTTTGCAGCGCCTCCAGCTGCTGCCGATACTGCGCAGATGCCTGTTGTTCACCTTGCAGCAAACCCTCCGCCTGGGCGGCTTCGCGTACCTGACGGCACTCGGCGGCCAGCTCTTCCCGCATAACCTGTTCACGTTCCAGCATCTGCTTTTCGCGCGCCTGCAGCAATGCCAGCGCATTGTCGGCCGGCTGCTTGCGCGGCTCAGGCTGCGCCGGCACAGGCTGGCTCTGCAACGCCAGGGTCACGGCGTCGCCGGATATCCGGGCGGAGCGGATTACCGTAACCATTGCCACACTCCTTGCCAGAACGGCGGGGATTTTTTATTCATCGCTTTGCAGTCGCCTGCAGTTTCTTCCGCGCCGGCGAAACCCTGCTGGCGCAAAAGCGCAAGCCGCTCCGCCAGCAGCTGGATCAGTTCGGTGCGCACGCGGGGAGCAAGCGTAGGCGCCGACTGCAAAACCCGCGCAAGTCGCTGCCGCATCTCGACGCCGTATGCGGCCAGCAAACGCGGCCGCCATGGCCACGGATAAACCGCCAGCACCGCGGCGGCAACATGATCCGGTTCGGCGCTTAACAAGGCCGTAATTTCCGGCACGCTGGCAGCGCGCATCAGGGCGAGCGCATCGGCAACGCCAGCCAGTTCCTCATCCGCATTGGCTACGTTGGGCCGTGCTTCAATTTCATCCGGCACGCAATGTTCGGCCTGGATGCCGAGCTCCCGCAGTTCACGCAACAAGTCGCCAAGCCGCGCCTGCTCCTGCGTGTCCAGACGCTGTAGCATCCAGTCGCGGTCAGCGCTGCTCAAGCCATGCAGTCTGAGCGCGGCCTTGCGATAACCTTCGGTCATCGGTCGGCCCCGATCTTCAGAGAGGGCGTTTCGCCACTGATCCACTGGCGCACATGCGTCAGCGCTTCCTCGCGTTCCGCATCGCTCAGTTGCGGCACGGGCGCGTCCGGCGCCGGTCCGTTCTGGCGTGCCCGAAACAGCCACAAAAGCAGGCCCAGCATGCCGATCGCCGCCAGTACCGCCAACAGCACTTGCGCGATGCCGTCGTTGCGCCTCGCCGGCACCGCGCTGCCGCGCACCGGTGGCACCTCGGCAGGCACGGCGGCCGGCAACACTGGCTGTGCTTTTGCCGTGAACTGTTCGATCGAATAAATCGCGATCGAATCGCCGCGCTGCGCATCGATCCCGGCTGCCATCGACACCACCTCCCGAATTTTTTCCAGGCGGTCGGCCGGAATATTATTCGGCAGGAAAATGCCGACGCTCAGGCGCTGGATGCTGCCCGGCGTCGATACGCTTTGCTCGACCTGGCGGCCATTCTGGTATTCGATTTCAACGGTGCCGCCGGTACGGGCGCGCGCGGCTGGCTTTTTCACCACCGGCACACCGTCTTCTTCCGCCGTCAGAGCGGCCGCCGGCGTATCGTTATCGCGCGCGGCGGATGAGCCCTGTTGCGCCTGGCGGCGCCGCACCACCGAACCCATGCTTTCGCCATCCTGGGTGGAAAGCGGTATCACTTCTTCACGGGTGATCTTGACATGGTCCTGCGTCAGCGCGGCGTCGATGCTGACGATGGCCTGGCCGGGACCGACTGCCTTGTCCAGCATGTCGGCCACCTTGCGCGTCAGGTAGTTCTCGATTTTCTTTTTCGCGTCGAGCCGGCCGTTCGACTGCTCCGCTTCGCCGTCCACCGCCAGCGTGCGGGTCAAAGCCACGCCGCGCTGGTCGAGGATGGTCACCGCTGACGCATCGATCTCCGGCACCGATGCGGCGACCAGGCGCTGGATGCCGGTGACCTGTTCCGCACTCAGCTGGCTGTCGCCTTTCATGACCAGGCTGATCGAGGCCTTCGGTTTCACATTGTTCTTCTTGAACAAACCCGACTCCGGCATGACCAGGTGCACACGCGCGAATTTTATCTCCTCGAAATCCATGATGGTCCGGGCAAGTTCACCCTGCAGCGCACGCTGATAGTTGATTTTCTGCGCAAATTCCGTGGTACCGAAATCGGTGCTGTTGAATATCTCGAACCCCACCGTGCCGCGCAGGTTCACGCCTTTGCCCATCAGCTTCAGGCGCGTCTTGTAGACCGCGTCCTTGTCGACCAGGATCGATTTTCCGCCCTCCTCGATGCGGTAGGCGACCTTCAGTTTTTCCAGTTCGCTGACCATCGCGCCGGCATCCTGCGGATCCAGATCGGAAAACAGGACCTGGTAATTGTCGCGGCTGGTCCACGCGACCAGCCACCCGAAAAGCAGGACGATCACGAGCACCGCCACGATGAAACTCACACGAATGCCATTGCCGGAGGTGCTCCAGCGCTGTCGGATATTGTCAAACACGGGATGTCCTTAAATTTGCATCCGCAACACTTCTTGATAGGCTTCCATCAAGCGGTTGCGTACTTGTAGCGCGAACTGGAACGACAGCTTGGCGTCCTCCATCGCGATCATTACCTGGTGCAGGTTGTCGACCTCGCCTGCGGCCAGTGCCCGCAGATGTGTATCCGACTGCACCAGCTTGTCATTGACGCTGCTCAGTCCCTGCTCAAGCATCGTCGCGAAGCTGCCGGACGGCCCGGCGGCCAGCTCGGGGCTGAGCGGCTGCGCGGGCGCAAGGAAGTCGAGAGGGCCGACCGGATCGACCGGGTTCATCCGTTGCCACCGATTTCCAGCGCCTTGAGCGCCATGGATTTGGCGGCATTCATTGCCACCACGTTCGCCTCGTAGGCCCGCATCGTGCTGATCAGGTTGACCATTTCACCGACCGGATTGATGCCGGGATAAGAGACAAAACCCTTTGCATCGGCATCCGGATGCGCGGGTTCATACACCAGGCGCGGCGCCACATCGAGCTGGCGGATTTCGTTGACCTGCACGCCGGGCGCGCTATTGGCAGCGCCGAATGCATCGAGCGCGGCGGAAAACGTGTCCCCGGTTTTCGGGCCGGACATCACGCGCAGGGGCTTGAACGTGCTGCCGTTCGCCGCCCTTGTGCTGTTGACGTTGGCCAGGTTGACTGCGCTAACATCCAGGCGCGCGCGTTCGACCGTCATGCCGGAAGAACTGATCTCGAATATGGACAGGTAACTCATTAACGTTTCCCTTCATTGATTGCGGCACTGATGATCGACATCTGCTTGTTGAGGCCCCGCAGCAGGGTCTGGTAATGGAGCACGTTCTGGCTGAGCTTCACCACTTCCATGTCCAGCATCACATTGCTGGCGCCCTGCCCGGCGGCGCTCTGGTCTTGCTCGATGAAACTCTTGACGCCCTGCAGGCTGCGGCTGACCTCGGCGTCGGTGCCGCCCAGCACACGGCGGAATGCGCCGAGCTGTTCCTCGAAATTGACCCGCGCCGGCATGAAACCCGGCGTGTTGGCGTTGGCGATATTGTTGGCGAACGCCTGATGGCGCAGGCTGGCGGCATCCAGCGCCAGTTTCACCGCGTCGGTTGTTGCGCCGGCTATTTCGGCAATCATGTTTTTTCCTTTCCCTGCGCGGCTTCACTGCCGCTGTTGATCACCATCGCCCCGAAGACACTTTGCTGCCGTGCCGCTTCCTGGGCAAAAACGTCGCTCACCATCGAACCCACCAGCGCGTGATCAGCCTTGCTGGCGCCGGCGACGCCGGACGACCATTGTGTGGTTTGCAATAACAAGCGATAGAACATCGCATCGAACTGCGCGGCGATATCGCTGGTTTGTCCGGTATCCGCTACCGGCGGCGGCAAAACGCCGACTCGTGTGATTTCCATGGCTCGCCTATTGAATGATCAGTTCGGCATGCAAGGCGCCTGCCGCCTTGATGCCCTGCAAAATCGAGATGATGTCGCGTGTGCTGGTCTTGATCCGGTTGAGTGCCTTGACCAGGTCGGCCACGGTGTTGCCGGACTCCAGCGCAACGCCGGTGCTTTCGGTGACGTCGATGCGTGTGTTGCTGACTACCTCGGTGCGTACTCCGGGTCCGGTGAAGCTGACCATCTGCGGTTGCGACACCTGGTTCTCGGTGGCGATCGACACCTTGAGGTCGCCATGCGCAATCGTGACTTTCGACATGCGGACGTCGCCGCCGGAAATCACGATGCCGGTGCGTTCATTGACAATCACGCGGGCGCGGGTGTCCGGTTCGACCGCGCTGTTTTCAAGGCGCGTCAGGAAGGCGACCAGATTGTCCCGCTGATGGCCGTCGACCTTGATGTCGACGCTGCTGGCGTCGCGCGCTTTCGCCGCATCGTTGCCGAAGGTGGCATTGATAGCGCGCGCGATCCGCGCCGATGTGGTGTAGTCCGGCTGGTTGAGCACAAACACCACCTTGCCCATCCCGCCCAGCACCTCGGTGGTTTCACCCAGTTCGACGTTGGCGCCGGCTGGTATCGCGCCTACCGTCGGATGATTTTTCTGCACCACATTGCCGTTCAGGTCGTACTTGTAGCCGCCGACGGAGATGGCGCCCTGCGCCAGCGCATGCACGCGGTTGTCCGGCCCTTTCAGCGGCGCCATCATCAGCACACCGCCCAGCAGGCTGCGGGCGTCACCCGCCGAGGCGACCGTGACATCAAGCTTGTCGCCGGCGCGGGCGAACGCCGGCAGCGTTGCGGTCAACATCACGATGGCGACGTTACGGCTGTTTATCTGGTCGGACGACACCGTCAGGTTGAACTGGCTCAGCATGTTGGAAACCGACTGCCGGGTCGCCCTGTTGCGCATCGAGTCGCCGCTGCCGGCCAGGCCGGTGACCACGCCATAACCAATCAGCTGGTTGTCGCGCCAGCCATCGAGCCGTCCCAGATCCTTGATCCGCGTCGGGCCGATCGCTTGCGCCAGCGTGAACACCGCCGACAGTAGCGCCATCACGATGAGATGGATCGGTTTCATATCAGCCCCAGCCAGCTGAACAAACGGTTGAGAAAGCCCGGCCGCTGCTTTTCAGCCAGCAGGCCGTCGCCGATATAGGCAATCCGCGCATTCGCGATCCGGCTGGAGGGAACGGTATTGGTATCGGAAATATCGAGCGGCCGAACCCGCCCTTCCAGCCGGATCGACTGGTCTTCGTTGTTGACGGAGATAATCTGCTCGCCCTTGATATTCAGTTCGCCGTTCGGCTCGACTGATTGGACAACCACTGTTATCTGCGCCAGCAGCCGGCCGGAACGCTGGATTCTTCCCCTGCCGGCGAAATCTTCCCTGGTGTTGACGCTGACGCTCTTGTCGTAATTCGAGGCCTTCGCGCTCAGATTCAGTCCACCGGCTTTTTCGGTGGTGGTGTCGGCAGTGGCCGAGGCGCTGGCATTCTCGAATACCAGAACTGACAGGCTGTCGCCTGGCCTATGCGCCTTGCGGTCGCTCACCAGCGCCTGGAAAGTCTGCTCCTGGTACAGGCTGTCCGCATGCGCGTGGCCGAGCGCGGAAGCGATCGTGAGCACCGTAACGAATTGGATAATCATGTGTTTTTTCATGTTGTCATCTCGCATTGACTGCCACCACACCCGGCTCCAGCACCCGGGCGATGAAAATTTCGCTGTTGCCGGCATTTTTCACTTTCACCATTTCACCGACACGGCCATTGGCCTGCGCCACGCCTGCCGATTCGATCGTGATGTTTCCGGTGTTCATGCGCACCAGCACCTGCTGGTTGCGGCTGATCGTCGGTGTGCTTTCGACCGCGCTTGCGGTGAGCGGCATGCCCTGTCTGAGCGCGACGCGCAAACGGCTGGCGCCATCGCCCGGCAAACGATCGACTGCCCCGGGAAAACGCGCGACGTCGCGCAGCGCCATCACAAAGTCGTCCGGCCTGACTTCGGCGCCGGCCGTCAGGTCGGTGCGTGCGACGGCAACCTGTTTCCATGTCTGCACCGAGAACCACACCGGTATGGCCGCGTAAGCGCGCCCGTCTGCCTGCACATCGACCCAGACGGCGGTGCGCGACGAAATGATCCCGCCCGGGATGCGCGCACGCAGTTCGGCGCCGGCCGGCAATGCCACTTCGCGCGCTTCGCCTGTTATCTTGATTTCCAGTTTTTCGTAGCTGCCAGCCAGCGCGGCGCGCAGGAAATCCTCGGCGGTGCGTGCCAGGCGCTGTTTTTCCAGGACGCCGGCGGCGCGCACGGTGACGTTCTGGTGGCCGCTGAATTGCAGCTTGCCGCGCATGTGCGGCGCATGGGCTTCGATGAAGCGGGCCACTTGCTGCTGCGACAGCCGTTTGCTGTAGCCGGGGCGAGGCGCCACACCGATTTCCATCTGCGCCAGCGCGCTGCTTTCCGCCGGGCCGCCGCCGCTAATCCCGGCAATATCGTCGAGCCGGTAAATCGCCGTGGCGACCGTCACGTCGCGACGAAGCGCGATCGTCATGTCGGCCGCCAGCACGGGCAACATGGCCAGTGCCAGCAGAGCGCCACAAATGATTTTCATGAACATCACCTAGCGCCGCAGGTTATTGCTCATTCCGAGCATTTCATCGGAGGCTTGCACCACCTTCGCGTTGATCTCGTAGGCGCGCTGGGCAATGATCAGGTTGATCATTTCTTCCATCAGCTTCACATTGGACGTTTCCAGAAAACTTTGCGCCAGCGTGCCGTAGCCGTTTTCGCCAGGCTTGCCGATCAGCGCTTCGCCGGACCTGTCGCTGGCAAGGTAAAGATTGCCGCCGTTCGGATTCAGGCCGCCGGGGTTGGTGAAGTTGACCAGATCCAGTTGTCCGACCTCAAGCAGTTCCTTGTCGGTCGGTATACGCACCATCACACGTCCGGCGGGTTCGATCACGATCTCGGTGGCATCACCCGGAATCTGGATCGATGACTTCAGCAGATAACCTTCGGGCGTGGTCAGGAAACCGTCGCGGTTGACTTCCATCGAACCGCTGCGGGTGTAGGCCGAACTGCCGTCCGGCATGGTCACTTCTAGGAAACCCTGGCCGCGTATCGCGATGTCGAGCGGCGAATCGCTTTTCTTCAGTTCGCCCGCGGTAAACACCTTGCTGGTCCCCGATACGCCGGTACCGACACCCAGGCGGTGCACGGATTCAGACCCGCCCAGCAAACCATTCTGGCGTGAGGTTTCGCGGTACATCAGATCTTCGAAACTCACGCGGTTCTTCTTGAAGGCGGAGGTATTGACGTTAGCCAGGTTATTCGAGATCACGTCAACATTCGTTTGTTGCGCGTGCATGCCGCTGGCGCCGATATACAGTGAGTCGAGCATTTTTATTCCCCTAGAATTCGCCGAGTGTGCGTATGGTTTTATCCAGCATGCCGTCATAGGCCTGAATGACACGCTGGCTTGATTCGAAATGACGCATGGTCTCGATCATCTTGACCATTTCCGTCATGCTGTTGACATTGGATGTTTCGGTATGGCCCTGGCGCATGCGGTCGTAACCGTCGCTTCTGGTCGTGCTGCCCGGACCGGCGAGGTACAGGCCGCCACCGGCATGCTCCAGGCTGCGCGGGTCTTCGAACCTGACCAGCTTGATCTGGCCAAGCTGGTTTTCACCGTCGAAAATCTTGCCGGCCGCGTCTATCCTGGGCTGCGAGGTGGTCAGGATCAGTTCGCCCGACACGCCCATCACCGGCAAACCGGCATCGGTCGTCAGGCGGCCCTGCACATCGAGCCGGAAGGTTCCCTGCCTTGTATAGGCCGGTCCCTGTTCGGTCATTACTTCGAAAAAGCCGCCATCCTCGATCGCGATATCGAGCGGATTGCCGGTGAACTTGATCATGCCGGCCCGATGGTCGGTCACCGATTCGGAGCGCGGCGAGCCGACCGGGAAATTCGCCGATGGACCGGCATTGGCGGTCCGCCCGAGGTAGTCGATGAAAGGCCGCGTGACCACGAGCTCCTTCTTGAATCCGGCGGTTGCGGCATTGGCCAGGTTCTGGCTGATCGTCGTCAGGCGGGCGACATCGCCGGCCATGCCGGCGCTGGTCGCGGTTAGCGCATCAATCACTGTGTTCCCCTTTTCATAAACTCACCGATCCGAAGGCCTTGAGGTTGATATTGGTCGGCACTTCCGCCATCGACAAAATCGCCAGATGCGGCATCACCCGCTCGGTTACCTTGCGCAGGTGACGCCGCAATTCAGGCGAGCACAGCAATACCGGCATCACGTTGCTCTTCATCATTTTTTCCACCTGGCCCGCGAGCTTGCTTAACATCTGCTCGGCGAAGCGTGGCTCCAGCACCAGCGTGCTGGCTTCATTGACGGCACGCATGCTCATCGCCAGCGTTTGTTCGATCGCCGGATCGAGCGTCAATACCTGCAGCTCGGCGCCGGTGCCGACCAGGCCTTGGCATATCACGGGACCGAGACGTTGCCGGACCAGTTCGGTCAGTTGTTCCGGATCCTTGGTGTGGCGGCCGCTGTCGACCAGCACTTCGAGTACCGCGTCGAGATTGCGTATCGAGACTTTTTCGCGTAGCAGGTTCTGCAAGACTTTCTGGATCTCGCTCAGCGACAGCACGGCCGGGATCAGTTCTTCGGCCAGCCCGGATTGCCGTTGCCTGACCTTGTCGACCAGCGCTTCGGTTTCCACCCGTGTCAGCAGATTGGCCGCATTGCGCCGGATGATTTCACTCAGATGGGTGATGAATACGGTGGCCGGATCGACCAGCGTATAACCTGAGGCGCGTGCGGTCTGGCGCTGGTCTTCGGCGATCCACACCGCCGGCAAGCCATAACTCGGATCAAGCGTTTCGGTGCCTTCCAGCTTATGGCGGCCACCTCCCGGATGGATCGCCAGGATGCGGTCGGCGACGATGCTGCCCTTGGCCACCGCAACGCCGAAAATCGCGATCTCATAAGCGTCGGCTTCCAGCTTCTTGTTGTCCCTGATCCTGACCTTGGGCAGGACAAAACCGGCATCCAGCGCATATTGCTTGCGGAAACCGGCGATGCGTTCCATCAGCGAGGCATCGTCGCCATTGACCAGCTCGACCAGGTTCTGGCCGACGCTGACCTCGATCGGCTCGATCGCCAGCAGCTCGTAAATGTCATCACTTCCGGCCGCATCGGCGGGAGCAACCGATGGCTTTTCACCCGCGCTTTTTGATTTCGCCCTGAACGCGATCCAGGTCAGCGCGCCCAATATCGCCAGCAGCAGCAGAACCGGCGTGACCGGAATCCCGGGCAGGAACATGAATGCCATCAGGGCGGCGATGACCAGTACCAGCGTCTTCGGGAAAGCGGTCATCTGCTGCAGCACTTCGGTGCTGAGCTGCGTATCGGAGGCGGAACGGGTGACGATGATGCCGGTGCCGACCGCAATCACTAGCGCCGGCACCTGGGTCACGATGCCGTCGCCGACTGTCAGCAGCGTAAATGTCTGCAATGCCTCGGACCACGGCATGCCCTGCTGCATCACACCGACCGCCATGCCGCCGATGATGTTGATGAACAGGATGATGATGCCGGCGATCGCATCGCCTTTGACGAACTTGCTTGCGCCATCCATCGAACCGTAGAAATTTGCTTCTTTCTCGATGTTCTTGCGGCGGCGTTGCGCCTCGGCCTGGTCGATGAAACCCATGTTGAGGTCGGCGTCGATGCTCATCTGCTGGCCCGGCATGCTGTCGAGCGTAAAGCGGGCGGCGACTTCGGCGACCCGTTGCGCGCCGCTGGTGACGACCACGTATTGCACCACCACCAGGATGATGAAAACGATCAGGCCGATCACGTAATTTCCGCCGATGACAAAGGTGCCGATCGCATTGATCACACGACCTGCATCGGCATTGCCGAGAATCAGACGGGTCGCCGCGATTTTGAGCGACAGGCGGAACAGCGTTGCTATCAGCAGCAGCGAAGGGAAAGTCGAAAACTCGACCGGCTTGCCCATGTAGAAGGTAAGCAGCAGCACCAGCAGCGCAAAGCTGAAATTGGTGATGATCAGGAAGTCCAGCAGCTGCGGCGGGATCGGGGTGAACAACACGACCAGGATGCCGATCATCAGCAATACCAGGATCACATCGCTGTGCCTGCCCAGGCTGCGGCGCATTGAGGTCATCATGCTGCAGCCTCACGCTGGTTTTGCGCCCGCAGCGCATAGACCCAGACCAGCAGGCGCGCCACATCGGGATAGAGTTTTTCGGGAACCGGGCCGTCGAAATCGACCTGGCGGAACAGCGCACGCGCGAGGACCTTGTTTTCGACCACCGGAATGCCGTGCTTGCGGGCGATACCCTTCATCAGCGCGGCCAGTTCACCGGCGCCTTTTGCCAGCACTGCGGGCGCCTGCATTTCACCCCGTACGTATTTGATGGCAACCGCCAGATGGACAGGATTGGCGATCACGACATCGGCTTCCTTCACGCGCGACAAGGCCTGGCTGCGCTTGAGCGTTTCACGCTGCAGTTCGCGTATGCGGGCGCGCACGCGGGGATCGCCGTCGCGGCGTTTGACTTCATCCTTGACTTCGCGGCGGCTCATTTTCAGCTTGTTGCCGTACTCCCAGCGCGAGTACAGGAAATCGAGCAGCGCAATCAATGCAATCACACAGGCCAGCTTGGCAATGACGGTTGCCATCTGCGACAGCACGAGCTGGCTGTACGCGACCGGACTGATGTGCATCAGTTGCATCAGTGCCGGCAGCAGGTTCCTGATCGCAAAATAAAGTACCGTGCCAAACAGGACCAGCTTGATGACACTCTTGATCGCCTCGATCACCAGGCGCAGCGTCAGCAGGCGCTTGAATCCGGATACCGGATTGATGCGATCGACATCCGGCTTCAGCGGAAACAGCGTGAATATCGGACCGGTCTGGAGAACATTGGACAGGATCGCGATCACGACCAGCACACCGAACAGGGGCGCCAGCACATGCAAGGTATCCAGCAATGCGCCATTAAGCCAGGTCATGAAATGGCTGGACTCGAAATTGACCTGATGTGCCTGCGACAGCAGGCGTTGATTGATATGCAGCTGGCGCCCGGCCATGTGCCAGCCCGATACGGCCAGTACGATCAGGAAAGCGACGATGGCAAGCAGCGAATTGAGTTCGACGCTTTTGGAAACCGAGCCGCGCTTTTTCGCCTCCGCTATCTTGTAGGGTGTGGCGGCTTCACTGCGGTTTTGTTCTTGTTCAGCCATTTATTCCAGCACCCTTTCCCAATATGAAAATATCGTTTCGAAAATCCGCTGCATCAGCGGCGCCATGGTCTGCATCGTCAGGCTCAGCAACATCAGTCCGGCAAAAATCTTGACTGCCATCGCCAGCACAAAAATATTCACCTGCGGCATCGTGCGTGAAATGATCGCCATGCCGACATCAATCAGGAAAAGACAAAACACCACTGGCGCCACGAGCGCAAAACCGAAGGTGAACATGCTGCCGAACATCGCCACCACCGCAGCCAGATTAAATTGCCCGACAAAGGTCCCAGGCGGAAACCGCTCCAGCGAAAACGCAAGCGCGCGCACAATCATGTGATGCCCGTCGACCGCAAAAAACACCAGCACCGCAAGCAGGTTCAGCGCGGTGCCGAGCAAGGGCGATTGATGCCGGGTGGCGGGATCGATCAGGTTGGCGACACCGAATCCCATCTGCATGTCGAGCAACCTGCCGCCAAACAAAAAGGCGCCAAAACCGGCGAACAGTCCGAATGCAAACAAGGCGCCCAGCATCAGCTCACCCAGGGCCGCGATCACCAGATCGCCGATCTGGAGCGTCATCGCCGGCGCTTGCAGCCCGGCGGCGGTGACGATCGTCGCCGATAGCGCCAGCACAAAAAATGCACGTATATGCGCGGGCAATTGCACGCTGCCGAATACCGGCGCCATCACAAACACGGCACCGATCCGGATCGACACCAGCAGCACCGCGACAACCCAGACTGATTCGACGTGCAGTTGCATGCGATCCTCAGAAATACATTGGGATATTGCCGATGACACCCGAAGAAAACTGCAGCAGTTTTTTCAGCATCCATGGCCCGAACACCACCATCACCACCACCACCGTAATAATTTTCGGCACAAAAGACAGTGACATTTCCTGCACCTGGGTCACTACCTGTAGCACGCTGATCAGTAGCCCGATCAGCATGGTCAGGCCAAGGATGGGCGCGGAAATGAGGACTGCGGCCCACAACATTTCGCCCATCAGCTGCAATGCAAAATCACTGGTCATTACAGCCCCCTGTTAAAAAATGGCACTGGCTCTTTCGGCCCTCAAAACGAAATTCATTGTAAATAATGCAATAAATAAAGGATATGAATTTATTATTAATTTGATAAAATTACCGGCAATTAAGTATCGAAAGTACAACATTTTGAGCGCAAGGCGTGGTTATACTTCCACTCAGTTCTTTAATCCGCTCTCCCACGAAAGGCTGATTGATGTTGTTCCATCTACGTCCTCTGGTTCATTTCCAGTACATCCAGCAGTGGGTCGCGCAGAACAAGGGCCGCGCCAGGCTCGACATGCTCAGCTTTGGGCTCGAAGTGATTGCCCACAACCGGATTTTTCGCCTGACGCCGCAGTTCATCTACAAAGTGAACGGCAAGCTGCGTTACCGTCCCGACCTGTCGCCCGACGTGACTGGCTTCATCGGATGGCTTCCTTACTTCAACAAGCAGTGGGAAGAGGCAACCGACAAGATCGCTTTTAAAAAAACCCTGTCGTCGATTGGCAGGAAAACACCCGCGTGGCACACGGATATGCAGGAACTGCCGGTGAATGTTCTGGTGAAGGAGAGTCGCGGCTCCTTCGGTGAGGGATTGCGTGGCCCGTACCGGCAAATCGATCCAGCGGTGGAAGCACATCAACTGGCCGAAGGTGAGTTTTATGAACAGTTTGTTCCCGGGAAAATATTGAAGGTGTGGTACTGGAACGGCGAACTGATTTGCCTCGAACTGCGGGAACCGTTATGTGTGCGGGGGGATGGCAGCAGCACTGTGCTGGATCTGTGCCACAGCACATTCCAGATCGACAGCGGCGCCAGGAAACAGGAATTCGCGGACAGGAAAAAGCATTTGCATGACTTGCTTGCGTACCAGGATGCCGGATGGGATACGGTATTGTCGCCAGGCGCGATGCTGCAAATCGACTACCTGTACGGGTCTTGCATGTACATGCCTGAGTTCGAGAACGTCAATCAGCTGCGGAACATCAGGAGCTCGCCGCTGGAAAAAGAACTGCTGGAATGCGGTCCCTTGTTCTGGCGGACGATCCCGGAAGCGATCCGGAAAAATTCACTGTTTTCCGTCGATGCGGTGATCGATGACAAGGCGACGGTGTGGTGGCTGGAAATCAATTGCAATCCGATGTTTCCACCGGATGCGTATCCTCGCATGCTGGACTGCTTGTTCAAGGAATAAGCTCGACTTTATCCGTTCAGTTCTAATCTATCCCCACATCTTTGCAAGTTTCCAGCCTTGCGCGGTGGCGGCGAAACGTTTCAGAAGAACGTAGATATTGTTATCGAGGTCAAGCCTGGTGGGATCGGCATGAAGACATGGTGATGCAAGCTCAGTCTGGATTCCCGCTTTCGCGGGAATGACGGTAGTAAATGGGTCAATCTCCACTCTCACCACCGTCATTCTCGCGAATGCGCACTGCTGTCCGGAATAATTTTCTTGACGATTTCATGGGAATAGGCACCCCT
>JAZKDW010000064.1:0-36621 GCA_040387375.1 Pseudomonadota bacterium
CACTACCTTGACATGGTAGGGGTCGTTGGTTCGAGTCCAATCGTGCCTACCAACGGAATTGCAGTAGAAGCAAGCATGTACAAGAAAGCCGACCCACCAGGTCGGCTTTCTTGTTTCTGGGTTCCCTGGGATTATTTAGCTAACCATCCGTAACCCCCTGGCGCTTCACTTTTTCTTTTTGCCTGCCGCTGTGGCCAGTGCAACCTGGCAAGGATTGGGCGCTGCCTGCGCGCCATCCCAGATGGTGGTGCCAATGATGCTGATTCCCCCTGTGAGAACCGCTGCCGCGACGCGGGCGATCGCGCCCGGTGCGCCGGCTTTGTCCAGACCCACCTGAGGTTTCGCAATTTTGCCGTCGACCCGCACCTCGTTGGCGAAGGTCGACACGCCTAAGGCGATGCCGGCGCGCGCGCGTACCGGTCCGTGCAGGTCCAGCGATTGCTGGCGCAAATCCACTGCGCCGCTGGTGAGCAGCTGACTGGCGGCGCTGCGCACGCCGATGATATTGTCGCCGCGCGCTATGCCGCGTTGGAAAGGCAGGCGCGCGCCGATGCAGGTCAGTTCGACCTGATCCGTGCCTTTTTCGGAGAAAAAGGGAATCAGGCCGGTCAGCCAGGTCTCGGCCGCGCTGAGTTTTTTCGACTGGACCGTTGCCTTGCCGATGTCGACCGTAACCGGACCAGTCAAGGACGCAGCAAGCTCCTTCATCGATTTTCCATTGGCAGTGACGAGCGCATGCATCTGCATCCGGCCGCCGTCGAATGCGACCTTCTTGCGCGTCTGTGAAAACCATGCGCCGAGTTGTGTATCCTTCAGGCGCAGATCGACCCGAGCCGACTGTCTGGCCCCATCCAGAAGGGCGCTTCCGGACGCGGAGCCGGCCAGCAGTTTTGCATCGAAGGCGGGGATGGTCAAACGGCCATCGGCGAATCGCAACTCGCCGCCGACCTTGGTCAATTCAATGCCCGAGCGCAGCTTCAGCCATTGGATGGTGGTGCGCACCGTTCCCTCGACGCCGGCCGTTGCCGCAAGCTGGGACCATGGCAGGGGATTGGCATGAAACAGTTCGCCAGCCGGCTTGGGGGGCAGCGGCGGCTCCCCCGCATCAAGCAGCGTCTGCACCCAGTCAAGGCGGTCGGCATCGAGCCGTGCCTCAAAGACCGGCACGGCGCCGCGCCTCGTGATGCGCGCATCGCCAGTCAGCCGCAGCTTGCCGAGTGTCAGCTGCAGGCCGTCGGCCTTGATGTCATCGCCCGCCGCGCTGAGTTTGACGCGCGCCTTCAATTCGATGGGCGGGCGACGTGTAATACCGAGAAACCCGAATGCCTCGCCGAGTGAAGCCGCGTCGATTGCCGCATTGATCTGGTAGCGGCGCAAGGCCGGGTCGAGCGGCAACTGTCCCGTCACCACGAGTGACGCGGTTCCTGACTCGATCCGCACGCTGCCGCTGGATACAGCCTCTTTCATGCCAAGCTGGCTGAGGTCATCAAACTCGCCCTTTACATGCATTGCATGCCCGTCTCGCGACACTCGAAAATCGAGCTTCACATCGCGCCCGCCAGTGCGCGAATCGAACTGGGCGCGCTCAAGCTGCCACATCGTCTCCTGATCGTCCTGGCCGCGGAAGCTGACTGTTCCCTTGCGCAGCGTGAGTGCGTTGGGCGGCATCAGTGGCGGATTTGCGGCAGCGGCACCTGATGCCGGCGCCGAGGGAGCAAGTTGCTCCCAATTCTTGCGGCCATCCGGGGCATGTTGCAGATGAATCCTGAAGTCGTCGACAGACAGATGCTTGACCACGATTCGTTTGGTGAGCAGGGGAAAAAACTCCACCTGCATGTTGAGTTCTTTCGCGTCCAGAAAAATCTTGTCATGCGTCCAGCCAGGATTGGACACTGCCAGGTCCGTCGCGCGGAATGCGGGCATGGGCGTGAAGGTCAAAGACATGTCGCCGACCGTGAGTTCGCGCGACCAGGTCTTTTGTACATGCTCGCGTGCGAGTTTTTTCAGGCGCTCACTGTCGGTCAGCGCGTGCAGCGCCAGGGCGCTCAGCACCAGTCCTGTCGTCATTACCGCGATAGACCATAACGCGATCGTGCGTGCCTTCAGCATTACATTCATTCCCGGCGTCAGAAGCCTGCCTCTGCATGTCATCGGCACCATTATTGCCGCAGCTTGCCCACAGGGTATATCAGAACGCGAAAATCGGCAGCCTTGCCGGCGAAATGGGATGCACGCTGACCGGATATTGCAGGTACGACGAGTGAGGGGGGCAAACGCGGGTCGTCATCTGCTTGATGTCGTTCAGGGTTGGCAGCAATGCCAAACAAATATGGAATTTCAGGGCCCGATCGGGCACGACGGAGTCGTTACAGCACCCACTGTGCGTTTTCAAGCGAAAAAAGGCGAAATGAATTTTCTTGTGGCAATTAAAAGCACATGGTATAAAGTTGCAGTTCTGTATGAAATATTATGTTCTGTTAGAAGAACAAAATGAGGGGTGATAAATGAGGCCGAAAGAAGATGAGAGCAGCGATTGTCGTTTCATCAATATTGGAGAAGTTGACACTTTTCTTTCGGGCCAAATGAAAACTTTCAACATTCAAGATCGGCCTGTTGTGCTGGTGAATGTCGGGGGGCAGTTTTTTGCCTTTGCGGACTTTTGTCTGCACTGGGGTGTGCGTTTGTCCGATGGTTGTCTTCAAGGTCACGTTGTGCGCTGCAAGGCGCATGGCTGGAATCACGATTTTGCAAAGGGCGAAGTGATTGCCTCAGACCCACCCGGTGATGAAGGCAGACGCATGATCACTTTTGAGACGAAATTGATCGAGGGCGCGATATGGGTGAGCACCGTTCCGAAAAAAGCCGGATAACGATTTTTTATAAACCGGTGTGTTTGATTTGATTGTGTGAGTTGGAAACATAAATTAACAAAAAGGAGAACTTGAGATGACACAGGAACAAGATTTGTCCCATTCAGAAGTGATGGATATCGATACCTACTTCAAGAGATTGGTGCAGCCGGAAACGCCGCCTGGCATATGGCGCTGGGAAGACATTGAAAAAGTAATGGTTGAGATGGAAAAAGATCCAAAACGTTATCCCACTTATCGTCGGGCTGTCTGTCTTGTCAATAATTCGTGGGATGGTGCGCCGGGTGCATCACCCGCTCTGTTCGCAGGTTTTCAGCGCTTCGGTCCGGGCGAGCATCTTCCACCGCACAAACATAACTCGGTTGCTTTGTATTACTGGGTAAAAGGAAAAGGACGCGCCATCGTCAATGGTGTTGAATTGCATTTCAAGGCGGGCGATGTCCTGACATGCCCTGCGTGGAATGAACATGAATTTTTTAACACCGGGGATGAAGATCTGATCATGTTCTCCGTTCATGACCTGCCGATATTGGCGCAAATGCGGGCATTGTTCTGGGAAGAACCTGTGGGCCAGGGAAACATCCAGCAAATTGTGAAATCGAAATCAGCGTCCTGGACTGCCGCAGAGTCAGAAGAAGATGTAGCGAACCTCAGGCAAATCGTCATCAAGACGCAGAATTAACACCAAGCCGTAGTAATGGATAACGCCGGGCAATGCTGGTTCATGTCTGGCGTCATCTAAAAAGCATCCTGATTCAACACATCGCTACGGAGGCCTCATTTGGGTTCTTATATTCGTTTCACCGCGGATTCGCCAGCTGGCGGAATACTCACGCAAACCGGAAGGCAGGAACCGTCTCCAGCGGTTGTAATATTGCCTGCTGTCGCAGGCCTGAATCCTTATATTTCGCAGGTTGCGAATCAACTGGCGGCACAAGGTTATGCCAGCCTGGCGCTCGATTATTATGCGGAAGCTGGCGCTGCGCCAGATTTAAGCGACCGCGCAAAAATCACGGCTGCCGTGGAATCTCTGTCGGAGCATAAAATCCTCAACGACGTCAGTGCCGGCATCGATTATCTGAAAGAGCAATCCACTGTCAATGCAGACCGGATCGCGGTTCTGGGATTTTGCATAGGCGGCACGTATGCCATTCTTTCCGCATCACGCTTCGATATGTTGACATGCGTGATTTCGTTTTACGGGACATTGAAATATGCGGCTGCCAGTGATGACAAGCGGCACTCTCCGATCGATGCGTTGGCGCATTCAAGCTGCCCTATTTTAGGCCATTACGGGGAAACGGATTCCCTGATTCCGCTGGAACACGTGCAGGAAATGAGAAAGCGGCTTCGCACCCGTCCCGCCGAAATCTACACCTATCCGGGGGCTGGTCATGCGTTTCATGAACATGTCAGACCGGAGGTTTATCGTCCGGTCGCGGCGAAAGAATCATGGCAACGCACCCTGGATTATCTCGATTGGTATTGCAAGAACAAATCGGTTCTACAGACTTGAAGTCAGCACCCTGTCGGCAGGTTTATTCCCATGTAAATCAGCATTATTTTTAATAAAACATGCGCACCGCATTATCAAGAAAAGGCGATTTTGTCATTGAACGATGTGGTGAAAAAAAATATAACGGAGACTATTTATGTCGCGCATCATTAACGTAGAAGATGTAGTAGACGAGCAAAAAATCGGGAAATTCAACATCAAGCTGTTGTTCTGGCTTTTCCTGATCATGCTGCTCGACGGCTTTGATATTTCAGCAGCCGCATTTGCCGGGCCAGAATTGGTCAAGGCCTGGGGGATTCCGCGCTCAGCATTGGGGCCGATGCTGAGCGCCAGTCTGTTTGGCATCCTGATCGGTTCCTTTGCTTTCGGTTATCTTGGTGACCGCTACGGACGGAGAAGCGCAATCATCCTTTCGTGTTTTACGTTTGGTGTGTTTTCGTTGATGGCGGTATGGGCGACATCGCTCAACGAGTTGACGCTCTTGCGTGCGCTTGCCGGCATCGGAATTGGCGGTGTGATGCCCAACGCCGTTTCGTTGAGCGCGGAGTATGCACCCAAAAGATTACGCGCAACCATGATCATTCTCATGTTTACCGGCAATACGTTTGGCGCCGCACTGCCTGGTTTGGTTTCTATCTGGCTGGTGCCGCAATACGGTTGGCAGGTTCTGTTTCTGATTGGTGGCGTAATTCCTCTCGTCCTGGCGTTTTGCCTGTGCTTCACCTTGCCTGAGTCGATCAAGTTTTTAGCCCTCAACGAACATCACAAGACTCGCACGCTGCAGATGTTGCGCCGCTTGAAGCCAGGTTTCGAATTCAGTGAGGATGACCGTTTCGTAACCCACGAGGCGGTCGGCAGCAAATTCCGCGTGAGCCAATTATTTGAGGGGAAATTCGCAATCGCGACGCCACTGTTATGGCTCGTCTTTGCTCTGAACCTGATGGTTTTTTATTTCCTGAATAGCTGGATGCCTACCTTGGTCGCCGCAGCCGATGTGCCAGCTGCGCGTGGCGTCATTGCTCTCACGATCTTTCAATTAGGCGGCACTTGTGGAGGATTGGCGTTAAGCCGCCTGGTTGACCGGCAAGGACTGAAACCGATTTATTTCATGTTCATGATCGCGATGCCTGTCGTGGCGTCCATCGGCTACCTGGCAACGTCTTCACCGGTGCTGTTGATGATCGCCGCATTCCTGGCAGGGTTCTTTGTGCTTGGGCTGCAGTTCGGCCTGAACGCTACACCAGGCATGATTTATCCGACCTCGTGCCGTGCCAATGGCGCTGGATTTGCGTTCGGAGTGGGCCGGTTAGGCGCCGTGATGGGCCCGATCATCGGCGGTCTGCTGATTGGCATGCAGCTTCCAATTCAAGTCCTTTATGTCTTCGCCGCAGTGCCACTCGCGCTCGGCGCAGTGGCCTGTTATATCCTGGCGCGGACATTAAAACAGGCATAGCCTGAAGTACCCGGCCGCCATAGTTTGCCGGCGGTTCTTTTCGAAAGATCTGGACCGCCTTTTTATAAGGAACACAAGCATGAAGATTTGCCGCTTTGGCGACAATCAGCTGGGAGTGGTGGAAGGCTCTGCCGTAAGAAATGTGACGGCAGCATTGGAGATCCTTCCGCAATATCGATACCCGGTGCCTGATTTTGATCCATTGATAGCGCATCTGGAGCAGATCGTCGAACGCATCACGCTGATCAGAGAACAGTCGCCCCTGATTCCGATTGATGAACTTGTATTACTGAGCCCGGTTGCCAGTCCTGGAAAAATTATCGCGGCGCCGGTCAATTACCAGAAGCATTTACAAGAGGTGCTCGGCGACCAGGCTTTGCATCATGGTAATCAGATCAATCATATTCAACGAGCCGGCCTGTTTTTAAAAGCCGGCAGCTCTCTGACCGGTGCGGGTGAAGGTGTTGTGTTACGCAAGCTGGACCGCAGAAACGATCATGAAGTAGAACTCGCTGTGGTAATCGGCAAGCAGGCGGCTAACGTCAGCCGTACAGATGCTCTTCGGCATGTGGCTGGATATTGCATAGGCCTGGACATTACGATCCGCGGTCCGGAAGAGCGCAGCTTCAGGAAATCGCCTGAAACCTATACGGTGCTCGGGCCATGGCTTACGACGGCTGAGGAGATAATTGATCCGGGTACGCTTGACCTGAGCATTTCCGTGAATGGCGAGATTCGGCAGAAATCGAATACCGCCGACTTGATCCTTGGCGTCGCAGAGCTGATTGAATTTGCATCATCGTTTTATACCCTTTACCCAGGTGACGTTATCCTTACAGGCACGCCGGAAGGTGTCAATTCGATTAAATGTGATGATGTCATGTTCGCATCGATCGATAAGCTTGGAACGATGGAAGTAAACGTGCGTACAAGATAAAACTGCTCAAAATCACAGGGACATTTACCGCTGCCGCTGAGTATCATCTTCTCTTGATGCCCATGGTTCTCATTGAGAGGACTTTTTTCACGGTAGTGGCAGATGTTCTGATCGGATTCGTGGCAATCTACATCGCAGAAGCGTTGTATCAAGGATATGATACTGGCCGATCCATCAAGGCGACAGCGGGAACGCGTGAGCGCAAAATTGGATTTATTTCTTGATCATCGCAGCAGAGAACGCCCTCGACAATCAATGCAGTCTGCGAGCGGGCGCTTAAATTTTGAGAACATCGACATGCCAACCACAGAGCCCTTTAAGAATTTTCAACCTGATCTCAAGAATTCAACCGCAGTGGTCCCTGCAGTAGAGCGGGCCGTTGCAGTATTGAACTTCCTTCAGGAAAATTCAAATCCTGCGTCCTGCACGGTTACACAAATTGCCAAGGCGCTTGATCTTCATAAAAGCAATTGCAGCAATATTCTGCGAACGCTGGAAGCGGCGAGCCTGGTTGAATATGATCCGAACACCAAAGCTTATATGCTTGGCGCTGCCTTGATCGGGCTCGGGGCCACCGCAACGAGGCGGCGGGATATTTTGCAAATCGGGATCCGGCATATCGATGCGCTGGTCCGGGAGACCGGGTTAAGTTGTGTAATTTTTTCACAATTGCCAAACAAGGCGTTTCTGATTATCGGGAAAGTGGATAGTCCAAAGGATATAAAAGTGACGATCGACGTCGGCCAGCATTTTGCGCCCGGCGCGCCGGCATTAGCCAGGATTGCCATGAGCTGGATGGATAAAGATGGCATTGATACTTATATCGCCAACCATGGACTGTCCAGGTTTACCCCGGAAACTAAAGTGGAAACAGCGGAAATCTTGCAGGAAATTGCGCTGATACGAACTCAGGGATATTCAATCAGCCGGGGCGAATATTATCCGGGACACAATGCCATCAGCGCACCTGTCTTTACCGCACAGGACGAAGTCTGTCGAGGTATATGCCTGGTAGGTTTCGCCTCTCAAATGGATGACAACGATCTTCCGAGACTTGGAGAACTGGTGAAGAGCACCGCAAATGCAATCACGCAGGCGATCGGCGGACAGCAGAAAAAACAATCTCTTCATCCGTCGTAAGTCAAAATTGCGGATGACGGCGACGCTGGCAGCAAAACAGCTTGTCATTCCGCTGTCCGATGAATGCGGAGCGTCGGGCACGATAACGCCGCCATTGATATGATGTTCTCCAGCTGGCAGAAGGCGCAATACTGCCGCAGGCATTTCCTAACAATATAACTAATGAGACAGAACATGCAAACCGCAAATCACTTGATCGATGGTGTCTGGGCCGATTCAGTCAATAAAGAATCGCTGGTTGAAATACGCAATCCATCGACCTCCGAGGTCGCAGCGCTGTGCGCCAATGGCAGCGCGCAGGATGCAGCCGGCGCCGTTGCTGCCGCGCGGCGCGCCTTCGAGCAGACGCCGTGGCGCCACAGCGCGAAATTGCGGGCCGATGTGCTGCTGGCATTTGCCGCGCGCCTTGACGAGCGCAAGGAGCAGCTCGCCGACTGGCTGGTGACGCTCAACGGCAAGTTGCGCCGTGAGGCACTGGGGGAAATCGGCATGGGGATTTCCGAGGTGCGCTACTACGCCGGCCTGGCACGCAACCAGTTCGGCCGTACGCTTGAGGTCGAGCCGGGCTGTTATTCGTCGATTGACCGCGAGGCCGCCGGGGTGGCCGCGATCATCCTGCCCTGGAACGCGCCGGTGTCCTTGTTGCTGCGTTCGCTGGCGCCGGCGCTGGCGGCCGGATGTTCGGCTGTCATCAAGCCGGCACATCAGACCGCACTGGTCAGCAATATGGTGCTGGAATGCCTGGTCTGCGACGATCGTGTCCCTGCCGGCATCGTGAACTCGGTGGTCGAGACCGGCGCCGATGTCTCGCGTTTCCTGTGCGATTCGCCGGACGTCGATGTGATCAGCTACACCGGTTCGACCGAAGTCGGCAAGAAAATCGCCGCCAGTACTGCCACCACCTTGAAGCGCCTGTCGCTGGAACTGGGGGGCAAGGCGCCGGCAATCGTCTTCGCCGATTGCGCAATCGAATCGACGGTCGCCGGCATCGTCGCCGGCGCGATGGTCATGGCCGGCCAGCAATGCACTGCTGCCAGCCGTGTACTGGTCGAAGACAGCATCTATGACGATGTATCGGAGCGCCTGGTCGCCGCATTGAAAAACCTGCGGGTCGGATTGGGGACCGATCCGTCGTCGCAAATGGGGTGCCTGATCGATCTCAGGAGCCGCGATCGTATTGCGGCACTGGTCGAGCGCGCCGAAAAAAGCGAGAAGCTGGTGCTGCGCGGTTCGATTCCCGGCGGTGAACTGGCGCGCGGTGCGTTCATCACACCAAGCCTGGTGGCAGTGGAAGCGCTTGATTCACCGTTCATCCAGCAGGAATTATTCGGACCTCTGCTGGTGATCGAACGTTTCAGCGACGAAAAAAATGCCATCATGCGCGCCAACGCCACGCGGTATGGACTGGCATCCAGCATCTGGACGCGCGATGCCCTCAAGGCAAAACGCATCTCGTCGCAACTGCGATTCGGCAGCGTCTGGCTCAACAGCCATAACCGTTTGTTCCCTGAAGTGGAAACCGGGGGGTTCCGTGACAGCGGCTACGGCCGCTTGCATGGACTTGAGGGCCTCAACGATTTCCTGCAAACCAAACATTTCTATTTCGAGACGCGCGCTTAACCCGACTTTGTCCATTTTGGATGGGATGGTTACACGCAAACCCGGCCGACGCCGTCTGATTCGATTCGCTTTGTCATGCGAGTTGACAGGACAGTCCCTTCCTGTTTCACCGCAATGCCGTTATCGAGCAAAAGATCCGCACTATGGTCTATGGATTGCGGCTTGAAACCGGTTTGCGCTGAAGCGGCGGGTACTATGAAGCCACTTGTAACTCTGGTATAGTTTTGCTTTCCGCGCCGGTCAGGCTGCCGCGCACATGTTTTCTGTAAGAGCGAGAAAGGCGATCCGGTTATGACACCGCGAACTACCACGACACTGTTCTGGAAGCGACGCTAGTCGGGATCTTTTTCGTCATTGCAATCTGAAAAAGCGCGGCTGGTCCGCGTTTTTTTTCGTCTGACCCTTTTAGTTGTTCAATATTAATTTGATGGCGCGCATCGCCATCACGCCAGCATCGATCATGATGCCGACATGGAGATCAAAATGGTTTCAGTCCGACTTCCCGATGGTTCGCAACGTCAGTTCGACGCCCCTGTCACGGTCGCGCAAGTCGCGGCCAGCATAGGATCCGGTCTTGCCAAGGCGGCTCTCGCCGGCAAGGTCGATGGCCAGCTGGTCGATACGTCTTTCCTGATTGATCACGATGCCGATCTGGCGATCGTGACCGACAAGGATGCCGATGGCCTCGATGTGATTCGGCATTCGACCGCCCATTTGCTGGCTTATGCGGTGAAGGAATTGTTTCCCGATGCGCAGGTCACCATCGGTCCGGTCATTGACAATGGTTTCTACTACGACTTTTCATACAAGCGCCCGTTTACGCCGGAAGACCTGGTTGCCATTGAAAAGAAGATGGCCGAGCTGGCCAGGAAAGATGAACCTGTCACCCGCAAGGTCCTGCCGCGCGACGAGGCGGTTGCCTACTTCAAGTCGATAGGCGAGGCTTACAAGGCCGAGATCATCGAATCGATTCCGGCCGACCAGGATGTGTCGCTTTATACCGAAGGCAAGTTCACCGACCTGTGCCGTGGTCCGCACGTGCCGTCGGTCGGCAAGCTCAAGGTATTCAAGCTGATGAAGCTGGCAGGCGCGTACTGGCGCGGCGATTCGAAAAACGAGATGCTGCAGCGGATCTACGGTACCGCGTGGGCAAAAAAAGAAGAGCAGGAAGCCTATCTGACCATGCTGGAAGAGGCGGAGAAGCGCGACCATCGCAAGCTGGGCCGCGCGCTCGACCTGTTCCATTTCCAGGAAGAGGCGCCGGGCCTGATTTTCTGGCATCCGAAAGGCTGGACGGTCTGGCAGCAGGTCGAGCAATACATGCGCCGCGTGTATCAGGACAATGGCTACCAGGAAGTCAAGGCGCCGCAAATCCTCGACCGCAGCCTGTGGGAAAAATCCGGGCATTGGGAAAATTACAAGGAAAACATGTTCACCACCGAATCGGAAAACCGCTCGTACGCGGTGAAGCCGATGAACTGCCCGGGGCACATCCAGATTTTCCGCGCCAACATGCATTCCTATCGTGAGCTGCCGCTGCGTTACGGCGAGTTCGGCCAGTGCCATCGCAATGAGCCGTCCGGTTCGCTGCACGGCATGATGCGGGTGCGCGGTTTTACACAGGACGACGGCCATATCTTCTGTACCGAAGACCAGATTCTGGACGAATGTGTGGCGTATACCGCTTTGCTGCAAAAGGTCTACCGCGACTTCGGTTTTACCGACATCATTTACAAAGTGGCAACCCGGCCTGAAAAACGGGTCGGTTCCGATGAAGCCTGGGACAAGGCCGAAAATGCGCTGATCGAATCGCTGCGGCGCTCCGGCTGCGAATTTGAGATTTCACCGGGCGAGGGCGCTTTTTATGGACCGAAGATCGAATACACGCTGAAAGATGCGATTGGCCGCATGTGGCAATGCGGCACCATGCAAGTCGACTTTTCGATGCCTGTGCGCCTGGATGCCGAATATGTGGCGGAAGACAACACCCGCAAGGTGCCGGTCATGCTGCATCGTGCGATTCTCGGTTCGCTGGAACGATTCATCGGCATGTTGATCGAAAACTATGCCGGCGCATTGCCGCTCTGGTTGGCGCCGGTGCAAATTGCAGTTCTGAACATATCGGACGCACAAGCTGATTACGCGCAAACGGTGGCGCAAAACCTGAAGAAACAAGGGTTTAGAGTGCATGTCGATTTGCGTAATGAGAAAATAACCTATAAAATACGCGAGCATTCAGTACAGAAGCTGCCTTATATCGTCGTTATCGGCGACAAGGAGCGGGATGCAAACACAGTGGCCGTGCGTGCGCGAGGCAATATCGATCTGGGTGTAATGACCGTCGATAAACTGGTGGAACGTCTCCAGGGAGAGTTCGACACCAAAGCCTGACCGGGGAACCGGGGTGCTAAGCACGGCTTAATTATTTGATTTTTAAAGGAAACTACAATAGCTACTGATAAGTCGCATCGCATCAACGGTGAAATTACAGCGCCGGAGCTGCGATTAAGTGGGGTCGAGAACGAACCGTTAGGTATCGTCAGTCTGGCAGATGCCTTCCGCATGGCAGAAGAAGCCAACGTTGATCTGGTGGAGATTGCGCCTACTGCGCAGCCACCGGTCGCACGTTTGATGGACTACGGCAAGTTCAAGTATCAGGAGCAGAAGCGGGCACACGAAGCCAAGCTCAAGCAGAAGATCATCCTGGTCAAGGAAGTGAAATTCCGCCCTGGTACCGACGACGGCGATTACAACATCAAGTTGCGTAATCTCGTTAAATTCCTGGATGAAGGTGATAAAACCAAGATCACGCTGCGTTTCCGCGGCCGTGAAATGGCACACCAGGATATCGGCATGCGCATGATCGAGCGATTGAAGGCAGATCTGGAGCCCTATGGCCAGGTCGAGCAGTGGCCGAAGATGGAAGGTCGCCAGATGATCATGGTTCTGGCGCCCAAGAAGAAAAAATAAGATTCAAAAACAAGATTCGTCCGAGGCGTCCAGCGATGGATGCCTTGTGCAATGGCAGCGGACTTGATTTCGCTGCCCAATAAGTGAGAGCAGGCATCCAAGCGTAACGTAGTGTTGCCACCTGCAATCATGTTAAAAATGGAGCTGTCCCAGGGACAGACTTTACTATGCCTAAAATGAAGACGAAGAGCGGCGCCAAAAAGCGCTTTCGTGTGCGTCCAGGTGGAACCGTCAAGCGCGGTCAAGCCTTCAAGCGTCACATTCTGACCAAAAAAACCACCAAAACCAAACGTCAACTGCGCGGTTCCACGGAAGTCCATGACACAAACATGGTATCCGTTCGTGCAATGATGCCGAACGCTTAACCTCACACTCAATATTTAAGGAGTAACCATGCCTAGAGTAAAACGTGGGGTCACAGCACGGGCCCGTCATAAGAAAGTCCTCGATCAAGCCAAAGGCTATCGTGGACGTCGCAGCAAGGTTTACCGCGTTGCCAAGCAAGCGGTCATGCGCGCCGGTCAATATGCCTACCGCGATCGCCGCAACAAGAAGCGTGTGTTCCGCGCTTTGTGGATCACCCGTATCAATGCTGCGTCGCGCGAGCATGGCATGACATACAGCGTGTTCATGAACGGCCTGAAAAAAGCCTCCATCGAGCTGGACCGTAAAGTCCTGGCCGATATGGCCGTGATGGACAAGCCGGCATTCGCCGCGATTGTCAATCAGGTGAAGGCTAACATCGCTGCTTGATAGATTTGATCGCATCGGCGCAAGCCGATGCTGCACTATCCTGGCGGGGCAGAGGTCACATACCTGTGCCCCGCTTTATTTTCCACATCCTTTTTTGGCTGTCTTTTCAAAAGCTGGAAAAACCGCATGAATCCCCTAGAACAACTTGTAATTCAGGCACAGACCGATTTTTCCGCCGCGGACGATGCTGCCGCATTGGAAAACGCCAAAGCCCGTTATCTCGGCAAAACGGGGCAGATCACCGAGCAGATGAAAGGTCTGGGCAAGCTGGCGCCGGAAGAAAAGAAAACGCAGGGCGCCGTCATCAACGCCGCCAAGGCGCAGATCGAGGCAGCGCTCAATGCGCGCCGCGACGCGCTGGCCGATGCGCAGATGCAGACGCGCCTGAATGCGGAAGCGATTGACGTGACGCTGCCTGGCCGCGGCCGCGGCATGGGCGGCATCCATCCGGTGATGCGAACCTGGCAGCGGGTCGAAGAGATATTCGGCTCGATCGGTTTTGACGTTGCCGACGGCCCCGAAATCGAAACCGACTGGACCAATTTCACGGCCCTGAACAGCCCCGAGAATCATCCCGCCCGTTCGATGCAGGACACCTTCTATGTCGACGGCAAGGATGCCCAGGGCAAGCCGCTGCTGCTGCGCACGCACACCAGTCCGATGCAGGTGCGTTATGCGCGCATGCACAAGCCGCCGATCAAGGTGATCGCACCCGGACGCACCTATCGCGTTGACAGCGATGCCACCCACTCGCCGATGTTCCATCAGGTTGAGGGACTGTGGATCGCCGAAGACATCAGCTTCGCCGATCTGAAAGGCGTCTACCTGAATTTCGTCAGGGCGTTTTTTGAAACCGACGATTTGCAGGTGCGTTTTCGACCTTCCTATTTTCCGTTTACCGAGCCATCCGCCGAAATCGATATCGCCTTCGGCGCCGGCCCGCTCAAGGGACGCTGGCTGGAAGTGTCGGGCGCGGGGCAGGTGCATCCGACAGTGGTGCGCAACATGGGGCTCGATCCGGAGCAGTACATCGGTTTCGCCTTCGGTTCCGGCCTCGAACGCTTGACGATGCTGCGTTATGGGATCAACGATTTGCGCCTGTTTTATGAAGGCGATTTGCGTTTCCTGAAACAATTCAATTAACCGCGCGGGGCAGGGCATGCAGCGAATTTTCGCTCGGCCCGCCCGCGTTGCACATTCTCACGGTTGAACTATGCAATTCTCCGAAAACTGGCTCCGCACCATGGTCGATCCGAAGATGTCTTCGGACGAGTTGTCGCACCTGCTTACGATGTCCGGACTGGAAGTGGAAGAAGTCGCGCCGGTCGCGCCGCCATTCTCCAATGTGGTCGTCGCGAAGGTGCTGGAGCTGGCGCGCCATCCGAACGCCGATCGCCTCAACGTATGTCAGGTCGATGCCGGCACCGGCACGATTCTGAATATTGTCTGCGGTGCGCCGAATGTACGCGCCGGCATGAAGGTTGTCTGTGCGATGGCGGGTGCCATCCTGCCGCCGGGCGATGACGGCAAGCCATTCGAAATCAAGGTTGGCCAGCTGCGCGGTGTCGAGTCGCAGGGCATGCTGTGTTCGGCGCGCGAACTGAAGCTGTCGGACGACCATGGCGGTCTTCTCGATCTGCCGGAAGATGCGCCCGTGGGCCAGAATTTCAGGGATTATTACCAGCTCAACGACCTGAAGTTCACCATCAAGCTGACTCCGAACAAAGCCGATTGCCTGTCGGTGCTGGGCGTTGCGCGTGAAGTCTCCGCGCTGACCGGCACGCCGCTGTCGATGCCGGTCTATCAAAACGTAGCGGCGACAATCGCCGACAAGCTCCCGGTCAAGGTATCGGCGCCGGACTTATGCGGCCGCTTCTCCGGGCGTATCATCCGTGGCCTCAATGCCAGGGCAAGCACGCCGGAGTGGATGAAACAGCGCCTGGAGCGCAGCGGTCAGCGGCCGATTTCGGCGCTGGTCGATATCTCCAACTATGTGATGCTGGAACTGGGCCGTCCGACGCATGTGTTCGACCTCCATAAAATCCATGGCGGCCTCGATATCCGCTGGGGCAGGAAAGGGGAGTCGCTCACACTCCTGAACGGCAATACGGTTGAGGTCGATGAGTGGATCGGCGTGATCGCCGACGACAAGGAAATCGAATCGCTGGCCGGCATCATGGGCGGCGATGCAAGCGCCGTGTCGCTCGACACCGAAGACATCTATCTCGAAGCCGCATTCTGGTGGCCGCAAGCGATCCAGGGCCGTGCGCGCCGCTACAATTTTTCGACCGATGCCGCGCACCGCTTCGAGCGTGGCGTCGATTACGCCACCACGGTCGAGCATATCGAGCGCATCACGGCGCTGATCGTCGATATTTGCGGTCAGCCCGGCAAAACGGCCGTCGGCCCGGTCGACGACCATATCGTCAATCTGCCCCAACGTCCTGCGGTGAGCCTGCGCACTGCGCGTGCCGTCAGGGTCATTGGCGTGCCATTGTCGGATGAACAGGTTGCCGATATCTTCACGCGCCTGGGTTTGTCGTTCACGCAGGAGCCTGGCGTATTTGCGGTGACACCGCCATCGTATCGCTTCGATATCGAAATCGAGGAAGACCTGATCGAGGAAATCGCGCGCGTCTACGGTTTTGAAAATATCCCGGCCTTGCCGCCGGTCGCGGCCAGCGCCATCCATATCGCGCCGGAAAACAGGCGCTCCCTGTTTACGATCCGCCGCCAGCTGGCCGACCTCGATTACCAGGAAGTGATCAACTACAGCTTTGTGGAAGAAAGCTGGGAAGCCGATTTTGCGGCGAACGCCAACCCGGTCAGGCTGTTCAATCCGATTGCGAGCCAGATGAGCGTGATGCGCTCGTCGCTGATCGGCAGCCTGATTGCAAACGTGCGGTATAACCTCAATCGCAAGGCCAGCCGGGTACGCGTGTTCGAAGTGGGCGCCATTTTCCTGCGCAATCCCGATGTACAGGACGGCCCGTTGTCGGTGGCCGGTTATGACCAGCCCAAGCGTGTTGCCGCGCTTGCCTACGGTCCGGTTGCGGACGAGCAGTGGGGGCAGCCGGCGCGGAATGTCGATTATTTCGATATCAAGGCGGATCTGGAAGCCTTGCTGGCGCCGGAAACGGTTCAGTTCATCAAGTCGGAACATCCGGCCTTGCATCCGGGACGTTCAGCGCAGATTGTTGTCGATGGAAAAACCATCGGTTTCATCGGCGAACTGCATCCACGCTGGCAGCAAAAATATGATTTGCCCTTGGCGCCGGTGCTATTTGAAGTGGATGCAAACGCGTTGCAGGCAAGAGACATTCCCTCCTATCAGGAAATTTCCCGGTTCCCGGCAGTCACGCGCGATCTTGCATTCGTTGTAAAACAGGCGGTTCCCATGCAGGAACTGATCGATGCATTTATTGCGGAGAAAGAAGCAAACCCTGCATGCAATTTTGTGCAAGCTATTGTTTTATTTGATGAATATCGTGGGAAAGGCTTGGAGGGTGACGAAAAAAGTCTTGCTTTCCGTTTCACCTTGCAAGATACTCAAAGCACCCTGCAGGACGATAACGTGGACGCCGCAATGAATGCGTTCGTGGCCGCCGTCAATAAGAAACATGGCGCCAAATTGCGTACATGATGCAGGAAAAGATAACTACTATGAACGACGTGAACTCTGCCGAATTCCAATCTGTTTTGGCTGCTGACCTCAATCGCGCAATGGTTGAGGCGCAAGCCCGGTCACAAGCTGAAAAAGAACTGCCCACGCTGACCAAGGCGGAGCTGGCTGAGCTGCTTTTCGAGCAGGTCGGCTTGAACAAACGCGAAGCCAAGGATATGGTCGAAACTTTTTTCGATGAAATTCGCGATGCGCTCGAACGCGGCGAATCAGTCAAGCTCTCCGGTTTCGGCAATTTTCAATTACGTGACAAGCCCCAGCGTCCCGGCCGCAATCCGAAAACCGGTGAAGAAATTCCCATCACCGCTCGTCGCGTCGTCACTTTCCATGCCAGCCAAAAATTGAAGGGCATGGTCGAACTCACCAGCCATAAGTCAGTGGCACAGATCGCCTGAGTCAATTCCTGATGAATGATCGTCCCAGCAAGCCAGAGCTAGCGGTTTTGCCGCCTATTCCCGCGAAGCGCTACTTCACCATTGGTGAAGTCAGCGATCTGTGCGGGGTCAAGCCGCATGTCTTGCGTTACTGGGAACAGGAATTCACACAACTGAAGCCGGTCAAGCGCCGCGGCAATCGGCGCTACTATCAGCATCACGAAGTATTGCTGATCCGCCGCATCCGCGAATTATTGTACGAGCAAGGCTTCACCATCAGCGGTGCGCGTAACAAACTTGATAGCCGCATGAGCAATAATGGTGATGCGGAGTCAGATCAGCCCGCATCCGCCCCGCCTGCAGAGATCGACACGATCGCGATTCGCAACGAGCTGTCTGAAATTCTTGTTCTGCTGCGGCGTTAAACGCCCGCCGTCGCTCCCTTCACTGCCCATACGTTGTCCAGATCAGGCATCCTTCCACTATTTCCTTGTCAATTGAACTTTGATCAACTTTGTTGATCCTACACAGGATTGCCATTTTGGCCAGTTCAACCAGAGGATTCAAATGAAGACGATTGCCGAGGTCATGACCCCCGATGCAGTAAGCATCGCGCCGCGAGACAGCGTACGCCGCGCCGCACAACTGATGTCCGAGCTGAATGTCGGTTCCTTGCCGGTATGTGACGGCAAACGCCTGGTAGGCATGATCACCGACCGCGATATCGTCGTGCGTGCCATATCGGCGGGCCTGGCGCCGGACGATACACGCATCGAACAGGTGATGAGTGAAGATGTGCACTCGTGTACTGCAGAGCAGAGCGTCGATGACGTGCTGCAGCAAATGGGTGACCTGCAGATTCGCCGTGTTCCGGTGATCGACGCCGAAACCGAAAACCTGGTCGGAATCGTATCGCTTGGCGATCTGGCGATCCGGCAGAAAGCCGACATCGACGAAGCATTCGAAAGCATCTCAACACCATCCGAGCCAGATCGCTCCTGATCGGTTAGCTGTCTCAATAGGCGGCGGGCATATATGCATTACGCTATCTGTGTGCCCGCTTTCCACACTCCTGTCACCACAGGAATCTCTCCCAACATGCGTACACGCAGAAAATCTGCCCGCAGTTCCTGTGCGATTTCGCCACGATCCACCAGCCCGGCCAGCAACGCCGGATTGCGCGATACCGTGGCGATTGCCCTCGGCAGATCGAATCCCTCCTTCCGTAACAGAAAAGCCGCGTGCAGCAGGCTGACTGGCACATAGTCCGACGACATTACATCGAGCAGGCCGGCGCGCGCCAATTGCGTCGCCGAGACATTGCCCGCGTGCGAACCGCCGCGCACCATGTTGGGTGCGCCCATGACGATGGCCAACCCTTTTTCGCGCGCCGCTTTTGCCGCAACCAGCGTGGTCGGAAATTCGGAAATCGCCACGCCGTCGTCCACCGCTTCATCGACGTGGGCAACCGTGGTGTCATCGTGCGTCGCAAGCGGAACCGGCGAGTTGCGGGTGGCGCAGCGGCGAACGATCTCGCGCCGGTTGGATGCCGCATACAACTGCTGGCGTGTCAGCAGATGTTCCAGCATGGAATAAACCTTGTCTTCGCTCCATCCACACTTGCTGGTCACGTAGGACCGGTAATGGTTGAGGTCGGTCCATTGGCGCTGGCCCGGTGTGTGATCCATTAGCGAGACCAGCTTCAGGCGCTCGTCATGCAGGTAAGGTTCGAACATCGTCAGCAGATTTTCTTCCCCCAGTTCCAGTCGCATGTGCAGGAAATGATCAGCGCGCAATATGCCTGCCGCGGCCGCCGTTTTCAAACCTGCCACATAGGCGGTCAGCGAGTCGTTGCACGTGCTGTCGGCATCGATATCACCGACCGAAATCGCATCCAGAACCGTCGTGATGCCTGCCATCGTTATCTGGGCATCATGCGCAATGATGGCCGGCATGGTGGGCCAGTTTACTCGCGGACGCGGCATCACATGTTTTTTCAGGTTATCGGTATGCAGTTCAACCAGCCCGGGCAGCAGATAGTCGCCATTCCAGTCCTCTGCCGATAATCCCGTGCTGCCGGCGGCGACATCGCCGATCAGGGTGCCCTGCACACACAAGGTGCCAAGGAAAACAGAGTCGGAAGTAACGATATGAGCATTGCGGATAATCTTCATGATGCAGCTACCAGGAAAACCGGTCGTGCCGGTGGAATTGGAAAAAGCCGCTTAGGCAGCGCGCATGGCAGAGAGGTCGCCGGGTGCTATTCATGACCATTACATCACCCGAACATGTATTCCGGATGACATGGGTCAATCAAAATGGAATGTCAATTGCCGGAAATAATCCACATAATTATGATGGCGGGCAGTCCCATTTTGGAGCGGCAAATGCACATCCAATTCCTGACGGGCGCCGACATGCTGGCGTACTGCGCTGAACCACATCGTCTGCTGAGCCGGCATGTCTGCTCACTGTCGGCATGATGCGTTACGGTCTTTATTTTGCACCCGCCACCGACTCGCCGTGGTGGCATGCCGGCTGCCGCTGGCTTGGCCGCGACGCTGCCAGCGGAGCGGAATTTCCGCATTGCCAGATCGCCGGCGTATCTGACAAGGTCATCGGGGAGCTGACTGCTCATGCGCGCCGTTACGGTTTTCATGCCACACTCAAGGCGCCGTTTCGGCTCAGAGATGGATATTCGGAAGCGCAACTGATCAGCATGGCGCAGGCATTTTGCGCAGCGCAGCGGCCGATCGTGCTGGACGATATGCAGGTGCGGCCACTCAATGGTTTTCTGGCGCTGCGGCCGGATGGACCTGATGACGAGATTGGCGCGCTCGCGATGTGTTGTGTCCGCTACTTCGATTCGTTACGGGCTGCGCCGGCCGCGGGCGAACTGGAAAAGCGGCGCCACACGGGGCTGAGTGCGCGACAGGAGGCATTGCTGCTGCGCTGGGGATATCCGTACACGGAAGAAGAATTCCGCTTTCATATGACACTGACTGACCCGCTTTCGGACGTCGGCGCCGATGTGGTTCAGGCAATTCGCCAGGCGGCGGAACAATGTTTTGCCGGTGTCCGTGCCGGCACGCCGCTGGTGATCGACGCGCTGACCGTCTTTCGCGAAGAAATGCCGGGCGCTGCATTTTCAGTGTGGCGCCGCTTTCCGTTCAACGCGGCGCGACCGTGGCGATAACTGCACAAGAAATTGCATGCAATATCAATTTCTCAGGCCGATCAATGATTGAAAAATCTAAATTTGCATGCAATACTGCGGACAAGTCATGTCGCCGGAGTAAAACGATGCGCGTAATTGCGTTCCTGGCAGCATATTGATTACCTATAAAGAACTAAAGGAGATTTACATGCATTCTCGCTCACGGCGCCGGGCGCTGGCCCTGCTATCCGCTGCCACCTTTGGCGTATTGCCGCAGCTTTCGTTTGCGCAGGAGTATCCCGATAAGCCAGTCAAGCTGATCGTACCTTTCCCTGCCGGAGGCGGCGCCGATAATCTGGCGCGTCTGGTCATGGCGCGCGTGTCAAGGGAGCTGGGGCAATCGATCATCATCGACAACCGGCCTGGCGCCGGCGGCAATATCGGTGCGGTAGCGGCGGCCAAGTCTGCGCCGGATGGTTACACGCTGTTTTACGGCACCAACGGCACGCACGGCATCAACAAGTCGCTGTATTCGCAACTCGGTTTCGATCCGGTCAAGGACTTTGCCCCGGTTACGCAGATGAGCCGCATCGCGGCAATGATGACGGTCAATCCGAAGCTGGGTGTCAATTCGATGGCTGAATTATTAACCCTGCTCAAGAAAAATCCGGGCAAATACACCTATGGCTCTGCCGGCAACGGCACGACTTCCCATCTGACGACAGAGCTCCTGAAACAGGCAGCCGGCGTCTCGATCGTGCATATCCCTTATCGTGGAGGCGGAGCCGCAATGGTTGACCTGCTGGGCGGGCAGATCGACATGCTGTTCGACGTGACACCGAGCACGGGTCCGCAAGTCAGGGCAGGGAAGGTTAATGCACTGGCGGTAAGCACGGCCCAGCGCGCGCCCGGTTTTCCCAATGTGCCGACGATCGCCGAATCCGGCCTTGCCGGTTTTGACGTCAGCGCATGGGACGCGATTTTTGTGCCTGCGGGGACACCGCAGCCGATTATCGAGCGCCTGAATAAAGCGATCCATGGTGCGCTGGCCGACCCGGCACTGCGGCAAGCATTGAACGACCGCGGTTCGGCGCCATCGCCTGGCACGCCTCAGGAGCTGGCGAAGCTTATCGATAAGGAACTGACCGTATGGGGTTCGGCGGTCAAGCGTTCGGGCGCCAAGGTTGATTGATACCCTTGTATAGCCTGCTGTCCTACATCAGGGCAAATAAAAGCGGCAAGTCCTGTGATCGGTATCGAACCGCAGGGCTTGCCGGTCAGGACCGTCACAACGCGATTACAAAAACGACTCCAGCAAGTCCATCGGGTCGCCGTACCGTTTCGCTGCCGCCACCACTTCCGGATCGCGCAGCGCCATCAGGAAGCCCTTGTCGATCACCAACTGGTCGCCGGCGGTCACCGTGGCGTCCAGGATCACCAGGTCCTGATGCACCGGCGGCTCTTCCCAGTTCGGCATCACGCTGCGGATATAGTCGCTCGGCTTGACCAGGTCGATGCCGAAATGCAGTGCGCCCGGCGAATTCGATCCGGCCGGATAAATCGTATTGCGCGGCGCCTTCGGATTGAAACCGCAGCCGCCGCCTTCAATAATCCTGCCTCCCATCAGCATGTCGCGCATTATCTTTGCTTCAGGCGATACACCACGCACTTCCGTCACCAGGTTATTGCTCAAGACGACGGCGATCTTTTCCGCGAACGGTTGCGCGAACCCGATCGCCCATTGCGGATAGAGCACACCACTGATGTCGAGCTTCGCCTCCGGATCGCTTTTCATCGCCGTGCTATCCCAGAAATTCGGGCCATGGGTCGGCAGGTAATGCACATAACAGCCCGGTTCGTCGGCCAGCATCTTGCCGCGCCAGCGATTACCGGCGAACATCGCATCGCGCATCGCGGCGGTGTACGGAATGCGCAGGTCGCTGCCGCGCTCGTCGGCAAAGTGCAGCTCAAAATCGCTGCCTTTCGGAAAGCGGCGCTCGGTGGCGCGGATGATGTCGCCGACCAGTTCGATCGGAAAGCGTGCCTGCGCTGTCATCAGCAGATCGAGGTCGCGGAAATAGGTGATCTTCACCCAGCGCTGGCCAGCCTTGCGCATCGCTACATTGAAGGGATCCTCGATCGAGCAAAACCAGGTAGAGATGACAAAATCGGCATTGCGAACCAGCGGCTGCACTTCTTCCGGCACGCCGGGCAGGGTCGAACTGGATGCCATGTACTGGCTGACCGTCGCGCCGCGCGCCGTGGCAATGCCGATCACTGCATCGACCACACGCTGGTCGAGCAGCGGATCGGTTAACATCAGCACACGTTCGCCGGGACGGATTGCCATTACCTTGGTAAAGTTGTCCAGCGCCTGGAACCAGTGTTTGGTATCGGTGATCGACGGCCGCAGCGGCGGTGGCAATCCAATGAATTCGCCCGGGCCTGCGCCGGGGATTTTCATAGTCGTAGTCATGGTGTCCTTTAATCCGGTTGAGAAAGCTTGTGATCAATGAGTGAAAAATTTGACATTAAACTTTAGCTATTGCATGCAATAGAATCACAATTGGCAAAAATTATGCCATTATTTGTATGGCTTATGCATTATTGAATGCAAATAAAATTATTTTCAGGAGTTCGCAGGCATGACCATCATGATTGGCACAGTGATTACGGGCGATGGCAGCATGCCCATCGGTGAACAGCCATGAGTTCCCGCATCAAGCAAGTTGTTGAATTACTCCGCGACCGCATCCTGTCCGGCGATATCGTGCACGGGGAACGGATCGGCGAGATCCGTTTCGCCGAGGATCTGGCGGTTTCCCGCACGCCGATTCGTCTTGCGCTGGAAGAACTGGAACGCGAGGGCCTGGTGGAACGTGCCGGCAAACGCGGCTTCAGGGTGCGCGCATTCCCATTGAAGCATGTCAGCGATGCCATCGACGTGCGCGGCACGCTCGAAGGCATGGCGGGACGCATACTTGCCGAGAATGGCATGAGCGCCGAGACCGAGCGCCTGTTGAGCAGCCATGTCGAAGCCGGCGCCGCACTGCTGCGGTCCACCGCATCGGCTGGCCCCGACCCGTCGGACTGGGCGCAGGTCAATGCGGCATTCCACCAGACACTGATCGAAGCGGCTGGCAACCAGGCGCTGCTCGATGCGCTGAAAGTCAATGCGCACGTGCCGCTGGCAAGTCCGGCGGCGGTGACCTTCACTCCGGCCGTGGGGGAATATGCGCTGGAGATGCTGCGTGAAGCGCAGCGCGATCATGAAACACTGCTACGCGCGCTGAAATTGCGGGAAGCCAGCCGCGCCGAGGCTATCCTGCGCGAACACGCGCGGCGCAGCCGGGATGTGAAGATGCAGATCATCGAGAAATTGCGGGATCAGAAGGAAAGGAGCGGCGTGCCGGAATTGGCACGAGTGGTATGAATGACGCGCCGGCGTCAGAGTGACTGCCGGCTGGCGATGAACATGTACGCGGGCAGGGCGGACTCAAACGGAGAGTCCGCTACGCCTTAGGCACGAACCTTGTCTATTTGAAGCGGAGACCCGCAGTCAGCATGACGCCCGAGTTTCCAAACACTACCAGCTCGGAACAAACGATCTTGTGGCAATAACCGATAGACGGAAGAATGACCGGCGCAATACCGGAGCCATTAAACGGGATTTTGTCCCTGTATTCGCCTTTGTAGCCGTGCACCAGGCCCGCCGTCAGTTTCAGGTAAAGTTCCTGGGTGCTGGCGATCGGGCGGAATTTTTTGCCGACATAGAGGTACTGGCTCGACTGGCCAAACGAATTCTTGAACAGCGCGGCGCCCAGCAGGTAATTCCCGCTTTTGTCCCACTCCAGGTTCAACAACTCCTGTTTGTTAACGTGTTTGGGATCCGAACGGAAATGGGCCGAAGCGACGCTGGTCTGGAAATAGAACGGGTAATGGTCGGGCTTGGCCTGATCGGCGCCAGATACCTGGGCATGGACTGGAGACATGGCTGCCAGCGACACTACAATCGCACCAGCAAGTTTCAACAGAGTCAAATGATGTTTCATGAAGTGCACAGCCTTTCGAATGCAGTTTCTTGCAGGAGATATTTCCGGACGGAATTATCTCCTAAAAAATGGTTGATGAAATGGAATTGTTAGTAAAAATTATTTCGCAAAGAAACATTAACAGAAATAAGAGTCCAAGCGGAAACTCCGATGCTGCGTCGGGTCAGGGCATGGTCAGGACGATCTTGCCGACATGCCGATCCGCTTCCATGTGTGCCTTGGCCTCGGCCAGTTGCGCAAACGGGTAGACGCGATCGATCAGGGGGGTGATCTGGCCGGCGGCGATCTTCGGCAGGATGTCGCTGCTGAACCCGGCCGCGGTGGCGGCACGTTGCTCGATGCCACGGAATTTGTTGGATACACCGAACAGGGTAAGGCGTTTTGAATGCATGGCTTCAATATCAATGTCGCTATGGAGTACACCGTCGACATGGCCTACCGTGGCCAGACGGCCTTCGTAAGCCAGAGCGCGCATGCAGGCGGGAAAGAGCGAGCCACCAACGGTATTGACCGCGAGGTCGGCGCCCCTGCCATCGGTCGCCTGCAGCACTGCCTCGTGCAGACCGGTGCCGGCGGCAAGGCCAAGATCCAGACCGTGTCCCGCCAGGCGGGCCAGCTTGTCTTCGGAGCGCGACGTGCCGATCACACTGGCGCCCAGCGCTTTGGCGGTTTGCAGCGCTGCCACGCCAACGCCGGAGCTCACGCCCGTGACCAGCATCCATTCGCCGGACGCCAGCCGCCCCTGCGTGACCAGCATGTCGTACACCACCAGGAAGGTCAGCGGAATCGCCGCCGCCTCTTCCCATGACAGATTGGCCGGCGCCAGTATTGTTTCGCGCGCATCCATCAAGCCATATTCGGCGAAGGCGCCGGGACAACGGCCCAGCACACGCTGGCCTGGCTGCAGATGCGTGACGCCGGCGCCGAGTTTGACGATTTCGCCGGCGCCCTCCATGCCAATTGCCTTGGCCGCGCCCGACGCCGCATGCAAGCCATGGCCGGCGATGAACTCGCCGCGATTCAGTCCGGCTGCGTGCAGGCGAACCAGCACTTGATGTGGTCCAGGCTCGGGCAGCGGCATGTCGCGGATGCCGATGGCAGCCTGGCCGGTATTTGTTTGCATCCAGTACGATTGCATGGCGTTTCCTTCAAGCGAAATTTTTGGCAGATAGCAATATAACTGATGTGAAATATTAATTCTTGGCAAGGAATGTGGTGTGCATGCGAGGCGCGGTTTGCGGTGCATCAAACGATTTTCGGATGGCCGCTTATCCTTGATCTGCTTGCGTGTAAGGTCATAATGATTGGTATGGTTTCCAAAGGAGAAGGTGATGCGCTCTTTGATTGCGCAGTGTGCGATTGTCCTGTTAGCGGCGGCGCATGCATCGGTCGATGCGGCCACTGATCGCATCGTGAAGATTGAGGAGGCAGGTCAGCCGCCGCTGTTATATCTGGCGACCGTTCCGGAGACTGCGGCGCCAAAGGCAGGGGCAATTCTTTTTGTCGGTGGGGACGGTGTGGTTGGCTTGGCGGAGAAGGGGATTCCGCAGCCCGGCGACAGTTTTCTGGTCAAAGCACGCAAAGTTTTCGCCGAGCATGGCCTGGCTACAGCGACCTTCGAACCAAGCTTGGCAAGCGCGCCGCTTTCAGACCAATTACGAATGTCGGCAATGCATGCGCGGGAAGTGGAGCGTGTGCTGAAGGACTTCCGCCAGAGGTTCCATCTTGACCGGGTGTATTTGGTCGGCACCAGCCGGGGCACCATCTCCGCCGCCCATCTGGCGCTGCGTTTCGGGCAGAAAATAGATGGCGTGGTGCTGGCATCCACAGTGTTTTCCAGCAGCCGCACGGGACCAGGGCTGGCCGGGTTCGACTATCGGGAGATCAGGGCGCCGCTTCTGTTTGTCCATCATCGGCAGGATGCCTGCAAAGTGACGCCGCCGGTGGAAGCCGACAAGATGCGGGCACACTTTCCGGTCTTGTTTATTGATGGCTGGCACGGCAGTACAGACCATGCATGCAAGCCGTTCAGCGCACACGGGTTCCTCGGGCGCGAAGAAGAAACCGTGGCCGCAATCAGTGACTGGATTTTGTGGCGCAGCGAAAAAACCGTTAATCCCTGACTGCACCGTTATCGGGGCATCAGTCACTTGCCGCCCGGTTTCCATGGCAGGAATGCGTTGTGTTTATGTGGCGACATTCCTTGGCCAGACAATTGATTTTTCCGGGGTGTCGGTGCCGCAAGAGGAGCTTGCCAAAAAATATTGCCGCGCATCTTACATCATCAGGTGGAATATCTTAGAATCTAGCCTCATTTCAATAAAATGGACGGGTCATGACGCGTGAGCGAATCCCCGATGAGGTAAAACGCTTTATTCTTGTCAGCATTCCCTCGGTCCCTTTCCTGGAAGCCCTGCTCCTGCTCAGGAGCGAACCCGGATCCGAATGGAACAGCAGTCGTGTGGCAAAACGACTTTATATCGTGGAGAGAACCGCGAGCGAGATTCTCGCCAATTTGCATGCGATTGGCATCCTCCGGTCTCCGGAACATGATCCGCTGTCCTATTGTTACGATCCGAATTCAAGTGAGCTGCGCGCCATCATTGATCGGGTGGCGACGACTTACGCGGGTAATCTGGTCGAGGTGACCAATCTCATTCATGCCAAGGGTGGTGTTAACAACAAGGCGCAGAAATTTGCAGATGCTTTTAAATGGCGAAAGGATTCCTAGCATGTCGGCGATCGTCTATTCACTTTGCGCTTTCACCGCGTTTGCATGTTCAGTACTTTTGTTGCGCGCGTATTTCAGCAGCAAGTCACGCGTGCTGCTGTGGAGCGGTCTCTGTTTTGTAGGATTGTCAATCAATAACCTGCTGCTGGTATTCGACCGCTTGATATTTCCATCAGTTGATTTCTCGAATTGGCGCCTGATCTCTGCGCTGGTGGCGCTATTGCCATTGCTATATGGACTTATCTGGGAGGATGAGTGAAAACGAGGGGGGAGAAATCATGAGCCACATGCTGCTCGGTGCAATCGTGATGGCGTCGCTGGTCGCGTCGCTGTTTTTCTTTCGCTACTGGAAGACCACAAAGGATCGGCTGTTCCTTTTCTTTGCGTTGTCCTTCCTGATCGAAGCGTTCAACCGCCTGCTGTTCTGGGAAAACCTGTCGCGGTCGGAAGACACGGATCTTTATTTCCTGATCCGGCTGGTAGCCTATGGTTTGATCCTGTTTGCGATTCTGGACAAGAATATGCCGCGCAATAAAGATAAATAAGCGAGACGGCCGGCATCATGCAGGCCATCTCGTTGGTTACTACAACTTTTTACTACCACTCTTCGTTTTCTTCAGGGACTGTTTCGGCGACGAGCTTGCGGCCTTTGGTGTTGCTCTGCATCCGGCCCAGCGTATTTTCGATCGACCGTTTCAATTTTTCCGAGGCGCCGTGAATTGCCTGATGCAGGCTGGCGGCATGATCAATCGCCGCGATGGGTGGATGGCCCTCGATGCGAGCCTCCATTACACAACGATGATCACCGCTGCTGGACTTGGAATCATTGGTCTCGCTCAGATGAACCACCACGCGGGTGATATGCGCGCTGAACCTGCTCAGCGCATCTTTCACTACTGATTCGACATGCCTGGTCAAGGGTTCGTGATGCTCAATCGTGTTATCGGTATTGATCTGGATTTGCATGATATGCGCCTTGGGTTTACTTCTTTTCGTTCGCGGTTTCGATGGCCTGGCTATTCTGATGGTCGGAATGCGCGGCGACCATCTCGGGCGCGACTTCGATCCTCGTGATGCTGGATGCGACCGAAATAGGGTCGCTGGACGGAAAGGACATCTCGATCGCGTCGTCCAGCAAGGTTTCCTTCGCCTTGTCTTTTTCAGTCTCGACATGATCGGCAAATGTCGTTATGGCGGTGGCCCACTTCACGAATTTCAAATTGGCGAAATCGCGTATTGTCGTGATGTTGAACGCCTCTTTCAGCATCGCCGCATCCGTGGAGCGCACACCTTGCAGCGCGTTGATCGGGGCATCGGCAAGTTCACTGAAACTTTTGCCTTCATACGCTTTGTCTACACATTTATCGATATTCATCTACTGGCCTTTTGGATTCGTTTCGGGCAATGCAATGTCCAGTCTTTCCCAGCCACTGAGCGCCCGTATTCTTATTGAGGTTAAATAATTTCCGGTCAAGCTTCTTCTACGCGGGAACCGCCTTTTGTCTTGGCAATATCATTCGCATATTCAAGCGCTTTTTCCTTGTTTTCAAAGGTGGCAAGCGGTTTTTCGAATCCGGTTTCATTCACATCCCACTGACCGTTCGCTGACTGCTGCACCTTGATGACAATACTGCCTTTTTGATCAAATCCCATTTGCGTTCTCCTGTCGTTGGTTGATAAACGATGCATGTTCAGGATGCACCCGCTATCCGATCCGGTCTGTTCGCTATCGAACACAAGAAATCCTTCTATCGTCTTTACCGTTGAATGCGGCCAAAATTCCAGATCAGTAAAATAAATAGTTGGAGTAGAAAACAGCATCTGCGTACATCGTTGATTCTGAGCAGTGCCGCATCGCAAGCACAGTGTGCTGTCCCATGTTAGGCTTGGCCGACAAAATTGTTCTGTGCCAGCTTGATTTTTCCTGGTCGGCACACGGCTACAACAAAAGAAGGCGAAAGCCACAAGGAGGAGAGCGTGACTGTCACGTCAACCAGGGGTGCGGCTGCGCTCGAACAAACCGATTCACGTTACGCAGCAATGCGACTGATAGTAACCCTGGTGCTGATGGCAATCGGTTCCTGCGGCATGTATGTGGTAGTGGTAGTGCTGCCGGCGGTGCAGGCCGACTTCGGCGTGGCGCGTGCCGACGCCTCCTTGCCGTACACGCTGCTGATGATCGGTTATGGCGTGGGCGGCATCCTGATGGGCAGGCTGGCAGACCGCTTCGGCGTCATGGTCCCGCTGCTGATCGGCGCGGTCGGCCTCGGGATCGGTTATGTCGGCGCGGCCATGGCCGGCAATATATGGGTATTCACCATTGCCCACGGCTTGTTCATCGGGCTGTTGGGCAGTTCGGCCACGTTCGCGCCGCTGATCGCCGACACCTCATTGTGGTTCGTGAAGCGCCGCGGCATAGCAGTCGCCATTTGCGCCAGCGGCAATTACCTGGGCGGCGCGCTCTGGCCGCCTCTCACCCAGCATTTCATCGAAACCGTCGGCTGGCGCCAGACCTACATCGGACTGGGAATCTTCAGTGCCGTGACGATGGCGGGGCTGGCGTTGCTGATGCGCAGGCGTCCGCCACTGGCTGCGGTTCCAGTCAGCACGCCGGGCGCTCCCATTGCGTCCAGTCCCTCCGCCCGGCCGTTCGGCATGTCGCCCGGCAAGGCACAAGTCCTGCTGAGTGTCGCCGGCCTCGGCTGCTGCGTCGCCATGTCAATGCCACAAGTGCATATCGTTGCTTATTGCGGAGATCTCGGTTACGGCGCCGCGCGCGGCGCTGAAATGCTGTCGCTGATGCTGGCGTGCGGTATCGTCAGCCGCCTGATTTCAGGCGTTATATGCGACCGTATCGGCGGCATGCGCACACTGCTGCTGGGCTCCGGATTGCAAGGCATTGCGCTTTTATTGTTCCTGCCGTTTGACGGGCTCGCATCGCTGTATGTGATTGCCGCCTTGTTTGGCCTGTTCCAGGGCGGCATCGTACCGTCATATGCCATCATCATCCGCGAACATTTTCCCGCCGCGCAGGCAGGCACGCGTATAGGTGGTGTCATCACGTTCACCTTGCTGGGAATGGCGCTGGGCGGCTGGTTGTCAGGCAAGATTTTCGACATGACAGGATCGTATGACGCCGCCTTCATCAATGGCATTGCGTGGAACGCTTTGAATTTTGCAATTGTATTCTGGCTGTGGCGCAGGGTGCGGAAAACAATTCCGGTATGAGAGCCGGAATCGCGGGACGGACCACTCAGGTATCCTTTGATTCGTCAGCCGGCGGCAGCACTTTCTGTGTGTCTTCCCGACTGACCCGGTGCGGCCTGTAGGGAGCTTCGGACGGTTCATCTGAAGGTTCGATATGCTGGTCGCCGGATTTTTTCTGCAGGATTTGATCGAAGCTGGAAAGTTGCCGTTTGATCCGGTTGGGGTTATTCGCTTTCATTGCACACTCCTTTTCAAGAAATTATTTAGAACACCAGGAATGCACGTAGTTCGCGCCTGACAGCATATCGGAGTGTGCTTACATAAACTGCCTCTATTCACAGGGAAACCGATGACTTACTCCTCTATCCTTTATATCGTGGACGATGGCATTCTGACCATCAGCCTGAACCGGCCGCAGCGAATGAATGCGTTCACGGTCGAGATGGCGAATGAACTGGTTGATGCGTTCGGCCGCGCCAGCGAAGATGACCTGGTGCGAGCCATCATCGTTACCGGGTCCGGCCGCGCGTTTTGTGCCGGCATGGAGCTTGGCGAGCCAGGCCAGGAGGGTAATGTATTCGGATTGAACGAGTCATTGCGGCCCACCATGCGGGATCTGGATGAACGGCTGGAGGATCCGGACATCGTCGATGGCGTGCGTGATACCGGCGGCCGCGTAGTTCTTGCAATATTCGATTGTAAAAAGCCGGTGATCGCCGCAATCAACGGCGCCGCGGTCGGCGTCGGCGCCACGATGACACTTGCCATGGATGTTCGCATCGCCTCCGAACATGCACGTTTCGGATTCGTGTTCGGAAAAATCGGCATCGTTCCCGATGCCTGTTCAAGCTGGTTCCTGCCGCGGGTGGTCGGCCTGCCAAAAGCGCTTGAATGGAGCTATAGCGCAGAAATCATCAATGCGCAGGAAGCGCTCAGGACCAATCTGGTCAAGGACGTGGTGGCCGCCGGCGATCTGCTGCCGGCAGCAATCGGGCTGGCGCGCCATTTCAGCACCGCTCGTTCGCCGGTGTCGGTGGCCCTGATACGGCAAATGATGTATCGGAATGCAATGGCGCCTCATCCATTGCTTGCGCATAAGGTCGAATCGCTGGGTGTATTTTATGCAAGCATGGCGGACGGCAAGGAAGGCGTGGCCGCGTTCCATGACAAGCGTGAGCCTATGTTCGATGGCAAGGCTTCCGAGATGCCGCCGTTCTATCCGTGGTGGAAGTAAAAAATCAATTGCCGGGGCCGGTATGAAGTTTGCATCCTGAAGAATATCGGGAACATCCTTCGGAGTCGGCCGGTGATGAGAAACCTGACAGGCAAGTTGGCAATAATACTGGGGTCGCTCACGGCCGCTGCCTGTCTTGCGCAGGAAGAACGGCTGGTGGGTAAATGTCCGGTCAAGCCGGCCACGATGTGTATCGAAATGAATCTGGAAGGCGTCTATCTGCAAGGCGCCCTGTTGCCCCGTTCCCAGTTCAGCTTCTCCAATCTGGCTGGCGCCAACCTGCGCCGCGCCAGGCTTGATGATGCCAGCTTGACGGGCGCCAACTTGCGCAGTGCCGATCTGCGGGAGGCCTCGCTGGACGACGCCGATCTGTCCGAGGCCGATCTGACCGGCGTGCTGATGAGCCGCGCAAGACTCAACGGCGCGAATGTGCAAGGAGCACAGCTGGAAATCGCCGACATGCGCGGCATCCATGCAAGCGGCGCCGATTTTTCCGCCAGCGATCTTCGTCGTGCGCAGCTGCAGCAGGCAAGGCTGCAACGAGCGAATTTCCACTCGGTCAATCTGCAGGGCGCCTCGCTTGCAGGCGCAGACCTGCGGGGCGCGCAGTTCACCAATGCCAACCTGAATAATGCGGACCTGAGCGGCGCCAACCTGGCGCTGGCAAGCTTTGAGGGTGCAAGTCTGGCGGGATGTATCGGCTGTCCCGTGCAATAAAAGAACAGGCACGGCGTGAAAACTTCTGGGTTGGCCTTGATTTGCAAACCGGCATGATAATTGCGTGTTCAATTCTTGTTGCCCTGATACGCCTGCGGCATGATCGGCCGTGGTGCAGTGGCCGCATGTTGATGGTGCATGGTTTGATCTGCCGGGCGGGTATTTATAGGATTCCCAAATAATGGAAATTAATTTGTCGGATGTGCTTGCGGAAGTCAACGCTGCATTTGCACGTTACGAGGACGCGCTTGTCAATAACGATGTCGCCGTGCTTGATGAGATTTTCTGGCGCAGTCCGCTGACGCTTCGCTACGGCGCGACGGAAAATCTGCAGGGCTTCGATCAGATCGCCGCATTCCGCTCGGCGCGTTCGCCGTCGGGTCTGGCGCGTACGCTCAGCCACACTGTCATCACCACCTATGGCCGTGACATGGCGACCGCCAATACGCTCTTCAAACGCGAGACTTCACCGTCGAAAATCGGACGCCAGAGCCAGACCTGGATGCGAACGCCCGAAGGCTGGCGCGTGGTTGCTGCGCATGTGAGCCTGATCGACGCCTGAACATGGTGCGGCCCGAAGGCATGCACACTTACTCATTTCGACGAAACGTCCGTGACCGTGTTTACAGAGCGGTTTTTGCAGCGACCGTCAAATGGTAACAATGGTTTGCTCTTGTCGTCGAGGTCGGCCTATCCCAAGGAATTTTCGTGTCCCGCTCTGGCGCTGCTCGTGAACGGCGCGGCGCCCCTGACGTGCCTGTAAAAAATCTTGTGGTGTGGCATGAATCGGTCTAACATTGGCAGAAGAGTAGAGGGGTCCACGATGAGGCTGCCTGACAAATTCGATCGTTTGGAGGGCACAGGGATGACGCCATCAACTCCGGAGCAAGGGGAGTCAGCGCGCTTTCATTCCGCACAAATCTCCCGACGACTGTCCGCTAGCACCGCGATATTCGGACTCTTAGTCATCGCGCTGGCCAGCTTGTCCCTATACGAAAGCCACGTCGACTATGAACACCGCGCCGTGATCGGCTCACGGAACCTTGCTCAGGCGCTCACCCAGAACCTTGCCGCTTCCTTCGACAAGATTGACGTTGCCGTTTTATCGGTCAAGGACGAACTCGAACTCCAACTGGCGCGCGGCACTGTCGATGCATCGGCTTTCGGCGCATTTATCGCGCGCCAAGTGTCCCGCCAGTCAGAAATCGACAGCTTGCGCGTTACCGACGATCGCGGGGAGATCGCCTTCGGTATGCGCGCCGGTTCGAATGTACCTACTGGAATGGAGGGTAAAAATTTTTTTGAGCGCCTGCGAAATGAGACTAATGCCGGCTTGATCATTTCCAAGGTGTACGCCAGTGAGCCCAGTGGTAAGCCGGCTATTGCAATGGCGCGCCGGATCAATCAATCCGACGGAGCATTTGCCGGGGCGGTCTACGCGGTGATTCAGCTCCAGCATTTTAATCAGAGGTTTTCCACGCTTGATGTCGGGCCGCGCGGCGTTGTGATGCTACGCGACCTGGCATTGAGTACGATCGTACGCCAGCCTCCGCGTAACGCGAGCGGCACCGATATCGACACCAAGGGCACGGCGTCGCAGTGGGCGCAACGGTTGAGATCGAACCCCGTTGCGGGCACTTATTTTGCAAAAGGCTCCGACGGATTTGTGCAGGTGCGCACCTATCGCAAGATTGCCGGCTATCCGTTCTACGTCGTGGTTGGCCTTCATACCCAAGACTATCTCGCGGAATGGCATCTAGAAGCTCAGAAAACGGTCGCGTCGGCGGCGGTCTTCATCATCATGTTCCTGCTCTTCTCGCGCGTGATCCGCACCTCCTGGAAACAGCGTGAAGCCGACTCGCTGCGGTCGCTCGAAATATCCCATTCGGCATTGCGCGAGACGGAAGAGAGCCTGGAACTCGCATTGGAAAGCGCCGCCATGGGTAGTTGGACCTTCGTTCCGGCCACCAATTATCTGACAATCACGGCGCAAGCTAAATTGCTGCACGGCGTGGCTGCCGACGTTCACGCCAGATGCGAAGATATGCTGGCGTCGGTGCATGAGCAAGATCGGGAATACGCATTGGCCATGAAGGTGGCAGTTTCGCAGAGCGAGGTGCCAACCGATATCGAATTACGCACCGTGCATCCTGACGGTTCCATCCATTGGGTGTCTTGGCGCGTACGGTGGTTGGCAGGTAACCAGCACCATCCCGGCAAACTGATTGGCGTTGGACAGGATGTCACCGAGCGGAAAAAAGCGGAAGAGATGATGCGGCGCCAGAATACTGCGCTGGAGGAAAATATCGCGACGCGGACCGCCGAACGCGACCGCATGTGGCGTATGTCGCGGGACATATTGGCAGTTGCGTCACTCGAGGGCTACTACCTTAGCGTCAATCCGGCATTTACCGCCACCTTGGGCTGGAGTGAAGCGGAGGCGACGATACGGCCATTCATGGAATTCGTGCACCCTGAATATCGCGCCCTGATTGCCGAGTGCGTGGAGAGTCTTTCGAAGGGCTTGCCATTGGTGCAGATAGAAGCCCGCAATCTGCACAAGGACGGGGGTGAGCGCTGGTTGTCGTGGACCGCAGTGCCGGAAGATAACCTGATTTTTTGCGTAGCGCGCGACATCACGGCGGAAAAGCGCCAAGCCGAAGCGTTGCGCCATACCGAAGCGGCGCTGCGCCAGGCGCAAAAAATGGATGCGGTCGGGCAGCTCACCAGTGGCATTGCACACGACTTCAATAACCTGCTATCCAGCATCGTCGGCAATCTCGAACTGATGCGTATCCGTATCGGACAAGGCAACTCTGCGGATCTGTCGCGTTACATTGCACGCGGATTAAATTCGGCGGAGCGGGCGGCAGCACTAACGCATCGACTGCTCACTTTTTCACGGCAGCAGACGCTCAATCCGAAGCCAATAGACGTCAACCTGGTTGTATCGTCGATGGCTGACCTGGTCAGGCAAACTGCGGGACCGGCGATCAAGTTCGCTACCGCATTTGCCAGCGATCTATGGGTAACGCTATGCGACCGTAACCAGCTCGAAAACGCTTTGCTGAACCTTGCGATCAACGCCCGCGACGCCATGCCGGACGGCGGGATGCTCCAGATGAAGACCGAAAACGTTGTCGTAGACGTCGCCAACGAAAGCGTCCACTCCGCGTTACCGCCCGGGTCCTACGTGGCGGTTTGCGTGACCGATACTGGCTGCGGGATGCCGCCAGATATACTCAATCGTGCCTTCGATCCATTCTTCACTACCAAGCTGGCGGGCCGGGGAACTGGTCTGGGTCTGTCGATGGTGTATGGTTTCGTCAAGCAGTCGGGTGGGCATGTAACGGCGCTGTCCGAGCCGGGAAAAGGCACGTCGATATGGATATATTTTCCTAAGCATGATGGTGAAGCACAGGCTGATGCCACAATAAGCGCCAGGGCAGCCACCTACTCGCGGACAGCGACGATGCTTGTCGTGGATGATGACGAAAGCGTGCGTGCTCTGGTGTCCGAAATGCTAGGCATGGCGGGGCATATCGTGATCCTGGCCAGCGACGGCAGCGAGGGACTGGATGTATTGCGCACGGCGGCGCACATAGATTTGCTGGTGACGGATATCGGACTGCCGGGAGGCATGAATGGCCGTCAGCTGGCAGAAGCCGCACGCGGATTGCGGCCCGACCTGCGCGTGCTGTTCATCACCGGATATGACGAAACGGCCGCAATCGAAACCGAGATGCTTAGGTCGGGAATGCAAATCATGCGCAAACCGTTTGGGATGGATGCGTTTGTCAGCGCTGTTCACCGCATGATCTGAGAAGGCCGCCATTGCCTCATTTTTGCGCAGCAAGAATATCCCCGGTGAAATCAAGGACTTGAAGAGAGTCAACAAAGTTACGCACACAGTTACCCACAGAAGATGTGGGTAAGTTTTCAGTATTAGAAAATATGCAGGATCTTCCAAAAAAGTTTTGCAAAATTTGAAGTGCTTTGCTATAGTTCGGCTCCCGTCGCGGAACAAGCGAAAAAGCGAAGTGAAGCGAGTGAAACACGGGTGAGAAAGCGCGGTAAAACGCAGAAAAAATTCTCAAGCTTTTGCAGAAATAGTCCTAGACGAAAACTGCAGAATGCGATTAAAATAGCGACCCTGCTGCTGACGAACAAAACGATTCGAAGCGCTGTAAGCAGGCCGCAGTTCTTTA
>JAZKDW010000065.1:0-12513 GCA_040387375.1 Pseudomonadota bacterium
CTCCTTTCTGGGTTCAACATGTTATGCCTTACACACAAAATTTCCGATACGCTCTGTAACTTACCCCCTCATCAAACCGTGCATGCAGATTTCCCGCACACATGCCGGCGCAATGACCCTAATATCCGTACATCTCCAAGGGCGCAATTCATCTATACCTTGAACCGTTCCAGCGTAGAGGGCACAAATATCTCCTCCAGTGTCAGCTTCCTTGTGATTGTGCCGTGCCGGAATGCGTAATCCAGCAGTTTATTCAATACTACGACGTTATCCTGTACACCATATGGCCAATAATTGTCACCCATCATTTGTATCGTCTCGTCAATATAGGAACCAAGCCAAGGTAGCGTGACTGAAAGCGCCGCAACATCCTGGATGTGCTCCATCGCCAAAGACCTTGAAGCGGAGAACGCTTCATAAAGGGAACTCGCAAGCCACGGATATTGTTGAACCAGCGACCGGCGTATGGCTACCACATGCATGATCGGAAAGATCCCGGTTTTCTTGTAGTAGTTGCGTTCCTCGGTATGGTAATCCGGAAAGAGGCGGTCGATATTTTCATGCTTGTCAAGGAAGCTGTTCGGAGCGCGGGGAGAAATCAGGACATCGATTTCGCCATCCCTGAACATTTGATCGAGAGTGGCGTCGGCCGAGATCTGCTCGATCCTGATTTCTTCGGGAAGCGCCAGCGGGACTTTTTCCGTTCGGCCCGGCTCGTGCAAGCCGCCGCAAAACCATCGCATGTCAGAGGGAGCCACACCATATTCGTCATCCAGCAGGCCGCGCGCCCATAGCGCCGCAGTCACTTGGTATTCGGGTACGCCGACACGCAAGCCTTTGAGGTCCTGAGGCGTTTTAATGCCGCGGTCCGTCCGGATGTAAATGCACGAATGACGGAATACCCGGGAAATGAAAACGGGGATTGCAAAATAGTGCGGCGTGCCCCTTGCCACACTCATCAGGTAGGAGCTCATCGAAATTTCGCAGACATCGAATTCCTGATTGCGAAAAGCCCTGAAGAACAGTTGTTCCGGTCCGACCGTCAGATAATTGACGTCGCAGCCCGTGACATTGACGCGGCCATTGATCAGGCCTTGCACACGATCATAATCGCCGGTCGCGATGGTAATAGGTAGTTTGCTCATTTTTTGATTTCCACAATATAAAGTGGCCTGTTTGCGGCGAAATGTCGGACATTTTTGCCGAGATCCGTGGTCCCGGGCGGATCAAACGACTCCCGGGATGGCGTACACGAATTGTCGACTGCGGTGGCTAGCAAATCACGCCGGGGGGCCGGGGAACGGTGATCAGAACTTAATATTGGCTGATTTCGCAAGCTTCGTGAAGCGATCGACATCGGCTTTCAGCATGTCCGTGAATTGTTCCGGTGTGCCGCCAATCGGCTCCATATGGATGGTTTTGAATGCCTCGGTTATTTGCGGTTCCTTGAGCGCCTGATTGACGACCTTGTTCAGTTTTTCAATGATGTCCTTTGGCGTTCCAGCGGGTGCCAGAATGCCATACCAGCTGGGCAGATTCAGGTTCGGTATGCCCGACTCCAGCATGGTCGGGATGTTAGGCCACCTCAAAGCGCGTTTTTCACTCGTCACCGCATAGGCAACCAATTTGCCGGACTCGATATTGGCAGCGACATTATTGATGCTGATGATGGCAAGATCGATCTGACCGCCCAGCAGGTCAGCGTTCGATTGCGAACATCCTTTGTACGGAACATGAAGCAATGCGACGCCGGAATTTGCCTTGATCAATTCCCCAGCCATATGATGAATCGTTCCGATGCCGCAAGATCCATAAGACAGCTTGTTCGGATTTGCTTTTGCATGCGCAGCGAGCTCGCGCATGTTTTTATAGGGAGCGCCCGGGCGGCCGACGAGAACAACCGGCGAGCTGCCGATTAGAGCAATAGGGGAGAAACTGTTCACCGCGTGGAATTGCGATTGCGGACTGACACCCTGATTGATACCAATGCTGTCCGGGACCACGATCAAGGTGTAACCGTCGGCAGGAGACTTCGCCACAAATTCCATGCCGATATTCTGCGTCGCGCCCGGCTTGTTTTCGACCAGGACGGTGGCATTCATTTGCGTGCGCATGCTATTGCCCAACAGCCTCGCCAGCGTATCAGTACCACCACCCGCGGCGGCAGGCACTATGATTTTGATTGGCTTCGAAGGGTAGGTATCGGCATGAGCTGATACGACACAGAATGCAGCGAACAGAGTCGTACAGAACTTGGAAATCAATGTCATTGAAAATCTCCTCTAGATAAGTCTGATTAGGGGCAAGCAAACCTGAACATGGGCTTGCATCCCATTAAATGCGTTTTTAATAAAACCATGTCGCGTTGATTCCCTTTGCACTTGCTTCATGCGGGGGACCACTCGTTTATCCCTTTTCCTTTTCTATCATCATTTGCAGCATCCGACGACCTTGAATGGCGCCAGCATCCGCTTTAAGTGCCACCGGAAATGGATTGTCAATGCTGTGTCCTATTTCACGCTGCTGTGCTTCCAGCACTTCCTTGTCCTGGTCAAATGTAAAAGCGACCTCCTTGCGGATAAACTCGGTAAGCGCCGCGTCATCAAGCGAATAGTCGCGTGTGGACGCCCAAAAATAATGAGACGATGTCGCTGTTTCCGGGGTGATGAAATTAAGGTTGCGACGTTCTTTTTTAAGGCCTTTTGCGCCTGCTTCCTGCTTCTCCATCCCTGCTGGTACGGATCCGCTTTGGATGACACATACACCGGGCGGTATGAAAGTGGTGGTATGCCAGCGATCGATACGAAAATTCGACTGGGCGGCCGAGACGTAGAACGGGGGCGGCTCGCAGTTGAGCATATCCCGATGCGCCTGCACCTCGCGTCCTGCCACCACATTGACCGTTAGCGGCGACGCGGCTACCGCCGAATTGCCTATGGTATGCGGATGAACATAGGTTTCATGAGACAGATCGAGCAGATTATCAATGAGCAATTGATAATTCGCCGCAATGAGGTGGTAACCTGCGCTTGGCACCCATTCGGGATGGTCAAGCCAGTAAACGTCTGGAATCAGGGCCGGATCAGCGAGCGCGCTGTCGCCAAGCCAGATCCAGACTACCCGGTATTTCTCGACGATCGGATATGTCATTACCTTCGCAAGCGTTGGAATCAGCGTCTGTCCCGGTACCGACACACAGCTTCCCTCTTTATCATAACAAAGGCCATGATAACGGCAGCGCACCGTATCCCCGACAAGTTCCCCCATTGAGAGAGGTACCGAACGATGGGCACAACGATCCGCCATCGCCACAACTTCACCCGCCTCGGTACGATAAATAATCGTCTTGAAGTCCAAAAACGTGCGGGACAATATATGTCGCCCGACTTCCCCGGAAAAAGCCGCTGCGTACCAGCAGTTTTTCATATACATGGCATACCCTTGAGTTGCGCAATCTCAGCTAGCTGCATTTTTATCGAATCCCATTTTTATTTAACAATGTAAAATAGAATTTACCATGACACATAAATTGAAGCAACTGCAAGATATTGAGCAAGACTCGCCGGCGACCGGGTTGCTCCCGGCAGCCGGCAAAAAAGCGAAGGGAATTCAGTCAGTCGAGATTGGTTATCGCCTCTTGGCCTGTTTTTCCACTTCGACTGATCCCATGTCTCTCAAGCAGATTGCTGACGCATCTGGCATGACGTCCAACAAGGCGTATTTTTATCTGACCAGCTTTACCCGGGTAGGACTGGTTACAAGAGAGAAAAACAGTACTCTCTACAGTCTCGGCCCTGCCGCACTGAATCTGGGACTAACAGCGCTTTCGCAAATCGACGGCTTGCAGAAGGCCCGTGACGGTATCCGTGAAATACGCAGTCATCCTGGACAATCGGCCTTTATTTCAGTCCTGGGCAGTCATGGTCCAACCGTGGTACATCGAATGCAAGGCGCACATTGGTCGGTTTTCGAGATCCGGATAGGCGCGATCCTTCCGAAAATATCAGCTACCGGAAGGGCGTTGCTGGCGAGTCTGAGTCCGCAACTGATGTTTGAATCCATCGAAGCCGACCAGGACACGTCCGACTACGGTACGCCCTTTCGACATATTGAAAAAGCGGAAGCGGTTCGCCTGTGTGAAGAAGTTCATCTGTATGGCGTCGCGATCGGGGGCGGTTTCGTGGCGCCGGGCGCAGGCAGTATTGCAGCACCCATTTTTGATCATGATAAAAACGTGAAAGCGGCAATTACCCTGGTCGACACTCTCGGAAACATCGACATGTCCCCTACCGGAAAGGACGCGAAGCGCTTGCTGGCATTGACCAATCGCATTTCCCGCGAAATGGGTGCGCCGGAGAACTGACCTGAACGCGTACCTATTGGCAAACACGCAGCGTGATGCTTTACGAGGAAGTTCATCCGCTGGCCAATACCACATCACAGAAAGTGCATATAAGAAGGACTTGACCAGCCTGCTGCCGGCACCCGCTTTCTCGACCGAGTCATCGATCAATGTCTTGATTTCCTTGGCCGCCGCTGTGCGCTTAGTCCCCTGTTGAAAGCCTCTCGTGCGTTTCGAACGCATCATGGTCGAGCGTAAACGCATCCGTCGTCCTGCAATAAGCATTTCCCGCAAGCCGGCCGACCGGCAATAGCTTGGCGCGGTTGATCCTGCCGCTTTCTTCCAGCACCTCTTCATGAACGCGCATGAAGACGATCTCCCCCAGCACCAGCGTGTAGGTACTCCTCGGCAAAGGAATGGTCTTGAATAACCTGCATTCGAAATTAACCCTGGATTCCAGGACAGCCGGCGCGGCGACCATTCTGGAGGCGGACGGGGTCAAGCCGGAGACTGCGAACTCGTCGATATCCGCCGGATATTCGCGCGCGCACATGTCTTGTGCCCTAACGATGTCTTCACTTACGATATTGACGACGAACTCGCCGGTATCGATGATGTTTTTCAATGTGTCCTTCGGTCGCCCATCGCCCATGTGGGTGCCGATTGACACGCAGACATAAGGCGGATCAGACGACAGCGCGTTGAACCAACTGAAAGGCGCGACGTTGTTGCGGCCGTCGACGCTAACCGTGGAAATCAGTCCGATCGGCCGTGGCAAGACGGAACCCGCGACAATCTTATAAACCCGAGTGCGATCCATTGCGGTCGGATCAAGATCTATCTTGCTCATCAGAGGTACCTTCCAATTAACTTCAGTTTTGCACTCGCTTCAAGTTGGGCGCATTCGTGGAGCTCCTTCAATCCGAACATCGAAAAGCGTCTGCCAAAGCACCTCAACTCCAGTCGCGGCACGAATCATGCCGACCCATGAAAGCCGGTACGCTCACTCCGGCTTTATCTTCGCGTCCTGGATCACCTTGGTCCACATGTCAAGTTCCTTCCGAACCAGCTGTGCGGCTTCGGCGGGCGTCGTGTACGCTGCAACCACGGCCTGCGCCTGAAGGGCTTCTTTGATATCCGCCCTATTTTCCAGGATGCTCTTCATTGCCCCGCTCAGCGCGGCAATGATAGGCGCGGGCGTGCCAGCCGGCGCGGCGACGAACAACTTTGCGCCCACTTCAAAGCCCTTCAGCCCGGCTTCGGCCGTTGTCGGTACGTCAGGCGCCATCGGCACGCGTTGGCCGGATGCGACCGCCAGCGCGCGCAACTTGCCGGAGTTGATGTAGCTCAGGGTAGCCGCGACGCTCTCGATACTAAAATTCACCTGGCCGGCGATCAGGTCGAGCATGGCCGGGCCAATTCCTTTGTAGGGTACGTGCAGCATCTGCACACCCGCCATGCGTTGAAACATCTCGCCGGCCAGATGCTGCACCGAACCGTTGCCGCTGGTGGCATAGGTCAAAGAGCCGGGCTTTGACTTGGCCAATGCGATCAGCTCGGACAGGTTCTTGGCCTTGACCGACGGATTGAGCACGAACGCCAGCGGGATCGTACCGAAGACCGTAACCGGCGTGAAATTCTTTTCCAGATCGTAAGGCACCTGCTTGGCGTACAGCGCGGAGTAAATCGCATGGCTGGTCAGCGACCCCCACAACAGCGTATAACCGTCGGCCGGCGACTTCGCCACGGCATCCGCACCGATGCTGCCTGTTGCGCCTGCGCGATTGACCACGATAACCGACTGGCCCAGCTCTTTTTGCAGCAGGGGAGCGATTACGCGAGCAGTAAGGTCGAGGCCGCCACCGGGCGGAAAGGGCACGATCAGCGTAATCGGCCGCTCGGGCCAGGCGGCATGCGCCGCGCCGAAGGAGACAGCCGCTGCCACAGCAGCGAGGAATTTCAGTAGGGCTGTGCGTTTCATTTTTTCCCTTCAATCAGGTTGTTTTACATCGGACTACGTTGGTCAGGCTTGAGACAGCGCCCATGCAATGCATGTCTCGCTTGAGGCTGTCGCTCGTGCGCTGCTCCTTGCGCACGAACAAATCATTGTTTGCCAACAGCCTCTTCGCAATCGTACCGATAAACCCAGTCGATGGCCCGGCGTTTGGCGCTATGCTTGCTAAAAGATGCGATACGAAATTGAATGTCACGCATCAGACGGGCAAAAGGCGAAGCCAAGTGGAACATCTCGCCGTTCGCCCTCGACCCTAATTGCACCCGCTTGGTGCGTTCGAGGCGAAGCCTTTCGTAGTCGAGCAATGCCGCATTGACGTCGGACGGATTGCGCGCGATGCACAAGCCGAGCACGTAGCCGTCCTCGATGCTCTGGGCTGCGCCCTGCGACATGAAAGGCAGCATCGGATGCGCGGCGTCGCCGAGCAGGGTGACGCGGCCCTGGCTCCAACCGGCCAATGGCTCGCGATCGTATAGTGCCCATTTGAAGGGTTGGTCGGTCGCCTCGATGATGCCCCGGACGACCGGATGCCAGCCGGCGAACTCATCCAATACTTCGCGCTTGTCCCCTTTTACAGACCAGGATTCCAATGTCCAGTCACGGGCAGGAACCACTCCGATCCAGTTCATCAGATTGCCGCCGGCCACGTAGTAGTGAACGAAGTGCCGTTGCGGTCCCCAGTAGGAATGGGTATTTTTTTCGATGCCGAATTGTTTCAACCGCTCGACAGGCGCCAGGCCACGCCATGCGACCAATCCGGAAAACCTCGGCTTCTCGGGCCCGAGCAATCCTGTGCGAATCACGGAGTGAACGCCGTCGGCGCCGATCAAGACATCGCCTCGTACCTGCTCGCCGGAAGCGAGTTGCAGCGTCACCCCCTGCGCATCCTGCGTAAATCCGACGAATTTCGAAGCCAGGCGTACCGATTGCAGTCCGACGGCATCCGCAAGCATTGAATGCAGATGGGCCCGATGCACTTGGTAATAGGGCACGCCATACTCGGCGAGGCATGCCTCTCCCAGTGGAAAATTTCGGATGATGCGGCCGGAAGACCAGGAACGGGATTGACTTCCCTTCGGCGTTACGCCAACGGCCCGCAGCTGTTCGGCCAGGCCGAGTTTGTGCAGCACCTTGACCGCATTCGGGGTCATTTGCACGCCCGCGCCGACTTCGCGCAATTCCGGCGCCTGCTCGACCACCAGCACGTTTTCGTATCCCTGCTTGCGCAGCGCCAATGCCGCGGTCAACCCGCCAATCCCGGCGCCGGCGATGAGAATTCGTAAACGTGGATTGCTTGCCATATTGGTTTCCTTTGAAAAGCCGTTATTGTGCGTTGTTGTTATATACGGTGCATGTTTCATAAGCCGGACATCCGGCGTGCGGCGGATCGCGTTACGAAAGCGGCGGCATCGCCGGTCCTCGTCTTGCGTACTCGCCCATTACCCGGATAGCCTCCGCCAGGGACACCACGTCGCCGTATTTCTGCGCCATGTCGAACAGGCTCGCATGATGCGGGGCAAGCGCCCGGTCGCCGACGCAGTCTTCAACGATAATCGGACGGAAGTTGAAGCTCATTGCATCCACCACGGACGCCCGCACACAACCGCTGGTGGTGCAGCCGGCGAAAAAAACCGTATCGATTTGGCGGTAGGTCAGCCATGCAGCCAGGTCGGTGCCGAAAAACGCCGAAGGCTGCGTCTTGCACACGACGTAGTCTTCTTCCCGTACTTCCAGTTCAGGTACGATCTGGCTTTGCACATTGTCGTCGGTCAGCCCGGCCAGGGTTGGCATCTTCATGCAAAAGACGCCGCGTGTGGCCGGCGTGTAAACAATCCGGGTAAATGCCAGCGGCAGTTTCGCTTCGCGCGCCGCCCGCAGCAGCTCCACCGTCGCGTCAATGCTGGCGGCAATGTTGCCGCCGCCCAGTACTGCAGAATCGTTAAAGCCGTTCACGAAGTCGACGATCACGACGGCGGGGCGGCTGCCATAGCCGCAGCGCTGTCCCAAACCTTGCAGGCTATAGATGAGTTGGGCGTCGGTCGTCACTGCGTACTCACCCTTTCTTTAAGCCGGAGCGGGCTTTTTCGTTCTCGACGACGAAATTCACAGGCGCCAGCCTGCCCGCGCTTTCGGCCAGCACTGCCGGAGCGACGAGCACGCCGTCTTCAATGATCTTTTCATCCTCGATCCACACCGAGTGTTCGGTCAACACGGCATCGGGATGATTTTCGCCGCCGCCCGGCTCCCACCAGGGAATGCCGAGCCCGACCGCGTTGCTGCCCATGGCGCGCATGTCCTCGATAAAGGATGTTCCGGTGACCCGCGCCGCGGGATGCAATCCGTGCGTGAAATGAATCACCGAACCGTACTCGCCGCCGCCGGCGCGCAGAAGCGCCCGCTCCAGCGCGAATCGCGATGCGCCGCCGCCGGACACTTTGCGTATGCGGCCATCGACGGTCAATGTGATGGGCAGGGAAACAGGCTCGTAAAATTCGTGGAAACTGGAGCTGACGACAATCTCGCCCTTGACCGTTTCGATCTGGGGCGCGATGGAGCATGACCCCGGCACCAGATACATGCCCGGCTTGTCCGCATGGCGGGGTTTGGCGAGGCCGGATTTGGCCAATATGAAACTGACGTCGGTGCCGTTACGCGTGGTGATGCGGCAGCGCTTGCCCACCGCCGCGGTGAACACGCGGTCGAAGCCATCCTGCGCTTCGAAATATTGATCCAGATCCACCGCCCCGAACAGGCGGTAAAACGCGCCGGCATGCATGTCGCCGCCGAGCATGTACCGCACGCGCTGCGTTTTCATCGCCTCGTCATGGGCATGCGAACCCGCGAAGTAAGGGAAAGTCAAATCCACCCAGACATCGCACGACTTGACCAATAGCGCCTGGGCTTTTGAAATATAAGGGTCGGCAAGCTGCCCTTGGAATGGCAGTTGAGGTCCGGTAGAGATCAAGGCGCGTGCGCCGATCCGCTCGGCCGCCGCGAAAACGGCATGCGCAACCCGCATGTCTGTCGCCGTATCGGTAGTCACAACCACTTCTTCGCCGCGACGCACGCACATCAGGTCGCCCAGAAGAACTTCGGCTGCCCGCAGCAATTCATAGGCATTGGGAGTCATGCCATCCTCCATCAATAGTTTCCACCGAGAAGCCGACCGGCATTCGGCGCTTTCCGCTCGATCCCCTGCCTTTGAAGCATGGTGTACACGGTGCAGCTGGCAGCCGATAGGACGGGCAATCCGTACATATCTTCGACGATCGGAATCGGCGCTCGGGCGCGATCGCTTCGCGCGCGTAGCATCGCCGGGATTTCGGTCTCCATCGTGGTGTTGGAACCCGGGACGATCTGGCCGATCCGACAATTAAGCTTGTTCATGAACCCTCCTTATCGTTGATTCAGGGCTTTAATGCGAGCGGCGGCCGGCGCAGCGGCACGGTTTCTTCGGCTTCGAATGCTCTGGCAGCACGCAGCACCAGAGCGTCGTCGAAACGGCGTCCGACGATCTGCAAGCCAATCGGCAGCCCCGCCGGCGTAAAGCCGCAAGGAATGGATGCGGCCGGCTGTTGCGTCAAATTGAACGGATAGCCGAAGGGCACCCACGCCCGAGACTCATTGTATTTTTCGAAACCTTCCGGTTCCCACCGCTCCGCAGGAAAGGCCGGCACCGCTACCGTGGGTGTCAGCAGCAGATCATAGGTGGCGTGAAATTGCGCCATTTTCGCGGCCAGGGTCCGTTTCACATCTTGCGCCGCCAGATATTGGCCCAGCGTCATGTTGCGTCCGTGGCTGAGTATTTCGCGCAACTGCGGCCCAAGCAGCAGTTCCTGCTCCGGCGTCAGCTTGGACAGCGCATGCATGTATCCCGCCATGAACGTCGTCTTGTAAGCGGCTATCGGATCGCTGATCGGCGGGTCGACTTGTTCGACATGGGCACCGAGGCGGCTAAACACCGCAGCCGCAGCCCGGACTGCCTCGGCCACGGCCGGATCCACTTCGCGCGCATAGCCCAGGGTCGGGCTGAACGCGATGCGCAGGCCGGCAATCCCTTTATCCAGTGACGCCAGATAATCCACATGATCGGCCGGCAACGCTTCCGGGTCGCGCAGATCCGGAAGCGCGATCGCATTCATCACGATTGCTGCGTCTTGCACGCTGCGGGTGAGCGGCCCGGGAGACGACAATCCTCCTGCGACGTTTCCCGGATGGGTGGGAACACGGCCACCAGTCGCCTTGAATCCGAAAATGCCGGTCAATGCGGCGGGAATCCGGATCGATCCGCCCGCGTCGGTCGCCAGGGCCAACGGACCGATCCCGGCTGCCACTGCCGCCGCCCCGCCGCCACTCGATCCGCCCGTCGTCATCTGCAGATTCCAAGGGTTGCGCGTGATGCCGGTCAAAGGACTGATCGTGACGGGACCGGCTCCGAATTCGGGACTAGTGGTAATCCCGAGGATGACGCCGCCCTGCTCCAGCACGCGGTCGACGATCGGCGCGCTTTCGGTCGCGGGAGCATCGCTGGTAATGCGCGAACCGCGGCGTGTCGCGAAACCCTTGGCGACCAGCGTGTCCTTGACGGAAAAAGGTACGCCGTCCAGCGCGCCCCTTTGCTCGCCGCGCAGCCAACGCTGCTCCGACTCGCGCGCCAATGCGAGCGTAAGGTCTTCGCGAACTTGCGAAAAAGCGTTGATCTGTCCGTTCAGCGCTGCCAGTCGGTTCAGCGTCGCCTTCGCGACCTCCAGCGGCGACAGCTCGCGCCGGTGAAAGCGATGCGAGAGTTCGGCAATCGAATAAAATCCCAGGTCGGACAAAGTACTCTCCTGATACGGACCAACCTTGTCCTCATGGATTTAGATTGGCCCGCAGTTTTTTCGTTATTAGTGCCAACATCGATTCTCTTTCGCTATGCGAAAATCATGTTTGCAAATTATGATGCATACTAACTACATACTATTCTTGGTGTCAACAAACATATGGGTTTTTTGAAATGAGAAGAAAAACAGGCCTGCTGGTCGATACCTTGCCCATGCGGGACGAAGCCGCGACCAGCCAGGACCCCGGCCGGCAATACGTCACCGCGCTAGCGCGCGGCTTAAGCATTCTGCGTGCGTTTACATCGGGCGAAGCATCGCTGGGCAATCAGGAGCTGGCGGAACGCACCGGATTGACGAACCCCACCGTATCGCGGCTGACATTCACCTTGACCAAGCTCGGCTATCTGGCGTACTCACCCCAGACCGGCAGGTATCGGCTCGGCATGTCCGCGCTGGCTTTCGGCTACTGGGCGATGGCAAACAACTATGTGCGGCAGATTGCCAAGCCATTGATGGAACAAGCGTCGCGCGAATTGAATCTATGTTGCGCGCTCGGTTATCGGGAACAACTCGAAATGGTGTATCTCGAGCATGCGCGCGGCTCGGGCGCGTTGATGCTGCGCCTGGAACCCGGCTCGCGTACGCCCATCACCACCACAGCCATGGGCCGCGCAATCATCGCCGTCATGGAAGAAGGCGAGCGTGAAGCACTGATGCACGACTTGAAGGACCGCCACCCGGAAACATGGCCGGCGCTCAAGCAAGGGGTCGTCGACAGCATCAAGGATTACCGCACGCGCGGCTTCACGATATCGGCTGGCGATTGGGAGCGGGAAATCAATGCGGTAGGCATTCCCCTGGTGTTACAGGACGGATATCAGCCGATGGCGCTCATTCTTGCCGGCGCTGTTTACACGCTAAGCCGTGAACAACTGATCGCGGAAGTGGGTCCGCGCCTGGTGCAACTGGCCCGGCAGGTCGAGGAAGGATTGAAGACCATCCAGAATCGATGATTTCCCGCGTCGTTTTTTGGGCCGGGCCGCTGTCGTTCATCCGGCGGATACACTCACTGAAATCGCCTATGCCGCGCTTTTGCATGCCGGTTCCCCCCAGCCTTGGAATGCGAGAGAAGGAAAAAATGTTATCTCCGAGGCTAATCGCGGTATATAGGTTCAGACTCGACATACTGTGGCAATGCCATCGCTGACGAAGGTATGTCGAGTCTGACCCTGAGCCTTTTCGCTGGCGAAGGTATGTCGAGTCTGACCCTGAGCCTTTGCGTCGCGCTTCAATTTGCGGGTAGCGAAGCGGTCTGCCGCGTTGATCGGAGGTGA
>JAZKDW010000066.1:0-14938 GCA_040387375.1 Pseudomonadota bacterium
ACCGACACAAGGATTTTCAATCCTCTGCTCTACCGACTGAGCTACCAGGCCAAGGCGCGCAAGTATATCAAAAACTATTGGATTATGCAAAGCACCTGATCAATGCCCGCTGGCATCAGCCGCTATAATGAGGCAAGGTCAGTTCACTTTTTACCTTCAGGGCGCTTTTCATTTGATGAACCTACATAGCGATGTCTGTATCGTTGGCAATGGTGCGGTTGGCAAAGCGACCGCGCTTGGCTTTGCGCAATCGGGGCTAAGCGTCACTCTATTGTGCCCGTCATCGACCGCATCCGCCGCGCCGCCATCCGGGTGGGACGTCCGGGTCTACGCGTTGAATCAGGTTGCCCGCGATTTGCTTTCTTCAGTCAAGGTATGGGATGCGCTGGATGCGTCGCGCGTCACGGCGGTCGACGCCATGATCGTCAAGGGTGATGGCGAACAGGGCGCGGGTAAGCTGGCCTTCGACGCCTACAGTGCGCGGGTCAGTGCGCTGGCCTGGATTGTGGAAGACAGCAATCTGAATCACGCACTCGACGCTGCATTAAAATTCGCGCCGAATGTGCACATTGTTGCAGGAAATGCCGCACAACTGACCAATTCTGCCGATAAGGCAAACATCCGGCTTGAAAATGGCGATATCCTGACTGCTTCGCTGGTCGTCGGCGCCGATGGCGGCCAGTCGTGGGTGCGTGGCCAATGTGATATCGGCATCGATTATCGGCCTTATGGCCAGCATGCGATCGTCGCCAACTTCTCATGTGAAAAGCCGCATCATGGCGCGGCTTATCAATGGTTTTCAGCAGCGGATGGCATCGTTGCATTGCTGCCGCTGCCGGGCCAGCGGGTTTCGCTGGTCTGGTCGGCGCCGGATGCGCTGGCTGAAACGCTGTTGCGTGAACCTTTGGCGGCGTTGGCAGAACGTTTGTCTGCATTACCCGGCCAGTTGCTGGGTAAGTTGCAGCCTTTGCAGCCAGAAACCGTAAAGTCGATACCGCTTGCCATGATCCGCCCGCACGCGATCACCGCGCCGCGCGTGGCGCTGGTGGGGGATGCGGCCCACGTCGTGCATCCGCTTGCCGGACAGGGCATGAATCTGGGATTTGCCGATGCGGCAATGTTGTTGAAGACGATCGCGGAGCGCGGCCGGGAGCACGACTGCGGTGATGCACGCCTGCTTGGCCGTTATGCGCGGGCACGCAAGGAAGATATTTTGCTGATGCAGCTGGCCACCGATGGATTGCAGAGATTGTTTGCGACCGATTTCGAGCCGCTGCGCGTGGTCCGCAATATCGGATTGAACTTGGTCAGCCGGGTACCTGTCATAAAGCGGCGTCTGATGTCCCATGCGCTCGGAAAAACATTCTGACTTAATACGAAAGAGATCTAACGGGAAAGCGATGAAAATAATCAATTTGATAGTGTCGGTATTGTTCGGCATGGCAGCAGTCACAGCATCCGCCCAAACGCCGCAGGAAGCGTCGATAAAAAAATTGCTTGAGGCACGCTTGGGTGAAGGGGCGACGATCGATTCGATTACCAAGACACCTTATGCGGGTTTATTCGAAGTTCGCGCCGGAACTGACATTTTTTATACCGATGCGCAGGCAAAATACCTGTTTGCCGGCCGGGTGCTCGATGCCAAAACCAAAGAGGATTTCACCAAGGCGCGCATTGACGACATCACCAAGATCAAGTTTTCGGATCTCCCGCTGAATTCCGCGATCAAGATGGTCAAAGGAAATGGCAAGCGTGTAATCGCCGTGTTCGAAGATCCCAACTGTGGTTATTGCAAACGTTTCCGCCAGACGCTGCAAGAGATGGACAACGTGACGGTATATACATTTCTCTACAATATTCTCTCTGAGGATTCATCCGTCAAATCGAAGAATATCTGGTGTGCCGCGGATCGCAGCAAGGCATGGGATGAGTGGATGCTCAACGGTAAGGCCGCACCCGTTGCGTCGGACGCCTGCACAACCCCGAACGAGAAAATATTCGAACTGGGACGCAAATTGAAAGTCACCGGCACACCGACGATTTTCTTCGCCGACGGCACGCGAATTCCGGGTGCGATCGATGCTAAGAATCTTGAAATCAAATTGGCTGCGGTTAGCGGAAAGTAAGACCTCGTAATACCGTTTTAATCACGGCGCGGTTCCTGGTTTTCAGGGTCGCGCCGTTTTTTTGTTTTTTGCAGTAATGCGGCATCAGAACGGTCTTGCTACTTTTTGGCAAGCTGTTACCGCGAAGCCGGTAGCGAACTATAATCGGATACCAGTTCAAGGGGAAAATTCACCATGTTCGATGCGATTCTGCTAAACAAAAATGCCGACGGCACGACAGCGGCCAGTGTCACACAGCTCGATGAAGCGCAATTGCCGGAGGACGGCGATGTCATTGTCAGCGTCGACTATTCAACCATCAATTACAAGGATGGCCTCGCCATCACCGGCAAATCGCCGGTCGTGCGCAAATGGCCGATGGTCCCGGGCATCGATGGCGCAGGCGAGGTGATTACATCGTCCCACCCGGACTGGAAAGCCGGTGACCCGTTTATCCTGAACGGTTGGGGCGTTGGCGAATCGCACATGGGTTGTCTGGCGCAACGCGCCAGGCTCAAGGGGGACTGGCTGATCCGCCGCCCCTCCGGCATGTCCGCCAGAACGGCGATGTCGATCGGCACCGCAGGTTATACCGCGATGCTCTCGGCCATCGCGCTACAGGAGCAAGGCGTAAGCAAGGACAGCGGCGACATTCTGGTCACGGGTGCATCGGGCGGTGTTGGCAGTATCGCGATTGCGATCCTCTCCGGCTGGGGTTACCACGTTGTCGCTTCGACCGGCAAACCGGATCAGGCGGCGTACCTGACATCGCTAGGCGCAGCCGAAGTGATTGACCGTGCGGCGCTATCGGCGCCCGGCAAGCCGCTGCAGAAGGAGCGCTGGGCCGGTGTCATCGATTCGGTCGGATCGTATACGCTCGCCAATGCCGTTGCACAAACCCGCTACGGCGGCACAGTCACTGCCTGCGGTCTCGCGCAAGGCATGGATTTTCCCGCCTCTGTTGCGCCGTTTATTTTACGAGGTGTCAAATTGATCGGCATCGATAGCGTGATGGCGCCCAAGGCAAAACGTGTGGCGGCGTGGGACCGGCTTGCAAACGAACTGGATGCGGGCAAGCTGGCGACGATCACGGAAGAAATCACGCTGGCCGACGCATTGACCAAAGCGGCTGAGATCCTCGACGGCAAGGTGCGCGGACGTCTGGTCGTTAATGTAAAGGGATAGGATGAAGGCCGGAATAAAAGAATCAATTCGCTACAGCATAGTCCCCAGGGATCCCGCCGCCCATTTATTCGAAGTGTCGTTAACCGTGGATACTCCCGCGCCGGAGGGCCAGCTATTTGCGCTTCCGGCATGGATCCCGGGCAGTTACATGATCCGCGAATTTGCGCGCAACATTGTGCAGATCAGTGCGGAAACGGGCGGTAAAAAAATCGACCTGCAAAAGGTCGATAAACACTCCTGGCAAGCCGCGCCATGCACCGGTCCCCTGACGCTGACTTATCAAGTGTATGCGTGGGACCTCTCGGTGCGCGCTGCCCATCTCGATCAGACGCATGGTTTTTTTAATGGCACCAGTGTCTTTTTGCGTGTGCTAGGTCAGGAAAGTAAAACTCATCTGGTCGATATACGCCGGCCTGAGGGCGATCGTTTCAAGGACTGGCGTGTCGCCACGGCGCTCAGTGAACTGGCAGCGAAGCGCTACGGGTTTGGTACCTATTCAGCCAGCAACTACGATGAACTGATCGACCACCCGGTTGAGCTTGGCACCTTTGAACTGGCAACATTCAAGGCGCACGGTGTGCCGCACGACATCGTCATCACCGGGCAGGTCAGGAACCTCGACATGACCCGGCTGAGTGCCGATCTGAAAAAGATATGCGAGACGCAAATCGCTTTTTTCGAACCGAAGACCAAGCGTGCGCCCATGGACCGTTATGTGTTCATGACGCTCGCGGTCGGCGACGGTTATGGTGGACTGGAGCATCGGGCATCGACTGCATTGATTTGCGCGCGCGCTGATTTGCCGGTCAAGGGGCAAAAGGAGTTGAGCGATGGTTATCGCACATTCCTTGGCCTGTGCAGCCATGAATATTTTCACACCTGGAACGTCAAGCGCATCAAGCCTTCCGTTTTTGCGCCTTATGATCTGCAGACTGAAAATTACACCTCGCTGTTATGGCTGTTCGAGGGTTTCACCAGCTATTACGATGATCTGATGCTGGTGCGCAGCGGCCTGATCGATCAGGCGGCGTACTTCAAGCTGGTCGCCAAAACGGTCAATGGTGTTCTGCGCGGCAGCGGGCGCGGCAAACAAAGTGTTGCCGAATCGAGTTTTGATGCGTGGGTCAAATATTACCGTCAGGATGAGAATGCCCCCAATGCGATTGTCAGCTATTACACCAAAGGCTCATTGGTGGCGCTGGCGCTCGACCTGATGATTCGTGCCGAAACAAAGGGCAAAAAATCGCTGGATGATGTGATGGCTGCGCTGTGGCAGCGTTATGGACGCAACTTCTACACGAACGCTGCAACAAGCGGCACAGGCGTGACCGAGTCCGGCCTTGAAGCGCTGTTCGATGAAGTGACTGGATTGAAGCTCAAGCGATTTTTCAATCAATATGTACGAGGCACCGGAGACCTGCCGCTGGCCAAATTGTTAGCGCCTTTCGGCATCACGCTGGCTGACGTGCGCAAGGATGCAAAACCGGGCCTGGGAATCCGTACCACGCGCGATGGCAGCGACTGTAAACTGGCCAATGTATATGAAGGCGGGGCGGCACATCGCGCCGGTTTGTCTGCCGGCGATTTGCTGGTGGCGCTGGATGGCTTGCGGATATCAGCGACGAATCTGGATGGATTGTTGGCACGTTATCGTGTCGGCGATACCGTAGAGCTGCATGCGTTCCGGCGCGATGAGATGATGCGCTTTGCGGCGACACTGGCTACGGATGACGCGCCGCAGAACTCGCTGACGGCGCAAGACAAGCCGCTTTCCGCAGCGCGCCTGCGCGCTGCCTGGCTACAGGAAAAGAATGCCTGAGCTGGACTTTATCCATTCAGGTTGGATGACAAAGCGAATCGATAAAGTGATCCACCAGAGGGCGCGGAATTTCTGTCATGTCGGGGTGATTGAGCGAGCCAGGGGATTTGCGACGTTCTTCCCGTGCGAGCGGGTTATGGATTCCCGCATTCGCGAGAATGACGGTGGTAAGTGTGGAGGTCGTACCAATTACTACCGTCATTCTCGCGAACGCGGGAATCCAGACTGAGCTTGCATCACGATGTCTCCATGCCGATCCCACCAGGCTTGAACTCGATAACGGTATCGACGTCATCTCCCCCACGTTTCCGAGTTCGGGTGTGGGCCGGCACTCCCCGATATCGCGGAATGCCGCGGGTACTTACGGCGAATGAATGGATAAAGTCCAGCTGAGAACCTGTGGTGAGAGGTTTGAGCCGTCAGCCAAAAAGGCGGTTCAATTCCACTCCCGGCTCTGGCGCGCGCATGAATGCTTCGCCCACCAGAAACGCATGGACATTCATGTCGCGCATGCGCTTGACGTCGTCAGCCGTGCGGATGCCGGATTCGGTAATCACCAGTTTGTCGGGAGAAATGAGAGGCAGAAGATCGAGTGTGTTTTGCAGTGAGGTTTCGAACGTGCGCAGGTTGCGGTTATTGATGCCCAGCATTGCCGTTTTCAGGCGTAACGCCGCATCCAGTTCATCGGCGTCATGCACCTCAACCACAACACCCATGCCGAGTTCGTGTGCGCAGGATTCCAGATCCGCCATCAAGCCATGATCCAGTGCGGAGACAATCAGCAGTATGCAATCAGCGCCCCACGAGCGTGCCTGATACACCTGGTAGGGATCGATCATGAAATCCTTGCGCAGGACCGGGATCGAGCAGGCGGCACGCGCCTGTTGCAAATATTCCGGCGATCCCTGGAAAAACTGTTTGTCAGTCAGTACCGACAGGCACGCCGCACCATGCGTCTCATAACTGACCGCGATGTCCGCCGGCCGGAAATCTTCGCGCAAGACGCCTTTCGACGGTGACGCTTTTTTTACTTCGGCGATCACGGCGGCGCGGCCAGCGGCGACTTTTGCGCGCAGGCTTGCTTCGAAACCGCGCACGTTTTTGCTGGCATCACTGTTTGATTCGACGTCACGGCGCAGGCTGGCAAGGTCGCGCAATTTTATTGCGGTGGCAATTTCCCCGGCTTTGACGTCGAGGATTTTATTGAGAATGTCGGCCATGATTTTTCAGTAAAGTGTAAGTGGGCTAATAGCGCGTACGTTGCTCAGGCTGTGTTGCCCAGATGTTGTGTCACCCGCACGAACTGATCCAGCTTGCTGCGTGCCGCGCCCGATGCGATCGTTTCGCGCGCTTTTGCGAGTCCTTCGACGATCGATGGCGCCAGGTTGGCCGCATACAGTGCGGTGCCGGCATTCAGCAAGACGATGTCACGCACGGCTCCCGGCGTGTTATCCAATGCTTCGAGAATCTTCTCTTTTGATTCGACCGCGCCGCCGACTTTCAGGTTGCGGCTTGAGACCATTTGCAGTCCGAAGTCTTCCGGGTGGATTTCATATTCGCGGATTTCACCGTTGACCAGTTCGCCGACCATGGTTGCCGCGCCCAGCGACACTTCATCCAGATTGTCGCGCCCCCAGACCACGATGGCATGTTGCGCCCCCAGTCGTTGCAGCACGCGTACCTGAATGCCGACCAGATCCGAATGGAACACGCCCATCAGGATGTTCGGCGCGCCGGCCGGGTTGGTGAGAGGACCGAGGATGTTAAAAATCGTCCGCACGCCGAGTTCCTTGCGCACCGGCGCCGCGTGTTTCATTGCCGCGTGATGATTGGGCGCGAACATGAAGCCGATCCCGGTTTCCTCGATGGATTGCGCTACTTGCGCCGGCGTCAGATTGATATTGGCGCCGAGCGCATCCAGTACGTCGGCGCTGCCGGACGATGACGAGACGCTGCGGCCACCATGCTTGGCGATGCGCGCGCCGGCGGCTGCCGCGACAAACATCGAGGCGGTCGAGATATTGAAGGTCTGGGCGCCATCGCCGCCGGTGCCGACAATGTCCAGCAAATTGCTGGTGTCGGCCAGCGGCACCTTGGTGGCGAATTCGCGCATGACCTGGGCGGCGGCGGCAATTTCACCAATCGTTTCCTTTTTGACGCGCATCGCGGTGATCAATGCCGCGATCATGACCGGCGACATTTCTCCGCTCATGATTCTGCGGAAAATCGACAGCATCTCGTCGTGAAAAATTTCGCGATGATCGATGCAGCGTAACAGCGCTTCTTGCGGGGTAATCGGCATGGCGACAGCTCCAGAGTGGGGTTGCAGTTCGGCGGCGCGCATCAGCCGGCGACGAAATTTTTCAACAGCGCGTGGCCGTGTTCGGACAGGATCGATTCAGGATGGAACTGCACACCCTGCACATCGAATTCCTTGTGCCGCACACCCATGATTTCACCATCCTCGGTCCACGCCGTGACTTCGAGGCAGTCGGGCAGCGAAGCGCGCTCGATTGCCAGCGAATGATAGCGGATGATGGTGTAAGGACTTGGCAGATCCTTGAACACGCCGATGCCGGTATGTTCGATCGGCGACGTCTTGCCATGCATGACTTGCTGTGCACGCACCACTTTGCCGCCGAACGCCGCACCGATACTCTGATGGCCGAGACAGACCCCCAAGATCGGAATCTGTCCCGAAAAGCGTTGCAGCACCGGTACTGAAACGCCGGCCTCGTGTGGTGTGCAGGGGCCAGGCGAGATGCAGATACGATCGGGTTTCAGCGCAGCGATCTGGTCAAGCGTGATTTCATCATTGCGAAACGTGCGCACATCCTCGCCCAGTTCGCCGAAATACTGCACCAGGTTGTAAGTGAACGAATCGTAGTTGTCGATCATTAGCAGCATCTCAGATCTCCCCGTCCAAACCATCTTGCACTTGCTCTGCTGCGCGCAACACGGCGCGCGCCTTGTTCTCGGTTTCCTGCCATTCCATCTCGGGCACCGAATCGGCGACAATGCCGGCGGCTGCCTGCACATACAGCATGCCATCCTTGAGGACGCCGGTGCGAATCGCGATTGCCAGATCCATTTCGCCGCCGAACGACAGGTAGCCGCATGCGCCACCGTAGATGCCGCGTTTGGTCAGTTCCAGTTCGTCGATGATTTCCATTGCGCGTACCTTGGGTGCGCCGGACAGCGTGCCGGCGGGGAAGGTGGCCTTGAGGACATCAAGGTTGGACATGTCCGGCTTGAGCGTGCCTTCGACGTTGGAGACGATGTGCTGCACATGCGAATATTTTTCGATGACAAATTTATCCGTGACCTTGACGCTGCCAGTCTCGGCAATGCGGCCGATGTCATTGCGTGCGAGGTCGATCAGCATCACATGCTCGGCAACTTCTTTTGGATCGGCCAGCAATTCTTTTGCCAATGCCGCATCCAGTTCAGGTGTCGAGCCGCGTGGCCGGGTGCCTGCCAGCGGCCGTATCGTGACCTTTTTATTGCTGCCGTCTTGTGCAGTGGTTGTCGTGGTGATGGTTTCATTCCGCACCAGGATTTCCGGCGAAGCACCGACGATCTGCATGTCGCCGAAATTATAGAAATACATGTACGGCGAAGGATTCAGCGAACGCAGTGCCCGATACAAGGATAGCGGGGAATCAACATAGGGTTTCTTGATGCGCTGGCCGATCTGTACCTGCATCAGGTCGCCGGCCATGATGTATTCCTTCGCTTGCCCGACGGCTTTCAGGTAATCCTGCTTGGAAAATTCACGGATGGTATCCGTGCGCACCGACGCCGAGGTAACCGGCGCCTCGACTGCGCGGCGCAACATGGCGCGCAAATCCTTCAGGCGCTGACGTCCCTTCGAGAATGCCTCCGGCCTGGTCGGATCAGCATAGACAATCAGGTACAGCTTGCCGGACAGATTGTCGATCACCGCCAGTTCCTCGGTCACCAGCAACTGGATGTCAGGCAGCCCGAGATCGTCTTTCGGCGTCGAGTGTGCCAGCCGCTTTTCGATATGGCGCACGGTATCGTAGCCAAAATAACCGGCCAGGCCTCCGCAGAAACGGGGCATGCCAGGTCGTATCGCGACTTTGTAGCGGGATTGGAACTCGGCGATGAAATCGAGCGGATTGCCTTCGATTGTTTCGGTAACCTCACCGTTTTGCACGACTTCAGTCCTGTTGCCGAAGCTGCGCATCAATGTCGCGGCGGGCAATCCGATGAATGAATAACGGCCGAAGCGCTCGCCACCGACTACCGACTCCAGCAAGAAAGTGTTCTTGCCGGCGTTCTGGGGCTGCGCGAGTTTCAGGTAAAGCGTGAGCGGGGTTTCGAGATCGGCGAATGCTTCGGCAATCAGCGGGATGCGGTTGTAGCCTTGCGTGGCCAGCGATTTGAATTCGAGTTCAGTCATGTTTCTCTCCGGGCTGCCATTGGAGAATGGCCGGCAGATAGGGGTCTAAAAAACGTTGCCGGTCACGCAAAGGCGAGAGCACGGCACAGATCATGGGGGATTACTCAGCCCAGGATTGCCAGCGTCGCCATAGCCAGGCCTCAGGGGCGGCTGGTGATGACACGATACGTTTTTTATCGAGAAACATAGGTTTGGAAGTTATGCTGAAATCAGGATTGCTGCATCAAGCAGTGTCTGAACTATACCATCGGAGTCGACGTTCTGTATAGGTTCTCCGTGGTTATAGCCGTACGGCACGGTCAAAGCCCAACAGCCCGCTGCGCGTGCGGCCAGCACATCATTCGACGAGTCGCCAATGGCGACTACCTGTTGTGGCTGCAGCCCAAAATCCCTGCATACTTGCAAAAAAGGTGAGGGATCGGGTTTTTTTTGCGCGAAAGAATCGCCGCCGTAAATCACATCAAAATAAGGGTGCAAGCCTGTTTTTTTCAGCAGCGGCACGGCAAATCCGTGTGGTTTGTTGGTCACGCACGCCAGCCGTATCCCGCTGGCTTGCATTGCTCCCAATCCTTCCTGTACAGAGGGATAGAGCGTCGTGTAGTCGCCGTTGATTGCCTGGTAATGACGCTGGTAAGAGGCCAGTGACTGATCGAAATGCAGTTCGACCTGAGCCGCATCGAAGTCGACGCCGAGTACGCGGCGTACCAGGTTTTCCGAGCCCTTGCCGACGAACTCCGTGATCATCTTGATGGAAAGCGGCTCTAGCGCCAGTTCAGCGCGCATGCGATTGACGGCGACCAGAAAATCAGGTGCCGTGTGCAGCATGGTGCCGTCGAGATCGATGATCGCTGCACGTATGCCGGTCAGCATGCCGCGTGCAGGTGCATTCATGCGCGCGCCAACTCGGTTCTCATGGCGTCGATCACTGCCTTGTAATCAGACTGGCCGAAAATGGCCGACCCGGCGACGAATGTGTCGGCGCCTGCATTGGCCGCCGCAGCAATATTGTCAACTTTGATTCCGCCATCGACTTCCAGCATAATGTCGCGACCCGAGGCGTCGATCAGCTTTCTGACCGCCGCGATTTTTTGCAGTGCCGTCGGAATGAATGCCTGGCCGCCAAAACCCGGATTGACCGACATGATCAGGATGATGTCCAGTTTGTCCATCACATGATCCAGATAATGCAGGGGTGTGCCTGGATTGAATACCAGACCGGCTTTGCAGCCATGTTCACGAATTAACTGGAGCGTGCGGTCCACATGATCCGACGCTTCAGGATGAAAAGTGATGATATTGGCGCCCGCCTTGGCAAAATCGGGAATGATGCGATCGACCGGCCGGACCATCAGATGGACGTCGATGGGTACTTGTACATGCGGCCTGATTGCCTGGCAAACCAGCGGTCCGATTGTCAGGTTGGGAACATAATGGTTATCCATCACGTCGAAATGAATGATGTCGGCGCCGGCTGCGACGACATTGCGCACTTCTTCCCCAAGACGGGCAAAGTCGGCGGAAAGAATGCTGGGGGCGATGCGGTAATTAGGCATGAAGAGGCTTTTTGAAATTAAGCGGGTATTTTACCTTGTCATACGCCGGTTAAGCCTTGCGCCTTTGCACGATTTCGGTTGCAATCTGGATTGGAGTTAATCGCATGGCGATCACGTCGTTAACAAAAATAGAATAAATAAGGAATCACATGGCAGCTTATGAATTTACCGTGTCTGTCAGAACCCAGTATCTGGAAGAGCAGTCGGATCCGGATCACGCGAATTATGTCTTCGCTTATGCCATCACGATCAAGAATTCTGGCCAGGTCGCCGCGCAGCTGATTTCACGCCACTGGGTCATTACCGATGCGAATAATCACGTGGAAGAAGTACGCGGCCTGGGCGTTGTAGGCCATCAACCGCTGCTGAAGCCGGGGGAGCAATTTGAATATACCAGCGGGACGTCACTGGCAACACCACAGGGTTCGATGCACGGAGAGTATTTCTGCGTAGCGGAAGACGGGGAACAATTTAAAGCAAAAATACCGGAATTCGTATTATCGTTGCCGCGTACTCTGCACTAGAGCGGTTTGCGAGTCTGTGTGCGGATGATGCGGGTTGATTTGGGGTGCAGGGCAAGGCGCGAGGAGCGCGGTGTGGCGAGCCACACAAGCGACGAGCAACGCCGCCATGCGCCCCAATGCGGCACGCAGCGCCGTACATTGACTCGTAAACCGCTCTAAATCCCGCTTTAATGTGAGTCGGGCGTCTTGTCCTTCGGTGGCAATTCTTCCCGGGCATTGGGCTGATCCGGTTTTGCGCCGGAAAACATGGTCCACCACACAATGAAAATCAGTAAAAACAAGGCGATGCCAGCCTCGACCAATATCAACCACATCTCATTTTTCCTCAATGTCATTTAGATATATAAGTTTACTCGCATCTGCAGCATCTGTCGTCTTCAGCATGGTTGCCTGTACCACGGTGCCTCTGGAAAAAGCACCTGCGGCATCGATTCCTCCAGCCACTCCGGTTCCGGTTCCGGTTCCGGTTCCATCGACTGCGAGGCCGGCCGAACAGTTAAAACCCGTTACCTTTGCTGCGGTGCCAGGGTGGGACAAAGATGATCTGCGCGATGCATGGCCAGCTTTTCTTACTTCCTGCGAGGTGCTGGCTAAAAAAAATGACTGGAAGGAGCCATGCGCTATCGCGCCCAATGTAGTGGCTTCGGATGCAAAAGCGGTGCGGGCTTTTTTTGAGTCGCTTTTTTCGCCCTATCAGGTGCTCAATCCTGATGGGTCCGACAACGGCCTGGTGACTGGTTATTACGAGCCCTTGCTGCAAGGCGCACGCAAACGCGGCGGGATTTATCAAACCCCATTGCACCGTGTGCCGGAAGATATGCTGACACTTGATATGGGCAGCGTGTATCCAGAGGTGAAGGGATTGCGTTTGCGCGGGCGAATGGCCGGCAATAAAGTCGTTCCTTATTTGTCGCGCGCGGAAATGTCGCAAGCGAATACGCTGGCTGGCAAGGAATTATTATGGGTCGACAATCCGGTAGACGCGTTTTTCCTGCAAGTGCAAGGCTCCGGGCGCGTGCAGCTGGCGGATACAAAAGAGACGGTGCGGCTGGCTTATGCAGATCAAAATGGACATCCTTACCGGTCTATCGGTCGTTATCTGGTTGACAAGGGCGAGCTGACGCTCGACCAGGCGTCGGCGCAAAGCATCAAGGCGTGGGTCGCAGCAAATCCAGGCCGCCGGCAGGAGTTGTTCAACGCGAACCCGAGTTATGTATTTTTCAAGGAAGAGAAGCTGATTGACCCGAAAAAAGGGCCGAAAGGCGCGCTTGGCGTGCCATTGACCGCGCAGCGCTCAATCGCGGTTGATCCTCAATTCGTGCCTCTGGGTGTGCCGGTTTTCCTCGCCACGACGCAGCCTGGCAGCAATATTCCTCTGCAGCGGCTCATGATGGCGCAGGATACTGGTGGAGCAATAAGAAACGCCGTCCGTGCGGATTATTTCTGGGGTTTTGGTGCCGAGGCGGGTGAAAAAGCGGGAAAAATGAAGCAGCGCGGAATGATGTGGGTGCTTTTACCCAAATTGGCTCCACCACGGTCATCCAATTGATGAGGCGTTAAACCTGTCAGATCAGAGATCAGCGCTGCAACGATAAACCTCAATCGGCGTACGCTTCAGCGTGCGTCCTCGTTCGGTGGGTTGCTTGCCTGCATGTAATCTCCATCGCGATTGCCAACGTGGTATCCATGGTCGCCACATGAAATGCAAACCATTGGGGCAGTAATTTCTTGACAATGTTTTGGGCTACTGACAAATCGCCCTGCATTACCTGGGGGTGGGCATGGTGAAGAGCACTTAAAACCCGGGCGTGCTGTTCGCGATGGCTCTTCAGTGCCGGAAACGCGATTTGTTCCATCCACATCTCTTCGGTAGCAAATGCGCGCTCAAGACTGGTCACCAAAGTGCCATAGCCGGCGCCGAAATCCTTGTCCGCAGTAACCGATAAGCCTGCCAGCGCATGGAGGAAATCGCGATGCAACGCGTCCATGACAACCACGCCCGTCATCATCTCGGGCAGCCAAATTGTTTGCGGCATGTATGCCTCCATAATGGATCTGGATTTCACTGATTGCGAGCACCCGAGCCGGAATATTTAATAAGGCAGCACCCCTGGTTTTGTGTCCGCGCAGGCATTCATTCTTTCGCACATCCTTTTATCAACGCTGTAAGTAATGCCATACTGCGGGGCAATGGATCCAAGCCGAACACGATCATGAAATACAAGCGCATTCATGACTTTGTTTAATGATCCATAAATGATGATCAATAAACGCGGGTAAAGCTCGAAATTATTTTGAACCGGACGGTCTCCGTTTTGTTCCTGACATTGACGCAGCAATCGTCAATGTTATTTATATACGGAACTTTCAATTTAAGTTAAATCAACATCTGGCCAGAAAATTAATACAGTAATAAAAAAGATATTTCATAATCGACGCATTTCATAGAATGCGAGCAGTAATTCTGGCGCCGCCTTCACCAGCTACAATCCTGTCATATCCATCAGATTTTTCATTTAGGAGCATTCAATGAAGTACGAAAATATTCTTGTTGAAACACAAGGCAAGGTGGGACTCATCCGCCTTAACCGTCCGAAAGCACTTAATGCATTGAATGATCAGTTGATGGACGAATTAGGCTCTGCACTGCTGGAGTTTGACGCTGACGAAAACATTGGATGCATGGTGATTACCGGGAGTGAAAAGGCGTTTGCAGCCGGTGCCGATATCGGTGCAATGGCAGGTTATAACTATATGGATGTCTACAAGGCAGACTTCATCACGCGAAACTGGGAGCAAATCCGGCGGGTAAGAAAACCGGTCATAGCGGCGGTGTCCGGTTTTGCGCTCGGAGGCGGATGTGAGCTGGCGCTGATGTGCGACTTCGTCATCGCAGCCGATACCGCGAAATTCGGTCAGCCGGAAGTAAAGCTCGGCACCATGCCAGGCGCAGGCGGCACGCAACGCCTGCCCCGGGCCGTATCAAAGTCCAAGGCCATGGACATGTGTTTGACAGCCCGCATGATGGACGCCGCCGAAGCAGAGCGTGCAGGCCTGGTCTCGCGTGTTGTTCCGGCAGACAAGCTCATCGAGGAAGCGATGGCCGCCGCAGCTACTATTGCCGCCATGTCATTACCGGTGATCATGATGATCAAGGAATCGGTCAATCGCGCCTATGAAACTACGCTGGCGGAAGGCGTACAGTTCGAGCGCCGGCTATTCCATAGTACTTTCGCTACAGAGGACCAAAAAGAAGGAATGGCAGCATTCGTAGAGAAACGCTTGCCAAGCTTCCGCAACGTTTGATATAGTTCGCCTCCCGTCGC
>JAZKDW010000067.1:0-49123 GCA_040387375.1 Pseudomonadota bacterium
GTCAGGCTGTTATTAGAAAACCCTCCAGTGAAAACTGGAGGGTTTTTGCTTTGGGAAGCGATTTCAACAAGCGCGTGATCACGGCCCCTGTGGCCAATCCTGATTTACCCCCGGTGCACCTGCCAGTGCCCGCCGCGTCTAGCGATCCCATCCCTTCGCGCGTTCTATGGCCCGGTGCCACAGCCCCATCCGTTCCGTACGTTCATCTGCACCCATGTCCGGGACAAATCTTCGCTCCATTTGCCAGCGTGCCCCAATCTCTTCCTGTGACTCCCAGAATCCAACACCCAATCCCGCCAGATAAGCCGCGCCCAGCGCAGTTGTCTCGACTATCCTGGGACGCTCGACAGGAACGCCCAGAATGTCAGCCTGGAATTGCATGAGCAAATCGTTGCGAGATGCACCGCCATCCACGCGCAGTGCCTCCAGAGGCGTCAGCGTATCCTTTTGCATGGAGAGTAAAACGTCCGCTGTTTGATAAGCAATGCTTGCCAACGCTGCGCGCGCAATATGTGCCTTGGTGGTACTCCGGGTCATGCCGACGACCAGACCTCGTGCGTAGGCATCCCAATACGGCGCACCCAAACCAGTGAATGCCGGCACGAACACTACGCCACCAGTGTCGGGCACACTGGCGGCCAATGGCTCAATTTCCGACGAACTCTGAATGATACCCAGGCCATCCCGTAACCACTGTACGATCGCGCCAGCCATGAACACGCTGCCCTCCAGCATGTAATTGGTTTCTCCTGGAAGCGTGTCACCCAAAGTCCAGCCGATCGTTGTCAGCATATTATTGCGGGAGGTGACCGCTCGCTGGCCGGTATTCATCAACATGAAACAGCCGGTGCCGTAGGTATTTTTCACCATCCCGGGCTCGAGACATGCCTGTCCAAAGGTCGCCGCCTGTTGGTCGCCTGCGATTCCAGCGATACAAATCGGTTCACCAAAAAAGGGGGCCTTTGTGTGTGCGGCGGGCCCGCTGCCAGGGACGACCCTGGGCATCATGCTGCGCGGTACGTTGAGAATTTCCAGTAATTCATCGTCCCACTTCAACGTATGAATATTGAACATCAGCGTACGTGACGCGTTGCTGGTGTCAGTGATATGGGCGCCGCTGAATTTATAGATCAGCCAGCTATCGATAGTGCCGAAACAGAGTTCGCCACGTTCCGCCTTTTCTCGCGCGCCCGCCACATGGTCCAGCAGCCACTGGACTTTGGTCCCTGAAAAATAGGGATCAAGTACCAGTCCCGTCTTTTCCTGGAATATCGGGGCTTTTCCAGCGTCGCGCAGCGTGTCGCATATTCCCGCGGTACGCCGGTCTTGCCAGACAATCGCGTTGCCGATCGCGACTCCTGTCTTGCGATCCCATATGACCGTTGTCTCGCGCTGATTCGACATGCCCATGGCGGCAATATCGGAGGCGGATACGCGATTTTCCTTCAGCACCCTTTGCGCTACCGCTAGCTGGGACTGCCAGATTTCCTCGGCATCGTGCTCCACCCAGCCTGGCTGTGGAAATATCTGCCGGAATTCCTGTTGAGCCGCACCATGAATTTGCGCTGAACGATCGAACAGCATGGCACGTGAACTTGTCGTGCCTTGATCGAGCGCGAGAATGTATTTTGTCATGGCACTCCCATCCAGACCCTAGCGAATATAAGCATTTTCGACAAGGCCGGGTATGTCAACACGCAACGCCAGCACACTACCGGAAAGTGGGTAACGCGCAATTTCATCAGGAGGACGCTTGTGCCGCGCGCTTGTGATGTAGAGCGACCGTAAATCCGTTCCGCCAAACGCAACCATGGTAGGGCAGCGAAGCGGCAATTCGATTTCACGCAATATCTCGCCACTCGGGGAAAGGCGTAATATCCGCCCGCCCTCGTACATCGCACACCAATAAGCACCTTCACTGTCCACCGCAGCGCCGTCCGGGCGCCCGCCATAGTCCTGCGTCCGGTCGCTTGAAAATTGCCTGAACACCCTGCTGTTTCCAGCTTGCCCGGTGGTGACGTCGAAGTCGTAGGCCGTAATGCGATGTGCGGTCGTGTCGGCGTGGTACAGAGTGCGATTGTCAGGGCTGAATGCGACACCATTGGATACGGTCACATGGTTGCCGCTATCGCGAATCAAGCCACGCTCGACGCAGAACAATGATGCGAGTGGCTGGTCACGTGGTTCATAAATTGATCCGACCCACAATCGGCCGGCTGCATCGCAACGGCCATCGTTAAATCGTGCTTTTGTCGTATCGTAAGGAGGATTTGCCAAGGCTGTTATGGCACCGCTTTTTGTGTCCAGCAGTACCAGTCCGGATCGCAGCGCGACAAGCAGACCGCCCGAGGCACACCACGCCGCGCATCCTGGTTCCGACGGCATGGGCCAGCAAGCATGGGCGCGCGTCACCGGGTCGAGTCGGTGTACGGCACATCCATTGATGTCAATCCAGTAAAGTGCCGCTTCCTCGGGATGCCAAAATGGACTTTCTCCCAACTGCATGGGAGCATCAAGCACAAGCTCGAATTTATCTGCTGACATGAGAGTTGCCATTTATGTTGAAGATGCCTCATTATGCTATGAAATTCACCCCCTTAAGGAGTTCAGCTTGAGCAGTCCCACCTCTCTGCCGGCATTGGCTTTCCTTGGCATCGGCCTGATGGGTAAACCCATGGCGATCCGATTGTTGGAAGCGGGTTACCGATTGACGGCCTGGAACCGCACCTCCGCCAAGGCACATCCGCTCGCTGCAATGGGCGCGCGTGTGGCGATCTCGCCGTCGGATGCCGTGCATGGGGAAGCAGGGCCGGCGGATATCGTCATCACCATGCTGGAGGCCGGCCCGATGGTCGCGCAAGTCGTCGACCTGATATTGCCGCATTTGCGAGCCGGCACGCTACTCATCGATATGAGTTCGACCCGGCAATCCGAAGCGCAGGAGCTTCATGCAAAACTTGCCGCGCACGGTGTAGCGTTCATTGATGCGCCCGTGTCCGGCGGTGTGCTTGGCGCCGAAGCGGGCACTCTGGCTATCATGGCGGGCGGCAGCGCGCCCGATTTTGCCCGCGCCGAGCCGGTGCTGAAAACGCTGGGACGGCCGACGCTGGTGGGCCCGGCCGGATGCGGCCAGATTGCCAAGTTGTGTAACCAGCTCATCGTTGGCGGTACGCTTGACATCGTCGCGGAAGCCTTGATGCTGGCTCAGGCCGGAGGCGCGGATCCAGTTGCCGTACGCGCGGCCATTCGTGGTGGTTTTGCGGAGAGCCGCATTCTCGAGGTGCATGGGCAGCGTATGCTGGAACGAAATTTTCTGCCTGGCGGACAAGTAAAAAGCCAGGCCAAAGATTTGGAAAATGCCTTGATCGCCGCTGCTGCGGCCGGCATTTCGTTACCCTTGGCTGCACTGGTCACGCAGCATTTCCGTAATATCCTGGATGCTGTGCCTAATGCCGATCAATCGGCAGTGTTGCTCGCCCTCGAACAGTCGAATCCGGGCCAGAGAGTCGGGCAAGGCCAGGATAAACTGCCTTAGCGAACGATCAGGAAGCCGGCATGAGTTTGCTGAGATCCGCGGCATGGTGAACGCTTTAACCTATGGCATCGAATGCACCACCTTTTGGTAAGAATATGATTCGAATTTTTATTGCAAGTATTGCGCTCCTGTTAACGGGATGTATGGCCACCCCCCGCGAACGACCTTCCGACCCTGCTACAAGTCAGGTGGTTTCCGATAATCCGATCGCCGCCTTTTCCACTAGTCCTGCCGGCACCATCCCGATACAGTGGACACCGATCGTCATCCATCGCAACAAGAAGAAAACGAAATATCAGCTGGTGGCCGAGCACGACAGGGCAATTCTGCATGCGCGAGCGGTTGGCGCCTCTTCCGGATTGATGCAGCATGTCAGCATAGATCCTTTGGCGCAGCCTATGCTCAACTGGCAATGGAGAATCGGGAACATAATTCCCTCTGCGGACAACTATCAGCGTGATGCGGAAGATTCGCCAGTGCGAATCGTTCTCGGATTTGACGGTGACAAGGACTCGCTACCGTTTGCAGATCAAATTCTGTTCGATACCGTCAAACTTCTTACTGGACAGGAAATTCCTTATGCAACCCTGATGTATGTGTGGGAAAACAAGGCACCGGTCGGCACCATTATCCCAAGTACACGCAGCGGCCGCATCAAGATGATGGTTGCAGGCAGCGGCTCGGAAGGCATAGGGCAATGGCATGAATTTACGCGCAATATCGTCGCCGATTACGAGAAGGCATTCGGGGAAAAACCTGGCAAGCTGATCGGCGTCGGTGTCCTGACTGATACCGACAACACGGGGGAGACTGTCGATGCCTGGTATGGCGACATTCGCTCATTCAGGGAACGGGAAGTCGTTGTGGCGGATAAGTGAATCACTCAACGCCAGCAACGCAAAACTGGCTAGCCAGTGGACTCCCGCATAATCACCAGCCGATGCATGCGGCAGCGACGCGGCAATATGCGCGTCAATTGCCACCTTGACTGGCGCGCGCACGGGCGCAGGCAATTGCCGGGCAAGCATTTTCCAGCACCAGGCGCGTGACAGATTCAAACCGTCCAGATGCGCCAGCTTGGGATCGGCACGATCGCTGACGGGCACAGGCGTTAACCAAACCTGCAATTCATCGGACGACGGACTGAATCGCTGCCACCAGGCGTCGTAATCACCTGCATCGAGCACACGCAGCATCAGTACCGCCTCCATCAATCCGCCCGACAGGAAATCATCGCCTCCTGGCTCATACGCAGCCGGATAACGCTGGTCATCGGCAAACCAGGCATGCGCTTTTGCAGCGATCAGCTCGCGTAGCGTGAGGTGCTCGCTCAGTTCCGCGTAATCCAGCGCCAATAGCAAGCCAAATGCGCTGTTAGCGTGGGTTCCGGCCCGTATCGGAAATTGCGCGAGCGGCAAAAAATGAAGCGTTCGTTCAACGAAAGTAGATGCCAGCGGCTGCAGCGTCTCATGCCATGCGGTCGCGCGGGCGTTGGTTTTTGCCAGCTCGGCCAACTCCGTTTGCAGCTTTAACAGCCAGCTCCATCCATAGGTACGTTCGAATGATCTGCTTGATGGCCGCTGCAGATACGAGACCTCAATGGCGACCCGCGGTGTTGTGAAATGCGTGTTGAATACCTGATGTATCGCGACGGCTTCCGGCAATTCGGGAAACAGTCTAAGCAGTCGGGTTAAAAGCCAGTGCATGTGTACTGACGAATGCCAGTCGTAACTTCCATAAAACACCGGATGCAATTGTTGTGGAGAGCGCAGGTCCGCCGCGCTGTTCAGCACATGATCCAGCTTGCCGGGATACTCTTGCCGGATATTGGCAAGCGCGACACGTGCAAACAGGGAGGCGAGTCCTGCGGTCATTTGTGGCGATGCCAAAGACATCATGTCTTGCGCAAATACGCTTCTGCCAGGCGCACCCAGTAGGTGGCGCCTATCGGCAGCAAGTCATCATTGAAATCATAACTCGGGTTATGCAGATTGCACGGCCCGAGTCCGTGCCCCACGCTCCGGTGATCGCCCTCGCCATTGCCGATGAAGACATAACATCCAGGCTTTTGCTGCAGCATGAAGGCAAAGTCTTCTGCCCCCATGGTCGGTTCCGCTTTTGCGTCGACGTGTTCGGCGCCAACGATCGACTGCATCACTTCCACCGCGAAAGCGGTTTCTTTCGGGTGATTGATCAATGGCGGGTAATTGCGTTTGAAGCGGAAATCGACTTCGGCGCCGAAGGCGGCAGCGGTATGTTCCGCCACCGCACGCATGCGCTGTTCGATCAGATCCAGCACTGCAATGTCGAAGGTGCGCACGGTGCCGATCAGCGTCGCTTCGTCGGGAATGATATTGGTTGCGCTGCCCGAGTGGATCTGCGTAATCGACAGCACCGCAGCATCAACCGGATTTGTATTGCGGCTGATGATGGTTTGCCAGCTCTGGGCGATCTGGATTGCGACCAGGATCGGGTCGATGCCTTTGTGCGGCTGTGCCGCGTGCGCACCTTTGCCCTTGACGATCACTTCAAATTCATTCGACGATGCCATCATTGGCCCCGCCTTCACACCGAAGGTGCCGAATGCCATGCCCGGCCAGTTGTGCATGCCGAACACCGCCTCCATCGGGCATCGTTCGAACAGGCCATCTTCCATCATCTTTCTGGCGCCGCCGCCGCCTTCCTCCGCCGGCTGAAAGATGAGATAAACAGTGCCGTCAAAGTTGCGCTGACGCGACAAGTAATGCGCCGCCCCCAGCAACATGGCGGTATGACCATCATGACCGCAAGCATGCATTTTCCCGGCATGCAGCGAGGCGTGAGGAAAGGTATTGGTCTCCTGCACGGGCAGCGCATCCATGTCGGCGCGCAAGCCAATCGCCCGCTTGCTGCTGCCGTTGCTGATCACGCCGACTATGCCGGTCACGCCCATGCCGCGCAATATCGGAATGTTCCACTCGGTGAGCTTTTGCGCCACCACGTCCGCGGTGCGCTGCTCTTCAAAACAAAGCTCCGGATGGGCGTGGATATCGCGGCGGATCTGCTGCAATTCAGTGTGAAATTCGGTAATCCGGTCTATCAGTTGCATGATGGTCTCGCGCTCTCGTGGTTCGGTCGGAATCAGGCTTGCCGCACAACATTGGAACTGCAATCTTACCCCTACACCGTCAAACCGTGTTTGCGCGGCCAATGAGCCACGCCGGTTTGGTTCAACGCGAGGCCGCCAGTCTTGCTTTCTTCGCATTGCTGGTCTGGCAATCGCCAGAAAAAATGCGGGACCTTTCATTGCCGAGTTTGAAAAAGCGCCCCGCGCTTGCAAAATTCCTCCACCTCGGAAACTGTTTGCAGTACGATGGACTGCAATGGATTGGAAGAATTCATGACTACCTCGATTGTTCGCGCCACCTGTCCGCATGACTGTCCCGATACCTGCGCCATGCTGGTGACGGTAGAAAATGGCATCGCTGCCGGCGTGCGTGGCGACCCCGATCATCCGACCACTGCCGGTGTGCTGTGCACCAAGGTGGCACGTTATACCGAACGTACCTATCACAAGGATCGCCTGCTGTTCCCGCTGAGACGCGTGGGCAGAAAAGGCGAGGGACAATTCGAGCGGATCAGTTGGTCCGAGGCGCTGGATACCATCACCGCGCGTCTGAAATCCATTGCGGCGCGTGATCCGGAAGCGATACTGCCATACAGCTACGCGGGCACAATGGGATTGGTCCAGGGTGAGTCGATGTCATCGCGTTTCTTCCATAAACTCGGCGCATCGCTGCTCGACCGGACGATATGCTCCGCAGCCGGAGGCGCAGGTTATAAATACACAATTGGCGCACGGATTGGCACCGACCTCGAGCAGTTCCAGAATGCCCGGCTGATCCTGATCTGGGGCGGCAATCCAATCGCATCCAATCTGCATTTCTGGATGCGCGCGCAGGAGGCAAAACGGCGCGGCGCAACCCTGATTGCAATCGACCCCTATCGTTCGCTGACGGCGGAAAAATGCGATCAGCATATCGCACTGCTGCCTGGCACCGATGCTGCCCTGGCGCTCGGTCTCATGCATATCCTGATCGCCGAGGATCTGCTCGATCATGATTACATAAGGCGCCATACCACGGGATTCGACGGTCTCAGGGAACGCGCAAAGGAATGGCCGCCGCAGCGTGTCGCCCGGACATGCGGCATCAGTGTCGCTGAGGTTGAGCAATTGGCACGCTTGTACGGCCAGATCGCGAAGGGAGGCGAAGCTGTTGCGATCCGTACCAATTACGGCCTGCAGCGGGTGCGCGGAGGAGGCATGGCCGTGCGCAACATCGCGTGCCTGCCAGCGCTGGTGGGTGCGTGGCGGCATGCGGCAGGCGGCATCCAGCTTTCCGCTTCGGATACTTTCCCAAAGAACGGCAGTGCGCTGCAGCGCCCGGATTTGCTGCCCAGGCGGGGGCAGGCCGTTCACCTGCCGCGCACCATCAACATGAGCACGATCGGGGACGATCTGCTGCGTGACGCGTCGCTTGAATTTGGCCCGAAAATCGAAGCATTGATTGTCTATAACGCCAACCCGGTGGCAGTCGCACCCGACTCGGCCAAGGTGGCGCAGGGATTCGGGCGCGAGGATTTATTCACCGTGGTGCTCGAACATTTTCAAACTGATACGGCCGACTATGCCGATATCCTGTTGCCGGCCACGACACAACTTGAACATGTCGATGTCCACATGACATATGGCCATCTGTACATGATGGCAAATAACGCTGCGGTGGCGCCGCTGGGCGAGTCGAAAGCGAACACCGAAATATTCCGGTTGCTGGCCAAGCAGATGGGTTTTCACGACGACTGTTTCAGCGAAAGTGATGACGCGATCGCCGCGCAGGCATTCGACACGAAGGATGTGCGTGCGATGCATTTCGACTGGGATTCCCTGAAACAAAAAGGCTGGCAAAAATTGAATATGCCGGATGCGCCTTTTGCGGACGGTGGTTTTCCCACCCCGTCCGGGAAATGCGAATTCTATTCCGAGCGCATGCAGGCCGATGGTCTGGATCCTTTGCCAACCTACATCCCACCCTACGAATCGTTGATTAGCAACCCGACGCTGGGCGCATTCTTTCCGCTGGCCATGATTTCGCCTCCTGCCCGGAACTTTATGAATTCGACCTTCGTCAATGTTCAGAGCTTGCGGGCTACCGAAGGCGAGCCGCACCTTGACATACATCCTGCCGATGCCTTCATACGCGGTATTGAAAGCGGTGATCCGGTGCGCATCTACAATGCGCGCGGATCGTTTGTCGCCAAAGCGCGCGTGACAGACCGGGCGCGTCCAGGCGTGGTTATCGGATTATCCATCTGGTGGAAAAAACTGGCGGCCGACGGCAAAAATGCAAATGAAGTAACGAGTCAGCGTCTAACCGATATGGGGCGGGCGCCGACGTTTTATGATGTTCTGGTTCAGGTCGAGAAGAAAGAAATCAAGATATGAAAACGAGGTGGCGAATCGCCCTGTCCGGCGGTCTGCTTGCATTGGTGAGCGGCTGCGCGCAACTGGGTTATTACGTGCAAGCGATGCAGGGACATTATACGATGTTGTCCGAAGCGCGGCCGATCGATGAGTGGCTGGCAGATCCGCATGTCGGCGACAAGCTCAAGGGCCGGCTGGCGCAGGTCAAGCAGATACGCGGCTTTGCGGCCCGCGAACTGGGTTTGCCTGACAATGGCAGCTACAAGAGTTATGCGGATCTGAAGCGCCCCTTCGTGTTGTGGAACATAGTCGCCACCCCGGAGCTGTCCATGACGCCGGCGCAGTGGTGCTTCCCCGTTGCCGGATGTGTCAATTATCGGGGTTATTACAGCAAGCGGGAGGCGCAGGCTTTTGCCGCGGAGCTGCGGCGCGGCGGCCATGATGTGCAGGTCGCAGGCGTCACCGCTTATTCGACGCTTGGCTGGTTCGATGATCCGGTGCTGTCCAGTTTCATTCAATACCCGGATGGAGAGCTGGCGCGCCTGGTGTTCCATGAACTTGCGCATCAGGTCGCTTATGCCAAGGATGACACCCAGTTCAACGAATCGTTCGCAGTGGCGGTGGAGGAGGCGGGTGTCGAACGCTGGTTGGCAAGGTATGGCGACGACAAGATGCGCCAGACCTACGCCGCATATGAAGGACGCAAGCAGGATTTTCTGGCCTTGCTGCTGAAGTATCGCAAACAACTCGAAGCCAACTATGGACGTCAGGTTAGCGATACTGAAAAAAGAAGAAATAAAAAAGAAATCTTCCAGTCGCTGCAGGATGAATACCAGCTCCTGAAAACAACATGGGGCGGATATGCCGGTTATGACCGCTGGTTTGCCGAGCCGCTGAGCAATGCCCATCTGGCGTCGATCGCGACCTATCATGACCTGGTGCCAGGCTTTCGGGCATTGCTCGCTCATGAAAAGAGCTTCGGAAAGTTCTACGAGACCGTGCGGAGGCTGGCATTGCTTGACAAGAGCGTGCGTCATGAGCGGTTGGCATATCTTGCACACTCCTTGCCAGCCACGCCACTGGCCGCATCGAATTAATCAATGCCGCGGCGATGCCGGGATGGGCCTCGGCGCCGATTTCCGCCGGCCCGCCATTGAGTACCAGATGGACCATCAGGCGCTTGAATCGCGCGGCGGCGTCATGGCCCGCTTTGAGGGTGATTCATGATGCGGATGACAGGATGGATGGCATTTTTTGGTGCGTTGCAATATGAATCGGACATTGGAGGTGTTACTCAAATAGTACGCAAAACGCTTGCACGCCTGCCCGGTGACCGATAGGATTACAATCGAAAAACACGAGTGACGTTGCCCGCATGGTGCCCGCAAGTGCACGAAACTCCTATAACAACAACTAAAGACAAAAGGCGGAGAATGGACAAATTCTGGATCAAATCGTATCCCAAAGGTGTGCCGGCAGAAGTCGATTACACACAATACCGTTCCCTGGTTCACCTGCTGGAGGAGGCATTCCGCAAATACGCCGAACGTAATGCGTATGTGTGCATGGACAAGACCATGACCTATGGCGAGCTCGATGCATACTCCAAAAAGCTGGGTTCCTGGCTCCAGGGGAAAGGATTACAGAAGGGGGCGCGGGTGGCGCTGATGATGCCCAATGTGCTGCAATATCCCATTGCGCTTGCTGCGGTTCTGCGGGCCGGCTACACGGTAGTCAATGTCAATCCGCTATATACACCGCGTGAACTCGAACACCAGCTGATTGATTCCGGCGCCGAAGCCATTATCATCCTTGAAAATTTCGCCGCCACGCTGGAGCAGGTGATCGGTAAAACCAGTATTAAACATGTCGTGGTCGCCAGCATGGGCGATATGCTGGGCGGGCTGAAGGGCATGATTGTCAACTTCGTTGTGCGCAACGTGAAAAAAATGGTGCCGGCATTTTCATTGCCGAATGCCGTGCCATTCAAGCAGACCTTGTCAGAAGGGGCTGCGCAGACCCTTAAACCGGTGGAGCTTGGCCATGACGATATCGCGTTCCTGCAATACACCGGCGGCACCACCGGCGTATCGAAAGGGGCAACGCTCACCCATCGCAACGTTATCGCGAATGTGCTGCAAAATGAAGCCTGGCTCCAGCCGGTGCTGACCATGGAGCCAAGAGTCGAGTCGATGAACATCGTTTGTGCGCTGCCGCTGTATCACATCTTTGCACTGACAGTGTGCTGTCTGATGGGCACGCGTCTGGGCGGCATGAATATCCTGATTCCGAATCCGCGTGATATTCCCGGCTTCATCAAGGAGTGGTCGAAGTACAAAGTCAACATGTTCCCGGCAGTGAACACGCTGTACAACGGCTTGCTTAACAATCCGGACTTCGCCAAGCTGGATTTTTCCGGTCTCAAGATCAGTAACGGTGGCGGCATGGCGGTGCAGAAGGTGGTAAATGACAAGTGGCTCAAGGTGACTGGCTGCCCTATCCTTGAAGGTTACGGTCTGTCTGAAACATCGCCAGTCGCCACTGCCAATCCGGCCGATGCATCGGAATTTTCCGGCTCCATTGGCTTGCCGATTCCCTCCACGGAGATCGCCATACTGGATGACGCGGGAAATCCTGTGCCAATCGGTGAGCGAGGCGAAATTGCCATTCGCGGGCCGCAAGTCATGGCCGGTTACTGGAATCGTCCGGATGAGACCGCCAAGTCAATGACTCCCGATGGATTTTTTAAATCCGGTGATGTGGGCATCATGGATGAGCGCGGTTATGTCAGGATTGTCGACCGCAAAAAGGACATGATCCTGGTGTCCGGCTTCAATGTCTATCCGACTGAAATCGAGGGTGTGGTCGCCGAGCATCCGGGTGTGCTCGAATGCGCCTGTATCGGCGTTCCGGATGAGAGTGCGGGTGAGGCAGTCAAAATATTTGTAGTCCGCAAGGATCCCACCCTCACGGTCGAACAGCTGATGGCATTTTGCAAGGAACGGCTTACCGGTTACAAGAGGCCGAAATTCATCGAATTCCGCGATGACCTGCCAAAGACGAATGTCGGGAAAATTTTGCGGCGCGAACTGCGGGATGAAAAAAAGGCCGCATGACATCCAGTCTGTGATTCCGACACCAATAAAAAACCGCCTGACCGAATTACAGTCAGGCGGTTTTTTTCTTGCGGCCTTGTAGCCGCTCTACGCGCGTACCGCTCCGGCACGACCGTTTTCCACCACAAAGCTAACCACCGTCGACACGCCGGAGTCGGCACGCGCGACATCGTCGAGACCCTGGAAGCGCGCAATCGTCCTGATCGGCGTGATGTCCAGCAGCACAAATCCCCGTTTGTCACTGCGGCCGTATTTGATATGCGGATTTTGTGCGACATACTGGTCAGTACGTGACTGCGGTCGTGAATTCGAGGTAATCGACGTTCCACAAAATTCCGTAGCAACGACCGCATTGGCGGCCGAGGTCGCCTGATTAAAATCGCGCTTCAGATCGGCGGCATAAAATGTATGCACATCGCCGGAAATAACAATCGGATTGGCTGGGCGATACCTGATCAGGTCATCCAGGATGCGCCTGCGCGAGGCCGGGTAACCATCCCAGCCATCGGTCCAGAACTGGCCGTCGCCGGGTTTCACGATCGGGATCTGCGTGGATTGCGCCATCAATGTCTGTTGCGCGAGGATATTCCATTTCGCGGACGAAGAGGCGAAGCCATTGGTCAGCCATGCTTCCTGTTCCGCACCGAGGAGAGAGCGCTCCGGCAGCAGCCGTTCGCTGCAGCTGGCAGTAACGGAGCTGGAGCCGCCGCGTCCGGGTCTTGGGCAGGCATGGTAAGTCCGGTGCTGGCGTCCATCCAGAACATGAAAGCGCGCCAGTCGCCCCCAGTCATAACGGTCGTACAGGCGCAGGTGGGCGAACCGGTCCGAGCCCGAGGGTAAGGCCGACAAGCGTATGGGCATGTGTTCGTAGAATGCCTGATAGGCAGCCGCGCGGCGCGACAGGAATGCAGGATCAAGGCGCTCATCGCGATCACTGCCATAATCATTGGCGACTTCGTGGTCGTCCCATGTCATGATCCACGGGGCCGCCTGGTGTGCCGCCTTCAGATTGGGGTCGCTTTTGTATTGTGCATAGCGGGCCCGATAATCGCTGAGCGTGACGCTCTCACTGGAGCGCCGCGGCATCGCCGGATGCTGGGAATCGTAAGGCCCCCACTCATAAATGTAATCACCGAGAAACGCGATCAAGTCGGGCGTGGCTGCGGCGATATGGCGATGGGCGGCATATTGGCCGAATTCCCAATGCTGGCATGATGCAAAGGCCACGCGCAGCGAGGACGGCAACCCATCTGGCGGCGGTGTGGTGCGGGTGCGCCCGACCGGACTGATCGCATCGCCGAGCATGAAGCGGTACCAGTACCAGCGATCAGCTTGCAGGCCGGTGACATCAATGTGTACGCTGTGCGCCAACTCCGGAATGGCAGCGGCATTGCCTTTCTTTACGATCCGCCTGAAGCCCTCATCCTCCGCCATTTCCCATTGCACCGTCAGTGGCGTAGCGGCGGGTGGTAGCGGGTTGCCATCTTCGGACAGGATGCGCGTCCACAGGACAATGGCGGTCGGACGTGGGGATCCGGACGCGACGCCGAGCCGGAATGGATACCAGGAAGTGCGGGCGAGAGTCAGTGCGGGGGTGGCGGCAGCAAAAGCGGCCAGTCCGGCAACGCGCGCCGCTCGCGCAAGAAAGCGCCGGCGATCCAGTGGCAGATCGTTAGCGTTGTATGTCATGAATTTTGCGTAATTGCATTAATCATTCCAGAGAATCGCAGCCTCACGACACCTCACGCCGCCAGCGCCGGCAATTGCCGGGGTTTGCGGTCCGGGCCGGTAGCGACAAATGTAAGTGTCGCTTCCGTCACTTTGACGGTTTCAGTTTGCAAGCGATTTCGCTCGGCGTATACCTCAACATAGACCGTAATCGAGGTATTCCCGACTTTTACAACACTTGCATAAAATGACAGCAGGTCGCCGACAAATACCGGCTGCTTGAATAAAAACGAATTCACGGCAATCGTAGCGACGCGGCCATTGGCGCGTCGCATCGCAGGCAAGGAGCCCGCAATATCGACTTGAGACATGATCCAGCCGCCGAAGACATCGCCGTGTACATTCGCATCCGATGGCATCGGCATCACGCGCAACTGTGGCATTCCTTCCGGCAGGGTAGTGTGATGTTTGCTTGACATAATGGGTTTCCCGTCCTGAGTTTTATTAGGAGCCTATCCTAGTGGTTCAAGTCGTCGTGGCGGGGCACTTTGCGTCCGGCACTGCGTTGCGACTCCTTGCCATGGCTAGCCATGGCGCGTCGCCACGCCTTGTTCCGAACGCAAATCACCTCCGCCACAACTGACTCGACCCACTAGGATAGGCTCCGAACCGCTACAATCGCAAGACTGAAGCATAAACCATCCTGATTCGATCTCCTCATCCGATGCGCCGTTATTCCAACTCCTCTACCGAAGCTCCCGCCAATCAAGCCACACGCAATGACTGGGTAACCCTGAAGACGCTGGTGCCGTATCTTTGGGCCTATAAATGGCGTGTGTCGCTCGCGCTGACCTTTCTGGTTGGCGCCAAAATCGCCAACGTTGGTGTGCCGCTGGTCCTCAAGAAGCTGATCGACAGCCTGACGATTGCGCCGGATAGTGCGCAAGCGCTGCTGGTACTGCCGCTAGGGCTCCTGGTTGCTTACGGTGTGCTGCGTTTATGCACGACCTTATTCACAGAGCTGCGTGAATTCGTGTTCGCGAAGGTCACGCAAAGGGCGGTGCGCACTATTGCTTTGCAGGTATTCCGCCATCTGCATTCCTTGTCACTGCGCTTCCATTTGAACCGCCAGACCGGCGGCATGACGCGTGATATCGAGCGTGGCACACGGGGCATCTCCTCGCTGGTGTCTTATACGCTGTTCAGCATTTTGCCGACGCTGGTTGAAATTTCCCTGGTGCTCGGTTATCTGGTGCTGAATTACGATATCTGGTTCTCCGTCATTACCGTGGTTGCCCTGCTTTCCTACATCGTCTTTACCGTCGTGGTCACCGAATGGCGCACGCACTTCCGCCGCACGATGAACGATCTTGAATCCAGGGCGAGCACAAAAGCCGTCGATTCCCTGATCAACTATGAAACCGTCAAGTATTTTGGGAACGAAGATTATGAAGCGCAGCGTTATGATGCCGGTTTGAAAAGCTTTGAAACGGCCGCCGTCAAATCACAAACCTCGTTATCGCTGCTCAACACAGGGCAGTCACTGATCATCGCGACGGCAGTGACCTTGATCTTGTGGCGCGCCACGCAGGGTGTGATTGACGGCACGATGACGCTTGGCGACCTGGTTCTGGTCAATGCGTTCATGATCCAGCTGTACATTCCACTGAATTTTCTGGGTGTGATTTACCGCGAAATCAAGCAGAGCCTGGCCGACATGGAGCGGCTCTTTTCATTGCTTGACCAGCATAGGGAAGTGGCCGATGCGCCAAGCGCGGCGCCCCTGGCGGTCAATGGCGCCGAAGTCAGATTTTCGCATGTCGATTTCAGTTACGAGACAAAACGCCAAATCCTGTTTGACGTCGATTTTACAATCCCGGCCGGCAGCACCACTGCCGTGGTGGGGCATAGCGGTTCAGGAAAGTCGACACTGTCCCGCCTGCTGTTCCGGTTTTACGATATCAATGCCGGCAATATTTCGATTGATGGCCAGAACCTGCGTGATATTACCCAGGCCTCGCTGCGCAGCACGATTGGCATCGTGCCGCAGGATACCGTACTGTTTAACGATACGATTGAATACAACATCGCGTATGGCAAACCCGGCGCCAGTAAAGAAGAGATCGTGGGAGCGGCCAAAGCTGCCTACATCCATGATTTCATCGACACTCTGCCGGACGGGTATGCGACGATGGTCGGTGAGCGGGGCTTGAAATTGTCCGGAGGCGAAAAACAGCGTGTTGCCATTGCCAGAACTCTATTGAAAAACCCGGCGATTCTGATCTTCGACGAAGCAACCTCAGCCCTCGATTCCAAGGCGGAGCAGGCGATTCAGACGCAATTGAAGGAGATCGCCCAAAATCGCACTACCCTGGTTATCGCACACCGGTTATCGACCATTGCCGATGCAGCGCAAATCCTGGTGCTCGAGCATGGCCGGATCGTGGAGCGAGGCACGCATGGACAATTGCTTGCGGCGAACGGCGCCTATGCGCAGATGTGGGCGCGGCAGCAAGCGCGGCAAGATGAACTAAGCTCGCCTTTGCGTGACGAGCACGGAACGGATGCTGCTGTTGCGTAACAGCCAGATCAGTTTTCAGCCTCATCGTTTTTTTTGCTTCAAGCCGCGAACCCCATTACCATGGGAGGATGGAAACCAAATGGTTGGAAGATTTCATTTCGCTGGCCGAGACCCGCAGCTTTAGCCGCTCGGCGGAAATACGTCATGTCACGCAGCCTGCTTTTTCACGCCGTATCCAGTCACTGGAAGCATGGCTAGGCTCTGACCTGATCGATCGCACCTCGTATCCGACCCGGCTGACAGCGGCCGGAGAAATATTTTATGAGCAAGCGCTCGATATGCTCGGACATGTCAACAACGCGATTGCCCTGATGCGCAGCAAGCGCCCGTCCACGCTGAACACCATCGATTTTGCGGTGCCGCATACGCTGTCGCTGACTTACATGCCTAAATGGATTACGTCGCTGGAGTCCGGCTTCGGCGCACTGAATACGCGCCTGATGGCACTTAACGTCCATGATGCCGTGATGAGGATGGTCGAGGGGGGCTGTGATTTGCTGCTTTGTTATCACCACCCGCGCCAGCCGGTCCAGCTGGATCCCAGCCGTTATGAAATGATCGTACTCGGGAGCGAGGCATTGCGGGCTTATGCCCGTTGTGGCAAGAACCGCGAGCCTGATTTCCTGTTGCCCGGCAGTGCCGACGCGCCCTTGCCTTTTTTGTCGTATTCGAGCAATGCCTATCTTGGGCGCATGGTGGAGTTGATCTTGTCCGAAGCCAAGCGCCCCCTGCATCTGAACAAACGTTACGAAACCGATATGGCTGAAGGTTTGAAAATGATGGCGCTCGAAGGGCATGGGATTGTTTTTTTACCGGAGTCGGCTGTCACGCGTGAGGTCAAGCAAAAGCACCTCGCGCGTGCCGACGGCGGACAGTCGGAATGGGAGATACACATGGATATTCGCCTGTACCGCGAATGTCCATCGGCACAGCGGCCCGGAAAGCCGGTGGTCGCCAGGCTCTGGGACTATCTGGCACAAAAGGCGGTTGACCGGACTAACGCACAAGCGAAAGAAAACCGGCGGATAAAAAGGCTGGGCAATTGTTCCGCCACACGGATAGTTGAACCTCACTGACGCTTCTTTCTAAAAACTATGTGCGCGATGCATAAGTGCATGCGCACAAAGCATTGGCGTTCGTGCACTGTGTTGCCCTAGGATTCAGTTCCCAGCAAGTCCATGAAAAGGGCTCTGCATTTGACTATAAGGAACGGTTACCCCATGAGCATTCATCACGAAATTCCTTCTTACCTGACGCCTTCCGAGCTTGGTCCCTGGGCCGTATATCTCGAGCAGATCGATCGTGTTACACCGCATCTGGGGTCACTGGCACGCTGGGTCGAGACGCTGAAACGGCCGAAACGCATTTTGATTGTCGATGTCCCGATCGAGCGTGATAACGGCACGATCGCCCACTTTGAAGGTTATCGTGTGCAGCACAATACATCGCGTGGCCCAGGCAAGGGTGGCGTGCGTTTCCATCAGGATGTGACGCTGTCCGAAGTCATGGCGCTGTCCGCGTGGATGACGGTCAAAAACGCCGCCGTCAACGTTCCCTACGGTGGCGCCAAAGGCGGCATTCGGGTTGACCCCCGCACGCTTTCCCAGGGCGAGTTGCAGCGCATGACGCGCCGCTACACCAGCGAAATCAACATCATCATCGGGCCCAACAAGGATATCCCCGCGCCCGACGTCAACACAAATGAACAGATCATGGCGTGGATGATGGATACCTATTCAATGAACCAGGGCAGCACCGCTTCGGGGGTGGTCACGGGCAAGCCGATCTCGCTCGGCGGCAGCCTGGGGCGGCATGAAGCCACCGGGCGCGGCGTGTACGTTGTCGGCTGCGAAGCCGCCGCCAAGTGCGGCATGGAAATCAAGGGGGCGCGTGTCGCTGTCCAGGGTTTCGGCAATGTAGGCGGTGTGGCATCCCGCCTGTTTGCCGCCGCAGGCGCAAAAATTATTGCAGTACAAGATCATAAAGCGACCGTCGTGCGTGAAGAAGGCCTGGATATCCCGGCCTTGCTGGCCCATTTTGCAGAGCATGGCAGTGTTTCCGGTTTTGGCGGTGAAGAGCTGAAAGACCGTGGTCAATTCTGGGGACTGGACTGCGACATTTTGGTGCCGGCCGCACTCGAGCAGCAGATTACCGAAGTCAATGCCCCCCATATTCGCGCCAGGATTATTCTGGAGGGCGCCAACGGGCCGACCACACCTGCCGCCGATGATATCCTGCGGGAAAATGGCGTGCTGGTTGTGCCAGACGTGATTGCCAATGCCGGCGGTGTGACGGTCAGTTATTTTGAATGGGTGCAGGATTTTTCCAGCTTTTTCTGGACCGAGGATGAAATCAACCTGCGTCTGACACGTATCATGCGCGAAGCGTTCGCCGCCGTCTGGGCGCTGTCGCAAGAGAAAAAAGTATCGTTACGTACAGCGGCATTTATTGTCGGTTGCACTCGGGTATTGCAGGCGCGTGAGATGCGCGGTTTATATCCTTGATGCCCGGTCCGGAAGGGGCGCATTCCTTCGGCTCTGATAAAAAAGATCAGCTTTGAAAACAAGATGCCCGCTTTCTTTTCCTCAGAAATAAAGGAAGGCGTGAATCTTGCTGTGTCCTTTGGCGCGGGGTTCTGGAGGGCAATGTGAGCCAGGTCGGGTTTGCCATTGAAAAGGAGCCTTATGCGTACGTTCGATGTCAGCTACGCCATCATGATTGGTTTGGTTCTTTTGTTATGTTTTGTTCTGGTGTCGTGTGTTGCGGCCGACATGATAATTCAGGCGCGTGAACTGAAAAATACCAAAAACGAACCCGCTTCGCGTAACAGGATAGGCTGGTTATCCAGGAAGTATGGGATGCTAATCATGCGTAAGCATGATCACGGTCGATTGTCTGAGCGCGATTTGAAATTAGTCACAAGAATGACCAATCCGAAATCCCGCACCGCGACCCAGGGAGGACCGCCGGTTTTCTCCGTGAAGAGCAGGGTGTTGGTCTTGAACCGGCGCGGCAATAAAAAAGAGTCATCGCCAGGTGCAGCGATTGGCAATTTTCTGGCAGTCAATCGTTTTGCGATGATGCGGCGCAAAGATGATGAACTGCTTGAAAGACGCATGCAGGCGAGATGATTACGCCAGATCCGCAAACCGTTCCTGGGTTCAGGAGCGTTTTAAGGTGGAAAACTGCGACAGAAAAAAGGTAACGAGAAATACGATTTTAAATTGTTGGTTTTGGTACACTGAGTTGTAAAATTTTCCCCAGGAGACCTTATGAAATTATCAAAATTAATTGCCTTTCTGATCAGTGCCGGCGTTGTCATGGGCGCAGCCCAGGCCCAGGAGTTGACCGGAACACTTAAAAAAATCAAAGATTCCGGATCCATCACTCTTGGTGTACGCGATTCATCCATTCCTTTTTCATACCTGGATGACAAACAATCGTATCAAGGTTATTCGATTGATCTTTGCATGAAGGTCGTTACCGCGATTCAGAAACAGCTCGGCCTGACCGCCCTGACCGTCAAGTTGAATCCGGTCACATCCGCCACCCGCATTCCGCTGATGGCAAACGGCACCACCGATCTCGAGTGCGGTTCCACCACCAACAATATCGAGCGCCAGAAGCAAGTGGCATTTGCCCCGACCACTTTTGTGGTTGCCAGCCGTTTGATTGCCAAAAAATCGGCCAATGTGAATTCGCTGAATGACCTGAAAGGCAAATCGCTGGTGTCGACGTCCGGCACGACCAGTCTGAAACAAATCACCCAGTTGAATGGTGAACGCAATCTGGGCTTGAACATCATGTCCGCAAAAGACCATGCAGAAGCTTTCCTGATGGTCGAGACCGGTCGGGCTGTTGCGTTCGGCATGGATGACATCCTGCTGGCATCTTTGGCAGCAAGCTCCAAGGCACCCGCGGATTATGCGATTACCCAGGAAGCGCTGTCGGTCGAGCCATACGGCATCATGATGCGTCGGGATGATCCTGAGTTCAAAAAGGTAGTCGATACCGCGGTCATGAACGTATTCAAATCCGGCGAGATCAATCGTATCTACAACAAGTGGTTCCTGTCGCCAATCCCGCCCAAGAATGTCAATCTGAACTGGCCAATGAGCGCTGAACTGAAAGCCGTCATTGCGAAGCCGACCGATTCCGGTGATCCGGCAGCGTACGCAGCAGTGCCAGAAGCGCAGAAAGCAGTATCCAAGAAAAAATAAATCGACGGTGAAATTGTCGACACGGGGGGCGAGAGCCTCCCGTTTTATTTTGCCCGGGAATATTGTTGTATTTCAAAAAAGTAATCAAGCTGCTTAATAGACGGTAATATTCATTGCACATAATTGGCAAGTTTGGATATCCAGGTGTGCGGTACTGAAAACGAGACGAGGGGAATATGAATTACAACTGGAACTGGCGCATTTTCTGGGAATCCTCACCCGATGGTGTCGGGACCTACATGGACACCTTATGGTCTGGACTGGTCTGGACCCTGGCTACCGCGCTGTCCGCCTGGATCATGGCCCTCGTGATCGGCGCAATCATCGGCACGATCCGCACCATGCCTAATAAGTGGGCGGTGCGTCTTGGAAATGCCTATGTCGAACTGTTCCGCAACATACCGTTGCTGGTGCAGATGTTCCTGTGGTACTTCGTAATGCCCGAACTTTTGCCTGCGGATCTAGGCGATCGTGTGAAAGCAATGCCCAATGCGCCTTTCATTACAGCGGTAATCTGCCTGGGATTTTTCACCTCGTCACGCGTAGCGGTACAAATCTCTGCCGGCATCAATTCATTGCCGCGCGGCCAGAAACTGGCTGGCACGGCCCTGGGCCTGACTCTGCCGCAGACATATCGCTACGTATTGTTGCCGATGGCTTTTCGTATCGTCATTCCGCCGCTGACCAGCGAGTTTTTAAACATCATCAAGAACAGCGCGGTAGCCCTCACCATTGGTTTGATGGAATTGACTGCACGCGCCCGCTCGATGCAGGAGTTTTCGTTCCAGGTATTCGAGGCATTCACTGCCGCCACGATCATTTACATTCTGGTGAATATCTGTGTCGTCTTCCTGATGCACCGAATTGAAAAGCGCCTGGCTGTGCCGGGTTTCATCAGTTCCGGTACTGCCAATACGGGAGGACATTGATCATGTTCGCTAATTTCGATTTTGACGTGATTGCCCGTTCTTGGGTGTATTTGTTTAAAACAGGCATGGCATTCACGCTCGAGCTTACCGGTCTGGCAATGGTTGGCGGCATCATCCTGGGCACACTGCTGGCAATGATGCGCCTGTCGAAATACAGGGCTGTTTCATTGGTTGCCACCGGCTATGTCAACCTGATTCGGTCGATCCCATTGGTACTGGTGATTTTCTGGTTTTACTTCCTGGTGCCCTACATCGGCGCCTGGCTCATTGGCGCCAAGGAGCCAATCAAGGTCGGGGCATTCTCTTCTTCCCTGATCACCTTCATCCTTTTCGAAGCCGCTTATTATTGCGAGATCATGCGCGCTGGAATCCAATCGATCCCACGTGGCCAGGTGGCCGCTGGTTATGCGTTGGGCATGAACTACTGGCAAACCATGGGCAACATTATCTTGCCGCAGGCTTTCCGAAATATGATCCCGGTATTGCTGACGCAAACCATCGTGCTGTTTCAGGACGTGTCGCTGGTGTACGTATTATCGATCACTGATTTTGTCGGCGCGGCGTCCAAGGTTGCCCAACGTGATGGGCGCTTGATCGAGATGTACCTGTTCGTCGCGGTGGTTTACTTCGTGCTGTGTTTCGGGCTCTCAATGCTGGTCAGAAAACTGCAGCAGCGGGTCGCCATCATCAGATAAGCCGCGGATCATTGTTCGCCTCTTGGTTCATGAAGAGGGCGGGAAAAAAACAAGCGCTCATAGTCAACGGAATTCAGCATTCAGGAGAATCAAAATGATTGAACTTAAAAATATCAGCAAATGGTACGGAAATTTTCAGGTCCTGACCGACTGTACGACAAAAGTCGCGAAAGGCGATGTGGTGGTGGTTTGCGGTCCTTCCGGTTCCGGCAAGTCGACCCTCATCAAGACAGTCAATGGACTTGAACCATTTCAAAAAGGCGAGATCCTGGTTGATGGCGTCTCCGTCGGTGACCCGAAAACCAACCTGTCCACATTGCGCGCGCGCATCGGCATGGTGTTCCAGAATTTCGAATTGTTTCCCCACCTGTCGATTCGTGAAAATCTCACGATCGGACAGGTCAAGGTACTCGGCCGCAGCGTTGATGAGGCAACGGTACGCGGCCTCAAATATCTCGACCGGGTCGGCCTGATTGCACAAAAGGACAAATTCCCCGGCCAATTGTCAGGCGGTCAGCAGCAGCGTGTGGCGATTGCGCGCGCATTGTCGATGGATCCGATTGCGATGCTGTTCGACGAACCTACCTCCGCGCTCGACCCGGAAATGATCAACGAAGTACTCGATGTCATGGTTGGACTGGCGCAGGACGGCATGACAATGATGGTCGTCACGCATGAAATGGGGTTTGCCAAAAAAGTGGCAAACCGGGTCATCTTCATGGACCAGGGACGGATTGTGGAAGACTGCACGAAGGATGATTTTTTTGGCTCGCCCCGTTCCGAGCGCGCACGCGATTTCCTCGCAAAGATCATTCACTGAGGTCTGCATTTTTCGCGATTGACGAAAAGCCGCTCCGGTACCAGACTGAAGCGGCTTTTTTATCGCGCGAGGACGGCAATTGCAGTGCCGCGGGAAAGACAGTAATTTTTTTGGTGTGCCCCCTAAGAGAGCAGTCAATTGCATTCACCGGGTAATTTTCAACAGCCTGCCAGCCCACCAACACGCCTGACGATGATCGAAAAAGTCATGAACCACAAACAGTTTCTGATTGATAGTTTCCATGCCGCGGTTGCCGCCGCCGATCCGTCACAGTTGGTGGCCAGTCATTTGCCTGCCCCGCCCAAGGGCAAGACACTGGTCGTCGGCGCCGGCAAAGCGGCCGCCAGCATGGCACGCGCGGTGGAACTGGCATGGCCGCCGGATGCGCCGCTGGAAGGCATTGTTGTCACGCGTTATGCACATGGCATGCCGACCGAGAGGATTCGAGTGGTGGAAGCGAGCCACCCGGTGCCCGATACCGCGGGCGAAATCGCGGCGGCTGAAATCCTGGCGCGCACCAGTGCGCTTGCCCCCGATGACCGCCTGATCGTCCTGGTGTCTGGCGGCGGCTCAAGTTTGTTATCGTTGCCGGTGCCCGCTGTCTCGATGACAGATTTGAGAGCGTTGACAAAAGACCTGTTGAAATCGGGCGCACCGATCACTGAAATGAATATCGTGCGCAAACACTTGTCGCGTATCCAGGGCGGACAACTGGCAGCGGCATGCAAAGCGCCTGTCACTACCCTGATCGTCAGCGATGTTGCCGGAGACGAGCCGAGTGCAATCGCATCCGGTCCAACCTGTGCCGATGCGAGCACGTTTGGCGATGCGCTCGATATCTTGCAGCGTTTTGGCGTAACGGCACCTGCCGCGATCGCCGCCTATTTGCAGGAAGGCGCCAAGGGCAAGGTCGCCGAAACCCCCAAGCCGGGCAGTCCTGTCTTCTCAAGCGTCAACAATCTGATCATTGCAACCGCCCATCAAAGCCTGCAGGCGGCGGCGCAGTTTTTCCGTGCCCATGACATCACGCCGGTTGTGTTGGGCGATACCGTGACGGGCGAGGCGTCCGAGGTGGCCAAAGTGTACGCAGCGCTGGTGCGGGAGATTCGTTCGCATGGTCAGCCTTTCAAACCGCCGGTTGCCCTGATATCAGGCGGTGAATGCACGGTGACCGTGCGCGGTAATGGGCGCGGCGGACGCTGTGCAGAATTCCTGATATCGCTGGCGGTCGAGCTCGATGGCATGCCCGATGTCTACGCGCTGGCCGCCGACACCGACGGCATTGATGGCACGGAAGACAATGCGGGCGCGGTGCTGCTGCCGGACAGCCAGTCGCGCGCCAGTGTGCTGGGTGTAGATGCGGCAAAAAACCTTGCCGATAACGATGGCTACCGCTATTTTGCGGCCCTCGACGATCTTGTCGTCACTGGCCCGACACGCACCAATGTGAACGATTACCGCGTGATCCTGATCCTGTAAAATTGCAGGCACCTCTTCCTGATGGATTGCCATGCAAAACGAACCGACTTCATCCCCTGTTGCGAGCCTCACACTGACTCGTCCCGACGACTGGCACCTGCACCTGCGGGACGGCGTAGCGCTGGCCAGTGTATTGCCGGACTCCGCGCGCCAGTTCGCACGGGCAATCGTCATGCCTAACCTGAAGCCGCCGGTGACGACCACGGCGCTGGCGGCCGCTTACCGGGACCGGATCCTGGCAGCGCTGCCGCCGGACCTGAAATTCGAGCCACTGATGACGCTGTACCTTACCGACAAAACGCCCGCCGATGAAATTCGGCGTGCCAGGGACAGCGGGTTTGTACATGCGGTCAAACTGTATCCGGCCGGTGCAACCACCAATTCGGACGCCGGCGTGACGGACCTGACCAAATGCTACAAGACGCTGGAAGCGATGCAGGCGTTAGGCATGCCCTTGCTCGTGCATGGCGAGGTGACGGATCCGGATGTGGATATTTTTGACCGTGAGGCAGTGTTCATCGACCGTGTGATGCGCCCTCTGCGGCGCGACATGCCGGAACTGAAGGTCGTATTCGAGCACATCACGACCAAGGACGCGGCGCACTATGTGAGCGAGGAAAAGGGCGCAATTGCAGCCACCATCACCGCGCATCACTTGCTCTACAACCGCAATGAAATCTTCAAAGGGGGCATTCGTCCACATTATTACTGCCTGCCCGTCTTGAAACGGGAAGAGCATCGGCAGGCGTTGCTGGATGCCGCGACCTCCGGCAATAAAAAATTCTTTCTGGGCACCGATTCGGCGCCCCATTCCAGGGATTTGAAGGAGCATGCGTGCGGTTGCGCCGGATGTTACACGGCGCTGCATGCAATGGAGCTGTATGCGCAAGCATTTGACCAGGCAAACGCGCTGGACAAGCTTGAAGCGTTCGCCAGTTTCCATGGCCCGGCATTTTACAATTTGCCGCGCAATACGGCGAAAGTCACACTCAAGCGCGAAGCCTGGGCCTTGCCTGCGGAATTGCCATTGGGCGATTCGACCATCGTGCCCTTGAATGGCGGCGAGAGCATAGGCTGGAAGCTGGTTTAATTCACACGGTGGCGCCTTCGGCAACAGCAGCAATGAATGCGTCTTTCCTCAAAGAGATAGACTGGCGGCGCCCGTGGCTGGCGCCCTTGCTTCCCGCTGCCGCGCCGATTCTGCAGGCCCAGGATTGGCGGGAGGCGCTGAATGCAGCCGCCTTTGCCGCCTCCCTGTGCAATCATCGCGGTTTGCCAATCCGGTTTGTGCCGCAATCTGACTTGCCGGCTGATACGCCATACGAAGCTTTTATCAGTGCTACTGGCGGCGTTCCCACACGATCGAACCTGCACGATTTTTTCAATGCGCTGGTATGGCTGACCTTTCCAAAAGCGAAGGCACAGCTCAATGCCTTGCAGGCGATGGAAATCGCCGGCGCAGCCAGGATGCCGGACGCAGGGGGGGCGCATGGGGCCAGGCGCGGCAAGCTCAGGGATGCCGCCACGATTTTTGATGAAAATGCGGCAATACTGGTGGCAACCGATCAAGATTTGGTCGCCGCCTTGCGCGGCCATCAATGGCGCGAGCTATTCATTGCCAGACGGGATGATTTCAGCCGCGATTGCACGGTGTGCCTGTTTGGCCATGCGCTGATGGAAAAACTGGTGTCGCCTTATAAAGCGATCACTGCGCATGCGTATGTGTTGCTGGCGGATAAGGCATTTTTTGCGGTGTCGCCACCGGAAATGCGCGGGTGGATCGATTTGCGGCTTGCCACGGCGCTGGCGCAAGGCTTGTCGACGGCGGATTTTACGCCCTTGCCTGTGTTGGGCGTTCCGGGCTGGTGGGACGTTCAGGATCTGCAGTTTTATGATGATGTTGCCGTTTTCCGGCCAAAACGAGCGGTTGTTTTGAAAATTTGAGACGAAAAAAAGCCACTCCGAAGAGTGGCTTTTTCATCCGACTTTTCTAAACCCAGTCAGCTTGCGCTGACCAAGAATTAGAACGAGTGGAAAATACCGACGATTGTCGATTGCTTTTCAGCCCACAGAGCAGCACGTGCGGTGCCTTCGTCTTTGCTACGACCGTGGTAGACATAAGCCATGGTACGCTTGCTCAACGAGTACTGAGCGCCGACTTGATAACCTTTTTCGTCAAACGTATTCACGCCAGCGGCTTCGGTTTTTGCACGGCCATAGCTACCGACCAGAGCGAATGCGCCGACAGGAACGCGCACACCAACTTGAGCCGACTTGTATTTCGAATTAACCGTAGTAGCAGCTGTGCCGCCGTCTTCACCGCTGTTGACCGAAGCGGTCAACTTGGCGACGCCGAAGTTATAGCTGAATGCGCCTTGAGTCAGTTTGCCGGTTCTTTCGCCCAGATTTGCGGACGCTGTGGTCGGGACTGCTACACCAAAAGCACTCAATCCAGTCAAAGATGCTGCGGTCGACCGGGATTTGGTTTGTGTGTGAGCCAGATCAGCGCTGATAGGACCCGCAGCATAGTTCAAACGCAGGCCAAGACGAGTGCCTTCGATTTTAGCGGTGCCAACTTCAATACTTTCACGGCCTGGGCTGTTTGCGCCGTATTGCACGGTTGCCTGGAAGCCTGAGAAGTTAGGTGTGATGTAAGTGATGCCGTTTGCACGAGTGCCGCCGACAACTTGCTGACCATGCAGGTGATAGTTCTCTGCGCCGCGAACGCCTTCCGAAGTCGTGTTGTAGCCTGACAGGGAAGAAATGGAGTACAGGTTGGTGTACTGATAACCGATACGGACTTCACCGAAGCCGCCAGACAGGCCAACCCACGATTGACGGTTGGTGCCGTTTGAATAGGCGCCGTTAGCTGCAGCGGACTGGCCGTCAACTTGATGGCCAGCTGTTGCGGTACGGGTAGCGAACAGTTCGTCGTTGGTTGGGGAAATGCCTTGTTCGATCACGAAGTTGGCTTTCAGACCGCCGCCCAGATCTTCCGTACCACGGAAGCCGATGCGGTTGCCAGCAACAGCGCCGTCGGAGATGCCGCTGCTCTTCATTGAGCCGCCAGCGCCTTCGTCTTTATTTGCTTTGTATCCGATGTCGGCAACGCCGTACACTGTAACGCTCGATTGAGCTTGGGCAGCACCAGCAAACGCGCCGAGGACTGCGATAGCGAGGATCGATTTTTTCATTAATTAATCTCCAGAAGTTGTCGTGCTAAAATTTATTTTCCGCATGCAGCAAGGCCACTAGTGGTAACGCCCCTGCCGACACTTCCAATCGGTTGTTGATTAAGAAGCAGGGATCATTTCATCAAAATTTGTTTCCTTAAGCAAAGAGTATTTGGTTTTGATGGTGTTTTTGCGACATTGTGTCTCTTTTGTACAACGATTAAATCGAAATAAGTATTAAAATCACAATTATTGGACTATGGATTTCTTGATAATCAGCCTGGATAAGGCCTTGCGTGTCATGGCGGGAATTGCTGAAGCGTCGCGGCCAAGTCCGGCGCTTGGAGTGGCGGACAGCATGCTGGATAGTTCAGAGCGGCAAAAAAGTGCTGCGCTGATGCGGGTCAATCATGTCGGCGAAGTATGTGCGCAAGCCTTGTACGATGCGCAAGGACAGTTTGCGCAGAGCAATGAAATGAAGAAACAATTTAATGAGGCGGCGCGCGAAGAGCAGGATCATCTGGCATGGACGGCCGAGCGTTTGAAAGAACTCGGTTCCCGGCCCAGCCTGTTAAATCCGCTTTGGTATGGTGGCGCCTATGCGCTTGGTGCGCTAGCTGCCCGCCTGGGTGATGCTCGCAGCCTGGGTTTTGTGGTCGAGACCGAACGTCAGGTTGAGGCGCATCTGACTAGTCATTTGCAGCATTTGCCGCTTCAGGACGAAAAGTCGAGGGCTATCGTCGAACAGATGCGCGCCGATGAGGTTGCGCATGGCGCTTCTGCACAGGCCCTTGGCGCGGTTGACATGCCCGCGCCGGCGCGCAAGGTTATGGAAGCGATGGCAAAAATAATGACCACCACTGCGTACTATATATAGTGGGATAGTGGGATGTTCGTCAGTATTACTGGCCGCGGTTAATTCAGTTTTTGCCGCCGGCCAGCAGGCATTGCTGTCTAAGCGGGGCTGATGTTATCGGCCGTGTCATCCACGATTTCAAATGAATGTGTCATTTCAGCCGTTTTCTCCAGCATGATGGAAGCGGAGCAGTATTTTTCGTGTGAAAGCTTGATGGCTCTTTCAACCAGGTTTTGCTTCAGATTGCGCCCACGCACGATGAAGTGAAAATGAATCCTGGTAAATACCTTCGGATCCTTTTCGGCCCGTTCGGATTTCAAAGTGACATCACAGCCGCGGATATCTTGGCCGCTTTTACGAAGGATTAATACGACGTCATAGGCGGTGCATCCTCCGGTGCCGGCTAAAACGATCTCCATGGGGCGCGGTGCCAGATTACGTCCGCCGCCGTCGGGCGCGCCATCCATGGCAAACACGTGGCCGGAACCGGTTTCGGCTAAAAAAGTCATGCCGGACAAGCCTGTCCAGCGTACGGTGCATTCCATTATTTCCTCATAAAGAGATAAGCAATCGCTATTGTAGCGTTTCAGGCAAATCGCATTTGGGGTGTAGACAGCCGGAGCATCAGCCCCTGTTTTGAAAAAAACATAAGGACTCCTTGTCATTAGATTTGACGCCAACTCCTTGAAAAGGCTATACTTTCAGGTTCTCCAGTTTGCTCATGGAGAGTTAACAAGGCAGAGTCTGCAAACCGTTATGTTATCGATAACGGCCAGAACCACCATTTTGAGCGAGTTACTCTAATTAGGAAGTCATCATGAAAACCTTTTCCGCTAAAGGCCACGAGGTCAAGCGCGACTGGTTCGTGATTGACGCGACGGACAAAGTCCTCGGACGTGTTGCCAGCGAAGTGGCACTCCGACTGCGCGGCAAACACAAACCGGAATTTACTCCTCACGTCGACACGGGCGATTTCATCGTCGTGATCAATGCAGGCAAACTGCGCGTGACCGGCACCAAAGCAACGGAAAAAACATATTACCGTCACACCGGTTATCCGGGCGGTATCTATGAAACCAACTTCCTGAAAATGCAGCAGCGTTTTCCAGGTCGCGCGCTTGAAAAAGCGGTCAAGGGCATGTTGCCTAAAGGCCCGCTCGGCTATGCAATGATCAAAAAGCTCAAAGTATATGCAGAAGCGACCCATCCGCACTCCGCGCAGCAACCTAAAGTACTCGAACTCTAAGGAAAAGACATGATCGGTAACTACAATTATGGAACCGGCCGTCGCAAGAGTGCAGTGGCTCGCGTTTTCATTAAATCCGGCTCTGGCCAAATCGTCGTCAACGGCAAACCTGCGAATGAATATTTTTCGCGCGAAACCGGTTTGATGGTCATTCGTCAGCCTCTTGAGCTGACCAACAATGTCGGCACTTTCGACATCATGGTCAACGTCAACGGCGGCGGCGAATCTGGCCAGGCTGGCGCGGTTCGTCATGGCATTACCCGTGCGCTGATCGATTACGACGCCACGCTCAAGCCGGAACTGGCTAAAGCAGGCTTTGTTACCCGCGATGCCCGTGAAGTCGAACGTAAGAAAGTCGGCCTGCGTAAAGCACGTCGGGCCAAGCAGTTCTCCAAGCGCTAATCTGCGTTTCAGAACATCGAAAAGCTGCCAGGTTTGCGCCTGGCAGCTTTTTTTACGTTCTGATTTTGGGTGGACACTTAACATCATCCTGCCTTGACGGAGGCAGATCAGGCTCCGCCTGTTAAAATCAAATTCAGGTAAAGATCCACGCAAGGGAAAAACATGATTAAAGTCGGTATTGTCGGCGGTACGGGATATACAGGCGTTGAGCTGCTTCGTTTATTGGCTCCGCATCCACAAGTGCAGTTGAAGGCGATTACCTCGCGTAAAGAAGATGGCATGCCTGTTGCGGACATGTTTCCGTCGCTGCGCGGTTATGTGTCGCTCGCATTTTCTGCGCCTGAAAAGGCTAAATTAACAGAATGTGATGTTGTCTTTTTTGCTACGCCGCATGGCGTCGCCATGGCGCAGGCGCCGGAATTGCTGGCCGCCGGTGTCAAAGTCATCGACCTCGCTGCGGACTTCCGCTTGAAAGACACGGCGGTATTCGAAAAATGGTATGGCATGCCGCACTCCTGCCCGGGCATTCTGGAAGAAGCGGTATATGGCTTGCCTGAAGTAAATCGCGAGGCAATCAAACAGGCGCGCATTATCGGTCTGCCGGGCTGTTATCCGACTACGATGCAACTCGGCTATGCACCGCTGCTGGCCCAGGGAAAGCCACTCGTCAACGAAGCGGCGCTGATCGCCGATTGCAAATCAGGCGTGTCGGGTGCGGGCCGCAAGGCTGAAGTGTCAACATTGCTGGCGGAAGCGGCTGATAATTTCAAGGCATATGGCGTCAAAGGCCATCGTCACCTGCCGGAAACGGTGCAGGGATTGCAAGCGATCGCAGGCCGCCAGATAGGATTGACCTTCGTGCCGCACCTCGTGCCCATGATTCGCGGGATTCATTCGACACTGTATGCCTCGATTTTGCCGGAGGCGCGTGATCTCGATTTCCAGGCTTTGTACGAAAATCATTTCAGGCACGACAGGTTCGTCGATGTGCTGCCAGCGGGCAGTCACCCTGAAACACGATCGGTTCGTGCCTCCAACATGCTCCGTATCGCGATACACCGGCCCGGCAACGGAGATTTGCTGGTTATCCTGGTCGTGGAAGACAATCTGGTGAAAGGTGCAGCCGGGCAGGGAGTGCAGTGCATGAACATCATGTTTGGCCTGGATGAGACGACCGGACTGATGCAGGTTCCGGTGATGCCATAAGCTGCGCCACGATCAGAGTCCGGCTAGTCAATCCATGAAATTCAAATTGTGGTTGCGGCGCCAGTCGATTTCGGCGCCAAAGATGACGATCAGGACAGATTTCGCCTGGCCCTTGAAAATTGCATTTATTGCAGTCGTCCTGGGTTTGGGCGCTGCAATGGCGATGTGGGCTTATGATTTGGGACGCAGCTTTACCGGCTTTACCCAAGGTCCTGCTAAATCGGAATTAGCACCACTCAAGCAGCAGATTGAACAACTCACAAAAGAGCGGGATCAGTTTTCAAGCACGGTAAACGCGGCGGAAAGCCAGCTTAATATCGTGCGTTCGGCACAACAGCAGCTTGCGGCGCAAGTCAAAGTGTTGGAAACTGAAAAAGCGATACTCAAAGAAGATCTAGCTTTTTTTGAAAGCCTCCTGCCCGTCAATGCACGTTCCAACGGCATTGCCATCCGGCGCATAGAAGCTGAAATTATTACTCCGAATCAGTTTCGTTACCGCCTGCTGGTAATGCAAGGCACTAAAAGTCAACCTGAATTCGATGGGAATTTGCAATTTGCTGTTAGCGTTGTTCAGAATGGTAAAAATGCCATGATCCTTTTCCCCGACGCCAAGCCGGTCGAAGCGGACAAGTTCAAGCTGAAGTTCAGGCATTATCAGCGCATTGAAGGAATTGTGACTTTGCCGGAGGGAGTATCGATCAAGGCGGTTCAGGCGCGTGTACTCGAAAGAGGCCAGATTCGCGCGCAGCAAGCTGCCAATTTGTAAAGGAGAGCCATTTTGTTCGGCCACAAAACAAAGAGTACGATCGATAGTCTTATTGGCCTGTCGACCAAAATTGAAGGCAATGTCTACTTCAAGGGGGGCTTGCGCATCGATGGTCACATCTGTGGCAATGTCATTGCGGACCCGAGCCAGCCCAGCATGCTTGTTATTTCCGAACAAGCCAGGATCGAAGGCGAAGTCCGAGCCGCACATCTGGTGGTCAATGGCCAGATTACCGGCCTTGTTTTTTCATCCGAGCTTCTTGAATTGCAGCCAAAAGGCCGCATAACTGGAGATGTGTTTTACAAAGCGCTGGAAATGCACGGCGGCGCTTTGGTTGATGGCAAGTTGACCCATAACCAATCGGAAGACCCGCTTTTAAAGCTCGCGCCGCCAAAACTTGCCGTGACCAATGCATGATCTGCGCTAACGAACTATAATTGAGTCTGTATTACCCTATTTTGCTTGTTTGGCAGGAGCCCAAAATGAATGCAGTTGCCGAAATGCCCGCACCGATTGTCTTTAGCGATAGTGCCGCAAACAAAGTTGCGCAGCTAATTGAAGAGGAAGGCAATCCTGATCTGAAATTACGTGTATTCGTACAAGGCGGCGGTTGCTCCGGTTTTCAGTATGGTTTTACCTTTGATGAAATTGTGAATGAAGACGACACCACAATGACAAAAAATGGTGTGCATTTGCTGATTGATTCGATGAGTTATCAATATCTGGTCGGTGCGGAAATCGACTACAAGGATGACCTCGAAGGAGCGCAGTTCGTGATTAAAAATCCGAATGCGACTACGACCTGTGGTTGCGGTTCGTCTTTCTCCGCCTGAGGTTTTTCACGCCCGGATATCTATCCTGGAATTGGCATAAAAAAAGCGCAGATATTTCTGCGCTTTTTACATTCAGCATCCAACGCTCAAGCCGGATAGAGCGCTCCCAAGACCCGCAAACCCCTGGCGCCCGTGACAGCCGGCAGATTGCCCGCCTGCCGCTCGGTGAAGCGATGTGCCAGCCATGCAAAGGCAAGCGCCTCTACATGATTGGGTGATATGCCCAGTGTGTCGGATGATCGAACCACCGCGGTCTGATTGCGCGCTGCCAGGGCTTGCTGCAATTGACGCATCAGGTACCCGTTATACGCACCGCCCCCGCACACATAAACAGTTCTGGTCCCGTGTGCATGATCGGCAATCGCATTGGCCACGGTCGTTGCGGTAAAGGCCGCCAGGGTCGCCTGCACATCGGCGGGTCTGGCATCCGGGAATGCCGCAAGTCGGCTCGCCAGCCAGGATGTATGAAACAGGTCCCGGCCCGTGCTTTTGGGCGGCGCCAGCGCAAAGAAGGGTTCGTCGCACAAGCATGTCAACAATTCCCCAATGACCGTGCCGCTGGCGGCCCAGGCGCCATCATCGTCGTATGCTTTTCCAAGGCGCTGCCCGATCCAGGCATCCATCAACACATTGCCGGGGCCGGTATCAAAGCCGGTGACGGTTCCATGGCTGCCATTTTGCAAAATGCTGATGTTGCTGATGCCGCCGATATTGACCACCACACGGGTATCGGCCGGATCCGCAAACAGCGCTTGATGGAAGGCGGGTACCAGTGGCGCACCCTGGCCGCCGGCAGCGATATCGCGGCTGCGGAAATCGGCGATCACGTCAATTCCAGTCAGTTCGGCAAGAAGCGCGGGATGATTGGTTTGGCGGGTATATCCCAATGCGGGTTGATGACGAATGGTTTGCCCATGCACACCGATGGCCCGAATGGTGTGCGGCAGGGCGCCGGCGTGCATCAACAATTGTGAGATACATTCAGCGTAACGTTGCGTGAGGATATTGGCGGCCAGAGCTTCACGGTGTATTTCATTGTCGCCTGCCGTTTGCAGAGCCATAAGATCGGCGCGCAGCGATGCCGAAAAGGGAACATGGGCGGCGGCCAGCGTCGCCACATGGCCATGCGAAAAATCGCGGGGGAAGGAGGCGAGCACGCCGTCCACGCCATCCAGGCTGGTGCCCGACATGAGGCCGATAAACAGGTTGCTGCTGGAAGGCATAAAGGTCCAAAAAAAAGCCGTTCGCGAAGTGCCCATTCTACCCCGGGCCGCGAACGGTTTGGATTGCTGCCTGCCCGCCGTGCAGCGGGCAGAAGCCGATTATTTTGACGCCAGCTTGATATTATTATCCTGCGGGGTCAGTAGTGCAAAACGATGCGTCATGTCATTGGCCACATTGCGGAAGCGTTGCAATTCCGCTCCAGCCAGAGGCTGAGCATTCGGCATATCGACCGACATCGGATCACGCGGCTCGTTATTGACACGGAACTCATAGTGCAGGTGTGGGCCGGTGGACCATCCTGTGGACCCCACATACCCAATCACATCACCCTGGTTGACTTTCGACCCTTTGCGCATGCCGCTGGCGAAACGACTCATGTGTGCATACGCGGTTGAATAATTTGACCAGTGCTTGATGATGACTACATTTCCAAAACCGCCCTGGGCGCCAACGAAGTCGATCACACCTTCACCGGCGGCGCGGATCGGTGTGCCGGTGGCCGCAGCGAAATCAACGCCCTTGTGCTGTTTCCACTTGCCGGAAAGCGGATGGTGGCGCATTGAAAATCCGGAAGACACCCGCGAAAACTCAATTGGCGACTTGAGAAATGCCTTTTTCAGCGATTTGCCATCGAAGCCGAAATACCCGCCGCCCTGCTTGTTGGCCGGGTCCTCGAACCAAACTGTCTGATAGGTGGCGGCGCCGTTGCGGAATTCCGCCGCCAGGATGCGGCCGGAGCGCAGAAATTCGCCGCCTTGCCAAAAAGTCTCGTACACCACATTAAAGCGGTCACCACGACGCAGGTCGGAAGCAAAGTCGATATTGGTGGAAAACATGTCAACAATCTGTGCTGCCACTCCATCGGGAATTTGTGCCGTATCCGTTGCCGCGAACAGCGACGATTTGATCTCACCGGAACGCATCTCGACACGCTTCTCGATCATCGCCGAGTTTTCAGCGGCTTTGAAACCCGCGCCATCACGCGTGATCACGATATTCTTGACCGGGTTGTCACGGCCGTCGAGGACGGTGGTGCTCAACCATTGCAACTGACCGTCGGCGCTTGTTCGCGCCTGCACACGTTTGCCGGGTTTGAGCTGGAATACGCTTTTTGCGGTTTTGTCCGATTTAATGAAAGTCGCCGCTGCTTCGTCGTTAATGCCCAACCGTTCAAGAAGGGTGGCAAGCGTATCGCCGGCGCGGACTTTTTCTTCGCTTACATAAGTTTGTGTCGATGGTTCAAGGGAGGCAATCTGTTGGGCCAGACTTGGCAAGGCAAGTTCTTCCACGATCGATGTAACCGGAAGGTCAGCTGCGTCAGGCGCCATTGGCGCCACGCCCACTGCGCCGAATGCACAGACGGCCAGAAAGAATGCAGTTGCCGAGACAATACGTGTTTTGCGGGAGGAACCGGACAGCGCTTGGCTGCGGGAGCGAAGGCTCAGTAATTTATCTATAGCGATCATCCAATACGTTAAAATTTACCGTTTTGTCTTGATTCTCTTTTCTTTTAGCTTTTTTAGCGACAGCCGGCTGGGTTAAAAGAGGACGCATTATATCAAAGACCAAGCGTCAATTTTCTTGAAATCTATTTTTTAACAGGCTTATGAACACTCCCACGCAGTTGCCAAATACACCTCCAGCGCCATCGCCCGTCCCAACAGCGCCAGCGCGTCAAGCGCTGCCTCTTTCGGAGGGAGTTCAGGAAGCGATGGCCATCGTCAAACGCGGTGTTGATGAACTGTTAATTGAATCCGAGTTTGCGCAAAAACTGGCCAGGGCAGAGCAGTCCGGGCAACCGCTGCGCATCAAGCTTGGTCTGGACCCGACCGCGCCCGATTTGCATCTTGGACATACTGTTGTTTTAAACAAGATGCGTCAGTTGCAAGATCTGGGCCATACCGTGATTTTTTTGATTGGTGATTTCACATCGATGATCGGCGATCCTTCCGGCCGTAATATCACCCGGCCGCCGCTGACACGCGAGCAGATTGAAGAAAACGCAAAAACATATTTTGCCCAGGCCAGCCTGGTGCTGGATGCGGCCAAGACTGAAATTCGTTACAACTCAGAGTGGTCTGATCCTCTGGGTGCGCGTGGCATGATTGAGCTGGCTGGAAAATACACGGTGGCGCGCATACTCGAGCGCGAAGATTTCACCAGGCGTTTCAAGGCCGGCACGCCCATTTCGGTGCATGAATTGTTATATCCGTTGATGCAAGGGTACGATTCCGTCGCGTTGCGTTCCGATCTGGAGCTTGGCGGCACCGATCAGAAATTCAATCTGCTGGTCGGACGTGAACTGCAGAAGGATTATGGGCAGGAGCCGCAATGTATCCTGACGATGCCATTGCTGGAAGGCCTGGATGGCATTGAAAAAATGTCTAAATCCAAAGGCAACTATATCGGCATTACTGAACCTCCCAACACCATGTTCGCCAAAGTGATGAGCATTTCCGATGTGATGATGTGGCGTTATTACGAGTTGCTGTCGTTTCGCTCGATTGCAGAAATTGCAACGTTCAAGGAAAGTACTTTGGCCGGCGGCAATCCTCGCGACATCAAGGTATTGCTGGCGCAGGAAATTGTCGAACGGTTTCATTCCCGTCAGGCAGCGCTGGATGCCCTGACCGATTTCAACAATCGTGCGAAAGGTGGTATACCTGACGACATTCCCGAAGTTACGCTAGACGGCGCGCCGCTGGGTATAGGCCAGTTGCTGAAGCAGGCAAACCTCTGCCCGTCGAGTTCCGATGCATTGCGCATGGTCGAGCAGGGCGGGGTGCGAATTGATGGCGCCGCTGTCAGCGACAAGGGCTTGAAGCTTGACGCAGGCACGTTCGTGGTGCAGGTCGGGAAACGAAAATTTGCACGGGTAACGCTTAGTTGATCGCTCTTCTTCAACGCGTCGCGCAAGCCAGTGTAGCCGTGGATGGCGCGGACGTCGGCGCCATTGGCGCGGGCTTGTTGGTGCTGGTGTGTGCGGAACGTGCGGATACGGAAAAAGAAGCGGATGTGCTGTTGGCAAAGTTGCTCGCTTACCGTGTTTTTGCGGACAATGCGGGCAAGATGAATCGTAGTCTCGTGGAGATTGGCGGCGGTTTGTTGCTGGTGCCGCAATTTACGCTGGCAGCCGATACGCAGTCGGGCACGCGACCTTCATTTACGCCCGCCGCGGCGCCTGAAAAGGGGAGGCAATTGTTCGATCATTTTGTGGCGCGCGCGCGAGCGAAACATCCGATTGTCGAAACCGGGCGGTTTGGTGCCCACATGCAGGTCTCACTGGTCAATGACGGTCCCGTCACTTTCTGGTTGCAGGTAAGAGCGCCCGCTTGAGCGAATCGGGAGTGCAATTGATCATGTCGGCCATTCAGGCACAATCCGCAGTGGCAAACTACAGGAGGTGAGGATGAAAATCTGGAGCGATTCTTTCAAGGATGGTGGTTACATTCCCGGTGAGTTTGGATTTTGCGTAATCGATCCGGAGACCCATGTCAGCTTGTCGAGTAACAGGAACCCGCATTTGGCCTGGAGCGATTTGCCGGCTGGAACAAAGTCGCTGGCACTGATTTGCCACGATCCGGACGTGCCGTCACGCGGCGATGATGTCAATACAGAAGGCAAAACAGTGCCGCCCGACCTGGCCCGGGTTGAGTTTTTTCACTGGGTTTTGATTGATTTGCCACCGACCGTGACGGAGGTGAAGGCAGGAGAGTTCTCCAATGGCGTAGCGGCACGCGGCAAGTCCGGTCCCGACCTGTCCGATTCTCTGCGGCATGGCTTGAACGACTACACTGGCTGGTTTGCCGCCGATCCGGACATGACGGGTGACTATTTCGGTTATGACGGCCCGTGCCCGCCGTGGAACGATACGCTGATTCACCGTTATATTTTTACCCTCTATGCACTGAATGTTGCCCGTGTCCCGGTGGAAGGAAAATTCACGGGGCAGCGGGTACGCGATGCGATTCGCGACAAGACTTTGGAAGAAGCCAGTATTGTCGGCCTCTACACGCTGAACCCTGCAATGGCAAAGCTGATGTGAATGAGAAATTGGAAATGGAATGACGGAAATTCTGCTGATTCGCCACGGTGAAACGCATTGGAATGTTGAAAAACGTGTGCAAGGCCATCTCGATATTGCACTCAATGCCGAAGGTGAACGCCAGGCAGCGGCGCTCGGCGACGCGCTATCGGATGAAAAAATAGATGTCATTTATGCCAGTGATTTGCAGCGGGCAAGACAAACCGCGCAAGCAATTGCCGCGCCGCATGGCATGCAAGTCCGGATCGAGCGCGATTTGCGGGAGCGCAGTTATGGCGCTTTTGAAGGCATGCTTCACGGCGACATCAATACGACCTATCCGGATGCCTACACAATGCTGCGCGCACGCGACATTGATGCGCGCTTTCCGATGGGTGTGCAGCAAGCTGAAACCCTGCGCGAACTATCACAGCGTGCGGTCGGCGTAATCACCCGTCTCGCCAATGAACATCGCCACAAGAAAATCGTCATCGTCAGTCATGGCGGCGTGCTGGAGTGCATTTATCGTGCGGCCAATCGGCTGGATTTTTCGCCGCCACGGGATTTCGATATTAAAAATGCGAGCATCAACCGGCTGCTCTGGGATGGCGAAAGTTTGCGGATTGCACATTGGTCGGACGTAAGACATCTGGCTGGCCTGAGCCTGGATGAAATTGACAAGTAAATTCTGTCACCGCATTTTTGTGAAATTTACGAAAACAGGAAAAAATTACTAATGTTGTAAGCCTGTTGCGCGGCTTTACCGGATTAAGAATTCGCAAAATTGCATGCGGGATAGTCAGTGCTTTGCGGATAAAATAGCGCTTTTCGCGTTTCCTCATTTTTTGCCTGACCCATTCGATTCCGTGAACATCGGTCCCTATCAGCTTCGCAATAATATTTTTGTCGCTCCGATGGCCGGGGTGACCGACCGGCCATTCCGGCAGTTATGCAAACAGCTGGGCGCAGGTTATGCGGTATCCGAAATGGCGGCCTCCGATCCGCGTTTGTGGGCGTCTGAAAAAACATCGCGCCGCATCAATCATGATGGCGAGATGGAACCAAGGGCGGTGCAGATCGCCGGCGCCGATCCGGCGATTCTGGCCGAATGCGCAAAATTCAATGTCGATCGCGGCGCGCAAATCATCGACATCAACATGGGTTGCCCGGTCAAGAAGGTGTGCAACAGCTGGTGCGGTTCAGCGTTATTGCAGAATGAGAAACTGGTCGGTGCGATTCTTGAGGCCGTGGTGGCCGCAGTCGATGTGCCGGTCACGCTGAAGTTTCGCACCGGCTGGGACCGCCAGAACAAAAACGCGCTGACGATTGCCCGGATTGCCGAAGCCAGCGGCATCGCAATGCTGACCTTGCATGGCCGCACCCGTGCCGATGGATACAGCGGCGCAGCGGAATACGACACCATCACCGCGGTCAAGGCAGCCGTATCGATTCCGGTGGTTGCCAACGGCGACATTACAACGCCGGAGAAAGCCCGATACGTGCTGCAGGCAACCGGCGCCGATGCGGTGATGATCGGGCGCGCGGCGCAGGGGCGGCCGTGGATCTTTCGTGAAATCCATCATTTCCTGCGTACCGGCGCCCACCTGCCGCCGCCTTTGATTGCCGAGGTACGAACATTGATGGACGAGCATTTGCGCGCCCACTATGCATTTTATGGCGACTTCCTCGGCGTACGCACGGCGCGAAAACATATAGGCTGGTATGTGCGCGAACTGGCCGGCGGCGAAGCGTTTCGCCAGCAAATGAACCGGCTCGAAGACTGCGGCGAGCAACTGTTGGCAGTAGATGCTTTTTTCGAATCGCAGCGCGAGCTTGGCGAGCGGTTACAATACGGCCTGAATGACGAAAAGCTGGCTGCCTGATTTTAATAATCAAGAAAAACAAGACCAATCACCGCACAAAAAATGAGCAAAGACAGCATCCAGGACGTGGTCAAGAAAAGTCTCGAAAAATATTTCAAGGATTTGGGCGAACAGGCGCCGTCCAATGTCTATGAAATGGTAGTCTTTACCGTCGAAAAACCGATTCTCGAAGCAGTGATGGTGCGTGCCGAGGGCAATCAGTCGCACGCGGCCGAGATGCTGGGCATCAATCGCAATACCCTGCGAAAAAAGCTGCAGCAGCACGGGTTGATTTAGCGGAGGCGGATAAGGTAAAAGCAGTGCCGCCGGCGCACACTGCTTTTACCTTATTTATCACTTCCTGCCGCCATCATCATGATCAAACAAGCCCTCATTTCCGTTTCCGATAAAACCGGGATTCTCGAATTCGCGCGCGCGCTGTCAGCGATGGGCGTCAATATTCTTTCTACCGGCGGCACGGCGAAGCTGCTTGCCGATAATGGTATCAACGTGACCGAGGTGGCCGACTACACCGGCTTTCCCGAAATGCTCGATGGCCGCGTCAAGACACTGCACCCGAAAGTCCACGGCGGCATTCTTGCGCGTCGTGATTTTCCGGCGCATGTGGCAGCGCTCGACGCGCATGGCATTCCGACCATCGACATGGTCGTTGTCAATCTGTACCCCTTTCAGGAAACAGTAGCCAAACAGCAATGCACGCTGGAAGACGCGATCGAAAACATCGATATTGGCGGTCCGGCAATGCTGCGTTCCTCGGCTAAAAACCATAAGGATGTGATCGTCATTTGCGATCCTGCCGATTACACGCCGGTGCTGGGTGAGTTGAGCGCAAATCAGGGCGAAGTCGGTTACGAAACCAAATTTGCGCTCGCAAAAAAAGTATTTGCGCATACGGCGCAATACGATGGCTCGATCACCAATTATTTTACGTCGCTCGGCCAGGACAAGCAGCATGAGACGCGCAGCGCCTATCCGGCGACACTGAACCTGCATTTTGAAAAGGTGCAGGAAATGCGTTACGGTGAAAATCCGCACCAGTCGGCGGCGTTCTATCGTGACTTCAGGGTGGTTGACGGCGCGCTTGCCAATTACCGGCAATTGCAGGGCAAGGAACTGTCGTATAACAATATCGCCGATGCCGATGCGGCCTGGGAATGTGTAAAGACTTTTGATGAAACAGCCTGCGTCATCATCAAGCACGCCAATCCCTGCGGTGCCGCCACCGGCGCCAATCCGTTCGAAGCCTACAGCAAGGCCTTCCAGACTGATCCGACCTCTGCCTTTGGCGGCATCATCGCCTTCAATTGTGAACTGGATGGCAATGCCGCCGAAGCGGTTGCCAAGCAGTTCGTCGAAGTCGTGATCGCGCCATCCTTCAGCGATGCGGCGAAGCAGATCCTGAGCGCAAAGCAGAACGTGCGTTTGCTCGAAATCCCGTTCGGCAAGGCGCTCAATGCAAGTGACTTCAAACGGGTCGGCGGCGGCTTGCTGGTGCAATCGCCGGACGCGAAAAACGTCACGCTCGCCGAAATCAGGGTGGTCAGCAAAAGACAGCCGACTCCACAGCAGCTGCAGGACCTGATGTTTGCGTGGCGCGTGGCCAAGTTCGTCAAATCCAATGCGATCGTATTCTGCGGCAATGGCATGACGCTGGGCGTCGGCGCCGGGCAGATGAGCCGTGTCGATTCCGCCCGCATTGCATCGATCAAGGCACAGAATGCCGGCTTGTCGCTGGTCGGGTCGGCCGTGGCGTCGGATGCGTTCTTCCCGTTTCGCGATGGTCTCGATGTGGTGGTGGCGGCTGGTGCAAGCTCGGTGATTCAACCGGGCGGTTCGATGCGCGACCAGGAAGTGATCGATGCCGCCGATGAACAGGACATCGTGATGCTGTTGACGGGCACGCGCCATTTCCGGCACTAGGATGGACGCATTGCGCTGCCAGCCATGAAAATCCTCGGCATCGATCCCGGCTTGCGGGTGACTGGATTTGGCGTCATTCACAAGCAGGGCAACAAGCTTGCCTATATCGCATCGGGCACCATCAAAACGCCCGATGCCGACCTGCCGCAACGTCTGAAGACGATTCTGGCCGGTGTCGGCGAAGTGATCCGCACCTATTCCCCCGACTGTGCGGCAATCGAAAAAGTTTTTGTCAACGTCAATCCGCAATCGACGCTGTTGCTGGGCCAGGCGCGCGGTGCGGCGATCTGCGCGCTGGTGAACGCTGACCTGGCGGTGGCGGAATATACCGCGCTGCAAGTAAAGCAGGCCGTGGTTGGCCAGGGCAAGGCGCAGAAGCAGCAGGTGCAGGACATGGTGCAGCGTCTGCTGCAGTTGTCCGGCCTGCCGGGCACCGATGCCGCAGATGCGCTCGGTGTGGCGATCTGCCATGCGCATAGCGGCGAGGTGCTTGCGATGCTGGGGGCGCTGGCGCCGGGACTGGCGCAGAAGGGATTGCGCATGCGCGGCGGGCGCCTGATCGGATAGCTGTCACGCGTGTTTTTCGGCCCTGCGTGCAGCCACTTCAAAAATGTTATGCCAGTAAGCATCCTGGCCATGCATGATTGCCCACGCACTGGCGGCAAGATAGGCGAACGGAAATAAAATCCCCCATTGTGCCGCCTGTCGTACATGCGCCAACTCATGCGTCAGGATTTGCGGTGTCAGGCCGCGCTGTTCGGCAATCACGATATGGCCGATCGCCATCGCGCACATCGCGCCAAACGGATGACGGTCGAGCAGGTAATCGCCCAGCGGACCGCTGACCAGTAACGCCGGTGTCGGCGCATGAACAAAATACACATGCCCCCGCCGCGCCAGGACCGGCAAGGCGATGACGGCGCCACACAAGGTCAATGGCAATGCCCATATGATTCCCAGTGCTGTCCCGCCCCAGAACAGCAGCCGCCGCAACACATTGTGCTGACCGATCCGATGCCGTTTTTTCTCGTGGAAGATGCGCATGTTGCTGTCTTGTTGTCCTGTATGATTCCCAAATTCACCTTGAAAGCCATACCATCATGATAGGCCGCCTTTCCGGAATTCTTCTTGAGAAAAATCCACCGCAACTCTTAATCGACTGCAATGGCGTCGGTTATGAGGTCGGGGTCCCGATGAGCACCTTTTACAACCTGCCTGGCCTGGGTGAAAAGGTGGTGCTGCTGACGCATCTTGCGGTACGCGAAGACGCACATCTGCTCTATGGATTCGGCACCGCCGAAGAACGTAATGTGTTCAAGCAGCTGATCAAGATATCCGGCGTCGGCGCCCGCACTGCCTTGTCCATCCTGTCCGGCATGTCGGTGGCGGACCTGGCGCACGCAATAACCTTACAGGAAGCCGGACGGCTGACCAGGATCCCGGGCATAGGCAAGAAAACCGCCGAGCGTTTGCTGCTGGAGCTGAAAGGCAAACTCGGCGCCGATCTGGGTGCGATGGGCGGTGTGGTGCACAGCGACGCGACGGCCGACATCCTTAATGCATTGATCTCCCTTGGTTATTCCGACAAGGAAGCCATGCTGGCGATGAAGCAGGTGCCCGCCGGCGCTGGTGTGTCGGATGGCATCAAGCAGGCCTTGAAGGCTTTGTCCAAGGCCTGAGTACTCTGCGCCGATTGTCCGCCGAAAGCGCACAGCGATCGCGTCGCTCCCGCCCGATCGCGCTAGAATGGCAGCATGAGCATTCAGACCGATAATTTCACCGAACAGCGCATCATTGCCGCTACCCCCGCGTCGCCGAACGAGGAGGTGATCGAGCGGGCGTTGCGGCCCAAGCAACTGGACGAATATGTCGGCCAGGAAAAAATCCGCGATCAGCTGAACATTTTCATCACCGCCGCGCGCAACCGGCACGAAGCGCTTGACCATACCTTGCTGTTCGGGCCGCCAGGCCTCGGCAAAACTACGTTGGCCCACATTATTGCGCGCGAAATGGGCGTCAATTTGCGCCAGACCTCCGGCCCGGTGCTTGAGCGCGCCGGCGACCTGGCGGCGTTGCTGACCAATCTTGAAGCCAACGATGTGCTGTTCATCGACGAAATCCATCGCCTGTCGCCGGTGGTCGAAGAAATCCTGTATCCGGCGCTCGAGGATTATCAGATCGATATCATGATTGGCGAAGGGCCGGCCGCGCGTTCGGTGCGGCTGGACTTGCAGCCGTTCACGCTGGTCGGCGCCACCACCCGCGCCGGCATGCTGACCAATCCCTTGCGCGACCGCTTTGGCATTGTGGCCCGGCTTGAATTTTATACGCCGCAACAGCTTGCCAAAATTGTCACGCGCAGTGCGTCACTGCTGAATGCGCCTATCGACGATGATGGCGCGTTTGAAATTGCCAAACGCAGCCGCGGCACCCCGCGTATTGCCAACCGCCTGCTGCGCCGCGTGCGCGACTTTGCCGAAGTCAAGGGTAATGGCGACATCACCAAGCCGATTGCCGATGGGGCGCTGGTGATGCTCGACGTTGATCCGGTCGGCTTCGACGTGATGGATCGCAAATTGCTCGAAGCCGTCCTGTTCAAATTTGGCGGCGGCCCGGTCGGTCTGGACAACCTGGCGGCGGCCATAGGCGAAGAGCGCGACACGATTGAAGATGTGCTGGAGCCGTACCTGATTCAACAGGGTTTCCTGCAGCGCACGCCGCGCGGACGAATCGCCACCCCGGCCGCGTACGCGCATTTCGGCGTGACGGCGCCGCGCACCGGCCCGAATGGCGAGTTGTGGGACACGGCGCCGGTATAACGGTATAAAACAAATGCAGATCTGGGTCGATGCCGATGCGTGCCCGAACGTCATCAAGGAGATCCTGTTCCGGGTCGCCGATCGGCTGGAGATCCCGGTCATCCTGGTTGCCAATAAATTGCTGCGCACACCACCGTCGCGCTTCATCAGGGCGGTACAAGTCCCGACAGGCTTCGATGTCGCAGATCAGGAAATCGTACGACTGCTGGACACCGGCGACCTTGTCGTTACCGCCGATATTCCGCTGGCGTCCGCGGTACTCGACAAGGGCGGCCATGCGCTCAATCCGAGAGGCGAGTTTTATACAATCGACAATATTCAGCAGCATTTGACCATGCGCAGTTTTATGGATGAGTTGCGTGCCGGCGGCGTCGAAACCGCTGGCCCGGCGCCGTTCAATCAAAATGACAGCCATCTGTTCGCCAGGCAGCTGGACCGGCACTTGACAAAAAATAAACGCAAGTGAGCCTCCAATAACAGCACCGCAGGCGCGAATTTTCGTTCAGACCATCACAAATTGCTTTGGCGGCTGGAACCGGAGCCGGGTGCGGCCTATCTTAAGGGGGCATGCTCGTCATTCAAGGAATGCATTTCCTGTATCAGCGCTTGTGTAAAAATGTTGCATTGCAGATAATGTGGTCTGTTCCCTTATTACTCGCCTCTGCGCCAGTCTGTCATGCTAATGTCCGCCCAAACCAGCCGCTATGCCCACAAGATGCTTGCTGCCCGTGCAAATGCGCAGCAAGTGCCGCGTTTATCGGAGGATCCGGCACTCTCGCTGCCTGACGCATACGATATCGCGAAGAATATCCTTGATATCCGGATCGCCCAGGGAGAGGTGCCCGTCGGGCGCAAGATCGGCTTTACCAACCGCGCCTCATGGCCCAGCCTGGGGGCAACGCAGGCGATGTGGGCTCCCGTGTTCGACACGACGGTGCGATATACGGAAGACAATCACGGGCTGCAAAGCCTGACGGGTGCGATGCAACCCCGCATTGAACCGGAAATCATCTTCAAGCTCGGCAAAACACCGCCGGCCGGCGCCAGTCTCGAGACCGTCGCTCAATGTATCGAGTGGGTCGCGCATGGGTTTGAAATCGTGGTGTGCCCATTCGCCGACTGGGAATTTAACGCGGTCGACGCGGTGGCGGCATTTGGCCTGCATGGCTCACTGATCATCGGTGAGCCCAAGTTATTGTCGCCTGCGTCGCGGCGCAACCTGGCTGACATGCTGGCCAGTTCGAGCACCTCATTAACCTGCCGGCATGAAGATTCTTATACCCTGGTTGCCGCGGGGTTTGGCAGCAATGTGCTCGATAGTCCGGTGCATGCGTTATGGCAGTTGCACCGCTTGTTGCAGACCCAGCGGCAGTTTGCGCCGCTCGCCGAAGGGGAAATCATCGCGACCGGCAGCTGGACCAATGCTTACCCGATCAACGCGGGGCAGACCTGGAGTACGGCGTTTTCCGGCATCAGCTTGCCGGGTTTGACTGTCTCGTTCGTGTAACTGGAAGACAGAAAACACAAAGGCGCATGATGCGCCTTTGTGTTTTTTCAGTGCCGGCTGCTTACGCTTTCGGCAGTTTTTCAAGCTGCTCGCGCAATTTCTCCACTGTTGCCGAGAAATTTGCCAGCCGTTCCTTTTCCTGCGCAACGACTTGCGCCGGTGCCCGGGCGACGAAACTTTCATTGCCCAGCTTGGCATTGGCTTTTGTCATTTCCCCTTCAATACGCGTGATTTCCTTGGCCAGGCGTTCACGTTCGGCAGCCACATCGATCTCGACTTTCAGCATCAGCTTGGCGTCGCCGACAATCGATACCGGCGCCGGTGATTCCGGCAGCACATCGACCACCTGGACGTCCGACAGCTTGGCCAGCGCCTGCAGGTAGGGCGCGAATGATTGTAAACGCGCCTGGTCGCCGGCACGAGCCGCTTCCATCACCAGCGGCACCTTCAGCGCCGGCGACAACTGCATTTCGCCGCGCAGATTGCGGCACGCATCCGTCATCGATTTAAGGTGTGTCATCCAGCTTTCCGCCTGCTCGTCGATCTTGTGCGGCTGTGCTACCGGATAGGCGTTCATCATGATCGAGTCGCCGGCCGGATCGAGTTGACGTCCCGACAGGGGCGCCACGGTCTGCCACAATGCCTCGGTAATGAATGGAATGATCGGATGGGCCAGCCGCAGCACCGATTCCAGCACTTTCAGCAAGGTGCGGCGCGTTGCGCGCTGCTGCGCTTCGGTGCCGTTCTGGACCTGCACTTTTGCCACTTCCAGATACCAGTCGCAATATTCATCCCAGATGAACTTGTAAATCGCCGACGCGATATTGTCGAAGCGGTAATCGGCAAAACCTTTTTCGACTTCCGCCTCCGTGCGCTGCAGGATGGACACGATCCAGCGATCTGCCGGCGAGAAATCGAGCTGCTCCTTGTCGTTGTCCTGTACCGTGACGCCGCAATCCTTGTCTTCGGTATTCATCAGGACAAAGCGGGTCGCATTCCACAACTTGTTGCAGAAATTGCGATAACCTTCACCGCGGCTGAGGTCAAAATTGATATTGCGGCCCAGCGATGCATAACTTGCCATCGTGAAGCGCAGCGCATCGGTGCCAAACGCGGGTATGCCGTTCGGGAATTCCTTGCGGGTCGTTTTTGCAATGCTGTCGGCCTGCTTGGGATTCATCAGGCCGACGGTGCGTTTGGCGACCAGGCTCTCGACATCAATGCCGTCGATCAGGTCGATCGGGTCGAGCGTGTTGCCCTTGGACTTCGACATCTTCTGGCCGCTGGCGTCGAGCACCAGGCCGTGCACATATACGGTCTCGAACGGCACCTTGCCGGTGAAATGGGTCGTCATCATCACCATGCGCGCGACCCAGAAGAAGATGATGTCGAAGCCGGTGACCAGCACCGTCGACGGCAGGAACATCTTGTACTCCGGTGTTTCTTCCGGCCAGCCCAGCGTCGAGAACGGCACCTGCGCCGACGAGAACCAGGTGTCGAGTACATCGTTGTCGCGGGTCAGCGTGCCGGTGTAACCGTCGGCCGCGGCCTTGGCTTTTGCTTCCTGCTCATCGCGCGCGACATAATATTTGCCGTTGTCGCCGTACCAGGCCGGAATCTGATGGCCCCACCACAATTGCCGTGAAATGCACCAGTCCTGGATATTGTTGAGCCACTGGTTGTAGGTATTGGTCCAGTTCTCCGGAATCATCCGGATTTCACCGCTGGCCACTTTTTCCAGTGCCACTTCGGCAATCGATTTGCCGGGGAAGTGTGTGCCTTCCGGCGCCGGCTTGCTCATCGCGACGAACCACTGATCGGTCAGCATCGGTTCGATCACGACCCCGGTGCGGTCGCCGCGCGGCACCATCAGCTTGTGAGGCTTGACCAGTTCCAGCAAACCCTGCGCTTCGAGATCGGCGATGATCTGCTTGCGCGCGTGATAGCGGTCCATACCCTGGTATCTGGCCGGTCCGTTGTCGTTGATTTTTGCGTCCAGCGTCAGGATGCTGATCGGCGCCAGATCGTGGCGCTGGCCGACCGCATAGTCGTTGAAGTCGTGCGCGGGTGTGATCTTCACGCAGCCGGTGCCGAATTCCTTGTCGACGTAGCTGTCGGCGATGAGCGGGATTTCCTTGTCCGTCAGCGGCAATTTCAGCATCTTGCCCACCAGGTGCAGGTAACGCTCGTCGGTCGGATCGATTGCCACCGCAACGTCACCCAGCATGGTTTCGGGCCGCGTGGTCGCGACCGTGATGTGGCCACTGCCATCTGCCAGCGGATAACGGATGTGCCACATGTGGCCATCTTCTTCTTCCGACACCACTTCCAGGTCGGACACCGCGGTCAGCAGGGTCGGATCCCAGTTGACCAGCCGCTTGCCGCGGTAAATCAAGCCTTGCTCGAACAGGCGCACGAAGACTTCGGTGACTGCCGTGGACATTTTTTCGTCCATCGTGAAGTATTCGCGGCTCCAGTCGGTCGACGCGCCCATGCGGCGCATCTGGCCGGTGATGGTCGAGCCGGACTGCTCTTTCCATTCCCACACTTTTTCGACGAATTTCTCGCGGCCCAGGTCGTGCCGAGAGATTTTTTGCGCATCGAGCTGGCGCTCGACCACGATCTGCGTCGCGATGCCGGCATGGTCGGTGCCCGGTATCCACGCCGTATTGAAGCCGCGCATCCGATGATAACGGGTCAGGCCATCCATGATGGTCTGGTTGAACGCATGCCCCATGTGCAGGGTGCCGGTCACATTGG
>JAZKDW010000068.1:0-7260 GCA_040387375.1 Pseudomonadota bacterium
AGCAAAAAAGAACTCGCCGCCGGGGCGAGACCCGGACAGCATCCACGAAGGGCAAAACGTGTTGGGGTAAACGAAGGAAGAACCCGATACCCCCCGCATCTACATCAGTGCAAAGGTACCGCTCATCCCATCTTCGCAGCAATCAACTTGCCCAACTTCGCAACACCCTCACGAATCTTCTCCGGCGGCACCGTCACAAAACTCAACCGCATGGTATTCGTCTCCGGCGCATTCGCATAAAACGGCGCCCCCGGAACGAATGCCACCAATTCCGCAACCGCTTCTTCCAGCAGCTTCATGCTGTCGATATGCTTGGGCAAGGTCACCCAGATGAACATGCCGCCTTCCGGCCTGGTCCAAGTCACGCCGTCGGGGAAAAACTCCGCCAGCGCGGCCAGCATCGCCTCACACTGATCCGCATACAGCGCCCGTATCGTCGGCACATGTGTGGTCAGGAAACCATCCTTGATCACTTCGTGCACCACCATCTGCGTCAATTGCGCGGTGTGCAGGTCGGCCGCCTGCTTGGCCTGCTCCAGCTTGCCCACCAGCGGCAGCGGCGCAACCACGTAACCCAGGCGGATGCCGGGCGTCAGCACTTTCGAAAACGAGCCCATGTAGATGACGCCATCCGGATTCATCGTCAGCATCTTCGGCAGCGGGTCGCGGCGGTAACTGAGGGCGCCATACGGATCGTCTTCGATCAGCGGCAGGCCCATGCGTGCGCAGGTCTCGACCAGCTCGGCACGGCGCTCCAGCGACAGGCTGCGCCCGGTCGGGTTCTGGAAGTTGGGCAATGCGTACAGCATGCGCGCGTCCTGCCCGATTTCCGCCACGGCTTCGGGAATGACACCAGAATCGTCGGTCGGCACCGATACGAATTCCGGCCGGTACACGGAAAACGCCTGCAATGCGCCGAGATAGCTGGGCGTTTCCACCAGTACCTTGCTGCCCTCATCGATCAGCACTTTGCCCAGCAAATCGAGGCCCTGCTGCGAGCCGGACAACATCAGCACCTGCTCCGGCACGATGCGCACGCCATCGATCGACAATGAGTCGGCAATCCATTCCCGCAACGGCGCATAACCGTCGCTCGGACCATACTGCAGCGCGACCTTGCCCTGGCGGGACAGCACGCTGTCGTAGGCGGCGCGCATGCGCTCAACCGGAAATGTCGCCGGCGACGGCAAACCGCCGGCGAAGGAAATGATGTCCGGACGCATCGTGATTTTCAGGATTTCGCGGATCGCCGAACTTTGCAGCTGCCGCGCGCGATCTGAAAAACGCCACTGGATCGGATTTGGATGTTCAATTTTCATATGTTTCCCTGATGTCTCTTTTTTCTTTTTCCCATTTTTTCAACAGGGAGGTTTACTGGATTTCCGCAATCAATTCGATCTCGACACAGGCACCCATCGGGATCTGTGCAACGCCGAATGCCGAGCGCGCATGTTTGCCCTGTTCGCCAAACACATCGTTGATCAGTTGCGATGCGCCATTGGTCACCACATGCTGCTCGGTGAAATCGCCGGTTGAATTGACCAGGCTCATCACTTTGACAATACGTTTTACCCGGTTCAGATCGCCGCCGCATGCGGTTTGCAGTGTGCCGATCAGGTCGATCGCGACCGAACGTGCTGCGTCCTTGCCTTCTTCAGTCGTCATGTTCTTGCCAAGCTGGCCGACCCATGGCTTGCCGTCTTTTTGGGCGATGTGCCCTGACAAGAACACGGTATTGCCGGTTTGCGCGAACATCACATACAGCGCTGCCGGCGCCGCCTGCGGCGGCAACTCGATGTCAAGGGCAGTAAGTTTTTCATAAAAGGACATGCAGCACTCCAATAAATGTCATTCCAGCCATGCCAGCAACGACGGATTTAATTACACCCCGGGATTTTACTCTCAACCGTGGCCGACATCGAGTGGCGCAAACTCATCAACGCCTCAACCTTGTCGCGAATATCCAGTGTCAGCAGCAGGCAAGGCGCCTTGCCAAACCGCACAGGCCGCCCGGTGAAGATTTGCCCCGGCATTGTTGATGTTGTATCCTACCTTCCGAAACCAATACAGTCCCTGTACACTTAATCACATAATCAAACGCACTGTCACGGTAACATGACCAATACAGCTGGCGCTCGCAGGCCACCCTCTTCTTCTGCCATGTCGGGCACTCCCCAGTTGTTGTCGCGGGCAGCGGGAGTGTCGCTGGTCGATCAGATCGTCAATTCGGTGGAATCGCGCATCAACGACAAGCTATTGCGCAGCGGCGCGCGCATGCCGTCGATCCGCCATTTTGCCGAGACACATCGGGTGTCGCGTTTCACCGTGGTGGAGGCCTATGACCGCCTGGTCGCCAAAGGTTTTCTGGAATCACGCCGCGGATCCGGCTTTTATGTGCGGGAACGGGCGCGCATCATTGCGGCCGGTAACGCCGGCAACCCGGCGCCGCGGCAGCTTGACGTCGTGTGGCTGGTGCGCAGCATGTTCCGCGATCACCCGCCGCAAAAAATGCCGGGCTCGGGCCTGTTGCCGAACGACTGGCTGGATGGCGGACTGATTGCCAATGGATTGCGCGCGATCGGCCGGGAAAATCAGAACCTGTTGCTCCAGTATGGCGATCCGCAAGGCTTCCTGCCGTTGCGCCAGCAGCTGCAGCTGAAACTGGCGTCGCTGGACATCGCGGCCACGCCGGAACAGATCGTCACCACCGCCGGCGTGACCCAGGCGCTGGACCTGGTGGCGCGCCATTTCCTGCAACCGGGCGATACGGTTTTCGTCGACGATCCGGCCTGGTTCCTGATGTTCGGTTCGTTTGCGACGCTGGGCGCCAAGGTTATCGGCATTCCGCGCCTGGCGGACGGCCCCGATGTCGAGCGGCTGGCCGAACTGGCGGCGCTGCACAAACCGAAGCTGTATGTGATCAATTCGGTGCTGCACAATCCGACTTCGACTTCGCTGTCGGCGGCCAAGGCATTTCAGATACTGAATATCGCCGGCTTGCATGATTTCACGATTGTGGAAGACGACATTTATTGCGACATGCATCCCGGCCCGTCAGTGCAGACGGCTACCCGCATCGCCGCACTCGACCAGTTGAAACGGGTGATCTATCTGGGCGGCTTTTCGAAGACGCTGGCGGCGAATCTGCGGGTAGGTTTCATCGCCACTTCCAGCGACATGGCCAAGCAGCTGTCCGACCGGAAAATGCTGTCGACGCTGACCACCAGCGAGATCGGCGAACGGGTCGTCTACAAGATCCTGTCGGAAGGCCATTACCGCAAGCATGTCGATCGCCTGCGCAGCAAGCTAGACGGCGTGCGCGACAAAACCCTGCGGCAGCTGGAATGGGCCGGGCTGAAAGTCGACGCCGGCATGGCGGCAGGCGTGTTCGTCTGGGCCGATACCGGGGGAGATACCAATGTGCTGGCCGAAAAAGCCATGGACCAGGGTTATCTGCTGGCGCCGGGCAGCCTGTTCTCGCCGACCCAGCTGCCTTCCACCCGCATGCGTGTCAATGTGGCGACGATGTCCGACCCCGGCGTGCTCGACTTCTTCGCACGGGAAATCGGCAAGACTTGAAATCATTTTTTTCATCCCCATTTCCGTGGAATGCCTTGCACTTTTCCGGGCAAGCAAGGGCACGAATTCATATCAACTTTAGAGGACAAAAATGGCCGTATCCGAAAAGAAAACCCTGGGGTTTCAAGCAGAAGTCAAACAGCTGTTGCAGTTGATGATACATTCGCTGTACTCGAACAAGGAAATCTTCCTGCGCGAACTGATTTCGAATGCCTCCGATGCATCCGATAAATTGCGTTTCGAAGCGATCAACAACGCGGCGCTGTACGAAAACGATCCGGACCTGAAGATCACCATCGGCTTCGATACCGCCGCCCGCACCATCACCATCGCGGATAACGGCATCGGCATGAACCGCGACGAAGCGATCGAACATCTGGGCACCATCGCCAAATCCGGCACCAAGGAATTTTTCTCGAAACTGTCCGGCGACCAGCAAAAGGATGCGGCGCTGATCGGCCAGTTCGGCGTCGGCTTTTATTCCGCCTTCATCGTGGCTGACAAGATCACCGTCGACACCCGTCGCGCCGGCACCGCCGCCAGCGAAGGTGTGCGCTGGGAATCCGGCGGTGAAGGAGACTTTACCGTTGAAACCATCGACAAGCCGTCACGCGGCACGCAGATCACCCTGCACCTGCGCGAAGGCGAAGATGAATTCCTGTCCTCATGGAAGCTGAAATCCATCATCCGTAAATATTCCGACCATATCTCGCTGCCGATCCAGATGAAGAAGGAAGAATGGGATGAGGAAAAGAAGGAAACCGTAGTCAGGGACGAGCTCGAAACGATCAACCAGGCCAGCGCACTGTGGGCCCGCAGCAAATCCGACATCACGCCCGAGCAGTACGCCGAATTCTACAAACATGTCGCCCATGATTTCGAGGCGCCGCTGGCCTATACGCATAACCGTGTCGAAGGCCGCAGCGAATATACCCAGCTGCTGTACCTGCCGTCGCATGCGCCGTTCGATCTGTGGGACCGCAACAAGCGCGGCGGCATCAAGCTGTATGTGAAGCGCGTTTTCATCATGGACGATGCCGAGCAGCTGATGCCGGTCTATCTGCGTTTTGTCAAAGGTGTCATCGACTCCAACGACTTGCCGCTCAACGTCTCGCGTGAACTGCTGCAGGAGTCGCGCGACGTCAAGGTCATCCGCGAGGGCTCGACCAAACGTGTGCTGTCGATGCTGGAAGAACTGGCAAATTCAGAGGAACAGGAACAGAAGGACAAGTACACGACCTTCTGGAAGGAATTCGGCCAGGTGCTGAAGGAAGGCATAGGCGAAGACGCAAGCAACAAGGAGCGCCTTGCCAAGCTGCTGCGTTTTGCATCGACCCAGAACGACAGCGATTTGCAGACCGTATCGTTTGCCGACTATGTCAGCCGCGCGAAAGAAGGCCAGGACAAGATTTATTTCGCCACCGGAGAATCGTATGCGGCGGCAAAAAATAGCCCGCACCTGGAAATCTTCCGCAAGAAAGGCGTCGAGGTATTGCTGCTGTCCGATCGCGTCGATGAATGGATGCTGTCGTTCCTGACCGAGTTTGAAGGCAAGGAACTGGTGTCGGTCGCCAAGGGCGACCTGGATCTCGGCAAGCTCGAAGATGAAACCGAGAAAAAGCAGCATGAGGAAACCGAAGCCCAGTACAAGGACCTGGTCGAGAAGATGAAAAGCACGCTGGCCGATAAAGCCAAGGACGTGCGCATCACCTTCCGCCTGACCGATTCGCCTGCCTGTCTGGTGGCCGACGAAAACGAATTGTCGGGCAACCTGCTGCGCATGCTGAAAGCGGCTGGACAGAATGCGCCGGAATCCAAGCCCATCCTGGAAATCAATCCGGACCATCCGCTGGTGCAGCGCCTGAAATACGAGGATGCCAGGTTTGCTGACTGGTCGAACATCCTGTTCGATCAATCGATGCTGGCCGAAGGCGGCACGCTGAGCGATCCGGCCGGATTCGTCAAGCGCCTCAACGGCATGTTGCTGGACATGGCAGGAAAATAATCCCAGGGCTCAAAACATCCGTCAGCAGCCACTGACGGATGCTCCTCAGCCGACTATTTTCAGCCGCTCGGAAATATCGTCGTAGATCGGAATGAACGCCAGCACCAGCAACACGACGGCCAGCGGCAGCGTCGCGACAAAACCCATGGACTTGAAGCCGATCGCGCCGACAATACCGCCAATGAAGAACATGATCAGGATGACGCTGTGTATCTTCAGCTTGTCCCAGTTCGCGGCAACAAAATGTTCCGATTCCGGGGCATGGGTCTTGTTCCAGTAAACGAGTTTGCCGAGCTCGATGCCGAGGTCGGTGAGCAGTCCGGTCACGTGCGTGGTGCGGATCTCCGCCTGCGATATCTTGGTCACGATGGCGTTTTGCAAACCCATGATGTAACACAGCACCATCACCGTCGCCGGCACAAAAACCGCCACAAAAGTTTCCAGGTTGGCGCCCAGCAAACCAAAAACAATCAGCAGCGCCGCCTCGAGCGCAAGTGACAATGCATATTCGCTATGCATCTGCCGATGGCGCGCCCAGTTGATCAGCACAGCAGTGGTGCCCGCGCCCGACAGGAACGCGAGCAACGCACACAGGCCCGAAAATGCCAGCAGCAGATTACCCAGGACCAGGTTATCGGCGATTGCCGATACGACCCCGGTCATGTGAGAGGTGTATTGTTGAATCGCGAGAAAGCCGCCGGCGTTGACGGCGCCGGCGACAAAAGCGAGGAAGGCGCCGAGTTGACGGTTGGCGCGGCGAGTGCGGGTACGGCCGGTCAAGCCGCGCAGATAGGAGTTGGGTATCATTGAGAAACACAGTGTAGTCCGATTTTTGCTGTTCGAGAATGATCGTAAAACAATGTAGCCGCTGAAAAACGCGGCTCTGGCAATGTCACTTTTTTATTGTCCACCATGCCCGCACTCTTATCCCCTTCCCTTCTTACCGGCCTGGCGCCGGTGCTCGACCGTGATACACGTATCCTGATTCTCGGCAGTTTCCCGGGCCAGGCATCACTCACAGCCGGACAATATTATGCCCATCCGCGCAACCAGTTCTGGCGCCTGCTATCGGCGGTACTGGGCGAAGACCTCGCCGCGCTGCCCTACGAAGAAAGGCTGGCGCGGCTGCCGGCGCACGGGATCGGATTATGGGATGTGATCGATGTCTGCCAGCGTGAAGGCAGCCTGGATGCCGCCATACGCAATGCGCGGCCAAATGATTTTGCCGCGTTAAAGCAGCGTTGTCCCTTATTGCGGCGCGTCTGCTTTAATGGCAAAACGGCCGGCAAACACGCGCCGCAGTTTGCCGCTGCCGGCTTCGACACGCTGGTGCTCCCCTCTTCTTCGCCCGCCAACGCACAGATGTCGTTTGCTGAAAAGCTGGCGCTGTGGCGCGGAATTTTTTTCATGTCGGAGTGATTCAGCGAGCCTGGGAGATATCGACGTCCTTCCCGTGCCAGCGGGTTATGGATTCCCGCTTGCAGCGCGCATATTCGCTTGCAAGCGAATATCGTTCCGCAGGCGTGAGGCAATGCCTCACGAAACCCCTGCTACACCCTGCGCGGGAATGACGGTGGTGAAAGTGGAGATCGTACCAATCACTACCGTCATTCCCGCGCAGGCGCACTGCTGTCCGGAATATTTTGCTTGACTAAGCCGGGAGGGGTTGCAGGCAC
>JAZKDW010000069.1:0-54372 GCA_040387375.1 Pseudomonadota bacterium
CCCTGCACCCCAAATCAACCCGCATCATCCGCACACCGACTCGCAAACCGCTCTATCTGCCCTGAACCGGCCGCACCTTGGCCGCTGCTTCGCCGGCCCGTTGACGTGCGGTGTCGACGTCGCCGGCAGTTGCCAGCGCCACACCCATGCGGCGCCGCGCAAACGATTCCGGCTTGCCGAACAGTCGGATGTCGGCGCCCGGCACACGCAAGGCTTCGGCCATACCTTCAAACGCAATTCCCGCCGCGTCAAGCTGGCCGTAGATCACTGCCGACGCCGCCGGCGAGGCGAGTGCGACATTCACCGGTAGGCCGAGGATGGCCTTCGCATGCAATTCGAATTCGCTCTGCACCTGGCTGGCCATCGTCACCATGCCGGTATCGTGCGGCCGCGGGCTGACTTCGGAAAACCAGACCATGTCATCACGCACGAACAGCTCGACGCCGAACACACCCAGGCCGCCGAGGTTGTCGGTGATTTTTTTCGAGATCTCGCGCGCTTTTGCCAGTGCTGCGTCCGGCATCGGATGCGGCTGCCAGGATTCGACATAGTCGCCCTTGACCTGCACGTGGCCGATCGGTTCGCAGAAGTGGGTGGCGGGATTGCCTTGCTCGTCCAGCGCGCGCACGGTCAGCTGGGTGATTTCGTATTCGAAGTCGATGAAACCTTCGACGATCACACGGCCTGAATCGACCCGGCTGCCGGCCGCGGCATAGTTCCAGGCCGCTTCAACTTCAGCTGCCGATTCGATCCTGGACTGGCCTTTGCCGGAGGATGACATCACTGGCTTGATGATGCAGGGAAAACCGATTTCGGCGCAGGCCGCGCTCAGGTCGGCCAGGCTGTCGGCGAAGCGGTAGGGTGAGGTTGGCAGGCCGAGTTCCTCGGCGGCGAGGCGGCGGATGCCTTCGCGGTTCATGGTCAGCCAGGCGGCGCGTGCGGTCGGGATCACGCTTGCCTTGCCGGCTTTCTCCAGCTCCATCAAGGTCAGCGTGGCGATCGCCTCGATCTCGGGCACGACCAGGTCGGGTTTTTCGAGTTCGATCAGGGCCGCCAGCGCGGCGCCGTCGGTCATGTCGATCACATGCGCGCGATGGGCGACCTGATGGCCGGGCGCGTTCGGATATCGGTCGACGGCGATCACTTCGACGCCGAGACGCTGCAGGGAAATGACCACTTCCTTGCCAAGTTCGCCGGAGCCGAGCAGCATGACTCTGGTAGCGGAGGGGGAGAGCGGGGTGCCGAGGCGGGACGGGGTTTTCATGGGGATGGCGTGGGTGAGGAGAATTCGGACAGCCATCATGATACGGGCGAAAGCGGATGCGGGCCAGTGGGAATGCGGATGTCTTTTATGAAATTAGCCGGCATGGTTGAAGTCAAGGTTTGCATAGAGACATCAGGATGCAGGTTCAGCCTGGATTCCCGCGTTCGCGGGAACGACGGTAGTAATTGATACGATCTCCACTCTTACCACCGTCTAACCCGCTGGCACGGGAAGGACCCCGATACCGGCGCTGCCCTGGCACACAGAAGTCCGTAGGGTGGAAAAGCGAAGCGCCTTCCACCGAATGCCAACTCTGGCACCCCGATCACCCACCCTCAAGCATCTCCAGCAACCGCGGCAAACAATGCGTGCGCAAATCATAATCATCTACTACCGTCCGCCGAGCCCGTTCCCGCATCGCCCGGAAATTCTCCGGCCGCGCCAGCACCTCGGCCACCGACCTCGCCAGACCTTCGCCATCGAAGAAGTCGACCAGCAAGCCATTCTCGCCATCCCGCACCACTTCCTGCACCGGACTGGTCGCCGAAGCCACCAGCGCGCAACCCGCCGCCATCGCTTCCAGCATCGACCACGACAACACGAAAGGGTAGGTCAGGTAGACGTGCGCAGCCGATACCTGCAGCACCTTCAGATACGCCGCATAAGGCAGTTTCCCCAGGAAATGCACTCTCGGCCAGTCGACGCGGTCGCCTAGTTCCTCGCAATAGAGCTGACGGTAAGTCTGTCCATCCGGCAGGCGGCGGCCGTAACTGACCTCATCACCACCGACGATTAGCACATGCGCATCGGGCCGCTGTGCCAGCAATGCGGGCAGGGCGCGCATGAAGACATGAAACCCGCGATACGGTTCCAGATTCCGCGCCACATACGTCACCACCTCGTCACCGGCGTGGAAGCGGCGTGCGCCGGCATCGATCCACGCGCCGGCATCGGGACCGATGGCCTGTGTGTCCACACCTTCATGGATCACCCGGATCCGGGAGTGAAACTCGGCCGGGAAGCGCTGCTTCTGCCATTCGGTAGGTGACCAGCCCTGATCGCACGCAACCAGGCTGTGCAGCTGGGTGCTGTTTTTTACCCGCACCTTGAGCCGGTCATCCAGTGTGGCCGGAAATTCCGGATCGAAACCGACGTCGCCGTCCGCGCCATGGTAATAAAACTCGAAATAATCGATGTGCCGCGCATCGGGAAACACATCGCGCAGGAACAGTGCCTCACCCCAGCCGGGATGCGCCAGCACAACGTCGGGCCGGAAACCTTGCTCCTTCAGGCTTAATGCAGCGCGCACCACGCTTTGCCCGCGCCGCACATGGCCTTCGAAATCGCGCAAATAGTGGTGCGTATCCTTGCGGCCCCGGCCATGAGGCCGGTAACTGAAGACCTTGATGCCGGGATGCAGTGGCGCCCGGCCCTCAAGATTGCCGGCATCCCCGATCCCGATGACCTGGTGGGCGGGATCGTCCGCCAGTGCTTTGGCGAGGTGCCGGAACTGGCCGGGGAAGTTCTGGTGCACTAATAAAAATTTCATTTATGCCAATAATTCTTCTAAGTTGCCGCATGGTAACGGTCTTTTGAGATAATTCTTTAACATTTTTAACATTTACTGTAAGGCAATGTTAATATAAGCAAACAAAAATAGATGTAAAAAAATAATTAAAGCAGCGGAGTGTTGACCCTTCTGGAGCATGCATCATGGAAACATACGACGTTTTTGCGTCGATTACGGCGACGCGCATTTTCAAAACCTGTCTGGCAGTCTGCGGACAGAAGGCACAACTTCCCAAGAAAATCCATTTCCGTTACTAACAATTCCGCAAGGTTTTGTCGGATGCTGCTTCCTCCGAATTCGAGCAATAAAAAAAATTGCATGGCTGCACAAACGTGAGCCATGTCGCATATACCCGGTTGCACTCGCATGAATCCCTGGATGCGAACAGATGCGCCGTAAAGAAAGCTTTTTCAAGGATTACCCGTTTTGACTACTGACAACGCATCCGGTCTGCTGAATTCAACGGGTAAGTCTGACCTCCCGCCCCTCGATCTGTCCGCAATAGAAGGCAACAAACTCTCGCGTGACGGCGACAATCTGATTGTGGAGTCGGCGAGCGGGGCAATCACTGTCCACGCCAATTTTTTCAGCGATCCGGATGCGTTGGTCACGTTTCCTGGTTCGTCGATCGAATTCAGCGCCGACATGCTGGTCGCAAGTTTCCCCTTTCTGCAGGCGGCGGCCCTTGTTGCCGGGTTCGACAGCAGCGGCGCCGGTGAGGATGGCACGGCGACCGTCGTGGCGACTATCCGGGAAACGGATGGCAAGGCCAGGATAATACGTAACGGCAATGAGATTCCAGTCAAGCCAGGCGATGCGATTCTTGATGGCGACATCATCGACAGCAGCGGCAGCACAGCAGTCAAGGTGGAATTTGTCCGTGCTCTTTCCCGCGATGCCAGCGACGAGCCGGCAACCGCCGTCATCGGACCCAATTCGCGCATTCAGTTCGATGGCAAGATCAACACACAATCCGACGCACAGGAGTTGTCGGTAACCCTGACCATGACCTCCGGCGCTATCGCGATCGACAATTTGCCGGGCAATGGTGAAGGCCTTGCCATCAATACGCCTTCCGGCACGGTGATTGCCCGCGGCCAGGACGTTGGTATCAATGTCAATGGCCTCAATGGTGAAACGACGGTGATGGCGTTGGGAGACAGCGCGTCCCCATGGTCGACCGACAGCGGGATATTCATCGACAGGGCCGGCGTGGAAACGCGGATGTCGATCGGTGGCGACGGCGTCGTTTTCCAGGCTGGCAACAGCAGCTTCGCGCCGCTCGGATCGGCATCGTCCACGCAGCTCAGTCCCATCTCCAGTCTGCTTGACGCCCCGGGCGCAAGCAGTGGCGGCGCCGACCCGTCCGGCACCCCGGGTTCCAATATGTTCTCCAACACGGGGCCTTTTTCGGGCACCGATTCGCGCGCGCCATTTTCCGGCTTGTCCGGCGGATCGCCGAGCGGCTCGTCCTCGTCCTCGTCTTCGCCCATTCAGGAGATTGCACCATTTTCCAGCGTTAGTCCGGGCGGGATCTATTCCGGCACCGGCCCCACATCACCGGCGACAGGGTCCACTTCGCTTCCCGGCAATGTGCCGGCCTTGCCTGGCGCGCCGGCTGGTAACAGTAGCGGCCTCATCACACCGCAGGCGCAAGAGCTGCCCGGGCTGATCCTGACTGCCATCAGCGGGATCAGCACCGCCGACATGAGTGAAACCAACGCCGTACTGGTGGCTTCCGGCACCCTGTCGACCAACAAGGGTGCGGTGGGTTTTGTTGCCCAGACACTCGTGCCCGGCAGCGGCGGCTACGGCAAGTTCAGCATTACCGCGGCTGGCGAGTGGAGTTACATTGCCAATAGCGCGCACGATGAATTCAAGTTCGGCACGGTCTATACCGACACCATCAGCGTTGCAACATCCGATGGCATCCTGCAAACCATTACGGTCAACATCAACGGCACCAATGATGTGCCGGTGGTCAGCAATCTGGCGGGCGCCGCGCTCGGCAGCGTCACCGAAGCGGGCAATCAGGATGACGGTACCAGCGTGGCCGGCACCGGCAGCGTTACCGGCACCCTGAGCGCCACCGATACGGATGCAAACGCCACCATGGCATGGAGCATCGTCGGCACGCCGGCCGCCACCTACGGCAGCTTCGCGCTGGATGCCGCTACCGGCGTCTGGATCTACACGCTGGACAACACCCTGGCCGCAACACAAGCGCTCAAGGAAGGGGAGAGCGTCACCCAGGCCTACACCGCCCGCGTGACCGACAACCTCGGCGCCTCGGCCGATCAGACCGTCACGGTCACGATCAACGGCACCAACGATTTGCCTGTGGTGACCAACACCGCCGGCGCCCGCGCCGGCAGCGTCACCGAATCCGGTAACCTGGATGACGGCACCGTCGTCGCCGGCACCGCCAGCGCCACCGGCACGCTGAGCGTCAGCGATGTCGATGCCGACGCTACCAGAACGTGGAGCATCCAGGGCACGCCGAGCACCACCTATGGCAGCCTGGCGCTGGATGCTGCTACCGGCGTCTGGACCTATACGCTGGACAACACCCTGGCCGCGACGCAGGCGCTCAAGGAAGGGGAGAGCGTCACCCAAACCTACACCGCCCGCATGACCGACGACTTCGGTGCCTGGGTCGATCAGACTGTCACGATTACGATCAACGGCAGCAATGATGTGCTGTCGGTGAGCAATGGCGCTGGCGCCCGCGCCGGCAGCATCACCGAAGCGGGCCACCTCGATGACGGCACCGTCGCCGCCGGCACCGCCAGTGCCACGGGTACCTTGAGCGCTTTCGATGCCGACGCCGACGCGACCGGGGTCTGGAGCATTGAAGGCACGCCAGCCACCACTTACGGCAGCTTCGCCCTGAATGCCAGCACCGGCGTCTGGACTTACACGCTGGATAACACACTTGCAGCAACCCAGGCCCTCAAGGAAGGGCAGTCTGTCACCCAGGCTTATACGGCTCGCGTGACCGACAATCTGGGCGCCTGGGTAGAGCAGACCGTCACGGTCACGATCAACGGCACCAACGATGTGCCGGTGGTGACCAACGCCGCTGGCGCGCTGGCCGGCAGCGTCACTGAATCCGGTCATCTGGACGATGGTACGGTCGTGGCCGGCACCGCCAGCGCCACGGGCACGCTGAGCGTCAGCGATGTGGATGCCGACGCTACCAGAACGTGGAGCATCCAGGGCACGCCGAGCACCACCTATGGCAGCCTGGCACTGGATGCCAGTACCGGCGTCTGGATCTATACGCTGGACAACACCCTGGCCGCAACGCAGGCGCTCAAGGAAGGGCAGCTTGTCACGCAAACTTACACTGCCCGTGCCACCGATGACTTCGGCGCCTGGGTCAACCAGACCATCACGATCAGCATCAACGGCACCAACGACCTGCCCGTGGCTACCGCCGATACCGGCAGCACAGCGGAGAACGCTACCCTGACCGTCGCCGCCGGCAGCGGCCTGCTCGACAACGATACCGATGTGGACGCCGATGCCACGCACACAGTCAGCGCGGTCAATGGCCTGGCCGGCAATGTGGCAATCGCTGTTGCCGGCACTACCGGCGGCAGCTTCACGATTGCCGCCGACGGCGCGTATACCTTCAATCCCGGCAGCGCGTTTGATTACCTGGCCGCGGGCGAATCGCAGGTCACCAGCGTCACCTATACCAACCGTGACAATAACGGCGCCGTCAGCAGCAACACGCTGAGCGTCACCGTCACCGGCAGCAACGATACCCCGGTCGCCATGGCGGCGACCACCAGCGCCACCGAAGACGGCAGCCTCGTTACCGGCACGCTGACGTCGACGGACCTCGATGTGACGGGCAGGACCGCAACCTATACGCTCGACGCGCCGGTCGCCGGCCTGACGCTCGCCACCAATGGCAGCTACAGCTTCGATCCCGCCAATGCGGCTTATCAATCCCTGGCGCTGGGTGCAACGACCAGCGTCGTCGCCAATTACACCGTCACCGATGACAAGGGCGCGACCGGCACCAGCACGCTGACCATCACCGTCACCGGCGTCAACGATCTTGCCGTCATCGGCGGCGTCAGCAGCGCCAGTCTCACCGAGACCGATGCCGCGCTCACCGCCGGCGGCACCCTGACGGTGTCCGACGTCGACGGCACGCAGACCTTCGTCGCGCAAACCCTGGCGGCCGGCAGCAACGGCTATGGCAAGTTCAGCATCGACTCGGCCGGCGTCTGGACTTATGCCGCCAACAACGCGCACAACGAATTTTCGGACGGTGTTGCCTACACCGACAGCATCACCGTAGCGACCACCGATGGCGTGCTGAAGGTCATCACCGTGACCATCACCGGTACCACCGATGTATACGCTGGCGGCAGCGGCGGCGATACCTTGACCGGTGGTCCCGACGCCGACACCTTGAGCGGCGGCGCAGGCGGCGACACCTATATCATTACCGATCCCCGAAATGTCGTGGTCGAATCGGCCGGTGAGGGCATCGACGAGGTACGCACCACGCTGACCGCATATACGCTGACCGCCAATGTCGAGAATCTGGTCTTCACTGGCACCGGCAATGCCGCCGGCACCGGCAATGAGCTGGCCAATACCATCACCGGCAATGTCGGCAACGACACGCTTGATGGCGGCATCGGTGCCGACACCCTGATCGGCGGCGCGGGCAATGACGTCTACGTCGTCGACAATGCCGGCGATATCGTTACCGAAGCACTGAACGCCGGCACCGACGAAGTGCGCACCACCTTGACCGCATATACGCTGACCGCCAACGTCGAGAACCTTGTCTTTACCGGCACCGGCAACGCCGCTGGCACCGGCAATGGGCTGGCCAATACGATCACCGGCAATGTCGGCAACGACACGCTCGATGGCGGCGCAGGCGCCGACACCTTGATCGGCGGTGCGGGCGATGACGTCTACATCGTCGACAATGCCGGCGATGTCGTGACGGAAGCGGCCAATGAAGGCACGGATACCGTACGCACCAGCCTGGCCAGTCATACCCTGGCCGCCAACGTCGAGAACCTGGTCTTCACCGGCAGCACCAACGCCACCGGCACCGGCAATGCGCTGGCCAACACGATCACCGGCGGCACCGGCAACGACACGCTCGACGGCGGCGCGGGCATCGACACTCTGTCCGGCGGCGACGGCAACGATACGCTGGTCTACGATGCAAACGACAGCCTCATCGATGGCGGCGCGGGCACGGATACGCTGCGTTTCCTGGCCAATGCCAACTTGGCGACCGATAACGTCACCCTGAGCAATATCGAAGTGCTCGACATGCGCGCCGTCAATGGCGGCACCGCGACCCAGATCGAACTGTCGGCGGCCGATGTGCGTGCGCTGCTGGCCAGCGGCACCACCACACTCACGATCAACGGCGACAGCGGCGACCGCATTGTCGTCTCCGATCAGTGGGTGCGCGGCAGCACCGCCGGCGGTTACACCAGCTTCACCCGCGTGCATAACGCCGAAACGCTGACCCTGAACCTGTCCACCGGCGTCGATCTGGTGGCCAATCTCGGCGGCTCCTCTAGTGACGACAACCTTGTTGGCGACAGCACCGCGGATACCCTGGCCGGCGGCGCCGGCAACGACACACTCAATGGCGGCGGCGGCATCGACACCATGACCGGCGGCACCGGCAACGACGTCTATACGGTCGATGTGGCCGGCGATGTGGTCAATGAAGAAGCCAGCGAAGGCACCGACGAAATCCGGACCGTGCTGACCAGCTACTCGCTGGCCGGGCTGCCCAACATTGAAAACCTCACCTATACCGACGTCACCTATATCGCACCCGGCGCCGGCGCCTTCACCGGCACCGGCAATGCCCTCGACAACGTCATCACCGGCGGCAACGGCGCCGACACGCTGACTGGCGGCCTCGGCAACGACACCCTGGTCGGCTTGGACGGCAACGACACCTTCATCGGCGATGCCGGCAACGATAGCATCAGCGGCGGCAATGGCACCGACACCATCGATTACAGCGCCGAAACGGGCGGTGTCACCGTCACGCTGGCCACCACAGGGGGCAGCGCTTCCGGCGCCATCATCGGCACCGATCAGATTAGCGGCATCGAAAACATCACCGGCGGCGCCGGCAACGACAACATCACCGGCAGCGACGACCTCAACCTGCTCGCCGGTGGCCTCGGCAACGACACACTCGATGGCGGCGCCGGCGACGACACCCTGATCGGTGGCGCGGGCAATGACAGTTACATCGGCGGCCTTGGCACCGACACGGCCGATTTCAGCGGCGAAACCAGCAGCATCAGCATCAACCTCGGCACCGGGATTGGCACCGACGGCAGCGGCGGCAGCGATACCTTCACCGGTGTCGAGAATGTCACCGGCGGCAGCGCCGGCGACACCCTGACCGGCGACGCCATAGCGAACCGGCTCGATGGCGGCGCAGGCGCCGACACCTTGACCGGCGGTGCGGGCGATGACGTCTACATCGTTGACAATGCCGGCGATGTCGTGACCGAAGCGGCCAATGAAGGCACGGAAACCGTACGCACCAGCCTGGCCAGTCATACCCTGGCCGCCAACGTCGAGAACCTGGTCTTCACCGGCAGCACCAACGCCACCGGCACCGGCAATGCGCTGGCCAACACGATCACCGGCGGCACCGGCAACGACACGCTCGACGGCGGCGCGGGCATCGACACTCTGTCCGGCGGCGACGGCAACGATACGCTGGTCTACGATGCAAACGACAGCCTCATCGATGGCGGCGCGGGCACGGATACGCTGCGTTTCCTGGCCAATGCCAACTTGGCGACCGATAACGTCACCCTGAGCAATATCGAAGTGCTCGACATGCGCGCCGTCAATGGCGGCACCGCGACCCAGATCGAACTGTCGGCGGCCGATGTGCGTGCGCTGCTGGCCAGCGGCACCACCACACTCACGATCAACGGCGACAGCGGCGACCGCATTGTCGTCTCCGATCAGTGGGTGCGCGGCAGCACCGCCGGCGGTTACACCAGCTTCACCCGCGTGCATAACGCCGAAACGCTGACCCTGAACCTGTCCACCGGCGTCGATCTGGTGGCCAATCTCGGCGGCTCCTCTAGTGACGACAACCTTGTTGGCGACAGCACCGCGGATACCCTGGCCGGCGGCGCCGGCAACGACACACTCAATGGCGGCGGCGGCATCGACACCATGACCGGCGGCACCGGCAACGACGTCTATACGGTCGATGTGGCCGGCGATGTGGTCAATGAAGAAGCCAGCGAAGGCACCGACGAAATCCGGACCGTGCTGACCAGCTACTCGCTGGCCGGGCTGCCCAACATTGAAAACCTGACCTATTCCGACGTCACCTATATCGCGCCCGGCGCCGGCGCCTTCACCGGCACCGGCAATGACCTCGACAACGTCATCACCGGCGGCAACGGCGCCGACACGCTGACCGGCGGCATCGGCAACGACACCCTGGTCGGCCTGGACGGCAACGACACCTTCATCGGCGATGCCGGCAACGACAGCATCAGCGGCGGCAACGGCACCGACACCATCGATTACAGCGCCGAAACCGGCGGTGTCACCGTCACGCTGGCCACCACCGTGGGCAGCGCGTCCGGCGCCATCATCGGCACCGATCAGATCAGCGGCATCGAAAACATCACCGGCGGCGCCGGCAACGACAACATCACCGGCAGCGACGACTTCAACCTGCTCGATGGCGGCCTCGGCAACGACACCCTTGCCGGCGGCGCCGGCAACGACACCCTGCTTGGCGGCGGCGGCAACGACACGCTCGACGGCGGCTTCGGCAACGACACCCTGATCGGCGGCACAGGCAATGACAGCTACATCGGCGGCGTCGGCATCGACACGGCCGATTTCAGCGGCGAAAGCAGCGGCATCAGCGTCAACCTCGGCGCCGGGACTGGCACCGACGGCAACGGCGGCAGCGATACCTTCACCGGCGTCGAGAACGTCACCGGCGGCAGTGGCAACGACATCCTGACCGGCGACGCCAATGCGAACCGCCTCGACGGCGGCGCCGGCAATGACACCATCGCCGGCGCGGCGGGCAACGACACACTGATCGGCGGCCTCGGCATCGACACCCTCGATTACTCCGCCATCAGCGCGGCAGTGACGGTCAACATGAGTGCTGCGGCGGTAGGCCTGGTGGCCGCCAATACGGCCAGCGACGGCCAAGGCGGGACCGATAGCCTGTCCGGTTTTGAATATGTGCTCGGCGGCAGCGGCAACGATACCCTGGTGGGCGGCGCGGAAGTCAACCTGCTGGTCGGCAATGCCGGCAATGACCTGTTGTCCGGCGGCGCCGGCAATGACACCCTGCAAGGCGGTGTCGGCGACGACAGCCTGCGTGGCGGCGCAGGCGATGACAGTCTCGACGGCGGCAGCAATCTCAGCGGCGGCGATACCGCCGATTATTCGGACCAGGCCACGGCCGTTATCGTCAATCTTGGGACCGTCAGCGCAACCGGCACCACGATCGGCGTCGATAGCCTGAGCAATATCGAGAACATCGCCGGCGGCAGCGGCGCGGACACGCTGACCGGCGACGCCAGCGCCAACCAGATCTGGGGCAATGCCGGCAATGACACGATCCTCGGCGGCGACGGCAATGACAGTCTGCGCGGTGGGCAGGGCAACGACAGCATCGACGGCGGCATCGGCATCGACACCGTAGTGTTCGACGACGTCAACGGACCGATCACCGTGAACCTGGCCGCCGGCAGCGCGGTCGGGACCAACAGTGGCACCGACATTCTGCTCAATATCGAAAACATCGTCGGTTCGGGCGGCTCGGATACCCTGACCGGCAGCGCTGGCGACAACGTCATCGACGGCGCCGACGGCGGCGACTCGATCAATGGCGGCGACGGCAACGACACCATCCTGTACGACGAAAACGATGCCTTTGTCGACGGCGGCGCGGGCACCGGCGACGTACTCCTGGTGCGTGCCGGCCTGACCACGCTCGACCTGACGCTGGTGCGCGATGAAGTTTTCACCAACTTCGAAATCCTCGACGTCACCGTCGCCGGCACGCAGTTCGTGAAGATCTCCGACACCGACATCAAGGCGCTCACCGGCGGCGGCGCTACCGGCACCCTGATCATCAGGGGCGGCAGTGAAGACAGCGTGCGCCTGGTCGGCGCCAACTGGCCCACCACCTCCATCCCTGTCGAAGTGATCGACGGCGCGAATTACAACGTCTATACCTACAACGGGGCGACAGTCAAGATCAAGGAAGGCGTATCGGTCGGTTACCTGTTCAGCTCGGGCGAGCTGGGTGAACTGACGACTGCCAGCAGCGGCGGCGACGTGTATGAAGGCAATGGCGGCAACGACACCCTTTATGCGGGCGGCGGCGACGACTATGGCAATGCCGGCAGCGGCGACGACCTGATGACCGGCGATGCCGGCAACGATACGCTGCTGGGCGGCACCGGCAATGACACCATCTACGGCGGTGATGCGATTGATTCGGCCGCCAGCGGCAACGACAGCATCGATGGCGGCGACGGCAACGACAGCATCAGCGCCGCCGATGGCGACGACACGGTCAGCGGCGGCGCGGGCAACGACACCATCAGTGCCGGCAGCGGCAGCGACTCGGTCACGGGCGGCGAGGGCAACGACAGCATCCTGGCCGGCAGCGGCAACGACACGGTCGACGCCGGTGGCGGCAACGATCTGATCAATGAGGGCGAAGGCGAAGATTCCATCAATGCCGGTACCGGCGACGATACGGTGATCGGCGGCGCCGGCAACGACACCCTGGACGGCAGCAGCGGCGTCGACACCATCGACTACAGCGCCGAGAGCGCGGCGGTCACCATCAACCTGAGCACCGGCAGCGGCACCGGGACCGGCATCGGCACCGATACCCTGTTGAACTTCGAGAACGTCATCGGCGGCGCCGGCAACGATGTCATCACCGGCAACGACGCCGCCAACCGCATCACCGGCGGCAGCGGCAGCGACAGCATCGCCACCGGCGGCGGCAACGACTGGATCCTGTTCGATGCCAATGATGTGCTGGTCGACGCCGGCATCGGCGTCGACACGCTGGCGATTGCCGACACCACGGTCTTCGACTTCACGGCGATCGATGACAGCCGCTACATCGGCATCGAGGAAATTGACCTGACCGGCAATGGCGTGCAGGACATCCGGCTCAACGCCGCCGACGTGGTTGCCTTTTCCGACTCCACCGATACGCTCAAGATCCACGGCGATGCGGGCGACAAGCTCACGCTCGCAGGCAACTGGGTCAATGCCGGCACCCAGCCGGTCAGCTACAACGGCGCAGCCAACCAGTCCTATGTGAAGCTGACGCTGGTGATCGACGCCACTACCACGGCGACGGTGCTGGTCGATCCCGCGCTGACGCTCGACATCGTCTATCAGGGCGCCGCGACCAGTGACACCCTGAGCGGCGGCGCCGGCGCCGACAGCGTTGACGGCGGCGCCGGCAACGACTCGCTGGACGGCGCTGCGGGCGCCGACAGCGTCTACGGCGGCATCGGCAACGACACCATCATTTACGACAGCAACGACATCTACCAGGACGGCGGCGCCGATACCGACACGCTGAAATTTGCCGCGACAGCCAGCGGCGTCGTGCTCGATTTCGGCGACCTGGCGCGTCCGGCGGCGGATGGCCTGCGGCCGACGCTGACCGGTTTCGAGATCATCGACATCACTGGTGCCGGCAATAACAGCGTGGTCATCGATTCGACCGCGCTGAAGGCCCTGTCCGACAGCACCGACAGCCTCGACATCAATGGCAATACCGGCGACACCGTCTATATCGTCGGCAGCTGGACCACTACCGGCACTCCGGTGGGGGGCTACAACATTTACACCAAGGATGGCGCCACGCTGCGTGTTGCCACGGCGATTGCCGTGGGCGCGGTGGTCGATGATCCGAATGGCGACCTCAGCAGCGCCAATCCGATTCCCGGCGCAACCTCGGGCGCCGACGTCATTCGCGGCCTCGGCGGCGACGACACGCTCAATGGCGCACTCGGCGCGGACGTATTGCGCGGCGGCGCCGGCAATGACGTGCTGATCTATGACGCCAGCGACCTGATCGTTGATGGCGGCGACGACACCGACACGCTGCAACTGTCGGCCAGCCTGAATCTGGCCGGCGTGGCGGGCAACAAGATTACCAATATCGAAATCATCAACCTGGTGGCCGGCAGCGGCAGCGTTACGCTGAGCGCAACGGCGGCCGATATCGTCGCGCTCAACACCGCCGCCACCGTGCGTGTCAACGGCGACGCCAGCGACAGCGTGGCGCTTTCCGGCAACTGGGTCACCGGCGCGACCACCAGCGGATTCACCGCCTACACCCTGGATGGAGCGACGCTCAATATCGCGCAGGCGATTGTCGTTACGGTCACTTACTCGGGCACCAGCCAGGGCAACATCATGATCGCTGGCGCAGGCAACCAGACGCTCGATGCGCTGGCCGGCAACGATAGCCTGGACGGCGGCAGCGGCAGCGACATTCTCCTCGCCGGCAGCGGCGATGACGTGCTGGTCCACGACGCGGCCGATAGTCTCATCAGCGGCGGCGCCGGCACCGATACTCTGCAGATCAGCGGCGCCGGTGTCACCATCGACCTCACCGCGATTGCCAACAGCATCATCACCGGCATCGAGAAAATCGACCTCACCGGCAGCGGCGACAATACCCTCGTGACCAGTGCCGACGATGTGCAGGCGCTGTCCACCGATACCGACACCCTGATCGTCACCGGCAACGTCGGCGACTCGGTGCGCCTGTCGGGCTCGGGCTGGGAAGCGCGCGGCTCCGAACTGGTGGCTGGCATCACGTACAACAAGTTCATCGGCTATGCGACCGACGGCTCCCTGGTGACCGTGCTTGGCGGCCTGAAGATGGTCAAGGGCGACCAGATCGTCGGCGCCGGCGGGAACGACACGCTGGTCGGCGGCACCGGCAGCGACGATATCCAGGGCATGGCCGGCAATGACAGCATCGACGGCGGCACCGGGAGCGACCTTCTGGATGGCGGCGCCGACGACGACACCATCGTCTACGATGCGCTCGACACCACACTCGGCGGCGGCCTCGGCAACGACACCCTGCAACTGAACACCAGCGGCGAGATCATCGACCTGCAGGAAGCAGGACGTCCGGCGACGGGTGCGCTGCGCCCGGCGCTGAGCAGCTTCGAAGTCATCGACCTCAACACCAGCGGCGCCAACGTCCTGATCCTGGACGAGGCCAGCCTTTCCGGTCTGGCCGGCAGCACGCTGACCGTCAGCGGCAATGCCAGCGACATCGTGTTCGTCGACGGCGTGCTGAGCTCGACCCTGAACCTGACCGGGGGTGTCACGCAAACCGCGTTGACGCGCGGCACCAGCGGCGCCGACACCATCACCGGCACCAGCGGCCAGGATGCGATCAAGACCGATGCCGGTAACGACACCGTCGATGGCGGCCTCGGCGCCGACATCATCTATACCGGCATTGGCGATGACCGCGTCAGCTACGATGCGGCCGACCTGCGGGTGTTCGGCGGCACCGGCACCGATACGCTGGTCATCAGCGCGGTCGACAGCGACGGCGGCATCAATGCCACTGTGGCCGGCACCAACAGTGTCGCCGGCGACATCGACCTGACGCTGGTAGCGGGCAGCATCGTGTCCGGTTTTGAAGTCATCGAAATGCGTGGCAACGGCAACCAGACCGTCAAGCTCGATTCGGGCTCGGTGCAGACCCTGTCCGACACCGACCACATTACTGTGATGGGCGACCTTGGCGATGTGCTCAAGCTGTACGGCGCCTGGGTCTACAGCAATGTGGAATCGGACTCCGACGGCAAGCTCTACACCGTGATGAACAAGGGCGATGCGTATGTCCACGTGGTGTCCGAGGTAACCCTCGACATTACCAACGAACTGGGCGGCAAGGTCGTGATCGGCACCTCCGGCGCCGATGACCGGACGGTCGCCACCAACGGCGGCGTGATCACCGGCGACGGCGATGACCTGATCCGCATCAACAACATGAGTTTCACCGGCGTCGATGGCGGGCGTGGCTACGACAAGGTCTATTTCCAGTTCACCGGCGATATCAATACCGCGCTGCTGTCGCCCACCTCGCTGACCAACATCGAGGAAATCGATCTGGCCAGCGGCTCGACCGGCGCCAACAAGCTGATCCTGACGCCGGAAAAACTGCTGCAGATGACAGACTCGGATCGTATCCTGGTCGTCAAGGGCAATATCGCCAACGACAGCATCGACCTGTATGGCCAATGGAGTCCGATCGAAACTGCGGCCGATGTGCTCTATAACGGCGTCACCTACAAGGCACTCACCGCCAGCAACGGCGCCCAGCTCTATTACACCCCGGGCCTGGCGGTCGCCAAGGTCGATCCGACCCAGCAGATGACGGCATTTTCAGTCGCTTATGACGATGGCGCCTACCTGGTAAGCGCCGGCATCGACAAGTACGCCGGCTGGAAAGTGGCCGATGCCGGCGACGTCAACAAGGACGGCATCACCGACATCATCGTCAACCAGGCGGGATCGGCCTATGTGGTGTTCGGCACCGAATCGATGCAAGGCCAGATCGACCTCAACAATCTCGGTAGCCGGGGTTTCATGATCAATGCGGTGGGCAATGGACTTGGCGGTCATACCTTTGCCCACTATCCCGAATGGCAATCGCTGAATTACGGCCTGACGCCGATCGGCGACGTCAACGGCGATGGCATCGCCGACATGGTGTCCTCAACCAACGAATACAATACCTTCCGCGTGGTCTATGGCCGCACCGAATGGAGCGATATCGATCTGACGAGTTCGGCCACATTCGCCAGCGGCAGCAGCAACGGCTTCACCGTGACGACCAGTTTCAACTGGAGTGGCGGTGTGCTCGGCGGGCTTGCCGGTGTCGGTGACGTCAACGGCGATGGTTATGACGATTACGTCATCAACAACATGTGGAGCAGTGATATCAACAACCAGGGCGACTCCGGCAAGTCGTACCTGATGTTTGGCGGCGCCTATAGCGGCAACATCACTACCAGCAGCATGTCGACCACCAGAGGCGTCGTGCTGTCCTCGGACAGCAGCAACTATATAAAACTCGGCACCGACATCACCGCTCTCGGCGACATCAATGCCGACGGTTTTGCGGATTTTGCGATGGGTGGTCCGGGCCTCAACAATGCTGGCACAAACGGACAACAGGAGCGCAGCGGCAGCGGCTACATCGTCTTCGGCAAGGCCGAAGGCTGGGGCAATAGCGTCGTGGTGCAACGGGATAATACCGGACCGACACTGCGCGGTGGCAATGGCACGCCCGTCGATGGACAGACCGGATATCCGCTGGCCTATCCCACGGAGTTCCAGCAAGCCTTCAGTGAAAGCGTAACGTTCGGAACCGGTTATATCAGCTTGTACAATCAGGCCACAGGCGTGCTGGTTGAAAAATTTGACGTTACCACCGGACTCGGCAGTCTGGGCGGCAAGATGGGTCTGAGGGGCTGGCACGTTGCCAACGATCTGCTGCAACTGAATACCTTCAATCCGCTGGCGCCGAACACCGGTTATTACTTCACCATCGATGCCACGGCGATCCGCGATCTGGCGGGTAACTACTTCGCTGGCATCGCCGACAGCACCACCTGGAATTTCAGCACCACCAGCGCCGCGCTGAATGATGTGACGGCGCCTACGCTGGGAGCCAACGTCACGCTGTACCATAGCGTCCCGGAGGGTACCGCTGGGGTCAACATTTCTACCAGCGGCGGCAGCACCGGCATCGCCCCGGTGCCCACCAACACGGCCGGCAACCCGATTTACCGCCTGGACTTCAGCTTCAATGAAAACATGAAGCCGTACGGCACCGTCACCGTCAGCCAGAACGGCAGTGTGGTCGAGGTCTTCGATCTGCAAACCGGTCTCGGCTCCAGGGGCGGCAGCGTTCAGTTCCACAGCGGCACGGTGGTTCAGGACAGCAATTCCTATGGTCTCAACTTCGGCGCCACCTTGAGCGGCAACACGCTGACCACAGTGACCCTGTCGGGCTTTCAGGACGTGGCGGGCAACAGGCTCAACGGCGGCATCGCGCAGAACTTCAGCTACACCACCAGCGCCGATACCACCGGTCCGGTACTGACCAACGGCTGGCGCCTGCACAGCCCATCGGACGGTCAGGGCGGCGTGTCAGTTGAAAATAATATCGTGTTCCAGGCCGACGAGACGCTGCTGCCTGGCGCCAGCGGGTCGATTCAGCTGCGCCTCAGCAGCAGCTACAACGGCACCGCCGTGGAAACCTTTGCCTGGTCATCCGCACTGGTCGCAAGCAACGGTGTCTACACCCTGGCCGGCAATCACGGCGGCGTGCTGACCATCAACAACAGGACCGTCACGCTCAATCCCGGCGCCAACCTGGCCTACAACACCGGCTATGATCTGTACGTCAGTGCCGGCGCGCTGACCGACCCGAGCGGCAACGCGGCGACCGGCTACACTGCCGTGGGCGGTTACAACTTCACCACGACCACCGGCCTGCTCGCTGTAGCTGGCGGCAACGCGGTCGACCATTCGCTGAAGGTTGCGGTGGGCGACAACCTGGTGATCTCGTTCAATGAGTCGGTGACTGCCGGTACGGCCAGCCTCGGTTCGCAATTCGTCAAGCTGTGGAACAGCTCGGGCACGCTGATTGAAAGCTTCGACGTCGCTGACAGCGATGGCAGCAACGGCAGCAAGGGCGGCAATCTGAGCTTCACTGGTTACAACGTGGTCATCAATCCGGCCCAGAACCTGGCGCTGGCCAGCGGCTACTACCTGACGGTCGACAGCCAGGCGATCAAATCGCTCAATGCGGCGAGCACCACCTATTACGCCGGCGTCAGCAATACGACGACTCTCAGCTTCAGCAGCGAGGCGGCGGTGCAGATCGATCCGGGACAGCTCAACTCCGACTTCCTCGGACAGTGGGCCGGCCAGCAGATCGAAGGTGTCGGCGACGTCGATGGCGATGGCATCAACGATTTTGTCGTCGGCTCCTATCAGCAGGTCAATGACGCCACGATCCCCGGCGGCTACGCTTACGGCAAGTACTATCTGGTGTTCGGACAAGCGGGCCAATGGGCGCCGATACAAAACATCCAGCAGTTGAAGGATGCCGGGCGGGTAGTCGAAATCTACGGCACCGCCGGCAACTGGCTGACGCGCGTGGTCGAATTCGGCGATTTGAACAAGGACGGCTTCAATGACCTGCTGCTGACCTCCGGCGGCTGGTATCCGGATAACGACGGATCGCCCGTGGACCGCCTCGCCAGCAACGACGGCGACATCGATGCCGGCGCCGCGTTTGTCGTGTATGGCCAGGCCCGTTCCAACTGGACGACCTCGGTCAACATCACGCAGCTGGGCACCGGCGGCCTGGAAATCACCGGCGGCCTGCCGCAGGAGCAGTTCGGCTTCTCGGCAGCCACCGGCGACTTCAACAACGACGGCACCATCGACATCGTCTTCGGCATGCCGGTCAATCACCGCGACGGTTACGCATCGGGCGAAGGTTTTGTATTGAACGGAGGCGACTTCACCGATTCGCTGATGAACGTCGGCACTGCCGGGGCCGATACCATCCTTGGCGATTTCAACGCCAACCGCATCGCCGGCCAGCAGGGCAACGACATCATTTACGGCCTTGGCGGAGCGGACATCCTGCGCGGCGGCGCGGACAACGACACGATCGGCATCTCGGACCTCAACTTCGTGCTGGTCGATGGCGGCACCGGGACCGATACGCTGAAGTTCGTCGGTCACGGCATCAATCTGGACATGACCGGTTATGCCGGCGCCAGCGTGCGCAGCTTCGAAACGATCGACCTCACCGGCGACGGCAACAACAGCCTGGTCATCAATTACAGCGAAGTGTCCTACCTGCTGGAACGGCAGTTGTCCCAGGCTTATGGCAACAATGTAAAGCTCACCATCAATGGCGATGCCGGCGATGCGGTGACGCTGGAAGGCCCGTGGGCTGTCGTCGGCACCGATGCGACCCACACCACCTATGCGCTGGAAGGCTTGTACATTCGCATCGACAGCGATGTGACGCGCACGGTGCAGGGATGGACCATTCCCTACAACGGCGCAACCATGGATCTGTTTGCGATGCCGTCCGGTTTCCGTACCAGTACGGTCACCAGCGGCATGGGCCTGGATTCTGCCCAGGGCAACTTCCTGATCAATATCGGCGACATCAACAACGACGGCTTCAACGACTTTGCGGTGCGCCAGGACGTGGTGACGTCGACGGCCTTGCGCTGGTACGAACGAAGGGAACACCTCCAGGGAGAAAACGTAAACGGTGTAGGTGTCTGGGGCTGGTATCCGCAGTTGAATGCGCGATCCGACACGGTAACGTCGGGTGAGGCATATATCGTTTACGGAAAAGCCGGTGGCCTGGGCACAGTCAATCTGGCTGCGCCTGTCGGTGGCAATGCGATCAAACTGACGGGTTCGGCCAGCGCCAATGAAAACCTTGGCGTTTACATGAACGGACTGGGCGACATCAACGGCGATGGTGTAAGCGACATGGTGATTGGCGCCAGCCAGTCGAGCAAGACCTTCACCTTCAACGAAGGCGGCGAGAAATCGGCCGGCGATCCGACCGGCACCGATCTCGCGCATGCCACAGACCGCTACCAGACTGTTCCTGGCATCGGTAGTCAGAGTCCCGACTGGAATAACGACAGCTGGGCGGTGTCAAATGAAGGACGTCAGTATTTCTTCCTTGGTAATAACGAGGCGCTGGTCAACAAGACCGGCGGCGCGATTAGCACGACCACGCTGGCCAATGACTACAACAGCAGCACCGCGCTACCGACCACCTACGACACGGCGATCGAGGCAATTACCGATTTGCCGGATCGCGGCCCGGCGAACAATGTCGCCAACACGGTCTACACCTACAGCACCACGGCCACCGCCGCCGACGGCAGCTTCATCGGCGCAGCCGGCGCGCAGTACGGCAGCAACTGGCAACCGGTCAGCCTGGGCGACGTCAATGGTGATGGTTTTGACGATTTTGTCACGGGCACCAGCAGTTCCAGGCTGATCCTCGGTTCGGCCAGCGGCTGGACCGGCCTGGATGTCCTCAGCAGTACAGTGACGTGGACGCAAAAGCTGGTCACCATCAGTGGCAACCAGAACAACAACGGCATTGTTGCCGCTGGCGACGTGAACGGCGATGGTTATGCCGACTTCCTGTTGAACTGGGACGGCAATGGCGCCCATCTCATATTCGGAAAAGCGGGCAATAACTGGAACGCGACCACCACCCTGAACGCCACGACCGCCGCCACCGGCACCACGACCGCTTCGACTTTTATCGCCATCGAAGCTGGCCAGGGGATCAATCCCACTTACACTCGCGGCCTGGGCGACATCAACGGCGACGGCTACGACGACATCCTGTTCGCCGCGCAGTCAGCCAATGATTACAACGCCAAGGACAACGGTGGCGCCTACGTGCTGTTTGGTTCCGCCACCGGCTGGGGCAGCAACGTCAGCCTGGCCGGCCTGGCTGCGGCGGGCCGGGGTTTCCGCGTGACCGGCGCGGTCGATTTCGACTACGCGGGGTATGACGCAACCAATGCCGGCGACGTCAACGGCGACGGCTACAACGATTTCCTGATCGCAGCCTATGGCGATGACGAGTCCGCCAACGGCACCGGCGCCGCCGGTTCGGCTTACCTCATCTTCGGCCGCAGCACGGGCTGGAGAGACATCAGCCTGCTGCAGGTGCAGGATTTTGGTATCCAGATATTCGGCGGCGCGGCCAACTCTGGATTCGTCTGGCAGCAATTGGGTGACGTCGATGGCGATGGACTGGACGATCTGTCCTACTCCAACAGCAACGCCACTACCACCACCATCCTGTACGGTAATGAAAACTTCACGTCGGGCAGTAACATCGGCGTGCAGCATATTACCGATATCAACGACGCCACGCCGGGCAACAGCATCATCAACGGCGGCATCCTGAACGCCACCCGCGGCATCGCCCTGGCCGACACCCTGATCGGCAATGCCGGCCACGACATCCTTACCGGTGACGGCGGCCGCGATGTGCTGATTGGCGGCGCCGGCAACGACCTGATGAAAGTGGCCGACGCCAACTTCTTCAAGCTCGATGGCGGCACCGGCATCGATACCGTGGAGCTGACGGCAGGCATGACCATCGACTTCACCGCGCTGGCCAATACGCGGGTCGAAGGCATCGAGGTCCTGAAGCTGGGCGCCGGCGACCAGGTGCTGACGCTCAATGCCTTTGACGTGTTGAACATGACCGGCGATCTGAACACCGCGGTCAACGATGTCAATTACCAGAAGGGACATGTGCTTGTCATCGATAGCGAGGGCGGCAACGATGACGTCACGCTCAACACGGGCTGGAACAGCACCGCGGTGGCGACTGGCGTATCGGTGTCGGGTTCGACGGGAACGTTCTCGGTATACCAGCACGGCACCGACAATATCTATGCCGTCATCGATGACGCCATCACCAGGCACATCGGCTGATGGGCGAGCCGCAAACCGGGTCGGGTATCGACCAAGACAAGCCCTCGCCCAAAGCGGGCCGGCCGCGTGCACTGCTGCGCTGGTTGTGGGGCTTCATCAGCGCCCCCAGCCCGCGCACGCAAGCCGGCAGCGCTGCCATCATGGAGGAACCCGGCGCGGGGCGCGACTGGCTGCATGAATTGCTGCTGCCCCTGCGGCCCGCCTACCGGCAGGCGCTCACGCTGGCATTCGTGATCAACCTGATTGCGCTCGGCGCCGCCGTCTATTCGCTGCAAGTGTATGACCGGGTGGTCGCCCACGCCGGCTACTCGTCGCTGGTCGCGCTGACAATCGGCATGCTGATCGCCATCGCTCTCGACATGGTGCTGCGCAGCGGCCGCGCGCACCTGCTGCAACGGCTCGGCCTGCAGATCGAGGCCGCCATTGCGCGGCGTGCCTTTGCGCGCTTGCTGAACCTGCCGGCAGTGGTCCTCGAAAGCCGCCCGCCGGCTTACTGGCAGACCGTATTTCGTGACATCGAGCTGGTGCGTTCGACCTGTTCCGGCGCCACCGCGCTGCTGCTGATCGACTTGCCGTTCCTGGTGCTGGCGCTGGCGATGCTGGCGATGATAGCGTGGCCGCTGTTGCCGGTTGCGCTCGGCACCATTGTCGTTTTCATGCTTCTTGCATGGCGCTCCGGCCGCGTCACCCGCCACGCGGCCGAGACCGAGCGCGAGAAGCTGGTCGGGCGCGATGCGGCGATTGCCGAACTGGCGGGCGCGCGCATGATGCTGAAGACCATCGGCGCGCAGCAGGGCGCGCACGAACGCTGGGACAAGAACTATGCCGAGTGGATGAGCGAGGCGCTGGCCCGCAGCCGCGAGTCGGACCATTACCGCGACCTGGCTTATGGCATGACCACGCTTAACACGGTGGTCACGACCGGTTTCGGCGCGCTGGCCATACTCGCCAACCTGATGACGATGGGCGCGCTGATCGCCGCCAACATCCTGGCCGGCCGCATGATTTCGCCGCTGGTGCAGCTGGTTGGCCAGTGGAAGCAGTTCGGCCAGTACCAGGCCGCCAGGAAGCGCCTTGACGCGCTGTTCGCACTGCCGATGGAGCGCGCGGAAACCGGCGTCTCGCTGCCACGCCCGAAAGGCACGCTGCTGCTCGATAACGCCACCTTTCGCTATCCCGGCAGCGAGCATGACCAGCTGCAGGCGATCGCCGGCCAGCTCGGGCCGCATGGCCTGCATGCCATCGTCGGCGCCAACGGCAGCGGCAAAAGCACGCTGCTTAAATTGCTGCGCGGCCTGTATCGCCCGGCCAGCGGCCGTGTGCTGCTCGACGGCGGCGACCTCGCCCAGTTCTCGCAGCAGGACCTGGCGCGCTGGATCGGTTATCTGCCGCAGCAGGTGCAACTGCTTTCCGGCACTGTGCGCGACAACATCGTGCTGGCCGAACCGGACATCGATGACGAACACATCATCCAGGCGGCGCGGCGCGCCTGCGCCCACGACTTTGTGATCGACCTGCCCGACGGATATGCGACCGAAGTGGGCGAGGGCGGCAGCCGCTTTTCCGGCGGCGAGCGCAAGCGCATCGCGATCGCCCAGGTCTTGCTGCGCGATCCGCCCATCCTGCTGCTGGACGAACCGACGGCTGACCTCGACCGCGAGGCCGAGCAGGCTTTCATCGCCACGCTGCGCGCGCTGGCGGCGGACCACACGGTGCTGGTCGTCACCCACAGCATCGCAGTGCTGAGCCAGTGCAACGGCATCCTGGTGCTGGAAAAAGGCCGGCTCAAAGCGGCCGGCCCGGCGCGCCAGATATTGCCCGGGCTCGGATTCGGCGAGCCGCAACCGCCGCGAAAGGAATCGAATGCCGCACTCGCCTGAGTCAAGACTGGACGCGCTGCTCGAGCGCGCCGGCAAGCCGGTCTGGCGGCGCTGGGACCTGCGGCTGGTGCTGTTGCTGATTGCCGCGCTGGCATGGTCGTTCGTCGGCCAGGTCGATCAGGTGGTAACCGCCCCGGGCAAGGTGATTCCGCAGAATAAGGTCAAGGTCATCCAGCATCTGGAGGGCGGCATCGTCAAGCGTGTCATCGTGCGCGAAAACGCCGTGGTCAAGGCTGGTGATCCGCTGGTGGATCTCGACCTCGCGACCGGCGGCATCAACCTGGCGGAAATGACGGCGCGCATGGCCGCCCTGCAGTTCGCCAAGGCGCGCCTGGAAGCGGAGTCGCAAGGCAACGCGCCCAAGTTCCCCCCCGACCTGACCAACCAGTATCCTGCCGTCGCCGAGGCTGAACGCTCGACTTACAAGGCGCGCCGTGACGAGCTGGCGGGCGCGCTGGCTGCCTTCAGCGGCCAGAGTGCGCAAGGGCGTCAGCGTGTGACCGAACTGCAAGCCAAGCTCGTTTCGCTGCAAGCCAACCTGAGGCTGGCGAACCAGGAACTCGCGGTGTCCGAAGACCTGGTCAAGGACAAGCTGACTTCGCAGCTGGAACACTTCCAGCGCAAGAGCGCGGTGGAACGGCTGAAGGGCGAAGTGGCGATGACGCAGCAGGCGATACCCGGAGCGCAGGCGGGCCAGAATGAAACCGACGGCCGCCGCCGCGAAGAGGAAGCCAGGTTCCGGCGCCGTGCCGCCGACGAGCTGGGCGAAATGGAACGCAAGCTGACCAGCCTGCAGCAGGAGCTCGGGCGCGCCAACGACCAGGAAGGCCGCTCGCTGATCCGCGCGCCGATCGACGGAGTGGTCAAGAATGTGCGTTACCAGTCGGCCGGCAATGTGGTCAAGCCGGGCGAGCCGATCATGGAAATCGTCCCGGTCGGCGAAGAGCTGGTGATCGAGGTCAACCTGAATCCGTCCGACCGCGGTTACGTCACCCTCAACCAGCCTGCGCTGGTGAAGATTTCCGCCTACGATTATTTCCGCTACGGCGGGCTGGAAGGGAAAGTGACCGCGATCGCCGCCGACACCGACACCGGCACCGGCAGGAACGAAGAGCATTTTTACCGTGTGACGGTCAGCACCAAACGCGCGTGGCTTGGCGCCTCGCCAGGGCAGTTTCCGATCACCCCCGGCATGGTGGGGGAAGTCGATATCAAGGCGAACTCGCAATCGATTTTCTGGATGCTGATCAAGCCGGTGCTCAAGCTCAAGCATGAAGCATTCAGGGAAGTCTGATGCGAACAAATTTTTTTCAGGTTCATTATCAATCGTGGCTGCTAGCGCGGTCTTCACAGGGAAATAAAATGACATTCAAGCGTACGGCAGTCGCCACTTTGATCGCTGCCATGTTAGCCAGCTCGCCAGTATTGGCGCGCTCGCTGGAAGATGAACTGCAGGGCCTGCTTGTCGAGCATCCGCTGCTCAAGTCGGTGCGCAAGTCCGTGCTGGCGTCCGACAAGGGTCGCGACGTGGCGGCTTCCGGCTTTTATCCGCGGCTGACCTTGTCGGGCGACGCCGGGCGCGAAAAAATCGAGACGGTGGATGCCAATACCAACCTCACCCGGCGCCGGTTGACCGCTACGGTCGAACAAAACCTGTACGCCGGCGGCCGCACCACGGCAGCGGCAGATATTGCTGAAATCGATTATGCGGCACAGGACAACACCCTGCGCTCGACCACGCAGGATCTGCTGTTCGAAGGCATCACGGCGTATGTGCAGGTTGCGCGCTACCAGACGCTGATCGCCATTGCGCGCCGCAATGAAGAGACAACCCAGCGCCAGCTGTCGCTCGAGAACCAGCGCGTCGACCGCGGCGGCGGCATCGCGGTTGATGTCATGCAGGCGCGCGCGCGCTTGCAGCTGGTGAAGGAACGGCGCGTGTTCTACGAGCAGGGCTTGCGCGATGCGGTGGCGAATTATCACCAGGTCTTCGGCCATCCGCCGGAGCTGGGCGCGATGCAGGAGCTGGGTATTTTCACGGCCCGCATTCCGAAGTCGCTCGAGGCAGCGCTGGCGCTGGCGCGGGACCAGAATCCGCGTCTGAAGGAGGCGTTCCTGCAATCGAAGAAGGCGCAAAAGCAGATTACCTCGGAGCGTTCCAGCCTGTATCCGACGGTCGATCTGGTGGGAAACCGTGCCATGGACAGAAATGCGAATGCGCTGCCACGGCGCGATGAAACCTCGGTTTTGCTGCGCTTTAACTGGAACCTGTTCGCCGGCTTCGAAACCACCCATCGCGCGGAAGCGGCCACCATACAGCATGAGGCACTGCTAGACCGTGAGGTCGCGGTCATCAACAAGGTGGACGAAACCGTGCGTATCGCATGGAACCAGCTGATCAATGGCAAGGAGCGCGAGGACCTGCTCGAGAGCGCAGCCGGCATTTCCTACGATGTGATGCAAAACCGCAAGCGCCTGCGTGACACGGGCAAGGAAACCGCGATCAATGTGCTGGATGCGGAAGTGGAGTATTACGCGGTGTTGTCGAACAAGCTCAATGCGATGACCGACACGCGCCTCGGCAGCTATCGGCTGCTTGCTGCGATCGGGTCATTGACGCCGGCGACGCTGGGCCTGGATGGCGGGAGATTTGCGTTGCCGGTGAAACCGTTGTCGCTTGATGTTGGCAAGCTGGATGCGGAGGTTGTTGCGCCGGCGCGGAAGTGATCAGGTAGATTGCAGGTTGTGTTGTCCGAGCGGGAAGGGGGACGCAATTCGATTTGCGGGAATAAGGGCTTCGACTTTTCCCGCGTCGGGCGGACTACCTCTCCGTGCGAGAGGGTTATGGATTCCCGCTTTCGCGGGAATGACAGTAGTAATTGGTACGACCTTCACTCTCACTACCGTCATTCCCGCGAAAGGTGTAGCAGGGGTTTCGTGAGGCATTGCCTCACGCCTGCGTAACGGCACAGGCTTACAAGCCTGTGCGCGCCCTGCAAGGGGGAATCCAGACTGGGCTTGCATCACGACGTCTTCATGCCGATCCCCCCAGGCTTGACTTCAATAACAGTATCTACCCGCCGACCCAATAAAAAAAGCCGCCAGCAATCGCTGGCGGCTTTCAATCCAGGCACAGCCGCAGCCATGCCCGACTTACGACTAACGCTCTGTGGCGTAGATATCGTTGTCCTTGGTTTCCTTGACGAACAGCATGCCGATCACGAAGGTTCCCAGCGCGATGACGATCGGGTACCACAGGCCGTAATAAATATCGCCCTTGTACGCCACCAGTGCAAACGCCGTGGTCGGCAGCAAGCCGCCGAACCAGCCATTGCCGATGTGATACGGCAGCGACATCGACGTGTAGCGGATACGGGTCGGGAACATTTCAACCAGCATCGCGGCGATCGGGCCGTACACCATTGTCACGTAAATCACGAGTATCACCAGCAGCAACAGCACCATCGGCTTGTTGATTTGCGCCGGATCCGCCTTGGATGGATAACCCGCCGCCTTGATCGCATCGGCCAGTTCCTTGGCGAAGACTTTTTCCTTGGCCGCCGCCTCGTCCTTGCTGATGTTATTGGCGTCGTAGGACGTCAACACCTTGTCGCCGACCTTGACGGTCGCAACAGTGCCCGCCGGTGCGGTTACATTGGAATAGTTCACGGAAGCAGCCGCCAGCTTTGCCTTCACGATGTCGCATGACGACGTGAACTTCTTGGTGCCGGTCGGGTTGAACTGGAACTGGCAGCTGGCCGGATCGGCGGTGACGACGACCGGTGCATTTTTCAGCGCGGCTTCCAGCGCCGGATTGGCGTAGTGGGTCAAGGCGCCGAAAATCGGGAAGTAGGTCAGCGCGGCGATCAGGCAACCCGCCATGATGATCATCTTGCGGCCGATTTTATCGGACAGAGAACCGAACACGATGAAGAACGGCGTGCCGATCACCAGCGAGGCGGCAATCAGGATGTTGGCCGTCGGGCCGTCAACCTTCAGGGTCTGCGTCAGGAAGAACAGCGAGTAGAACTGGCCGGTGTACCACACCACTGCCTGGCCGGCTGTCAGGCCGACCAGCGCCAGGATCACGATCTTCATGTTTTTCCATTGGCCGAACGCTTCCGAGAGCGGCGCCTTGGAGGTCTTGCCTTCCGCTTTCATCTTGGCGAAAGCAGGAGACTCGTTCATCGACAGCCGGATCCAGACCGATATGGCCAGCAGGAAGATCGACAGCAGGAACGGAATGCGCCAGCCCCACGCGGCGAATGCTTCTTCGCCAAGCGCGGTACGCGTGCCCAGAATCACCATCAGCGACAAGAACAGGCCAAGCGTGGCTGTGGTCTGGATCCACGCCGTGAATGCGCCGCGCTTGTCGTTTGGCGCATGCTCGGCCACATAAGTCGCCGCACCGCCGTATTCGCCGCCGAGTGCGAGACCCTGCAGGACACGCAGCGCCACCAGGATGATAGGCGCCGCAACGCCTATCGATGCGTAAGTGGGCAAAAGACCGACGATGAAGGTGGACGTGCCCATGATCACGATGGTCACGAGGAAGGTATATTTGCGGCCGATCATGTCACCAAGGCGGCCAAACACCAGCGCGCCGAAAGGACGTACGATAAAACCGGCGGCAAAAGCCAGCAGCGCAAAAATGAACGCGGTATTGGGATCGGTGCCGGCAAAGAATTGTTTGGCAATGATGGCGGCAAGCGAGCCGTACAGGTAAAAATCGTACCACTCGAACACGGTGCCCAGCGATGACGCGAAAATGACCTTTCGCTCCTCCGCTGTCATGTTGCGCGACGCTGTTTGTACTGTAGCCATAGTGTCTCCTCTTTTGTTTGAATGTGTGGGCGATGGCGTCCTTCCCATTTGCTGCTGAGATGCAGTGTAGGAGCCAAAACTTACGCGTCGCTTGCTTGAAACTTACAGAAACTTACAAGCGTGGGGCAAGCGCAAAGCGCCTGATCGAAACGCCATGGAGTTTTACGAACGGTCGTACTAATAAATATGCTATTCTCGAGCACCTCAGGCAAGACCCAATTCAATCTCAGGAGACTCACATGACTGACGCCGTCATCGTATCGACCGCCCGTACCGCCCTCGCCAAATCATGGAAAGGCGCTTTCAACATGACGCATGGCGCCACGCTCGGCGGCCACGCCCTTGGCGCCGCGATCGAACGCGCCGGCATCGAGGCCGGCGAGGTGGAAGATGTGGTGATCGGCTGCGCCACGCCGGAGGGGGCGACCGGCAGCAATATCGCACGTCAGATCGCGCTGCGCGGCGGCTGCCCGGTGAGCACCGCCGGCATGACCATCAACCGGTTCTGCTCATCCGGACTGCAAACCATTGCGACCGCGGCGCAGAGCATCATCGCGGGCGAGGGCGACATCTACGCGGCCGGCGGCGTCGAATCGATCTCCTGCGTGCAGAATGAAGCGAACCGGCACATGATCGTTGAAACCTGGCTCCAGCAGCACAAGCCGGCGCTCTACTGGCCGATGCTGCAAACCGCGGAGACCGTCGCCAGGCGTTATGGCATCAGCCGCGAGCGCCAGGATGAATATGGGGTGCAAAGCCAGCAGCGCGCTTACGCCGCGCAGATGGCCGGAAAATTCAAGGACGAAATCGTGCCGATGACGACCATCATGGGCGTGGCGGACAAGGCCAGCGGGATGCTGCTGTCGCGGGAAGTGACGATTTCAGCCGATGAAGGCATACGCGGCGATACCACTTATGAAGCAGTATCGAAAATCCGCAGCGCCGTGGCGGGCGGCGTAATCGCCGCCGGCAACGCCAGCCAGTTTTCCGACGGCGCGTCGGTCGCAATCGTGATGAGCAGCAAAGTCGCGGAAGCGAAAGGCCTCAAGCCGCTCGGTATTTTTCGCGGCTTCGCGGTTGCCGGTTGCGAGCCGGACGAGATGGGCATCGGTCCGGTCTACGCGATTCCGAAGCTGCTGAAAAAAGCCGGCCTGAAGGTGGATGACATCGGCCTGTGGGAATTGAACGAGGCATTCGCGGTGCAGGTGCTGTACTGCGCCGACAAGCTCGGCATTCCGATGGAGCGCCTGAATGTGAATGGCGGCGCGATCGCCGTCGGCCATCCGTACGGCGTCTCCGGCGCGCGCCTGACCGGCCATGCGCTGATCGAAGGCAAGCGCCGCGGCGTCAAATATGTCGTTGTCACGATGTGCATAGGCGGCGGTCAGGGCGCGGCCGGTTTGTTCGAGGTCGTGTAATCTGCTCCGTTATTCAGAAAAGGACACCACATGCGTAGTACACGAGAATTGTTTGACCTGACTGGCAAGACGGCGCTGGTGACGGGTAGCTCGCGCGGACTCGGCTTGCAGATCGCCGAAGCGCTGGGCGAGCAGGGCGCCCGGGTCGTGCTTTCTGCACGCAAGCAATCCGAACTCGACCAGGCAGTGGCTTATCTCGCAGGGCGCGGCGTCGATGCCAGCGCGATTGCCGCCGACCTGTCTCAGGAGTCCGCGGTGGCGCCGCTGGTTGCGGAAACACTCGAGCGTCTCGGGCAGATCGATATCCTGGTCAACAATGCCGGCGCCACCTGGGGCGCGCCGGCCGAGGATCATCCGGTCGGTGCATGGGACAAGGTCATGAACCTGAACATCCGCAGCATCTTCCTGCTGTCGCAAGCGGTCGGCAAACAATCGATGATCCCGCGCAAGGCCGGCCGCATCATCAACGTCGCTTCCATTGCCGGCCTGGCAGGCAATCCGCCCGGCACCATGGAGACGATCGCCTACAACACGTCCAAGGGCGCAGTGGTCAACTTCACGCGCGCGCTGGCGGCCGAATGGGGGCGTTACGGCATTACCGTCAATGCGCTTGCGCCCGGCTTTTTCCCGTCGAAGATGACCCAGGGTTTATTCGAGGCCATCGGCGAGGAGAAGCTGGCGCATGCCGCGCCGTTGCAGCGCCTCGGCGACGATGAAGACCTGAAAGGTGCGGCGGTGCTGTTCGCGTCCGATGCGGGCAAACATATTACCGGCCAGATCCTGGCGGTGGATGGCGGCGTGTCGGCAACATGATGGTGAACGACGATGCAGCGGATGCGGAATTTTTTGGGACCATCCCTTTCATGGTCGATCTCGGCGTCGAGTTCGTCAGCATGGGAGGCGGCGAGGCCGAGCTGGCGCTCACGCTGTCGGCGCGGCACATGAACAGCTTGCGGATGGTGCACGGCGGTGTGACCATGGCGCTGCTGGATGCGGTGATGTCGATTGCGGGGCGCTCGCTGAACCCGGAAGCGCGCGCCGGTGTCACCATTGAAATGAAAACCAGTTTCATGCGTCCCGGCGGCGCCGTCGGCGCCCGTGTCGTGGCCAGGGGCAAGGCCTTGCACCACTCGCTGACCCTGTGTTTTTGCGAAGGCGAAATATGGGACGGCGGCAAGCTGGTCGCCAAGTCCTCGGGAACCTTCAAGTACATGCGGCGGGTCGACACCGCGAGAGCGCCAAAATGAATAAAATTGATCGATGAGCCGGGCATGCGCCGGCCAACCACAATGAGAATCCCATGACCACTTATCGACAAATCGTGCTCGCCTCGCGTCCGCAAGGCCAGGTTGACCCCGCCAATTTCCGCCTGGAAGACGTGCCGGTTCCGGCACTCAAGGATGGCGAGGTGCTGGTGCGCAATCATTATCTTTCGCTCGACCCGTACATGCGCATGCGGCTCGACGATGTCAAGAGTTATGCGGCGCCGCAGGCACTGGATGCAGTGATGGTTGGCGGCACGGCCGGCGAAATTGTTGAATCGAAAAATCCTTTGTTTGCGGTCGGTGACATGGTGGTCGGCGCGCTGGGCTGGGCGGAAATGGGTGTGTCGGACGGCAAGCTGCTGCGCCGGGTCGACACGCGGCAGATTACCTTGTCAGCCTATCTGGGTGCGGTCGGCATGCCGGGGATGACCGCGTGGTACGGCCTGACGCAAATCATCGAGCCGAAAGCGGGCGAGACTGTCGTTGTGTCCGCAGCGGGCGGGGCGGTCGGCGGTGTGGTCGGACAACTGGCGAAACAGCGCGGCTGCCGCACGGTAGGGATTGCCGGCGGTCCTGATAAATGTGCATACGTGGTGGACGAACTGGGCTTTGATGCCTGCGTCGATTACAAGGCTGGCAAGCTGGTCGCAGACTTGGCGGCGGCGACGCCGGACGGGATTGACGGCGTGTTCGAAAACGTCGGCGGAAAGATTCTCGATGCGTCGATGGCGCGCATGAATACCTTCGGGCGGATTGCAGTGTGCGGCTTGATCTCGGGTTATGAGGGCGGGCCGCTGGCGCTGGAAAACATGCGCCTGCTCCTGACCCAGCGCCTGATAATGCGTGGATTTATCATTTCGGATCATATCGGCATGTGGTCCCAGGGTTTGAAGGAACTGGGTGCGCTGGTTGCCGATGGCAAGCTGGTTTTCCGGGAATCGGTGGCCGACGGATTGCAGTCGGCGCCAGATGCGTTTATCGGCATGTTGAAGGGCAGGAATTTCGGCAAGCAGCTGGTGAAACTCGTCTGATTTTTTGATCGCATCGGGACATCATGAAAAACTTCCACGACAAGGTGACCGTCATCACCGGCGCGGCCAGCGGTTTCGGGCGCGAGTTTGCCGCCATCGGCGCGCGCCTGGGCATGAAGCTGGTGCTGGCCGATGTGCAGCAGGACACGCTCGGGCAGGCCAGGGCGGAACTGGAAGCGCAGGGCGCCGACGTGCTGGCGATGGTGTGCGATGTGCGCAAGGGCGAGCAGGTGCAGGCACTGGCGGATGCCGCGATGGCGCGTTTTGGCGCGGTGCATCTGCTGTTCAACAACGCCGGTGTCGGATCCGGCGGCCTGATATGGGAAAACACCGTCGCCGACTGGGAGTGGGTGCTGGGCGTTAATCTATGGGGCGTGATCCATGGCGTGCGCATCTTCACGCCGCTGATGTTAGCCTGCGCGAGACATGATTCCAGCTTCCAGGGCCACATCGTCAACACGGCGTCGATGGCCGGCCTGCTCAATCCGCCGGCCATGGGTGTGTATAACGTATCCAAACATGCGGTCGTATCGCTGTCGGAATCGCTGTACCACGATCTCAAGCTGGTCGATGCGCCGATCGGGGCGTCGGTATTGTGCCCGTATTTTGTGCCGACCGGGATCAGCCGGTCCGAACGCAACCGGCCTGACGATGTGCAGGGCGCGCCGCCGACGGTCAGCCAGGTCGCTTCACAGGCGATGACCGACAAGGCAGTCACGTCCGGCAAGGTCAGCGCGGCGCAAGTCGCGGAGTGGACTTTCGATGCGATTCGCGACGGCAGGTTTTACATCTACTCGCATCCGGGCGCATTGGCCGGCGTGCAGAAACGCATGGAAGACATTGTGTCGCAGCGCAATCCGGGTGACCCGTATGAAGATGCGCCGCACGTGCGCGACAAGCTGCAGGCGAAATTGAAATCGCCGTAAAACCGCCATAAATCAACGCAGCAATCAAGCTCAGTGCATGGCCGGATTCGGCTCCCCGCCAGCCGCCACATCCGGATAAGTCGTACCCAGCGTGGCGCTCTCATACCATGCCTGCACCCGCTGCAAATGCGTGCGCTCTTCAGCCAGGGCGGTGGAAAATTCACTGCTCATTCCTGTCTGCTGATTCGATTCGGCCAGGGCGATCAATAATTCCCAGCCTGCGTTGTCGACCATTTCAGCGGCAAGCATCGCATGCAGCGATTGCGCCATGGTCGTGCGCGGATCGGTCACGATCTGCATCATGCCTATCGATTCGACACCGGCCAGGTCGGCGCTCGGCGTCTCGGCAGTGGGGTCGCCGCCCAGCCTCTCGATCGCATCGGCAATCAACAGGAAATGCCGCGCTTCCTCGGTCCTGATCTGGCGCAGTTCCCCGACCGTCAGTCCCTGGATGCCGCTGTCCATCGCTTCGCACTTGGTGATCAGCGCGTCATACAGGCGGGTGCCGGTGCGTTCAAAGGCCAGCCGCTCGCCCAGCTTGTCCAGGAAAATTTGCGGGCTGTTCCCGGTCAGCATGGAAACGCCGGTGGTGATCGCACCGCTGATCGTGCCCGGCATTGGCACCGAACCAAGCGGCTCCGCCTCGCTGATGGAGTCCATGCGCATCTTCGCGATTTCCGAACTGTCACCCGGTGTAAACGATACGGAAGCAGGCGGTGGCGACTGCATCAGGTTGCTATCGAAAGGCGACATCTGGATACCGGTCCTGTTCATGCCCATTGGTGGTGATTCTTTCATGGTGATTCCTTTGCAAATTTTTTACAGGCTGACGACGGTTTTGCGATTCAGTTCCGTGCCAGGCGTCCACATGTAGCCGGCCGCGACGGTCTCGCTCGGCGAGCCTTCGGAATTGATGACCGTGCGATACGCAATCGATGCCTGGCTCTCGTCGGCCTTGTCGACGAATTGTGTCCCTTTTGCGCGCAGATCGACTTCCTTGCCCAGCACCTGGCGCACAAAATCGCGCTGGCTCGCGAAACGGATCGGTTCCGGCAAATCGCCCGGGATGATTTCCATCGGATCGCGCTTTTCATGCTGCTTGAACAGCTCCGCCACATGGTTGAAATGGCCGAGTTCATAATCGAGGAACCGTTCCCATATCGCCTTGACCCGGTGGTTGGTTTCCTGTTGCACGCAACTGTAGTAGTTGTAGACTTCAGTGGCTTCATGCAGCAGCCATTTTTCCAGCAAGGTTTCGTCCGGGTCCATCAGCGACTCGTACTGGGTCACGTGCTGCTCCTCAATCGAGGCAATTTCCGCATATAACTGGCGTGCCACGGGATCGGCGAACTGCGGCCCGATATTCATGTAGTAATTACGCGTTTGCTGCTCGGCCGAGGTAATGGTGAGCGCGTGCAACTTGCTCAGCGGGTCGGCGGTTGCCCGGTCATAGGGCTCGCGCAAATCGTCTTCGGGGGAACGGTGTTCATCCATCGTCGGCCGGCCCGGCAGGATGTCGGTATAACTCTGCAGGATGTTGTTGGGATCCTTGCCTTCCAGCCGATCCAGCAGGGCGGAATAGCGATACATATGGTCAAAGTCTTCCAGCATGCCAAAGCGGTAAACCTGCGCCAGGTAAGGATCGGGTTCGCGCTGTGCGACGGCCGCGGTCACCTCGATCGCGACCTGTTCGTAGCCTATCGTTGTTTCAAGCGGCGAGTGGTCCGCGCCCAGCAGCCAGTTGACCATGGTGGCCTGATGATGTTCGGTGCGCCTGATCCGTGCCAGCGGCAAGCGCAACTGCCGATTTTGGCGGGCGCAGGAATGCTGGAATCGCACGGCTTCAAGTTCAATGCCATTCATCAGGATGATGCGCACCCTGGTGAAGGCGTCATCGTCGAGTTTGCTAATCGGATTTTTAACCATGTCACGCCAGGTGAAACGTTGCTGGTCGAGCGGACAGCCCTTTGAACTGAATATATTAAAAGCCATGTAAATTGCTCCTTTATCCTGGAAAAGATGCCGCGGGTTCCTGGACCAGCGGCCAGTCATATCAGGTCCGGAGGGCCGCAACTTCCATGCCGACGGGGGGCTGCTTTTGATGGTGGCGCGGGAATGAAAGCCGCTCCGGCAGGTGCTGGTAGTTTTTACATGGTGGCGGTAAGGTGTACATTCGGCAGCTAAGTGGCAGTTTAAAAAGATCAAGGCAACCGCTTTCACGCGACAGCCAAGATTAATGTCACGACAAGCGCCATAATCCGCTTGCCTTAGTCCCATATTGGGACTAGTATAAAGGCATGCGAATAATCACGAAGAAACACTTGGTGGCATTTTGGGAAAGGCACCCTGATGCCGAACAGCCACTCAAAGCGTGGTACGACGAAGCAGCCAAGGCAGAATGGAAAAACCCGCAGGACATCAAGGAGCACTACAGGAGCGCCAGCATCGTCGGCAACAACCGGGTGGTGTTCAATATCAAAGGGAATAATTACCGACTGATCGTCGCCGTGGCATACCGGTTCGGCGCCCTCTACATAAAGTTTGTCGGCACCCACCGGGAATACGACGCGATCAACGCAGCAACCGTGGAAATGGAGTAAAAAAATGGACCTGAAACCGCTACGCACCGCCGATGACTACGACGCCGCCCTCAAAGCGGTATCGCCGTTTTTCGACCATGAGCCAGACGAAGGAACGCCCGATGCGGATCGCTTCGAAATACTGGTGATGCTGATCGAAGCATACGAGCACAAACACTACCCGATCGCGCCGCCGGACCCGATCGAAGCCATCAAGTTCCGAATGGAGCAGGCCGGGCTCACCCCGAAGGACTTGGAGCCGATGATCGGCCGCACCAACCGCGTCTATGAAATTCTTGCCCGCCGGCGACCGTTGACCCTGCCGATGATCCGCCGGCTGCATGAAAACCTTGGCATCCCGGCCGAGAGCCTCATCGGCGAAATCACGGTGGAGACATGACCGGCCAGAATGGATGGGCTATGCCGGGCACCACTCCCGAGATACTACAGGTTGCGGCAGAGCGCTAAGTACGCGTCCGGGCATTCCTGGTGCAACTGCCGCGCGATGCGCAGATGCGATTCCTGAAGGGCGTTATCCTGACCGAGCAGAAAAAGCCGGCCGAGGCGATCAGGTTGTTCACCGCGCTGACCGAGGATTTTCCGGATTTGCTCGCGCCTTACAATAAGCTCGCTGTTTTATATGCCGCCGGCGGTGGCGACCTTCACCCAGGACGCTACGATCGGTAAAACCAACCATTCGATCCGCAAGCGCCAGTACTGGGAGCGCCAAGGCGGGTCATGGAAGATCGCCTCTGAAACCAGCTGGTAATCTCCTTTCATTTACGGTTTGCCGGAAATTGCTTTATATTCTTGGATCAATTCATTCATCGAGACATCAAACCATGGCGCGTGAAGATTACGCTTTTTTCCATGCATTGCGCGTACGCTGGGCGGAAGCGGACATGCAGGGCATTGTGTTCAACGGACATTACCTGACTTATTTCGACGTTGCCTTTACCGAATACTGGCGTGCTTCGGGCTTGCCCGGTTTTGCCGCCCAGGCGCAGCAGGGGCAGGAGATGTTCGCGCGCAAGGCGACAATCGAATTTCACGCGCCCGCGCGCTTCGACGATATCCTCGACATTGGTGTACGGTGTGCCGCGATTGGCCGTTCATCGCTCCGTTTTGTCATCGACATATTCAACGGCGACGCCCATCTGATTTCCGGCGAGTTGGCCTATGTGTATGCGGATACCACGTTGCGCAAAGGTGTGGCCGTGCCGGACGATTGGCGGACTATCCTCACAGGTGTCGAAAAATTGCCGCCGGATCTGCAGAGCCGGAAGCCATCCCCATGAACTACACCATCACCTTGGGCGACTGGCTGGCCCAGCGTCCCGATGCACGGGCGGTGCGGCATGAAGTGTTCATCGTCGAGCAGAATATTCCAGTCTCGCTTGAATGGGATGAGATGGATGATGTGTCGCTGCATGCGGTGGCTTTTGACGACCAGCATCGGGCCATCGGCACCGGGCGCTTGCTGCCGGACGGCCATATCGGTCGCATGGCGGTCAGCGAAACATGGCGCGGCAAAGGCGTCGGCGCCGCGATCTTGCTGGCGCTGATCGATGCGGCGGCAGGGCGCGGCGACAGCGTTGTCATGCTGAGCGCGCAAATCCACGCCGCGGCATTTTACGAACACTACGGATTTGTGCGCGAAGGCGCGGAGTACATGGAAGCCGGCATTCCCCATGTGCACATGCAGCGTTCGACTTCCCTCACCTGATCGATCGTTCGTTCAGCACGGCCAGTTTGTTGGCATATATCTGGACCACGGTGGAGGCGCGCGTGCCATAGGTCGGGGACTCGATGCATACGGGCGACAACATTCTTTCCCTCTCGATGTCGACGCCGGTCTTCGGCAGTCTGCAGTCCGATGCGCGTGTGGTATCGGTCAGCATTTCAAAGTAGGCATCTTCCGGCGCGCCCTGGCACAGCAGGCTGGCGAACTGCGCCTTGGTCCTGACTACCTTCGGCCATGGCGTGTCGAGCTGGGCGTTGGACAGGCCGTAGACGCCGGGCGCCAGTGGCTGTCCGCTGCGCACCTCCACATTCTTCCCGTTTGAATACCAGATGAGCTGCTCGCTGTCGCCGACCAGCAGGTTGAAGCCGTTGTACTGATGCCCAGTGCCGGCAAGTCCGGCTACGTACTCGCCTGCAGTCGCACGGCCGCTCAGATAGTCGGCGACCAGCGCGCCACGGGAGGGCGGCAATCCGGGCAGCTTCCCGGATGGCGCGCGAATGTTGGTCAGGGCCGCAAAACGCCCATCGCGCGACACTCCCAGCCAGGTGCCGCCGCCCTCGAGGTCGCGGCCCGCAAACACATCCGGATGGTCGTCCCACCAGGCGGCGGGCGCCGCGGGACGGTCATAAAATTCATCGCGGTTGGCGGCGGCGATGAGCGGCATTCCGGGGATCACTTGCCAGGCTAGGACGATCAGGCACATGGGTTCAGGTCCAGAAAATGTTCGGTATGGCGTTCGCCATCAATCATGCTTGCCAGGTCCGCCTCGAGGACACGCTGCGCGAGCACAGCCTCGAAACCCTCCGGAATCGCTTGATAGATTTCCATCCAGGTCTGCTTGCCATCCTGCTCGCCAGGACGACGCTTGAGTCCGGCGGCCACACCATGCTCACGGACGATGCGCGCCTGCAGCGTGCCGATTGCCGCTTGCAGCCGCGCGGCCTGGGCGCCGGGAACCCGGTAGTAGATGTACAGATCCATCTTCAGGCGGGGTCGGGCAGTGGATAGGGCAGGGGTTTGAAATCCAGGGCCGGGCCGGTGGCGGAGCCGAGATGGATCGTGCCTTGGTCCAGCGCAGCGGTCTTGATCTGCACCAGGCAGTCCATCCGGCCGGCGCCACTACTTTCGGCATTGACGATCATGCCGCACGGCTGCTCGGGATCGGTGCTGGAAAAAACTTCCATGCCGGCGCTTGCATCCGGCGCGGCGGTGCTGGCCAGCAGCATCCTGCGCTTGAGCTTGCCGAGGTACTGGCTGCGGGCGACGATTTCCTGCCCCGGATAACAGCCTTTCCTGAAGTTGACGCCGCCGATCAATTCGTAATTCACCATCTGCGGCACGAATTGTTCCTGGGTTGGCAAGGTGATTTGCGGAATGCCTGCTTCGATGTCCATCAGGCGCCAGGCGCCGGCGCCGACCGGTTGCAGGTTAACACTCAGCGCCGGCCAGGCTTCCTGTGCAGTGCTGGTGGTGGTGACCCACTGGTAGCGCGGTTCGCCACCGGCATCGGCCAGCCTGATCAGCGTGCCGGCAGCGGATTCTGTCTTCGCATAAGGCGCCGGCGGCAGTTCGGCAAACCATGGGGCCAATGCCGACGCGGCAGCGGGTCCGGCCAAGCCCAGCAGAACATGGCTATCAGTCACATCGGCGAGTTTTGCCTTGGCCCGCAGCACGAACATCTGCAGGCGTTTTTGTATCGGCGGCTGCAACTGGCGTGGCAATTGCAGCAGGATGTTGTCACCCGATTTCCACATCAGGAAGCTTGCCAGCAAGCGGCCTTTCGGCGAGCAATAACCGGCCAGCCGGGCTTCTGTCAGGCTCAGGTTTTCGACATCATTGGTAAGTTGATTGTGCAGGAAACTCGCTGCGTCTTCGCCGGACAGGGCGATCAGGCCGAGGCCGGTGAGCGGGGCGACGATGCCGCCGGCGGTCTGTACCGTCCCAACATCAAACCCGGTCACTTCGGGCGTGTCGGATTCGGTCACGCGGGCGCCGTGCTGCTGCAGGAAGGCCAGCCATGGGTTGGTAAATCCGGTCATAAATTCAGCCATTTCTCGAGTGTATCCGTCATTTCAACTATCATTCTGAAAACGGCAGGCATATCAATGCCAGCAATCTGCCAACTGCCGCATCTGTCAATCTGTGATTATGATGCTGGCTCGATTATAGTGGCGTCAGAAAAACGCGTCGTATCCCGTGAGAATTACCTTAGGCATAACTTCTGGTGAAAAAACTTTTTGTAACGATTATCGTCCTTGCCATAACCGCCGTCGGGGCAGTGCTGTTCTGGGCTACGCAACCGATAATAGGCGCCGGCCAGCCCGTCATTGCCTTCACCATCAAGCCTGGCAGCGGCGTGCGGGCATCCATGGAGCAGATCGCCAGTGCCGGCGTGCCGCTGAATCCCATACTGATGGAAATACTCGCGCGCAGCAGCGGCAAAAGCGGAAGGATCAAGGCCGGCAGCTATGAACTGGAGCCGGGCGCCACGCCAAACCGGCTGCTGAACCAGCTGGTGCGCGGCCAGTTCGCGCAGCACTCGCTGGTCATCATCGAAGGCTGGACCTTCACGCAAATGCGCAAGGCAGTCGCCGAGCACAAGGCCTTGAAACATGACACGGTCAACCTGTCCGAGCAGGAGTTGATGGCCAGGGTCGCTCCCGGATACACCAGGGCGGAGGGCCTGTTTTTCCCGGATACCTACCTGTTTGCCAAAGGATCGAGCGATCTGCAGGTCTACAAACAGGCGCATGCGCTGCTGCTCAAGAACCTGAACGACGGCTGGTTGCGCCGGGATGCATCGGTTCCCTATAAAACGCCATACGAGGCGCTCATCATGGCATCGATCGTCGAAAAGGAAACCGGCCTCGAATCCGAACGCACCATGATTGCCGGCGTATTCGTCAACCGCCTGAAGATCGGCATGCTGTTGCAGACCGACCCGACGGTCATTTACGGCATGGGCGCACAATACCAGGGCGATATTCGCAAGCGTGATTTGCTCACCGATACGCCTTACAACACGTATACTCGCGCAGGCCTGCCGCCGACCCCGATTGCGTTGCCAGGTATCAATGCGCTGGCGGCGGCGCTGAATCCGGCCAAAACCGACGCCTTGTATTTTGTTTCGAAGGGGAATGGCAGCAGCCATTTTTCCAGCAACCTGAATGAGCATAACCAGGCAGTCAACAAGTTCCAGCGCTGATATTTGAAAACACACTCATGACAACAGGCAAATTCATCAGCTTCGAAGGAATCGACGGCGCGGGGAAATCAACCCATATCGGCTTTGTCGCCAATCTTCTGCACGCGCGCGGCCATACCGTCGTCACTACCCGTGAACCAGGCGGCACCGCGTTGGGCGAAAAGCTGCGCGAATTGCTTCTGCATGAAAAAATGCATCTGGAAACCGAGGCCTTGCTGATGTTTGCCGCCCGCCGTGAACACTTGGCGCAGGTAATCGAACCGGCGCTGGCGCGTGGCGACTGGGTGATTTCGGATCGTTTCACCGACGCCACCTTTGCCTACCAGGGCGGCGGCAGGAAGCTGGCGCGGGAAAAGCTGGTAGCGCTGGAGCAGTGGGTGCATCCGCATTTGCAGCCCGACCTGACGCTGTTGTTCGATGTGCCGCTGGAGGTGGCGCGGGCGCGCCTCGATGCGAGCCGCGAGCTGGACAAGTTTGAGCAGGAGCAGGCGGATTTTTTTGCTGCCACACGTGCGGAGTATTTGCGGCGCGCGGCTGAGTTTCCGGCACGTTTCCGCGTAATAGACTCGACACAATCCATTGCCGATGTGCATAAAACACTTGAGAAAATTATCTCAAGAGTATGAAAAATAAGGTATTTTCAGGATATTTGATAATTGGGATGCAAACTGACATGCAAGCAATTGTTTTTAAATGTTATTTTGAATAATCATTACTTTAACAAACATCAAGAACAAATCATAAGTAATTGAATATAAATGGTTAATCCAAATTTTCCGTGGCAAGACGGCGCCTGGCAGCAACTTCAGCAACTCGCGGAACGTTTGCCGCATGCGGTTCTGTTTTACGGCCCGGAGGGAATCGGAAAAACGCTGTTTGCGGAACGCTTCGCGCAGTCGCTTTTATGCGAAAAGCCGGCCGCCGGCGGGCATCCGTGCGGCGAGTGCGCTTCCTGCGGCTGGTTTGGCCAGTACAGTCATCCCGACTATCGCCGGGTGCGGCCGGAGGTTCTGGATGACGGCGAGGGCGCCGAAAGCGAGGACGGCGCCGATGCCGCCGACACCAAAAAATCGTCCAAGACCGCCAAACCTTCCAAGGAAATCAAGATCGATCAGATCCGCGCGCTGGCGGATTTCATGAATATCTCGACCCATCGCCAGGGCCGACGGGTAATTACGCTATATCCGGCCGAAGCGCTGAATACCGCCGCCGCCAATTCCCTGCTCAAGACCCTGGAAGAGCCGCCGCCGGCGACCGTTTTCCTGCTGGTGTCGAACAGCCTTGACCGCCTGCTGCCGACCATCCTGTCGCGCTGCCGCAAGTTTGCGATGGCGATGCCGTCCCAGGATGAATCGATGCTGTGGCTGAATGCACAAGGCGTCAAGGAAGCCGATGTGTGGCTGGCCGAGCAAGGCGGCGCGCCGCTGGGCGCGCATGCGCTGGCGCAGGCCGGTTCGCGTGAAGTCCTCGACGAATTCCTCGCTTATCTGGCGAAGCCGGGCATCGATGGTGCGCTGAAAACTGCGGATCGCATGCAAAAAACACCGGTGCCCGATCTTGTGTCTTGGCTGCAACGATGGCTGTACGATCTGTTTTCTATCAAACTTTCCGGCAGAATTCGGTATTATCCGAGGTACCGCAAGGAGCTAAGCGCATTGGCAGGCAAGGTTGAAGTGGGCGCCTTGTTGCACTTGCTTAAGGCAGCCAACGAGCGGCGGGCGATTGCGGAACATCCGTTGTCAGCCAAACTGTTCATCGAAGACATGTTGCTGGATTATTCAACGCTTTTTTCTTAAAGGTTTGCCATGGCCGACACGCTGATTGTCCCGCCAGGTGGTGCATCCGCTGCCCGGCCCTCGGTGCTTTCACTCGCCATCAAGGAAAAGTCGGCGCTGTATGCGGCCTACATGCCCTTTCTGTTGAACGGCGGAATTTTTGTCCCGACCAATAAACCTTACAAGATCGGCGATGAGATATACCTGATTCTCAGTCTGATGGCTGACAACACCAAATACCCGATCGCCGGCAAGGTTGCCTGGGTGACGCCAGCCGGCGCCAACAACAACAAGGCCCAGGGTATCGGCGTGCATTTTCCAGGAGATGAAAGCGGACAGCGGATCAAACAGCGGATAGAAGAGATACTGGGTGCGGCAATCAGCTCTTCGCGCGCGACCCATACCTTGTAGCTTGCACCCGGCTTGACCACGGCCCAACTGCCCTTCGACTGCCTTCCCCCGCGCCATCGGCAATTCGTCAAACGCGTACAATGCGTGCCATGTACATTGACTCCCACTGCCACATCAATTTCCCCGAACTGGCTGCACGATTGCCCGAGATTCTCGCCAGGATGGCCGACAACAAGGTGTCCCACGCCTTGTGCGTATCGGTCGACTTGCCGGACTTCCCGCAGGTACTCGGCCTCGCGGAAAAATATCCCCACATCTACGCATCGGTCGGTGTGCATCCCGATTATGAAGACACGCCGGAACCGTCAGTAGAAGACCTGGTGCGGCTTTCCGCGCATCCGAAGATCGTCGCCATCGGCGAGACCGGCCTGGACTACTACCGGCTGCAAGGCGACCTCGAATGGCAGCGCGAGCGTTTTCGCACCCACATCCGGGCCTCGCGCGCGACCCGCAAACCGCTGATCATCCATACCCGTGCCGCCTCCGAAGATACCATCCGCATCATGCGGGAAGAGGGTGCGGGAACCAACGCAGGCGGTGTGGCAGGTGTCATGCATTGTTTTACCGAATCGCTGGAAGTGGCCGAAGCCGCGCTCGAGATGGGCTTTTACATTTCCTTTTCAGGCATCGTCACGTTCAAGAGCGCGAAGGATTTGCAGGCGGTCGCACGCGCGGTGCCGCTGGAGCGCACGCTGATTGAAACCGATTCGCCTTATCTGGCGCCGGTGCCGCATCGCGGCAAGATGAATGAACCTGGTTTTGTGATGCATGTGGCGGATTTCCTCGCCAGGCTGAAGGAATTGCCGCAAGAACAAGTCGCGCGACAAACCAGCGACAATTTCTTCAATTTATTCAATATAGTACGGTGATGTTCTCATGCTAAACATCAATAAGAATTCCCGGGTTTTATCCTCCCGCCGGCGCTTTGGCGGCAACATGCTGGGTGCCGTGATGGCAGCGATGTTGCCGGCTGTTGGTTTTGCCGGTGCCTTTGAGGATTTTTTCAAGTTCGTCGCGCTCGACAATGCACGTGAAATCGCATCGCTGTTGAAACGCGGTTTTGACCCGAATGTGATCGAAGCGCAGCGCGGCGATACCGGCCTGATCCTGGCGATGCGTGAAAACTCGATGGAGGTTTTCGAGGTGCTGCTGCGCGCGCGGGGCATCAATCTTGAAGCGAAGGCAAACAATGGCGACTCGGCACTGATGATCGCCGCCTTCAAGGGCAATAAACCGGCGGTCGAAAAACTGCTGGCCAAGGGCGCCCAGGTCAACCGGCCCGGCTGGACCGCCTTGCATTACGCAGCGGCGTCCGGCAGTACGGAAATCGTGCAGCTGCTGCTCGACAAATCCGCGTACGTCGATGCCGAGTCACCGAGCAAAATGACGCCAATCATGATGGCTGCGGCAAACGGCCATATCTACACGGTCAAGTTATTGCACGATGAAGGCGCGGACGCGACCTTGAAAAACAGTGCCGGCATGACCGCGATCGACATCGCTGCGCGGGCCGATCACAAGGACATCGCGGAGGGCCTGACCTACCGCCTGAAAAAAGCGGGGAAAATGTAGGTTTAAGTCGACGTCTTCATGCCGGTACTTGACCCACGCCGGACCGCTTCCGCAGCAGCGCATGCTCCACCACTTCAAACACCAGTTGCGTCAGCAGCGCCAGCACGGCCGCCGGAATGGCGCCGGCCAGCAGCATGTCGTTATCATTCAAAGCCAGCCCGATCGCAATGCGTTCTCCGTAGCCGCCGGCGCCGATGAAGGCGGCGATCGTCGCCGTGCCGACGCTCATCACGGCGGCGGTCTTGATTCCCGCAAGAATGACCGGCATGGCCAGCGGCAGGTCGATGTAAAAGAGCCGGTCGCGGGGCGTCAGTCCGAGCGCCAGCGCCGCCATGCGCAGGCCAGGGGGAACCTGTCCGATGCCGGTGGTGGTATTGCGCACGATCGGCAGCAGCGCATACAGGAACAAGGCGATCAGCGCCGGCAGCGTGCCTATCATGCCCAGCAGGGGAATCAGCATCGCCAGCAAGGCCAGCGACGGCACGGTCTGCAGGACCCCGACCAGCGCCATCACACCCTGGCGCAGGCGCGGCACGAAGGCGGCAAGGACGCCGAGCGGAATGCCGATCAGCGCTGCGGCGGCAACCGACAGAAGCACCAGCGTGAGGTGCTGGCGTGTCAGCCGCCACAGGTTGTCGTCAAACAGCTTGTTCCAGAACCCGGCGCGTGTGGCCTTGCCGCTTTTATCCTGCGACAGGAAATCGCCTGCGACAGCGGAAAAAGTCTTGCCGCCGAGTTCGACGGCGGCATTCATCGCGATCATGTCGGCCTCGGAGATCCGGCCTTCCAGTGCCTGCAGCGCGCGCCATGCCTGCGGAAAGCGTTGCCCGATATCGAGCCGGTACAGCAGCACCGCGTCATAACGCGGAAAATACGCCAGATCGTCCTGCAGCACGCGCAATCCGAGGCTGGCGATCTTGGCATCCGTGGAATAGATATCGATGGCATCGACCTGCTTGTTTGCCAGCGCCTCGTAGGCGATGCCGTGGTCCAGCCCGCGCGGTTTTTGCGGCAGCGCATAACGTTGCGCCAGTCCCGGCCAGCCATCGGCACGGCCCATGAACTCATGCGACAAGCCGAGCCGCAGGCCGCCCTGGCGTGTCAGGTCGCTCAAGCTGCGGATCCCGAGCCGGTCGCTGTCGGCAGCGCGCATCGCCAGCGCATAGGAATTGTTGAAGCCCAGCCTGACCGCGGCGCCCAGACCGAGCGGCGCCAGCGCACGATTGATGTCGGCGAGCGATGTGGGGGACTTGTTCTTGAGGATTTCGAGATCGATGGTACCCAGATACTCGGGATAAAGATCGATGCTGCCGGCCTTCAGCGCTTCAAACACGATCGCGGTGTTGCCAAGGCCCTGCCGGTGTTCTGCTTTGGTGTGATGTGCCGCGGTTTGCGTCAGAATCTCGCCGAGTATGTAGGACTCGGTGAATCGTTTCGACCCCACCCGCAACACCTCGCTGGCCGTGGCGCTGCCGATGCCAGCCACGGCCAGCAGGATGAGCAGCAGCGCGCGCAGGCGACTGGTCATCGCGGAATCAGAACAGGGTGCCTTCGTCGGTCGACTCGGACTCGCCCGTGCTGATTTCGGTGACGAGCAGGCGATCGATACGGTTGCGATCCATGTCGACCACTTCGAAGCGGAAACCTTGCCATGCGAAATGTTCGGAGATGACGGGGATGTGGCCCAGCCAGGTAATCACAAAACCCGCCAGCGTATGATAAGCGCCGGCCGCTTCTTCGGGGAAGCGGACATCGGTCACCAGCACTTCGCGGAAACGATCGAACGAGATGCCGGCATCGATCAGCCATGATCCATCTTCGCGCCGCACCGCATCTTCTTCATGATCCTCGTCAATCACCGAGACATCGCCGACCAGGGCGCCCAGCACGTCGCTCAGCGTGACGATGCCTTCGATTTCACCGTATTCGTCGATGACCAGGGCCAGCTCGGCGCGATTCTGTTTCAGCGTCTCGAGCAATTGCATGGCGCTGATTGTTTCCGGCACGAACAGAGGCGGCTTCAGCGCCGACTCGATATCCACCTTTTGTCCACGTATAGTCTGCTCGAACAGGCTGCCCGCATGCATCACGCCGACGATGTGCGACAAGTCGCCCTTGCACACCGGAAAACGGTTGTAAGAACTGTCCGCAATCTTCATCAGGTTGACGTCAAGCGGATCTTCGAGGTCAATGAAATGCACGTCCATGCGCGGTGTCATCAATGCGGCAACCCGCTGATCGTCCAGGCGCAGCGCGCGCGACACGATTTCATGTTCGGTTTTTTCGAACAGGCCGGCATCGGTGCCTTCGCGCAATAAGCCCGTGATTTCTTCTTCCGTCACCGCGGTGTCTTTGGGCAGATGAAGACCCAGCATGCGAAGCAGGAAATCGGTTGAAATCGTCAGGATCTTGACAAATGGCCCCATCAGGCGGGACAGCCATTGCATCGGCGCCGCAATAATCGAGGCCACGGCTTCGGGATGCTGCATTGCGATGCGTTTGGGCAGCAGTTCGCCCAGGATGAGCGATGCGAAGGTAATGCCGACCACGACGATGGCCAATGATATCTCTCGGGCATATGCGCCCACCGTCGGAATTGTAGCGATTTCGGGAGTCAGCCTTGCTACCAGCGAGGCTTCACCGAACGCACCGTTGAAAATGCCAATCAGCGTGATGCCGACCTGGATAGTGGAGAGGAAACGGCTTGGGCTATCCGACAACTCGAGTGCAGCGCGTGCACCGCGGCTGCCGTTCTCGGATAATTTCTGCAAACGTATGCGTTTTGACGAAACGACTGCAATCTCCGACATGGCAAAAACACCATTGATCAGGATCAAGCCCAGAATAATAATTATGTCCACTATATAAGGATCATCCAGTTTTCCTGCCGATCCTTTTTGTTAAAGAACCAGTATTGTACTGTTATCGCTATCTGCAAGCATTTCTATCGTGATCAGCAGGCTTTTTGTACACCTTGGCACACGCGTCACGCTTCATCGCCCGGCGCTCGACTGTCACCGATGGCAGCATCGTTGTAAACCGCTAGGCAATGTCATTAATTTAACAATGGCGTGAAACCGAACGGGAATCATCCAGTCTCATTTGCAGCCGGAGCAGCAGCCGGAATTCGTCTCGGCATCTTGTGAACTCACGGTCATTGTTCATTCACTTTGGAGTCACCATGAAGAAAATTTCCTTAACGCTCGTTGTTTCATTGATGTCATTTGCCGGGATTGTATCCGCACAATCTGCTATCGACAGCAAGCCATTAAGGCTGGCACAGGCTTATCCGTCCGCCAACGACCCGGCAAGCTCCACAACCTCTGAAAGAGAAGAGGCCAGGAGGAAGCAGGAACTAGAGGAATCAAGGCGGAATGTGGAACAGGGGACCGGTTCCAGCGGCACGTCCGGCAGTTCCGGTACGTCGGGCACAGGCTCAGGCGAACCGGGGTCGTCCACCGGGACAACAGGAATGGGCAGTGGCCCAAGCGGGAGCACGACTGTGCCTGACGACAGATCCGGCGCCATGGGCGGCACACCGGAAACCTCAATAACGCCGGTGCCACCAGGAACACCGGACACATCGGGCACATCGGGCACACCGGACACATCGGGAACATCAGGCAGGAGCGGCAGCACGTCAGAACCCGGCAGCCCGCCAGCAACCGGCAGCACGCCAGAACCCGGCAGCACGTCCGCCACGCCCGGTATGGGAGGCAGTTCTGGCGGCACCAAGGCGGGCGGTCAGTAACGGTAGAGCAGCGCGTGGGCAATGCCTTTGCGCCTGCCTGCCTCGAGCTTATTCCGGCTCGACTCCCATGGCGACCAGGAAGCGCGACACCATGTTGTATGCGGCGATGACACCCACCAGCTCCACCACCTGCCGATGCCCGGGCAGCGCTTCACGCACCGCGATGAAGGTGTCGTCGCGCACCTTCACGCTGCGTGTCATTTCAATCGTCAGCTGGATGGCCGCACGTTCAGCGGCATCAAAAAGGGCCTGGTCCTGCACGTGAAGGTCGGGCTGGCGCAGGGCGTTTGCCTGCGCAAGGGTGCCGCCTTCACGGATGAAAAGCGGCGCATGCTGCGTGAATTCGTATTCGGCATCGTTGAGCGTCGCCACCACACACATCGCCAGTTCGCGCAATTTTGGCGACAGTGCAAGGTCGGTGCGCACCGCGCCCAGAAAGGTGTTCCAGCCTGCCGCGAACGGCGCGCTGTGCAGGAGCATGCGATCCAGGTTTAACAGTTCCCCGCCGCGGCGCAGGCGGATGGCGTCAACCAGTGCCTTCGGCTCAACAACATCGGCTGGTATGTAGGGTAGGTGAGGCATCTCGATTTACTCCTGGTGGTGGTCGTTCGTATTTGTGACGCCGGGGAAGCAGCGGCAACACCTTGATGCGCCTATCGTATCAACAATATCCGCATCGCATGTTAACGACGCCACTGCGCTGCTGATTCCCTGCGATTTGTCCTCGCGCAAGGATAAGAGGTATTATCTGATTTGTCGCGAATGCAAGCAAAACATGCCGCCATTTGGCCAGTTGAACGGGTACCTGTCCGGCGCCGCGACGCAGTATTGTGCAACGCAAGTTAGGAAAATTTCGCATGGTCAGCATCACTGAACGTATAAAAGATATCGAACTGGTCGGATTCACGCCGCGTGAGCGGGTGTTGATTGCGTCGATGTTCAAAGTGTCCGAGATGCGTCCCCGCATGTATCGCGAATGGCAGCAAAGGCAGAAATTGCGGCCCGACTGCCTGTTGCTGGACATCGATGCGCCCGACGCGCGCCTGAATCTGGACATGGCGGTCGCGCAAGCTGGTGGCCCGCGTGTGGTGACGGTTGGAAAAGAGCATGCGGGCAATGCGGCGATCGCCGCCCACATAGCGCGTCCGATCCGCTGGGCCGGCGTCCTGCATACGCTCGACACGGTCTTCGGCGTGACCGACCTGGCTGACATGGCGATTTCGGGCAAACAGGTCGAGCAAGCCAGCGATGCCGAAAACGATCTGGAATTGCTGCAACTTGATTCATGGTATGAACATGGGCCGGTGACAGTATTCAAGACCCAGCCCGCCGTGCTGGTGATCGATCCGGATCCTACCGGCGGTCAGTATGTAGCGGGCAAACTTGCCGGTTCCGGCTACCGCGTCGATTACGCGGCAACGGCGGCCGAGGCGATCAAGCTGCTGGCAATGCACCGTTACAACTGCGCGATTATTGAAACCAGGTTGCCCGATAGCGATGGCTTCGATATTTGCAAAATGTTGAAAGAATCGGATAACCGGCGGCGCACTGCTTCCATCATCCTGACCACCAGCAGGAATCCGATTGACCGCTTGCGGGGCACGATGGCGGGGTGTGATGCTTATCTGAGCAAGCCGGTGCGGCCTGAGAAGTTATTGCAAACACTGGAGAAATTCTTGCCGGATTGGCGGATGGAATCGTAGGATTTGGTTCGAGAATTTGTAGGGTGGAAAAGCGCAGCGCCTGCAGGGGGGCCCGCCGAGGGCGCGCATATTCGCTTGCAAGCGAATACCGTTTCGCAGGCGTGAGGCAGTGCCTCACGAAACCCCTGCTACACCCTTCCACCGTTGATCGATCACAGATGGCATTTGCGAATGTGGGATGGTGGAAGGCGCTGCGCTTTTCCACCCAGGGCTGTCAACATGCCTCATTGCATCCCAAAATTCCTGGCCGAGATCGTAGTCCAACGTCGATTCTGAATATCGATGGAGGCGATGATGGCCAAGGCAACAATCCCCACTGCAAGACAAGCACAGGCGGCAGCGCGCGACACAGGCGTGCCGCATCCGCCTGAATTGACCCCCTTTGTTGCGCAGGCACCGCTGCAGGTGATGGTGCGCTCCTGCCTGGAATGGCTCATTGATGACCAGACCATGCAAAGCCTGTTCGATGAGGTTGCCCAAGGGCAGTACACCCGCACCCTGACCCTCGATTTCATGGTCGACACGATGCTTGACGTGGCCTGCGGCAGGCATCCCAGCGCGGGCGCGGCACTGGCCGCCTATCGGGATCGCATGCAGGTCACGCGCCAGGCGTTCTACGCCAAGCTCAACCGGATGGAACCTGCCGTGGGCGAGGCAATTGTTGCCCATGTCGCCCGCCTGGCCCACAACGTCATTGCCGAATTAGGCGCAGCGCAAAACGAGCCGATTCCGGGCTACCGCACCTGCGTGGTCGACGGTACCTATCTGGGCGGGCGCACCGAGCATCGCATCAAGCCGATGCGCCAGACGGGCAGCGCCGGCTTGACCGGCATGGCGCTGGCCGTGTTTGGCCTGGGCTCGCGCACGGTGCGTCAGGTCATCCTGCAAGAAGACGCCTATACGCAGGAGCGTGCACTCTTCAAGGACTTGGACATAGGCACCGGCGAGGTCTGGATCGCGGACCGCAATTTCTGCGTGCGCGCGTGGCTGGCGCGTGTGCACCGGGCGCACTCGCGCTTCTTGGTGCGCTGGCATCGCAGCGCGTGCCCGTTCGAGGCCATTGACGAATTGCATGACGCGCCCGGCAGCAAGCAAGGCGCACGGGAGCAGCGCATCTGGCTGGACGATCCCAGCACTGGAGAGCGCATGCAGGCACGGCGCATCGAGCTGGCGTTGAATACCCCGACGCGCAATGGCGATACCACCCTGGTTCTGGTAACGGATCTGCCCGACAGCGTCGAGGCTGATACGTGTTGCGATCTGTATCGCAATCGCTGGCGCATCGAAACGCATTACCTGCGGCTGACCCGGCAATTGCATTGCGAGCCGGCGGGCCTGAATCATCCGCGCGCGGCGCTGTTTGCCTTTGCCATGGCCGTTGTGGCAGGCAATGCGCTGGCTGTCGTGCAAAGCGCATTGCAAGCCGAGCACGGACGCGCAGCCGTGGAAGAACTGTCTTATTACTACGTGGTGCTAGTCGTTGCCAGTGTGTGGGAAGGCATGAGCATTGCCGTGCCCGGCCACCACTGGGACTTCGTCCGGCGGTACCCGCCCGGCGAACTGGCGCGATGGCTTCGTGCCTTGGCCAAATCAGTGCCGATCGGACATTTCAGACGAAGTCGCCGGGGGCCCAAAAAACCGCCGACAGAACGGCAATCGGGCGCGCATCAGCGCCATGTCTCCGTCAAGCGCCTGCTCGATATGGCAACTTAACATTCGGCATGTTGACAGCCCTGGCTTTTCCACCCTACGCATTTCTGCAAAGTTTCGCTGCCAACGCGCAATGCTGGAAACTTGCAGAGATCTGAGTATAGATTAGCGCCTTCGCGGGAATGACGGTGGGTTTTTTGGGGTTGCCCGTGAAGGGTCAGCCAATTGCCTTCAACTGACTCATTCCTTGGTCGGTATCTTGCTCAATTCCGCATTCGCATCAATCAGGATCTTCATCAGCCGCATGAATTCCTCTCCTTCCTCTTCGGTCAGTGGCGCCAGCAATCGTTCCTGTGACTTGAGTGCGCGAGGGACGGCAGCCTCCAGCATCTGAATTCCCGTATCCGTTGGCGTAACCAGGCGCAGACGCCGATCATGCGACGCCACATTGCGCATGACCAGCCCGCGGCTTTCCAGGCGATCGATGACACCGCCGATTGTCGCCGTGTCATAACCGATCGTATTCGCCAGGGTCTTCTGGTCGATGCCCGGTTGATTGCAGATCGTATACAACGATGAGTACTGCAACGGCGTCAGGTTAAGATCGGCCACTTCCTGCACGAACAGGGCGACGACCAATTGATGAACCCGCCGCGCGTAATGCCCAGGCATTGCGAGCAGGTCCGCATTCTTCCACTTGTCAGTCATTGCCTTCTCATTCATTATCAGTTTTTTTACTTGGCACTTGCGGGTTTTCCCCGGAAATGCCGGGATTGTACAAGCGTAAGAGCGTTCTTGACTTCATTGTACGATTTTCTTATAGTCTCTACACGGATGGTATCTTTAGAGACTGTCTCTATGCTGATTAATATTATTGTTCATTTAACAAAACTGAAGGAGGAGAACAAGATGAACTGGCTCATGAATGCGTGGTACGTCGCTGGATTCAAGGACGAGCTTGATGACAACAAGGTGGTGGCTCGCAAATTCCTCGGGACCCCGGTCGTCATGATGCGCCACTCGGACGGGCGCATCGCAGCGCTGGAGGACAAGTGTGCGCACCGGTTGATGCCGCTTTCCGCCGGCAGGCGGATCGGGGACGAGCTGCAGTGCGGTTATCACGGCATGCGCTTTGCGATCAGTGGTGAGTGCACGCTCGCCCCCGGCCAGACGCACATTCCCAAGCAGGCATGTGTGCAAAGTTTTCCGCTCGCGGAGCGGCACGGACTGCTCTGGATCTGGATGGGGACTGCGGAGGCCAACCCTGAACTGATCCCCGATATCCGTTGGAACGATCACCCTGAATGGACCCCGTCGCGCGGATATCACTACGTCGAGGCTGATTTTCGGTTGTCAATGGATAACCTCATGGACCTCGGGCATGAGAGCTGGGTGCACCTTCAGACAATCGGCCAAGGCGAGGAAGAATGCATCCCGAACTACCCGCTCAAGGTGACCGTGCCGAGTGAAAACCTGGTGCGGGCCCATCGCGAGATGCCGAACATCGAGGCGCCGCCCTTCTTTGCAATGGTGCTGAACCATCATGGCCGCATCAACAGGTGGCAAACCGCGATCGGCCTGGCGCCCTCGATTTGCATGACGGACTTCGGCGTCTATCCGGTCGGTACCTCGGCGGACAATGCTTACCGCAGCCATGTATTGCACTTGCTGACCCCGGAAACGGAAAGTACGACGCATTATTTTTGGTCAATTGCGCGCAATAAGCGTCTGGACGACGACAACCTCACCCAGGCGATCGGCAAAGCTGTCGCGCACACCTTCGATGAAGATGGGGTGGTGCTTGCGATACAGCAGAAGCAGCTCGAGCTGTACGGTGGTCCCGTTCCCAGAGTGGCCATGAAGGTGGACGAAGCGCCGACCCGTGCCCGCAGGCAGCTGGAAGCGCTGATCAAGCGCGAGAACGAAGATCCGAATTTCGTCTATCGGCCGACGCTGATGATCGAGGATACGACACCGGAACTTGCGATGGTGTAGTGGGCGGTTGAAGATTGTTTGTTGAGGCCAGTTGAGTGTCGCTTCACGGGCAACGCCGAAAAAAACTACCGTCTTTCCCGCGAAAGCGGGAATCCATACCTCGCTCGAACGCAGCCTGGGTTCCCGCCTTCGCGCACTGCTGTCCGGAATATTTTGCTTGACTAAGCCGGGAGGGGTTGCAGG
>JAZKDW010000070.1:0-25455 GCA_040387375.1 Pseudomonadota bacterium
CGATATGGCAACTTAACATTCGGCATGTTGACAGCCCTGGCTTTTCCACCCTACGAAACTGGAATCATAGTCTATACAGGCATACAACTTGCAGTCCAAAAGTGAGATAACTCATTTTTTTGGGGGCAAGCATGGCAAGAATTTCCCGAAGATCGTTTTTCAAGTTCGCCGGCGCCACAGCCGCGACCGCCGCCGTTGATGGCGGGGCCCTGGCCGCCACGCAACAAGCGCCACAGACCACCAGCCCCCTCGCTTACACATTTTTCAACACCGCCGAAGTCGCGTTCATCGAACCGGCTGTGGAACGCCTGATTCCGGCTGACGAGACCGGCCCCGGCGCGCTGGATGCGGGTGTGCCGTTTTATATCGACAAGCAGCTCGGCGGCGCATGGGGCGCGGGCGAGCGCCTGTATCGCAGCGGTCCGTGGCAGGCCGGCACGGCGGCGCAGGGTTACCAGTTGCAATACACGCCGGCGGAACTGTTCCGCAATGGATTGCGCGGCATCCTCACCGATCTTGGCAGGCGCGGTGTCACCTCATTCGCAAAGCTGGGCCCGCAGGATCAGGATGCCTACCTGAAGACGCTGCAAGAGGGCAAGCTCGATCTGGAGGGCGTACCGTCCGGCACGTTCTTTGAATCGCTGCTGGCCCTGGCCACGGAAGGCTATTTCAGCGATCCCGTCTACGGCGGCAACAGGAATATGGTGGCGTGGAAAATGATCGGTTTTCCGGGTGCCTATGCCTCTTATTACGAACTGGTCGATCAGCACGGCATACATTACACACGCGCGCCGATGAGCCTGGCGGAAAACGGTGGCGGCGTGATTCATATTCGCCCCGATATTCCGGCCGCGCTCCACCCGGGCATGCATAAAGGGGGGAAATAACCATGGCCACCAGATTGCCTGAAGTGGATGTCGTGCTGCTCGGTGTCGGCCTGGTCGGGACCCTGGTGGGGCGCGACCTGACACGTGCCGGATTGAAGGTCGTCGGCCTCGAACGGGGGGAGCCGCGCTTTACGGTGCCCGATTTCCAGGGGCCGCAGATCCATGACGAATTGCGTTATTCGGTGCGCAAGGCACTGATGCAGGACAACACCAAAGAAACGCTTACCTTCCGCAATAACAGCAACCAGACCGCATTGCCGATCCGGCGCTGGGGCAGCTTCCTGCCGGGCACCGGACTCGGCGGTGCGGCCGTCCACTGGAATGGTCAATCTTTCCGATTCATGGATCATGATTTCAACATGTACTCGCGCACGATCGAGCGCTACGGCAAGAACTTCATGCCGCCCGACCTCACCCTCCAGGACTGGGGCGTCAGCTCGGTCGATCTCGAGCCGCACTTCGATCGTTTCGAATATCTGCTCGGTGTCAGCGGCAAGGCCGGCAACCTGAAAGGCAAAAAAATCGCGGGCGGCAATCCCTTTGAAGATCCGCGTTCGCGCGACTATCCGACACCGCCGATGAAGGAGCCGTATGGCTCGGCAATCTTTCGCAAGGCGGCCGTGGGGATGGGCTATCACCCGTATCCGCAACCGTCCGGCAACCTCAGCCAGCCGTATACCAATCCGGAAGGCCTGACGCTGTCGACCTGCATGTTTTGCGGATTCTGCGAACGCTACGGCTGCGAACATTATGCAAAGTCGTCGCCGCAGACGGTGCTGCTGCCGGTGCTGCTGAAGGACAAGAATTTCACGTTGCGCACCCAATGCCAGGTGCTGCGCATCAATCTCGACAGCAGTAAAAAAGTCGCAACCGGCGTCACCTACATCGATCCGGGCGGCCGCGAAGTGGAGCAACCGGCAAAGCTGGTGATTGTCGGCACCTATGCCTTCAATAATGTACGCATGCTGCTGCTGTCAGGCATCGGCACGCCGTACGATCCCAAGACCGGCAAGGGTGTGGTCGGACGCAATTACGCTTACCAGACGCAAAGCTCGGTGCAGGTCTTTTATGACCAGAAGGTAAACATCAATCCCTACATGCGCTCGGGAGCGAACGGCACGCTGATTTCGGATTTTGTCGACGACTTCGACCACGGCCCGCTGGGTTTTGTGGGCGGCGCCTACATCGGCGAAATCATGACAAATGGCAGGCCGATCGAATTCCATCCGACGCCGCCCGGCACGCCGTCCTGGGGCGCGGACTGGAAGAAAGCCATGGTGCGCCACTACAACCATACCTCGGTGGTGCTGGTCAACGGCAGCTCGGTATCGAATACCCGCAACTACCTCGACCTCGATCCAACTTATAAGGATGCCTGGGGATTGCCGCTGCTGCGCATGACTTTCGATTTTCCGGAAAACGACTTGAAGATGGCGGCCTGGGCCACCGAAAAAGGGGTGGCAATCGGCAAGGCCATGAGCGGTCAGCAACTGGTCGTCGGCAATCCGCGCAAGCCGCCTTACAACATTACGCAATACCAGAGCACGCACAATACCGGCGGCGCCGTGATGGGCAACGATCGCTCCACCAGTGTCGTCAACCGTTATCTGCAAAGCTGGGACGTGCACAATGTGTTTGTAATCGGTGCGTCGGCGTTCCCGCAAAACAGTGTGTACAACCCGACCATTACCGTCGGCGCGCTGGCGTACTGGGCGGCCGACAGGATCGTCAGGCAATACATGAAATCTCCCGGTCCCTTGGTGTAACCATGAAACAGCTTTCACGTGCATTCACAGCGTTATTTGTCATCGGCGTATTCGCAGCATGCCAGGCGCCGCCAGCACAACCCCCGCAGCCACCGGCGGAACGCCCGCAGCCACCGGCCAGCGCGCCGGCGGCGCCGGACGGGGCCGAGCTGATATTGGGCCAGCAGATTGCCAACAGCGGGGCGCCCAATGGCGTGGCTGCCTGCGCGAGTTGCCATGGCGCGCAAGGGGAAGGCATCGCTGCTTCCAACTTCCCCCGTATCGCCGGCCAGCCGAAAAATTATCTGGCAAAACAACTGATGACTTACGCCAGCGGCAGCCGCAATAATCCGATCATGACGCCGATTGCGAAGACATTGACGCCGCAGCAGATCGGCGCCGTGTCGGCCTATTACGCCACGCTTGCGCCTGCTTCGGCCGCCGGTACCGCTGCTGAAAAAACCGCCAGCCAGGTCATGCAGAGAGGGCAGGTGCTCGCCCATGTCGGTGATGAAACCATCGGCGTGCAGGCCTGCGTCAATTGCCACGGCCCGGGCGGCACCGGCGAGCCTCCCAACTATCCGTATCTCGCAGCGCAGGTCGAGGTTTACCTGAGCGCCCAGCTCAAGGAATGGAAAAGCGGCGCGCGGCAAACTGACCCCAGCCTGCAGATGCAGACGATTGCAAAACGACTCTCCGATAACGACATTGCAGCAGTAGCCGCTTATTTTGCAGCGCAATCCGCACCGCCAGCGGCCGCGCGGCGCGTCAATGTGCCGGCTGCCCCGCCTGCTGCCGGCCGCGGCGGCGCCGTGGCGGAGCCCACCCCTCGACAAGGGGTCAGCGGCGGTGCGACCGGCGCGCCGCCAGGCGCGACCGAGAAAAGCAGGCCGTGAAACCGTGGCGCACTCGAATTGTCCAAGCATCACAGGTGGTGTGGCGAGGACGGCGCCGTCTTCGTTTTTTCCCTAAACAAGGAGGCCTTAATGAACAAGCGACGCATCCTCATCCAGTCCATTTCAACCTTGGTCGCGGCAGCCGCGGCTGGCATTCCACTGATGTCCACAGGCCAGGAACCGGCGCAGAAAACCGCGCCGAAGCTTGATGAAAAGGATCCGCAGGCAATCAGCCTGGGCTACAAACACGACACCACGAAGGTCGACAAGCAAAAATTTCCGAAACACGATGTGTCCCAGGTCTGCAGCAACTGCCAGTTTTTTGTGGGCAAGGTAACCGACCCATGGGCGCCATGCACGATTTTTGCCGGCAAGCAGGTGGCAAACAAGGGCTGGTGCAGCGCCTGGGTCAAGAAGACTGCCTGATGACCATGCGTAGCGCCGTTCTTTCACAGCGCGCGGTGGTTCTGGTACAGTGCCGCCATGAGCAAACTGACTTTAGACCGCATCCTGCAATCGCAAGGTTTCGGTACCCGCAAATATTGCCGCGAACTGATTACCGATGGCGACGTCAGCGTCGGCGGCGCGGCAGTGACGGACTATCGGACCGCATTTGACACCGCCGGCTTCACTTTCACGCTCTTCGACGAAGAGTGGCTTTACCGCGAGCACGTCTATATCGCATTGAACAAGCCGCCCGATATCGAGTGCTCGAGGAAACCAAGCCACCATCCCGGCGTGCTGACCATCCTGCCCGAGCAATTCACCTGGCGCGACGTGCAGCCGGTAGGCCGTCTGGACCATGACACCACGGGACTGCTGCTGATGTCGGACGACGGCCCCTTCATCCACACACAATCCTCGCCGAAGAAACATATCCCCAAGGTGTATGTGGCGACCACACATGACCCGGTGACGCCGGCTCTGATCGATCAGTTGCTGGCCGGCGTGAAGCTGCATGACGAACCCGGTTCGCTGGCCGCCCAGACCTGCAGGATGATCGACACACACCAGCTTGAAATCGTGCTCGAGCAAGGCAAGTATCACCAGGTCAAGCGCATGCTGGCTGCCGCCGGCAACCATTGCAGCGCATTGCGCCGCACTGCGATTGGCACCCTGACCCTCGAGGCGCTGGGACTGGAGGAGGGCGAGTGGTGTTTTCTGGATGAAGCGCAACGCGCGCTGCTGGCGCCTGCCCCTGTTCCACCCGCATCCGAGCTCCCCGCGCCATGACCGAATCCATTCGGCTTGCCAAACGTGTCGCCGACAGCGTCCCCTGCTCGCGGCGCGAGGCCGAGCAATACATTGAAGGCGGCTGGGTCCGGGTGGACGGTGAGGTGATCGAGGAACCCGGCTTCCGCGTGGCCCCCGGGCAGAAGGTCGAGCTGATGCCCGACGCCACGATGACAGCCGTCGAACCGGTCACGATCGTGCTGCACAAGCCTGTGGGTGTCGATACCGGTCCGGCTTCGGGTCTGGTTGCCGAAGGCAATGCGGCCTGGCAATTCCTGACGCCCGGCAACCGCGCCGCCGACGATCGTTCACCCAACCGATTCCTGAAGCGCCACGTGACCGGACTCACGCTCACCGGGCCGCTGGAAACCGGCGCCAGCGGATTGCTGGTCTTCACGCAGGACTGGCGCATCGTCCGCAAGCTGATCGACGATGCCGCCAGGGTCGAACAGGAATACATCGTCGAAGTGAGCGGCAATCTGGCCCCTGACGGACTGGCTTTGCTCAATCACGGCCTGAGCTTCAGCGGCAAGGCACTGGCGCCGATCAAGGTCAGCTGGCAGAACGAAACCCGCCTGCGGTTTGCGCTCAAGACACCGCCGCGCGGCCTCATCGAACACATGTGCGGGAAGGTCGGTCTGACAGTGGTGGCAATGAAGCGCATCCGCACCGGACGCTTGCCGATGGCCGCACTGGCGCCGGGACAGTGGCGGTATTTGCTGGGGTATGAGCAGTTCTGATAATCTGCATGATCGGCCCGGCCGCTGGCGGGCCATTTCGCGTGCAATCGATGAAAGGAACCCGTCATGAGCATTACCCGGATCAATGAGTTTCGTGCGCAGGAAGGCAGCGGCGACTTGCTGCATCAGCTGATCAAGTCAACCGTGCCTGTGATCGAGGCCTCCGCCGGATGCCAGTCCTGCCAGGTTCTGCGCAGCCAGAAGGATCGCAATCACATCATCGTTCTTGAAGTCTGGGAGAGCATCGACGCCCACCAGGCTTCCTTGAAAACGATTTCACCCGACGTCTTCCACGAAGTGAAAAAATTACTGGCGGCGCCGCCGACCGGCGAATATTACAACGACTGAAGAAGGGCTAAGCCCCCGTCCGGAATAAATTGGGAGATGGATGTGGTCCTGGCTGGGCCCGCCTAGGGGGATGTGATGCAAGGCGCCCGGGCCGCCGCAGTGCTAGCACTGCAAAGACCGGGCAACGCTGCAGCGCGCCGGTCAGGGGGGCCCGCCGAGGGCCGCAGACACTCACAATTTATTTCGGACGGGGGCTTACAATGCGCTATGAACTATATTACTGGCCAAGTATTCAGGGCCGCGGTGAATTTGTCCGGCTTGCGCTGGAAGAGGCGGGCGCCGATTACATCGATGTCGCGCGCGAACAGGGGCCGGGCATGGGCATGGCCGCAATGACGGCCATGATGGCCAGTGATAAGCTGGTCACGCCACCGTTCGCGCCGCCGTTTCTGAAGGCAGGCGAGCTGGTCATCGGCCAGACCGCGAACATCCTGCTCTTTCTGGCGCCGCGCATCGGCCTGGTGCCGGAAGATGAAACAAGCCGGCTATGGGCGCACCAGTTGCAGTTGACGGTAGCGGATTTCATCGGCGAGGTGCATGACACCCATCACCCGATCGCGAGCGGCCTGTATTACGAGGACCAGAAACCGGAAGCGCTGCGGCGTGCCGCCGATTTTACGTCTGAACGGATGCCGAAGTTCCTCGCTTATTTCGAACGTGTGCTGGAGCGCAATCCGCATGGCGACGCACACATGGTTGGCGCGGCGCTCAGTTATGTGGACCTGTCGATGTTCCAGATCATTGCCGGCTTGTCATATGCCTTCCCGCGCACGATGAAGCGTCAGTCGTCTGCCTTTCCACGCCTGATGGCGCTGCACCAGCGTATCGCAGGGCGTCCGCGCATCGCCGCTTACCTGGCGTCGCCGCGGCGCTTGCCCTTCAGCCAGGAAGGCATCTTCCGGCACTACAAGGCGCTCGACGCTACTTGATGACCCGGTAACAAGGCACGTACTGCTTGCCTGGCAGCTTCATCCGGTGTTGCACGACAAATGCGCCCAGCAGCGCGTCCATCGGTTCCATGATGGCGGTGTCGCCGTGGATCTCGAAATGGCCGTATTTCTCGATCGCGCGTATTCCCTGGTCTTTCACATTGCCGGCCACCACGCCTGAAAAAGCGCGGCGCAGATTGGCAGCCAGCAGGTGTCTGTCCTGGTTTTTGTGCAAGCTGAGGCTGCGCATGTTTTCATGCGTCGGGATAAACGGCTTTTGAAATTCATGATCGATTTTCAGCAGCCAGTTGAAGTAATACGCATCGGCCCTTTCCTTGCGGAACTCGCGTACTTTCTTGATGCCACCCAGCATCTCCACTGCGACGGTGGCCGGATCGTCGATGATGATCTTGTAGCGCTGTTGCGCGGCGGGCCCCAGGGTCAGGCCGATGAATTCGTCAATCTGCCTGAAATAATCCGCCGATGCCGCTGGTCCCGTGAAAATCAGCGGGAAGGGAAGAGTGGCGTTATCGGGGTGCAGCAGGATGCCGAGAATGTACAGGATTTCCTCGGCGGTGCCGGCGCCGCCGGGGAAGACGACGATGCCATGGCCGACCCGCACAAAGGCTTCCAGGCGCTTTTCGATATCCGGCAGGATCACCAGGTCGTTGACGATCGGATTGGGCGCCTCGGCGGCAATGATGCCGGGTTCCGAGATGCCTAGATAGCGGCCATTGCCGATGCGCTGCTTGGCATGTCCGATGGTGGCGCCTTTCATCGGTCCTTTCATCGCGCCCGGACCGCAGCCGGTGCAGATATCCATGCTGCGCAGCCCGATTTCGTAACCCACTTTTTTCGAGTAGTCGTATTCTTCGCGCGAGATCGAATGTCCGCCCCAGCAAACGACCAGATTGGGATTGGTAAGCGGGTTCAGTACATCGGCGTTGCGCAGGATATGGAATACCGAGTCGGTGATGCCGGCGGAAGAATCGGGATCGAATTTCGGATTGCTGCTGATTTCGTCGTTAATGAAAAGCACGTCGCGCAACACGGCGAACAGATGTTCGTGGATGCCGCGGATCATCTTGTTGTCGACAAAGGCGCTGGCTGGCGCGCCCTTGATGTCAAGCTTGATGCCGCGTTCGCGCTGGATGATGCTGATATCGAAGTCGGGGTAGCGTTCCAGCAGTTCCTTGCCGTCGTCCAGATAATTGCCGCAGTTGAGCACTGCCAGTGACGAGTTGCGGAAGACCTTGTGCAGACCGCCGTGACTGTTATCCAGCAGCTTGTGGACTTCAGCCTTGGACAAGACATCCAGCCGGCCTTCGGGTGAGATTTGTGTATCGACTACTTTGTATTCCATCACTATGCAATATCCATTTTTGTTGTGTCGTGAGTGACAGTATTCACCGCAAATCTGGACAAGTCCAGTGTTTGCGGCAGGGGTTTGATATTTCAATTGCCAAAATGATTACAATGGCCGCTGCCAGTGAAGGTACGGTAATATGCCGCTCATCCATTTTCCTGTTTCTGAAAGACGCGTGTGTACGAAAAGCCGATTGTCATGCTTGATTTTGAAACCACAGGCCTGAGCCCGGACCAGGGCGCGCGCATCACTGAAGTGGCGGCGCTGCGCATAGTCGGCGGCCGCATCGTCGACCGTTTTGTGTCGCTGGTCAATTGCAACGTCAGGGTGCCGTCCTTCATCACCGAACTGACCGGCATCACGCAGGCAATGGTGAATGCCGCGCCGGCTGCGGCGACTGTCGTGCCGGAATTATTGCGTTTCATCGGTACCGATTCGCTGTCGGCTCACAATGCGAGTTTCGACGCCAGGTTTCTGCTGGCCGAAAGCGCGCGGCTGGGGCTGGCGCCGGCGCATGCGAGGATGATCTGTTCACTCAAATTGTCGCGGCGCGTGTATCCGGGATTGCGCAGTTACAAGCTGGGTTTGCTGGCGCCGGCGCTGGGTATCCGGTTTTCGGGTGCGGCGCACAGGGCGGAGGCGGATGCGGAGGTGTCGGCGCATTTGCTGCTGCATATCGGGGAACATCTGGGAAGGACTTATCGGATGGGGTCGATTGATCCGGATTTGCTGGAGGCTGTGAATCGATTGAGTGCGGCCAAGGTGGAGGGGTTTTTGAACAAGCGGATGGTGGCGGGTTCTGCATGAATATAGTGTGATGCAGGTTCAGTCTGGATTCCCGCGTTCGCGCTAACCTATACCCATATCTTTGCAAGTTTCCAGCATTGCACGTTCGCAGCGAAAATTTGCCTTGCAATAATCGTAGGGTGTAATAAGCGTCAGCGCATTACACCTTGCAGCGTTCGCAAATGCCAACCGTGATCGGGCACGGTGTAATGCGCTTCGCTTATTACACCCTACGAAACTGCAATGGCCCGCCGCCGGGCACGATTCAGTCTCATCACGGTCAAAAATTGACCCTCATCAAATTTTTGCCGGCGTGTATTCCTGGCACTGCATTCATGGCGCACCCATCAGAATCCGACAATATTTCCTTTCCCGGCATCCTTCAACCCGGGCGCAATTGCTGGCGCATCGAGAAGGCACATCGTTTCAGCATGCTGGTCGATGCCGACGACTATTTCAAGGCAGTGCGTGCGGCGATACGGGAGGCGCGCCGCAGCATCTTCATTCTCAGCTGGGATATCGATAGCCGCACCCGGCTGGTGCCCGGCGGCGCCAATGATGGGTATCCCGAGCCGCTGGGGGATTTCCTGCATGCGGTGATTTCTTCTCGTCCGGAATTGCATGCCTATGTCCTGAACTGGGATTTTGCGATGCTGTATGCATTGGAACGGGAATGGCTGCCCGCATACAGGCTGGGCTGGCGCACACATCAGCGGCTCGCTTTCCGGATGGATGGCCGCCATCCGATCGGGGCTTCCCATCATCAGAAAATCGTTGTCGTCGACGATGCGCTTGCCTTTGTTGGCGGTCTCGACCTGACCAGCTGCCGATGGGATACGCCGGCGCATGCATTCCATTCGACTCTGCGCCGCGGCCTCGATGGCAAACCGTATGCGCCGTTTCACGACGTGCAGGCCATGGTGGATGGGCCTGCCGCGCGCGCGCTCGGCGAACTGGCGCGCCTGCGCTGGCAGCGTGCCAGCACCCAAACGCCGATCGCTGCCGAGGCGCCGGAGGCCGACCGATGGCCGGCCGGCCACATTCCCGACCTCACCGGGATCGCGGTCGGCATCGCTCGTACCGAACCGGCCTTCGAAGGCGAGCACGGCGTGCACGAAGTGAGGCAATTGCACCTCGATGCCATCGCTGCCGCGCGTCACCATCTTTTCTTTGAAAACCAGTATTTCACTTCTGGCCTGATCGCCGATGCGCTCAGCGCGCGCCTCGCCGAACCCGATGGTCCTGAAGTTGTGGTGGTGTCGCCGGAAACACAAAGCGGCTGGCTGGAAAAAGCAACGATGGGTGTCTTGCGTGCACGCATGCAGCGCCGCCTGAAGGCCGCGGACCGCCATGGCCATTACCGGCTGTACTGTCCGTATATTCCGGGATTGAATGGCACCTGCCTCAACGTGCACAGCAAGGTGTTTGTTGTGGATAACACGCTGTTCAGCGTCGGCTCCGCCAATCTCAGCAGCCGCTCGATGGCGCTCGACACCGAATGCAACCTGGTCATCGAAGCCTGCGGCGGCGATGCGGAGCAGGCTCGGATCCGCGACGGCATCGCGCAATTGCGCAACCGCTTGCTGGCCGAACACCTGAACACACCGGTGGCGGCGCTGGAGCGCGAGATGGGCCGCCGCGACAGCGTGATCGCTGCCGTCGAGTCATTACAACATCCCGGACGTACACTGCGTTCGTGCAATCCGGTCGCGCCGCCCGAACTGGATGCGCTGATCCCGGAGCGGGCATTGTTCGATCCGGAACGTCCGATCGACCCGGATGAACTGGTAGCGCAACTGGTGCCGCCCGATGCCAGGAAACCCGCGCCGCGGCGCCTGATCGTGCTCGCCGCGCTGGCCATAGTGCTGGCGGCGCTGGCGATCGCCTGGCGCTGGACGCCGGTGCGCGAGTGGGTCAATCTGGCCTCCCTCGTGCTGATTGCGCGCAGCCTCGAGACGCTGCCTTTCACGCCGCTTGCGGTTCCATTCGGTTATGTGGTGGCCGGCCTGATAATGGTGCCGGTGACGTTGCTGATTGCGGTCACGGGCATCGTGTTCGGACCGGTGCTGGGCACTGTTTATGCGATCGCGGGCACGCTGTTGAGCGCAGCGGTTACCTACGGCCTCGGACGCTGGCTGGGACGCGCCACGGTGCACCGCCTGCTGGGGCCGCGCATCGATCGCCTGAGCCAGGCGGTGGGCAGGCGCGGCATCCTGGCGATGACCATCATCCGGGTGCTGCCAGTGGCGCCTTTCACCGTGGTGAATGTGGTTGCCGGTGCGTCGCACATCAGTTTCCGCGACTTCATGTTCGGCACGCTGCTGGGCATGAGCCCCGGCATCGTGGTGACAGTCACGTTCATTCATAACCTGGCGGAAGTGGTGCGCAATCCCAGTGTCGGCACGGTGATGGTGCTGGCGCTGGTGGCGGTTTTCCTGATCGGTTTTGCACTGTTACTGCAGCGTCTGCTCGCAGGCAAGGAAGATCAGAAAGCGCGATGAATTCAACAGTGGAAAAAAAGGTGGTCATATCAGCGGCAGACGCGGCTTCCAGCCCGTGGCCGCTGACGATCGCGACCTACAACATCCATGGCGCGGTAGGCAGCGATGGGCTTTTTGCGCCCGAACGCATTGCCGGCGTGTTGCATGAAATCCAGGCCGATATCGTGGCGCTGCAGGAGGTGCCGCTGGGCGGCGCCCACGTTCAGAATGTGCCGGCACTGCTGGAACGCAGCACCGGACTGGTCGCGGTCGAAGGGTTTACGTACAGCGTGGGCGGCAGGCGTTATGGCAATGCGGTGCTGAGCCGCTATCCGGTGCTGGCGACGCGCGCGATTAATATTTCATATGGCGATCGTGAACCGCGCGGCGCGCTCGATGCCGACATATATTGCCACGGGCATCCGCTGCGTGTGATCGCAACCCACCTCGGATTGCGGCCGGCTGAACGGCGTGACCAGATTCGCCGCCTGCTGCAGGTATTCGACACCGATCAAATGCCTGTCATCCTGCTGGGGGATGTGAACGAATGGTTTGTATGGGGAAGGCCGCTGCGCTGGCTGATCTCGCATTTCCAGGCAGTGCCGGCGCCGGCGACTTTTCCGTCACGCTGGCCCTTGTTTGCGCTCGATCGCATCTGGATCCGGCCCCGCGAACGGCTGGTCCATGTGGAGGCGCATGCAACGCCGCTGGCGCGCATCGCGTCCGATCATCTTCCGCTGGTGGCGCACATCGATGGATGATTCATCGTCCACCCGTAGCTGGCACCCCTTCCCGTAAAATCGGATAGGGGTTGATAGCGGTTCCCTGCCACCACTTCCTTTCGGGGCCGAGCTTGATGATGGCGAAGTGGAGATGGGGTGTATTGCCGGCATTGCCGCTCACGCCGACATAACCCAGCAGGTCGCCGCGCTTGACGTCCATGCCTTGCCGCAGGCCGGCTGCGTACTGGTCGAGATGCGCATAATAATAACAATAAGCGCCATCAGGATCGAACTGGTATATGGTCAGTCCGCCTGGCTTGCTGGTGAACAGCTTTTCTATCTTGCCGTCTTCCACCGCATACACTGGCGTGCCGATCGGCGCCAGCATATCGTTCGCTTCATGTATCCTGTCACCGCGCGTTGCGCTGAACGTATCGACCAGGTCTTTCGGCAGGATGCCTTGCACCGGTATCGTCAGCTTCCTTTGGCGCAAGCGGTTCACATCGTCGGCAAGATCGTCACTCCCTGCTGACTGAGATGGTGCCGGTTTCCCGGATGCTGCTTGCGTTATGGGCACAACGGGCGTTTTCAGTGGCGCGGATTTACTCTGACGTGGTGGCGGATGAACCAGCTGTTGCGCCGGTTCCGCTGTCACCGTATATCCGGTAGAGATCACCATCCCGGCCGCAAGGCCGATTGCCAATACTGAAAACCAGACACCGATTTTCCGCACGCTTATTCCTGCAGGATGACGGCGACGCCCGGGGCCACCAGGCCAGCCAGTTCCGTGACGTCCCAGTTGGTCAACCGGATGCAGCCATGCGACTCCGTGTAACCTATTTTGGAAGGTTCGGGCGTGCCGTGTATGCCGTAATGTTCCTTGGAAAGATCGATCCAGGCCACACCAACCGGATTGTTCGGGCCTGGTGGAATTTTCGCTTTCGTATCGGTGCTTTTGGCATCCCAGAACAGTTTGGGGTTATAAAAGAAGGGCGGGTTCCTGGCCGTGCCGTTGACTTTCCATTTGCCGATCGGCAGCGGGTCGTGTTCACTGCCGATGGTGGATGGATAGGAAGCCATTATCTTGCCGTCCGCATCATAAGCGGTCACGGTGCGATCCGATTTATCCACGACCACACGCGCGGCTTTGCCAACCAGGCTGGTGCGGATGGCCGGCACTACAATCTCTTCATTTTCCGTAAAGGCCGCGCGGGGATTGAGCTGCTTCAGCAGCTTCGGGCTCACATGGAAACGTTCACCCAGGGCTTCGAGCAGGGAGCTGTAGCCGAGCGCCGGCAATGCCGATTTTTCCGCCATGGTGGCGGGAATCTGCATGAACGGGCCGGCACCGTCCATGGCGGTGATGACATACGTGGTCAGTACCGGAGCGTTTTCCTGATTGAGTTGCTCCCAGGTGCTGGCGTCGACCACGCCGGTGACATTAAGCCCGCGCGCCTCCTGAAAAGCCCTGACAGCCTTTACCGAATTGCCTCCGAATGTTCCGTCAACTTCACCTACCGAAAAATGCGCGCGGTTGAGCAATATTTGCGCACGCAAGCTGGCAGCCGATTTCGATTTCGCAATGACGGTCTGCCGAATCTGCGGATCGTTGACCGCATCGGTGCTGAAGACCGGCATTGCCGGCGCCTGCTTCGGCAACTTTGTCGTCGCGGCGGCGGTCCATCCCGCACTGGAAAGTGCAAGTAGCGCAATAATAAAATGTTTCATGCAAATTCCCGGTCTGTCGCATGGAGCGGCGCGATGGCGTCGCCCGTAGCTATTTTGAATAAATGATGTTTCCTGTCAGGCGGTCAAGTGCCTGTCCGGTGCCGTCAGCATGCCCTTTTGCGGGCGCGTGCTCTGTACGCTATCGAACGGACATCGGTTTATTACTGAAACATGACCAGACAAGGTGGAGGCGATGGTGAAAAATTGCCAGGATTCTGGTGCGCCGGGAGTGTGGATTTTCTCGAACATGGGATAAGGCAGACCGACGTTGCCGCCGGTTCCGCCGCCTGAGCTTGCCGCGTGAGCAAGAATCAGCCTGATTGAACTGGATAGTCGTGAAGGCCTCCTGATCCAGGCAAAATGTCACTTGCGTGCGTATTCAAACCTGGGCAATGCCTTCAGTGCCTCTATTTTTTGACCTCCTTGAATTCGGCATCGACAACATCTTCCTGTGGTTGCGATTGTGGCTGCGCAGCGGCGCCTTCCGCGGCTGAGGCAGCTGCCTGCTGGGCTTGCGCATCTGCCGTCATTTTTTCGCCCAGCTTTTGCGCCGCCGTCGTGAGCGCCGCGATCCTGGATTGAATGAGGGACAGGTCGGTGCCTTTCAGTGCCTCTTCCATGTCCTTGATTGCTGCCTCGATCCTGTCCCTTTCAGCCGGGTCGAGCCTGTCGCCATATTCGGTCAGCGACTTGCGTGTCGAGTGGGCCAGCGCATCGCCCTGGTTGCGCGCCTCGGCCACTTCCTTCAAACGCTGGTCTTCTTCCGCATTGGCTTCGGCATCGCGCACCATCTTCTGGATTTCCGCCTCCGTCAGGCCCGAATTGGCCTTGATGGTGATCTTGTTTTCCTTGGCGGTGGCCTTGTCCTTGGCACTGACATGCAGGATGCCGTTGGCATCAATGTCGAAGGTGACGTCAATTTGCGGCATGCCGCGCGGTGCCGGCGGAATGCCTTCGAGATTAAATTCTCCCAATGCCTTGTTGCCTGCCGCAATCGGCCGTTCGCCCTGATAGACCTTCACCGTCACCGCGTTCTGGTTGTCATCCGCTGTTGAAAACACCTGGCTGAACTTGGTCGGTATCGTGGTATTTTTTTCAATCATCTTGGTCATTACGCCGCCCATGGTTTCAATGCCGAGCGACAGCGGCGTCACGTCAAGCAGCAGCACATCCTTTTGTACGCCGGACAGGACCGCGCCCTGGATTGCCGCGCCTGCGGCCACCGCTTCATCCGGGTTGACGTCCTTGCGCGGCTCCTTGCCGAAGAATGCCTTGACCTTCTCCTGCACTTTCGGCATGCGCGTCTGGCCGCCGACCAGGATGACGTCGTTGATTTTGGAAACGTCGATATTGGCGTCCTTCATGGCGATGCGGCACGGCTCGATAGTCCGCTCGATCAGGTCTTCCACCAGCGACTCCAGTTTTGCGCGCGTGACTTTCATGGTCATGTGCACTGGCGCGCCACCCGACATCGCAATATATGGCTCGTTGATTTCGGTTTGCTGGGTCGACGACAATTCGATTTTTGCGCGCTCGGCGGCGCTCTTGATCCGTTGCAGCGCAATCGGGTCCTTGCCGAGATCGATGCCATTGATTTTCTTGAATTCATCGATGATGAAATTGATCAGCCGTTGGTCGAAATCCTCGCCGCCGAGAAACGTGTCACCATTGGTTGACAGCACCTCGAATTGCTTCTCGCCTTCGACATCGGCAATCTCGATGATCGACACATCGAAGGTGCCGCCGCCCAGATCGTATACGGCGATCTTGCGGTCACCCTTCGCGGCCTTGTCGAGGCCGAAGGCAAGCGCCGCCGCAGTCGGTTCATTGATGATGCGCTGCACTTCCAGGCCGGCAATGCGGCCGGCGTCCTTGGTTGCCTGACGCTGCGAGTCGTTGAAATACGCAGGCACCGTGATGACTGCATCGGTCACTTCTTCTCCGAGATAATCTTCGGCAGTCTTTTTCATTTTCCGGAGTACTTCGGCGGAAATCTGCGGCGGAGCAAGTTTCTTGCCGCGTACTTCAATCCAGGCGTCGTTGTTGTCGGCCTTGATGATTTTGTACGGCATCAGGTGGATATCCTTTTGCACTTCCGCTTCATCGAACTTGCGCCCGATCAGGCGCTTGACTGCATAGATCGTATTCTGGGGGTTGGTCACCGCTTGCCGCTTGGCAGGGGCGCCTACCAGGATTTCACCGTCGTCCAGATAGGCAACCACCGATGGTGTGGTGCGCGAACCTTCGGCATTTTCAATTACCTTGGCGTTTGTGCCCTCGACAACGGCGACGCATGAATTGGTGGTGCCGAGGTCGATACCGATAATCTTGCTCATGATGTTACTCCTTCAATTGCTGGAAATAAGATGGGGGAAGTCCGGAAAAATATTCTCCAACGCGTAAAGACTTCGCTTCAATAAAAAGGGGTAAACGCAGGAATTCCCTTTTTTCCAGACAAGGGCTCGACGGGAAGGCCATGAAAAATATGTGCCTGCCAGCCGTCCGTACGCAGGAGAAGGCAAGCAAGGCGAATTGCCCGGCTGATTGCCGGGTCGTGATCTGTTTTCCGCACATGCCGGCCGGAGTGGGGCAGGCGAGGGTGCGTAATAATTACCTGGGCACGCAAATTTTACTAAGGCCGCTTCGGATCGAAAGACGAGCAGGACGGTCCGTGCGCCTGCATCGGCGACATGGATCGCGCATCATGTTCGTTCGCGGGTGCCGGCCGCATGCGGTTGGCACGCCAGTTGCGCAAGACAGAAAGAGAGTGAAAAGGAGGTAAGCGAAATGAAGGAGATGTTGTCGCGTTCGTGGTGGCTGCTCGCCTTGCGAGGTGTGGTCGCGATCCTGTTTGGCGCGCTGGCGATCATGTGGCCGGACCTGACCTTGTTGACATTGGTGGCCTTGTTCGCGGTTTATGCGATTCTCAGCGGCGCGGTTTCTATCTTTGCCGCCCTAAAACACCGCAAGTCCAATGATGACTGGTGGATATTTCTTCTTTTCGGCGTGGTCAGCGTCGGCGCCGGTCTTATCGCCGTGGCAAAACCAATGCTGACCGCATTGGTGCTGGTATTGCTCATGGGCGCAAACGCCTTGATTACCGGTGTGCTCGATATTGCTGCGGCCATACGATTGCGCAAGACTATCCACAATGAATGGCTGTTGATCCTCAGCGGAATCGTATCCATCGTATTTGGCACGCTGGTTTTCATTTTTCCGGAAGCGGGGGCATTGGCCATGGTATGGCTGATCAGCTTGTATGCAGTGGTCGGCGGCGTGCTGTTGCTGGCGCTGGCTGTTCGCATGCGCAAACTGGCGCTGTCCGAGGGCCCTGAGCGGCGCATCACGCCGGACCGGCGTGTATCGGCGGCCCACTAACCGCCACCCCTACGGAGGAGAAAATCCATGGCAATCAAGAAGCTCGAGAAATCTGTCTGGCACCCTTATTTCGACAGGGTGACAAAAACGCTCGACGGCAAGCTTGCCGAGGTCGAGATCGACTCACTGAAAATCGGCGCGCAGACCGAGGCGGAATGGTTGCCGCTGATCGGCATTGTTTACGATCCGAAGAATGACATTGTGGAAGTCGCGATGGAAGGCATGGACCATCTGATTCACAAGCCGCGCGAAGTATTCGTAGACCAGGAAGCGGTCCTGCTGGCGAGCGTGGAGGTGATCGATGCCGATGATGAAAGGCACATCATCAAATTGCGCGATCCGCTGATGCTGCCGCCGCCCTGAAGGAGTGAATATCATGATATCTGACGCAGAAATCAAAAGGAACATGGAAGAAGAGCTACGCTGGGATCCCGACCTGGATGCGACTGACATTGCCGTGACGGTAAAAGACGGCGCCGTCACGCTGGCCGGCTTTGCTCCCAGTTATGGCCAGAAATTTCAGGCCGAGAAAGACGCCAAGCGAGTCGCCGGGGTAGTCGCCGTTGCGAACGACATCGAGGTCCGGATACCGGCGGTCGATCAACGGCCCGATCCTGAAATCGCGCGCGACGCCGTGCACGCAATCAAGATCCAGTTGCCCATTTCATGGGAAAACATCAAGGTAGTGGTGCATGACGGATGGATCACTCTCGAGGGTGAGGCGGAATGGAACTACCAGCGGGAGCGCGCGGAAGACGCGGTGCGCAATCTGAACGGCGTGAAAGGTGTGATCAATGCGATCCACGTCAAACCCAAGGTAACGCCCGACGAGATAAAACGCAAGATCGAGGAGGCGTTCAAGCGTAGTGCGGAAGTCGACGCCGATCGCATCACGGTAGAAACCAATGAAGGCGAGGTGGTGCTGAAAGGCACCGTGCACTCCTGGTTCGAACGCGAGGAAGCAGAGCGCGCTGCCTGGGCCGCGCCAGGGGTCAGGAAAGTCGACGACAGGATTATCGTGCGGCCCTGAGCTTCAGGAGGATCACTGCGGTCCGCTCGAACCGGCAGCATTCATTTGCGCCGCTGTGCCGACAAAAAACACATCGGCCGGATAAATATGGCCGTTCTGCGCCGAACGGGTTGACCATCCATGGATCAGCCCCGTATCGTCCGACGCCAGCGCGAGCGGGGTCTGGGTGCGGAATCGGTCCACATGCGTGAATTTGGTAAATCGCCAGGCGGCTGGCATCGGGCTTGAGGTGCAGCCTTTGCCTTCGGAATCAACACGAATCACCACGTAGGCGCCATCTTCTTCCAGCGCACGGCAGGCCGGATTGCCATAACTGACGGTCGCCCAACCGCGGAACGTCTCCGCGATCTCGTAACGTTTTGATATACCGTTGAAGCCGACGGCGCTGGCGCCGGCCACCATGCTGCTCACCGCCACCAGCACCAGGCTGGAAAGGATTACAGATTTCCTGCTCATCACGCTCTTCATTTCTTCCCCCGTCAAAACCGGTAAACGATCCCCCCGGACCGTTGAATACAGCTTGAACGATACATCAAATTTAATTGCCAATGGGCAATTATGGAAAAATAAATGTCGCTGGATGGGGGTACTTCAATGGTGTCTTCTTGATAACTCAGCGCAGAACTGGGTGGCGGGTTTCCGGATCAATATTCACCCGCTGTCTTTTTCAAGCGTCGCTTGCAAGCGATGAAACAACTGCAATCTCCTCGCGTAGCCGGAATTGCCAGTTCGCCACCTCACATAGGACAGAGTCAGTTTTAATGGAATGTTTCAACCAGCACGGTGCTCAGGAAATCGCGTCCATCAGCTATCACCACGCAAAAGAAACCGGGCTCCAATGCTGATACTGCTGCCGCTCTTTTTCCTGGCGACAGACTTCAATCGCTAGATGGACAATGCAGTGTCAGCGCAATTACTTGTTCGACCTTTCTTCGCTCGACCCGGTCGCCTTGCTGCCACTTTTTTTACTGTTGGGTTACTTTTTATTTGACTGTCCCCGGTGCGGCTTGGCATCCTCCGATCCAGACTTTGCGCCGGTTCCGCGGGTGCCGCTTTCGCCCATGGTCTGGGACTGCCGTTTTTCCTGCGCGGCAATGATTTCCATCGCCTTGCGTTCAACTTCGGCTACCTTCGCTGGATCGGTGCTTTCGATAATGTCGCCTCTCGCCGCACTCTTTTGGAGAATCGTTTGTCCATGTGCTGCACCAATGAGCATCAACAAGGGTAAAAAAATCCAGCGTCGTCTAAGCATGAAATCCTCCGGTCTAAAGAAAGATGGATGCACGCCGGGCCGCATGGTTCCCGGACCAACCGTGTATGCCGCCGTGATTTGCGCTTGATCAAACGGATGGCGGTTCCGGGTGCTGTGTTCACCTGGATACCGGGAACCCAGGCCATGAAGCGCGCGAATTTTGCGTGTCGTCAAAGAAGAGAAGACACAGCCTCGCCAACTGTCTGCAGATTGCGGCACACTGCCGGTATCAAAGTCTTTTCTTTACCTATGGCGAACAGAGACGAATCGATGCGGCAACCGGTCCTTTCCGCAAAGGCGCTGTTTGCATTGCTCCTGACATTGCTCCTTGCGGCCTGTCCCCGATCGGACCAGAACCAGGCTGGGCAGCAAGCAAGGGAGGGGGGCAAAGGTCCAACGGTCGAGTTGCCCAGCTTTGTCACGCTGGTGAAAAAGGAAGGCTCGGCGGTGGTCAATATCAGCACCACACGCACGCTCCGGCGAGGAGGTGAGATGGCGCCGGGGATTCCCGGCGACGATCCATTCTTTGAATTCTTCCGGCGCTTCATGCCGCCTCCCGGGCCGCAGGAATTTCAGGCGCGCAGCCTGGGGTCCGGTTTCCTCATCAGCCCGGATGGCTACATCCTGACAAACGCACATGTGGTGGCCGATACCGACGAAGTGATCGTCAGGCTCACCACCAAACGCGAATTCAAGGCCCGGGTGGTCGGCGCCGATGTGCGCACGGACGTCGCGCTGATCAAGATCGATGCAAAGGATTTGCCGGCGGTGCGGATTGGCGATCCGGCCAGCCTCGAAGTGGGCGAGTGGGTGGCCGCAATCGGCGCGCCCTTCGGTTTTGAAAACAGTGTCACGGCCGGGATCGTCAGCGCGAAAGGGCGTTCGCTCTCGGAAGAAAGTTATGTGCCTTTCATTCAGACTGACGTCGCCCTTAATCCGGGCAACTCGGGCGGCCCGCTGTTCAACATGCGCGGCGAAGTGGTCGGCGTCAATTCGCAGATCGTCAGCCAGACGGGCGGCTACATGGGCCTGTCTTTCACCATCCCGATCGACATTGCGATGGATATCGTCAAACAACTGCGTGCCTCGGGCAAGGTAACTCGCGGCAGGCTGGGCGTGCAGGCACAGGATCTGAGCGCTGAACTGGCCGCATCGTTTGGCTTGAAGGAAATCAGCGGAGCGTTGGTGACGATGACGGAAAAAGGTGGTCCCGCGGACAGCGCAGGCATCATGCCCGGCGATGTCGTCCTCTCGTTCAATGGCAAGCCGGTGCACAATTCAGCCGACCTCGCACGCCAGGTTGCCAGTGTGATACCCGGCGCCACGGTCAACCTGGATGTGTGGCGCAAAGGCGTGCGGCAGACCGTGGAAGCCCGGGTCGGCGAGCTGGCGCCCGAGCGCGGTGCGGCTGCGCTCGCGGAACAGGCGCCGGCCAATCCGGCTGGCCTGGCACTCGAGGCCTTGACGCCAGAACAGCGCGGCCGCCTGAAAACCGAGAGCGGACTGTTGGTGCGCAATGCCACCGGGGCAGCGCAGCGTGCGGGCATCCAGCCCGGCGACGTGGTCCTCGCCATCAATGATGTGCCGGCAAAATCGGTGGCGGAATTCGAGGCGATCCTCGCACAGAATGCGGGGAAAACCATTGCCCTGCTGATCAGGCGTGGCCCGGAAACGCTGTTCTTGCCGCTGCGCTTGCAATGACATGGCGCGGCGATTGCGGGTGCGGCATGTGACTGAACTCGCCAGAATAATTCATGCCTAATTTATCCGATGACTGTATTGGCGTACCAGCATCCTAATCTTGCGCAGGCTCTATGAAATACAAGGATTATTACCAGGCTCTGGGTGTTGAACGCGGCGCGAGCGAGGAAGAAATCAAGAAAGCCTACCGCAAGCTTGCGCATCAATATCATCCGGACATTTCCAAGGATCCGCAAGGGGAAGAGAAATTCAAGGAAATAGCGGAAGCGTACGCGACCCTGAAAGATCCGGAAAAGCGCAGGGAATATGACAGGCTCGGCAGACATGCCGCGGGTGAAAGCTTCTCTCCTCCACCGGACTGGGCGCAGCAGTTTGGCGCTGGCGGAGCTTCTTTCGATGACATGGATCTGTCCGATATCCTGTCGGCTTTTACCTCAGGCCGCAGAGGCGGTTTCCGCGGGCGCGGCAGCCAGGCCATGCCCGGGCAGGATTTCGAAGTGAACGCGCCGGTAACACTGGAAAAAATCAGCAATGGCGGCGAGATCGACATCAATGTCGAGCTTCCCGAGTACGATCGGCAAGGTTTGATGCATCGCGTTCCGCACACGTTCCGCGTGAAGATCCCCAAGGGCGCGGCCGAAGGGCACCGGATGCGCCTGGCCGGCAAAGGCGGCCCCGGACGCAATGGCGGCAAGCCAGGCGACCTGTATCTTGCGCTGCAGATCGCGCCGCACCGCCTGTATCGCGTCAGCGGCCGCGACCTGACCATCGCTCTGCCTTTGGCGCCCTGGGAAGCGGTGCTGGGCGCTTCGGTCCGGATTCCGACCCTGGGCGGCATGGTCGAGCTCAGCATCAAGCCAGGCACCACTGCCGGACAAAGACTGCGTCTTGCGAAGCGCGGCCTGCCAGCGGCCGATGGCAGCGTCGGCGACCTGTACGCAATCGTGCACATCGAAGTGCCGAAGACAGTCTCTCAGCGCGAGCGCGAACTGTATGCGCAGCTGGCCGAAGTGTCGCACTTCAATCCGCGCGCGCACTTTACGTGAGGAGCGGCAAGATGAAAACGCCGGCAGCCGAAGCAGTCTGCTTGAACGATGCCCCGATTTGCCCGGCGGTTTACAATGCCGCTGTGGTAACAATAAACAACCAGATGAAGGAATCTCATGGCTGACTCCATGCATATCGTATGTCCGCATTGCGACACCATAAACCGGGTGCCGGCAGAAAAATTAAACGCGCAGCCAGTCTGCGGAAAATGCCAGAAAGCCTTGTTCGCGGGGCAGCCGATGGAACTCGGCGAGGCCAATTTCGACAAGCACATTACACGCAATGACATTCCGGTCCTGGTGGATTTCTGGGCCCCGTGGTGCGGACCCTGCCAGACCATGGCGCCGGCGTTCGTGCAGGCCGCACAGAAGCTGGAACCGGCGATGCGGCTGGCCAAGGTGAACACCGAGGACGCGCAGGCACTGGCAGCCCGTTACAACATCCGCAGCATCCCCACGCTGGCCTTGTTCAAGCATGGACAGGAAATCGCCCGGCAGCCGGGCGCGATGGATACGGGAAGAATTGTGGCCTGGGCGCAAATGCAGGCGAACGCAACAGTCAGGCAATAACTTTTTCTTGCGGCCGCACGTCAGCGCGGCGGGAAATTATTTGAATTTCCAGGCACGGACATAATTCACTTGATATGAATTGCTCTTGCCTTGCGGTGTCGTTTGATCGGGCTGGCCGCTGGCGCTGCCGAACCAGAGGTCGAGCATGATGTACATCGGGTCGCCGATCGACACGTCAGCCGCATACACTTCCTTGCCATCGAAATAGAAGGTCATCTTGTCCGGCTCCCATTGCAATGCATACTTGTGGAAGGCTGCTGACAGGTCAGGTGTCTGCACCGTCTTCGTGCCGGCCAGCTGGCCGGCATTTTTCCAGATGGTTGGCGCATAGGCTGTCGGCTGCATCTGGGAATTTGACCAGCCGCTGTCCGGACCGCCGCCTGCATACGCTTCCATGATGTCGATTTCAGGACTGCGTTCGCCGATATGGTTGAACAGCCAGAATGCGGGCCATGTGCCTTTGCCGACCGGCAGCCTGGCTTCGATTTCGTAATAGCCGTAGGTCTGGTAATACTTGCCGTCGGTATTGATCGTTCGATTGAAGAATTGTCCCGAGGCATCGCGCTGCGGCCAGATTTTCAAAACCCCGTTTTCCACTGTGTAGTTTTTGGTGGGATTGGACGGTTCGTACCAGATCTTGTCATTCCAGCGGTCGGTGTTGAAACCGCTGTTGAATTCCTCTGAAAAACTTAATGTGTAAGCTGCGGCATTATGGCCGTACGGGGAAACCGTCGCTGCATCGGGCAACGGTATGTCAATGTGAGGAGGTGCAATTTTCCATAAGTCCGTGACGCTGCCAAAGCTGAAGAGGGCTGCTTGAATCAGATGGGTGGCGCCGTGGCCAGAAGGCGCGGCGGACGTCAAGGCCATGGTTAGCAGGACTGTTGCAGTTGCCGTGTGTTTCATGCAGACGTTCCCCAGTAAGTGTGCACAACAAGGAACATTGATCGTGTGAAACGATCAATGTTGATTGATCGCAGAAATTATGATCAATGCGGGCATTGCACGACTTGATGAAGAACAATCTTGTGAAAAGAAAAAATGGAAGAAATACTTCTGCCTGAGCGCGCGCATGCTGTTCTGGTTGCGGGGTCAGCGTAGTACCGGGGGAGGGCTTACGCCGCCGATGGCGCGCAAGCCCGGGAAATTATTTGAATTTCCATGCCCTGACGTAATTCACTTCATACGAATTGCCCTTGCCCTGCGGTGTCGTGTCATCAGGCTGGCCGCTGACGCTGCCGTACCAGAGGTCGAGCATGATGTACATCGGATCACCCATCGACACCTCCGCCGAATACACTTCCTTGCCGTCGAAATAGAAGGTCTGTTTGTTCGGCTCCCACTTCACTGCATAGGTATGGAAGTCCGCCGACAGGTCAGGCGTCTGTACAGTCTTGGTGCCGGCCAGCTTGCCCGCATCCTTCCAGATGGTGGGCGCATAGGCCGTCGGATGCAGTTGGGAATCAGACCAGCCGCTCGACGGACCGCCGCCTGCATACGCTTCCATGACATCGATTTCGGGACGGCGATTGTCGATATGGTTGAACAGCCAGAATGCGGGCCATGTGCCTTTGCCGATCGGCAGCTTGGCTTCGACTTCGTAATAGCCGTAAGTCTGGTAATACTTGCCGTCGGTATCGATGGTGCGGTTGAAAAACTTGCCCGAGGCATCACGCTGCGGCCAGATTTTCAATGCCCCATTTTCAACCGTATAGTTTTTGGTGGCGTTACCATCCTGGTACCAGATCTTGTCGTTCCAGCGCTTGGTGTCGAAACCGCTGTCGAATTCTTCAGAAAAGCTTAATGTATAAGCAGCGGCATCCTGACCGACTGGTGCGGTTTGAGCGGCACTGTGGCCTGCGGATGCGGCAAGAGTCAAAGTCAATAAAATGGCGGGTGCGATCTTGCGAGTCATATAGGAGGATTCCAGTAAATTGACACAAAGAAAAACACGGATGGTGTTAATGCTTTGCGATGATTGATGGCGGAGTTACGTCTTGTCATTGCGATTGTCCGATTTGACCACGAACAATCTTGCGCAATGTAAAGCTCTCCTACAGACCTTTCGCTTGCGCAAGAAGTTCCGAAGAAAAATTTCTTTGTGGCGATCGTGTTTTCACTCGCGCAAACATGTTGTTCACATGTCTTTTACGGACTTTCAACAACTTGAAAAACGGAGGGGAAATGTTGTATCTGCTGTTAGCGGACGTGGTGCTGATGTTGCATCTTGGGTTCGTGCTGTTCGCAGTACTGGGGGGCTTGATGGTGCTGCGCTATCGCAGCGTGGTGTGGCTGCACCTGCCGGCCTTGTGCTGGGCCATCATCGTGCAGTGGCGGGATTGGATCTGTCCATTGACGCCGTTGGAAAACACGCTCAGACAGTGGGGTGGGGAGGCGGGGTACGCAGGCGGGTTCGTCGAGCATGTGGTCTCGACAATCCTGTATCCGGAAAATCTGACCTTGGAGTTGCGTTATGTGCTGGGTGGGGTGTTGCTGATGGTGAATGCTGGTGTGTATGCGTATGTGGGTTTACGCATTCGATGGCGCGTGAGTTGACAAAGACTTGTAGGGTGGAAAAGCGCAGCGCCTTCCACCATCTTCGTTCACGAGCGGCACTT
>JAZKDW010000071.1:0-16331 GCA_040387375.1 Pseudomonadota bacterium
CATGTTGACAGCCCTGGGTGGAAAAGCGCAGCGCCTTCCACCATGCAGCATTCGCAGTCGCCAATAGTGATCGATCATGGTGGAAGGCGCTGCGAGACTGTGCAAGTATTCGGAATCCACTCATTTCAGGGGGTCTCTTACCCCTTCCTCGGTGGTCGTTCGTTGATCCTGGGACCTCCAGAGAGGCCGTTTTTTTCTTCGGTAAAATTCTGCCGAATACTTTCCCAGTCTCTGCGCTTTTCCACCCTACACTTTTCTGCAACGTTTCGCCGCCACCTCGCAAGGCTGGAAACTTGCAAAGATGTAGGCATGGATTAGCCATCAACCAATCAAGAACATTTCCTGCAGATCATTCAAAAACCGCTTTCCCAGCTCGGTCGGCCCGATGCGCTTGTGGTCGCGATACAGCAAGCCTTTTGCTTCCGCCGCATTCAGCGCGGCTTCAATGGCGTTCAGCGTCAGCCCGGTCCGTTCGGCAAACAGATTGGCGTCGAAACCGCCCGTCAGACGCAGCGCATTGAGCATGAATTCAAAACCCAGTTCACCGCGCGTTATCTCGGCTTCCTGCTGGATCGGATTGCCTGCACGCGCATGCTCGAGGTAAGCCTTCGGCTGCTTGTATCGCGCCTGGCGGATGACACGATGGGGGAATGATATTTTCGAATGCGCGCCGGCGCCTATGCCCAGATAGTCGCCGAACTCCCAGTAATTCAGGTTGTGCCGCGCCTGCCGGCCGGGTTTTGCATAGGCCGACACTTCGTAATGCTGATAACCGGCAGCTGCGGTTTCTGCCTCGATCATGTCCTGCATCTCGGCACTGGCATCGTCGTCCGGTATGGCGGGCGGATAGCGCGCGAAATAGGTGTTGGGCTCCAGAGTCAGGTGATACAGCGACAGATGCGGCGGCGCCAGGTTGATCGCGGTGCTCACGTCCACCTGCGCCTGCTCCAGCGTCTGCGCAGGCAGCGCGTACATCAGGTCGAGATTGAAGTTGTCGAAATTGGCATGCGCGATGGCGACCGCGCGACGGGCTTCGTCGCCATCATGAATGCGTCCCAGCGCATGCAGATGTTGTGAATTGAAACTCTGGATGCCGATCGACAGACGATTGATGCCGCTGGCGCGATAGGACCTGAACTTCTCGGCCTCGAAGGTGCCCGGATTGGCTTCCATCGTGATTTCCGCGGCGCCGTCGAGCGGCAGCAGGGTGCGGATATCGGAGAGCATGCGGTCGAGGCCGGCCGCCGACATCAGGCTCGGTGTGCCGCCGCCGATAAAGATCGTATAAATCTTGCGCCCCCAGATCAGCGGCAGCGCGCCTTCCAGATCGGTGCGCAGCGCATCCAGATATTCCGCTTCCGGAAAACTGCCGCCGCTGGCTTCATGCGAATTGAAATCGCAATACGGGCATTTTTTCACACACCACGGAAAATGCACGTAGAGCGATAACGGCGGCAAGGCGGTCAGGTTCAGCACGCCGGGTTTCAGATAGGCGTTTGCGGCTTGCGCCGCGGTCACGGGCGCGCTCGGCACAGACGACACCGGCCAGATTGGAATCATCGCAGTTTCTCGACCAGCATGCGCAGTGCCTGGCCGCGATGCGACAGGCGATTTTTCTCTTCGGACGACAGTTCGGCCGCGCTTTTGCCGACCGCCGGCAGCCAGAAATGCGGGTCGTAACCAAACCCGCCCTGCCCTCGCGCATCGGCAATCATCTCGCCATCCCAGCGTCCTTCCGCGATCACCGGCTGCGGATCGTCGGCATGGCGCACATACACCAGCACGCAATAATAATAAGCCGATTTGTCCGCGTGCGATGCGAGGTCGGTGATGACTTTCTGATTATTGCGCGCGTCCGATTTCGGTTCTCCCGCGTAGCGTGCCGACTGCACACCGGGCGCGCCGCCCAGCGCATTGACACACACGCCGGAGTCGTCCGCCAGCGCCGGCAGACCGGTCAGGCGGGACGCATGACGGGCTTTTTCCAGCGCGTTTTCAACGAAGGTGCAATGCGGCTCTTCCGCCTCCGGCACATCGTAGGCGCTTTGCGGACGGACGTCGAATCCGATGGGCGCCAGCAGCGCGTTGAATTCCTTCAGTTTGCCAGCGTTGTTCGAGGCGAGAATGATGGTGCGGCTCATAAAGATAATGGGTATTGAAACGGACCGATGCCAGAGGGTGCCACGCGCATCCCGTCGGCCCTGAAAATTGGCTGGCGTTTATTCCGCGAGTGCGGCTTTCTGCAACTGGATCAGATCGGCAATACCGTGCTGGGCCAGGTCAAGCAAACGATCCATGGTGGCGCGTTCGAACGCCACACCTTCGGCGGTGCCTTGCACTTCCACAAAATGCCCTGCCTCGGTCATCACCACATTCATATCGGTGTCGCAATCGGAATCTTCAAGATAATCGAGGTCGAGCACCGGCACGCCGCGATACACACCGACCGAAATCGCGGCGACAAAATGCTTGAGCGGTATCGCCGCGATGAGTTTGTTCTCAACCAGCGTCGAGAATGCATCATGGGCGGCAACCATGGCGCCGGTAATGGCCGCCGTACGCGTGCCGCCGTCGGCCTGGATGACGTCGCAATCCAGATGCAGCGTCCGTTCGCCGAAGGCTTCCAGATCGAATGCGGCGCGCAGCGACCGGCCGACCAGGCGCTGGATTTCCTGTGTGCGGCCGGATTGTTTTCCCTTGGCCGCTTCGCGATCCATGCGGCTGTGCGTCGATCGTGGCAGCATGCCGTATTCCGCCGTCAGCCAGCCCTTTCCCTGCCCCTTTAAAAATCCGGGCACTTTGTTGTCAAGGCTGGCGGTGCACAGCACACGCGTATCGCCAAATTCCACCAGCACCGACCCTTCGGCATGGCGGGTGTAATGCCGGGTAAGGCGCACCGGACGCAAGGCGTCAACGGCACGTCCGCTTGGACGATGATCAGGCGACATGGGTTGGACTCTTAACTCTTGGAAGGTAAACGGGATGATTTTTCGATGGCGGTACGAATTTCATCGACCGCCTTTTCGATGTCGCTTTCGCTGAACATGTCATTTTCGAGATCGGCATGCAGCGGGGCTTTGATGGTCGTGACAAAAGTACCTTCTGGCAAGACGTTGGTGGTAATGGTGCTGGAATCGTTCAGGTCATGGCTGCCTTCCCACATCATTGCCATTGCGGTCACGTTATCGCTTTTTTTACCAGCAATGCCGAGGGCGGCCTGGACCAGCTCCGGTACCGCACGCACGATGGTCGCGTTTTGCAAATGCCTGGCCAACACATTATCCGTCAAGCTTCCCCACAGACCGTCCGAACACAGCAGCATGACATCGCCCGCCTGCAGATTGGCGGGGCGCGACATCTCGACGATCGGCATGGTAGGTGCACCGAGGCAGTTGAACAATTTGTTGCGATCCGGGTGAGTGGCACGCTCGGAGGGATCGACCTTGCCTTGCGCGATCAGGGTTTCAATCCGGGAATGGTCGCGTGTGCGTGCCAGTATCTGCCCATTGCGCATCCAGTACAGACGCGAATCGCCACAGTGCGCCCAAATCGCGGTGCCATGCTGAATCAGGCAGGCCACAATCGTGGTGCGTGGTGTCTCAGGCAGGTTGTTGATCGCACGGTAGCGATGTATTTCACGATGGGCTGCAAAAAACGCATCTTCGAGGAAGCGCTCCGGCTTTTTGATATAGGGCGTGGCGCTTTCCTGAAACAATGCGCCGATGGTCTGCATCGTGATCGTTGCGGCCATCTCGCCCTGAATATGCCCGCCCATGCCGTCAGCAAGCAGCAACAGCAGCGTATCACGGGTAAAACAATAGCCCATGCGATCCTGATTGGACTTGCGGCCACCGATTTTACTTTCTTGATAGACTGAGAATCGCATGTGCTTTTAGTGTGATCGACATCGGGTTATCGTGTGTTTTCCTGGATGGTAGTCGCGCCACCATCTTTATTATCGTCATTTTTTGAGGCAAAAATGTCACGGAATTTGCGTGCGGCCCGTTGCAAGACGTGCGGCGGCTTCACTTCCGGCAATTGGGTCTTCAAGGCTTTTTGCAAGGCGAAGACACTTTGCGGCCTTTCCAGCGCATCAATCATCAAGCTCCAGCGCACTACCTGAATCAATTCCGATGAGTATACGCCTTCCAGTTTTTTGTAATGGCTTTCCATCTTGTCGTTGATCATGCGCTGATCGGCCGGTTGTGGCGGCGCACCCACCATGCACGAGAAAATCGAGGCGCCAATGCTGTAGATGTCAGTCCACGGACCAAGGTTGCCATTCTTGGAATACAGCTCCGGCGGCGCAAAACCGGGAGTGTACATCGGATATAACTTGGGCGAATCGGCCCGCAGCGTTTGCCTGGCGGCGCCAAAATCAAGAAGGATCGGCGTGCCATCAACACGCAAATAAATATTGGCGGGTTTTAAATCGAGGTGAAGAAGCTTGTTGGTATGCACTTCGCGCAAGCCGTTCATCACCTGGCTGAACATCTTGCGGATAAACCGTTCAGACACCAGCGGCTTTTCGCCCTTTTCGCGGCGACGCAGTATGTGATCCTGCAACGAACGGCCGGATTCATAAGCCATCACCATGTAGACGGTTTCGTTGGCGCGGAAAAAATTGAGCACGCTGACGACGTTCGGATGGGTGATGCGCGCCAATGCCCGGCCTTCTTCGAAAACACATTTCAGGCCAATGCGGAATACGGGCAGGTTTTCCGGCGCGATGAACGGCACCAGCTCTCCCGGTTGCCGCAAGGCCAGCGAACTGGGCAAATATTCCTTGATCGCTACCGCGTTGCCATCCTCATCGTAGGCAAGGTAGACAATACTGAACCCACCGGACGCAATCTTCTTTACAATGCGGTATCCAGCAATATCTAATCCTTCCGGCAATGGGGCGTTGTTTTGCGCAGCCATATGTGTCCTATATCTGTAGTCTGTTGTTTTGCCGGGATCAAGACAAGGCGCACATGAGTGCGATCAGAAGCGCGCTTTACCCGTACAATTTTTCGCTCCGGCTCCAAAAATTCGGCAGACCATTGCGAATTGTGTGGATAAATCACTTGTTTGTAAAGAAGAAACCGAGGATCGAATCTTGACTATTTGCAGTATGACAGGATATGCAGTGATCACCCGCGAGACGGCGGGTGGAACATTGACAATTGAAATCAAAAGCGTGAACTCCCGCTTTCTCGACCTGCAGTTCCGCATCAATGATGAATTGCGGGCGCTGGAACCGGTATTGCGCGAAGCGCTCATGGCGCGCGTCACCCGCGGCAAGGTGGAGTGCCGCCTGAGTTTTGGCCGCAAAGCCGCAAGCGGCGCCGGTCAGGCGCTCAATACGGCATTGCTGACCACCCTCGCCGACCTGCAGGGGGAAATTCGCAAGCAATTCATGGATGCGCCGGCGCTGTCGGTCAACGAGCTGCTGCGCTGGCCCGGCGTCATCGAAGAAGCCGAGATCGGCCAGGAGACACTGCAAGCCGATGTCATCCCGGCGATGGCGGCGGCAGTCGATGCGTTCGTCGAGTCGCGCGCGCGGGAAGGTGCATCACTGGAGGCAATGCTGCTTTCCAGGGTGAGCGACATGGAACTTATCGTGCAGCGCATTACGCCGCTGATACCGCAAGCGGTGGCGCAGTTCCAGCAAAAAGCCACGGAACGTTTGCAGGAAGCATTGGGATTGGCGTTGCAAAATCGCGACGCTTCGGCGTCGCCTGCGCTATCGCGCGAAGAAGTGATCGATCGTATCCGCCAGGAAGTGACGCTGTACGGGATCCGCATTGACGTCTCGGAAGAGCTGACACGCCTGTCTACCCATTTGACCGAAACCCGTCACATCCTGAAAAAAGGCGGACAAGTCGGCAAACGGCTGGATTTCATGATGCAGGAACTGAATCGCGAAGCCAATACTGTTGGCTCCAAGGCCGCCGCGAAAGAATTGTCTGATGCATCGATGGCGATGAAATTGCTGATTGAGCAAATGCGTGAACAGGTCCAGAATCTTGAATGATCATCCAATGAATCCATTGACCTCTCCTATCGAGCCCCTGATGGCCAACACCAACGATTTTTCCGGCAGCCTGTTCATGGTAGTGGCGCCATCAGGCGCTGGCAAATCCACGCTGGTCAATGCGCTGCTGGCCCAGGATCCGACCATACAATTGTCGATTTCATACACCACCCGGCCGCCGCGGCCGGGCGAGCAAAACGGGCGCGAATATCACTTCATCTCAATCAAGGATTTTCAGGCCAAACGCACGACCGGTGAATTTTTGGAGTCGGCTGAAGTCCATGGTAATTATTATGGTACGTCGCGCGTATTGATCGCTGAAAAAATGAAATCCGGCACCGATGTTTTGCTGGAAATCGACTGGCAAGGCGCGCAGCAAGTGAAAAAGCATTTTCCGCAAGCGGTCGGCATTTTCATTTTGCCGCCCTCGATTCCAGCCCTGGAGGAGCGATTGAAAAAGCGTGGACAGGATGAACCCCAGGTCATCACCAGGCGGCTTCTCGCCGCTGGCGGCGAGATCGCCCACGCTCCAGAGTTCGAGTATGTTATTATCAACCAAGAGTTTGAGACTGCGTTATCCGAGCTGACCTCGATCGTCAAGGCGACTCGTTGCCGGTTTGTTCAACAGGCGACGCGCAACGCATCCCTTTTCGCCCAACTGGGCATCCATGCCAATCTAAACTAATACCGAATTTCAGGAGTACATATGGCCCGTATCACTATCGAAGATTGCGTCAAACACATTCCTAACCGTTTTCAGCTGACTTTGGCGGCGACTTATCGCGCCCGGCAACTGCTGCAAGGCCACACCCCAAAAGTGGATGCAAAAGACAAGCCGACCGTGATCGCACTGCGTGAAATCGCAGCAGGCAAAGTCGGAATTGAAATGCTGAAAAAAGTCCCAAGCTGATTTGTAAACACGATCGCCATGGAACTGATATTTACCCGGTATGAACCTGACTCCTGCAGATTCGACATTATCAGCTGCTCCTAAAAAACGAGCGGCATCGGATCGCTCGTCCAGCAATAAAATTACCAATCCACAAAATGACTCGACGGCGGCGCATGCCGTCGGCGTCGCTTCGGTCACGCAACTGGCCACCAGGCTTTCCGAATATCTGACCCCCTCGGACCTGAAAAAGGTCAAGGAAGCCTATCGCTTTTCGGATGAAAAACATCTGGGCCAGATGCGCAAGTCAGGCGAACCCTATATCTCGCATCCGATTGCAGTGGCTGAAATCTGCGCCGACTGGAAGCTGGATGCGCAAGCCATCATGGCCGCATTGCTGCATGATGTGATGGAAGATACGGATGTCCAGAAAGACGAGCTGATCGAACGTTTCGGTGCGCCGGTCGCGGCGCTGGTGGACGGCCTCTCCAAGCTGGATAAAATCGAATTCCAGAGCCAGATCGAGGCGCAGGCGGAGAATTTCCGCAAGATGCTGCTGGCAATGGCGCGCGACGTGCGGGTGATCCTGGTCAAGCTGGCGGACCGCCTGCACAATATGCGTACGCTAGGCGTGATGGCCGCGGACAAGAAGCGCCGTATCGCCCGCGAGACGATGGAAGTGTACGTGCCGATCGCACATCGCCTCGGCCTCAACAATATTTATCGCGAATTGCAGGACCTGGCGTTTTCGCACATTTATCCGCTCCGCTACAAGACCCTGTCCAAAGCCGTCAAGGCTGCGCGCGGCAACCGGCGCGAAGTTGTCAGCAAGATTCTTGAATCCGTCAACAACACGCTAGCCGCCACCGGCATTCCGGCACAGGTCTATGGACGCGAAAAAACGCTGTTCGGCATTTATCGCAAGATGCGCAACAAACACCTGTCTTTTTCCCAGGTGCTCGACGTGTACGGCTTTCGTATTGTGGTCGACACATTTGCGAACTCCTATGTCGCCTTAGGCACGCTGCATGCGCTGTATAAACCGATGCCGGGCAAGTTCAAGGATTACATCGCCATTCCCAAGCTGAATGGCTACCAGTCGCTGCATACCACGCTGATCGGCCCCTACGGCACCCCGGTCGAATTCCAGATCCGCACCCAGGACATGCATCGCGTCGCGGAGTCCGGCGTGGCGGCGCATTGGCTGTATAAAAGCGAAGAAGGCGCGCTGAGCGACCTTCAGCAGCGTACGCACGCGTGGCTGCAATCCTTGCTCGACATTCAAAAGCAGACCGGCGATTCCGCCGAATTTCTCGAACACGTCAAGGTTGATCTGTTCCCGGACTCGGTCTATGTCTTTACGCCGAAGTCGACCATCATCGCGCTGCCACGCGGCGCCACAGCTCTCGATTTTGCCTACACGATTCACACCGCAATCGGCGACCAGGCGATTGGCGCCAAAATCAATCATGAAAACGCGCCATTGCGCAGCGAACTGCGCAATGGCGACATCGTTGAAATCGTCACCTCGCCAGTGTCACGGCCCAGCCCGACCTGGCTGACTTTTGTCCGTACCGGCAAGGCACGATCGGCAATACGCCATCATCTGCGCACCATCAATCTGCCGGAATCGATCGAACTGGGGCGCCATTTGCTGGAACAGGCACTGCTTGCGCTGAACCTCAATCCCGAGATCCCGCCACCGCTTGCGGAACGGCTGCAGAATGAATCGAGCGCAAAATCGCTCGACGAGCTGTATGCCGACATCGGTGTCGGCAAACGCATGGCGGCACTGGTGGCGCGCCACATTTCCGGCTTGCTCGACAACGAATCCACCTCTTCTCCGCTGACCGACGGCGACGGCAAGATCCTGCCGGGCAAACTGGACCCGGTCGTCATCTATGGCAACGAAGGTGTGGCGGTGCAACTGGCGCAATGCTGCCTGCCCATTCCAGGCGATACCATGATCGGGCACTTGAAACGCGATCAGGGACTGACGGTCCATACCCCGGATTGCGACATCGCAAAACGCCAGCGCGCCAAGGAGCCGGAACGCTGGATCGAGGTCATCTGGGGCACTGAACTGAACCGCCGTTTTGACTGCCGCATCAAGGTCCTGGTCCACAATGACAAGGGTGTGCTGGCCCGCGTTGCGGCTGAAATCGGCGAATGGGATGCAAATATCACCTACGTCGGCATGGATGACGACAAGGACCATCTGATGACACAACTGCGTTTCACCATTCAGGTCGAAGGGCGCATCCATCTGGCGCGCCTGATGCGCAATGTGCGGCGGGTGCCTAGCGTTGCGCGCATTCTGCGCGAACGCGCTTAGTAATGACTAGTAATTGATCACGGCGCCGGTGGCGCCGGATAACTGACTTGCAGGATTTCCAGCTCTTCGCTGCCGGCCGGCGTCTGCAAGGTAACCGACTCGCCCTCTCGCGCCTTGGTCAATGCCCGCGCTACCGGGGACACCCAGCTGATCTTCCCATTCAGGGGGTCGAGCTCATCGATGCCGACAATGGTTACCGTGTGTTCTTCACCTGCATGATTTTCATACGTCACCGTGGCGCCGAAAAAAATCTGGTCGTTACCATGATGCTGGGTCGGATCCACCACGGCGGCGGCATCCATGCGTTTGGTTAAAAAGCGGATGCGGCGGTCAATCTCGCGCAAGCGCCGCTTGCCATAAATATAGTCGCCGTTTTCAGAACGGTCGCCATTCGACGCCGCCCAGTGCACGATGCGCACGACCTCCGGGCGATCGACATCGATCAACTGCAGCAATTCATCCTTGATGCGTTGATATCCTGCCGGCGTGATGTAGTTCTTGGTGCCGGCCGGAATGGCAGGAAGCCCGCCGTCCAGGTCGTCATCCTCATCGTCCGATTCTTTAACAAATGCCTTGTTCATCGGGTTCCATTCCAGCTCTCAGCGGCACGATCGCTCACACCCGGCGGGTGCCGGTGTAAGCGGCAGCGGTCTGCCCTGTTTCCAGCGTAAATCCGGCGCCGGCATCGGTACCGAGGGTTTTTACCAGGTAAGGCATCAGTTCGCGCAGCATCGGCTCCAGCGTCCACGGCGGATTGATGACAAACATGCCGCTGCTGTGCAGGCCAAATCCGTCCGGTGAAGGGGTACTGACCGACAGCGTGACATTGAGCCAGCCATTGGCGTTGATCCGCTTGAGCTTGTCGGGAAGCTGGCGCGATTCGAGCCGCTGCAGCACCGGGTACCAGACCGCATACGTACCGGTGGCAAAACGGCTCAGCGCGTCTTCCAGCGTCACTCTGACCCGGCGGTAATCGTCCTTGTTTTCGTAAGGTGGATCAATCAGCACCAGTCCGCGGCGCGATGGCGGCGGCAACAGCGCCTTGAGGCCCAGAAAACCATCACCGCGCTGGATCATCACACGTTTGCCGCGGGTGCTCGGGCGCTGGCCTTGGGCGGCGGCATGCGCTTCCACCTTGCGGAAGTTGTCTTCCAGGATACGGCTGTCGCTCGGATGCAGTTCGAACAGGCGCAAGCGGTCCTGCTCGCGCATGGTTTTATCGGCGCAATACGGCGAACCGGGGTAATAGCGCATCTTGCCGCTTGGATTAAGCGCCTTGATCAGCTGCACATACTCCGCCAATGGCGCGGGCAGGTCCTTGCGGTCCCACAGCCGGCTGATGCCGGTTTCGTATTCTGTATTTTTCGCCGCGTAACCACCGTCGAGCGCATACACGCCGGCGCCGGCGTGCGTGTCGATATACATGTAGGCGGTGTCCTTCTGGCCCAGGTAATGCAGCAACTGGATGGTCACGACATGCTTTAGCACATCAGCGTGATTGCCCGCATGGAAGGCGTGGCGGTAACTGAGCATAGGGAAGGTCTATCGTGGTGAAAAGGGAAGAAGACCCCCATTTTAACAAGTCCCTCGTCTTCCTACACGAAGCGCGTTTTACTTTCCCTGGAAATACCCGGTCTGCCGCCACCGCTCCTGCCGCTTCTGCAGCAACGTGGTCGCGATCAGCAACAGGAAAGACAGCACCACCAGCACCAGCGCAAAGCCATGGGCGTGCGCATAGTTCAACGTCTGTACCTGGTCATACAGCGCGATCGATGCCACCCGCGTGACGCCGGGAATATTCCCGCCCAACATGAGCACCACGCCGAATTCGCCAATGGTATGGGCAAAGGCGAGAATCGCGCCAGAGTAGACACCGGACTTCGCGAGCGGCAACAGGATATGAATAAATGCCTGCCAGCGGGTCATGCCGAGCGAATAAGCGGCCTGCGCCGTCTCGATCCGCAGCATCCGGAACGCGGCAACCACCGGCTGCACCGCAAACGGCAAGCTGTAGACCACCGATCCGACCACCAGGCCGGCAAATGAAAACGGCAGCGCCACCCCGAACGTCTGCTGCCACCATAACCCGAAGCCCTGCTGCGGCGACAGCAAAACCAGCAAATAAAATCCGATCACGGTCGGCGGCAGCACCAGCGGCATAGCGATCACGATTTCAACCACGACGGCAAGGCGCGAGCGGCTGGACGCCAGCCACCAGCCCAAGGGCAAGGCAATCAGCATCAACACCAGGGTCGATGCCATTGCCAGCCGCACCGTCAGCGCCAGCGACAGCCACAGGTCGGGCGGCAATGCCCAGACCGGCGTGACCGACGCCATCACCCGCGCACCTGGGGCAATGCAAAACCGTGCTTTTTCAGGATCGCCCGGCCGGCCTCCGAACGCAGAAACTTGATATAGTTGAATGCCGCCGGATTGGCGCGTCCCCGGATCGTGACAATGGCGCCCTGCTCGATCAACGGATAAACGTCGGCAGGCAAACGCCAGACATGGCCGCCGGGACGGACATGGGCGATGCCGATAAATCCCACCTGCGCATTGCCGGTTTCGACAAACTGCGCGGTTTGCGCGACATTCTCGCCAAACACCAGCTTGTGCCTGATCGCCTGCCACATGCCGGCTTTTTCCAGCGCCGCTTTTGCAGCGCGGCCATAGGGCGCGACATCGGGATTGGCAATCGCGATATGCCTTACCCGGGGATCGGCCAGGATGCGGAAACCCGCATCGAGCGCAAGCGCCGGATCACGTGTCCACATCACCAGCTGGCCATGTGCATAGACGGTCATCGTGGCGGCGTCGGCAAGACCGGCCTTCGCCAGTTCCAGCGGATAAAACGTATCTGCTGATAAAAACACATCGAATGGGGCACCATTTTTAATTTGCGCAAAAAAATTGCCAGAGGAACCGATGCTCGCCCTGACCTTCGCGCCGCCGACACTCCGTGCAAAACCGGCATTGAGCTCATCAATGCAGGTCGCCAGATCAGCCGCGGCCGCCACCGTGAGAACCGGCGCTGCGAGAACTGCAGAGACCAACAGCATGAACGCCGCCAGAGCGCAGGCGACTTTTAATATGACCAGCCGAATGAAGTGGAATGAATTCATGCGGGGGATTGTATCAAGGCTTGGCGCCCTGCCGATGATCCGATCCGGGCAAAAAAACGCGCCTCTGCGGGCGCGTTTTCTCTCTCAACGGGGAAGTGTCTCCTCCACCCCTCTGCCATCCATCAGAGTCTTCTGACTTCAGGCAGCCTTTTTGTCGAAGAATTGCTCATCTTCAGTCGAACCGTGCAGCGCGGTCGTCGATGACTTCCCTTGCTGGATCGCCTGGGTGACCGCGTCAAAATACCCAGTACCGACTTCACGCTGATGTTTGACCGCGGTGAACCCTTTGTCGGCGGCGGCGAATTCAGCTTCCTGCAATTCGACGAATGCGGACATCTGGTTACGTGCGTAGCCATGCGCCAGGTCGAACATCGAATAATTCAATGCGTGGAAGCCGGCCAGCGTGATGAACTGGAACTTGTAGCCCATGGCGCCCAGTTCTTTCTGGAACCTGGCGATGGTGGCGTCGTCCAGGTTTTTCTTCCAGTTGAATGATGGCGAGCAGTTATAGGCCAACATCTTGCCCGGGAATTTTGCATGGATCGCCTCGGCGAAATGCTTCGCGAACGCCAGGTCCGGCTTGCCGGTTTCACACCAGACCAGATCCGCATATGGTGCGTAAGCCAGGCCACGGGAGATTGCCTGGTCGATGCCGGCGCGGGTCTTGTAGAAGCCTTCAACCGTGCGCTCGCCGGTGCAGAACGGGCGGTCGTTGTCATCCACATCGGAGGTCAGCAAATCAGCCGCTTCCGCATCGGTACGGGCGATCACGAGGGTGGATGTGCCGCTGACGTCGGCAGCCAGGCGTGCCGCGTTGAGCTTCTCAACCGCTTCGCGGGATGGCACCAGCACCTTGCCGCCCATGTGGCCGCACTTCTTGACCGAAGCCAGCTGATCTTCGAAATGCACGCCGGCGGCGCCGGCATCGATCATCGACTTCATCAGTTCATACGCATTCAGCACACCACCAAAACCGGCTTCGGCATCGGCCACGATCGGCGCGAAGTAATCGATATCGTTTTTACCTTCGGACCATTGGATCTGGTCGGCCCGCTGAAAGGTGTTATTGATGCGTTTGACGACCATCGGCACCGAATTGGCCGGATACAGCGATTGGTCGGGATACATTTCACCAGCCAGGTTGGCATCGCCGGCGACTTGCCAGCCGGACAGGTAGATCGCCTTCAGGCCAGCTTTGACTTGTTGCATCGCCTGATTGCCGGTCAGCGCGCCCAGCGCATTGACGAATGGCTCGGTGGCCAGCAGGTTCCACAGCTTTTCAGCGCCGCGCCTGGCCAGCGTGTGCTCGAGTTGTACGGAACCGCGCAGGCGAACCACGTCTTCCGCGGTGTAATTGCGCTTCACGTCTTTCCAGCGTGGATTCTCGGCCCAATCTTTGGCCAGTGCCTGGATTTGCTGTTCACGGGTTGCCATGGTCGTTTCTCCTTAAGTGAAAAGTCAAAATCAAACTGCAAACTCAATGACTAAATCATATTCGGTTTTTTGCATTGCAACAATGTCCTATATAAGACTTAGAACCAAGTTTAAAGGCATATATATCAAATACTTAGCATTTAAATTCTGCGATGTGAAAAATTATTCCCTTAAATGAAATGAATTAATGCTGCTGTGCGTTTTAATTTATCACGATGTGAAATTAGTTTTTCGAGTAATGAAATGCGGATGAAAAAAAGAGCCATCGCGGCAAGCGATGGCTCTTTTCTCAACTGCCCTGTGCAGCGCCGTGCCCGACGCGGCTTTTTTCTATGACACGGCGAGCTCCGGCTTTTCCGCAGACCTGGTTTTCACCGCGGCTGCCGTTACGACCGCCGTCACCAGCAACAAGGCAATGCCGATGAACAGCCAGGAAGGATGGCCCGCATCCATCATGGCGCCAAACATCAATGCTGAGCCTGCGACACCGATGTCCAGCCCGGAATACACCACACCGTAGACACGGCCGGTCGCGTTTTTCGGCGCCGCCTCGCGAATCATCAGATCCCGCGATGGCCCGGCCACACCGGTGCCAAAACCGATGGCGCCCATCAGCACGACCGCCATCCAGGAGGGCACGATCGCGGCAGAAACGACCAGCGCCAGCACGCCCGCTGCCAGAAACGCCGCGCCGATGATGCGGTCATGGCGGGAGGTGCGCGATACGATAAAACCGCCCGAGACCATGCCCGCGGCGGACGCCAGCATGTAGACGGTGAAACTGATGGTTGCCCACGCCAGCGACATGCCGTACAGCGCGCGCAAGCTGGGCGAGGAAAAGGTCTGGACGCCGCCAATCACCATCGATGTCAGGACAAAGAAGATGAAGCACATCCAGATCGCAGGCACACGCATGAAATCGAAAGCGCCGCCGGATGCCGGCTCTTCCGTGGCCTTCATTTCCATAGTCTTCACATCGTCAGGGCTCAGGCAATCGCGGTACACCACCAGCATCAGCAGCACGACGAATGGGATGAATGCGGCTGCCAGCAACGCTGTGCGCCACCCTGCCAGGCCGGCAATCGTGGTCATGAATATCGGCGCCGCAGCCCATCCCAGGGTGCCCGAAATGCTGTGCACCGAAAACGCGTGACCCAGTCGCGGCGCAGACACCTTTTTGTTCAGCAGCGTGAAATCGGTCGGATGAAATACGCTGTTGCCGACGCCGGCCAGGGCCGAAGCCGCGAGCAGCACGCCGTAGTTCGGTGCGACCGCCATCAGCAGCGCGGACACGCCGAGGCATCCCAGGCCAAAAAATAGCACCGCACGCGCGCCGATGCGGTCCACGACAAATCCCGCCAGCACTTGCGCGATACAGGACGCCGCAAAAAATACCGTGACCAGGAATCCCAGTTCGGCATACGACAGGGCAAACGCGTCCTTCAGCCAGGGAAACAGCGGCGTCAATACCAGCTGGAAGAAATGTGAAACGCTATGTGCGATAGCAACCAGGCTGATCACCTGTGCATCCTGGCGCAATGGAATGCTGACCGCAGTAGTCATCATGTTCTTCGGTTGAATGGCAATGCGGAAAGTATAAGCACAAACCGGCAGTCTGTTTTAAGATAGAAAGACAATTTTTATCGATTTTCGGACAACAGAGTTTTCCATGCCAGTCAAACCCGCCGCCTACATAGCTCGTCTGGAATTGCCTGACGCCGTGCCCACCGCCGCCCGTCCGGTGACATTGCTGGCGCGCGACCTCGACACCTCGGAACTCATCGCGCCCCATAGCCATCGCTGGGGCCAGGTAACCTATGCGCGCGAAGGCCTGGTGCGGGTCACGGTGAGCGACAGTACCTGGATCGTGCCGCCGCTGCGGGCGATCTGGATACCGCCAAACGTGGTGCATGAATTGGCGACACTGGAAAAAGCGCAACTGCGCGGACTGTTTGTATATGAAGGCGCCCGTCCGTTCCAGGGCAGCGACTGTGTCGTGCTGGATGTCTCGCCCTTGCTGCGCGAACTGATCGTTGCGCTGACAGAGGACAAACGCTCCGCAACACGCGAGGTGGTACTGGCGGCGCTGATCCTCGATGAACTGGCGCATTCGGCGACGCTGCCGATGCGTGTCGCCCTGCCGGCGGACAAACGTTTGAGAGCGTTATGCGCACGCCTGCTCGCCGACCCGGCCGCACCGCTGACGCTGGATCAATGGGCAAAACAGATCGGCATGTCGGAGCGGACGCTGGCCCGGCGCTTTGAGCAGGATCTGGGAATGACCTTCGGACAGTGGCGGCAGCAGATGCGGCTGGCGCATGCGGCGCCGCTGATTGCGCGCGGATTGCCCTTGTCGCAGGTGGCGGCGGAACTGGGATACGCCAGCCAGTCCGCATTTTCGGCGATGTTCAAGAAGACCTTTGGGCAGTCGCCGTCCACTTTTTACATGCGAAAAGCGGAATGAGGATGCGTCGTGATGCGATCTCAGTCTGGATTCCCGCGTTCGCGGGAATGACGGTGGTAAGAGTGGAG
>JAZKDW010000072.1:0-29519 GCA_040387375.1 Pseudomonadota bacterium
CAGATGCCTTGCGTGGACGCTTATCTATAAAGCGTTACTATTAGGGCTTAATAGGTTTTATACGGACAAAAAAAAGTTCGCGTATGCGAACTTTTTAATAATTTATGCGGATTATGTGGATGTAACCGAGCGCTTAACCATCGTTATTCGGACGTTGCATCATAACAATCTCCTAAGTAGTTTCAAAATCTAAGACCAGTAGACTATACATCCATGAACGTGTCAAGCATCTTGTTTTCATCATTTGGAGGTGCTTGTAACGCCTGTATCTCTAAAGCACCTCTTGTAATGTCCAAAACTTCTTCTGGATCCCCATCCTTTGAGTCCTTTACAAGCCCAAGGATACGCATGGAAAAATTTTGAGCCCGATCAGTCCGGCCCAAAAAATTATATGCATGCATCATCGTATCAAGAGTCGAGATATTTTCTCCCTTAGGAGCCAATTTTAAATAATCTTCCATTTTCGAAAGATTTGAAAGTAGCAAAGTCGCAATTCTCTTTGTAGTAGCATTTGGTCTACCTTCATAGCGACTAAGATACTCCACGGAGTAATACACTAAATTGTTTTGTATCTTATGCTCTTCTCCACCACGAGATAGACCTTCTTTTGTCGCTTCAATCGCGAAATTTAGAAAAATCAACTGCTCGTCTCGATCCTCAATCTCTAAAGATTTTTTCCAATATTGGTAGCCGAGGAGCTTGGGCAACAACGGAGCGATATGCTCATAGTCAGCTTTTGGTAATTGATCAGGCCATGAAGAATTTTCTGCATGTTCCAAAGCAACTAATTTTGCCTCATTTTCTGTCTGTTTAAATAGGTCAATGGCGTCAGATATTGCGCCTAATTTTGAATAAGCTTGCGCTAAACGAAACTTTACTAAAAGGTAACCCGGATATTCTTCACGAAGCTTTATATACATTGACTCTGCAGATTTAACATGCTGTGGCGAGTCCGTAGAAAGAAGACACAAAGCCTCATTCATCCTTGCGTAAAACGAATATAAAAGAAGGCCGGTGTCTTTTGTCAAAACATTTGACGTGTCTTGATTAATCGTGAGGAAAAACGCTGCCGCTTTTAAGCAAAGTTCTTTTCCTGCGGTTCTATCGCTTTCAATCAAATTGAGAGCATCTTCCCGTAACCGACGACCTTCAATATAGCGTTTACAGAATATCTCTGAAACTCCGAGTACAGCAAATCTTTTCAGCACTTCGTCATCAGATGGCACAGATGCTATCTTTCCCGCTGTGTCCTTTACTGCCACAGGAGTATGTGCTGATGCATAAATTGTGTCTGCATATTGTGCGCAAGCGTCTGCGAATTGCTTAAGAACTTTTAAATGAGGTTGGACAAGTGAACTGTTGTACATAAGATTATCATTATCTTTTCCTTCACGAATTGTGTATCCAAATCTGTGGTCAATTTCGCCCCATGCATCTTCAAACACTGAGCGAATCTGAATTTCTACAGGAAGTTTATGAGGAATTTCGATGAAATCATTAATTTTAATCTTTGCGTCGTGGACTAGGCGGCAAACGATATGCACGCTCGAATATCCTTCCGCCGACTGAATAGTATTCCCTACTACCATATGCTCCGAAAGAACATTTTGTAACTCAGTTAAGAATGGGTCGTAGCTAGGAGCATTTGTATAAATAATTACTTCTTCAAAGTGGCTAGCTTCGAACGGATTAGGTTTAAGATCCTTTTCATGCTTTATAAGCGCAAGAACTTCTCTAAGCACCTGTGGAATTTCATTGCGAAATAATGTAATTAATCGAAGTCCGATCACGTCGGTTATGGACGTTAGCGAGTAATCTGGTTTCTCTTTTATTTTTCGCTTAACTTTCTCTACGAGTTTTTCCTCAGTTTTAACCCGTGATTTATAGGCATAGCAAAGCGTAGCAATACCGCAGTTTGAAATTGCATTGAGAATGTGTTGCTCATGTTCTCTGCCGGCCGTTTGCAGTCGAAGAGCGTTATATTCAAAATCCGTCGTCATTGTTTTATTTTATGTTGGTATAAGCCGACGTTTCGACTTGGCATCCTGCAATATAAATCTTAGTAATAACTATGATTTAGAGGAACATTTTATTTCAGATAAGAAGTTGTTTTTTATGTGAATAGCACACCAAGCGTCAAATAGCACAAAGGCCACCGCGAGGGTGGCCTAAGTACTTGATTATTGGTGCTGATGAGGCGAATCGAACACCCGACCTACTGATTACGAATCAGTTGCTCTTCCAACTGAGCTACATCAGCGACGACGCGTATTCTAACAAATAATCCGACCTGACTGCTAGGATCATCGCGTTTTATGGTCAGTTACCTAACAATTCAGCGTTAAAAGCCGCTACCAGCCCCGGCAAACCCTACTCCTTGTGATAACTGGTCACCAGCTCAACCTCGCTCCTGGACCCCAGGAACACCGGCACCCGCTGATGCAGCTTCTCCGGCTGGATATCCATGATCCGCTGCTTGCCGTCAGTCGCCATGCCGCCTGCCTGTTCGACGATGAACGCCATCGGATTGGCCTCGTACATCAAACGCAGCTTGCCTGGCTTGTCCGGCTCACGCGCATCGGCCGGGTACATGAAGACGCCGCCGCGGTTGAGGATGCGATGCACGTCGGCGACCATCGAGGCGATCCAGCGCATGTTGAAATCCTTGCCGCGCGGGCCGGTTTTCCCGGCCAGCATTTCATTGACGTAGCGTGTGACCGGCGGATACCAGTGGCGCGCGTTGGATGAATTGATCGCGAATTCCTTCGTCTCGTCGGGAATCTGGATGTCGCGCTGTGTCATTACCCACGAGCCCATCTCGCGGTCGAGCGTGAAGCATTGCACGCCGTTGCCGGTTGTCAGCACCAGCATGGTTTGCGGTCCGTAGACCGCGTAACCGGCGGCGACCTGCTTGCGGCCGGGTTGCAGGAAATCCTTTTCCGTCGGCGTGACCATGCCTTCCGGCGCTTTCAGCACTGAAAAAATCGTGCCGATCGAGACGTTGACGTCGATGTTGCTGGAGCCGTCGAGCGGATCGAACAGCAACATGTATTCACCCATCGGATAACGGTTCGGAATCGGATGGATGGTTTCCATTTCTTCCGATGCCATCGCCGCCAGATGGCCGCCCCACTCATTGGCCTGGAGCAGGATCTCGTTGGAGATGATGTCGAGTTTTTTCTGTACTTCGCCTTGCACGTTTTCGCTGTCGGCGGTGCCCAGCACATCACCCAGCGCGCCTTTGCCGACGGCGTGGCTGATGGTCTTGCAGGCGCGGGCGACAACTTCGATCAGCAGCCGCAGCTCGGCCGGGATGGTGTTGTGCAGGCGCTGTTCTTCTATCAGGTGTTGGGTGAGGCTGATGCGTTTCATTGGCTACTTTCCGTATCGACGATGATCAATTTGCGAGGGCTTTTGTGATGACTTCCAGCACGTCTTTCGACAGTTTGCGGGTGCCGGCAACCTGCTGCAGCGCGGCGCGCATTTTTTCCTGCAACGCCGGAGCAAACTTGCGCCAGCGGTCGAGGCTGCGCGCAAGGCGGGCGGCAACTTGCGGGTTGATGGCGTTCAATGCGATCACCTGCTCGGCCCAGTAGGCATAACCGCTGCCGTCGGCGGCGTGGAATTGCGATGGGTTGCCGTTGCAGAAGCTGAATATCAGGCTGCGCGCGCGGTTGGGATTCTTCAGCGTGAAGGCAGGATGCTGCATCAGCCTGCGCACGGCGGCGACGTCGGTGGTGCGCGCCATTGCCTGCAGCAAGAACCACTTGTCGATGACCAGCGCTTCCTGCTCGAAGTCCTGATAAAACTTGTCGAGCGCGGCCGCTTTGCCGGGTGCGGCGCTGTTGACCAATGCCGATAATGCGGCCAGCCGGTCGGTCATGTTGGTGGCGTGGTCGCACTGATGCTGAGCGAGCGCGTGTGATTCCGCATCGTCGAGTTCGGACAGGTACGATAAAGCCAGATTCCTGAGCCCGCGCTTGCCTGCCGATTTGGCATCCGGGCTGTAGGGGCCAGGCGTCTGGTTGGCGTGATAGGCGGCGAGCCAGTCGCCGCGCAAGCGGCTGGCGAGCGTGCGCCGCATGAACTGGCGCACCGCATGGATCGCTTGCGGATGGATGACGTCGACCTGCTCGGCGATCATGGTTTCGGACGGCAGCGTCAGCGCCACTTCACGGAAGGCCGGATCGAGCGTGCTGTCGTTCAGCGTGGCGCCGAAGGTATTGCTCAGCGCGTCCTCACCGAGGATGTTGTTGTCCAATGGGGTGTTGGCTTGTACTGCGCTGGTCAGCGCCAGCAACCTGCGCGTCGCCAGCCGTTGTCCGGCTTCCCAGCGGTTGAACGCATCGCTGTCGTTCGCCATCAAAAAGGCGAGCTCGTCGTCGGTATAGTCAAACTCGAGCACCACCGGCGCGGAAAAATCACGCAGCAGTGACGGCACGGGCTTTTCAAATACATCGGTGAAGCGGAAGGTTTGCCGGGCTTCGGTCAGTTCCAGCACCGTGGTCACCTGGCCGGCGGGTTCCTGCCGCGCCGCGTCTATCGACAGAATGCCATCAATATACAAGGGCATGTCGCGGCCGCTGCGATCGAGCAGACCGACGGCCACCGGGATATGGAACGGCAGCTTCCGCTCCTGGCCGGGCGTCGGCGCGCACGACTGTGTCAGCGTGATGTCGAAGGTTTTTTCCGCTTCGTCATAAGCCGTTTCTACCGTGACGCGCGGTGTGCCGGCCTGGCTATACCAGCGCTCGAACTGCGTCAGGTCGCGGCCGTTGGCGTCGACCATCGCGGCGCGGAAATCGTCGCAGGTGACGGCTTGCTCGTCATGCCGCTCGAAGTACAGGTCCATGCCATTGCGGAAGCCGTCGCGGCCGAACAGGGTCTGGTACATGCGCACCACTTCGGCGCCTTTTTCATAAATGGTGACGGTGTAGAAATTGTTGATTTCGACGTAGGAATCCGGCCGCACCGGATGGGCCATCGGACCTGAATCTTCCGGGAACTGCGCCTGCCGCAACACACGCACGTCTTCGATCCGCTTGACCGCGCGGCCGCTGGCGGTGCCGATCATGTCGGCGGAAAATTCCTGGTCGCGAAATACCGTCAGGCCTTCTTTCAGCGACAGCTGGAACCAGTCGCGGCAGGTGACGCGGTTGCCGGTCCAGTTGTGAAAATATTCGTGGCCGACGACCGCTTCGATATTTGCGTAATCCACATCGGTGGCGATGCGTGAATTGGCCAGCACATATTTTGTGTTGAAGATGTTCAGGCCCTTGTTTTCCATCGCGCCCATGTTGAAATCGCCGACCGCGACGATCATGAAACGGTCCAGATCGAGTTCGAGGCCGAAGCGTGTTTCATCCCAGCGGATACTGTTTTTCAGCGAATCCATCGCATGCTGGGTCTTGTCGAGATTGCCGTGCTCGACCCAGACTTGCAGCAACGCTTCCCGCCCCGAGTGCAGCCTGATGCTTTCTTCCTGGCAGACCAGGTTGCCGGCCACCAGCGCAAACAGGTAGGACGGTTTCTTGAACGGGTCTTCCCACAGCGCGTAATGGCGGCCATCACCCAGATCGCCCTGCTCGATCAGATTGCCATTGGACAGCAGCACCGGATATTTCTCTTTATCGGCGCGCAACATCACCGTGTACTTGGCCATCACATCGGGCCGGTCGGGGAAGAAGGTGATCTTCCGGAATCCTTCGGCTTCGCATTGCGTGAAGAAATTGCCGTTCGAAACATACAGGCCCATCAGCGAGGTATTGCGGTCGGGATGGGTGATGGTTTCAATGTCGAGCGTGACGCGCTCCGGGGCGTTCGGAATCTTCAGGGTGCCGTTTGCCAGATGATAGTCGCGTTTGGCGAGGACCTTGCCGTTCATGCGCAGCTGGACCAGCTCGATCGATTCGCCGCTTAGTTCCACTGTATTGCCCCGGGTGTCCGGATTGCGCGTCAGCGTAATGCGGGTCGCGATGCGGGTGAGCGTAGGGTCGAGGTCAAAACCGATCTGGACGGCGTCTACCCAATAGTCGGGCTGCGTATAGGCATCGCGGTAAATCGCGTGATTGAGATCAGTGCGCATAGGGAGAGGGTCCGAATGAAATAAAACAAAGTACCATTTTACCAATCCCCGCAGCGGACAGAATGAAATTTCTCTGGCCGGCCTGGCAGCCTGCAACGCCGGCGTTTGTGGACACAAGTGCAACCAGTCTGGAACAACAATCAAGCATTGGCATGAGGCCAGAAAAAGAAACCCGTTACAAATCAAGCATGAATCCGGATTTGCCCAATTCTGCTTACAAAATCTTACAGAACTTTTTCCCATAAAGTCTAAGATGTGCGGTTTAGCAGTCAGGAGAAAGACAATGCAACGCTGGGTAACCGTTTTAATCACTGCGCTCTGCGTGCTGCTGGCCGGATGTGCGACCACGTTTCAAAGCCAGGTGACCGCTTTTCATGAATGGCCGGGGGACTTGCAGGAAAAGACTTTCGTCTTCGAGCGCCCGAAAGATCTCGAAGACAATCTGGAATACCGGAGTTATGAGAACCTGGTGCGCGGCGAATTGCTGCGGCTGGGTTTTGTGGAGGCAAGCCGTGGCGTCGCGCCCCGGCTCAAGGTGTCGATGAGCTACAGCATCAACGGCCGCGATGTGCGGGTGGTGCAGCCGGTAGTGGTCGACCCATGGTATGGCTATCCGTCCTACGGGCCGTTCTACGGATCGCGCTGGAACCGCTATGGACTCTACGATCCCTTCTGGTATGGGCCACCGATGGTCGAGCAGCGTGAAACACGTTACAGCTTGTTTACGCGCCAACTGAAAATCGCCATCGCGCGCACCCTGGATTCAAAAAGACTGTACGAAGTGACGGTGTTCAGCGAAGGCACCAATGGCTCGCTGGCGGCGCTCATGCCTTACATGGTGCGCAGCGCCTTTATCGACTTCCCTGGAAAAAGCGGCGTGCCGCGCCGCATTGAATTGAAGATGAAGGATTGAACTAACTGGCAGGCCCTACCAGTTGTCGAGCGCGGCGGCCATGACCCGTTCCATCAGCGGCTCCACTACCAGCCTGCCTGCCTTGTGTGTTCGCAGCGCCTGCGCCATTTCATCATCCGTGAACACGATCGCGTTTTGCCCGCGGCGGTTGGCGAAGATGAAGCGGCTGCGCTGCGGACTGATCCAGACGAGCCTGAACTTCACCATTTCGCCATCATTGCGCGGGAAGTTCAGCCAGGTTCCCTGTTCGAGATGATCGACCATCTCCGTGAACTGGTCACGTGTTTTTACCGGCTCCCGCCGGTAGCGCCGCATCATCCGGTGTTCGGTGGCTTTTTCCGCCACATTAACGGCGATCTCAACCTGATGGCGCGCGGATAATTCGGTCTGGATGCGGACGATCGTCGCATGCCGCTGCGCCAGGCTGGCAAAAAATTCGGCCCGTTCGGGCGCATCCCATTTGATCGCATTCAGCCATGAATTGATCAATGCCAGCAATGACGGCAGGCGGGTCAGCAGTTCCTTGCGCTGCTCCGCACTGTGCTTGGGCTGGACGCTCCAGATCAGGTCGTCCATGACGGTCAACGCCTTGGCCAGGACTTCGGGTTTCTGCGCGTGGACGCTATGTGCATACGTGAGGATGCGCAGCCATTGCGATAACAGGAAGGTTTCGACAAAGCCTGCTACCTCGCCGGTCTCGATGCGCAGCGCAATGTCATGACGGGCGGCGGCTTGCGCCTGCTGCGTGTTCTCCTGCTTGAGCGCCTCGGCGATCGGCCTGGCGACTGCGGCCGCGGCCAATTTTTCTTCTTCCGCCAGGGAAGACTCCAGTTCGGACAGCACGTTGCCGAACATGCCTGCCTGGCGATCGAATTCAATCTGCACCCGCATCACGATTTTTTCAAGCATGACATACAGCGGATCGTCGCGACCCTGGTCCGGGCCCCAGCCGATGCCGGCTTGCGCCAGCTTGTCCATCAGCACCGCTGCCGGATGCCCGGCGTTCACAAAAATCTTCTTGTCCACCAGCGCTGTTTTCAGAAACGGGATCATGAGCTGTCCGATCAGCCGTTTCAACTCTGCCGGCATCTCCTGGTCGCTGCCAATGAAATCAAAAATGCGCGCCACCAGCTCGAAGGTGTTGTCATCAATGTGTGTCAGCGTGCCGGGGGGCATCTGTTCCCTGGACTTGCGCAGCAGGGAGGTGCTTTGCGCCAGGCTTGAAAGCTGGCCGGCTAGCTCGAGTTGCGTGATTTGCCGCTGCAAGTTGTTCAGATAACCGAACACGCGTGGCCCAACCCTGCCGCTGATGGTATGGTTGGCGCTGCTCGTGGCGCCGCCGTCAGGCGAAAACAGGTCGGGTATGTTGAGGTGCCCTTCTTCCGTGAGCCCGCTCTCCTGTTCCACTTTCTGATGATCCGACATCAGCCAGGCGCGCACCTTGTTATAACGCGGCGTATCGCGCAACGAGGCACGCGGTGTCGGCAAGCCCATTTTGTTGCGGGTTTTCTTGAGCCGCAGCGCTTCGGTCAGGTCGGGCATCACATTGCGCTCGACAAGTGCGCGGTCCAGTTCGCGCAAAATCGAACCCAATGACAAGAACAATTCAGGCCCGAGCAAACGCAACACGACTGGATGCGACGCGGCTTCGGGACTGAATTTGCACCAGCTTTGATAGATTGCCTGCACGAAGACGTAGGGCCGGAACGGGTTGTCGGCGGTGGCGACTTCCTCGCGGCCCGCAAGCCATGCAAGCCGCAGGTTGAGCGCATCGAGTATGTCGGCCGTGTCCGATGCCAGCGACTCGGCGGCATGCGCCGCCATCGTCCGCACCTGCATGTCGTCGAAAGTGACCGACGATAAGCCAGGGCCGTCGGCTTGCAATGCCGACTTGCCGGCCGTTCCAAACACCCGGACTTCCTGCGTTAATAAAGTCTGGATGCGATCGGCAACGATTCGGGCAAAGCCCGGCCTGTTCAAGCGCAGGAAATTGAAGGCATTAAAACTGACGTCGGCTTCAGCCGGCTGCAGCGACAGCTCTGATACATTCAGCAGCGCCGCTTCAAGCCGGAGGGAAAACTCTTCCACCTGCTTGTTCGCCATGATCGCCGCAAGCGACACCAGATTCTGTAATATTGCCGCCCGGCTGGACGGGGACAGCTTTTGATCAGCCGATACAGTAGCCATGGAGTTGCGTTCTATACAAAAGACGGTGTAAAAAAGCGCTGGTTCGCCCCGGGTCACAGGGGCGAGAAATTATCATAATAATATCATTCATTAAAATGCAGCCAGCAAACTCCCCCTCATCACCTTACTTTGAAAAATAAGCTTCCGAGCCCCAGGTAATTGCGCCAATCAACAGCACGGCAATCACCAGGACAATCAACAAGCGCCCGAATTTGGGGGAGCCATCGGTGCCGACCGGCTGTTCGTCCGGGTGGTTCATCGGGTTGTCCGGGCGCTGCAACGGTTCTTTTCCAGGGTCTGTCAATGGATGTCCCTTTACGGAATCAGGATGGTGGAACCAGTGGTTTTGCGTGCTTCCAGATCGCGATGCGCCTGCGCCGCATCTTTGAGCGCATAACGCTGGTTGACATCGATCTTGATTTTGCCGCTGTCGACCATACTGAAGAGATCGGCCGCCGCCGCATCCAGATCTTCGCGTTTGGCGACGTAAGCGAACAGCGACGGGCGGGTGATGAAGAGCGATCCGCGCGATGCCAGTTCGCTCAGCGAAAATGGCGGTACCGGCCCGGACGCATTGCCGAAACTGACCATCATCCCCAGCGGCGACAGACAATCGAGCGAACCGATGAAGGTATCCTTGCCGATCGAATCGTAGACCACCGGCACACCTTTGCCGCCAGTGATTTCCTTGACGCGTTCGACAAAATTTTCCTTGTTGTAGTTGATCACGTGGGTGCAACCGTGCGCCTTCGCCAGGGCCGCCTTGTCATCTGAGCCAACCGTGCCGATCATGGTGACGCCCAATGCTTTTGCCCACTGGCAAGCGATCAGCCCTACCCCGCCTGCGGCGGCATGGAACAGGATGGTTTCGCCGCCGCGCAGCGGGAAGGTGCGGCGGAACAGATAACGCACGGTCAGGCCTTGCAACATCATTGCGGCCGCGGTGTCGAAGTTGATCGAATCGGGCAATCTCACCAGCACTGCCGCCGGCATGGTGCGCACTTCGGCATAAGCGCCCTGGGGTCCGCCCGCGTAGGCTACCCGGTCGCCCGGCCTGACATGCGTCACGCCTTCGCCGACCGCCTCCACCACACCGGCGCCTTCCGCGCCCAAGCCTGCCGGAAGTGCCTGCGGATAGAGTCCGCTGCGGAAGTACACATCGATGTAATTCAAACCGCATGCGGCCTGGCGCACGCGCGCCTCGCCGGGTCCGGGGTCCGTGGCGTCCACGTCCACATATTCCATGACTTCCGGTCCGCCGGTTTTAAAAATCCGAATTGCTTTCGACATTGTCTCTCTCCCTGGATTTACAGCTCTGGTTTGAATGATGGCAGCTGTGCGAGTTGCCTGATATGAGTTGACGGTAATCATACAGCCGATCCGGTTTATGCTGCCACGAATCGCCTTTTGTCATGTTTTCTTCCTGCTCAACAAATAAATTCCGGACAATACCAGCGCGGTGCCGGTCAGCTGGATCGCGGTCATTGGCTCATCCAGAATCAAGGCGCCCATGAACAGGGTTGATACCGGACCGATCATGCCGGCCTGGGAAGTGGTCGCCGCGCCGATGCGGTCTACCGCGATCATCGTCATGAATACCGGCAGCACGGTGGCAAATACAGCGTTGATCAGCGACAGCGTGTACACCGGCTGTGGTTGCACCATCAACATCGATACCGGGCGCAGGACCAGGAACTGGGCGACACTGGCGACGCTCGACACACACATTGCATAAGCAACCAGGCGCATGGCGCCGACTCGCCGCACCAGTTCGCCGGACAGCAGCAGGTATACCGCATACAGGATGGCGCTTGCCAGAACAAACATGCCGCCTAACACGACATTGCTGCCTCCGTTTTTTACATCCTGGACGAAGACCAGCACGGTGCCAGAATAAGAGATGCCCAGCGCTATCCATTCGATGGCGCCTATTTTCCGTTTCAGGAAAAATACCGACATCAGCAGCACGAACGATGGTGTCAGGAACATGATCAGCCGCTCGAGTCCGGCCGACATATATTGCAAACCAATGAAATCAAGATAACTCGACAGGTAATAACCGAGCACCCCGAGAAATATGACCCGGGAGCGATCGCCGTTCGACAAGGGTGCGGATTTTCTCGCGTACCAGAGCGCGATGACGGCAAAAAACGGGAACGAAAAAATCATCCGGAAAGCGAGCAGCGTCATTGCATCTACCGAATACCGGTAAATCAATTTTGCCATGATCGCCTTGCTGGAAAAAAGAATCGCGCCAGTGATGGCAATGCCAAGTCCGATCAAAAAAATCTGGCGTGGAGAACGGACGGAGGCAGGAGTGGAATTCATGCGGGGATTGTAAGTCGAGGTCGAAAATTTGACCATGAATGTTTCCGTATGCAAAAACTATCCGTCAGAAACCGAAAATCAACAATGCATTAAAGTTGCGCCCTTTTTTGCCGTCCATGGCCGGCGGCCGCATGATTTTGTGCAAGTCCGGGCCGATTTTACAGAGAGTCGATATGCTAAAATCGCCGTCTGATTTACTCCTGCATCATCATCAATCATTCAAGCAAATTGTTTGCTAAAGATTAATGATCGACAGGTCACCGCATATTCGTCTGAGAGAAATTCATCATGGCAGGACATAGCAAATGGGCCAACATCAAGCATAAAAAGGCTGCCACCGACGCCAAACGCGGCAAGGTCTGGACCCGCCTGATCAAGGAAATTACCGTTGGCGCACGCATGGGCGGCGGCGACATCGCTGCCAATCCGCGCCTGCGCCTCGCCGTGGAAAAAGCGGCCGATGCGAATATGCCGAAAGACAATGTCACGCGCGCGATCCAGCGTGGCACCGGCGGCCTGGATGGCGCCACCTATGAAGAAATCCGCTACGAAGGATATGGCATCAACGGCGCCGCCATCATTGTCGATTGCATGACCGACAACAGGGTCCGGACAGTGGCCGAAGTGCGCCACGCGTTTTCCAAATTCGGCGGCAACATGGGCACCGAAGGTTCGGTCGCTTTCCTGTTCAAACATTGCGGCCAGCTGTTCTATGCACCCGGCACCAATGAAGACGCGCTGATGGAAGCCGCGCTGGAAGCCGGCGCTGAAGATGTGATCGCCGATGAGGAAGGCGGTTTTGAAGTAATTTGTCCGCCGTTTGATTTTTCCGCGATCAAGGACACAATGGAAAAAGCCGGCTTCAAGGCCGAAGTCGCCGAGATCACAATGAAGCCGGAAACGGAAACTGTCTTTACCGGTGACGACGCAGTTAAAATGCAGAAACTGATTGATGCACTGGAAAATCTGGACGACGTGCAAGAGGTCTACACCAACGCGATTATCGATGCCTAACCTTTATCAATTCCCATGAAAATTCTTGTTGTAGGCTCTGGTGGTCGTGAACATGCTCTCGCCTGGAAACTGGCGCAATCCGAGCGTATTCAAATGGTGTATCTGGCGCCTGGCAATGGCGGTACCGCGCTCGATATCCGCCTTAAAAACGTAGCGGTTACCGACCCGCATGCGCTGGCTGAATTCGCCCGTCAGGAACATATCGCCCTGACCGTGGTCGGCCCGGAAACCCCGCTTGCTGCCGGCATCGTCAATATTTTCCGCGACCAGGGCCTGAAGATTTTCGGCCCGACCAGAGAAGCCGCCCAACTGGAAAGCTCCAAGGATTTCGCCAAGGCGTTCATGCATCGGCATGGCATTCCGACCGCCCTGTACCAGACATTTTCCGACAGCAGCGCCGCCCACGGTTTCATCGACGAGCACGGCGCGCCGATCGTGGTCAAGGCCGATGGCCTGGCCGCCGGCAAAGGTGTGGTAGTGGCGATGACGGTCGAGGAAGCGCATGCGGCGGTCGATACCATGCTGTCGGATAACAAGTTCGGCGATGCCGGCGCACGGGTCGTGATCGAAGAATTCCTGGCGGGAGAAGAAGCGAGTTTTATCGTCATGGTCGATGGCAAGAACATTCTGCCGCTGGCGACCAGCCAGGATCACAAGCGTTTGCAGGACCATGACGCAGGACCGAACACCGGCGGCATGGGCGCCTATTCGCCGGCGCCGATCGTCACGCCGGCGCTGCATGCGCGCGTGATGCGTGAAATCATCATCCCGACGGTGCAAGGCATGGCCAAGGATGGCATTCCTTTTACCGGTTTCCTGTATGCCGGCCTGATGATCGACGCCAAAGGCAACCCGAAGACGCTGGAATTCAATTGCCGCATGGGCGACCCGGAGACCCAGCCGATCATGGCACGCCTGAAAACCGACCTCGTGACCGTCATGGAACACGCGGTCAACGGCACGCTTGATACGATCGAACTCGAATGGGACCGCCGCACCGCGCTGGGCGTCGTGATGGCCGCCGACGGTTATCCGGACGCGCCGCGCAAGGGCGATGTCATTTCCGGCATCCCCGAAGAAACCGCCGATTGTGTGACTTTCCATGCCGGTACCGTGCTGGCGGATCACACGCTCACAACTTCCGGCGGCCGGGTGCTGTGTGTGGTCGGCCTGGGTGACAGTGTCAAGATGGCGCAGAAGCAGGCTTATGCGGTGGTCGACCAGATCCATTTCGACGGCGCCCAGTTCCGGCGCGATATCGGCTGGCGGGCGCTCAAACGGCCTGGGGCCTGAATATCCGTCAGTGCTGTCATACAAAGGCACGGCGGGGTACAATCCCCCCCTGTGCCTTTTTGCTTGATAAATAAGTAAGCCGTGATATCGTCCCCGCCTACCCCATCCACCGTCAAAACCTATTTACTTGACCTGCAAGCGCGTATCGTTGCGGCACTGGAAGGGATTGACGGCAAGTCGTTCATCACCGATACCTGGCAACGGCCCGAGGGCGGCGGCGGAATTTCGCGCCTGATCGAGGAAGGCAAGGTTTTCGAGCGTGGCGGAGTCGGTTTCTCCCATGTCAGCGGCAAGAACCTGCCACCATCCGCCTCGGCCAACCGGCCTGCCATTGCCGGGCGCAGCTGGGAAGCGATGGGGGTGTCGCTGGTACTGCACCCGCGCAACCCGTATGCGCCGACCGTGCACATGAACGTGCGCTTCTTTACCGCGATAGCAGAAGGACAAGAACCGGTCTGGTGGTTCGGCGGCGGCATGGACCTGACGCCGTATTATGGATTTGCGGAAGATGCACGCCATTTCCACCGCACCTGCCGCACGGCGCTGGCGCCGTTTGGCGACGATCTGCATCCGCGCTTCAAGCAATGGTGCGATGAGTATTTTTACCTGAAGCACCGTCAGGAAGCGCGTGGCATCGGCGGAATTTTTTTTGATGATTTCGATAAGCTCGGATTTGAGCAGAGCTTCGCGATGATGCGCAGCGTCGGTGATTCTTTCATCGAGGCTTACCTGCCCATCCTGACGCAGCGCAAGGAGTTGCCCTATGGTGAACGCGAGCGCGATTTTCAGGCCTACCGGCGCGGCCGGTATGTGGAATTCAACCTGGTGCTCGACCGCGGCACGCTGTTTGGCCTGCAATCAGGCGGCCGTACCGAATCAATCCTGATGTCCTTGCCGCCCATCGTCAAATGGCGTTATGACTGGCACCCCGAGCCCGGCAGTCCGGAATCCGCGCTGTATACGGAATTTCTGCCCTACCGGGACTGGGCTGCATGACACCCGGGCGGCGCTGCATCGCTCTGCTGGGCGGTAGTTTCGATCCGGTGCATAACGGCCATGTTGCGCTCGGCGCCTATTTTGCGAAACTGCTGGTGCCCGATGAACTGCGCATTATTCCAGCCGGTAATCCATGGCAGAAACATGGTTTGCAGGCTACCGGGGAGCAGAGAGTCGCCATGGTCGAACGCGCGTTCGACCGGCAATCGGTGCCTGTTTTTGTTGACCAGCAGGAGATCCGGCGCGGCACGGCAACTTATACGATCGATACCCTGCGGTCCTTGCGCGAGGAATTGGGGCCGGATGTGTCGATCGCGTTTTTAATGGGTGCAGACCAGTTGCATCAATTGCATACCTGGGGCGACTGGCAGCATTTGTTTGATTATGCCCATCTTTGCGCGGCATCCCGGCCCGGATTTACGATGGATGCGTCACACCTGCCGGCCCAGGTGGCCCGGGAATTCGAGCGTCGCCGTGGTACGCCTGAGCAAATTCGCAATACGCCGCACGGTCTGACTTATCTGGCGTCTAACCTGGCTGTTGACGTGTCGGCAACCGAAATCCGGTCTGCACTGCAGCGCGGGGAGCGGCCGGAATCGTTGATTCCGGCCAGAGTGCTAGACTATATTGAACAACATCACCTATATAAAAGCTAATGGACATCAAAAAACTGCAAGCCCTCGTCGTCGATGCCCTCGAAGACGTTAAAGCACAAGATATCGTTGTGTACGACACGGTCCACCTGACCAGCCTGTTCGACCGCATCGCCATCGCTTCAGGCACGTCCAATCGCCAGACCAAGGCCCTCGCCGCATCGGTGCGCGACAAGGTCAAGGAAAACGGCGGCAAAATCCTCAGCATTGAAGGCGAAGATACCGGCGAATGGGTACTGGTTGATCTGGGCGACATGATCGTCCACATCATGCAGCCGCCTATCCGCGCGTATTATCGTCTGGAAGAAATCTGGGGCGACAAGGAAATCAAGCTCGGCGCGGCCAAGCGTGTGTCCAAGCGCACCGCATCGGAACCGATCGATGAAGCGCCGCCTAAAAAAGCGGCTCGCCACTTGACGATCAGCCAGGCGACCAGCGACGACACGCCGAAGAAGGCAGTCGCCCGCAAGGCGCCGGCAAAAACCGCTGCCAAGGCAACCGGTACCAAAACGGCTGCCAAAAAAGCGGCGCCGGCAAAAAAGACCGCTGCAAAAACCACCGCTGCAAAAAAGGCCGTCGGCAAGACGGTGAAAGTGGCGGTCACCAAAACGGCTGCCGACGCGCCGAAAAAAGCCCCAGCCAAGCGCGCGCCGGCCAAACCAAAAGCAGGCTGATCGGCCGGCAGCATGCAACTCGTCATTGCCGCGGTGGGGCACAAGATGCCCGCCTGGATCGAAGCCGGCTTCGGCGAATACACAAAACGCATGCCGCCCGAATGCCGCATCGTCCTGAAGGAAATCAAGCCTGTGGAACGTTCCGGCAGCAAGACTGCCGAGACCGCGATGGCACTGGAGCGAACCCGGATCGAAGCCGTCATTCCCAAAGGCGCCCGCATCATCGCACTGGATGAGCATGGCAAGGACGTTACAACAAAACAACTATCGCACTATCTAACGCATTGGCAACAAGATGGTCGTGATGTTACATTCGTGATAGGCGGCGCCGATGGACTCGATGCGGATTTCAAGAAGCACGCTGACATGCTGGTGCGTATTTCCAGCCTGACGTTGCCGCATGGGATGGTTCGTGTGCTTCTGGCCGAGCAGTTATACCGGGCCTGGTCCATTACGCAAAATCATCCCTATCATCGGGCGACCCTCTGAAGGGACAAGTACCTACCCGGAATAAATTGGGAGATGGATGTGGTTCTGACTGGGCCCGCCGAGGGGGATGTGATGCAAGGCGCCCGGGCCGCCGCAGTGCTAGCACTGTAAGGGCCGGGCAACGCCGCAGCGCGCCGGTCAGGGCCGCAGACACTCACAATTTATTTTGGGTGGGTACTTTACCTCGGGATCTGAAATACCCATGAAACCAGTTGAGCAGAAAATATATCTGGCGTCAAAAAGCCCGCGCAGACGTGCGCTTTTACGCCAGATAGGGGTTGATTTTGAAGTATTGGTTTTGCGGGACAGTACTTACAAGGGCGCCGAGGTTTCCGAGTTTGTGAACGAGGGCGAGACGCCCGAAGCATACGTCTCCCGCGTCACCCGCGAAAAAGCAGAATACGGGCGCCAGATCATGTTGTGGCGCAGGCTGCCACCACGCCCGGTCCTCGCCGCCGATACCACCGTGACTGCGGATGGGCGCATACTCGGCAAGCCAGCCGGCAAGGCCGAAGCGATCGAGATGCTGAAGTTCTTGTCGGGCCGTACGCACCAGGTGCTGACCAGCATCGTCGTGTCGCACAACCAGAAAGCATGGCAGGCCACGCAAACCTCGGAAGTCACTTTTGCCGACTTGTCGGATGAACTGATCAACGCCTATTGCTCAACCCAGGAACCCTACGACAAAGCTGGCGGCTACGCGGTCCAGGGCCAGGCTGCGATCTTTATTCCGAAAATCGTCGGCAGCTATTCAGGCATCATGGGCCTGCCGCTGTTCGAAACCGCACAACTACTACGAGAAGCGGGCATCCGCATCCTATGAACGAAGATATCCTGATCAACATCACGCCACAGGAAACCCGTGTCGCGCTGGTTTTGCAAGGCGCGGCGCAAGAATTGCATATCGAGCGTACCGCATCGCGCGGCCGCGCCGGCAATGTGTATCTCGGCAAAGTCGTACGCGTGCTGCCGGGCATGCAGTCCGCCTTCATCGATATCGGACTCGAACGGGCCGCGTTCCTGCATGTCGCCGATATCTGGGCCGCGCGTCCGCACGATGGCTCATCGGTGGCGCCGCTGCCGATTGAAAAACTACTGTACGACGGCCAGTCAGTGATGGTGCAAGTGATCAAGGATCCGATCGGCACCAAGGGTGCGCGGCTGTCGACGCAGATTTCGATTGCGGGCCGGATGCTGGTGTACCTGCCGCAGGATCCCCATATCGGCATTTCACAGCGGATTGAAAACGAGGCCGAGCGCGAGTCGCTGCGGCACAAAGTGCAGGCCCTGTTGCCGCCGGAGGAAAAAGGCGGCTTCATCATTCGCACCATGGCCGAGGATGCGGCCGACAACGATTTGCAAATGGACGTCGAGTACCTGCGCAAGACCTGGGCGACGATCACGCAACTGGCAAAAAGCAAGCCGGCCCCGGCGCTGCTGCATCAGGATCTGAGCCTGGCGCAACGTGTGCTGCGCGATTTTGTCGGCGACAACACCTCGACGATACAAGTCGATTCGCGCGAAAACTTCCTCAAGCTGCAGGAATTCGGCGCCATTTTTACGCCATCGGTATTGCCCAAGCTGCTGCATTACACCGGCGAGCGGCCGCTGTTCGACCTGTATGGCGTTGAAGAAGAAATTCAGCGTGCATTGGGCCGGCGTGTCGACCTGAAATCCGGCGGTTACCTGATTATCGACCAGACTGAAGCGATGACGACGATCGACGTCAACACCGGCAGTTATGTCAATGGCCGCAACTTCGACGACACGATCTTCAAGACCAACCTGGAAGCAGCACAAGCGATGGCTCGCCAACTGCGGCTGCGCAATCTTGGTGGCATCATCATTCTCGATTTCATCGACATGGAAAACGCGGAACACAAGACCGCGGTGCTGTCCGAGCTGAACAAGGCGCTGGCGCGCGACCGCACCAAGATTTCGGTGTCGGGATTCTCGGCCCTGGGGCTGGTGGAAATGACGCGCAAACGCACGCGCGAATCGCTGGCGCATATCCTGTGCGAACCTTGCCCCGCATGTTCCGGAAAAGGCCAGGTTAAAACCCCGCGCACGATCTGTTATGAAATCCTGCGTGAGCTACTGCGCGAGGCAAAACAATTCAATCCGCGCGAGTTCCGGATTCTGGCGTCGCAGATGGTGATCGACATGTTCCTGGAAGAAGAGTCGCAGCATCTGGCGATGCTGGGGGACTTTATCGGCAAGCCTATTTCGTTGCAGGTGGAGACGGCTTACCATCAGGAGCAGTACGATATTATTTTGATGTAGGCAGATCGGGCAGTACGAACCGGAGGATGGATGAGCACAGCCTGATCCATCTTGCACACCTCGGAAGTTTGTCGGTCGGGTTGTGTTTATCCATTCCGCAGCTCTTTTCTTTTTACCTGCAATGCCAGCTTCGGCATTAAAAATCCCCACACCGTTTTTTCTCCGATTGCAGCATGCGATTGTCGTGTCCGGGCTAGCCTTCACTGCAAGGTGGACGTTCGCCTCAAACCTGACTTCAGCGATCTCACGAAGCACGGCGTGCTGGTGCGGATGATCGCAACGTCTTTGAAACTTGGCGTCAGCGCAAGCGAGAGCATCTGTTTTTGCAGGTGACAGGACTAAGGGCCTACCCCAGTAGTGCAAGTCGTCGTGGCGAAGGTGATTTACTTCCGATACAGCTGACTCGACTTAAGCAGCGTCATCCTGTCCTACGTTAGCACGCTGCAGGCCGTATGCAATGCATGAGATCACCTGTTTCGTCTGGCATCCTCCATAGATTAAGGTATTAATAGCAACAATACTGGTCACCATGTATCTTCGTTGCATCATTTTTGTTAATAATTTATCAATCCTTTAAATACCTCGAAATTTGCTGCTAAGCTCCGTATCAATATAAAAATGTTTCATTTTTAACATTTTTTGCGCTGACGCGTTCATGCGTCAATCACCGGCGAACATTGACGGAGAGCCTTATGAGAGTATATTTTTGGCCAACGCACTATCACTGGCTTTTCCCATCGATTCGCGTCGATGGTCGTTGGAGGTATCTCAGTATTTTAATGCTTTGTAGCGTGCTGATATTCTGCACCTCCAGCGTTATAGCATCGGCTGAAACGATATCTGCCAACAGAGTATGGGGCTTTAAAAAAGGGGGGCAGCTACTGTACGAAGGGAGGGGCGGCTGTACCAGCGATTACGAATTTATAACATCCGACGAATATGCATGCGCGGCAATTGCCGAGGCATGCCATCCAAATAAAGGACAGCGTGGGTATTCCCCCTTTGAGGCCCGCGCCCAATGCACGTTCTATACGGCAGATAACCGCATTGCCGGGGCTGGTGCCACTTGGTTCACTTGCCCCGATGGCTACACGTTGAATTCTCAAAACAACACTTGCTCTCGCCCCGACCCGAAAAACCTTGGTGACGCATGTCCCGCGCCGCGATCCGGTAAACCCATTCATGGGGTCACAGGAAACAAGTATTGGACAGACATCGATTATCGCGTTGCAAATGTCGGGGGGTTAAACCTTACTCGCCATTACAACAGTCTTGATACTGCAGTGATCGGCAGATTGGGAATGGCTTGGCGCCATAGTTACGAGCGTGCTGTCGTCACCAGCAATTCCAATAGCATTGCCGTCGCCGCGGTGACGCGGCCGGATGGGCGTATCTATAGTTTTAAAGCGAACGGTAATTTTTATGCCGCTATAGATCCAGATGTTACGAGCAAGCTCGTCCGTGTGAACGATGCGACTGGCAACTTTACCAACTGGGAATATACGGTTGCGGCAGATGCGTCCAAAGAAACATATGACGCGGCCGGCAAATTGCTATCCATCCAGGACCGTGCGGGTCTGGCACAGACACTGATTTACAGCGACAGTACGACCCCGATCTCGGTAGCACCACGATCGGGGATGCTGCTCCGGGTTAGCGATGCATATGGCCGCCAACTCAATTTTTCGTATGACACCCAGAATCGAATCGCCAAAATGATTGATCCGGCTGGCGGTGAATACCGGTATCGATATGACGCAGCGAACAACTTGGTTTCGGTTACTTATCCCGATCAAAAGGACAAGACGTACCAGTATAACGAAACGGCCTACACAAATAATGTCAGCCTGCCCAATGCACTCACAGGAGTAATTGATGAGAATGCCGTTCGTTTTGCCACCTACTATTACAGCGCAGACGGCAAAGCGATCTCAGGGCAGCAAGCCGGTGGCGTCAACCAATATATAGTTTCACGCGGTCCTGACAGTACAACGATCACCGACCCATTGGGTACTGCACGCACTTACCATTACGAAACGATCCTGGGTGTCATAAAAACTACCGGCCAATCCCAGCCCGGTGGCGCCGGCTGCGGTCCTGCATCGTCTGCGATAACCTACGATGGTAATGGCAATGTCGGATCGCGTACTGACTTCAACGGCACCAAAACGATCTATGCATATGACCTGGTGCGCAATTTGGAGGCCAGGCGTATTGAAGGAGCCGCCACTGCCGAAGCCAGAACGATTACGACGCAATGGCATGCGACTCTCGCGATGCCGATCAATATCGCGGAACCGCTGCGCCGCACCAGCTTTGTCTACGATGCATCAGGCAACCTGCTGAGCAAGACCGTGCAAGCCACCGCCGACGCCACCGGCGTGCAGGGCTTCGCCGCCGCCATCACCGGGCCTGCCCGCCGCTGGACCTATACCTACAACAATGTCGGCCAGGTCCTCACGACCAAAGGCCCGCGCACAGATGCCGACGATGTCACCACCTATGCCTACGATGCACAGGGCAACCTGACCTCCGTCACCAATGCGCTCGGCCATGTGACGACCCTGTCGAACTACGACGCCCACGGCCACGCCGGCAGGATCACCGACGCCAACGGCGTCACCACCGACATGAGCTACCACCCCCGCGGCTGGCTCACCTCCCGCACCGTCACCGGCGCCGGCGCCACCGAAACGACGACCTATGCCTACGACGGTGTCGGCCAGCTCACGCAAGTGACCCTGCCCGACGGCTCTGCCGTCTCCTACACCTACGACCCCGCGCACCGCCTGACCGCCATCGCCGACAGCCTCGGCAACCGCATCGGCTACACCCTCGACGCCATCGGCAACCGCATCAGCGAGCAGGTCAGGGACCCCAACGGCCAGCTGACCCGCCAGACCACCCGCGTCTACGACGCCTTGAACCGCCTGCAGCAAATCACCGGGAGCCTCTGATGACCTCACCTCGCTTCATGCTGCGCCCGCTCGGGGCCGCCGTCTTCCTGCTGCTGGCCGCGCCCCTGGCCGCCCTGGCGCAAGCCCCGCAAGACACCACCTACCGCTACGAATACGATGCGCTGGGCAACCGCACCCGCATCACCGACCCGCTCGGACGCGTGACAAGCACTAGCTACGATGCCCTGAACCGGCTGGTGCTGGCAACCGACGCCGCCAGCGGCATCACCCGCTATGGCTACGATGGCCTCGACCAGCTCATTGCGGTGACCGACCCGCGCAACCTGACCACCGCCTACACCATCGATGGCCTGGGCAACCAGACGGCCCAGGCCAGTCCCGACACCGGCACCACCACCCGCACCGTCGATGCCGCCGGCAATGTGCTGGCCAGCACCGATGCCAAGGGGCAAACCACCCGTTACCAGGTCGATGTATTGAATCGCATCACCCGCATTACCCATGCCGACGGCCAGCAAATCACCTATGCCTATGACCAGGGCAGCCACGCGCTGGGCCGCCTGACCCAGGTCAGCGATGCGTCCGGCACGATTGCCTATGCTTATGACCCGAAGGGCAGGGTCGGGACCGAAACCCGCACCCTCGGCGCCATCGCCTACGTCACCGGCTACGGCTACGACAGCACCGGGCGGCTCGAGCGTGTGACGTATCCGAGCGGGCGCATCCTCACCTATGCCCGCGACGCGCTGGGCCGCATCAGCGGCATCGCCAGCAGCAGGAATGGCGTCACCACTGCGGTGGTCAGCCAGGTTACCTATCAGCCGTTCGGCGCCATCCAGTCCTATGTCAACGGCGCCGGCAAGACCGTCACCCGCAGCCGCGACCTCGATGGCCGCATCACCGGCTACACATCCGGCAGCGGCACGCAGACAATTGCCTGGGATGCCGCGTCCCGCATCACCGCCATTGGCAACCCTGCCAATCCCGTTGCCAGCCACCAGTACGGCTACGATGCCCTCGACCGCCTGACCCAGGACATCGGTGCCGTCACCCGCACCTTCGGATACGACCCCGCCGGCAACCGCACGCTGCACGACATCGGTGCCAGCCGCCACAGCGCAACCATCGAACCCACCTCCAACCGCCTGCTGCAGGTAAGCGCCCCCGGCGCCAGCACGGCCTATGGCTACGACGCCAACGGCAGCCGCACCAGCGACGCCACCAGGCAATACGGCTACGATGCACGCGGCCGGCTGGTGTCGGTCACCAATGCGCAGGGCACGGTGTTTTACCGGATCAATGCGCTGGGCCAGCGGGTGCACAAGAATGCAGCGGGCAGCAGCACGGTGTACCACTACGACGGCCAGGGCCAGCTGATTGGCGAAAGCACTGCCCAGGGTGTGTTCGGCAAGGAATACGTGTACCTGCATGACATGCCGGTGGCGCTGTTCCAGTGACGGCCCCCGGATCACGACAAGACCACCACTAAAAACCAGGAATCACCAGCACAGCGCCGGCACGCCGGGCGCAAGGGAGAAGCACGTGTTCAAACAATTCATCGGCATTATCGCAGTGACGGCAGGCCTGCTGTGTGCCATGGCGGCAAACGCCACCCCGGTCGTGTCGCTGACCGCGCCGGCCAGCAACACGCGCCATCTGCCGCCGGCCGCCATCACGCTGATCGCGGACGCCAGCGATCCCGTCGACACGATCGCCCGGGTTGACTTTTATGCCGGCACCACCCTGATCGGCACGGCAGCCAGCGCGCCCTACACGGTGCAATGGAGCGAGGTTCCCACCGGGACGTACTCCGTCACCGCCCGGGCAGTCAACAGCCGCAACGTGAGCAAGACATCGGGGGCGATCCGGGTGATTGTCAATACGCCGCCGACGGTCACCCTGACGGCGCCGCTGGCCACGAATGCCTATGTGGGCCTCGCCAACATCGACCTCGCAGCGAATGTCAACGATGCCGACGGCACCATCACGAAGGTGCAGTTCTACCGCGGCGGCACGCTGATCGGCACGGCCACCACCGCACCGTACGTGCTGACCTGGGCCAATGCGCCGCCGGGCACGTACCGCATCACCGCGCGCGCCACGGACAACCTGGGCAGCGTGATCACGTCCGAAGCAACGACCATTACGGTAGCCAATCCGGTCACGGTCGCGATGGCAAGCCCCGCCACCAATACCCGCTATCTCCCAACAGCAATCATTCCCCTGGGCGCCACCGCCAGCGATGCCAACGGCGCCATCACGCACGTGGACTTCTTTGCCGGCACGACCCTGATCGGCACGGCCACGACCGCGCCCTACGCCATCGAGTGGGCCAATGCCCCGGTCGGCAAGCATGTGATCACCGCCAGGGCCACCGACAGCCAGGGCCTCAGCAAGACATCGGGCGCCATCAGGGTCATCGTCAACACGCCGCCCACGGTCAGCCTGACCGCACCGCTGGCCACCGATGCCCATGTCGGCCTTGCCAATATCAACCTGGCAGCCAATGTCAGCGATGACGATGGCACGATCACGAAGGTCCAGTTCTACCGCAATGGCACGCTGATCGGCACGGCCACGACCGCACCGTACGCATTGACCTGGACCAATGCCCCACCCGGCACGTATCGCCTCACCGCCCGCGCCACTGATGACCTGGGCAGCGTGATCATCTCTGAAGCCACAACGATCTCGGTGGCCAATCCGATCACCGTGGCCCTCGTTGCCCCGGCCAGCAAACGCTACCTGCCGGCCGCCACGATCGAACTGGCCGCCACGGCAACCGCTGGTGTTGGCAGCATTAGGCGAGTCGACTTTTATGCCGGCGCAACCCTGATCGGCAGCGCCACCACAGCGCCCTACAGCATCAGCTGGAGCAATGTCCCGGCAGGCAGTCATTCGGTCACCGCCAGGGCAACCGACAGTCAGGGCTTGACCAAGACATCGGCCGCGATGCGCATCGTCGTCGATACCGCACCCACCGTGGCGCTGAGCGCGCCAGCGAATCTGGCCCGCTATGCGGCGCCCGCCGTCATCACGCTCGCCGCCGATGTGGCCGACAGCGACGGCAGCATCGCGAAGGTGCAGTTCTTCAATGGCAGCACGCTGCTGGCGACGGTGACCGCGCCGCCATACACGCATGACTGGCAAGGCGTTGCCAGGGGCACTTACACGCTACGTGCCAAAGCCACCGATAACCTGGGGGTGGTGACGACGTCGGCTTCGGTGACGGTGCAAGTGGCCGACAATGCCGCACCGGCAGTGAACCTGACAGCACCGGTCGATGCGGCAACCTACCCGGCAGGCGCACCAATCGAGTTGGCGGCCACGGCAACGGATACCGACGGCAGCGTTGCAAAGGTCGAGTTCTTCGATGGCGATACATTGCTGGGCACCGCGACACAGGCGCCGTACACCTGGCGCTGGAGCGGTGCGGCGGCGGGCAGCCATGGCATCACGGCCAGGGCGACCGACAATGCGGGCTCGCAAGCCACGTCAGCGGCGATCACCATCACCGTGGCAGCCAATGTTGCGCCGACAGTGAGCATGATTGCCACGCCCACCGATGCGACCGCGCCGGCGACGGTGCTGCTCAATGCGGCAGCCAATGACGCCGATGGCAGCGTGGTCAAGGTGGACTTCTTCAGCGGCGACAAGCTGCTGGCAAGCGTGAGCGCCCCGCCGTATGCATACAACTGGATGAACGCGACCGCAGGCGCCTACACGATCACGGCGAAGGCGACCGATGATGCGGGCGCGGTGACGGTGTCCGACCCGGTGACCGTCACGGTGACCGCCGCCCCTGCGGCAGCCCAGGTGTATTACATCGACAGCGACCATCTCAACACGCCGCGGGTGATCACCGATGCGAGCAACCGGATCGTGTGGCAGTGGGACAACGCCGATCCGTTCGGCGGCAATCTGCCGGAGGAGGATCCGGGCAATGTCGGCAACAGGCTGGAATTCAACCTGCGCTTTCCGGGCCAGTACTTTGACAGGGAAACCGGGTTGCATTACAACTATCATCGGACGTACGATCCGAGCCTCGGACGCTATGTTGAAAGTGATCCGATCGGACTAGCGGGTGGAATTAATACTTATACTTATGTTGGGGCGAACCCTATCAGTTTTACGGATTCCACGGGCTTATTGACTACGGTAGCAGATGCAGCAGAAGGACGACATCGTGGTCTTGAGGGAGCAGATGGAGGAAGCGGCCTTTCTCCCGCATTGGCTGCTGCGCTTGGGCTCGCTCTTGGCAACGCAATTGATAAGCTGTGTCCACCAGAAAATCAATGTCCACCGTGTAAAACGGTGAGTGGAAAAATTGTTCCAATTGGAACAATCGCTTTTCGTCCCTTAGACACGCCCCCGCAAGGAAAAACGGAACATGGCATCAATGGTCCTCATTATAATTTGTACAAGGCAAACCAAGCGCCAAAAAATACTTCTAAGCCTTGCATGTGCTTTTGGCAACCGATAGGTGCCGTTGTCCCATCCCGTCTACCGACTGGAGCCATACCAATTGAAGACTTCGCAAACTAATGATTTTCAGCAGAGACAGATCATGAAATATTCTGATGGACGAGAGGTAAAGCTAGGGGACAAGGTCAAATTGGGAGAAGATTCTGGTGGAGTAGTTGTCTGTTCTATTGATACCGGAGAATACAGCGACGATCATCCGGAATCAGCATGGGGATATTTGAAAAAAGGCGTGATGATCTCATTTCCAAAATATGGATTAATTCATTATGAAAAGCCAGAAGATGACCTTGAATTAATTGCCCGTGCATGAAGATGGTAATGCAATTCCAGTCGGACCAAGGGAGCAGATAAACGGATCGCCAAATGTTGATTGCCAGCAGGTTTTGGACTCTAAGGGCGAGCCAACAGGTGTTCGGCTTGATCGAGGTGGTCATAGAAATCAATCCGATCCAGCAGCGCGAGGCCCTCATGGGCATGTACCCGGAGTAACAACTCCAGACGGCAATCCTCATTTACCTATAAATCGTTGATATGCCCAAGTTTACTTACAATGACATAGTCAAAGCGTCTGATGACGCCAGATCAGAATTAAGACCGGGTGAAATCGCATGGGTGGTCGGTGTATTCGATACCCATCCTGGAAAGTATTTCGACAAGTTTCCTAAAGGCGTCGTTTACACCATTGAGTTTGAAGATGGGACCTCTGTTGAAGCGCATGAATCCGAGCTCCAAAAAACTGAAACCTAGAAAGTCATAGGGCTAGGGGAGAGGTGGCCCCGTTTGCCTGGAGAATAGGGGACAGACCACGGTTTATGCCGCCTTTATCTAGCGTGGTGCAGAGCCAGAAACCGTGGTCTGTCCCCTATTACGCGCGCCGTCATCACGCTCGCCGCCGATGTGGCCGACAGCGACGGCACCATCGCGAAGGTGCAATTCTTCAATGGCAGCACGCTGCTGGCGACGGTGACGGCGCCGCCGTACACGCATGACTGGCAAGGCGTAGCCAGGGGCAGCTACACGCTACGTGCCAAAGCCACCGACAACCTGGGGGTGGTCACGACATCGACTGCGGTGACAGTGCAGGTGGCCGACAATGCGACACCGGCAGTGAACCTGACGGTGCCGGTCAATGCGGCAACCTACCTGGCAGGCGCACCAATCGAGTTGGCGGCCACGGCAACGGATGCCGACGGCAGCGTTGCAAAGGTCGAATTCTTCGATGGCGACACGCTGCTGGGAAGCGCGACCCAGGCGCCGTACACCTGGCGCTGGCGTGGTGCGGCGGCGGGCAGCCATGTGATCACGGCCAGGGCGACCGACAATGCGGGCTCGCAAGCCACGTCAGCGGCCATCACCATCACCGTGGCAGCCAATGTCGCACCCACGGTCAGCATGATTGCCACGCCGACCGATGCGACCGCGCCGGCGACGGTGCTGCTCAATGCGGCTGCAGGCGATGCAGACGGCAGCGTGATGAAGGTGGAGTTTTTCAGCGGCGACACGCTGCTGGCGAGCGTGAGCGCCCCGCCGTATGTCTACAACTGGATGAACGTGACCGCAGGCGCCTACACGATCACGGCGAAGGCCACCGATGACCGGGGCGCGGTCACGGTGTCCGAACCGGTGACCGTCACGGTGAGCGCCATGCCGGCGGCAGCCCAGGTGTATTACGTCGACAGCGACCATCTCAATACGCCGCGGGTGATCACCGATGCGAACAACAACATTGTCTGGCAGTGGGACAACAGCGATCCGTTCGGCGGCAATCTGCCGGAGGAAGATCCGGGCAATACCGGCAACAGGCTCGAATTCAACCTGCGCTTCCCGGGCCAGTACTTTGACAAGGAAACCAATCTTCATTACAACTACTTCAGGACTTATGATCCAAGCCTCGGACGGTATGTTGAAAGTGATCCCATTGGGTTGAAAGGTGGAATTAATACCTACGGCTACGTTTTTGGAAATCCAATTTCCTTAAACGATCCAAAAGGACTGCAAACGCGAATTTCTCGCGCTGCGGTTTCACCGGGCTCGTTGACGCCAGCGCAAATAGAAGCGGCAAGAGACATTGATAGATTAGGTGAACGATTAACCAAACTTCCAGCCACTCTTTGTGCCGTTTTCCCTCTAGCCTGTTCCGCTTCTCTACTGGCTAACGAACTTAACGGCGATAAGTCTTCAGACGATAAAATTTGTCCGCCAGTCCCCGGCGTTCTAGTAGGAGAGCAGAGCGATTCCCGGACAGGGCAACGTGGAAAGCGCCATACTAGTGGCGCGTTGACCCCAGAAAATGGCGGCACAGGAGATGCTGCGAAGGATTTTGATCATCTTACCGGAGGTACCGGACGACCTATACCGACTCCTAACACCTATCCTCCAGGAAGCCTACAGGGAGAGAACGGAGTAACCTTCCGACCTGGGACAAATGGGAATGGCCATAGAATTGATATTCCTGGGAATGGAAACAAACCTCCGGAAACGCTTCACTATTAGCAACGGCGGATTTAATGAAAAAACATTTAACGCTTGAAATTGATGATATAGGGGTTTTTATAAACTCGGTGTGCACGGGATTAAACGGATATGCGACCGAATTCCAAAACGCGGGTCGCCTAAATTCATTATGGTTATTTTGTTGCAATGGGACTTCGTTAAGATTCCAAGCCACGGTCACAACTGTCGCGCCGCGATATGAGGTTGGTACACTCGTGGTAAAAACCTCATTTCAACGAAATACTCAATTAATCGTATCTCCGTTACCGCTGGTTTGGGGCAATATTAAAGCTATAGAGCGCCTGATTATTGAGAATGCAGAATTCCTCGCGGAGAGTGGTCTTTCAATTCAAAACATTTTTGACGAAGAAATTACAATTTTACCTGGCGCATTTCCTCATACGGTCGAACTCTTGGCACCATTCTATCCGCATAATTTTGAGCCTGAATATAATGTTGCCGAATACAAAAGAAAAGCGATCTACACAAGGTAGCGTTCTGAAAGGCTCAGGGTCAGACTCTGAGGTCTCCCCTCATATTTTTTCCACAGGATCATTCTTCAGTCTCTGAAACACCGTAGGGAGAATAGGGGACAGACCACGGTTTATGCCGCCTTTATCTAGCGTGGTGCAGAGCCAGAAATCGTGGTCTGTCCCGAATGGCACTTACTTAAGCCATAAGCTCTTGAATTAGCAAGGAAAAGCAGGC
>JAZKDW010000073.1:0-13130 GCA_040387375.1 Pseudomonadota bacterium
TGGTTTTGCCATGGTCGACGTGGCCAATCGTGCCCACGTTCACGTGCGGTTTGTTGCGCTCAAATTTACTCTTTGCCATTTTATTCGCCCTTCAAAAATAACGATTTGATGAGAATGTCCAGGCACGCGCCCGACCGTCTTGCTGATAACCGCACACTAAAAACTGGTGCCCTTTACGTGGATTGAACACGTGGCCTCTCCCTTACCAAGGGAGTGCTCTACCACTGAGCTAAAAGGGCATACCTGCTGTCCGATGCCCCGATTATTGCGGCACGTCCAACTACAAACTGGAGCGGGTGAAGGGAATCGAACCCTCGTCATAAGCTTGGAAGGCTTCAGCTCTACCATTGAGCTACACCCGCGAGGGCGACTACCTCAGCCACACAAAATACCCAACTACAAAATTCATTACCTCTGCTTGCATCCACTTTGAATGGTGGAGGGGGCTGGATTCGAACCAGCGTACTCGTAAGAGGGCAGATTTACAGTCTGCTGCCATTAACCACTCGGCCACCCCTCCGCAGGGAACCCCAAACTATAGGTGTGTCGACTTCCTTTGTCAACTGAAAAGTGCTTTCAAAATGCCTTTTTACGCTCGGCTGACTGGAAGAGGCCGGGACCGTTAAGCCGATTGCAATGTTTATGGTGTTTTTCGCCACTGCATGGCTACAGTCAAAAGCTCAAAAGCGCGTTTCCCTCGCCGCACGCAGGAAGTTGTCCAGGATAGGGGTACAGTCCAGCAACTCCACACCTCCTGCATGATGGAATTCGGGATGCCATTGCAAGCCCATCACAAAACGCGCCTTCCGATAGCGGATTGCCTCCACGATATTGTCAGACTCCGATACGGCTTCGATCGTCAGGTCGCGGCCAAGATCCTTCACTGCCTGGTGATGGATTGAATTAACCAGTGGCGCCGGTTGCGATTTGAACAAGGCCGCGAGCGATGACCCCTGAGGAAAAAGAATCCGGTGGCGATGGCTGTCATACAAATCATTCACATGCTCCATCGCGGACGGCACATCGGAGGCAATATCCTGGTAAAGCGTGCCGCCGAATGCGACATTGATCAACTGGCAGCCGCGGCACACGCCCAATACCGGCTTGCCGGCCTCGATGAATTCATGCAGCAATTCCAGCTCATACATGTCGCGCGCACGGTCCCCGATCCATTCCGGACGAGTGGGGGATTGGGAATAGCTTTGTGGCGACACATCCGCACCGCCTTGCAGGACAAGACCATCCAGGTGTTTTGCATAATCACGCAGACGGATGTTACTAGGATGCAAAAGGCCATTGGTATTGACCGTCGGAATCATGAACACCAGCACATCCCGCGACATTACCCACTGTGCGATTGATTCTTCAAGGTACTGGAGATTTTTGCTGCGCAATCCGGTAGCGCCTGTCTCAGGATGGAAAATGCGCGCCGAGACACCAATTTTCAGGGTCCTTTGCATGATCCGCCGGCTGACTTGCTCGGACAGAGCCTGATAGCGAGCCGTCAACACCCGCCACGTCAGTGACCAGGGAGTTTCATTGGGCGCGAGATAACGCGGCGCGGCCCCTTCAACCGGATCAGCCGGCGTTTTCTGAGGTGGCTGGTGGGGAGCAGCCGGGGTTGGCGCAGGGGCGGGCAGATCGAGATCATGGATATCGGACATAGGATCGCTTATAACAGCCAGGCGTTGGCATCACACCGCCGCCACCGCTGCGGTGTCAGCATGCCGGGAAGCGCGTAGCAACGCCTGGCTTGAAAAAATGTCGGCTGGAATGGTCATATTTTTCACCGGCAAGTCCATTACGGACAATAGCAAGTTTGTCACTGCACTGTAAAATCTGACCTGGGGCCGACGCGGATAATGGAATGGCAGCCGGGTTCCGGATTAAATTGTTGAACATTATCATCTGGAACATGCTGCTTTCTTCTGTACGACAAGCTTTGCGACAAACAATTTCCTTGAAACTTAAAAATTGCACTTCGGATGCCATCAAGGCGCCTGCAACGGATGCGAAGCTGATTTCATGAAAGTCATGTCCTCCCGGGAAAACACATGAACACCCTGCCGCGCATCCTTATCCTGTATGCACACTCCGCCCCCCATCGTTCTCGTGTGAATCGCCTGCTGGTCGACGCCGCGTCAGCAATGACGAATATACGTGTGCATGACCTGTACGAAACCTATCCTGATTTCGACATTGACATCCAGCATGAACAAATGTTGTTGACTGAAGCCGATCTTGTGGTGTTTCAACATCCGATCCAGTGGTATAGCATGCCCGCACTGTTAAAGGAATGGGTCGACGTGGTGCTGGAGCAAGGCTGGGCCTATGGACAGGACGGCAATGCACTCCGGGACAAGGATTTCTGGCTGGTGGCAACCACCGGCGGGCCGCAAGAGTCGTATCAGGAGAGCGGATATCACCGGTACCCGTTTTCCGCCTTCCTGCCGCCAATCCGGCAAACCATCGAGCTGTGTGGCATGCGCTGGCTGCCGCCCCATATTCTGCACGGTGCTCATCAAGCCGATGACGATGTGATCGCCGCCCATGTCGACCGCTATCGTGAGAGGCTTGCCACCTATCCGCACTGGCCGGAGCTGATCTCGTCCCGGCAAAGCGGGAGCGGCGGCGGACCGCCGGCCCAGCCAGCAGACTGGAAGCAGCATGGATAATAATTTATTACTGAACGCGCTGGTGTATTTGCTGGCTGCGGTGATCGCGGTGCCCATCGCCAGACGCCTGGGCCTGGGCGCGGTGCTGGGTTACCTGATCGCAGGCATCGCGATCGGTCCCTGGGGCCTGGGTGTCATCAGCGGCGTTGAAGACATACTGCATTTTTCCGAATTCGGTGTGGTGCTGCTGCTGTTTCTGATCGGGCTGGAACTCGACCCCAAGCGCCTCTGGTCCATGCGCCGCCCTATTTTCGGCTGGGGTGGCGCGCAGGTTGGCCTGGTGACCGCAGCGCTGTTCGCCGCCGCCCTGCTCTTCGGCGTCGACTGGAAAGCGGCATTGATCGCCGCACTCGGCTTGTCGCTGTCATCCACCGCGGTCGCACTGGCGACCTTGAGTGAAAGAAACCTGATGGCCACGCCGGTCGGCTCCGCAGGTTTTGCCATCCTGCTGTTCCAGGATATGGCGGCGATTCCGATGATCGCACTGGTGCCCCTGCTCGGCATGACAGTCACGCCAGGCGAAAGCGACGCCTGGTTTCGTGCGCTCCAGGTGGTTGGTGTCGTCGCGGCATTGATTATTGCCGGCCGCTATCTGATCCGACCGGTGCTGCGCATTATCGCCAAGACCGAAATGCGCGAGATCTTTACCGCGTTTGCCCTCCTGCTGGTCATTGCCATCGGTTTGCTGATGCAGCAGGTTGGCATGTCCATGGCATTGGGCACGTTCCTGGCCGGTGTCTTGCTGGCCGATTCGGAATACCGGCATGCCCTGGAAACTGACCTGGAGCCGTTCAAGGGTTTGCTGCTCGGGCTCTTTTTCATAGCGGTCGGCATGTCGATCGATTTCGGCGTATTGCTGACACGGCCTTTGCTGATCCTCGGCATACTCGCTATTTTCCTGGGGATCAAGATCGGCGTGCTGTATGCATTAAGCAAACGCTTCGGCATCCCCCGCAGCCAGCAAGCCCTGTTTGCTTTCCTGTTATCGCAAGGCGGCGAGTTTGCATTCGTGGTGTTCGGCGCCGCGGCTGCCGCGCGGGTCTTCACACCGGAGACCTCTTCCATCCTGGTAGTCGTTGTGGCGTTATCGATGATGACAACGCCTGTTTTCCTGATCTTGTACGACAAGGTCATCGAACCCTATTTCAGATCTGTGAAAAAGCGGCCGGACGATACCATCGAGGCTCAGGAGGATCATGTGATCATCGCCGGCTTCGGCCGCTTCGGCCAGGTCGTCGGACGTCTGCTGCATGCCAACCGCATCAAACTGACCGTGCTGGATCATGATCCGGACCAGATCGACCTGCTGCGCAAGTTCGGTTTCGAGGTGTTTTACGGTGATGCGACCCGCGTCGACCTGATGCACGCCGCCGGTGCGGCAAACGCGCGCGCGCTGGTGGTGGCGATTGACGACATCGACGACAGCCTCGCATTGGTCGACGCCGTCAGGCGCGAATTTCCCAAGCTGACGATCCTCGCGCGTGCGCGCAATGTCAGCCATTATTACGACCTGATGGACCGCGGTGTGACCATCATAGAACGCGAGACCTTTGAATCAGCGCTGTATCTGGGACGTCAGGTATTGCACAATCTCGGCTACGGCGCCTATCAGGCGCGCCAGGCTGCGATGAAATTCCGCACCCATAATATCAAGTCGCTGCATGCCGTTTATCCTTACTACAAGGATCAGCAGCAATTTGTCTCGATGGCCAAGCAGGCACGTGATGAGCTCGAAGAAATGTTCGCACGCGATGCCGAAGCCGCGAAGACCGAACGTCAGAACGGATGGGATTAAAACCACGCCGCCCCAGTATTGCTCCTGCTTTACTCCTCAGCAGCAACCATTTCTCTATGTACGCAAGCGTACAGACCCGATCTTGCGCAACACACACAATGTAGTCATGCAACTCTGGTGACAGGGGTCGTTCGCATGCAGGCGGGTGCATCGAAGCCGGGTGTCCATGCTAGCGGCGTTTGTTAAAACGCTTTGTTTACCCAGGCAATAAAAAAGGAAATTTCATGAACATTCGCAAAGTTGTATTTTCATTTTCGCTGTTGTTATCGGGCGTTGGCGCGATCGCAACCATCTCGCCAGCCGCCTATGCGCAAAGAGCGGCGGCTCGTCCTCAAATCGACAGCTTTTCCGTCGAGCCCTCAACCCAGCTGACGCCGGGCACTGACTTGACCTTTACGGTCGAAGGCACGCCGCGCGGCAAAGCCAGTGTTCGCATCACCGGCATCAACCGCAACATTCCATTAAAAGAAGTCGAAAGCGGCGTGTATGAAGGCGACTATACGATTTCCCGTAAAGACCGCATCAACCCCCGCACCAACATGCGCGCCACCCTGACCGTGCGCGGCAAGGCGACGGCGCTCAGCCAGCGTATCAGCAACGGCCCTGACGTTGCTGCGCCTGCAGCCGCGCCAGTGGCCGTGCCTGCCGCTCCGCCGGTTGCAGCGTTGGCAATCCAGCGTTTTGCGGTGACGCCAATCAGCAAGATCGAGCCGGGCGCCGATCTGAAATTTACCGTATTCGGCACACCGGGCGCCAAGGCCAGCTTTACCATCGACGGCATCACGGCGAACGTACCGATGCAAGAAGTGAGAAGCGGCCAGTACGAAGGCAGCTATACCATTCGCCGCCTGGATCACTTCCCGTCGAACCTGAATATCACCGCCGCTCTCGAAGCCAATAATCAGGTGATGCGCTCGCGCCTGACGCAAGCACTGGTGACGGATGCCCGTCCTCCGGTCTTGAAGAACCTGTCGCCGCGTAATGGCGAAACGGTTAGCGGTGATCAGATCCTGGTCTCCGCTACGTTCGACGATGCCGGCGGCGTGGGTGTCGATCCTAAAACAGTGCGCATCATGATTGACGGCGTCGATGCCACCAGAAGGGCAACGATCACACCGCAGTTCTTTACCTATCGCGGCGACCTGCGCCCAGGCTCGCATCAGGTCGAAGTGACCGCGCGTGATATCTCCGGCAACGCCGTGCGCCAGTCGTGGAGTTTTGTCTACGCGGCACAGGCTGCCCCGGTCGCCACTGTATTGCCACTGCGCGTTGTCAGTCACGCAAATAATGCGATGGTCGACAAGGGCACGATTGAAGTACGCGGCCGTACCGCGCCAGATACAAAAATCGATGTGCAGGTACAGGCAATTGCGCAGATCGCCGGCTTTTTCGGCCTGAATCAGCAAATCTATAATCAATCGCTGCGCTCGGATGGCAACGGCAACTTTGTGTTCAGCTTCCAGCCACAGATTCCGGTGCCCGGCACACGTTATGAAATCACGATGAATGCGTCGAAAGCCGACTTGACCAAAGAAATGCGGCTGGTACTGTTCCAGCAACAATAACCTTCTCTCCAGAAGCTTCCGGCTCCGCTATCCTGGATAGCGGAGCCGTTTTTTTGCTCTCTTCTCATTCAGGCTTGCTCCGCATCCGCCAGGCAGCCACGATCGCAGTGGCGCAAATCACCGCCACGAATAAAAAGGTTTCATTAAATGCCCGCAGGCGATCCGCCAGGTGGGTTTCCTGACCCGCCACGAGACCGGTCTGGTGCACCGCCAGTCGCCATTCCAGCACGATCCCGACCAGACTGACGCCGATCGCACCACCGAGCTGGCGCAGAAAACTGATGGTGCTGGAACCCTGTGCGATCAGGCTGACATCGAGGCCGCGCATCGCGCCCAGGCTTAGTGCTGGCATCACAAAACCAAGGCCAATGCGGCCGATGATCGCCCATACCGCCAGGGTGAAAAAGCCGGTGTCGCTGGCGCCTACCGCCGTTAATGCAAAGGATACCGCCAGCAGCGCGAGGCCAAGCGCTACCAGCACATTCGGCGCAAACCGGTCTGCCAGCCGGCCGGCGACCGGAATGACGATGGCCAGCACGATCCCGGCCGGCAACAGGACCAGGCCGGCGCTGGAGGGCGCATAATTCAATCCCATTTGCATATAAACGGGAAACAGATAGGTCGACCCGAACAGTGCCATGCCATAAATGAAGGCGACGACGCCGCCCATGGAAAACTGACGATAGGCAAAGACCTTCATGTTCATCAGAGGATTCCGGGCCCGCAACTGGTAAACGACAAAGGCGACCAGACACGCCAGCCCCAGGACCAGCAATCCGGCGGCCAGCGGCAGATTGTCATGCAGATGCACCATGCCGTTCAGGATGCTGACCGTACAAACGCCCACCAGCAGCAAGCCTTTCCAGTCAAGTGGCTGGGCGCCGCCTATCGGTTGGGCCTTCAAGGGCAAAAATCGCCGCGTCAATTCGAGCGCAAGCAGGCAAAAAGGCACCACCACAAAAAAAATCGACGGCCACCCAAAGTGCTCAACCAGAAAACCGCCGACGCTCGGGCCCATCGCCGGCGCCAGCACAACGCCGAATCCGAACAGCCCCATTGCCCTGCCCTGCTCTCTGGGCTCGAACGAGCGCATGATGATGATCGCCGGAATCGGCTGCAGGATCCCGGAAGCCAGGCCTTCCGCGACCCGCATCGAGAGCAGCATCGGGTAATTGACGCTGAATCCGCCGATGACACCGCCGGCCATCAACAATAATATCGTGGCGATATAGGTGCGGCGCAAACCGTAGCGCCCCAGCAGCCAGGGAGTGGTCAGCATCGACATCGTCATCGCCAGCATGAAGGCGGCCGAAACCCATTGTGCACGCTCCTGGCCGAGTGCGAAATGCCGGCTCAGATCGGGTACGGCGACATTGACGATGGTTGATGACAGGATCGATGCCACGGTGCCGATCATCACCGTCAGCAGCAGCAGCCACTTGTAGCGCTCGCCATGATGCGCGCGCAATTCTTCTATCGTCTGTGCCATGTCTGGAGGGAGTTCGCGGTGGGGCCGGCAAGTTGCAAGACGCCCAGTATATATAAGGAGTGCGCAACGCCCGTGGTTGTCATGCGCGCGCCTGCACTGCGCAAGCGGCCAGGGTCAGCAGAAAAGACAGCTCCAATCCACCAGTTCGGCAATCAGGAAGGCCAGCGCCGACCACAGTACGGTCGAGCCGAACGGCAGGCACATGGGCAGGCCGAACAATGTGAAACGTTTGTCACCCGGCAAGCGTCCAACGCCCAGCCTGGCAAGCCAGGGCAAGAGTATGTAAAACACGAACAGGCCGAGAAAAATCACGGCGACCCAGCGGATCATGCATCACCTTTCACGAAATTATCCGCCTCGTCCGATCAGATCAGACGGGCAATCAGGAACACTGCGGTCGACAGCAGGATAGTCGAGGCGAACGGCAGGAAAAAAGTTTTGCCGAACAGCCTGAAGCGCAGGTCTCCCGGCAGTCGTCCGACACCCAGCTTCTCCAGCCAGGGGAGCACCGACGCAAAGACGATGAGCGCGATGAAAATGGCGAGGGTCCAACGAAACATGCGCGGCTCCCTGTAAAGATTGCGATTTTAACAGCCCTGGTGGTTCGTCACGCTTGCCTGCGATTTTTCAACAGCGCCACATTCCTGCCTACAGCCGGTGGGTCCGGTCGCTGCGTTCGAACCGGTCAGGCAGCGCGACCTTGGTCCCGACCATCAGCACCTTGAACAACTCACCCATTTCCGCCGGCGAGGTCAGTTTCTGCACTGCATTGGCTTGCGGCAGATAACGCATCTTGTCCGTCGGCGGCGTGCGCAGCAGCAGGTCGCCGAGGCCGGCATCGAGCAGGAAAGCCGCCTGGCTCAGGTAACCCAGCACCTCCAGTCCATCCTCGGCCGCAGCGCGCGCCATTGCCGTGAAATCGACATGCGCGGTAATGTCTTGCAGACCCGGCAGGTACAGCGGATCCGGATGCGAATGATGGCGATAGTGGCACATCAAGGTGCCCTGCGAACGCTGCGCCAGATAATATTCGTGACCCGGAAAGCCATAGTCGATCAGGATCGCGGCGCCGCCGTGCCCGGTGTGTTCATGCCCTGCGCGCAGCATGGCGGACAAGGATTTCATGAATCCGATCGCAACCGGATGCACTTCGGTGAGATAACCCTCCGGCAGCTGGTCCGGCTCCGGAATCTGGGAAATCAACGCCGGGTCGCAAGGCTGGTCGCGATAGACGAATGTGCCGGCATGCAGCCCGAGGCCGCGCTCCATCCACCCCTGCGGTGTCTTCACCACCAGATTGGCGGGCATCGCATCCAGCACTTCGTTGCCGATCACCACACCCGAAAACGCGGCCGGAAATTCATCCAGCCAGGCCACTTGCGGGAAGCCGCGCAAGGCATGCTGCTGACGCGCCCGCAGTTCGCCGGACAGTTCAATGATCGAATAACGCTGCACCGGCACGCCGGCCGATGCCAGTTCAGTCAGGATATCGAAGGCGAGCTTGCCCGTGCCGGCGCCGAATTCGAGGATCTGCGGCGCGGTTTTTGCCATCAGATCGGCTGCCACATGCGCCAGTGTTGCGCCAAAAAGCGGCGTGATTTCAGGGGCGGTTGTAAAATCACCGTCTTTTCCGAGTTTTGCGGCGCCGCCGCTGTAATAACCAAGCCCCGGCGCATACAGCGCCAGCTCCATGAAGCGCGCAAATGAAATCCAGCCCGTATTGTGTCGGATATCATTGGCGATCAAGTTGTGCAGCGAGCGCGATGCAAACATCGCGTCGGCGGAAGGTTCAGGCAGGTGCAGTTGCATAGTCGGTATTGTAGTTAAATCGGGCATGAGCTTGTAAATAAATCACGAACACTCCCGGACTGGAACATGAATTTCCTATGACAGTAAACCCGCAAAAAACTGCCCTGGTCACCGGCGGCGGCAAACGCATCGGACGTGTGATCGCGCTGGCGCTGGCGCGCCGCGGCTGGCATGTGGCCGTGCATTACGGTCATTCGGCGGCGGAGGCGCAGGTTACCGTGCGCGACATCGAAGCGCTCGGCCAGCGTGCGGCGGCGCTGCAATGCGACCTGGCGGATGAAGCGGCGGTCAGGGAATTGCTGGCGCGCGCAGCAGCGGCGCTGGGACCGGTCTCCTGCGTGGTCAATAATGCATCATTGTTTGACTATGACAACGCAGCCGATTTTTCGGCCGCCCGGCTCGACGCGCACATGCATGTCAATCTGGTGGCGCCGGTGTTGCTGGCGCAAGCCTTGCATCATGCCACCGCCGCAGGATCACAATCGGTGGTGGTCAATCTGCTGGATCAGAAATTATTTAACCTCAATCCGGATTTCCTGTCCTATACACTGTCGAAAGCGGCCTTGCAAAGCGCCACCACAATGCTGGCGCAAGCGCTGGCGCCGAAGGTACGGGTGGTCGGCATCGCGCCCGGCATTACGCTGGTGTCGGGCGACCAGACCGAACAGGAATTTGCCAACGCGCATGCCGTCACGCCGCTGGGCAAATCCAGCACCCCGGACGATATCGCGGCAACCGTCTGTTTTGTTGCCGAGTCGCCGGCGATTACCGGCACCACCCTGCTGGTCGATGGCGGCCAGCATTTGATACCCTTGCAGCGCGACGTCATGTTCGTTGCCAAATAACGCAGCATCCGATCGCACAACCTCTCTCTGAAAATATGCTCTCATTTCTGTCACACCCTCGATTAGCCGATTGCCGGCGCCTGTTCTTGCGCAACTACGAGGTGCAAATCAATATCGGCGTGCACGACTTTGAAAAAAAAGGCGAGCAGCGCGTGCTGATCAATGTCGACCTCTTCATTCCGCTGGCCCTGTCGACGCCGCATGGCGACCATCTGCATGAAGTGGTCGATTACGACTTCATGCGCGATACGATCGCGCGGCGCATGGCGCAAGGTCACATCCATCTGCAGGAAACGCTGTGCGACGATGTTGCGCGCGCCATGCTCGCACACCCGAAAGTGCGGGCGGTGCGGGTATCGACGGAAAAGCCGGATGTTTACCCGGATTGCGAATCGGTCGGTGTGGAAGTATTCCAGGTGAAGGAGGCATGATGCAGGACCTTGCCCTCAGTGGCTTGACGCAAGCAGCGCCGCAAAGCGACGCCGCGGCAGCATGGAAGAAAGCCGAAAAAATCGCGTTCGAAAACAACAAGCTCAACAAGCGCCTGTGCCGGCTGGTCGGCCAGGCGATCGGCGATTTCAACATGATCGAGGACGGCGACCGTGTGATGGTGTGCCTGTCGGGCGGCAAGGATAGCTATGCGCTGCTCGATATCCTGATGACCTTGCGTGAACGCGCGCCGATTCGTTTTGATCTGATCGCGGTCAATCTCGACCAGAAGCAGCCGAATTTTCCGGCCCATATCCTGCCGGACTATCTGACCAGGCTAGGTGTGCCCTTCCATATCGAGACGCAGGATACCTACAGCATCGTCAAGCGGGTCGTCCCGGAAGGTAAAACCACCTGCGCTTTGTGCTCGCGCCTGCGGCGCGGCATCCTGTACCGGGTCGCCGACGAGCTGGGCGCAACCAAGATTGCACTTGGCCATCATCGCGACGACATCATGGAGACCTTCTTCCTCAACATGTTTTTTGGCGCCAAGCTCAAGGCGATGCCGCCGAAGCTGCAGTCGGATGATGGCAAGCATATCGTGATCCGGCCGCTGGCCTATGTGAAGGAAGAGGATACCGAGCGTTACGCGGCGGTCAAAGAGTTCCCGATCATTCCGTGCGACTTGTGCGGCAGCCAGGAAAACCTGCAGCGCAAGCAGATCAAGGGCATGCTGCGAGAATGGGAAAAGAAATTCCCGGGACGCGTGGATAATATTTTTTCATCGCTGTCGACGGTGGCGCCCTCCCATCTGATGGACCGCAATCTGTTCGGGTTTGCCGGATTGAAGGCCACAGGCGACGCCGTGCAGGACGGGGATATTGCCTTTGATGAGGAGCCCTGCTCGACTGGCGCCACCATCTCCGGCATTATCCCGTTGCACGCGGTGGACTGACCGCAGAACTTAAGTACCCACACAAAATAAATTGTGAGTGTCTGCGGCCCTCGGCGGGCCCCCCTGACCGGCGCGCTGCGGCGTTGCACGTTCCTTGCAGTGGGGCCGCCGAGGTGCTCGCACTGCGGCGGCCCGCGCGCCTTGCATCACATCCGGCCAGGACCACATCCATCTCACAATTTATTCCGCGTGGGTACTTAGCTCTCGCAAATCAGGCCGCCAGCCGCGTAAAATCCTCCACCCATTGCTGCAGGGTTTTCACAAAATGCGCCTTCTGCTCTGGCGTGGCCTGATTGAACACCATCGCCGCCAGGCGCACCGATGCCGCGGAAGACGCTTCGAAATACGCCCGGTGTTCCGCATTGGCCGTGCGCTCCACCGTCGAATGTATATAGTTCTTCAATAGCGCTGTTGTGGCCTCGCGGCTGGGTTTTTCAGCCTGGATTTTCTTCAGCAGCGCAATCAGTGCCGCCTGGCGCCGCTGCCTGTCGGCAAACACCAGTTCGTTATTCAGCGGCCTTGCATCGGACGCTGCGCGAATCAGCCGCTCCTGCTCGCTGCTCATGTTGCCCAGCCAGTACTCCACATTCTTCAACATCTTCTTGTATCGGAAACGCTGACGTTCCTCAAGGTCGCCGCGCAGGAAATCCTTACGATATTTCTCATCATTGGAAGCGAATTTCTTCTCCAGATTTGCAATCTGCTGCGGGCGCATCGCCAATGCAAGATCCGTCATTTCAGGCAGCGCCCGGTCGGCGACCAGCAGCATGCGTTTTTGGAAATCGGCATAATCAGCCGTCAATTCCGCTTCGGTGACATTGCCCTGAGCACGCTTTTGCATTGACGACATCACTTGGACATAACCTTTCAATTGCGTCTTGCGATGCCATGCAAACAGAGTGGCAAGATCCTTTTTGACTTCGGGGACCTGATCGGATTCGACATCGATGTAATTATTGAGCCACCAATACGAGAGGGTTTCGCCATTGCTGTAGCCGAGTCGTGCGGCGGTACAGCCGACGAGCAGGGTCGCGATCAGGATTAATCCGATCTTTTTTGCAAGGGCACTGCGGGGCTGCGTGATAAAATTTTGCATCATTTCAACTGGTCGCCTATGAACATAGTCATTCTTGCTGCTGGAATGGGAAAGCGGATGCAATCCGCCTTGCCGAAAGTGCTGCATCCGCTTGCCGGAAAACCGCTACTAACGCATGTGATCGACACTGCCCGTTCATTAGGACCAGACACCTTGTGCGTGATCTATGGCCATGGCGGTGAACAGGTGCCGGAACTGCTGCAGGATCCTGACATACGGTTTGCAAGGCAAGAACCGCAGCTTGGCACCGGTCATGCGGTGATGCAGGCGCTGCCGTTTCTCGATGAGTCGGCGCCTACCTTGGTGTTATATGGCGACGTCCCGCTGACCGATGCAAAATCCCTGCAACGTCTGTTGGACAGTGCCGGCGAGAATAAGTTGTCCATATTAACTGTTTACCTTGACGATCCCGCCGGTTATGGCCGCATCGTGCGCAACGACGGCCACATTACCCGCATCGTCGAGCAAAAGG
>JAZKDW010000074.1:0-7682 GCA_040387375.1 Pseudomonadota bacterium
GCGACGGGAGGCGAACTATATCAAACGTTGCGGAAGCTTGGCAAGCGTTTCTCTAAATATAGCGAATGGATTGTCCGATGAAGGATTCGGGTGATTTTAGAGACTAAGGATTACGGCGATCTTTATTCTTTTCCCGGTCGGTACTTATTTCCCAGCTTCCGCCAATCTCGCCTCCGTCATTCCTGGTGATGACAATCGTTGCCGAACGTGGGCGCTGGTTGCCGTAATCCGGCCAATGACTGCCGAAACTGCTGGGGTTAGAAAAATTCGGCCTGGTTTCCTCGCCCGGATGCTGGATATTAACGAACAATGCCTTGCCATCCGGTGTTTCCGCCAGGCCGGTTATTTCGCATTCCCTCGGACCGACGAGGAAGCGGCGCAGATTCGATTCGCCTGGTTGGGCGCCGACGAAGGTATCGACTGCCCTGGTGGTGCCGCCATCCGTGTTGAAGATGGTTTTTTTGGCGCCGTCACCCACTTTTCCGGGAACCGCGGCGAGCATCATGCAATTGCTCGCGTCCGTATAAGCACCGTCGTCTGTTTGAATCCATAACAAGCCATTGTTGGCAAACCATAATCCGTCAGGGCTGGAAAAATCATTTGCAGCTGTCAGGTTGGAGATATTGATATTGTTTGGATCGGCAATTGACCGCGCGCCGAACAAAAACACATCCCACTTGAACGCTGTCGCCGATACCTGTCCACCACCTTCGGCCCAGCGAATGATGTGGCCGTTCGGATTACCTTTTTGTGCCGAACCGGCACTGCCTTTCTGATCATTGTAGAAACGCGGGTTGGCCGCATCGGCGGAAACCAGCGTGCGATTTGACGCATTGCTGTTGGTAAGGGTCATATACACTTCGCCATTGAATGGATTGACAGCACCCCATTCCGGACGATCCATTTTGGTGGCGCCTGCGGCGTCCGCTGCGAGACGGGTATTGATCAGCACATCGGCCTGATCGCCAAACGCGTAGACGGCATTGGCTGCGGTGATGTTGTTGATGCCAAATTTCAGTTCGATCCAGTTGCCGGTGCCGTCCGCGTTGAATCGGGCAACGTACAACTTGCCGTTGTCGAGATACTTGTCGCCGGCCGCCATTCCCTTGGTCGCATCGGATGGGTTCCATAGTGCGCTTGAAACGTATTTATAAATGTATTCGTTACGCGAATCACAACCCATGTACCAGACCAGCGGTTTACCCGCTTCTACAGGCCCTGGCCACGCGCCTTCATGCGCAAAGCGACCCATTGCCGTACGCTTTTTTGGCGTCGAAGCCGGATTGAAGGGGTCGATCTCGACATTCCAGCCATAGGTGTTGGCGACGTTGCGGAAATCGTCACTACCGTCGGCGGACTGCCCAAGCTTCATCGCGCTCCAGCGCGAGAATGAAGTGTCGCCCGGATTGGCGGTAGCGGTTGCCCATAATTCACGACCGGTGCCAGCAACGCCATAACGCGCGAAAGAGACCAATTCTTTTGCGGTCCGGAGGGGATTGTCAGTTGCGGCGATGCGGCGGAAATATCCAGCCCAGTTTTCTTCGCATGTGAGGTAAGTGCCCCATGGCGTGTAACCATTGGCGCAATTGTTGACTGTGCCGCGGGTCTTCGCTCCGTCGCGCGAGTAGGCGGTAATCATGTATGGTGATTTTGCCGCAGGACCCGACAACTGCATGTCGCTAAAAGTGGTAATGCGCCGATTGAACTTCGAATGCCGGTCGTATTCGAAGGCCGAGCGATTTTTACGTACCTCGATGATGCTGACGCCATGCGCGTTCATCTCCTTGATGACTTCATCGGTAACACTGCGTGTCGCTGCGTTTCCGGTACCCGTGATGGTTGCCCCTGTTGCGTGCAGATAGGCGGGGGTAATCGCTTCATGATTCATGCACAGCAGGCCGCGATCGCTGGATTTTTCGCTGTACGCGCCATTGTTTTTCAAACCGAAGTAATGCATGCCGTCGTGATGGTCGCCGGCGCGCAGTGCATGCGACGCGGCGGAATCAGTGCCATCGTTTCTATACTCGGGTACCGCAGCATGAATGGGATCGCCCAGGCGGTACAGCACGGTTGCGGTATATCCCGCCGGCACGGTCAATACATCATCGAGGCTTTTCTGCACTGCGGTGAAATTGAGCTTGAGCGTTTTGGAAGGCGTGTCGGTTTTCGCGAATGCGCTGGACATGCCGGCACCGAAGAATACGGTAGTCGCCACACCAAACGATCCTCTCAGAAGCGAGCGTCGGCTTATCCGTGCATCAAGCACCTGATCGAAAGTAGGGTTATTGGAAATATTGGTGCCGGCACCGTCCGGATCGGCCAGAAAATCGCTGCGGGAAATGTCGTTCATATAGCGTGTACCAGTTAGGTTTAAGGGCACACAGATGCTATCGGCTGAATATTACTTCGATGTGACAAAGCTTATGTAAACACCCGGCAATCCCATCTGAAAACGTCCAGTCTGCACCGTGTAGACGCTGAATCCAGCGTCGGCGAGGATGGTGCCCGTCATTTAACGGTGGACACGATGCCCTTCATAGGGGCTCCACTTGTTAAGACTGCGCTTTTATTTTTTCCGGAGCGGAAATCAACGCGATGATCAAGCTTCATGAACCGCCCCGCAAAAGTGCGGGAGAGAAATGAATGGCTGAAATTTAGCTGCGCGAGTTGACGGATAGAGCCGGGTCAAGGATTTCGGCAAATATCCTGGCCACCGCATCCGGCTGATCATAATGCACATTGTGCCCTGCATCCGGAATCAGATAGTACCGGGCGTGGGGCGGCAGCGCCGCCTTGATTCGCGGTCCCAGGTCAACCGGATTGAACGCTTCATGTTGCCCCCAAATGAGCGCAATCGGTTGTGCCAACGATTGTATTTTCTCCGTAAGTGTCGCCCCGCCGCTCGCCCCACTGCGCCGGGCGTCTTGACGGGACTGCTGCAAATATCGTTGCGCCGCCAAAATCCCGGGTCGCGCGATCAATGCCATGCGCTTGTTGACTGCGCCATCGTGCAACTCTGGCCGGTGGCTCATCAGCTCCACCAGGGTTCTGATATTGGCTTCGGTGGGCTCATGCGAAATGCGCGCAATTTGTTCGATGCCGGGAGAGTGGTAGTCGAGCCCGTAAGAACCTCCGCCAGGCGCGATCAGGACCAGCTCGCTGATCAGTTCGGGACATCGGACCGCTACCCCCGCGGCGATCGCGGCACCCATCGAATGACCGACCAGCACAACCGATTCGAGGCACAGGGTTTTCATCAATTCGACGGTGTCATTGATGAATTTTTCATTGCCGTAGTTGGCCTCCGGCGCATCGCTGTAACCAAAGCCCAGAAAATCCGGTGCGATGAATTGCCGGTCCGGTGCGCATGCGTTCATCAGTTCAAGCCAGCTGGCACCGCTTGTTCCTGGACCTCCGCCATGCAGCAGCAATAGCGCTTGTCCGGCGCCTTTGATGCGAACAAAAATTTTCGCGTCGGCGACGCGCAGGTAAAAACCTGTTGCAGGCGCATCAATCGGCATCATTTTCCTTTCCCATCGATAGCGGGCGTTTGAAAGTCTGGAAACGCAATTCCGAGAATGTCGTAAATGCTGTGCTGGCGCCGGTTTGGCGCATCCCATGAAACCGCAATCGCGCCGGCCGGACAATCGGGCACACATAAAAAACACACATGACAATCGCCGGGGTAACTGACCTGCACCCGCATGCTATCCGGATCAAGCTGGAATACGCCGGTGGGGCAGGCATCGACGCACTTGCCGCACTGCGTGCAAAGCTGCTCGTCGAGCGCTACGGAATGGAGAGGATTGCCAGTCATCGATGGCACTCAATCATAGGCTGATGGTTGATAAGTGCCAGCGAAAATCGCGGCCATCGGACTCAGCTGGTGGCTTGCTTTCGCGGGACGCTGCAAGGGGAAGCGCTCAAGCTCGATCGGAATGCGCTCGAACTTCATGCCATCGCCGGTGCGCGTGACGCCGTGCAGGCAGAACCATGCCGCGTCATCGGTTTCCGGATAGTCGGATCGGTAGAACTGTTCGCGGCTTTCGGTGCGGTCGAGCGCGGACAGGTAAATCATGCGGGCGTTTTCTGAAATATTGCGCGCTTCATGCAGCTTGATGAGTTCATGCAGATTCGCCGCGCCGGTGGACGATGTCGCCGCCTTGAGTTCGCTCGCTTGCTCAACAAGCGCTTCCAGCTTCGGTCGGTTGAGTTGCATCGAATCGGCAATCGATCCACCCAGCATCGCCAGCCGGTCATGCAACAGGTCAGGCGTCAGCCCTTCCCGACTGTCGCGTGCGAGCGCGGCCATTGCCTGCTCCGCCAGTATCTGCAAAATATCGTCGGGGATGGCCGCCGATTCGGCATTCAAAGCCTCGCGTGCGGCGGCCTCGCCGGCGTAGTATCCGGAATTCATCGCAAACGCGGTCGGCACGCCGGCACTCGCATGTGTGCCGCTGGTGGGGTTCTTCGCGGTAGCGCCTGCGGCAAACAATCCACGCAGCGTCGACCTACAATCGATGTCGATATCGATCCCGCCGCGCCCGCCGCTCCACAAGCCCCAGGTTGGTTCAATCGGTATCGGATGGATTCTGGGGTTCGGTATCTTATCCGACAAAAGTACCGTGCTTCCGCTCATCATCGACATGCCGGCCAGGTCAGTCCAGTACGAGTCGTCGCAATGCCGCAGGTCGATGTAGACCGGACCACGGCCATCGACGATTTCCTTGACGAATGCGGCGACGACCCGCGACAACTCGCTGCGCTCCATGCGCGCCGGATCGTATTTTTCCATGAAGCGCTCACCGCGCCGGTTAATCAGGCGCGCGCCATGCGCGACGGCGACGTTATAGCTTCCCAGATTGTAGTGCTTCATCAAGATCGAAAACGTGCCGCCGAACGAGAACTCGAGATCGGTAAGGCGCGCGCCGGCGCGCCATGCCATCGCAACGCCGTCGCCGGTATCGTTGTCGACATGGTGAATGCCCTTCATGCTGATCTGTCCGGTCGCCAATATCGTGCGCCCGGCGCGGAAGGCGACGCAGCCGCCGATCTTGACGTCAAAACCGAATGCGCCGACCACCGATCCCTGCGTCGGGTAGGCACCGTCGCTCGTGATCAGCTCGGTGATGCAGAGACGGTCTATGATCCTGACACCGCGCGCCACGGCTTGCCGGCGCAACTCCTCCATTGCCAGTTTCGGGTTGTACTGCATGCACCGCACCGCCGTCATACCGCGGCTGGCAAACCGGCGAATCGCGCCATTGGCATCTCGCGAAATCGGCACCTTCCACTCTGCCAGTTCCGCTACGCGCCGGCGCTGGCCTTCCAGCAGTTTCAGGGTCCAGTCCTGGTTGCACATGTAATCGCCGCGAACCACGAATTCTTCCACCCAGGCGTCCAAGTCATCGGAGGGCAGCGGACAAGTCGTCACGCCCCCCGACATGGTGGAAGCGCCACTGCGGCTCACATAGGCTTTTTCCACAAGAATGACATTGGGCGTCAACTCCGCTGCGCGCAAGGCCGCCCACGCGCCTGCGAAGCCGCCGCCGATCACCAGGACATCCGCGTTTATCGATTCGATCGGGTACATGATATTTTGGGCCAGGTAAGTTGCTCGATCTATTCCGTCTTGATGCCGGTTGCCTTGATCACCGCAGTCCAGCGTTCACGCTCGTCCTTGATCACCCGCGTCATTTCCGCCGGGGTGCTGCCGACAGCGTCGAGTCCATTCACGCCTGCAATTCGCGCTACGAAATCCGGGTGCTGCAGCGCCTGGGCAACCGCTGCAGACACCTTGTCGACAATCGCTGCGGGCGTTTTCGGCGGCGCCACCATGCCGGTCCACAGGGATGACACAAAGCCCGGCAGCGACTCGCCGATAGTCGGCACCTCGGGCAGCGCAGGGTTACGTTTTTCGCTGGCCACCGCCAGCATGCGCAGCTTGCCGACGCGGGTATTCGGCAGAGCGTTGCCCATTGCGTCGAACAGGACATCCACTTCGCCAGCCAGCAACGCTGTGGTAGCCGGCGTAATACCCTGGTAAGGCACGTTGACCGACCTGGTCTTGCTCAGGTGATTGAATAATTCGTTCGACAAATGCGCGGTGCTGCCGACGCCGGTGGTCGCGAAGTTAAGCTTGCCCGGGTTGGCCGCTGCGTATGCGATCAACTGCTTCACGTTTTCCACCGGCACCTTCGGATTGACCAGCATGACCACCGTGCTTCTGGTGACCACCGAGACCGGGACGAAGGTGTCGGGATCGAAGGACAACTGAGGATTGAGCAGTTTCGCCAGGACCAACGGCTGCTGCGGTGTGAACAGCAGGGTGTAGCCATCGGGCGCCGATCTGTATACCGCTTCGGTTCCGATGTTGCCGGCGGCGCCTGCGCGGTTTTCGACAATCACCGTCTGCGACCATTTTTCCTGAAGCTTCGCCGCCAGCAGCCGTGCCAGGGAATCGGTCAACGCGCCCGGCGGGAATGGAACGACGATCTTGACCGGCTTGGTCGGATATTCCTGTGCTAGTACAGGCGCAACAAAGGCAATCGTGGATATGAAGAGTGCTGCAAGGATTTTTATTTTCATCTAAGTCTCCTTAATTATCTGCCGGTGAAGAAACTGTTTCAGGCATTCTTGTGGAATATTACATTGATATCCATTTGTTGCCTATTCAATTTATTTTCGGACGCAGCGCCCGATGGGTTGCCGATCACCGCCGTCGGCCAGACTGCTATAGTGCTGCGTATGTAATCTGGCAGGTAGAACCATGGCGCTAGACATCGATACACCCGATTTTTATTCCAGTAACCGGCAATGACAAAAATACGTCGAAGCAAAACGAGCGAGCAACCGCCAACCCCGGCGCCCTCATCCAAGGCAGTCAAAGAGCTGCCGTTCATGGAATTACCGTATGTCAGCCGGGCGAAGAATGCAAAATCTGGAAAGAAGTCGGCCGAGCGGCAACATCCGGTTGGCGGCGAAATCCGCCAGACGCATCTTGCCTTCAAAAATCTGCTGCACCAGAAACTGCGTGCGCGCAATGTCACTTCGGCCCAATGGGCATTCCTCAGGATTCTCTGGAATGAAGACGGTCTGAATCAAAAGGATGTGGCCCGGCGCGTCGGCGTGCACCAGACCACGGCGGTGCCGGCGATCAGTATCCTTGAGAGGAACGGTTATGTTCGGCGCGAGCGCAGCAACGAGGACAAGCGCAATGTGTTTGTCTATCTCACCGAGGCGGGCAAGCTACTCGCGCATGAATTGATTCCGTTCGCCTCTGAAATCAACCAGAAATCGCTGGCCGGAATAAGCCCTGAAGACGCGGACAAGCTGATGGAGCTCCTGTTGAAAATCCAGCGGAATCTGCAAGCGGTTCCCTGAGCTCACGATACGAGGTCATGTAGCTGACTGAGATTGCCCCCTTGGGATCATGATGACGTATGTCTGGACCGGCAAGGGTCTGGCTTTACCTCGCTGGCGTCAAGAACGTCTTCAACTGCGAACTGGTTGGCCATGAAATGGGGGCGCACATATACGCAACGGGGGGGAATTCAGGATTGGCCACAGGGGCCGTGAGCACGCGCTTGTTGAAATCGCATCTCCAAAGCAAAAACCCTCCAGTTTGCACTGGAGGGTTTTCTAATAACAGCCTGACGATGACCTACTTTCACACTGGTTGC
>JAZKDW010000075.1:0-27838 GCA_040387375.1 Pseudomonadota bacterium
GGAACATGGCAGCAAAAAAACCTATCGTTGTGTCCGAATTTACTTGACCACCACATTCCCCCTTGCAGGGGCCCCGCCGAGGGGCGCGCACAGGCTTGCAAGCCTGTGCCGTTACGCAGGCGTGAGGCAATGCCTCACGAAACCCCTGCTACACCTTTCGCAGGAACAACGAAATTTTCGCAATTTCAGAAAAAACATCCCCCCCATAAAAATCCTTGCAGTCCTGACCGGGATGGGCAATAATCTAAATAAGATTCATTCTCATTTAAAAGCGGGAATCAATGTTCAGGCTTACCTGAACGGTCCGTTTCAGTAAATCCAGCCAGCCCTCCGCAGCACAGTCATGCCTCGCGGTAGCCAGCAAAAGTCAACCTTTACCAAGGAGAATTTAATGGCCACCAATACAATGGATTCCGCTTTTCTCGAACCAAACAGTACTCCCCCGCGGCCGGAATTACTGGTGTCGGCAGTGCTGCACCTGATGTCCCAATACACAGCCAATGTCAATGAAACGGGCGCATGCATCAAACTGGCCTCGGTCATTGAACGCCATTTGAAAGCCCTGGCCGAATTGCCGGAGCTGGCGCCTGTCCTGCGCGCAACATGCCAGCAGTTGTCGGAGCAATGGGCAACGGTCGTGGAACGCACCATGCCCCGGCCGGAAAAATCCGGGCTGTTCACGCGCCTCGTGTCGCGCTGATGCAGATAAACGTGGCCGCCATAAACGAAGCGCCGCAATCAACGGCGCGAATCCTCGACGTCCAGACCGAATGGGCACTCGCGGTGGCACTGCAAACGATGAGTGTTTCCGCAATAGAGGGATTGTCGGTTCGGCGCACGCAATTGGTGGTCGATTATTTGCGCCTGGTCGCCAACTCGCACTCCACGCCAGTTGAATTGAGTAACACTTGCAGCAAAGTATCTGACTTATGGCAAAACATCGATCTGCAATAGATTCAAGGATTTTCCAGCACCCGGAAGATCAAACTGCTTGACGCGCATGCAGCCGTTGACCGGCCACATAAGTCGCCGCGATGCTGCGGTCATCGCCCAACAACGCAAATGCGAACAGCAACTCTTCAAGGCTGTCGCCATGCGCCGTGCGGCGTGCAAGCAGTGGTGTTGCCTGCGGATCCAGCACGATGAAATCGGCTTCCGCGCCCGGCACAAAATTGCCGATCACACCTTCAAGCTGCATCGCACGGGCGCCGCCCAGCGTCGCCAGATAAAACATGCGTAATGCCGGCATATGCGTGCCCCCCATGCGGGCGACCTTGTGCAAGCCATTCATGGTTTGCAGCATCGAAAACGAGGTGCCGCCGCCGACATCGGTCGCCAGCGACAGTGCAAGCCCTGCGCGGTCGGCAGCAGCAAAATCGAACAGGCCGCTGCCGAGGAACAGGTTGGAAGTCGGACAAAGCGCCACCGCCGAACCGGTCTCCCGCATGCGGCGGCGATCGGTGTCATCGAGCCAGATGCAATGCCCGTACACCGCGCGCTCGCGCATCAATCCGCACTGGTCGTACACATCGATGTAACTGCGCGCCTGCGGGAACAGTTTTTTTACCCAGGCGATTTCGTCGGCGTTTTCGGCCACATGGGTTTGTATATAGGTGTCCGGATAGGCGGACGCCAGCTCGCCCGCCAGCTGCAACTGGCGCTCGCTCGAGGTCGGCGCAAATCGTGGCGTGATCGCATACAGCTGGCGGCCGTTGTTGTGCCACTTCCTGATCAGCAGCTCGGTTTCGCGCGCACTCTGTTCGGCGCTGACGCATAAGAATTCCGGGCAGTTGCGGTCCATCATGACGTTGCCTGCAGCCATGCGCATGTTGCGCGCGGCGCTCTCGGCAAAAAATGCCTCGGCCGATTCCGCATGCACCGTGCAATACACCATCGCACTGGTGGTGCCGCAGCGCAGCAGCTCATCGAGAAAAAAGCGCGCGACTTCACTCGCATGCGCCGGATCGGAAAATTTCCGCTCGGCCGGAAACGTATGATTTTCCAGCCACGGCAACAGACCTGCGGCCGGCGACGCGATGACGTCGGTTTGCGGAAAATGAATATGGGTATCGATGAAACCGGGGCAGATGATCTTGCCGCTATAGTCGTGCATCGTGGCGCCGGCGGGCAAGACCGATATCAGTTTTGCATAATCGCCGGCGGCAAGCACAAGACCGTTTTCGACGATCAGCAAACCGTCCTCATGCCAGCGGCATGCGTGTTCGTCGACCGCCGGATCGCCAATAAAATGCAGGATGCCTGCGCGATAGGCATGCACGCCTGTCATGCGCCGGCCGGTTCCCGTGCGGCGGCCAGGACTGCCTCCACCGCGTGCAGGATTTCCTCACTGGTGGCCGGCGCATTCAGCGGCGGATTGATCCGGTGGCCGCCAACGCTGGCGACCGCATCGCGGATGGCAAAAAATACCGAGAACGGCAACAGCAGCGGCGGTTCACCCACCGCTTTCGAACGATGGATGCTGTCGGTGGCATTGCGGTTGCTGAACAGCCGTACACGAAAGTCCTCGGGACAATCCGACACCGCCGGTATCTTGTAAGTCGATGGCGCATGCGTCATCAGTCTCCCTTTTTCATTCCAGCGCAGCTGTTCGGTCGTCAGCCAGCCCATGCCCTGGATGAAGCCGCCCTCGACCTGGCCGATATCGATCGCCGGGTTCAGCGATTGCCCCGCATCCTGCAGCGCGTCGGCGCGCAGCAGTTTCCATTCGCCGGTCAGGGTATCGACGATCACTTCCGACACCGCTGCGCCATACGCGAAATAGGAAAACGGATGGCCGGTCATGCTGGCGCCATCCCAGTGCAGGTCGGGCGTCGCATAAAAACCGTCCGACCATAATTGCACCCGTGCCAGATACGCTTTTGCGACGACTTCGGCAAATGGTATCGAGCGGCCATTCACGTGCACCAGATTATTCGAGAAAGCCACCTCTTCCGCGCTGCCCCCGAACTGCCGGGCCGCATGCGCCGCCAGCCGCTGCCTGATCTGGCTGGCGGCATCCTGCGCCGCCTTGCCGTTCAAATCGGCGCCGGTCGATGCCGCGGTGGCCGATGTGTTGGCGACCTTGCTGGTATCGGCGGCCGTGGCACGCACGTGCCCAAGCGTGATGCCCAGTTCGTGCGCGACCACCTGCATCACCTTGGTATTGACGCCCTGCCCCATTTCCGTGCCGCCGTGACTGACCAGCACCGAACCGTCGACATATACATGCACCAGCGCGCCGGCCTGGTTGAGGTGGCTGACATTAAAGGCGATGCCGAATTTCAGCGGTGTGATCGCCATGCCTTTCTTCAGGACCGGGCTGGCCGCATTGAAGGCAAGGATCGCGGCGCGCCGCTCGGCATAAGCGCTGCTCTCTTCCAGCTCCGCCGTCAATTCGTGGAGCACGTTGTCTTCCACCTTCTGGCCGTAGGGCGTGATGTTGCGGCCCTCCTTTTCATCGCGGCCGTAGAAGTTCAGCTTGCGCACCTCCAGCGCGTCCTTGCCCAGGTTGAGCGCGATGTCATCGAGCATGTACTCGGTCACGATCGCGCCCTGTGGTCCGCCAAAACCGCGAAATGCGGTGTTCGACTGGGTATTGGTCTTGCCGCACATCGCGCTGATGGCGACGTCCGGCAAATAATACGCATTGTCGACATGACAGATTGCGCGCGTTGCCACCGGACCGGAAAGGTCGGCCGAAAATCCTGCCCGCAACACCATCTCGACCCTGGCCGCCAGCACCCGGCCCTCATCGTCGTAGCCGGCGGCATAGACGTACTCAAAACAATGCCGCTTGCCGCTGACGAGCATGTCGTCGTCCCGGTCGGCGCGCAGTTTTACCGGCCGCCTCAATGCCGCCGCGCCGATCGCCGCAATCGCCGCCCAGATTGCCGACTGCGATTCCTTGCCGCCGAAACCGCCACCCATGCGGCGGCATTCGACTGTCACATGATGTGAATGCAGGCCAAGCGCATGCGCAACCACATGCTGCATCTCGGACGGATGCTGGGTCGAGCACAGCACCAGCATGCCCCGGTCTTCCTTCGGGATCGCGTAGGAAATCTGTCCTTCCAGATAAAACTGTTCCTGCCCGCCGACACTCAGGGTCCCGGTCAGCGAATGCGGCGCGCGTGCAAATGCCTGCTCGAAGTTACCGCGATTCAGGTGCATCGGTGGCAATACGAACGACTGTGCATCACGGGCCGCATGCGGCGTCAGGATGGCCGGTAACTCGTCATACTCGATGTGCGCCAGCCGCGCCGCACGCCGCGCATGATCGTGGCTGTCGGCGATGACAACAAAAACCGGTTGCCCGATGTACTGCACCAGGCCATCGGCCAGAATAGGATCGTCGTGCAGGATGGGTCCACAGTCGTTGGTGCCGGGAATATCGCCGGCGCACAATACCGCTACCACGCCGGCGGCAGCCCGCACCGCGTCAAGATTGACTGACCGGATGTTTGCATGCGCCATCTGCGACAGGCCGAGCGCCGCATGCAGTGTGCCCTGCAACTCCGGAATATCGTCGGTGTAGGCCGCTTCGCCCAGCACATGCAGGGCTGCCGATTCATGCGGATGGGGCTTGCCGACTTCGGCCCAGGCCGGGGCATCCGTCCGCATCGGAGAAATTTCTGACTTGTCATTCATCACGAAGTCCCTGCATTGGCGCGGTCAAACACATTGACCGCGGTTTGTGGCAGCGGCGCTTCGAGACGCGTCTCCAGCCAGAAGCGGCGCAACAGGTTGCGCGCGACTGTCATCCGGTAAGAAGCCGAGGCGCGCATATCCGACAGCGGTGTGTAATCCTGTTCCAGCATTGCCATCGCCGTTTGCAGCGTAGATTCATTCCATGGCTGGCCCTGCATCGCCGCTTCGGTGCGCGCCGCGCGTTTTGGCGTCGCCGCCATGCCGCCGAACGCGACCCGGACCTGCGTGATCCGGTCGCCATCGAGCGTGATGGCAAACGCCGCGCACACCGCCGAGATATCCTGATCGAATCGTTTGGCAAGCTTGTAGGTGCGGAAGCGCTGCTCCGGCGATCCCTGCGGCACCCGCACCGCTTCGACGAACTCGCCCGGGCGCAAATCCTTTTTCTGATAACCCAGGTAAAAATCTTCCAGTGCCAGCACCCGTTGCCCGGCCGCGCCGTTCAGCACCACCTGCGCGCCCAGCACAATCAGCCATGGCATCGAATCGCCGATCGGCGAACCATTGGCAACATTGCCGCCGAGCGTGCCGGCATTGCGGATCGGCAGCGAGGCAAAACGTTGGCGCATTTCCGACAGTTCAAGCGGATAAGAGCGGCACAGCGCCGCATATGCATCGTCGAGCGATACGCCGGCGCCGATTTCCAGATGGGTGCCGGCGTCAACAATCTTTTTCAACTCCGCTACCTGACCCAGGTAAATGATGTCGCCCAGCTCGCGGAATTGTTTGGTGACCCAGAGGCCGACATCGGTGGAACCGGCAAGCAGGCAGGCATCCGGATGTGCGCTGCGCAATGCGATCAACTGCGCCAGCGATCGCGGCGCATGGAAATGCCGGCCGTGCGCACTGTAATGCAGCATGTCGTCGCGTTCGATCGAGCGCAGGGTTTGTGTGATGGCGGCGCGATCCAGGACCACCGGCGGCAACATGCCCATGCGCGCGGCCGCATCGATGATGGGCCGATAACCGGTGCAGCGGCACAGGTTGCCTGACAACGTGTCGTCGATCTGCAGCCGCGTCGGACTGCCTGTCTTGCCTTCCTGCGCCAGGTACAGCGACCACAGCGACATCACAAAACCGGGCGTGCAGAAACCGCACTGCGAGCCATGGCATTCGACCATTGCCTGCTGTACCGGGTGCAGCGCGCCGTCGGGCTGCCGCAAATCTTCCACCGTAAACAAGGCCTTGCCATCCAGCGTTGGCAGCAACTGGATGCATGAATTGACGGTTTTCAAATTGACTTGTCCATCCTGCAACTCACCGAGAACCACCGTGCAGGCGCCGCAATCGCCTTCGGCACAACCCTCCTTGGTGCCGGTGCAATGCAGGTCTTCGCGCAAATGCTGCAATACCGTGCGCGTCGGCGCGGCTTGATCGACGGCGTGGATGGCGCCGCGATAATAAAATCGGATCGGTTCTGACATGAGCATCAATTTACCATCCACACGGCATGAAGTCATATCGGCAAATGAATGTCGGGTATGCGCCGATTGATATTTCCAAAGCCCTGAGGCTTTCGCAACTGCGCCAGTAATGATAAATTCCGGGAGTCAAAAGGGAGCCACAATGGGACAACTCAGCACACACGTGCTTGATATCACGCAGGGAAAACCCGGTGCCGGCGTCGGCGTCGAACTTTACATCGTCGATGCGGCCGGAAAAAGATTGCTCAAGCGGACGGTCACCAACCGCGATGGCCGCTGCGACGCGCCGCTGCTGAAAGGCGACGACATGTGCGCCGGCCAGTATGAACTGGTCTTCGATGCCGGCGATTATTTTGCCGCGCAAGGGGTGGTGGTGCCCAGCCCGCGTTTCATCGATCGTGTCACCATCACATTCGGCATCGCCGACGCGGCACAGAATTACCATGTGCCGCTGGTGGTGTCTCCATGGGCGTATTCAACCTATCGGGGCAGCTGATCGCAAGCTGCGCTACCCTCTATATCCGCTTGCGACTATGCCGTATACGAATTGTTTTATATGTAAAAAAGTGCATTTCCTGTAACGTCGGGACGAACCAGGAAAGATGAAAGACATGGAACCACGTCTCATACTCCGCAACATCACCAAGAAATATCCTGCCGTGGTCGCCAACGACGGCGTCAACCTGACTGTGCAGCCGGGAGAAATCCATGCCGTGCTGGGCGAAAATGGCGCCGGCAAGTCGACGCTGATGAAGATCATCTATGGCGCGGTCAGGCCCGACGCCGGCGAGGTGGTCTGGAACGGACGAGCGGTGCAGACAGCCAGCCCTGCCGCCGCCCGCCAGCTGGGCATCGCGATGGTGTTCCAGCATTTTTCGCTGTTCGACACGCTGACGGTCACGGAAAACATCGCTCTCGGCCTGCCCGGCAATCCACACCTCGATCAGCTGGCGCAACAAATTACAAAAACCGCCACCCTGTACGGCCTCGAGCTGGAACCGCAGCGCCATGTCCATACACTCTCGGTCGGTGAACGCCAGCGTGTCGAAATCGTGCGCGCCCTGCTGACCAACCCGCAACTGCTGATTCTCGATGAACCGACCTCGGTGCTGACGCCGCAAGCGGTCGGCAGATTGTTCGAGACCCTGCGCAAGCTCGCCGCCGAAGGCTGCAGCATCCTGTACATCAGCCACAAGCTGGATGAAATCCGCGCCTTGTGCCATACCTGCACCGTGATGCGGGCGGGGAAAGTCACCGGCGTCTGCGATCCGCGCCAGGAAACCGCTGCCAGCCTGTCGCGCATGATGATCGGCGGCGACCTGCCGATGCTGAAAACCGCCGGCGGCAGCGCCGGCAAGGTGGTGCTGGCCGCCAATCATCTGTCGTTACCGAAAAACCATCCGTTTGCGACAGAGCTGCACGACATTTCATTTGAATTGCATGCCGGCGAAATTCTCGGGGTAGCGGGAATTTCAGGCAACGGCCAGCAGGAATTGCTGGCCGCCCTCTCCGGCGAAGACCCGCGCGCCACCGGCGATGGTGTGTTGCTCGATGGTGTGGCGATCGGCCATCTGGATGCCGCGCAGCGGCGCAGGCAAGGTTTGGCCCTGGTACCCGAAGAACGCCTCGGGCGTGGTGCGGTGCCGGAAATGAGCCTGGCCAGCAATGTGCTGCTGTCGCATCAGAACCAGGAAACCATCACCTTCGGACTGATCCGATCGTCGGCGATCAAGTCAATCGCCGACGCCATCATCAAGCGTTTTAATGTCAAGGCCGGCGGACCCGATGCACCGGCCCGCAGCCTGTCCGGCGGCAACCTGCAAAAATTCATCGTCGGCCGCGAAATCATGTCGGCGCCGCGCGTGCTGCTGGTGGCCCAGCCGACCTGGGGTGTGGATGTCGGCGCTGCCGCGCAGATTCGTGCGGAACTGATGGCGATGCGTGATGCGGGTTGTGCGGTGCTGGTGATTTCCGAGGAGCTGGATGAACTGTTCGAGATTACCGACCGCCTGATGGTGATCGCGAAAGGCCGCATGCTGCAGGCGGTACCGACCGCACAGGCAACGATCGAGCAGATCGGCTTGTGGATGAGCGGCATGACGGAAGCCGCCCATGCTTAGCCTGCAAGCGCGCGCCACCCCGTCCCGCCTGATGTCCTATTTGTCGCCGCTGCTGGCGGTGCTCCTGACCACCATCTGCGGCGCGATCCTGTTTGCCGCGCTGGGCAAAGATCCGCTGGCCGGGCTGGCGGTATTTTTCTGGGAGCCGATCAAGAACCTGCGCGGCTGGACCGAGATCGCGCTCAAGTGCACACCCTTGATCCTGTGCGCGATCGGTTATGCGGTTTGTTATCGCTCCGCCATCATGTCCATCGGCGCCGAAGGCATGCTGCTGGCCGGTGCGATAGCCGGCGGCGGTGTCGCGCTGGCGCTGGATAATGGCACTGTCGGCGGCGCCTTGGGCACTGGCGCCGGTGTCTTGTCGATCACGCTGGTGATCGTGGCCGGCATGCTGGGCGGCATGTTCTGGGCGGGCATCACCGCGCTGCTGAAGGACCGCTTCAACACCAATGAAATCCTGGTGTCGCTGATGCTGGTCTATATCGCCGGACTGCTGCTGAGTTATCTGGTCACCGGCCCCTGGCGCGATCCGAAGGGTTTCAATTTTCCGCAATCCAGAATGTTTTCCAGCGACTTCCTGTTGCCGATCATGGTGCCCGGCACGCGGCTGAATCTGGGTTTCCTTTTTGCGTTGCTGGCGACGGGGGCTGCCTGGATATTCCTGTCGAAAAGCTTCAGCGGTTTTCGCCTGCAGGTCGGCGGCCTGGCGCCGCTGGCCGCGCGTTACGCCGGTTTTTCACAACGCAAGACATTGTGGACAGCCTTGCTGATCAGTGGCGCCGCCGCCGGCCTGGCGGGTGTGATAGAAACCATCGGCCCGGTCGGCCAGCTGACGCCATCGATGTCGCCCGGATACGGCTTTGCCGCCATCATCGTCGCTTATGTCGGCCGCCTGCATCCGGTCGGCATCCTGTTCTCCAGTTTCATCATGGCGCTTTTTTATATCGGCGGTGAACTGGCGCAGTCGCGCCTCGGCCTGCCGAATGCGATCACCGGTGTGTTCCAGGGGATGTTGCTGTTCTTTTTGCTGGCTGCCGACGTGCTGATCGCTTACCGCATACGCTGGGGGAAATAGTCTTGGATGCCTTCCTTTTTTTGCTGGCGCCCGCATTGGCCGCCACCATCAACGCCGGCACTCCGCTGATGCTGGCGGCGTTCGGCTTGCTGCTCAATGAAAAATCCGGGGTGCTCAATCTGGGCGCGGAAGGCATGATGCTGCTCGCCGCGATTGCCGGCTTTGCCGTCACGGTCGGCAGCGGCAGCGCGACTGCGGGTTTTGCGGCGGGAGCGCTGGCCGGCATGGCGGCGGCGGCATTTTTTGGCTGGATGGTGTTGTGGCTCGGTACCAATCAATACGCGACCGGTCTGGCGCTGTCCATTTTCGGCGGCGGACTGTCCGCATTTGCCGGCATTCCCTACACCGGCATCAGCCTGCCCGCACTCAAGATGCCGATACCGTACCTGTCCGACATTCCATTCGCCGGCGACGTCTTGTTCAGACATCATCCGATGGTCTATCTCGCGCTGCTGCTATGTGCCGGCCTGGCCTGGTTCCTGACCAGGAGCCGCGCCGGGCTGGTGTTGCGCGCGGTGGGCGAGTCGCCTGAATCGGCGCATGCACTGGGTTACAACGTGCGTCTGATCCGCCTGGGCGCGGTGGTCTTCGGCGGCGCCTGCTGCGGCCTGGCGGGCGCCTACCTGGCGATCGTCTATACACCGATGTGGCAGGAAGGCATGACCGCGGGCAAAGGCTGGATCGCGCTGGCGCTGACTACTTTTGCCTGCTGGAAGCCGTGGCGTGTGGTGGCCGGCGCCTGGCTGTTTGGCGGCGTCACCATCCTGCAATTAAACCTGCAGGGTCTCGGCGTCGACGTTGCCCCGCAAATCATGGCGATGCTGCCCTATGTCGCCACCATCGTCGTGCTGGCCCTGATATCACGCAATCCCCACTGGATCAGATTGAATATTCCAGCGTCACTGGGGAAAAACTTCAACCCGGACAGCGGGTAAAAAAAATTCAAAAATTCGAAAATTCGGCCGGCTATCCGCACAGCTGGTCACATCGCAGTCTCATCATTGTTTTACTTTTTGGGGAAGCTCATGTTGGATTTCAAGAAACGAAGTGTATTAAAAACCGGATTGCTGGTAGCCGCGTCCGCCCTCCTGTTTACCGCCTGCGGCAAAAAAGAAGAAGTGAAACCGGCCGCCTCCGCCCCCGCTGCAGCGCCGGCTGCCGCCAAGGCGGAGCCATTGAAAGTGGCTTTTGTGTATGTCGGCCCGGTGGGCGACGCCGGATGGACCTTCGCGCATGACAATGGCAGGAAAGCCGCCGAAGCCTTTTTCGGCGACAAGATCAAAACCACCTTTGTCGAAAAAGTGCCCGAGGGCCCGGATGCAGAGCGCGTCTTTCGCGACCTCGCAGTCCAGGGAAACAAGCTGATCTATGGCACCTCGTTCGGCTTCATGGAACCGATGCTGAAAGTCGCGAAGGAATTTCCGGATGTGAAATTCGAACATGCAACCGGCTACAAGACCGCGCCCAACCTCGCTGTATATGAAACCAAGACATTCGAAGGCGCATATCTGGCAGGCATCGTCGCCGGCAAGATGACCAAGACCAACAAGCTCGGCCTGGTCGGCTCATTCCCGATTCCTGAAGTCATTCGCAACATCAATGCGTTCACGCTCGGCGCGCAATCGGTTAATCCGAAGGTGACAACACGCGCGGTCTGGATTTCGTCATGGTTCGATCCCGCCAAGGAACGTGATGCCGCGATGACGATGATCGGCCAGGGAGTCGATGTGCTGATCCAGAACACCGATTCACCGGCGACCTTGCAGGCGGCCGAGGAAAAAGGCGTCCATGCATTTGGCTGGAATTCCGACATGTCGGCATTTGGGCCGAAGGCACATCTGGCCTCCGCCATCATCAAGTGGGAACCGTACTACAAAAAATCGATCCAGTCAGCGCTGGACGGCAGCTGGAAATCCGACATCGCCTGGTGGGGCATCAAGGAAGACTCGATGGACCTGGCAAACCTGAATGCGGTGTTACCGGATGATGTGAAAAAACTTGTCGCCGATAAAAAAGCGGGACTGGCCGCTGGAACTGCGAGTGTTTTTGCGGGGCCGATCCTGGATCAATCCGGCAAGGAAATCATCGCCGCCGGCAAGGAAGCCGACATTGCGATGATGAAAAGCATGAATTTTTATGTCAAGGGGGTTGAAGGTTCGATTCCCAAATAAGGCTTGAGGCCGCGCCATCGCGCAAGGCTGGAAACCTGCACGGATACGGGCATGGAACAGACCCATGTTCGGAACGAAAAAAACCTGCCGAAGCAGGTTTTTTTCTGGCGCTTCCGATTACTGCATGCGCTTGCGCGAGACGCCAAGGCCAAACAGGCCAAGTCCGAAAAGCGCGATCGTCAATGGCTCGGGAACAGCGGCGACCGCAGCCGGAACAATCGCTGCCTCGATTGTTGATACGGACAGCACCGAGTCGGCAAAAGAGAAATTGCCGTTTGTTGAACTGACCGTTACGTTAAGCAAGCCATCACTCTGCAAATCCAGCAGAGAAGCGGCATTCAAAATCACGATCGACAATTCCCCATCTCCCCCCGGGACGTTCGTATCAATACTGATCTGGCCCGCCAGACCGATCGAAAACTGATAGGTTTCGTTGGCGCCGCTCGGGTCGGTCAAATGAAAGGTCAGGGTTCCGCCTGCGGCAAGCGGCGTGCCCAGTACATATCCGTCTTCAGCAATATTATGCGTATAAGTATACGAGCTGGACGTCGTGATCGGCCGATCAACCGGGTTAACCGTATCCGTGATGATTGCCGCATGCGCTGCGGCGATGAATCCAAAACTTGCCAGCAAACCCATGATGGGCAGAACTTTTTTAGCGATGTTCATTTTTATATTTTCCCTGATTATTTTTAGCTACCGGCTCAGTCGAGTGACTATTATTTTTCATTACTACCCTCTATAAGCACTTATCATGCCAAATATAAATAGCCTTAATAAACAATAGGTTAACCTTTATTTTCTACGATTTATTTCCCCAGTGTAAGGAAACCCGACAAATGCATGGCGCACTGTCACCGGTCCAGGTTGCGCAAAAATCCATGCTCATCCGACCACCGAGATCCGGTTCTTGCCGCTGTTCTTGGCCAGGTACAAACCCCTGTCAGCGATCTCGATGAGTCGTGTTACCGCATCGTTTTGCTGCGGCACCAGCGTGGCGCAACCGCCGCTGACGGTCAACCAGTCACCGGTAGACGACGGCTCATGCGGTATACGCAAGTCTTCCACTGCGCGCCGCGCTTTCTCACCGACCAGGCGCGCCCCGCCGGGTGTGGTGGCCGGCAGGATGATGGCGAACTCCTCGCCACCAAAACGTGCGGCCAGGTCAGCCGGACGCTGCGAACTTCCATCCAGGGCGGCGGCCACCGCGCGCAGCACCTCATCGCCAGCGACATGACCGAAGGTGTCGTTATACAGCTTGAAGTTGTCGATATCGAGCAGCATCAGCGATAGCGGCGTCTGTTCGCGCCGTGCCCGCTTCCATTCGGCCGCCAGGTATTCATCGAAATAGCGGCGGTTGGCAATCCCGGTCAGGCCATCGGTATTGGTCAGGCGCTGCAATTCGAGATTGCTCTGCTGGAGTTTCTGCTGGCTTTCGCGCAAGGCTTTATACGCGGCGTTGCGTTGCAAAAGATTGATATAGGAACGCGAGTGGTGGCGGATGCGCGCGATCAGTTCGATCGTGTCCGGCAGTTTGACCAGATAGTCATTCACCCCTGCGGCGAAGGCGGCACTCTTGATCGCCGGATCGTCCTTGGTTGAAAGGACGATGACCGGGATATCGCGCGTCGCCGGGTTGAGCCGGTACTGGCGCACCAGCGACAAACCATCGACACCAGGCATCACCAGGTCTTGCAGGATCACGGTGGGCCGGGTTTGTTCGGCCAGCCTGATGGCGTCGTCGGCCCGCGAGCAAAAATGGAAGTCGATGTTTGGCTGCGTGAGCAGCGCGCGCCGGATCGCTTCCCCCACCATGACCTGATCGTCCACCAGCAAGACCATCATCTTGTAATCGTCGGCCGGCAATTCGAGCGCGCCGCCAACATTTTCTGCCGTTATTGATTCCATAATTCACTGCTCCTGTTGCGCATGTAAGGCAGCGCGCTGATCAATTTCTGTGCAATCGTGCCGACCGGCAGGATTTCCACTGCGGCATCCAGCGCCGCTGCCGCCTTCGGCATGCCGTACACCGCGCTCGAACCGCGATCTTGCGCAATGGTGTGGCAACCCTGGTCGCGCATCGCTTTCAGGCCCTGCGCGCCATCCCGGCCCATGCCGGTGAGGAGGACGCCGACCGCACGTCCGCGCCACCACTGAACCACACTATGGAAAAATACATCGACCGACGGATGATAAGGGTTGTCCACCGGATCTTGCGTATAGCCAAGGCGGTCGCCGCTCTTCAGCCGCAGATGGAGATCGGTGCCGGCGACCAGCACGGTTCCCGCCAGCGGCTGATCGCCTTCGACGGCGAGCCGTACCGTCAGCGCGCATTGTTCATCGAGCCATCCGGCCAGGCCCGCGGCGAAGCTTTGATCGATGTGCTGGACCACCACCAGCGCCGCCGGGAAATCCGCCGGCAGCCCCGCCAGCACGGTGGCCAGCGCCGCCGGTCCTCCGGCCGATGCGCCGATTGCGACCAATGGTGTCGAGGCATCGAAGACTGCCTGTTGCGCAATTTGCGTGGCCACATGGCGGCGGTCGCTACCGCGGTGGTCGCTGCCGCGCCGCTCGATCGCGTCTATTTTCGCCAGCAGCGGCGCGGCGCTCTTGTTCAAATCGCCATTCCCCAGTGACGGCGTATCAACCGCGTCCAGCGCCCCGGCTCCCATCGCGTCATAGACGCGCCAGGCATGCACGCCCACATCGACGGTGACCACCAGGATCGGGCATGGTGTCTTCTGCATGATATGCCGCGTCGCTTCAACCCCGTCCATATTCGGCATCACCAGATCCATCAGCACCAGGTCGGGCGTCTGCCACGCGCACAGCTTCACCGCATCCTCGCCATCCGTAGCAACCCAGATAACCTGATGGTCCGGCCGCGTGGCAAGTGCACGTCGCAGCATTTCCACTGCCATTGGCAAATCATTGACAATGCCGATTTTCATGCTTCCGCCTCTCCGATCAGGTCCAGCACCGCCTGCAGCAGGCTCGCGTCGTCGAAGCTGCCCTTGGCAAAATAATAATCCGCGCCCGCATCCAGTCCGCGCTGCCGGTCCGCTTCGCGATCCTTGTACGATACGATCATGACCGGCATGGATTTCATGGTCGGGTCTTTCTTGATCAAGCTGACCAGTTCGATACCATCCATGCGCGGCATGTCGATGTCGGTGACGACCAGATCGAAGGCCTCCGTGCGCAGCGCATTCCAGCCATCCATGCCATCGACGGCGACGCTGACATCGTAGCCGCGATTGCCCAGAATCTTGCGTTCGAGTTCGCGCACCGTCAGCGAGTCGTCGACCACCAGGATGCGCTTGCGCTGGCGGACCTGGCCGCCGGCGGCGCCGTGCTGCACCTTGTCGAGGCGGCCGGCGGAAACCAGCTTTTCCACCGAACGCCGCATATCATCCACATCCACGATCAGCACCGGCGTGCCATCCTCCATCAGCGCACCGGCCGCGATATCCTTGATCTTGCCCAGGCGCGCATCGAGCTTCTGCACTACCAGCATGCGTTCGCCGATAAAACGCTCCACCACCAGCCCATAGGTGTGTTCCTGTTCACCGATCACAACCACCGGAACAGTTTCGCCGGCCGGCATTGCGGCGCCGCTCTGCAGTATTTGGCGCGCCGTGACCAGTCCGATCTGGCGCCCCTCGAATGAAAAATGCTGATGCCCTTCGAGCAATTCGATCTGATCCCGGCGCAATTCCAGCGTGCGCCTGACATAGGCTAGCGGGAACGCATAAGGTTCTCCGCCGATCGCGACCAGCAGACTGCGGATTACCGAGCGTGTCAGCGGAAGCTGTAACTGCAGGCGTGTTCCCTGCCCGGCTTCGGTGGAAATCCGGATCTTGCCGCGCACCTGTTTGAGCATGTCGGCGACGACATCCAGGCCGACGCCGCGGCCGGAAATCTCGGTCACCGTGTCACGCGTGGTGAAGTTGGGCAGCAGCAGGAACTCCAGCAACTCATCTTCACTCATCCGCGTCACCGTGTCGCGGTTGGCCAGGTTGCGCTGCACGATGGTGTCGCGCAAGCGGTCAAGGTCGATGCCGGCGCCATCATCGGTGATATTGATCTGCAACATGCCGGCGCTGTGCCGCGCTTCCAGCTTGATCACACCTTCGTCCCGCTTGCCGGCAGCACGCCGCTGCTCCGCCGTTTCGATACCGTGATCGACTGCGTTGCGCAACATGTGGCCTAGCGGCGCGTCGAGCTTTTCCAGTATGTCGCGATCGATCGGCGTGGCGTGGCCGACGATGTCGAGCCTGACTTGCTTGCCCAGCGAACGGCCGAGGTCGCGCACCATCCGGGCATGGCCGGCTATGCCATCGGAAAACGGGCACATGCGGCAGGCCAGGGCTTCGTCGTACAGGCGCTGCGACAGGTTAACCGAACGACGGTCGAAGATTTCCAGTTCTGCCAACTGGTCCGACAGCATGTGCTGGCACTCCCCCAGCTGGCGGCGCACCTCGTCCAGTGCGGCCCGGGTTTGCTCATCCAGCGCAAGAGCGGACAATCCATCATGCAATTTATCCAGCGAGCGCCCGCTGCTGCGCTGCATGCGCTTCAGACGCAGCATCGATTCGGCGAAGGGCTTGAGCCAGCGCGATTCGACCAGCGATTCGCCGGACAGGCTCAGCAAGCGGTTCAGATTGCCGGCCGAGACCCGCAATACCCGGTCCGGATGATCATGACCGGGTTCACTCCTGGCCGGCGCCTCGATCTCCGGAAGTTTGATGCTTGCGGCAGCCACCGGCCGCACGACCTCGATCGCCGCCGGCACGACAGACGGGATGCGCGGCTGCGTCAGGCTGTCTTGCAACAGCGCCAGGAAGGCGTCGACCTGCGGCCGCCCGGCCTGCTCGCCCCAGCTGGCATCATTGTCAGGCGGATTGGCGATTTTTGTCAGCAGGTCGGCCCCACGCAGCAGCGCATCGATCCGTTCCACGCCCAGCACCAGGTCGCCGTGCTGGGCGGCGACGAAACAGTCTTCCATCACATGCGCCACGTCCACCCCGGCCTGCAGTCCGATGATGCGGGCCGCGCCCTTCATCGAGTGCACTGCGCGCATGCACGCCTCCAGCTGGTCGGAGGCATCCGGCGTGCGTTCCAGCGCCAGCAAGCCCGCGTTCAACGCCTGCACCTGGATCTCCGCTTCCTGGCGGAACAGGTCGAGCATGGACATCTGGCTGAGATCGTCCGAATTCATGCCAGGCTCCTGTTCAGCGCATAAAACAGCAGTTCGCCATCCAGCACACCGACGGTTCGGTCGCGCCAGTTGACGATGGATTGGGTATATGTCGCGGCGGCGCCGGCAACTGTGACTGGAACCGCTTTCAGGGCGGCAGCGGGAAAACGCTGTATGCCATGCACTTCGGCCACCGGGAATACGGCGACATGCCCCATATGGTCCGCCACCAGCATGCGGCTGGAAAAAACATGCTCATGTTCTGCCCGGCCTTCCGCCGCCTCGTCCAGGCCAAGCATGGTGGCAAGCGATACGCACAGCGTGAGTGCACCGCGGACATTGGCCACACCCAGCACGGCTGCATTGCGCTGGTGCGGCAGGGAGTGGATAGTGCGCGCTTCGGCGATTTCCCTCAACAGCGCGGTCCGCAGTCCCAGCCACTCCTCGCCGACCCGGAAAATCAGCAGCGACTCGGCGTCTGCATCCTGCAATTGCCCGGTGCGCGCAGCGCTGACATGGACTGCGTCCGGTTCATCGGCGGGCGCCATGCGGTCGAGCAGAATCGCCGCTGCGGTGGCATAAGCCGGGCAATTGCGGCAATGCAGATGCTGCCGCAACTCCGGACAGGAGCCGTCGCCGCGCACACCGATCCGATTCCAGCAATCGTTTATTTCCGCAGGAGCGGCGGTGGCCGGCAATGAATTCAAAAATGCCTGTTTTTCGTTCATGCCGGCGCCTTCGCCTGCGCGCGTCTGGCGCGCTCGCCGAGGCGCCTGGCGCCGGCCGCGTCACCCTGCAAGTCAAGCAATGCGGCCAGATGCACGAGCGTTTCGTGATGCCCGGGTTCGAGGTACAGCGCCTTGCGATACCACTCGGCTGCGCCGCCACGGTCGCCGCCGGCGTCGCTGAGCACACCCATCAGGCAAAACGCCGCCGCCGACGCGCCGGACTGTTCGATCGATTGCCGGCACAGGGTAGCCGCCTCGGCCAGTTGGCCTTGATTGGCAAGCTGTATGGCCTGGCTCAGGACAGTGGCGATTGGCCGTACGGTGCGGGCCGGCTGCTGCTGCTGCTGCGTAGCCGTGCTGCGGCGCACCGGTTGCGGCGCCATGCGCGGCAGCGGCCGCGCCTTGGGCGTAACCGGCGCCTCCGCTGCAGCCGGCTTGCGAAATGCAAATGCCTGCGAGATGCCTGCCGATACCAGTTCCTGACTGACCAGCGGGCCTGCTTCTGCCGGGCCCGAAAACAATACGCCCTTTTCGCACAGCAGCTTGTCCAGCACTGCAATGGCGCGCTCCTGCGTAGGCCGGTCGAAGTAAATCAGCAGGTTGCGGCAAAAAACAAAGTCGTAAGGCATGGCGCCGCCCGCCAACGCAGGCCCGAACAGGTTGCCGTATCGGAAACGTACCTGCCGGCGTACCGCATCCGACAGCTGATGGCCGTGCGGGGTTTGCGTGAAATGGCGCGCGCGATAATCGAGCGCGCTGCCGCGAAATGAATTCCTGCCATAGATGGCGCGCTCGGCGATCGCCAGCGATCGGGTGCAGATGTCAATCGCGTCGATCTGAAATTGCGCCGGAGGCACGCCAGCATCCAGCAGCGCCATCGCCATCGAGTAAGGCTCTTCTCCCGTCGAGCAGGGCAGCGACAGCAGGCGCAACGGCCGCTCCGGCGCACGCGCGAACTGCTCCCGCGCCAGGCGCGCCAGCGCTTCGAACGCAGGACCGACGCGGAAGAACCAGGTCTCCGGCACGATCACGGTTTCAATCAGCAGTTGCAGTTCGCTTTCCGATGCCTGCACCCGCTCCCAATACGCATCAAGGCCATCGGCGCCGCTGGCGGCCAGCCGCTCGCGCACGGCGCGCTCGACTGCGGACGCCCCGATCGATTCCGGGTCGAGGCCGATGGTTTGCCTGAGCAGCAGACTGAATCTGGCGAATGGCATCAGGCCGCCGCCGTTGCAGGAAACAGCAGGCTTTGGACCGGCGCGGGCAGCAGGTCCTTCACCTTGATCCATTGAATCAATCCGCAGGGATCGTTCATCACTGGACCGAGATAGCGGGCGCCTTCGTTGTCGATGCCGTAAGCAGTGAAATCGGAAGGATCGCAGCGCAGTGTGCTGATCGCCTTCTCGACGACAATTCCCAGCAGGTGGCCGGCCGCACCGGCGTGCGGATAATGCACCAGCACGATCCGGGTGCCGAGGCGGCGTTGCGCCGGACGTCCCAGCGCCAGACTGCTCAGGTCGATTACCGGCACCGGCTCGCCCTGGTAACTGAAGGCGCCCGCGACCCATGGCGGCGCCGCCGGTATCTGCTTGAGCCGGACCAGCGGCAGCACTTCGGCCACCTGGCCCGTGTCCAGCGCATACCGGTCAACACCGAGTTGGAATAGAAGGAAAAGCATCATCTCTCAATTGTGGCGCGCTTGCCGTTTCAAGCAGGACGCGATGAAACCGCCGTCAACCTGCATGCGCCTTGAAACGCGACACGCCGTGGCGCAAGCCGTTGGACACCATGTTCAGCTCGTCGATCGCCTGGCTCGACTGCTGCAGCGATTCGACGGTTTGCTGCGCCGCTTCGCTCAGCTGCACCAGCGCCTGATTGATTTGCTCGGCGCCCGATGCCTGCGCCTGCATGCCTTCATTGACCACATGAAAGCGTGGCGCCAACGCCTGTACCTGATGAATGATCTGCGAAAGCTGGCCGCCGACTTGCTGCACCTCTGTCATGCCGCGCCGCACCTGGTCCGAAAATTTTTCCATGCCCATCACGCCGGCCGATACCGCCGACTGGATTTCCTTGACCATCAACTCGATATCGTAAGTGGCGACAGCGGTCTGGTCGGCCAGGCGGCGGATTTCTGTTGCCACGACCGCAAATCCACGCCCGTATTCACCGGCTTTTTCCGCTTCGATCGCGGCATTCAGGGACAGCAGATTGGTTTGATCGGCCACCTTGGTGATCGTGGTCACCACCTGGTTGATGTTGCCCGCTTTTTCATTCAGTATCGCCAGCTTGGCATTCACCGATCCGGCCGCTTCGGTCACGTTGTGCATGGTCTCTTCCATCCGCGTCAGGCTATCCTGCCCGTTGCCGGCCAGGGTCGCCGCTTGCTCGGAGACCTGCGACACCTCATTCATGGTTTGCACCAGATCGCGTGAGGTCGTGAGAATCTCGCGCGCGGTGGCGCCGATTTCGGTCGTGGTGGCGGCAGTTTCGCTGGCGGTGGCTTGCTGTTGCCTGGACGTTGCGGCAATCTCGGTCACCGATGTCGTCACCTGCATCGACGACTTTTGCGCCTGTCCGACCAGCGCCGTCAGTTCATCGATCATGCGGTTGAATCCCGCTGCCAGCACGCCGAACTCATCGCGCCGGTCAAGGGTGAGGCGCTGCGTAAAATCGCCGGTGCGCATCAGTTCCAGAATTGCCAGCAGGCGCTGCATCGGCTCTGAAATGGCCCGCAGCAAAAAATAGCCGAACGCGAACGAGATCAGGATCATGGCCGCCAGCACGCTCAGCATGACGGTCCGGCCCCGGGCCACCGATGTGGCGATGCGGCCTGCCAATTCATCCCCGTGCGCCTTGTTCAAAGCCACCAGCCCTTCAATCATCTTTTCGATTTTTTCCGATGCGGGCACGATCTGATCGCCATAAACGGCATTCACCGCCGCCGTTTTTTTAGTCAGATCCAGTTTCAAAAATTCTGCCTGCCGCTGGTCATATTCGGCGCGGGCCGCCTTGAAAGCACTGAATGCAGTCCGGCCGGCGTCCGTGGTAATCGTCGCCTCATATTCGCGCATGAATCGACTCAAGGCGTCGGAATTTTCCTTCAGTCGCGCCCGATCACGCTTGAGACCTGCTTCAGTAGTGTCGATTTCAGCCAGCCGCAGCAGCAGCATGTCTTGTTCATGCCAGTTGGTATCTATCCTCATGATGTAATACAGGCCCGGCACAACATCTTTTTGTATAAGCGTAGCCTCCGTTGCAACCACGGAAATTCGCACAAAGGCGCCTGCGGCCATCAATCCCATCAAGCCAAGGATGACAGCAAAGCTGCACAGGATTCGTTGTCTGATCGTCCAGTTTTTCATAGGTCAGTTTGTTGGTTTCACATCTTCCGATGGTTACGGAATATTGACACATGGTAACTTATTTGCCGGTCTGCGGGGGGTTGGCAGGACTGAATATGTAAGTATTAATTGCATCCGAACCTTACTATAGGTCGCCTTAATGGGACGACCAAAAGATAACTGCGAGACAAAAACTCACGCGTAGCGAACTGACAATGTCCGAAATCGGGATATGCCGTATTCATTGAAAGGTGCCCGCCTCACGCGGGCATCTGGTCGCGGCTCCGCCCTGCTTGACGATAAGTGGCGTCATGATGTTGTGCAAAACGAACAGTGGGCACACGGATCCCGCGCACTCCAGACATGCTGCTGTACAGTCAATTTACCCTTTTACAAGATTGCCGCTCGGCTTTTCGCCGGTCAGGAGCCAATACAACATGAATGGATTGACAGCACGTGTGTTCTTCTGCCTGCTTGCATGGCTGCCTTTTCTGGCGAGCGCCGCGCCGGCAGCACCCATGCTCGAGATCAGCCGCCAGATTGCCGCCCATGCCGGGCAAAGTGGCGTTCATGTGCTCGATACCGGCACCGAAGCATTGTTGACGCGAGCCTGGCTGGTCGACCATGCAAAACATTCGATCGAGGTGCAGTACTTCATCTGGAGCACGGACAATATCGGCATCCTGGCGGCGGATGCGCTGCTGCGCGCGGCGGAACGGGGAGTCCGGGTGCGTGTTATCGTGGACGACCTGATGATCGATGCGCCGGACAAATCATTGCTGGCCCTTGCGCGGCATCCGAATATCGATATCCGCATCTACAATCCCAGGAACTCGGTCGGCATATCCCTTCCACAGCGCCTGCTCAATGTCATCACCGATTTCCGCGGCGTCAACCAGCGCATGCACGACAAGACCTTTGTTGTCGACGGCCTGGTGGCGATCACCGGCGGACGCAATCTGGCTGCCGAATATTATGACTACAACCACAACTTCAACTTCCGCGACCGCGATGTCCTGTTGCTGGGAGACGTGGTCAAGGACATGCAGGCAAGCTTCGAGAGATTCTGGGCCAGTCAGCTAAGCGTCGCGGTCGAAGCGCTGTACGAGGATTTCAGTCTGATGCGAATGAACGTGCGGGCAGACGATACAGAGATTCGGAACATCTACAGGGATTTACACGCCTACGCCGGTTCCCCGGAAAATTTCGCGCCCGAGATCCGGGCCGCTATCGATGCCGCCCGCGCCGGATTTCGGCAAGTGGCCGACCAGCTGGTCTGGGGGCATGTCGAGTTCATCAGCGACCTGCCGGGAAAGAATGACGGCACCATCGGCTTTGGCGGCGGCGGACGCGCGACGACAGCGCTGGCGCAGCTGGTCGGCGCCGCGCGCAGCCGGATTGTCATCCAGTCGCCGTACCTGGTGTTATCCGACAAGGCGCTGGCCTTGTTCCGCAAGGCGCGGGCGCGAGGCGTTCGAATCCGGATCAACACCAATTCCCTGGCCTCCACCGATAACATTCACGCGTTCAGCGGCTATCGCAATCAACGCGAGGAATTGCTCGGGATGGGTTTCGAAATATATGAATACAAACCCTATCCCGCGATCCAGCGCCGCCTGATGCAACGTTTCGCGGCCACGAAAAACAGACAGCTGGTATTCGGAATGCACGCCAAAACCATGGTGATTGACGGGCAGACCACGTTCATCGGCACGTTCAACCTCGACCCGCGCTCGGAAAACCTGAATACCGAAGCCGGGGTCGTGATTCGCAACGACGGGTTGGCGCGTAAGGTCGAGGCGGCGATTGAAGTCGACATGGAAGCGGAGAATAGCTGGAATGCAGCAACCGACGATCCGGATCGGCATGTGTCGCTGATGAAGCGCATCAAGGTGCGGTTCTGGCAGTGGATGCCGTTGAAACCGTTGTTGTGAGGTGGTGCGGCTTGGTTTTGGACAGTGGGCCGTTTGAAAAAGTGCAGCGCCCTCGAACATTCGAAACTCTGCAGCATTTGACCATGGCTGTTCGAGGATATACGCAAACGGTTGAATGTCCTATCCAAGCGCGTATGATATACAAACTTTTTATGTATATCTTAAAGGTGAGATCATGCAGGTAGCGAAGTGGGGGAATAGCCTGGCGGTGCGGTTGCCAGCCACTGTGGTGGAAGCACTCGACCTGAAGCCAGGCGACAATATTGAAATTCATGTTATCGGCGAGGGCAACTTTGCCGTCGAGAAGACGCCGGGCGCGCAGGAATTGCTGTCGAGGCTACGAAAATATCGCGGTCGTCTACCGGCCGATTTCAAATTTGATCGACTGGATGCGAATGAGCGGGGCTGAGTGTTTTTTTGACACCAACGTCATCCTGTATCTACTTTCAGCTGATGCGATAAAAGCCGACCGGGCGGAAGAGTTAATCGCGATCGGCGGCATGGTCAGTGTGCAGGTCTTGAATGAATTTGCATCTATTGCGCGGCGCAAGCTGGACATGACATGGCCGGAAATTCGCGAAATCCTCGCCCAGATCCGCGCGGTTTGTCCAGTTGCGCCCGTTTCGGTCGACACGCATGATCGCGCCCTGCAGGTGGCGGAACGTTATGGCGTGTCGTGGTACGACGCATTGATTGTAGCTGCTGCCTTGCTGGCCGATTGCACGACCTTGTATTCGGAGGATATGCAACATGGCCAAATCTTCGAGCGGCAACTGACGATTTGCAATCCTTTCAAGGTTGATTGAGGCATGCAGGATAAGCTGGACTTTATCCGAGGGTATCGGAACTTTTGTGTGTAAGGCATACCACGTTAAACCCTGCAAGGAGCATGTATGCCACCCCGACGCACGCCGACGTACCGGCGATTCCTCAGGGAGCCATCAATGCCTGATACGCCTTGCGGGTGTCAGGCGACACCGCTGCAAGCAATTGGTCATACGAAGTCTTGTGTTGGCTGAGCATGCGCGCACTGGCCACAAATTTGGATCGGCAGAACCAGTGACAGGTATGCCGCATCAGCATCATTTCGGCTGAAAGAATGAATGCCTTGTCTTTGGGCGTTTGCGGGTAATCGATATTTTCAATAGCGCGTATCCCGTTTGCATGGATGGCCAATGCCTTGCGGAAGTCAAATGTAGCGCGAGGAAAAAGCTTGTCGGCATAAGGTATGGCGACCGGAAGCAGACTCACGCGCGCATCTGCCTCCTCGACCTGTGCGAACCCGGTAACAAAGCGGCTGAACTGTTCGCGCAACTCCGCTTCAGTAATGTTCAGCAGGTTCCATACCTGGGTCTGGCGCTCCGGGCTGGGTTCGCGCAACGCCCGCGCATAACCCACGGTCAGACTCTCCATCAGTTTGTCAATCTGGTACCTTTCCAGATGGCTTGCGAGAAGCGCAATGCGCCTTTTCTGGTCTCGTGATTTGAGTACATAAGCGCCAATCGCAATCAGCGTTAGCAGCGTAAATATTTCCATTAGGTCCAGCAATGCCGTTGAAACCAATTTTAAGGTGTCAATCCGATTGCCTGGATTGACGCGAATACCTGCATAGACGTGACAATAGTGACGCGCTCCCGGCATAGGCTGCATTGTACCGCGGCACCGATCCCGGCATGGAGGATGAAATCGGGATACGCAGGCAAAATCGCCGGCGCCATCACCCGCGCCATCAAGCTGATACGGTTTTTTTTGATCGTTCTGGCCCTGTTTTTATTATTTGTGAACATCGACAATCAGACATAAAGAATTTATCCCCTGGTTTCGACGCGGCGAAATATGACAGCACATCACAAAGACAAAACCAGTGCCACCTTGATTGCCATGCTGCTGGGCGGGATCGGGTTACATCGCTTTTATCTGTTCGGGAAAAGCAGTATTGGGGGATGGGCATACATTGTTGCAACTACAATCTATTGCGGCATCGTTGCGGCACAATGGTTACAAGGCTCCATCGGCACCAGCGTGCTGGTTCTTTTCCCTTTACCTGTCTACATCGCGTTTGTTGAAGCGCTGGTTATGGGCGTCACGGACGACAATAAATGGGATGCGCGGTTTAACCTGCACTCCGGACGACAGTCCCGCTCAAGATGGCCGCTTGCAGTTTTACTCGTATTGTCGTTCGCTGTCGGCATTGTCGCCTTAATCACCAGCATGGCTCGGGCTACCGACTTGCTTTATACCGGCGGCGCCTTCGGTTGATCAGCTTCAAGGCACACCGGCAGAAGATCTTGCTCCGGTCAATCGTCAAACTTGAGGTTATCAATGTCAGACAAAAAAAACACAAAGCCTTTCAAACGGTCCTTTTTCAGCACGATGGTAGCGATTGCATGGTCATTCATTGGCTTGCGCAAGAAAAAAGATTTCGATGCAGACGCCGCTGGCGGATTAAATCCTTTGTACGTCATCATCGCCGCCCTGATCGGCACGGCAATCTTCATTGCCATATTGATGGCGATAGTGAATTTTGTCGTTCCATGAGACCTTGAATCGAAGATGCATTTGATGTCTGAGGTAACGTGATTTCTGTATGCAGGGTCAGTGGTGAACTCCCGGCACGTTCCTTATCTCGAGACTGACCGTAATAGCCCGCACCGATCAGGTCTTCCGGTTTCTTGTAATCGGCGTGCAAAAGGTCGATCAGATCGGGTTGTACTATTTTGCGTTTTGTCATGTATTTCCTTGTAGGCGGCAGTGTCATGCCAAATGACCGATTACACAAAATTATTTACACCTCCTGACCTACATACTTCCTTTGCTAGCGTCTTTGCTGCGAATCTCTTTGATGAGGCTTGAGAGGGCTTTGGCTACATCATTTGCGAAGCTCAAGTCTTCCTTCTTCAACAGATATGACTCTGGCCAAGTTATATCTTTTGTTAACATGTTAATCAGAACGCGTTTTTGCTCGTCGTCCACTGATGAAGAGGAGAGAGTATTCGACGCGAGGTAGACCAGCATATAACGGTCAAATATCGCTTTTACTTTCAAAAGATAGGTTGAAGTATCAACATAATGGCGATACTGCTTCAAGAACCACGCACTAAGGAACTCAATGAAAATAAATAGTGCAGAACAAGAAACAATTCCATAAATAAACTCTGTCTTGAAACCATGCAACCAAGACAGTACTTGCCAAGCGATTATTGAAATCACGAAAAAGACAATACCGCCAATAGTGTATGAAGTGCCTTTATCAAGAAGAAGCGATGCTTTTTCCTCTGCATCGGACGCTTTTTCTTCCAATACTTCTTTAATAGACAAAAAGTAATTACGAAAAGGGTCTACCCCGAACGGTTTAGATTCATCCTTGAGATTTAGCTCTGGACTATCACTATCACTTGGACGATTTCCACTTGGGAAAGGCCAAGCGTCTATTGGAGTTAAAACACTAGACTTGCCAAAACCGAAAACCCTACGTCTGATATCAACGTCCCTGAAGCTAGGAGACATCAAGACATCTGGAAGGAACGTATAACCAAGCGCACCCAACACCAATGCTCCACCTATGATCTCTTGGAAATGAGTTGCAAAGAACATTGTTAGGCTATTTCCCATATAGCCCGAATAGAAAAAGAGGCTCCCTAATGCAATTGCGGCCAGCGTCACAAGGCTTTTTCTGAGTACCTGCTGCCGCTTTTCCTGCTGCCTTTTAACTTCCTCTTCCCAAAGCACTCTTTCCTCTTCGGCCTCCGCTTGTAGTCGCTTCTTTCGAACCTCTTCCTGCGCTAGGAATGCTTTGTAGTCTTTGCTCGTTTCATCATTCTGATCGTCAACTCCAGCAGCTTGGATGGAATGCTCAGCGTTTATTGGGTTATCCATAATCTTTTTTATAAGGGTCAGAAGCAGACCTCAGTATAAATAGAATTTTCTGCTTAGCAACAAAATGCAAGTGCTATATCTGTCAATAACAGGGATCGCGCTACCTTGTTTTTGGATACCAAGCTCTAAAAGGGTACATGTTAAGAAAACCATATAAATACCAACAAGAACTGGTTCGATAATTGACCGTACCCCGGCATTAGTCATAAGCTAAAGTGAAAATTTCCGGCTCTTGGCCGTACCCCGGAATTAGTCCTGCGCTTGCGAATGCTCGCCACAAAATTCTCCGTATTGACGACCTAATGGGCCTAATTTGGGCCAAAAGAAAAGACTAGGGATCTAACTCGAAGTAATGTCGATGATGTTTATTGAGTCTAAGCCATTGATTTACTGGGGAGGTTGGTGCCGAGGCCGGGACCATATTTGAGCCTGAAACCCTTATGTATAAAGGGTCTCAACATTTTCCACTCGATAAGCACCAACACAAATACCAACAATAAAAAAAGTAACCCTGTTTATGCCGATCCTGCAACAAGATAAGACAATGTGCTGTTGAGTGTGAAATTGCCAAGTCAAAACATTTCTTCTACACTAACATTAATATTAAGAAAAGTTAACCAGGAGAATTTCTTTGAGATCATTCATCGCCATATCTTCAATTTTGATGTCATGCACCAGCAGCTTTGCTTTGGCACAGTCAAATTGGGTGTTTATAGCTGAAAACAAACAAGGATCATCAACTTGGGAATTTCAACCAGGATCGCTTGAGTTTTCGAAAACCAGAGGCGGCATTAATATTGCTGTTGTAACCGGTAGAGTAACCAATAAATCTACATCTCAAGTGGATTTGAACAAATGGTACGTCTCCGCAAATGATTGCGATAAAAAAATGGGACAATTAGTAGCACTAAATATTAGCGGCGACTTTAAACATGAAAATGATTTCGTATTTGGCAGCGGAAACATTGCCACAGCGCTAGCCGAAGCGATTTGCGATGCTGCTAATTATCGAATGAATGAAAATAAGAAAAAAGGTATATGAGGAAGATTTTCCGATATTAAGCTGTTAGCGTTTAGTTAAATTGCGTACATTTTTTTGTATTCTGCCTGTAAGGGTCACTAGATTTACTTGCTACCTTACAGGAAGCTACAAAATTTTTAGTCTTGATTCAGCCAACCTCTTTGCTCTCGCAATAGAGTATGTAGGGTCAGTCTCGAATGGCACTTACTTAAGCTTTTTCGTGTGCCCATATTTGCGT
>JAZKDW010000076.1:0-4036 GCA_040387375.1 Pseudomonadota bacterium
CCCTTCGTGGATGCTGTCCGGGTCTCGCCCCGGCGGCGAGTTCTTTTTTGCTTCGCCAAAAAAGGAACCAAAAAAGGCGACCCCTACAAAGCGCCCTGCGGGTTCCCGAAAGACTGGTGGCCAAAACGGGAAGTGAAACGAACTCGCTGCGCTCAAACATGTTTCACTTCTGATCCGTTTTGGCCACCAGTCTTGCGGCGCTTCGCCAAAGGGGAATTCAAGGGCAACTGCAACTGCAACTGCAACGGCGGTACAGCACCGTCACCGTACTAAATTGTGGCTACTTATCTCACCCGCATTCCCGGCTCGGCGCCCGGCCACGGATTCAAAATATAAATCCCGGCATTCGCCTTTTCATCCGCGGCGGACGCCGCCAGCACCATGCCTTCGGACACGCCGAACTTCATCTTGCGTGGCGCCAGGTTGGCTACCATGACTGTCAGCTTGCCGATCAGGTCTTCCGGCTTGTACGCGGATTTGATGCCGGAAAATACATTGCGCAAGCGGCCTTCACCCACGTCCAGCGTCAGGCGCAGCAGCTTGTCGGAACCCTCTACCAGTTCACAATTGACGATCTTCGCGATGCGCAGGTCGATCCTGGTGAAGTCGTCAATCTTGATTTCGGGAGCAAGTTCTTCTATTGCGCCGGCCGGCGTGCTGTCGGCTGGCGTTGATACCTCAACGGCTGCCGGCACAGGGGCGTCGAACAGGGCGTCCAGCATTTTCGGCTCTACCCGGGTCATCAGATGTGCATACACATTGACCCGGTGCCCATGCGGCAATGGGGTATCGACATCCGACCACTGCAGCGGTGGAATATTCAGCAAAACTTCCACCTGCTTTGCCAGTTCCGGCAACACGGGTTTAAGGTAAATCGTCAGGATGCGGAATGCTTCCAGCAAGCGGCTGCATACTTCCTGCAGCGCATCTCCCCTGGCTGGATCCTTCGCCAGTTCCCAGGGCTTGTTGGCATCGACATAGGCGTTGATCGCATCGGCCTGCTCCATGATGGCGCGCAGCGCTTTTGCATATTCGCGGCTGTCATACAGCGCCTGGATTTCAGGCGCGACCTTGCGCAGGTTGACTATGAATGAATCGGATGCCGTGGCCCAGTCCGTCACCACCTGGCCATCGAATTTTTTCGCGATAAAACCGGCCGAGCGGCTGGCAATATTGACGTATTTTCCAATCAGGTCGCTGTTGACGCGCGCAATGAAATCATCACCGTTGAAATCGACATCTTCGACTTTGGCATTCAGCTTGGTCGCGATGTAATAACGCAGCCATTCCGGATTCATGCCCAGATCGAGATAACGCAGCGGCGAGATGCCGGTGCCGCGCGATTTGCTCATTTTTTCGCCGTTGACGGTCAGGTGGCCGTGTACGTTGACTTTCAGCTTGTCGATCACCGGATGGTCGGAGAATTTCAGCATCGCCGGCCAGAACAGCAAGTGGAAGGAAACGATGTCCTTGCCGATGAAATGGATTTGCTCGGTCGCAGGATCGTGCAGCAGCGCCTCGTAATCCATGCCTTTTTTAGCGCAGTAGTTTTTCAGGCTGGCAAGATAACCGACCGGCGCATCCAGCCAGACATAGAAATATTTTCCCGGCGCATCCGGAATCGGGATGCCAAAGTAGGGGGCGTCGCGCGAGATATCCCAGTCGGCCAGGTCCTGGCCATTGTTGCCCAGCCACTCGCTCACCTTGTTGACCATTTCCGGCTGCAAACGCCCCGGCGTATTGACCCATTCCTGCAGGAACGCCACGCAGCGCGGATCCGACAGCTTGAAGAAATACTGCTCGGCCGGACGCATGACGGGTGTGGCGCCGGTCAGTGCCGAGTAGGGATTTTTCAGTTCGGTCGGTTCGTAGGCGGCGCCGCATACTTCACAATTGTCGCCGTACTGGTCCTTGGCGCCGCACTTCGGGCATTCACCCTTGACATTGCGGTCCGCCAGGAACATGCCTTTGACAGGATCGTAAAACCGCTCGACGGTGCGCGTGACGATCAGCCCGGCCGCCTTGAGCCGCAGGTAAATCGCCTGCGACAGTTCGGTATTCTCCGGCGACTCGGTCGAATGCCAGTTGTCGAACGAGATATGGAAGCCATCCAGGTATTGCTGGCGTCCGGCTGCCACATTGGCGACAAATTCCTGCGGTGTGATGCCGGCCTTTTCAGCGGCAATCATGATCGGCGTGCCGTGCGCATCGTCGGCGCCGACAAAATGCACTTGATTGCCTTGCATGCGCTGCGATCGGACCCAGATATCAGCCTGGATATATTCCATGATGTGGCCGATGTGGAAGGCGCCGTTGGCGTAGGGCAGGGCTGTCGTGACAAAAAGCTTGCGGGGCAATGACGTGCTCATATGGCTGATGCTGAATGGATAAAGGGGTGATTTTATCAGTGCGCAGCGGTTTGGCGTGTCTATTGCTGCTCGCGAATGGTCCATCCGGCACCTCAACGCGATAAAATAGCGTTTTTTCCATCACGGCTTTGGCAAACCGAAGCCGTTTTTATTTGCCATGATAGTTCGCACCCGTTTTGCGCCAAGTCCAACCGGTTACCTCCATCTGGGCGGCGCCCGTACCGCCCTGTTTGCCTGGGCGTTTGCCCGCCATTTCGGCGGTGTTTTCATTCTGCGTGTCGAGGATACCGACCTCGAACGTTCCACGCCGGAAGCGGTGCAGGCGATCCTCGAAGGGATGAACTGGCTGGGGCTGCATCACGATGAAGGTCCGTTTTACCAGATGCAGCGCATGGACCGTTATCGCGAAGTGATCGGCCAGATGCTCGAAGCCGGCACCGCCTATTACTGTTATGCGTCGCCGGAAGAAGTCGAAGCCATGCGCGAGCGCCAGCGTGCCGCCGGCGAAAAACCGCGTTACGACGGCACCTGGCGTCCGGAGCCGGGCAAGGTGCTGCCGCCAATACCCGAAGGACGCAAGCCGGTGGTGCGTTTCAAGAATCCGCTCGACGGCGACGTGACATGGGACGATGCCGTCAAAGGTCCGATCACCATTGCCAATCGCGAGATGGATGACCTGGTGATTGCGCGGCCGGATGGCACGCCTACCTACAATTTCTGCGTGGTGGTCGATGACTGGGACATGCAGATCACGCATGTGATCCGCGGCGACGACCATGTCAACAATACGCCACGCCAGATCAATATCCTGAAAGCGCTGGGCGGCACGCTTCCCATCTATGGCCATGTGCCGATGATCCTTGGCGCCGATGGTGAAAAACTGTCGAAGCGGCATGGCGCGGTGAGTGTGATGGATTATCCGGCGCAGGGTTACCTGCCGGAAGCGATGCTGAATTATCTTGCGCGCCTGGGCTGGAGTCACGGCGATGAAGAAATTTTTTCGATGGAACAGTTCTGCCAGTGGTTCGATCTGGACCACTTGTCGAAATCGCCGGCGCAATTTAATCCCGAGAAGCTCGCATGGCTCAACAACCATTACATCAAGCAGGCAGACAATGCGCGGCTGGACACGCTGGTGCGACCGCTGATGGAAAAAGACGGCGCACAGTTTGCCGGCGCACCTGATCTGCAAGCGGTGATTGCCTTGATGAAGGAGCGGACCAATACAATCAATGAGCTGGCTGCGGCCGCGATGCTGTTCTATCGTCAGCCAACGCCAGATGCCGCCCTGCTGGCGCAGCATGTGAACGATGCCGTCAAGCCTGCGTTGAGGGAATGCGCGGAGCGTTGCAAGACGGTCGAGTGGAGCAAGGAAGCGTTGTCTGCGATGTTGAAAGAGGTATTGGCGGCGCACAAGCTGAAGATGCCGCAACTGGCGATGCCCTTGCGTCTGATGATCACGGGACAATTGCAAACACCATCGATCGATGCGGTCATTGAATTATTTGGCCGCGAGACGGTGACGGCCCGGCTCGCGAGCCATCTTGCATAATTTTTGCAAAAGCGGATTTACAGCGGAGCAAAAGCCCTGCTATAATTTCGCTTCTGCGCAGGGGGGTATAGCTCAGCTGGGAGAGCGCTTGCATGGCATGCAAGAGGTCAGCGGT
>JAZKDW010000077.1:0-17426 GCA_040387375.1 Pseudomonadota bacterium
GGAATGACGGGTTATGGGTTCCCGCCTGCGCGGGAACGACAGGGCGCGGGGAAATCTGGCCCGCCATTCAAATCGCGTCAATGCGGCCGATTCAAACTACCCCCCCGTCATTCCCGCGCAGGCGGGAATCCATACGCCGCCCGCAGGAATGACGGGTTATGGGTTCCCGCCTGCGCGGGAACGACAGGGCGCGGGGAAATTTAGCTCGCCATTCAAATCGCGTCAATGCGGCCGCTTCAAACTCCCCCCGTCATTCCCGCGCAGGCGGGAATCCATACGCCGCCCGCAGGACTACCGGGTTATGGGTTCCCGCTTGCAGCGCGCACACAGGCTTGTAAGCCTGTGCCGTTACGCAGGCGTGAGGCAATGCCTCACGAAACCCCTGCTTCACCCTGCGCGGGAACGACAGGGCGCGGGGAAATTTAGCCCCCTTCAAAGCCCGTCAATGCGGCCGCTTCAAATCCAGGATCGTGGCCTCCCGCTTGTTATCCATCATGTCCACCACACGACAGTCCGAGCACATCTTGATGCGGTCGATATTGCCCGCGAACGCGCCGTGCAGCGACAGCTTGTCGACCATGTTTTCAATCATCTGCAAGGTGCCGAACGGTTTCTGGCAGCGTATGCAATGAAAGGGTTGTGCCTCGTTGAGAACCTGCGGATTGCGCACGGCCTCGGTCATCAGCAGCCGCGGTGTCAGCGTAATTGCATTTTCCGGACAGGTTTTTTCACACAGCCCGCACTGCACGCAATTTTTCTCGACAAAACGCAACTGCGGCAAATTGGAATTGTCCATCAATGCCGATTCCGGGCAGGCGCCGACACAGGACATGCACAGCGTGCACGTCGTCTTGTTGACGGTGACCGACCCGTACAGCGCACCGGCGGGCAAGGCGATTTCCTCTTTTTTCTCAGGTGCGAATTTCAGCAGATGCTCGAGCGCGAAATCAAGCGTGCTGCGCTTGTCGGCGCCGACATTGAACAACGCGCGTTGCACCGGCGCCTGCGCCGGCTGCAGCGCGGCCAGCGCCGCATCCAGCACGGCCGGCGTGACGGCGCGCAGCAGGCTGACATGGACGCCCTGATAACCAAGGCCGGACAGGATAGTTTGTGTGACCTCGATCTGCCGCTCCAGCGCGCTCACATATTGCGGCGCCTCTTCGTCGGTGATCAGAATGGCAATGTTCGACGCACCGTAGGCGATTGCCGACAGCCACAGGTCGATGCCGACGGCGGCGGTATGATGCAGGTCGATCGGCATCACACGCGCCGGCATGCCCTGCAGCTTGCCGGCCGCTTTTGCCAGCCGCCCCAGCTTGCCGATCAGTTCCGCGCCCTGCCCCTGGCTATGCAGCAGCATAGCCGGTTGGGTGCCGCCGCCCTTGGCGTAAGTATTGAGCATGGTCTTGAAACGCTGCCCCATGTCGGTGGTGCGTGGGTACGCGTAACCGAGAGCGCCGGATGGACAGACCGTGGTGCAGGCGCCGCAGCCGACACACAAGTTGGGATTGATCTTGATCAGATTGCCGGCGTGGCCGATGGCTTCGGCGGAACAGACGTCGATACAGGCGTTGCAGCCGATCTTTTCATTGCGGCTGTGCGCGCACAGCTTTTCCTTGTAGAGGAAAAACTTCGGCTTCTCGAACTGGCCGACCATCTGCGCCAGCTTCAAGGCATCTTCGGCCTGGCGCATCTCAGCCGCCCCCGGCGCGAAATATCCCTGCGGCGGCTGATGCAGACCTAGCAGCGGCGCATCCGAGAGGTCGAAGACCAGATCAAAATCGCCGCTGCGTCCGGTTGCCGGGCGGTTGAAATCGATGGCGCCGATCGAACCGCATGCCTTCACGCAATCGCGGTGCGAGGTGCATTTGCTCATGTCGATCTGAAAGGTCAGGTCGATCGCATTTTCCGGACAGACATCGACGCAGGCATTGCAGCGGGTGCAGATTTCGAGGTCGATCGGATTGGCCTGTTGCCAACTCACCTTGAACGCGCCCAGCCAGCCCGCAATCTCGATGCGTTCGCCGGAAAACGTCGGGAATGACCGTTCCTGCAGCATCTGGCCGCTGGCCGCATCGGTCAGCAGCACGCTCACATCGAGCTGTGCGCCAAGGCGCGAGGCCCACGGCAGCACACGCGCGGCCGGTCCGACGATCAGCACATGGCCGCCCGAATCGTAGGCGACGGTCGGCACCGGCTCCGGATCCGGCAGCGCGGCGGCGGCCAGCAAGGCAGCCATCTTGGGCAAGGCATTTTTTGCATCCTTGCTCCAGCCGCCGGTCTCGCGAATATTCACGAAGCGGATCGGCGCCACGGTATTTTTCTGCTGCGCCAGTTCAGAGAACAGGGTCTGTTCCTGCGTGCAGGCGATGACCACATCGTCGACGCCGTCCATCGCGCTCAAAAAGGAGCCGACTTCACGCCGGCACAGTTCGGTGGCAATCGGCAGCGCGCCGGTGCCCAGGGCCGCACCGAGGCTGGCGCCGGCGGCGGCGTCCAGTGGCATGGTGCGATTACAGTTGCATACTTTGAATGTGCTTGTCATGGGCCCTTATGCCGGATTGTCTTGCGTGTTGGCAGTGCTGGCCGGAGCGTCGGCTGGTGCTTCGTCGGCTGGTGCTTCTTCGGGTGTGGCCTCGGCAGCGGCTGGCGTCAGCTCGGCTGCGATTTCCGGCGGCGTTTCTTCCAGCTTCACGGCGTCGTCTATCTTTTCGATCAGCTGCATCAGCGGTTTTTCAAACTGGCTGAGCGGATCGAGCAAGGCTTTTGCATGGTTCAGCATGGCCAGCATTTCCGGCGGTATCGGCTCGAATGTGTTGTAGTCGCCGATGTAGATATCCAGGCCGTCCATGACGTTGAAATGCGGATCGGAAAACAGCTTTTTCATCGCCGAGCGCTGGACTGCTTCATCCACGCCCTTGCCGACGAATGGCGAAAAATCCGATTCGGCATTGAGCGCGGCGACATCCTCCATGGTGGGTAGCGGCTTGACCTCCGGCTCGACCTCGGAAAGCGGTGCAGTTTCAGTCAGCGGCTCCGGCTGCGCCTTTTGCCTGGACCAGCGTTTGAAAAATTCATCCGCCGCCATGCTTTTCCCCTTCCGCCCTGGCCATCTTGTCGACGCCCGCCCCGCCTTCGAACGAGGGTTTCTTGCGTTTTCTTTTCGGCTCGGGTTTGTAATGCTCGCGGGCGAAGGCGGTCACACGTTCAATGATGCCGGCGGAAGCGGGAACCGTGTCGACCTGCTCGCCGCCATCCATCAGGCGTGCCGCTTCGTTGTAGGACAGAGTGACGGCTTTGGGGACGGCGACGTCGGCGCCATCAACTTCCTCGATGCGCCACATGATGAACCAGCAGGGCGTGGCCGAGTCGATGTTGAGAAAATATCCTTCGCCTTCATCGCTGAACAGGCGGATATCAAAACCGGCAAACAGCCAGCGAGTGTCGGACGGGTCGTCGCGCAGGCAGCGCGCGCCTCCTTCCGGCATCACGTCATCGCTGACGATTTCCAGCGGCCGCCATTGATGCGATTGCCAGCGGCTGGCGAGCGGCACGCGCTGCATCACCACGCCAACCCTGATTGCTTCTGTCTCCATACTCTCCCCGCGGATTATTCCGTCTGTGGGTGCTGCAATTTAGCTCCAGGAATCAATCGTTCTTGATGACGATGCTTGGGAACTTGCTCGACATGTCCTTGGCTTTTTCCGCCACCTTGACCGCGATCTTGCGGGCGATGTCCTTGTAGATTTGCGCGACCGGACCGTCCGGATCAGCCACCACCGTCGGCTTGCCGGAATCGGTCTGCTCGCGGATCGACATCGTCAGCGGCAGCGCGCCGAGGAAATCGACGCCGTATTCACCGCACATTCTTGCACCGCCGCCTTCGCCGAAAATCGCTTCGGCATGACCGCAGTTCGAGCAGATATGCACACTCATGTTTTCAACGATGCCGAGGATGGGAATGCCGACTTTCTCGAACATTTTCAAACCCTTGCGGGCGTCCAGCAAGGCGATGTCCTGCGGTGTGGTGACAATCACGGCGCCGGTCACCGGCACTTTTTGCGACAGCGTCAGCTGGATGTCGCCGGTGCCGGGAGGCATGTCGACGATCAGGTAATCGAGGTCGCGCCAGTTGGTCTGTTCCAGCAGTTGCTGCAAGGCCTGTGTAACAATCGGGCCGCGCCACACCATGGGCTCATCCGGGTCGATCATGAAACCGATGCTGGACACCTGCAGGCCGTAGTTTTCCATCGGCTCCATGGTCTTGCCGTCGATCGTTTCCGGACGGCCGGAAATGCCCATCATCATCGGCTGCGACGGGCCGTAGATATCGGCATCGAGTATGCCGACTTGCGCACCTTCGGCCGCCAGCGCGAGGGCCAGATTGACGGCCGTGGTCGATTTGCCTACACCGCCCTTGCCGGACGCCACCGCGATGATGTTCTTGACGTTGGACAAGAGCTTGACGCCGCGCTGCGCCGAATGGGCGACGATCTTCGAATACACGTTGACGCTGACATTGCCGACGCCGGCGATGCCGCGCACCGCGCCGATCGCAGCCTTGCGGATCGGATCGATCTGGCTTTTTGCGGGGTAGCCGAGCTCCACGTCGAGCGACACATCGTTGCCGTCGAGCTTGATGTTCCTCGCCGATTTGCTGCTGTTCAGATCCTTGCCGGTGTTCGGGTCGATGACTGCCGATAATGCGGCCTTGACGGCTTCGATCGTGATGCTCATTGCTTGCTTCTCCTGATTGTCGTTGGCGTCAGTCTAAACCATATCCCTATAGTTCCGCTTGATAATCGGTGGCGGCATGCCAGCTATCCCTTACCAAATTCCTACATGTTACCCCTTGCCGTGCTCCATCAAAATTTGCCCCCCTCCAAAACTCGTCTGATGCGGTTCTGTCCCGCCCGCAATGAGCCGTATCGCGCAATATTTGAATTCCGGTATCTTCGCAAACGGATCCAGCGCCGCATTGGTCAGGCGGTTGATCGCCGCTTCGTAATAACAAAATGGCACGAACACGGCGCCCCGCGGTGAACTGTCGTCGGCCCGCGCATACAGCGTGACGCTGCCGCGCCGCGACTCCAGCGTGATCAGCGCGCCAGGCTCGACGCCAAGCTGCGCCAGGTCGAGCGGATGCACCAGCGCCACCGGATCCGGCTCCAGCGCATCGAGCACACCCGCGCGGCGGGTCATGCTGCCGGTGTGCCAGTGTTCAAGCTGACGGCCGGTGATCAGGACTTGCGGGTAGTCGGCGTCGGGACGCTCGTCGGCCGGAATGATATCGGCAGGCACAAAACGCGCACGCCCGGTCGCGGTCGGGAAGGCCTCGCGGAACACCACCGCTTGTCCGGGATCGCCTTCTTTTTCACACGGATAGGTCACCGCATCCTCGCGCTCCAGCCGCTCCCAGGTAATGCCGGCGATGCTAGGCATGCTGTGCCGCATTTCATCAAACACGTCCGACACATGCGCATACCGCCACTCCAGCCCCATCCGCTGTGCGATCTGCTGGATGATCCACAAATCCTGTTTTGCATCACCCGGCGGCTGGAGTGCCTGGCGGCCGATCTGCACCAGCCGGTCGGTGTTGGTGAAGCTGCCGGTCTTCTCCGGAAATGCGGATGCGGGCAGGATCACGTCCGCCAGATACGCGGTCTCGGTCAGGAAGATGTCCTGCACCACCAGATGGTCCAGCGCCGCCAGCGACTCCCGCGCATGATTTGCATCGGGATCGGACATCGCCGGGTTTTCCCCCATGATGTACATGCCGCGCACGCTGCCCTGCTTGATCGCGTGCATCACCTCGACCACGGTCAGGCCGGGCTGGGCATCGAGCGGCATGCCCCATAATTTTTCAAACTTCTCTTTCGAGCCCGGATGGTCGACCCGCTGGTAATCCGGATACATCATCGGAATCAGGCCGGCGTCGGACGCGCCCTGCACGTTGTTCTGGCCGCGCAGCGGATGCAGGCCGGTACCGGGGCGGCCGATCTGCCCGGTCATCAGGGCCAGCGCGATCAGGCAACGCGCATTGTCGGTGCCATGCACATGCTGCGAAATGCCCATGCCCCACAGGATCATCGACCCTCTGGAAGTTGCATACAGCCGCGCGACTTCACGTATCGTGTCGGCCGGAATGCCGCAGATCGGCGCCATCAGTTCCGGACTGTAGTCTTCGACATTGGCTTTCAGCTCTTCATAACCGATGGTGCGGCTGGCGATGAAATCCTGGTCGACCAGCCCTTCATGCACGATCGTGTGCATCATGGCATTGAGCAGGGCGACATCGGTGTCGGCCTTGAATTGCAGGAAACGATGGGCGATGCGCGCCATCTCCGAACGGCGCGGATCCATCACGATCAGCCTGGTGCCGTTCCTGACCGCGTTCTTGATCCAGGTCGCGGCAACCGGGTGGTTGACGGTCGGATTGGCGCCGATGACGATCACTACGTCCGCCTTTGTCACATCCATCACCGGATTGGAGACCGCGCCCGAGCCTATTCCCTCCAGCAAGGCGACTACCGATGACGCGTGGCACAGGCGTGTGCAATGGTCGACGTTGTTGCTCCCGAATCCGGTGCGCACCAGTTTCTGGAACAGATACGCTTCTTCATTGCTGCACTTGGCCGAGCCGAAACCGGCCAGGGCGCGCGTGCCGTAGGTTTCGCGAATCGCCGTAAACCTGTCGCCCGCCAGCGCCAGCGCTTCATCCCAGCTGGCTTCGCGGAACACGTCCATCACATTGTCGGGATTCATGTCGGCGTCACCGCGCTTGGGCGCATCGGCGCGCCGGATCAGGGGCACGGTCAGGCGCTGCGGATGGTGCGCATAATCGAATCCATAACGGCCCTTGACGCATAGCCGCTTGTGGTTGGACGGACCGTCACGGCCTTCGACATACAGGATCTTGTTGTCCTTGATGTTGTAGGTCAGCTGGCAGCCGACACCACAATACGGGCAGACTGAATCGATTTTTTGTTCAGGCTCGGCCAGCGCCGCGCTGCGCGCGGGCATCAGCGCGCCGGTCGGGCATGCCTGCACACATTCACCGCAGGCGACACAGGTCGACGCCCCCATTGCATCATCCATGTCGAACACGATCTTTGCCTGTTCCCCGCGGAACGCCAGGCCGATCACATCGTTGACCTGTTCATCGCGACAGGCGCGCAGGCAGCGGGTGCACTGGATGCAGGCGTCGAGATTGACGGCAATCGCCGGATGCGACAGGTCCGCCCTCACCTGCCTGCGCGGCGCAAAACGCGGTTTGCCGACGTTCAGCTTGCGGGCCCATTGGTCGACTTCATTGTTGCGGGTGTATTCGGTCTCGGGCATATCGGACTGCAACAGCTCCAGCACCATCTGCTGCGCCTTGACCGCACGCGCGCTGTCGCTGCTGACTTCCATGCCGTTGACCGGATTGCGGCAGCAGGATGGCGCGAGCACACGTTCGCCTTTTATGTCGACCATGCAGGCGCGGCAGTTGCCGGCGGTGTCCATGCCTTCCATGTAACACAGGCGCGGTATCTCGACACCTTCACGCTGCGCGATCTGGAGGATGGTTTCAGTTGACTTGCCGCTGACATCCTTGCCGTTCAGCCTGAACGTGACAACCGGAGCGTCAAGACTGGCGAGTTCGTTGCGGGTGATTACATTCATGTTGTCTGTTCCTGGGCCAGCTCATGCGGGAAATAGCGGATCACACAATCGACCGGATTCGGCGCTGCCTGTCCGAGTCCGCAAATCGACGCGTCGCGCATCACCGCGGACAGGTCTTCGAGCAAGGGAATATCCCATACCGGCTGTTCGATCAGCGCCAGTGCCTTGGCGGTGCCGACGCGGCACGGCGTGCATTGGCCGCACGACTCTTCCTTGAAGAACCGCATCAGGTTGCGCGCCGCGCCGGCCGCGGTATCGTGGTCGGACAGCACGATGATCGCCGCCGAACCGATGAAACAGCCAAACGGCTGCAGCGTATCGAAGTCGAGCGGAATCGTATTCATGGCCGCCGGCAGGATGCCCCCCGATGCGCCGCCCGGCAGGTAGGCATAAAAACGGTGGCCGTCCTGCATGCCGCCGCAATAGTCGTCGATCAGTTGCTGGATCGTGATGCCGGCGGGCGCCACACGCACGCCGGGGTTCCTGACCCGGCCGGAGACCGAAAACGAGCGCAATCCCTTGCGGCCATTCAGCCCGTGCGAGGCAAACCACGCACCGCCCTTCTCCAGGATCTCGCGCACCCAATACAGGGTTTCGACATTGTGCGCCAGCGTCGGCCGTCCGAACAAACCCACCTGCGCCACATAGGGCGGACGCAGCCTTGGCATGCCGCGCTTGCCTTCGATCGATTCGATCATCGCCGACTCTTCGCCGCAGATATAGGCGCCGGCGCCGCGCCGCAGATGGATGGCGGGCAAACCTGCAATCGGCGGCGCTGCATGCAGCTGCGCGAGTTCGGCTTCCAGCATGGCGCGGCAGCCGTGGTATTCGTCGCGCAGGTAAATGTAGATGTCGGATACGCCGACCGCCCAGGCCGCGATCAGCATGCCTTCCAGGAAACGGTGCGGATCACGCTCGAGATACACACGGTCCTTGAAGGTGCCGGGTTCACCCTCGTCGATGTTGACCGTCATCAGGCGCGGACCGTTTTCGGCGCGCACGATGCGCCACTTGCGGCCGGCCGGAAAACCGGCGCCGCCGAGGCCGCGCAACGACGAGTCTTCCATCGTCGACAGCACCGACTCAACATCGATCGCACCGCTGGCGCACTGTTTCAACAGGCGGTATCCACCTTCCGACTGGTAATTCGCATAGTCGATGAAGCCATGCGGAATATGCCGGGTAGCGCCAACCGCGACCGTTGCCTGTACCTTGTCGCAGTTCGCTGCCGCAATCGGAAATTGCCCGACCACCACCGCTGGCGCCTGTTCACAACGGCCGATGCAGGGTGCGGCAAGCACCCGCACGTCCTGACCCAGCAGCGCCGGCAATCTATCCAGCAAATCCCGGGCGCCGGCCATCTCGCACGACAGGCCATCACACACGCGCACCGTCAATCCGGCGGCGCCATCCTCACCTTCCCTGACCACATCGAAGTGATGATAGAAAGATGCCACCTCGTATACTTCGGTTTGCGCCAGCCGCATTTCCTGGGCCAACGCTGCCAGATGGGCGGTCGTCAGCTGACCGTAGCGGTCGTTGATCAGGTGCAGATGTTCGATCAGCAGGTCGCGCCGGCGCGCGGCATGACCAAGCAGCGCCTGCACTTCCGCCAGCGCCGCAGGATCAACGCGGCGTCCCTTCGGCGCCTGGCGTTTGCGTTCTTTCGTGACTGCCTGGACCGTAATCGGAATAACTCTCTGTTTCAAACCAACCTCGCCTGTTCTTCATCGCCATGCCTGCCGGCCATATGCTTTCGATTGCCTATATGCGCTATAGTTGCCGCAGTTTCCCAGTTACCTGCTAGACGCATCGCAAGTTAGCACCGGCAAAATTTTTAATCAATAAGCTCTAAAAAGCATAATGTTCAAGGTCACCATCAATCCGCACTGGGAAATTTCCCGCGACGGCGCGCCCGCGCTGGATACGGCGGCACTGCCAGGCTTGCTGCGCGCAATCCAGCAAACCGGCTCCATCGCGCAAGCGACCCAGGCCGTGGGCCTGTCGTATCGTTATGCCTGGGGCATGCTGCGCGAGGCGGAAAAAATGTTCGGCACCAGCTTGATGACGACCGACCGCGGCCGCGGCACAAAACTGACTTTGCTGGCTGAAAAACTGATCTGGGCGGACCGCCGGATTGCGGCCCGCTTGTCGCCAATGCTGGAAAGCCTGGCATCCGAACTGGAAAACGAACTGGACAAGACCGTGACCGGCATGTCAAGGGCGATCCGGCTCGATGCCAGCCACGGATTTGCCGTCGCCGCCTTCCTCAACCACATCAATGCCGCGCAACTGCCAATTGAACTGCGTTACCGCAACAGCACCGATGCCGTCGCCGCACTGTCGCGGCGCGAATGCGACCTTGCCGGCTTCCATGTACCGCTAGGTGAGTTCGAGCGTTCCGCGGCCGCGCATTACCGCCAGTGGCTGGATCCGAAAACACATAACCTGATCCATCTTGCCGTGCGCAACCAGGGATTGTTCGTGGCGGCAGGCAATCCGCTCGGCATCCGCGGCCTGGCTGACTTGCGCCGGCGGGATGTGCGTTTTGTCAATCGCCAGGCCGGCTCGGGCACACGCATGTTACTGGAGCTGATGCTGGCGGACATGTCGGTGCCGGTGCACGACATCAACGGATTTGAAAACGCGGAATTCACCCATTCGGCGGTGGCCGCCTTCATCGCCAGCGGCATGGCCGATGCCGGCCTCGGTGTGCAAACCGCCGCCGAACGCTTCGGACTGGAATTCATTCCGCTGCTGCGCGAGCGCTATTTCCTGGCACTGCCGATCGCATCGATGGAAGACGCATTGATGCAGCAGGTGCTGCTCATACTGCAGTCTGCATCCTTCCGCGACGTGGTAGATGGCTTGCCGGGATATGATGCGGGGGAAACGGGCACGGTGTTGTCGCTGGATGCAGCCTTCGGGGAACCGACGCGCCTCGCCAGCGGCTGATGTGCCGGCACATGACTTTTTACACTCACACATACACGGACTTCTATCATGGATAGCAATCAGATTACCGGCCTGATCCTGGCCGGCGGCCGCGGCTCCCGCATGGGCGGCGTCGACAAGGGGTTGCAGCCATTTCGCGGCGCGCCGATGGCATTGCATGTGATGATGCGGCTGTCACCCCAGGTCGGCGCCATCATGATCAATGCCAACCAGAATCTCGCGCCCTATGAATCCTTCGGCGTGCCGGTGTGGCCGGACGAGTTGCAAGGTTTTGCCGGGCCGCTGGCCGGCTTGCATGCCGGCCTGATCCACTGCGGTACCGAATATCTGGTGACCTCACCCTGCGATTCCCCCTTCCTGCCGCTCGACCTGGTCGAGCGCCTGGGCAACGCGCTCGAGACGCACCAGACCGACCTTGCCGTGGCGGTCACGGGAGAGGGTGAATCACGCCAGCCGCATCCGGTGTTTTGCCTGATGACGAGCGCCCTGCTGCCCCATCTGACGCAATACCTGCAGGACGGCGGCCGCAAGATCGACGCATGGTATGCGTCTCTGGCCGTGACCGAAGTCCGTTTTGACGATGAAGCCGCATTCCGCAATATCAATACGCTGGAAGAGTTGCGGAAATACGAAAATCCCTGACAACCGGTCCCTGCCCGCAGCATGAATCCGGACTCTTGTTTGCGTTAGCGCAAGCGCGGCCTGGGCGGTTTTTGGTAGTGTCCCTTATTACTGTTTCAGATAATAGGAGATACCAATATGGACCAGCCACTGGATTCAGGGATGACATCAGAAATCGCGCCCGATGCGATTGGCTTCCTTACCGCTGACCATCGCAAAGTCCAGGCGCTGTTCGATGAATATGACCGGCTGAAGGAAGATGGCAGTGCGGAGCAAAAATTTGAAATCGCGAAGAAAGTATGTGGCGAAATCCTGATCCACATGGCGCTTGAGGAAGCGATTTTTTATCCGATCGTGCGAGAAAAAATCGGCGACGACGATTTGATGAACGAAGCCACGGTCGAACACGACAGCGCAAAGGAACTGATCAGGCAGTTGGGCGAAATCGAGCCCGGCGACGAGATTTTCGATGCCAGAATATCGGTCTTGTCCGAGCAGGTCGAACATCACGTCCAGGAAGAAGAATCGGCAATGTTCCCAAAGGTCTTGCTGTCTGAAATCGACATTGCCGCGTTGGGCAAGGATCTGAATTCGGCGAGAATCGCCATGCGGAACAACCTCAACCTGCCACCCGAATAAGATAGGCTCTTAGTCCCGGTGTCAGCAACGGCCTTTCATTGCCTGTCCCGGCGGACAAAACGTCCCTAGCGACTTCAGGAAACTGGCTTGTTCATCAAAGTGTTCGACATAAGCTGACAAATTGTCTCCACTGCTGCGCAACGGCACATCATGGGCAGAACAAGCCATCAGGGCGCTGCCCAGGAAAATTATTGTTAAAAGAATCTTGTGCATGGCGTCACCAGGAGTTGTCTGCGGATTAAGATTCCGTCAGGCTACCCGCATTCCCCGACGCCATCTGTCGGCCAGCGCACATAACAATATAGAAATATTCAGGCCTGGAAAAACAAGCGCCCGATCTTCATCCCGTTTTGGAAGGACAGGAGTCCGGCCCGAACTGCGCGCCGCCTAACGCGCGCCCGTCCAGACTCCGGTAGAAATACGAGACGGTGACACCCTGCCTGAGGAATTTTTCCACATCGCTGCCGCACAACTGGTTCTTCAGGCGCGGCGCGAGCAGTTTATGGAAGTCGCTGGTGCTGACGTCGCTGCCCTGCACGGTCAGCAGCGTGTAATGATATTTGAGTTGCAGGCCGGGTTCCGCCGTGATCTTGTCGAGGCGCGTCTCCTGATCCACCATCACCGGGGTTCGCCGGTTCATGTCAACGCTGAGGCGCTCCAGCGTCTCATCCATGCTGCCGCCACGTTCGTGTACGTCCGCCCTGCTGGTTAAAGCGCCGAAAAAATCCCCAATGGAGGCAGCGCGGGCGGACAGGCTCATCGACAGCAGGATGCTTACAATCAAAAATCTCAACACGGTCTCTCCTTCACGGGTCCTGATTGATGTGCGTATCCTGCTGACATTCCCTGTCTGGACAAGGCAGTCATCATGATGAACGCTTCCGCTGAATTGCGGCTGGATTAATTTTGACCAGTTGCAAACGTGCCGCGTTGATAATTCACAGCATTCCGGATTGCCTAACCGATGGCAAACGACTATGCTATGGGCCCGCATTCAAATTAGCCATCGAGAATCATCCCCCCATTTCCGTGAGAAGCCGCCAACCCATCGTCCATGTCCTGCTGGCGCTATTGCTGCTCTTTTCGCAGCAAGTGGTGTTGGCGCATGCCTTCTCTCATTTGGCGGAAACCACCCAGCGAACCACCGATAACAAGCAGTTGCCGGCCGAAAAAACCTGCGACCACTACCTGGCGCATGCGCAGGTCGGGGCCGGGCTCACCAGCCAGTGCACCCTGCAGCTGGGCATGGCCGGGCATGACACCGTGTTTGCCAGACAGCCGCCGGTTTTGCTGACCGCAACAAGCTTCACCGCCTTTCAGTCCCGCGCCCCGCCTTCCTTCTAGCTGTTTATCACCACCTCACGAGTCCATGCGATCTGTCGCAGGCTCGATATCGCTCTCAATGTAAAGGTGTTAACCATGCTTAAAAAAACCGTTATCGCGACGGGGATGGCTGCCGCATTTGGCATGCCGCTTTGCGCTTCAGCAACTGATCTCGCACACATCCGCGACGAGATCCGTCAAATGAAGGAAAACTACGAAACACGCATCCAGGCGCTCGAAAAGCGCCTGCAGGAAGCGGAAGCAAAACCCGCCAGCACGGCGCAAACACAGGCTGCGGCTGCCAGCCCGGCGGCGCCGGTGGGCGGCGCTTCCGGCAGCAGATTTAATCCGGAGGTTTCACTGATTCTCGGCGGCACCTACAGCAACCTGTCGCAGGATCCACAGCAATACCGGCAGCAGGGATTTGTTCCCGGCGGCGAGGAAGCCGGTCCGGGCAGCCGCGGTTTCAGTCTCGGCGAATCGGAGCTGACCCTGCGCGCCAGCATCGATCCGCTGCTGGCCGGCCAGCTGACATTTGCGCTTGGCGCGGACAACAGTGTCAGCGTCGAGGAAGCGTACTTCCGTACCCAGGGCCTGTCCAATGGCCTGACGCTGAAGGGCGGACGTTTTCTGTCATCCATCGGTTATCTCAATAACCGGCATGCACACACCTGGGATTTCGCCGATGCACCGCTGGCCTATAAAACCTTCTTCGGCGGCCAGTACAAGCCCGATGGCCTGCAGCTGAAATGGCTGGCGCCGACCGAACGTTTTCTCGAGTTGGGGCTGGAAACCGGCCAGGGTGCGACCTTCCCCGGCACCGACCGCAACAAGAACGGCCTGAATGCGACCGCGCTGTATGCGCATGTCGGTGACGATATCGGCGACAGCGCAAGCTGGCGCGCGGGTGTGTCTTACCTCAGGACCAAGGCCAGCAACCGGACCGCCGAAGATGTCGCCACCGGCGTCACCAATTCCTTCACCGGCAATTCAGACACGCTGATTGTCGATGGCGTCTACAAGTGGTCGCCGGGCGGCAATGCCACCCGGACCAACTTGACGCTGCAGGGCGAATATTTCCGGCGCAAGGAAAAAGGAGACCTCACCTACGACACGACCTCACAGTCGATCGGACCGGCGCCGGCCGGCTACAGGACGGCACAATCAGGCTGGTACCTGCAAGGTGTTTACCAGTTCATGCCGAAATGGCGCACCGGACTGCGCTACGACAAGCTGAATTCGGGGACACCCGAATTCAGACTCATCAGTGACGGCACGCTGGCGCGCCCCACGATTGGGCAACTGGCTTCCTACAATCCGCATCGCACTTCGCTGATGTTCGATTATTCGCCATCGGAATTCAGCCGTTTCCGGCTGCAGCTGGCGCGGGAAAAATCGCGTCCCGACGCGGCGGCCGATAACCAGATCCTGCTGCAGTACATCATGAGCCTGGGTGCGCATGGCGCCCATTCTTTCTAAAGGATGCATATGAAAAAATCATTCATCGCAGCGTCGCTGCTGCTGTTGTCCCTGCCTTCTTTCGCCGCCCTCAATGTGCTTGCCTGCGAGCCGGAATGGGCGGCCTTGACGGCGGAACTCGGCGGCGACAAGGTGAACGTGGCGAGCGCGACCACGGCCCTGCAGGATCCGCACCGCATTGAAGCGCGGCCAAGGCTGATTGCCCGCGCCCGCAATGCCGATCTGCTGGTGTGCACCGGCCTCGAACTGGAAGCGGGCTGGCTGCCGATTCTTGTCCAGCAATCCGGCAATCCGAAAATCGCAGCGGGAAAACCCGGTTATTTCGAGGCTGGTCATGTCGTGCCGCGGCTGGAGATTCCCACACGTGTGGACCGCGCCGATGGTGATGTGCATGCCGGCGGCAATCCGCATATCCAGCAGGACCCGCGTAATATCCTGCGGGTCGCCGACGCGCTGGCGAAACGGCTGGCTGAAATCGATCCGGGCAACACCACGGTCTACCAGTCGCGCCACAAGGATTTTTCGGCGAAATGGAATGCCGCGATGCTGGAGTGGAGCCGGCGGGCGGCGCCGCTGAAAGGTCTGGCCGTCGTCGAACAGCACAAGAACATGGCTTATCTGCTGAACTGGCTGGGCATGCGCAGCATCGGCACGCTGGAACCGAAACCGGGCGTCGAACCGAGCGTTGCACATTTGTCGGCGCTCCTCAACAGCCTGCAGGGGCAGGCGCCAAAAATGGTATTGCGCGCCGCGTATCAGGATGGTCGGCCTGCGCAATGGTTCTCTGAACGTGCGCGTATTCCGGCGGTCGTGATGCCTTTCACGGTCGGCGGCAGCGACCAGGCGAAGGATCTGTTCGGCCTGTTCGATGACAGCATCCAGCGTTTGCTGGATGCAGCCAAATGACTACGGCATCCGTCGACCTGGCGATTGTCTTGCCCGCCCTGCTGGCGGGGATCCTGGTGCTGATGACACACATACCGCTGGGCGCGCAGGTGCTCAGGCGCGGCATTGTGTTCATCGACCTGGCGATTGCCCAGATCGCCGCGCTCGGGGTAATCGGCGCCAGTGCGGCCGGCCTTGAACCGCAGGGCTGGGCAGTGCAGATCGCCGCCGGCAGCGCGGCGCTGCTGGGCGCCATTCTGCTGACCTGGACCGAAAAACGCTGGCCCGATGTGCAGGAAGCGCAGATCGGCGTGCTGTTCGTTCTTGCTGCCACTGGCGGCGTGCTGCTGCTGGCGCATAATCCGCACGGCGGCGAACATCTGCGCGACCTGCTTGCAGGCCAGATTTTGTGGGTGAGCTACGCACAACTGATTGCACCAGCGATCGTGACTGCCCTGGTCGGCGCGGCCTTATTGATTTTCAGGGAGCGCTTGAGCCGGCTGGGGTTTTATCTGATCTTCTCACTGGCCGTCACGGCGTCGGTGCAACTGGTGGGTGTCTATCTGGTGTTCGCCAGCCTGATCGTGCCAGCGCTCGCGGTACGCCAATATGAGGACAAACTGCGCTTGCCGCTGGCCGGCGTGGTCGGCATCGGCGGTTATGCCAGCGGATTATTGCTGTCCATGGTTTTCGATTTGCCTTCCGGCGCGCTGATCGTCTGGTGCCTGACACTGTTCGCCATCCTTGTGTACGCCTGCAGACATAAATGATGCTGACTGAATCGAAGGCTGCGCGGGATTGAAAGTGCTTTACTACCCCCTGCAGGTGCGTTAAATTTGATACTTTAGAGCAACAAAATAGCATGGAAGGTTCAAGGGGCAGGAAATGAATTGGTTCAGGCGCTGGATTGAGCAACGTCGTGTAAAGAAGCTGAAATTGAAAATCGCAAAAATGAAACGCGAAGCCGAGGCCGCAGCGGTGGAACCGCTCATGCCCGCCGTTAACACGATCAGCGGCAGAATTCGGCTGGAGCGTATCGATGTGCTGGAAAAAGCGGTGGAAAAAATTGACGCCCAGCGGACTCCCCGGCCTACTCCCCCGGCCTGAGACAGGTTAGCGAAAGTATAAACAATGGAAAGCCCGGAGACCATCAGGGAATTCTGGTTTGGCCGCAGCAGCGACGACAAGGTCACGGCGGATCAGCAGTCCGCGCTCTGGTGGAAAAAACATCCGGAAACAGACCGGCTGATCCGGCAACGGTTCGAGCCCTGCATGATGCGGGCGGCGCAGCACACGCTGGACGACTGGCTGGCGACACCAACCGGCCGCCTTGCTCTGATACTGCTCACCGATCAGTTCCCCAGGAATAGCTACCGCGACTCGCCACAGTCATTCGCGTTTGACCCGCTGGCGCTCGCCTGGGCCAGGGAAGGCCTGGCAAAGAATGTGCATCTGGCGCTACGGCCGATCGAGCGCCTGTTTTTTTACCTGCCGCTCGAGCATTCGGAATCGCGGGAAGATCAGAACTTGTCGGTATCGTTGTGCGAAGAACTGGTGGAAAACGCCAGCCCGGATCAAAAGCCGGTATTCGCAGGTTTCCTGGATTTCGCACTGCGCCACCAAAAAATCATCGAGCGATTCGGGCGTTTCCCGCATCGTAACAAGATACTGGGGCGCGCCTCCACACCGGAAGAAGCCGAATTCCTGAAGGAGAAGGGTTCGTCATTTTAACCAGCGCTCCATAAAAAAAGCCCTTGAAAACCAATCAAGGGCTCTGCCGGATCGGGACGCAGTCCCAATCCGATTCATCACATTCCGCGCGCCTGTTACTCTTCCTGGAACGCTTCCTCGCGTTTTTT